>NZ_CP121451.1:4800000-6000000 GCF_029689945.1 Paenibacillus amylolyticus | reverse complement strand
ATTCGACCGCGAGCGATCTTTGGTCCGTATGACCAGACGCTGTTTCCCCGAATCGTCGCGGCCAATGCGAAATCAGGCGTGCCCATGATCGGTGGCGGACAGGCTTTAATTGATCTGACCTGTGTGGATAATGTGGTGGACGCCCTGTTATTGAGCCGTGATGCACCGGACGAAGCGCTCGGCAGAGCGTACAATATCTCCAATGGCGATCCGAGGGCGTTTAATGAGTTGGTGAGCAACCTGTTTGGCATGCTGGACATGCCGCTGCGTAGTCGAAACATTCCTTATCGGGCAGCATATGGCGTTGCAGCCTTGCTGGAACGTGTTCATGGCTTTATTCCTGCGCTCGGTGAACCTGCGTTAACACGGTATACCGTTGGCTCCTTATCCATCCCGCAGAAATTGGATATTACGGATGCAAGGGAGCGATTGGGGTACGTCCCTCGGGTGTCCATTGAAGAGGGATTGCAACAATTTGCCGATTGGTGGAGGACTGAATCATGCTGACAACAACTCCGGTAGAACTATATCTGGGTGCGGCAGGTTACTGCACACATCCAGAGTTTCTAACGCTGCGCGGTGGTCGGTTGGGCCCGGTGCCTTTCCCGGCAGGATTTGCCTGCATTATTCACCCCGTACATGGACCGATCCTGCTGGATACGGGATATAGCTCCCGCTTTTTCAAGGAAACGGCTCATCTGCCCAATGCACTGTATCGTCATATTACACCGGTGGTTTATCGTGAAGAGGATAGTGCCGTTCATTTTTTGGCTGGGCTTGGGCTGAAAGCTTCGGATATCCGGTATATCATCCTCTCCCATTTTCATGGCGATCACATCGCAGGTGTACGGGATTTCCCGGAGGCACAATTCATCTATCTGCCAAGAGCTTATGATGCTGTGCGCTCACTCGGTCCGATTGCGGCTGTAAAGGCAGGTTATCTGTCTGGATTGTTGCCTGAAGATTTTGTAGCCCGATCCTTGCCTGTTACAAGTCAGCCGGAGCGATGGACGAGAGCGGGAGAATCGTTCCCTTATGATGAGGTTTACGATATCTTCGGCGATGGCAGTCTGCTGGGGGTGGAGGTATCCGGTCATGCGGAAGGCATGATGGGACTTCTGTTGCGTACAGAAGAACATGACTATTTCCTGTGTGCGGATGCAGTGTGGTCGAGTCGGGCTTTTCGTGAAGAGCGCAGACCGAATATACTCGCGGGTATTATTATGTCGGATCGACAGGAATATCACCGTAACTTCGACAAGCTTGTCCAGCTGCATCAGCAGTTTCCCCACATTCGGATTGTGCCAAGTCACTGCCGAGAGGTGCTGGACGCTTGGGGTACAGGAGGGCGGAAACAATGAGCAATACCCTTCGTATTGTAGTTCATTATGCGCTCGCACGTGGGCTGCGAACATGGAAAACGCGAGAACAACTGGAGCGCTGGCAAGAACGCCGAATCATTCGTCATGTCCGTCAGATCCGTGCCCGCTCTCCGTTTTACCAGCAGTGGTGGGGTGGCGTGCACGCATCTGACTGGAGAAGATTCCCGTTGATTGACAAATCAATCATGATGCAGCATTTCGATACACTCAACACGGTGGGCATTACCAGAGACGAAGCGATGGCTCTTGCAGGGGAAAGTGAAGAAACGCGTGACTTCAAACCCTCCATTCAGGGAGTGACCGTTGGATTGTCCTCGGGTACGTCAGGGAATCGGGGATATTTCTGGTGAGTGATCAGGAGCAGGATGCGTGGACGGGCACGGTGCTGGCCAAGTTGCTGCCTGGCGGGCTGTGGAAACCTGCGAAGATTGCGTTTTTCCTGCGGGCCAACAGTAATCTGTATGAGTCGGTGCAGCGCGGCAAGTTACAGTTTCAGTACTTTGATCTGCTGGAGCGTGTGGAGACCTTGGTGAGACGGTTGGAAGAGTACCGACCTACGGTGTGGGTAGCTCCTCCATCCATGCTGCGTCTGTTGGCGGACGCCTATGTGGCAGGTCAATTGACCGCTGTACCGGATAAAATCATCTCGGTTGCCGAGGTGCTGGACCCCCTGGATCGCAAGGTGCTGGAGCAGGTCTTTGGACAGACCGTTCATCAAGTCTACCAGTGTACAGAAGGGTTCCTGGGTGCGACCTGTCGTTATGGCACACTGCATTTGAATGAAGATATAGTCCATATTGAAAAAGAGTACATTGATTCTGCCACCCGGCGGTTTGTGCCCATTATTACGGACTTCTCCAGAACATCACAACCGATCATCCGGTATCGGCTGAATGATATTCTGACAGAATCGGCGATGCCATGTGCCTGCGGTTCTCTGTTTACAGCTATTGAGCGGATTGAAGGCCGCTGTGATGATATGCTTTATTTTACACAACTTCATACGGGTGCACCGGTACCTGTCTTTCCGGATTTTGTTACTCGCGCCGTCATCGCGGCTTCGCCGGATATTGAACATTATCGTGTGGTGCAACGTGGGGACGGGACGATGGAGGTATCGCTAGTACTTGGTGGAGATGCAGCAATAGGGCAAGTAAGGGCTGATGTGTTGCAGGAATTGAACAAGTTGGCAGACAGGATGGATTGTACTTTGCCAGAGGTGACATTCGTCCCGTATACGTTCAAACCAGGGGTCACCAAGCTGCGCAGGGTAGAGAGACAGCTTCATTGAGCTGGTGGGAGAATATTGGGGAAGAGCAGGTGGCTGAATGACAGTGGTGACATACAAGATAGGAGATGGACATCAGCGGATGCAGACAGAGGATCACAGAAATGAAGAAATAAAGGAAAAAAGACGATCAACATCCGGTGCACATGAACCCGTGGCCCTCATTACAGGCACATCCAGTGGATTCGGCATGTTAACGGCCATAACTCTTGCCAAACAGGGATACCTTGTGATTGCCACCATGCGCGACCTTAGTCGAAGAGAAGAGTTGGTCAGACTTGCAGGAGAGGCAGGTATAACAGAACGTATGGTGTATGAGCAGTTGGACGTTACGGATTCTGAATCGGTGCAAGCAGCTATAACCAAAGTTGTTCTGAATTATGGACGCATCGACATACTGGTGAACAATGCAGGATTTGCAGTTGGCGGGTTCATTGAGGAAGTATCGATGGAGGACTGGCGGCGCCAGATGGAGACGAATCTGTTTGGACTAATTGCGGTTACGCGTGCAGTCTTGCCAGTGATGCGTGAGCAGAAGCAAGGTCTGATCATTAACTTGTCCAGCGTCAGCGGGTTATCCGGTTTTCCGGGATATGCACCTTATGCTGCCTCCAAATTCGCTGTGGAGGGATTCACGGAAAGTCTGCGGCATGAGATGTATTCCTTCGGCGTTCGGGTGGTATTGATTGAGCCAGGCGCTTATCGCACGCCGATCTGGAATAAGGGGCTAGGGGAAATTCACCGGAGCGAGGAATCACCGTATAAGGATAAGCTGGATGCGGTTCTTCGCTATTCCAAACATTCAAGCGAGACGGCACCTGACCCACAGGAGGTAGCAGATCTAATCGGACGAATTGCACGGATGCGTGCACCAAGGCTGCGATATGCACTAGGGAAAGGTTCACGTGTGCTAATCATAGGTAAAGCATTGCTACCCTGGAAGTGGCTGGAATGGATCATCGCCCGTGGACTAAAATAGAGACTACATACTTCAGGAGTAGGTCACATTTTCCACTATTTACTTGAGAGGGGTGGACCCGTGTTTGAAATCATTGTTGTTATTCTGCTTCTTGTGATTGTGGGCTTACTCCTTCATATCAATAGCAAGCTGCCAGCACGTGATCGGGTGAAGGAAGCGTTGGAGCGGGATCGGAACGCGTCAAAATAAGACTATTGGAGGTTTTTACATATGAAAATCGCATTTGTTTTGTTTGATGGACTGACTTTTCTTGATTTTGCAGGGTTCTATGATGTGATCAATCGGTTGAATTTCTTTGAGCAAACCAAAGGAACAACGTGGGAAACCTGTGCGATAACAGATCAGGTCACGGATGAGTCTGGCTTAATGTTGAAGGTCGATCGAGTGAAGCCGAACCTGGCAGAGTATGATCTTGTATTTATCCCTGGTGGCATGGGAACACGCAAGCTCCGGTATGACGAGGCGTTCGTAGGCTGGTTGAAACAAGCGGAGTCTGTTCCCTTGAAGGTATCCGTGTGCACAGGCTCTCTTCTGCTGGGTGCGGCTGGATTTTTGTCGGGTAAAAGAGCGACGACACATCCGTACACCTATGATCTGCTTCAGCCGTATGTCGCTGAGGTGATTCAGAGCCGGATTGTGCGAGATGGAAATGTAATTACTGCGGGTGGAGTAGCCACTTCCATTGATCTGGGGATCTATGTTGTGGGAATGCTGGCAGGACAGGAAGCGGCGGCTAATGTAAAACGTCAGATTGATTATCCGTATGAAATGCAGGGAGCGATTGAGTATGAGTGAGGCATATACGCAGGATGGGTACGTCATTCGCAATATCCGCCGGGATGAAGCAGACATATACTGGCCTTTTCGACTGGAAGCACTCAAAACGCATCCCGAAGCCTTCGGGGCTTCCTTCGAATTATCCATTCAGATCCCCATGAATGAAGTGCAGGAACGCATACATAACGAGCCCGACGATTATATTCTGGGGGCATATACAACAGAAGGAACACTCGCGGGAATGATGGGCTTCAAGAGAGAATATGGCCTGAAGCTCAGGCACAAAGGCATCATCTGGGGCGTCTATGTTGCTCCGCCATATCGGGGAAACGGTCTGGCATCGCGATTGCTCCAGGAAGTCTTGAAACGGGGAAGAGATCTGGAGGGCATCAAGCAAATTAATCTGAGCGTGGTAACGACGAATGAATCGGCCAGACGCTTATATGAGCGATATGGATTTGAAGTGTATGGCATGGAGCGTAACGCTCTGGAAGTGAACGGGCACGGATATGACGAGTCACATATGAATTATTTCTATACGGAGAAATCAACATCCATTAAGGATGGCTCGACAGGAGAAGTCCTATGACAGATCAAGTTGAACTTAAGATGGACGGTGTTTCTTTTGTTTTAAAAGAAGCTCATTCTTTTGATTGGTTACGGCCCATGGGTACGGTCTTTCACGTATTTGATCAGCAGGATTCAGGAAATCTCTCCTTCGGCATCGTGCAAAAGGATGGCCAGAGATTGTTCGTAAAGTATGCGGGAGCACGTACAATTCATGCGAATCATACAGGGAGTCCCCCGGAAGCCATTCGTAATCTGAAATCATCTGTTTCCGTTTACGAAGATTTGGCGCATGACACGTTGATTCGACTAACGGATCATTTTGCAACGGACCAAGGGTATGTCTGTGTATTTGATTGGGTGGAGGGGAGAATCTCCATAATCACTGGAAGTTTCCGCCTCCGGCCAAATATGAAGATCCACGTTCGCCCTACTACCAGTTCAGACAGCTTCCGGTGAAGGCACGGATTGACGCGATGGAGCAGATTCTTGAATTTCATATTGAAGTGGAGCGGAGAGGTTATGTGGCAGTGGATCTGTATGACGGCAGTCTAATCTATGATTTTGACAAAAGCTTCATGAAAATTTGCGATATCGATCTGTATCGAAAGGGCTCCTTCACCAATACCATGGGGCGTATGTGGGGATCTTCCCGCTTTATGTCTCCGGAGGAATATGAGTTAGGCGCATCCATAGATGCGGTTACCAATGTATTCAATATGGGAGCCATGGCGTTCGCGCTGCTGGGTGGGGAGAAAGACCGTTCATATGATAGATGGGATGCCGGAAAGGCTTTATATCAAGTTGTGATTCGTGCGGTAAATGCTGATCGGTCCCAGCGGTATGCAACAATTGCAGAACTCGGTGAGGCATGGAAAGAAGCTGCAATGCAAAGGTAAGAAGTGACGTGTACGAATTATTCACAATGATGCAAAATCGATTCGTATGTGCGAGTGGAATCCCGTATAATGGAAATTATTAAGGGGGTGCAGACGATGTGTAGATATGCCATATCAGGACCATATAAAGACATCTATGCCTGCTTCAACTGTCGCAAATCATTTAAACAAGTTTCCAGATATGATCTAAGCCCTGAAGTGGTGACCCGACTTGAATATAAATGTCCGCAATGTGCGGCATCCATGGTTAGCATGGGACAGGATTTCCAGGCACCCAAGCAAAAGGATACCAAACAATGGACCAAAGTGATGATGCTATATCGTCATGGTTATACCTTTCATAATTGTGGGTGCGGGGCCGGATATCGCCCGTCTGATTTACGTGAATTATCTGATTTTCTGGAACAGCAGGAAGCAGGTAAAGGCAGTGAAGGCAGACGATTATTGCAAAGGTTAACTTCATAGTTATGGTGCCAACATCGAACCTGTCGTCTATGGAGATGTTGAAAATACAGGCGAGCACCTTATATACAATGAACGAGCAGCAGCGTCTAGTAAGCATTAATGAGCAGGGTGGTGGGCAGGCGCCAGCCATTTTTATCGGGATGGCTTCTGCCGGTTCATTCATCTATTACCATGAGCAGTTACCACCGGATCTAATGAATGAGTTGGGAAAGGAATGCGAGCTTCCATTGGATATTCCCAAACTGATTCGCAAGGTGGGAACCTTTGAGCCAGTACATCGTGTATGGATGGGGCCCGCGTATACTTTTCCTGAAACCTCTGACGAGTGGAGTCGGAACGTACAACGAATTGGTCAGGAGCAATGTGATTTGCTGGCAGAGCATTTCCCTGCATTAACAGATCACTTGCTTGAAAAATGGCCTGTTTCCGCTTATGTGATTGGTGATTCTGCTGTGGCAGTATGCTGCTCCGCAAGGCTCTCCGATCATGGGGCGGAAGCAAGTCTATATACAGCGCCCGGTTATAGAGGACATGGGTATGCAGCGGAGACGGTAAAATGCTGGCAGTATCATGTCAAGGAGCATGGACGCATGCCAATCTACAGTACATCTTGGGATAATCTTGCTTCACAGCAAGTTGCCCGTAAATTGGGATTAATTCAGTTCGGTGTGGATTTCAGTATCACAACTGTGGGGTTGAGGAAAGGCTGTGATGTCTAATGATCCGTACTTTCCTACAGAAGGACCTTCAGTATGTCATTGAAGCGCATATTCGAATCTATCGAAACGAGTATAATTATGATGAGAGCTTTGCTGAATTTATCACTCATGCGGTGCATTCGTTTGGATGCTCAGGCAATCACGCGAGGGAGATGTTATGGGTTGTTGAGCTGGATCAGACAGCTTCCGGTTGCGTTAACTCGTTGTTGAAAGGAGTGCTACAGTGAATCGAAGAAGACTAATTCTGGGTTTGTTATCCATATGTATTGCACTGACGGTAGCCGCGTGTTCGACTCAGACGGAAGAACAAGTATTGTCAGCAACCATTGAAAGCAACCTGCAGCAGATGATGAGCGACCCTGTCCTCCTGACCAGCAGCAATCCCAATGATTATATTGGTGGTAACCCGGAGGTTTACGAGGACATCCTGAATTCGGGTGAGGAAGGACTGCTGCTCCTGTTACAGGATCTCGAATCCAGCCCGGATAATGGTCTTAAAGAATGGATCATGGCTAAGGCAAGTAGCGAAATGCTTGGAGAGCACAACCCTGTAGAGACGTGGCATAGTGGCAAGGACTGGCTCAGGCAGTATAAAATAAACGTAGAATAATGGTTCATCATCATCCATCAGCGATCAGAAGAACGATCCGTAACCGGAATGATTCCCGCAGGTCGTCAAGCACTGTAGTGTGTGATGAGCCGGAAATACAAACCTCACCTCCAGTCAGCATGAGCAGCATCGAGAGGTTCTTGGAGCCCGAAAGAATACATTATAGAGGTGAAATCCTTGAATAAGAAAATTGCTTTTTTTGATTCAGGCATCGGTGGTTTAACCGTGCTGCATAAGGCATTACAACAATTTCCGGCAGAACAGTTCCTGTATTATGCCGATACATTGCATGTCCCATATGGAACCAAGTCTGCGGATGAGGTTAGAGGGCATATTTTTGATTGTGTGGAAGCCATCGTTCAGGAGGGTGTTCGAGCCATCGTGATTGCTTGTAATACAGCAACAAGTCTCGCGGTGAAGGATCTGCGCGCCAAGTACGATATCCCGATCATTGGCATGGAGCCTGCGGTGAAACCAGCCGTAGAGATGAATCGGGATAGTGGGAAGAGAGTACTTGTATTTGCCACCGCCCTCACCTTGAGCCAAACCAAGTATAACGAGCTGGTATCGCGTGTTGACGATCACCACAGTGTGGATTCCATTGCGCTGCCGGAACTTGTGGAATGGTGTGAACAGCTGGATTTTGATCCGGGTAAAATCGCTGATTATTTCCGATCCAAGCTGGCAGATCTCGATCTTCGCGGGTATGGCACAGTGGTGCTTGGTTGCACGCATTATCCATTCTATACGTCCATTCTGCGAACGGTTCTGCCAGATCATATACAGATTATTGATGGCAGTACAGGCACGGTGAATCATCTGAAGCAGCGGCTCGGACTGGTAGCTCAGCATGGAGACAGAACAGGGGAACAAGTCAATTTCCTCAGTTCATCAGGCCGACCGGAAGAGCAGGAGAAAATGTACAGGGCACTTCAATATCTTGAGAAGAACTCCATGTAGGTTACACCATAGGAGGTGATAGCGATGCAGTCCATTTATCTTATCCGTCACGCCAAGGCCACAGGTCAGGAACCCCATGCAGAGCTTACCGATGAAGGGATCAGGCAGGCCGAAAAACTTGCCGATATCTTGGCTCATCATGCGATAACGTATATTGTCTCCAGTCCATGGAAAAGAGCCGTTCAGACAGCTATGCCACTGGGCCTAGCAACGTTGCAACATATACATACGGATGAACGTCTTCAGGAGAGGGTACTTAGCTCTCTCGATCTGCCGGACTGGATGGATGTACTGAAACGTACATACGATGATGTGGATTGGGTGGAAGAAGGCGGGGAATCTTCGAGAAACGCAGCTGCAAGGGGGCTCGCGCTACTGGAAGAGTTGTGGAGCAGACCGGAACAGCATGGAGCCGTGGTTACCCATGGGAACTTGTTGTCCCTGCTTATTCGGGAGTATGAACCATCCTTTGGTTATAAGGAGTGGGCCAAACTCTCTAACCCGGACGTGTATGTGCTGAAGAGACAACGGCCAGATGCTGGATTGCCCACCATTCGAAGAATTTGGACAGATTGAACAACAAAAGAGTGCTCCAGCGATAGGATATCAGCCAGAACACTCTTTTTGTTTATCCAATCCAGGGAAGGCCTACTTACAATGCGGCAATCATGATGATAACCCATCCAGCCAAAAATGCGACTCCCCCAAGCGGGGTAATGGCTCCCAATTTGCGAACCCCCGTTACACTTAAAGCGTACAGGCTGCCCGAGAACAGGATGATTCCGGCGAACATCAGCCATCCCGCAAGCATAACGAATGAAGAGGATTCGAGACGGTCTGCCAGCAGTCCGATCAGGATGATTCCAAGTCCGTGGATCAGGTGATATTGAACGCCAGTTTCATATATTTTGATCATGTCAGCGGACAGTTTGCGCTTGAGCGCGTGTGCGCCAAAAGCACCCAAAGCAACAGCCAGAAACATCATAATACTGCCGAGTATTATCAGGGTTTGCAATGTGTTTTTCTCTCCTTTTAAGGGTAATTAGTTACAACATCAAGGTGTATACAAGCATGATCTAGAGTTTGCGCAATTGAATCTGCCCGATGGAGTGATCGGCTTCCTTTTTCAGGATCAGTCTGGCACGCCCTTTGGTTGGCAAAATGTTTTCATGCAGGTTTTTCGCATTGATATCCTTCCAGATCTGGTTGGCGGTACGCACGGTTTCCTCTTCATCAATATTGGCGAATCGCTGATGGAAAAAAGAATCCGTGTTCTGGAATGCTGTATTGCGCAGCAGCTTAAAACGCTCCACGTACCAGTGTCTGATGTGCTCTTCTTCCGCATCGATGTAGATGGAGAAGTCGAAGAAATCACTGACCAGCAAAGGTGTTTCCTTTTTGATCTGAAGTACATTGATACCTTCAATAATGAGGATATCCGGTTGACAGATCCGCTTCTCTTCCCCTTGAATGACATCGTAGGCGAGATGAGAGTACACCGGTGCTTTCACTTCAGGTTTGCCTGATTTCACATCGCCCATGAACTGAATCAGGGATTTGATATCATAGCTTTCCGGGAATCCCTTGCGATTCATGATGCCCTTCTCTTGCAGGACAGCGTTGGGATATAAGAAACCGTCGGTGGTGACCAGGTCAACCTTGGGTTTATTCTTGCCTCTGGCAAGCAGTGCCTGAAGCAAGCGAGCGGCTGTACTTTTGCCCACGGCAACACTTCCCCCGATTCCAATGATGTAGGGGGTGGGGAGAGCTTCTTTTTCATAAAGGAGGCCGTCAGTCGATTCAGCTCTCGTGAAACTCTTGCATATAGGTCAATAAAGTGGGTCAGAGGCAAATATATATCTTCAACTTCTTGAATTGATACCTCTTCATTCAATCCCTTTAACTGTTCTAATTCGGCTTCCGTCAGTGGAAGAGTGGTCTGATGTTCTTTAAGTTCAGCCCATTCCTTGCGGTTAAACTCGATGTAAGGAGAGTATAAATTCATGAGATCCCGCTTTCTGTATGTAATATAATTGTGGACACAACCTTTAGTGTACCAAATTTCAGGAAACTGACAACACCTTTACATTTGCCCATTCCATATTGCCTTTCATCCCAGTGGAGCGAAAATCAACTTATAGGAAAGTTTAACCCAATTTATGTTAAAGTCAACGTATACCATGCGGAAGGGTGACAGCAAATGATCGTATATGAGAGAGAGCATGATTTTGTTTTGACCGCACAGCATGAGCATGGATTAGTAGCCGGAGAGATGGCTTCCCACTGGAAAAGTGAACTGTTAGCCGATCCTGCGCATCGGGATGAATTGATTCTGGCGGCCAAAGAACATGACCGGGGCTGGATTGAACTGGATTCGTCTCCATTCTGGAATGATTACAGTCAATCACCGTATTCGTTTCGTGACTTTCCACTGCGTCCGCGTTTTGTGTTCTACCAAAAAGGCATTGAAGAAGTTCGTCAGAACAACCTGTACGCCGGATTATTGTGCAGTCTGATGTATACGGAGCTGTTTCAGAAAAATCTGGGAGCTAATGCGCAGGATGATGAAGACATCCGGGAATACCTGAATATTGAGCGTGAACATCAGTTGAGTTGGGAGAACCAACTTGGTGGTGATGCTGAAGCGCTGAAACAGAGGCTGCAAAGCGATGTGGAAATCATGTTATTCTGTGATCAGCTAAGTCTGTTTCTCTGTATGGAGGAACCTGGAACACCTGCGGAGCGTTATGATTTTTTTGCAGAAGGTCTCAGTTGCACGTTTGATGCCTGTTCCAGACAACCGATTCAGGCAGAGTGGTTATCCAATGAAAAAGTAGGACTGTCTTTTTCCCGTTTGATGAGGACTTTACGGTTGTTCTGCCTTATAAATCGGTGCCCAAGGCAAGTATCCGCAAATTCGGTATGCAACAGGCTTATCGCCGGGCTGAATGGAAGGAACGCCGCGTGTTGATTACGGAATTGAACCGATAACCGGAAACTCCAGGCTCGGGGAATGAGCAGCATAGAACATTACAAAACAGGCGGGCATCTGATGTACAGGGCGTCCGCCTTTCGTATGCACATATCAGGGTGGGAATAAAGCAGGAAAAGACAGGTTATTCCCAGAAATGTTAGTGTACAGCAGAGAAGCGCACATTAGCAGGAGGACGAACATGAACACCAGAATAGAGATATTAACGATGTGTATGGTATGGGACAAAATGAATGATCAGGTATTGCTAATGAATCGGCCGGATCGCAAAGGATTTCCGGGATACATTGCTCCTGGGGGAAGGTGGACTTTCCAGAGAGCATTGTGGATGGTGCCGTGCGGGAGGTTCTGGAGGAGACGGGGTTGGCCGTCAATGAGATTACGTATAAAGGACTTGATGAGTTCTGTGATCCCGAACAAGGATTGCGGTACATGGTATTTAACTATCTGGCGACTTCATTCAAGGGGCAGTTATTGCAAGATCCGCCTGAAGGCGAACTGTTATGGGTGCCTATGAAGCGGGTTTTTGAGCTGCCCATGCAGGATTGGTTTGCTGAACGTCTCCCGCGTTTTTCCAAAAAGGTACGTTTGAGCGGAGTGTGATCTGGGAGAAGTCATCCGGACGTACACTGCAAGAGACATTTATGATGTATAGCGATTCCGTTCTTGAACAGGGTCAGACACGATAAATTAAAACGTAGGCAGAGAAGATCATGGGATACCAGCATGCCCTGCAAGGATACATTGCAGCGACGAATACACATCAGTTCGATGAAGTGAGCAAATGGTTATCGCCAGATGCCGTATATTGGTTTACAGGAACGTCCTGTACTACCCGGACGAGATTCGGGCTTATTTTGAGAACGCTTGGGAAACCGTCAAGGAAGAAGTCTACAGTGCTGAAGAGGTTAAGTGGATTACGACTGGCAAAGATCAGGCAGTTTGTATTTATACCTATCACTGGAAGGGGATTTATCAGGGAGAGCCGGCTTATGGAAAGGGGCGGGCAACGAATGTGTTTGTTGATGGGCTTGATGGGGAATGGAAATTAATCCATGAGCATTTAAGCTTGGGTTAGGATAAAAATAATGCCTCATAATGTATCATCCATATCTATATATTGATATCCAAATATTATGATACAATGAAGGTTGCTATTTTTTTATGGGAGATGACTAACCTGGGAGTAAGTGTGCGTGTTTAATAGATTGAGTAAACTAGTTTGTTGTTGAGATAAGCATGATATATTTGTGGATTCGCCATACATAGGCTGCTGCAAACAGGATGTAAATGAATATTGTACGATGAAAAGGTGGAGATTGGCATGAAATTGTCGTTCCGGATTTTGGACTGGGAAGAGAGAGACCATACGAACTTTTATTGATGGCTGATCCTTCAAAAGCAATTGTGGATGAGTACCTGAGCCGGGGTGTTTGTTTTATTGCCGAGTATGAAGGAGAGATGGTTGGGGAGTTTGTATTACTCAAGACTCGTCCGGAGACTGCGGAGATTGTTAATATTGCCGTACAGGAAGAACTGCAGGGACAAGGTGTAGGCAAACATATGATTAAGGAAGCGATGGAAGCTGCACGCAGATTGGGCTGCCGAATTCTCGAGATTGGGACAGGCAACTCCAGCTTTCATCAATTGAAGTTATACCAACGTTGCGGTTTTCGCATTACCGGGGTTGACCGTGACTTCTTTGTAAGGCATTACGAGGAAGAGATTATAGAGGATGGTATCCGCTGTGTGGATATGATCCGTATGGCCATCGATCTGGATGCTGTTACAGAGGATGATAAGAAGTAGGAGCTATGCGCTGAGATTGAATGTGCTGAACCCCAAAGAAGCTGCTCGGATAAATTATGTCTGGGCGAGCTTTTTCAGTCGGTCTCCTGAATCAAATCCCAATAATTTGTTGAATGTGATGCCAAATGGTTAATGTTTAACTGGACGGTTTGTTTTTGAACATAATGGACCACAATTCAATTAAGGAGGTAAAATGGGAGATCGTATGCCTATTTTGTTGTAGTTCAGCGTTCGTTGTTCTATCCAAATTGCTCGATTTATTCGATTCATCTAATTTATGCATCAATTGAGCTAAAAATAGGAAATGCTCCTGAGCGTAAAAGTTTATAGAATAGATATTAGAACACGGACTTCACTTGAAGAAGAGGAGAAAGTGTAACCTTCGAACGGATCAGGACAGTATTCGACATCTGTGCGACGGTATATACAATCATTGTTTTACTTTGATTTTGAAAACGCAGACAAACCTTGACGGGAGCGTCGGACTAACGTTACTACCACCAACAGCACGATTATTGGACTTCATGAAAAATTTCGCTTAAAATGTTGAACGAACGCAAATTACGGCTTAGTCAATGATTTCCGTCAAAAACTTATGACTAAATCAAGACGGAGGGAACGTCGATGACGATCGTGGAAGGCAACAAGAAGCCCTGGGAAAGTTACTATGGCCCCAATATGGGATACGTACAGGAACAATATGAATTATTTACTCAAGACCCTGGTTCGGTTACACCGGCCTATCGTGAACTATTTGAACAATGGGGTGCACCGCCGATGTCTGGCAGTGATGCACGCACAACCTCGAATTCCGGCAACGCCCAATCGGCTTCCGGGAACGTAGACATTCAATTATTACAGAAAGCGGTTACAGCAGGTAAGCTGGTATGGAACATCCGTACTTATGGTCATCTTGCTGCAGATATAGATCCGCTTGGAATCAGTGAAGATACAGATACATCTTTGCTGGAGCCTCAGCATTTTGAGTTAAATGAAGAAGATCTGAAAGCTTTGCCTGCTTCCCTGATCTGGGAAGGTGCAGATGGGCAGACAGCAACCGGTTGGGATGCAATCCAGCGCTTGCGTCAGATATACACTGGACCCATGGCCTATGAATTCAGTCATGTACACGAAGTACAAGAACGTGAGTGGTTGAATCGCCGTGCGGAATCCCGCACTTCACCAGCTCCGCTTACGCCGCAAGAACGTAAGGCTCTGCTGGAACGTCTGGTTGAAGTTGAGCAATTTGAAGATTACCTTCACAAAACATTTGTTGGTCAGAAACGTTTCTCCATCGAAGGTAACGATGTGCTGGTACCTATGCTGGATGAAGCTGTTCGCATTATGGCAGAAGCCGGATCAAGCCACATTCTGATGGGGATGGCCCACCGTGGACGGTTAAATGTACTGGCTCATGTATTGGGCAAACCGTATAGCAAAATTTTCTCTGAATTTCATCATGCTCCGAACAAAGACCTGGTTCCATCGGAAGGTTCGACGGGAATCAACTACGGTTGGACGGGGGATGTCAAATATCATATGGGTGCGAACCGTTTTGTAAAAGACGGGGAAACTGTACAGGCTCGCCTTACACTGGCGAATAACCCAAGCCATCTGGAGTACGTCAATCCGGTTGTACAAGGGTTTGCACGTGCGGCTCAGGATGACCGTCGTGATCCTGGATATCCGAAGCAGGATGTAACGAAGGCAGCTACCATTTTGATGCATGGTGACGCAGCATTCCCTGGAGAAGGGATCGTCGCAGAGACGCTTAACTTCAAAGCTCTGCCAGGATATCAGAATGGCGGAACCATCCATATTATCGTCAACAATCGTCTGGGCTTCACTACAGATAGCAGTGATTCCCGTTCAACGTATTACGCAAGTGACCTTGCTAAAGGGTACGAAATTCCGATTGTGCACGTGAATGCAGACAATCCGGAAGCTTGTATTGCAGCCATTCGTATGGCAGCAGAGTATCGCAATCGTTTCAAAAAGGATTTCTTGATCGACTTGATCGGTTACCGTCGTTATGGCCACAATGAGACCGACGATCCCGAAACGACTCAACCTATCGTCTATGACAAGGTGAAAAACCATCCAACGGTAAGCCACCTGTATCAGGATCTATTAAAGCAGGAATCGGTTATCGATGATGCATCCATTACAAGCATTCGCGATGGAGTAACGAACAGATTAAAAGAAGCTTATGACCAGATGAAGAAAAATGAAGTACATGAATATTACCAACGGAAAATCAGTGAGCCGGAATCGGTTACCATTGTGCCTACTGCCGTACCATTGGAGAATCTGCGCAGCATTAACGCAGATCTGCTGAAGTGGCCTGAGAACTTCAATGTGTATCCGAAGTTACAGCGCATTTTGCAACGCCGGAGCACTTCCCTGAACGAAGGGGAAAAAGTGGATTGGAGTCTTGCGGAGACACTCGCATTTGCAACCATTCTGGCAGATGGCAAGCCAATTCGGATTAGTGGACAGGATGCCGAGCGTGCTACTTTTGCTCATCGGAATCTGGTACTGCATGATTCGGAGAATGGAGCCAAGTTCTGCCCATTGCATCACTTGCCACAGGCAAGAGCATCCTTTGCCATCTATAACAGTCCGTTGTCTGAAGAATCCGTTGTTGGATTCGAGTACGGATATAACGTATATTCACCAGATACATTGGTTATCTGGGAAGCTCAATTCGGGGATTTTGCCAACTGTGCACAGGTAATCTTTGACCAGTTTGTATCTGCGGGTCGTGCCAAGTGGTCTCAAAAATCCAGTCTCGTGATGTTGCTCCCACATGCGAATGAAGGTCAGGGACCTGAGCATACAAGTGCTCGTCTTGAACGTTTCCTGCAGCTTTGTGCAGAAGACAACATGACCGTTGCCAACTTGTCGAGTGCTTCCCAGTACTTCCACTTGTTGCGTCGTCAAGCTTCATTGACTGAAACTGAAGATGCTCGTCCACTTGTCATGATGTCACCGAAAAGTCTCATCCGGAATCCGCGTGTTGCATCACCGGCAGTGGAATTCAGTGAAGGCAAGTTTGAGCTTGTGCTCGAGCAAGCCGGACTGGGTACACAACCGGATCGTGTTGAGCGCATTATTCTGTGCAGTGGCAAGGTTGCTATTGACCTGGAAGATGCAATTGAAAAAGATAAAGCTGACTGGTCATGGCTTCACATTATTCGTGTGGAACAGCTGTATCCGTTCCCGGCAGAAGAGATCAAACGTATCCTTGCACGTTTCAGCAATGTTAAAGAACTGGTATGGGTACAGGAAGAAAACAAAAACATGGGTGCCTGGACTTACATGGAGCCTCGTCTTCGTGAAGTTGCCCCGGAAGGCACAACCGTTAGATACGAAGGTCGCCCGGAACACGCAAGTCCTTCCAGCGGTTATCAGCTTGTGCATAGTATGGAACAGCAACAGATTATTACATCTGCGTTGAAACAGACGACGAAGAATAATATTCCACTGGGGAGGTAACAGCTGTGAGTGAAATTAAAGTACCTGCAATGGGTGAGTCAATAACTGAGGGAACTGTATCCAGATGGATGGTTAAAGAAGGGGAAACCGTTAATCAGGGTGATGTGCTTCTTGAACTGGAAACGGATAAAGTAAATATCGAGATCAGCGCAGAAGAAAGTGGCGTGCTGGAGAAGATCATTCGTCAGGAAGGAGAGACGGTAGAGATTGGTGAGACGATCGGTACACTCTCAGCTGGTTCTGGAGGAGGAAGCGGTGCACCCGCTTCCGAACCGGCAGCGGCTGAAGAGAAAAAGGCCGCTACTCCTGCACCTGAAGCACCAACACCAACAGCACCTGTCGCTGCGGCGCCGGAATCATCCGATAGCGCCAAGACGGCTTCACCGTCCGCTCGCAAGCTTGCACGTGAACGTGGTATCGAGTTGGATCAGGTTCAGAGCAAAGATCCGATTGGACGGGTATATCAGGACGATGTGAAGAGCCATAACAATCAGGCGCCTGCTCCTGCTGCTCCACCAGTGAATAAAGCTCCTGCGGCACCAAGTGCTCCGGCAGCTGGAAGTTCCACATATACCAAACCAGTGGAGCGTCAACGCATGTCCCGTCGCCGTGCAACCATTGCCAAGCGTTTGGTAGAAGCTCAGCAGACTGCAGCCATGTTGACTACGTTTAATGAAGTAGATATGACTGCCATCATGGATGTACGTAAACGCCGTAAGGACAAGTTCAAAGAGAAACATGAGATTAACCTGGGCTTCATGTCCTTCTTCACCAAAGCGGTTGTGGGAGCTCTGAAAAAATTCCCTACAATTAACGCAGAGATTGATGGCGAAGATGTTGTACTTAAAAAGTATTATGATATCGGCATTGCCGTATCAGCGAAGGAAGGACTGGTTGTACCGGTTGTACGTGATGCCGATCGTCTGGGATTTGCCGAGATCGAGAAGAGTATCGCGGACCTTGCATCCAAAGCTCGTTCCAACACACTGGCGTTATCTGATCTGCAAGGTGGAACGTTCACCATCACGAATGGTGGAACATTCGGTTCCCTGTTATCTACGCCAATTCTGAATACGCCTCAAGTGGGAATACTGGGGATGCATAAGATCCAGCTTCGTCCAGTGGCGATTGATGCAGAGCGGATGGAGAACCGTCCAATGATGTATATCGCGTTGTCCTACGATCACCGGATTATCGATGGCAGTGAAGCTGTTCGTTTCCTTGTGACCGTGAAAGAATTGCTGGAAGATCCGGAATCTCTGTTGATTGAAGGTTAATCCATAACGTTAGAGCCTGGCTATTATTCATATCGCTTAACAAGAAACCCCTGAACTGGAATGCAGCGTGAGCTGTACATCCGTTTCAGGGGTTTCTTTCTTAGTATATTGTTCTCTGAATCTATTATATAGAGCCAGCAGTTTCAGCAGGGTTCATATGACTATGGTCTGTATTCGGGTCAGGGGTATTCCGCTCCAGCCAGTCTACAACGTGCTGAGCCACTTCTGTTCGGTTGATCTCATGCAGCATTTCGTGGCGCCCATCCGGATAGAGGTGATACTCAATATTCTCCAGATGAAGCTTCTTGTATTGTGAGACCAGATTAAGAACGCCTTTGCCATGAAGTCCGACAGGGTCCTTCTCACCTGAGAACAGATACACGGGTTTGTGTTTGGGGATGCGCTCCATATTGTGTGGAAGATGAACTTCGAGCAGCAATTTGAAGAAGTCGCGGAAAAAGCCTGCTGTACAGATTGCTCCGCACATGGGATCATCGATGAATCGCTGAACCTCTTGGGCGTCCCTGGACAACCAATCGAACGGTGTCGTAGCCGGGCGGAAAGAGCGGTTGAATCCGCCAAATACAATCGCGTTAAGCAGCATGCTGGGATGAGTAGCGCCCTGAATGCCGCATTGCAAGAAGGCGAGCTTCTCTCCAAACCGGAGCAGGCCACGTCTGCCGTTTGTCCCAGATAAAATAAAGGCATGGTACTGCTCATGACCAGCGTACATGAGATGTTGTACCAAGAATGATCCCATGCTATGTCCCATTAGAAAAAGGGGTACCCAGGGTTCTCCTTGGCGGCTACTTCGCCGAGATTAATCATATCACTTGCCATCCAGCGGAAGGCATCGACACCAGCATTGCCGAGTAACTTGGCATTCTCCACAGTTTTGCCATGACCCCGATGGTCATTGGCGTAGACCGCATACCCATTCTGGGTAAGAACACCTGCAAATTCGGCGTATCGGGCTGCCGTCTCGCCCATGCCATGTGCAATTTGCACTACACCTTTGACGTTACATTCCGGATCGGGAAGCCAGCGGTACACATGAATACGGGTACCTTCACTAGCGACCAGGGTAAAGGTAGATTCCTGCATCTCGTGTAATTCCTCCTTCGCAGGTTACAGATAAACTTGATTTATGGCAGATAAGAGCGAAGAACTGTGGTATTCCCGTTCAAAGTATAAGAACCCAGATTGGCTGGCAAGAGATAACATTGTCCAGCTTTCAATTCAATGCGGTCTGATGCAGCATGTGCCCACTCCAAAGTTCCTTCTCCTTCACATACAACGAGAATTGTGAAGCTGTCAGGGCTTGTGGAGAGTTCCCAACGGTCAGTTACAATCCCTTTTTCCACCACAAAATAAGGGCATTCCGCAAGCTTGAGCCATTCACCGGGCGTGGCGTTATTGGTTTTCATCGTTGAAGCACCTGCGCCCTCATAGGCCGTGACATTCAATGAGTCTTCAACATGCAACTCACGTGGTTTGCCATCCAGCCCTGGACGATTGTAATCGTATATCCGGTACGTTGTATCCGAGTTTTGCTGAATCTCGGCGACAACAACACCTGCACAGAGCGCATGTACCGTCCCAGCAGGGATAAAGAACGTATCACCAGCTTCCACAGGTACCTGACGAAGGGTATCCATCACCGTACCGTTCTCCAATGCTTCTTTTAATGTTGCCCGATCAACGCCTTCATTCAAGCCGTAGATGATGTGTGCGCCCGGTTTTGCGTCGAGTACATACCACATTTCTGTTTTGCCAAGCTCGCCAGGAGGAAGTGCCTCGTACTCGTCTGTTGGATGAACCTGAACGGACAGGTCATCGTTACAGTCAAGCAGCTTGATCAGAAGGGGGAAACGGCCGCCTTTTTCGGAAACGCCTTTGGTTCCAAGCCATTCGGTGCCCAGTTGTTCACGAACTTCGTCCAGACCCTTGCCTGCAAGTGCTCCATTTAATACCTTGGTTGTCCCGTTTGGATGATCTGCAATCATCCAGCCTTCTCCGATATGTCCTTCAGGGGGCGTAAGGCCAAATTGCTCCAGCGCACGACCGCCCCACACGCGTTCTTTGAATTCAGGTTGGAATTGTAACGGATATGGCGTAGACATCAGTAATCTCTCCTCTAGTATATGAAGTGGTGGATCGCTTTAATCAGTCATGGGCATGGAGTCGCCATGAGCAAACAGGTGAATACGTTTGCATATGTAGATTAAGAACACAGTTCGCAGGAAGAAAAAGCCGATAATAGCTCGCCTTGCGACTGTGTCTAGTTTATTGTATTTGGTGAACAAAGGAAATTATTTTTTCTCGATACCAATCAGAAAAGGAGAAGTCTCCCGCTGCAATTGGCGATACATTACAACCTGTGCCTGTTCTACAGGAAGGGCAGAGGACCATTCCAATACGGCTGACGCTTCCTGTGCGCCTCCGTCATGACCAGGGTAGAGCACAACCGTAATAATGCCGCGAGGACGCAATAAAGCGAGTGCAGCCTCGAGTGCAGCGATCGTGCTGTCAGTCTCGGTGATGATGGAGGAATCTGCACTTTCTGAAGGCAGGTACCCCAGATTAAACATGACTGCACCAACCGCACCAGGCCATGACTCAGGCACCGCTTCTGCCATACGATCATGGCTTAGTTGAAGCATGGAGATGGAGCCAAGCTTGGCTTCGTCATGTTGTTTTCGAATCCGGGCCTGTGCCAGCGTGAGGGCTTCACTTTGAATATCGAAGCCTATGACTTGACCACGCCGACCTACTTGTTGTGCCAAGAACAGCGTGTCTGCTCCTGTACCAACTGTTGCATCTATGGCCAGATCACCTGGCTGCAGACGGGAAGCAATCCACTGATGAGCACAACTGAGAACCGATAGAAAGCCCATCTATGCTCGCCTCCAATACTTACCTTGCCAGGAATCCCGCTCTCGCAGCTCACGATCAATGGAGTTCAATACTTCCCATTTGTTCATGGACCACATCGGTCCAATCAGCAGATCACGCGGTGCGTCGCCGGTAAGACGGTGTACGATCATTTCCGGGGGAAGCATCTCCAGTGTATCAACGATCAGCTTGATATACTCGTCCTGATCCAGAAAACGTAAAAGACCGGCTTCGTATTGCTTCACCATTGGTGTTTTGCGCATTAGATGCAGCAGGTGAATCTTGATGCCCTGTACATCCATATTGGCGACTGCCCGTCCAGTGTGCAGCATCATCTCATGCGTCTCTTGGGGCAGGCCATATATAATATGTGTGCAGACGCGTATATTCCGTTGTCGCAGTTTCTCAACAGCCTCTTCGTAACACTTCGTGTCGTGCGCCCGATTAATTAATATTGATGTGGAATCATGGATCGTCTGAAGGCCCATCTCAACCCACAGATAAGTACGCTCGTTCAGTTCAGCCAAATAATCAACAACGTCGTCTGGCAAACAATCCGGACGTGTAGCGATGGACAAACCCACAACACCGGGCTGCTCTAGAATTTCTTCAAAATATTCGCGTAGCTCCTCAACCGGAGCGTACGTGTTCGTATACGCTTGGAAATAGCCAATATAATGGGCTTTAGGCCACTTGAGGTGCTGTTTATCCCGTATCGTATTGAACTGGGTGACCAGATCTTCACGTCTGCTGCCGGCAAAATCGCCTGATCCACGCGCACTGCAGAAGGTGCAGCCACCTTTGGCAATGGAACCGTCCCGGTTGGGACAGGTGAATCCGGCATCCAGCATCACTTTGAAAACTTTGTTGTTAAATTGTTCTCGCATCTCATAATTCCAAGTATGGAAACGTTTATCTCCCCACAATAGCGGGGGCTGTAATGCAGGTGCATTCATCTTAAGGGTACTCCTTTGGCTGTCGAATTACAGTAATCATACGTGAACCAAAACAGAAGCGCTATGCGATTTCCGTCAATGACGCTCGATAGTGGTTTTAGGTGTCTTCTTGAACATTTATCATTGTATCAAAAAACTGAAAAAAAGGGAATCAAAACGCAAAAATAGGCCGTAAAATCAACGTTTTTTGCTTGCTATAGTTTACACCTTATGTTATATTCAAATCAGCGTCAGACACCATCCAATGGGTATTATTCTTCATAGCATTTGCATCAACGTTGACGTCATGGACCATACTATACCGTGAGGTGATATGAATGAATTCCCAAGTTAAAAACAATGAATTGAATCATGTGTCTGTTGAACTGACGGCAGAAGAAGCGCTGGCTTTAACAGGTGTCCGTTTTAATGGCAATCCGAAAGTGAAAGCGGCTGCAAGACAAAAAGTTCGCGATGCTTTCGAAAAGACATTTGATTTTTCACACCAAGATAAGGTAGACTATGAACTACTAAAGTAGTTGGACCCCAATTCCAAATAAATCGAAGAGGGAATCTTTGAGATTTGCCCAAAGTGGCAGATCCGAAGATTCCCTTTTCATTGCTCTTTACAATTTGCCAGTTCTTCGGCAAAATAAGTCTGAGACAAGTATGGGACAAACGGAGGAATAAAATGCGTTTACGTGGCAGAAAAGGGATAAGAGAAAATCTGGAGCAACAAGTTGATCTTGTTGTACTGGACCCCAAGCAGCATAAAGGAAAATGGTCTGAACTGTTTGGCAATGACCATCCGATTTTCGTGGAATTTGGTATGGGCAAAGGTCAATTTATCAGCCAAATGAGTTATAAATATCCGGAATTTAATTTCATCGGTATTGATATGTATGATGAACTGGTGCGACGTGCCAGTGAGAAAGCTCGTAATGCGTGGAGTCAGGCTGATGTGGAGACACCTCCGAACCTGAAGCTTGCGCTGGCAAATATCGAACAGATCGAGGAGGTTTTTGAGCCGGAAGAACTGGAACGCATTTATTTGAACTTCAGTGATCCTTGGCCAAAAGCAAAGCATGCACGTCGTCGGTTGACGCACCCGCGCTTCCTGAAGAAATACACGGAATTGCTTAATCCCAAAGGACAGATTCATTTTAAAACCGATTCGGAGACGTTGTTTGATTTCTCGCTCAACGCCATTGCCGACTTTGGCCTGCAAATGACCAATCTGTCTTTGAACCTGCATCGTGATGGCTTGAATGAAGAACATGTGATGACCGAGTACGAGCAGAAATTCATGGGTAAAGGCATGAACATTCACCGGGTTGAAGTAATTGTTGGGGAAGAGGCCTTGCGTGAGTACCAGCAGACACGTCTGGACAAGTATAAAGTCCGCGAAGCAGCAGATGAGTCTGGTGAAGATCAGGATCAGGACTAGAATCGAAATCTAACTTAAACTAAATAAAGAAGAGCGACACATGAGGGAAATGATTCATTCTCACAGGTCGCTCTTTTTGCATCAACAATTAGTGTGCCATACTCCATACACTGACGTTCGGGATGATTTCAAATGTTCTCTGTATGAAACTCTTTGCGGCGATAATCATTTGGTGTAACACCGTTGAACTTTTTGAACATGCGATAGAAGTATGAACTGTTGGTGAATCCGGTTCTCTCGGCAATATCGGCAACAGAGTTCTCTGTCTCTACCAGCAGATGCTGGGCTTTGGCTATGCGGGTTTCGTTAATCACGTCCGTGAGCCCCTTTAGGGTGAGCTGTTTGTAGAGCCTGCTTACGTAGATGGGCGACATGCTAAGCTCATCTGCAATAGAAGTTAGACATAGATTGGGGTCCGCATAGTCCCGCTCAATAATGCCGCTGATTTTGCGAATCAACTCCTCGTGCTTCAGTGTACGTTTCTCTTCCACTTTGGAACCAAGCTCATCAAACATACGATAGAAGTGTTCATGCACTTCACTGATGTCTTCGGCGTCTTTGACAGGCAGCATCAGACCATCCGAGACAGAATCAAGCGTGAGTTGATTATTCTTCTTAAGCGTATTTCGTACATGGTTCAGTGTCATCGTCAGATGGGATAAGGCTAGCTGGAAGACAGTGAAGGGATAAGCGGCTGTTTCGCCAACGATATCTGCATAGATTTGTTTTGCTTCCCGCGTCTTACCTGTCATTAGATGATCAACAAGCTGTCTTTCCTTCCCTGCCGGGAATGCGTACTCCTTGGCGTGATAAGCCATGATGTCAGAGGTATAGATCAGACAGCCCGGTCCCATGAACAAACGATGCAGTGAAGCTTCGGCTGATCTGGTGTAAGAGGCAATACTGTCTTCCAAGGAATCTTCTTCTGTGCCGATTGTAAAGGAGATGGAGCATTTCAGATGGGTTAGTACAGCAGTCTGCATCATGCGCAGCAGCTCTTCAATCCGGTTGTTGGCAGGTTGATCAAGTTCTGGGTCTTCCGCTTTTTCGTTGAAAATGAGTGTGATCAGATCACCGCCCATATCCACAGCTTCCGCATTATAGTGGAGATCGGCTGTCTCGGTGCAGATGTTCATCATGGCGTATTTTACAAGCTGGGTCTCATCACGATACGTTTCGCAGAATTCGGTAAAATGGTCAATACGCAGCAACATGAGTCTGGATGCACGCTGAACATCAATGGAGGAACCATAGAACTTCATCCGTTCTTCCAGCATCCCTCCAGTTACTGTTTCGCGACCCTGGAGGGCCCCACGGAGAAAATCCTGCCGTAACAGATGAAGACTGCCGCGTCGCTCTGCCTCCATCACCCGTAAACGAACAAGCACCTTATCAATAGGGTGATATAGTTTTCGGGACACAAGGTAAGAGAGCAGCAAGCCTGCGAAGAGAAGTCCAGCACAGAACAGCACGGTATGTGTGCGCATACTCCGTATATCCGAGGTAATCAGATCATAAGGGGTTATTCTCACGTAGCGCCAGCCCAGGTCATCGGGAGCGGTATAAGTGATGAGTGATTTTTCGCCATCGACCTTCTCGGTAAAATAAGCTGATTGCTCCGTATCCCGTATAATCGGTTTCATAAAAGCTTCACTGGAGAGATTTTTCATCAATGCACGGTCACCAAAGTCTGATAATAGATCCCCATCCTCGTTAACGATAAAGGTCCGGCCTGGTTGATCCACAGCATTCATATTCGGACTGAGCCAATCATCCTTGATATTAACGATGACGGCATAGTTTAGTTTCGCGTTGTCATTGATCGTGTCATAACAGAGATAGGTGTAGCTGTTCACCTCAGTTGCTTCGGTAGAGCCGACCTGATAGGTACGCGGGATGGGGACAAAAGGTTTGTAGTCATGGAAGCGTTGAAGGATGCTTGTAATTCCCTGATCGTCGATCTCCGAGATGGATTGCTGTCCATTACGCTCGTTGGAACTGATGAAGAATTCATTATTTTTAGAATTATATACATAGATGGATTCAATAAAGGGGAGGGACATTCGGTAGTTATCGAGCTGCTCCATCGCTGATGTAATCTCATAAATATTGGGTTTGGAATACAGCAGCAATGAAGAGATGGTATAGTCCTGATAAATCTGATATGACAATGATTTGGCAGTCTCGGTCATTTTGGCCACTTCACGGCTGGTTTGGGTAAGACTGTTCATGTCCGTACGATACACCTGGCGAAGAGCAATCCTGTTATAGTTGACATATAAAATAGAAGAAGCCACAAGCAAGGTAGCGACGGTGCTGATAATAATGCCGATCAGAATCCGTGTGAAGACCTTCTGACTGTCCTCCGAACGTTTACGCATTCTTCTTCCCCCTCGAACCTCCTGTTTTGGGTGAACAACTTAGAATTTCATATACATACGCTAAACTTCATATCTGGATGAGCAGAAGAACAAGAGTAACTTGAATTATATATTATGTATGCGTTTACATCAATGCAGGACAGGCCGTTTTGCCTGTTTTGTTGACATAAAGTTCAACTTTCGCTGGATTGTTCACTAGGTGCAGCCTATGCACGATATCAACATTTGTGAACGGATGGGCGCAGATGTCTGTTCATTTCATGGTTCGTTCATTTTGTTCATAGTTCATTTCGCAGAATCGTTCATTTTCTGATGGGAAGCTTCAGTATCCGTGAGCGAAGAGTGCATCTACAATAAAAGAGAGCTCCACCACGCAGCGCCGCAAGAAATTCGGGAGGGATCGAGCCATGCTCAAAGAATTGAACAAAAACAAAATCATGTTTCTGATGCTGTTGCCCACGCTGATCTTTTTTCTGATTAACTCGTATTTTCCTATGGTCGGTATCTATTATGCGTTCACCCGGTATGATTTTGAAGGCGGACTATTTGGCAGTCCATTTGTCGGTCTGGAGAACTTTAAGTTCCTATGGCAATCCGGAATGCTGCTGAAGCTCACAACCAACACTGTGGGTTACAATCTCGCCTTCATTATATTGGGAAACGGACTGGCGATCTTCTGTGCGATCATGCTTAGCGAGATCCGGGCAGGTTATTCAAAAAAATTACGCAATCCGTCATGTTCTTGCCGTATTTCATCTCATTTGTACTATTAAGTGTAATCGCTTACAACATGTTCAACTACGAGTCGGGTTTTGTGAATACGGTGCTCAAACGTTTTGAGGCTGGCCCGGTCGACATTTATAACACACCCTGGATCTGGGTGTTTCTGATCATCATCTTTTATCTATGGAAAAATCTTGGATACAGCATGGTCATCTATCTGGCCGCTATAACGGGGATCAGTGACGAGTATTATGAAGCCGCACGAATGGACGGGGCCAATATTTTTCAGCGGATCTGGTACATTACGGTACCGATGCTGAAGCCAACCTTTGTCATCCTGCTGTTGTTCTCGCTCGGCAGCATTATGAAGGGACAGTTTGACCTGTTCTATCAACTGATCGGCAACAACGGGGTGCTGTACAACGCTACAGATATTATTGATACGTATGTGTATCGTTCACTGAAAGTAACATTTGATATTGGAATGGCCACTGCTGCTGGTCTGTATCAATCCTTGTTCGGATTCATTTTGATCATGACCGTCAACTATATTATCCGCAAAGTAAATGAGGACTACGCCTTGTTCTAGAAGGCCCGCAGGGCAGGAGGGAGAACGATCGATCATGAACATGCCAATGAACACTCATACGCGTACCAATACGCGTCTCAGAGATTCGGAATTTACTTTCATGTTTCAACTGATTTCCTACAGTTTCATCATTATTTTATCCATCATGTGCCTGTTGCCGTTTCTGCTTATTCTATCGGGTTCATTCAGCAGCAACGAGTCCATTGTGAGGGATGGCTATCACCTCTTTCCAACAGACTTTTCTCTGGAAGGTTACAAAATGGTGTTCAAATTCCCGACTCAGGTTCTCAAGGCTTATGGGGTAACTGTCTTTACTACGGTGGTGGGGACTACACTGGGGCTGTTTCTCATTACGATGGCCGGCTTTGTGCTCCAGCGTAAAGACTTTAAATATCGGAACACGTTCTCGTTTTTTATCTACTTCACAACGTTGTTTGGTGGGGGACTTGTGCCTTGGTACATTATGTTGGCGAACTACTTCAATCTCACGGATACGTACACCGTACTGATCTTCCCGGGATTGATGACACCCTTTCTCATTATTCTGATGAAAAATTTCATTCGTTCGGCTGTGCCGGATGAGTTAATTGAGTCCGCTAAGATTGATGGGGCTAATGACTTCCGCATTTATTTCAGCATTGTGTTGAAACTGGCGATGCCTGGGATCGCTACGGTAGGTCTGTTTCTGGCATTGGGGTACTGGAATGATTGGTTTACCTCATCCCTGTTCATTAACAATCCGGATATGTACCAACTGCAATTTTATCTCTATAACACGATGAACACGATTACCTTTATTGACCAGATGGCGATTGGCACAGGAATCACGCTCAGTCAGGATGTGCCTACGGAATCAACCAAAATGGCGATGGCGATCGTTGTGACGGGACCAATTTTGTTCCTGTATCCATTTGTACAACGTTACTTTGTCAAAGGACTTACGATCGGTGCAGTGAAAGGTTAGAACGTGAACACGCTCTGGTTGTCAGGCCGTTGGTATCATTACAGGTCTGAAACATGGCGGGTCTACGCTAACATATAAAGGTTCACCACAAAAAGGGAGGATGCGTATGCGTAACAAAACAATTCGGCACCTGTCTCTGGTAGTTGCCCTGATGCTGTTCGCCGGGGTGCTTGCCGCATGTAACAACGGTTCGGGGGGATCGACGCAAGGAAGTGAGAAAGGGGGAACATCCGATAATAAAGGCGAGAAAGTAACGCTGCAATTCTATATGCTTGGGGATGCTCCCAAAGATCTGCCTGTCATTGAATCGGAGATCAACAAGCTGGCTGAGGCCGATCTGAACGTCAATGTGAAATTCAACTACACCTCCTGGACCGACTGGGATCAAAAATATAAACTGTTGCTCTCCTCAGGACAGCCCATCGATCTGATCTTCACAGCGGATTGGACATTCTACCAGTCCTATGCCAAGAAGGGTGCGTTCCTGGCACTGGATGAGATGCTGCCTAAGGCAGCGCCGGCACTGCAAGCACATGTCCCTGATGACATGTGGAATGCTGTCAAAATCAATGACAAAATCTATACGGTCCCATCCACCTGGATTGAGTATGTGACCGAGGGCATTGCGTACCGCGAGGACTTGCGTGAGAAGTACAATCTTCCGAAGCCAGAATCGCTAGAGACACTCGAAGCGTATCTGGAAGGCATCAAAGCCAATGAACCCAATATGATTCCGATTGCAGATAGCAATGCCAACCATACACATGGTATCCGTCAATTGACATCCAAGCTGGTTAATACGGCAGGTCAACTTCCATATGGACTGGATATTATGTATGACTCACCTTCTAACGTGACGTCCTATTGGGGATCTGCGCAGCATCTGGAAGATCTGAAAACATATAAACGCTGGATGGACAAAGGATTTTTCCCGAAAAACGTACTGAATGTAAAAGATACTTCCAACTCATTGCTGCAAAATGGAAAAGCGGCTGTGGTTCTGTCCGGGGAAAACCCGAACAAATTTAATGCTGATGTAATCAAAGTACAGTCTACGCATCCAGATTGGAAACTGGCTTATTTTCCTTACCCTAATGCGAAAGGGTTTGCACAACCGGTTCATCCGATCCACAATGGCTTTGCGATTCCGCGTAGCAGTAAAAACCCGGAAAGAGCGTTGGCATTTTACGAGAAACTCGTGACAGACAAACGATATAACTGGTTGACCGAATACGGCGTGGAAGGCAAAAACTTTGAGGTAGACAATGGATACTACAAAATGTTGGGCGATGCACAAACGAACGGCTTCCGCGTGAGGGCATGAACGGCTGGGCTTGGCGCAATCCGGAATTCATGCTCTACGATAAAACCTTTGATGATGTCCTGACCATGTTTGAAGATCTGGACAAAATCAAAAAGCCAGATATTTATACCGGGTTTGCTGAGGATTGGACGCCTTACCAAGCCGAGAAAGCTGCATTGGAGCAAGTGGAAAAACAATATTTGTATCCGCTTAATGTAGGTTTGGTGGCAGACGTGGAAGCTGGATTGAATACATTTATGGAGAAGGCCAAACAAGCCGGTTTGGAAAAAATTCAGGCAGAATACACCAAGCAATGGCAGGACTACTTGAAGTCAGCAGGCATTCAATAGTTTGTACTTTGCTTCATAAAGAAAAGGTGCCCTCATAACCGAAGGCACCTTTTCAATGTGTATGCAAGTTTGTTATAAGATGTTGATTAGGGGCATAAAAATTCATAAATGGGCCTCTTCTGCCGCTGAAGGACGAACGCCCTCCAGCAGATCAATAATACTTTGAGCGCTCTCCATGGGATGAAGCTTGGCGATTTCCGCCAGATGTCGTTTGCGTTTACGTACCACGTCCGGGTAGTGATGCAGCAGCTTGTTCATCCATTTAACCACGACGTCGAGCGAAGTGATGGGTTCACCCAAGCCTCTTGCGGTAAAATATTGGACGTTTTCTTCTTCCTGACCAGGTATGGGATTGTGGAATAACATTGGAATTCCTTTGGCCAAGCCTTCGCTGCATGTCATTCCCCAGGTTTGGTGATCAGCAGGTCGGATACTTCCATCAATTTATCAACTTCGTTAGTATACCCGATAATATGGATGTTTTCTTTGCGATACATGGGGTTCTGTTCCATGCTGATCCGTGCTTTGTCGTTGCGACCCAAACAAAAAATGATCTGGATGTCTTCATGCCAGCGTGTCAGCATCGGATGAAGCAGCTTGTCGCTTAGCATTCCCCAACCGCCGCCCATCACGAGTACAGTGGGCATATTCTTGAGGTTGAATCTGCTTCGGATTTCGTCTCGCCCGGGTGCTCCCAGAAGTTCGGATGCACGGGAATACCGGTGACTCGAATTCTGTCTACAGGTACGCCACGCAGCAATAGTTTGGACTTAACCTCATCTGAAGAAACCAGATAGAGGTCTACTTCACGGTTAATCCATGTCCCGTGTGCATCATAGTCGGTGATGACTGTGCACAATGGAATCTGTGAACCCAGACGTTTCAGTCTGGATATGACAGCACTTGGGATCGGATGGGTACAGACAATGGCATCGGGATGTAACTGACGCACAACGCTGCGGGTATGTGTATAGAACAGTTTATGCAGCGCGAGTGTTGTCAGTCGGTTCAATGATTTTTTATATTGGTGCCTATATACATATCCGACAAGTTTGGGTTGGTTGGTAACCGTTTTTTTGTACGCTGTTATAATAAGAGGTGCAACCTTGGGATTTAAAAAACTTCCCAGTTCCAGCACTTTCGTCTGCACGTCGGGCGATAGCTTTCGCAAATTGCTGGACAATGCATAGGCGGCTTGAGTATGACCCGTACCAAAGCCTTCAGATAATAGTAATACTCTTTTTTTCTCCACGCTTGCTTCACCTGTTCCTGCTAGGTTTTTCTGAGTCTAACATATCGGCTTTAAGACCAGAATGCAACTGTTGCAAGTGCGACTAAAGTACCTATTGTGGCACCTGCCAGAACATCGGAAGGATAGTGTAATCCCAGATAAATTCGAGAGAATCCGACAATTATGGCGACAGGCAACAATATTAGCAATAAGATCGGATCAGTGGTCATAAATGGAACCGTGACCGAAAAAATGGCAGTTGTGTGTCCTGAAGGAAACGAGTGGTCCGTCAGGGGATTACGGAATGTAATTGTATCCGGCAAGGCCAGATAAGGTCGAATGCGGGGATACAATTTTTTCGCAATGGCTACAGGGATGTGGCTGACCGCAAGAGCGATACAAGCCTGAAGTCCTGTTGTGCTCCATGGAGCTGGAGCAAGCAGCCAGATTAACAAGGATACTGCAATAGAAGAAGTTGCTCCACCCAGATGGGTGAAATAATACAGCCAAAAATTCATAAATCGATTATGAAGTCGGCCGTTGATCCACATAAAAACATTTCGGTCGTACTCTTGAAACTTTAAGAATAAACGGCTCATATTGGCCTCCTGCCAGTCAGGCCGCCTGCAATGGCGGCATTATTTCCGGTCATTTTCTGCATCCGGTTTCGTCCTGATTAGTATATAACCGTTTTTCATGAACTTGAGGTTATTTCAGGTATATGTTTATCATATTTTTAAATGTTGTCCTTTTCAAGGAGAACCCATGTAAAGAACGTAAAATTCATGTTAAAGAGTGGATATATACCCATCTTAACTTTTTGACTTGGGTCAGCGAAAAAAGATACAATGATTCAACATGGCTGAAATGAGGTAAAAAAATTGTGAGTTTTGTTTCAAACTTTTTGAGGTCTGTTTGCGTTATTTGTTATAGAGCCTCTGATGAATGAGAACATGCTGATGAAAAAAGCAGGGACTTTAGAAATAAAAATCAAGTAAACGGCTGAAAATAAGATATAACAGGCATGAATGCGAGGTTGTGGTATCACAAAGTGTCTATTCAGCGTTAAAAGATCACATTTCTGCTTCAAAAAGTGGAATTGGGGTTTTGACAAATGACTGAAAAGAATACAGAATCGATAAAGCAGCCAACTGACAGCAACCAAGCTTTGAAACATTGCCTGATAAATTCACGTAGTACACAAAAGAACAGGGTCATATTCTGCAGATTACAAAAAAATAAATGCAGAATCAGGAAGAGAAATGCTCAAGTAAACTGGGTTTGAAAAAAAGGGGGTAACAGAGAACGATGTTGGACGCTATATTCGTCACGATGCAGGTCATTCTGGCACTGCTAGCCGTGTACCAATTCACGTTTTCGCTGTTCGGTCTGATTAAGAAAAAGAAAAAGAAACATTATCCGGCGACAAAATCATTCGCTGTACTCGTCGCAGCACACAATGAGGAACAAGTCATTGGTGCCTTGATGGAGAATTTGAAGCAACTTGATTATCCGGAAGATCTGTACGATGTGTTTGTCATTTGTGACAACTGTACGGATGGAACGGCTCAAATTGTTAGAGAACACGGGTTGAATGCCTGTGTACGTACCAACGCTGATCTAAGAGGTAAAGGGTATGCCATCGAATGGATGCTTAAATACCTGTGGAAATTGCCGCGTCAGTATGACGCAGTGGTTATGTTTGACGCGGATAACCTGGTTGACCGTAACTTCTTGCTTGAGATGAATGATGACTTGTGCAATGGTTCGCGTGTTATTCAAGGATATATTGATACGAAAAATCCGGAGGATTCCTGGATTACTGCAGCTTATGGTGTATCTTACTGGTACATTAACCGCCTGTGGCAACTGTCTCGTCATAACCTGAATATGGCGAATTTCCTCGGAGGAACCGGGATGTGCTTCGAGACCAACCTGTTGAAGGAAATTGGCTGGGGCGCAACAAGTCTGGTTGAGGATCTGGAGTTTACAATGCGCAGTGTGCAACGTAACGTGTATCCTGTTTTCAACTATGACGCCAAAGTATTTGATGAGAAGCCATTAACATTCAAAGCTTCAGCAAGACAACGCCTGCGCTGGATGCAAGGTCACTTTACAGTTGCGCGCAGATACTTCTTCCCGCTGCTTTGGCAGTCCATTAAGGAAAGAAGCCTGGTGAAATTCGACCTTGCTATCTATGGAGCCAATGTCTATGTGGTGTTGCTTACGTTCCTGATGACGGCTGTGATGTGGGTAGACATCGCCATATTCAATGGTCCGCACATTGCGAATATTTATGGATACTTCCCGTTGTGGGTTGGATTCGTGGCTATTGGCTTGAATATTCTGACGTTCTTGTTATCCATGGCGCTGGAGAAGGTCACCTTTGCCAAAGTTTATCTGTATCTGATCTTGTTCCCGATTTATCTGCTGTCCTGGTACCCGATTACGTTCTACGCTTTCTTTACGCAGAACAACAAACAGTGGAGCCACACCCAGCATACACGCGTTGTGCGGTTGGATGAGGTGCAGAGTAAACAAGGGTAAGGTCATGTATGCGAGACTGTTTCGACATCGGATATAACGAATGTATAACTTTTGGAATAAAAAGTTTTGAAGGTGTTGACAACGTGTTTCGTGGATGTTATAGTATTTAAGTGCTTTAAAACGAATAGCAATGGAATCACAAGTAGAAGTCCGACTTCTCACCTGATCAACAACATGTTGACTGGTCAACGATCCCAATAATTTATGAAGTGTATACTCATGAAGAATTGTGTTGATTACAGGGATGTCGGTAGCTTGACCGGCATCCCTTTTATTTTTGTGTAACAGGATATTCAAAATGACCTGGAGGTGGACGGTTATTAGTAAAGATCACATGATTAATGATGAGATTCGGGCGAAGGAAGTGCGCCTTGTCGGAGCTGAAGGAGAACAAATTGGGATTACGCCCATTCGCGAAGCACTGCAAATGGCGATTGACCTGAATTTGGATCTGGTCAATGTGGCACCACAGGCTAAACCGCCGGTGTGCCGCATCATGGACTATGGCAAATTCCGCTATGAGCAACAAAAGAAAGAAAAAGAAGCCCGTAAGAACCAGAAAATTGTTGACATTAAAGAAGTATGGTTCCGTTCCAATATTGAGGAGCACGATTATCAAACGAAGCTTCGTAATGTAGTTAAGTTTTTGAACGAAGGCGACAAAGTGAAATGTTCTGTTCGTTACCGCGGACGTGAAATTGCACATGCCGCGATTGGTCAACGGATTTTGGAGCGCGTTAAGGTAGAAGTTGCAGAACTTTGTACTATTGAACGTCAACCAAAATTGGAAGGCCGCAGTATGATCATGATCTTGGCTCCTAAAGCCTGATAACATTGGAGGAGGAAACACAAAATGCCTAAAATGAAAACACACAGCAGTTTGAAAGGACGCTTCAAAATTACCGGTTCCGGTAAAGTCCTTCGTTACAAAGCTCACAAAAACCACTTGCTTTCTCACAAATCCAAACGTGCTAAGCGCGTTCTGAACGGTAACCCAGTTATGGCTGCCGGGGATGTTAGACGTTTGAAACAAGGTTTGGCTAACTTGAAAGGCTAATTCTAATTAGTACATTCCGTATGGGGGATCGGCTACGGCCGTACACATACCACGGATACATTTATATTTATTTGGGAGGTTCTTTAATATGGCAAGAGTAAAAGGCGGTTTTGTAGTACGTCGTCGTCATAAAAAGGTTTTGAAACTGGCAAGAGGTTATTTCGGTTCCAAACACCGTATTTTTAAAACAGCTAACGAGCAAGTAATGAAATCCCTGGTATACGCATACCGTGACCGTCGCAACACGAAACGTAACTTCCGCAGACTGTGGATCGTTCGTATCAATGCTGCAGCACGTATGAATGGTTTGTCTTACAACAAACTGATCCATGGTTTGAAACTTGCTGGTGTAGACATGAACCGCAAAATGTTGGCTGATCTGGCCGTTAACGACATCAATGCGTTCAACTCTTTGGCTACTGTAGCTAAAGGCAAAATCAACGCTTAAATTGTATGATACAAGCCGCCGTACCTATATGGCGGCTTTTTTTACGGCTTGGAAGAAAACTGAAGGTGAATCTCCGAATGAGTAGAGCGAATAGGCTGTATTCAGGAAGGGAACAATGAAACCAGATAACTGGTGAATAACAGTCGATGGGAATACATAAAATACGAACGGTGAAATAATACAAATGAAAACAGAAGAATCCTAGTCATTACTGGAGATTGTGGCATGTTTTTGTTATATAACATCACATCGTTGTAACGTTAGTGTGTTAAAACGCTAAATTATTAAGCGTTTTCAATAAAAAAGAACAAAAATATGTGATATTTGGTGATGAAACATCTGGATTTTAACACTGGTTGATTGTATAATCACCTCTAGTAGGCTAGTCCTAGATTTTTCTCTCCATGTCATAATGTTCGGTTTTTCGACAGATGATAGGATGCTTCAAGGGTGAGAATGCGCTTTTAATGTCGAAGAAACCATACATTCTGCATAAAAGCCATTCCTGCGATCTGTTAACCGTTCAATTGTAGGCTGGATTGGAATGAAGGATATATCATTAAGGGGAAAAAGAGAAATGAAAAAGATGCTCAGCTTGTCTTTGGTAATGTTGCTGGCGGTATCGGTTATGCTCGCAGGTTGCGGTAGCAAACCGAAAGAAGAAACAAATGCCGGAGGAAATACAGGTGGCACATCCACTGAAGCGAAATCCGATCTCAAAATCGGTATGGTTACTGACGTAGGTGGAGTAAATGACAAATCCTTTAACCAATCCGCTTGGGAAGCTCTGCAAGCGACTGAAACAGAAACAGGTGTAGCTGTTAAATATCTGCAAAGTAAATCCGATGAAGAGTACATTCCGAACTTGAACGAATTCGTTAAGGGTGGATATGATCTGACTTGGGGTATCGGTTTCCAATTGGCTGATGCAATCAAAACGGTTGCTGACCAAAACCCGGATTCCAAACTTGCGATCATCGACAGCGTAGTGGATTCTCCTAATGTTAAGTCCGTAACTTTTGCTGAAGAAGAAGGATCCTACTTGGTTGGTGTTGTTGCCGGTCTGACAACAAAAACAAACAAAATTGGTTTTGTAGGCGGTATGGAAAGCCCACTGATCAAAAAGTTTGAAGTCGGATTCAGAGAAGGCGTTAAAGCAGTTAACCCTGACGCTCAATTCATTTCTAACTACACAGGTGCATTCGATAAACCTGACCTGGGTAAAGCAGCAGCAGCAACCCTTTACAATGAAGGTGTAGACATTATCTTCCACGCTTCTGGTGCAACAGGTAATGGTGTGTTTAACGAAGCAATTGCTCGTAAGAAACAAGGTCAAGATGTATGGGTTATCGGTGTAGACAAAGACCAATCTCTTGAGTTTGGTGATGAAGTTACGTTGACTTCCATGATCAAAAAAGTTGACGAAGCGGTTAAACGCGTAAACCAAGAAGTTGTTGATGGTACATTTGCTGGTGGTTCTGAGAACCTGACACTGAAAGAAAACGGTGTAGGTGTTGCTGATACGTCTACTGCCAATGTATCTGCTGATGTTCTTGCTAAAGTAGATGAGTACAAAGAAAAAATCATTAGCGGCGAAATCAAAGTTCCTACAGAGTAATTTTGTGATCCTAGTCGCAAATGAATAATCAATGAGGCCGGTCTAGACCGGCCTTATGATTGCAAGAAGAGGAACATTTGATCAAGTCATCATAACAATTGTACAAGGTCACTGTGCACAAACGCTCCGGTAGGAGCTTTCTTACGTTTGCGGAACCACACTATATCAGTTATAAGGGTGATTACATGGGTGCAGCAACCCCCGTCGTTGAGTTAAAACAAATTACGAAGCGTTTCCCAGGCATTGTTGCCAACGACGCCATCAGCCTTCAGCTTCGTAAAGGCGAGATCCATGCGCTACTGGGCGAAAACGGCGCTGGTAAGTCAACGTTGATGAATATTGTATTTGGTCTCTATCAGCCAGATGAAGGTTCCATTGAAGTGAATGGCAAGCCTGTCATCATCGACAGTCCTAACCGAGCGATTGATCTTGGCATAGGAATGGTGCATCAGCACTTTAAGCTTGTACAGCCGTTCACGGTAACAGAGAACATTATTTTGGGATCTGAACCAACGAAAGGTCTCAATATTAACTATAAAAAGCAGCCGCTGAGGTACAGCGTCTGTCTGAACAGTATGGACTTAAGGTGAATCCACATGCCAAAATTCATGATATCTCTGTCGGAATGCAGCAACGTGTGGAGATTGTTAAAACGTTGTATCGCGGTGCAGACATTCTGATTTTTGACGAGCCTACAGCCGTATTGACTCCTCAAGAGATCAAAGAACTGATGATCATCATGAAGAAACTTGTAGCTGAAGGAAAGTCCATTATTTTGATCACGCACAAACTGAAAGAGATTATGGAAATCTCCGATACGGTTACGATTATTCGTCGGGGTAAAGTCATTGATTCGGTCAAAACATCGGAAACCAATCCGAATGAGCTGGCAGAGAAAATGGTGGGTCGGAATGTCACGTTCAAAGTAGACAAAAAGCCGGCTACGCCAGGAGCGAATGTGCTTGAAGTCAGCAAACTCACCGCCAAGAACAAAGAAGGTATTGCAGTACTGAACCAACTCAACCTGAACGTACGTGCTGGAGAGATTGTTGGAATTGCAGGCGTGGATGGTAACGGTCAAAGTGAACTGATCGAGGCTCTTACCGGACTTCGTAAAGTAGAGAGTGGTTCGATTCTTTTGGAGGGCAAGGAGCTGTCCAATCATTCTCCGCGTCATATCTCGGAGTCGGGTGTAGCCCACATTCCGGAAGATCGACACAAACACGGACTTGTACTTGATTTTTCAGTGAGTGAAAATATCGTTCTGGAATCGTATTATAAGGCACCTTATACTCGTAAAGGGTTCCTGAACTTCGATGCCATCAAACAGCAAGCGAAGCGACTTGTTGAGGCATTTGACGTGCGCACACCAAGCATCGAGACCAAAGCTCGTTCCTTATCCGGAGGAAATCAACAAAAGGCCATTATCGCCCGTGAGGTAGATAAAAACCCTGAACTGCTTATCGCTGCGCAACCAACGCGGGGTTTGGACGTGGGGGCTATTGAGTTCGTACAAAAGCAACTGATTGCACAGCGTGATCAAGGTAAGGCTGTTCTGCTGATTTCATTTGAGCTTGATGAGATTATCAATGTATCTGACCGAATTGCTGTCATCTATGAAGGTCAGATCGTTGGCGAGGTGCTGCCGGAAGAAACCAATGACAGGGAGCTCGGCTTGATGATGGCGGGCAGCACTCAAAAGAGAGGTACTGCGCATGAATAACGTATTGAAATGGTTTACGCGAGATTCATTTATTTTGCCTGTAGTAGCTATTATTATGGGTCTAATCCTCGGTGGAGTGGTCATGCTGATTGGTGGTTACAATCCAATTGAAGCTTATGGCGCATTGTTCACCAAAGTATTTGGGGACATGTACAACTTTGGTGAAGCAGTCCGGGAAATGACGCCTTTAATTATGACTGGACTCGCATTTGCATTTGCATCGCGTGCAGGGTTGTTTAACATCGGGGGAGAAGGTCAATTTCTCGTCGGTATGACCGCTGCAACATTTGTTGGTGTTAAGTTTACAGGTTTGCCAATCTACCTGCATGTGCCGCTGGCTTTGATTGCCGGTGCATTGTTTGGTGGTCTGTGGGCAGCTATTGCTGGTTACCTGAAAGCAGCACGTGGGGTCAATGAAGTTATCAGTAGTATCATGTTGAACTGGATTGGTCTGTATCTGGCGAACCTTATCGTACGCCAATTCTTGCTGTTGAAGGGTGAGAATCGTTCGGTGGATATCAGCGAATCAGCTTCGATTAGTCTCACATGGTTATCTGAACTGATGGGCAACTCCCGTGTACACATGGGGACGTTAATTGCCCTTGTGATGGCTGTGCTCTTTTATATCTATATGTGGAAAACAAAACAAGGTTATGAAATCCGCGCGGTAGGTTACAACCCTAATGCGGCTGAATATGCAGGGATGCATGTTAACCGGAATATCGTAAAAGCAATGTTTATCAGTGGTATGCTTGCTGGTCTTGGTGGTGCATTCCAGGTTCTTGGTGTGTTCCATTATCAGACGGTAATGTCGGGTTCACCAGGTACAGGCTTTGACGGAATAGCAGTTGCCCTGATTGGCTTGAATCATCCGTTTGGGGTGTTGCTGGGTGCAGTGTTGTTCGGTACCCTTACGTACGGATCTGCAGGTATGAGCTTTGCTGCGGATGTTCCGCCTGAGATTATTCGGATTGTGATCGGTTCGATTATCTTCTTCATTGCGGCACAAGGCATCGTGCGCTGGATACTCAAACCGTTCTATTCGAAGCGTAAGAAAGAGAAGGTGTTGTAGATGGACTTGTTGACAATTGGGCAAATTATCAATACGACGCTTGTCTTTGCTACGGCATTGATTTTTGCATCACTCGGCGGGATTTTTTCGGAAAAATCAGGTGTAACGAACCTTGGACTTGAAGGCTTCATGGTCTTCGGTGCCTTTGCAGCTGGAATCGGGGCGCATTATGCTCAAGAAGCCGGTATGGGCGGAACGACATCAGCCTGGATGGGGGTTCTGCTTGCAATTGTATTGGGCGTACTGGTATCGTTGATTCATGCCGTTGCATCTATCACATTTAAAGCAGATCAGATCATTAGCGGTATTGTCATTAACTTTTTGGCAGCAGGAAGTACGCTTTACTTGGTTAAACTGTTGTTTGAAGGTTCTGGTGATTCACCGTTGGTTCAAGGCTTCAGCAAGTTTGATGTGCCGTTCTTGGAAGACATTCCTTTGCTTGGAGAAGCCTTCTTCAAGAACGTATATCCAACGACATATCTGGCAATTCTGTTCGTGTTCCTCACATATTATATTATGTTCAAAACGCCATTTGGACTGCGCCTTCGTTCTGTAGGTGAACATCCAAGTGCCGCTGATACAGTTGGTGTTAAAGTACGTCGTTATCGCTATGTTGGCGTTATGATCAGTGGTGCGCTTGCGGCCATTGGTGGTGCTGCAATCACGTTGACGACTACGGGTACCTTCTCTCACAATACGGTTTCCGGTCAAGGTTATATTGCCATTGCGGCCATGATCTTTGGTAAGTGGAATCCGATTGGTGCGTTTGGTGCTGCTGTCTTCTTTGGATTCTCACAAGCGATCCGAAACTACGTGCAGTTGTTTGAATGGTCACAAAGTATTCCCCAGGAAATTATTTTCATGTTGCCTTACCTGTTGACCATCGTCGTTCTCGTTGCAGCGGTTGGACGTTCTTCGGCTCCGTCTGCACTCGGTGAAGCGTATGACCCGGGTAAAAGGTAGCTACGTGCAATATGTCAATATACTTTCCAAAAGCTTGATAAAAGGGTCCGCCTTCGCGGGCCTTTTTTTGTTTGAGTGGGGTTAATCCACTTTTTCACGTATAGATTTGGTTCTCGTGCAGATACCCATATTTTCAGGTAGGGACAAAGAAACAGGCGAATTCGTTCATGGACGAATACACTGTTCTGAACGATCCGAGGAGGAGGGGAAAGTATGAAACAACAAGTTACGCGTGATGAAGCGATGAAACTAATAGGCAAAAATATTGTTGCAATCAAAAAAGACGGCACTCGGGTTACGGGAAAGCTGTTGAAAGTATCAGGTAACAAACTGGTTCTGAAGCGTCTGAATGGCAAAAAAGTACGTACTAAAGCAATTCTGCCACTCGTATTATTTGATCTGCTTGCTATTGCCACACTGCCTTATGCTTATGGGGGAGGTCCCGGATATGGACCTGGACCAAAACCAGGCTATGGATATGGCCCAGGTTACGGACCTGGATATGGTGGACCTGGAGGACCTGGTGGCGGTTTTGGTCCGGGGCCTGGATTCGGTCCATATGGTCCGGGACCACGTCCACCAGGATTTTTCTAAGACATTCTATAATGTCTTTTCCAATTCGTAGCAGCGGCTTATCATGATGTATCGAATCGCGCTGTATCCATTTTTTTGATAAAACTGAAGTCCTTTGGTATTGCCTTCATCCACCATTACTTTAGATCTTCGACAACCCCGGGATGCCGCAAAGCTCTCTGCTTTGAGTAACAACGTTTGCCCGTAACGTTTGCGTTGCTCTTTCGGACTAACGGCCATCATATCGACATAGAGCAGTTCCCCATGCATGAGAAAATGGATGAATGCCACAGCAGCTTTATCTGGCTCCGGCGAGACAACAAAGGTCATGCCCCTGTTCATTCGCAGGGGTATTTCTTTGCGGATTTTATTAATTTCCCTTTCGCTCATATGAGATAAAGGAACAAGCTGAGTGTCAATCAGCTTCATGATGGCGCCATCATCCAGCTTGGATGTGCGTTGCCGAATCACCATGCGGAGCCTCCTTTCAGGACCAGTCGTGCTGCTCGTATATCGTATGCCCGAGACAAGATAAAAGGTGACTGAATGAAGCGCCGGGATTAGGGCAACCTTAAAGGCTGAAGAGGCAGGAAGGAAGGTTCTCTGAATTTTTATGCAAAACAGGTATTGACTTATCGGTTGGAGGAATCATATAATGTTCCTAACATTTAACGAGAATATTTCATCGGCTATGAAGAGGACGAAGTTTTAAGGGCTCTTTTGCTCAGAGAGTGGCTGGAATTGCTGAAACCACCACCATTATCCCTTATATACGAGCTCACCTCGGAGCTGTTTTCCTGAAAAGCACTGGATGTCACTCCTTTCGCGTATTAGGGAAAATCGTATGTCTGCGTTACAGACAACAGGTATGGGAAACGACTATGTTCGTTTGAACTATCGTTTTGTTGTACCTGGTAAGGTCCGTTATTGCGAAATTTCGGGCAAAGTTGGGTGGTACCACGGAAGCGATAACCTTTCGTCCCTCGCAAGCATGAACTTGTTTGCAGGGATGGAAGGTTTTTTTGTAACTTTAAATGTCAGAATGGTGTAAATTTCGAGAGGAGGATGACTGATGGGAGCTCAAATTCCAGAAGTGCGGTCAACAGATGAATTACGTGAAAAATGGATGAAGCCGGAGGTCATTAGCGGATCCGAAATTCTGCTGAGAAGCTTGTTACTTGAAGGTGTCGAGTGCGTATTTGGTTACCCTGGCGGCGCAGTATTGTACATTTACGATGCGATGTATGGTTTTGAGGATTTCAAACACGTTCTTACTCGTCATGAACAAGGTGCAATACATGCAGCTGACGGATATGCACGTGCAAGTGGCAAAGTTGGTGTCTGCATCGCTACTTCCGGACCAGGAGCAACAAATCTGGTTACGGGTATTGCAACAGCGTATATGGATTCAGTACCACTCGTAGTCATTACGGGGAACGTTATTTCGAGCCTGATCGGTTCAGATGCTTTCCAGGAAGCGGACATTACCGGCATTACAATGCCAATCACCAAGCACAGTTACCTGGTGAAGGATGTAAAAGATCTGTCCAGTGTAATTCATGAGGCATTCCATATTGCCAATACCGGTCGTAAAGGTCCTGTACTGATCGACATCCCGAAAGATGTATCAGCCAACAAAACATTGTTTGAACCGACAACTGAACCTGTTATATTGAGAGGGTACAATCCACGGACAGTACCAAACAAACTGCAGGTTGACCGTTTGGCTCAAGCCATTCAGGAAGCAGAGCGTCCAATGATTCTGGCTGGTGGCGGTGTGGTATACTCGGGAGGACATGAAGAACTGTTCGAGTTTGTTGAGAAGACTGGTATTCCAATTACAACGACTCTCCTTGGTCTAGGCGCATTCCCAAGCGGTCATGAATTATGGACGGGTATGCCAGGGATGCACGGAACGTTTACTTCCAATCAGGCTATTCAACAAGCGGATCTGCTGATTAATATCGGCGCACGCTTCGATGATCGTGTTACAGGCAAGCTGGATGGGTTCGCTCCACATGCCAAGATCGTTCATATCGATATCGATCCGGCTGAGATTGGCAAAAACATTGCAACCGATATTCCAATCGTTGGTGATGTGAAGACTGTACTGGAAATAGCCAACAAGGAAGTTGGACGTGCCGAGCGTGCAGATGCATGGAGAGACCAGATCAAACAGTGGAAACAAGAGAAACCTTATAGCTACACCGATTCAGACGATGTGCTGAAACCGCAGTGGGTTGTGGAAATGCTGAATGATACAACCAAAGGTGAAGCGATTGTAACTACGGATGTAGGACAACATCAGATGTGGGCAGCACAATACTATAAGTTCAATCAACCGCGCTCATGGGTAACTTCGGGTGGCCTCGGAACGATGGGCTTTGGATTCCCTTCTGCCATAGGTGCTCAGATGGCCAATCCGGACAGACTCGTTATCTCCATTAACGGTGACGGCGGAATGCAGATGTGTTCCCAAGAACTTGCGATCTGTGCCATTAACAATATACCGGTTAAAATTGTAATCATTAACAATCAGGTACTTGGAATGGTTCGCCAATGGCAAGAGATCATCTATGAGAACCGTTACAGTCATATCGATCTGGCAGGAAGTCCGGATTTTGTAAAATTGGCTGAAGCTTATGGGGTAAAAGGATTGCGTGCAACGAACAAGGAAGAAGCCGAGCGTGCTTGGCAGGAAGCTTTGGATACACCGGGACCGGTCGTTGTTGAATTCGTAGTACGCAAGGAAGAAAATGTATATCCAATGGTTCCGCAAGGAGCAACAATTGATCAAATGCTGATGGGGGATGCTGACGAATGATAAGACATACGATCTCGATACTGGTAAACGATCAGCCTGGCGTCCTTCAGCGGGTATCAGGGTTGTTCGGTCGACGCGGATTTAATATTGAGAGTATTACAGTGGGTCAATCGGAAGAACCTGGACTCTCCCGGATGGTAATTGTCACCATTGGTGACGATAAAACATTGGAACAGATTGAGAAACAACTGTACAAAATCATCGATGTAATTAAAGTGGTTGATTTTAGCCTGAAACCGATGGTAGCCCGTGAACTCGCCTTGATCAAAGTCAAAGCTGAGCCTTCCGAGCGTCCTGAGATTCTGGGTGTGGTAGAAACATTCCGCGCATCCGTTGTAGATGTTGGTCCAGGCAGCCTGATTGTACAGGTGGTCGGAGATACAGACAAAATTGATGCCATGATTGAACTGCTCAAGCCATATGGCATTCGTGAATTGTCCCGTACAGGCATAACTGCATTGGTACGCGGCAACGTATGAAGCTATAATGATGAAGAGGGACGACGGTTAGCTAACCTGTATAGTTGGTCTTAAGTGAGTGTCAGTCCCTTAACAGTTGCATTTTAACATTTTAGTGATGTAACGCTTGAAAATATAGCTACATTCCCGCTTTAATGGGCGGGTGTCTGAACGGATCGATCAGACCTGAGACGCTTCGGATACTCCAAGCGAGCCGGTCCCTTGAGACACCCGCTCATTAATGAAGGGTTCTTTACAATAAAAGGAGGACTTATAAACATGCCAGTAACTACTTATTATGAACAGGATGCAGAGCTTAGCGTATTGAAAGGAAAAACGATTGCGGTAATCGGTTATGGTAGCCAGGGCCACGCCCAAGCCCAAAACCTTCGTGATAGCGGATTGAACGTAGTCATCGGACTTCGTGAAGGTAAATCCTTCGACTCCGCAAAAAATGACGGATTTGAAGTTCTGTCCCCGGCTGAAGCTACAAGCCGCGCAGATGTAGTTCAAATCTTGCTGCCAGACGAAACTCAAGCTTCTGTATACAAAAACGAAATCGAACCTAACCTTAAAGAAGGCGCTGCATTGCTCTTCTCACACGGTTTCAACGTTCATTTTGGTCAAATCGTTGCTCCAAAAAACAGTGACGTATTGCTGGTAGCTCCTAAGTCCCCTGGTCACATGGTACGTCGTACGTATGTGGAAGGTTTTGGTGTACCGGGCCTGATCGCGATCGAGCAAGATGCAACAGGTAAAGCAAAAGAAATCGGTTTGGCTTATGCTAAAGGTATCGGTTGTACACGCGCTGGGGTTATCGAAACTTCCTTCCGTGAAGAAACAGAAACAGATCTGTTCGGTGAGCAAGCGGTTCTGTGTGGTGGCGTGAGTGCACTGGTGAAAGCTGGATTCGAAACGTTGACAGAAGCGGGTTACGCTCCTGAAATGGCATACTTCGAATGTCTGCACGAACTGAAGCTGATCGTTGACATGATGTATGAAGGCGGACTCGCAAGTATGCGTGATTCCATCAGTAACACAGCTGAGTACGGTGACTACGTAACTGGACCTCGCGTTGTAACTGAAGATACGAAGAAAGCAATGAAAGAAGTACTGACGGATATCCAACAAGGTAAATTCGCACGTGACTTCATTCTGGAAAACCAATCCGGCCGTGCATTCTTGACAGCAACTCGTCGCAACGAAGCTGAACACCCAATCGAAGTGGTTGGCGGACAATTGCGTGAGATGATGCACTGGATCAAGAAATAAGCATTAACTTCTGGAACATGCACTTTAAGGCATTCAAGTAAACTTAGAGCTTTAACTGGGAATAGCGGCCGTGCTTATGCGTGAGCCGCTATTGCTGGTTCAGAGAAACATTATAATACAAGTACAGGAGGTGCGAAGCGTGCGTAAAATCTATGTATTTGACACAACGCTGCGTGATGGAGAGCAATCCCCGGGAGTCAATCTGAACACTCGTGAAAAGGTGGAAATTGCCCATCAGCTCGAGCGGCTTGGCATTGACCGGATGGAAGCTGGTTTCCCGGCGGCATCTCCAGGTGACCTGGCGGCTGTCAATGCAGTAGCAAAAGCGGTCAAAAATGTGACTGTCATTGGCTTGTCTCGTTCCAGAGAGCAAGATATTGATGCGGTCAAGGAAGCACTTAAAGGCGCACAGGACCCATGCATTCACGTTTTCCTGGCAACTTCGCCCATTCACCGTCAACATAAATTGCGCATGGACAAAGGGCAGGTTCTGGATACGGCTCGTTCCGCGATTCGTTATGCGAAGAAAACATTCTCTAAGATCGAATTCTCGCTTGAGGATGCAGGTCGTACCGAGTATGATTTCCTCGTGGAAATGGTGAACATGGCTGTTGAAGAAGGTGCATCCGTCGTAAATATTCCGGATACGGTTGGTTATCTGAGTCCATATGAATACGGAAACATTTTCAAACATCTCAAGGAGAATGTGCACGGTATCGAAAAGGTACAGCTAAGTGCCCACTGTCATAATGACCTGGGGATGGCGACCGCCAATACACTTGCAGCAATTCTCAACGGAGCCGATCAGATCGAAGGTACAATTAATGGCATTGGTGAACGTGCAGGCAATACGGCGATTGAGGAAATCGCTATGGCCCTGGAGACACGCCAGGAGTTCTTCCAGGCGAAAACTTCACTGCAGTTGTCTGAGATTGCGCGGACCAGTCGTCTGGTTAGCCGGTTGACAGGTATGGTTGTACCAGGCAATAAAGCCATTGTTGGGGCGAACGCCTTCGCACATGAATCCGGAATACACCAGGACGGCATGCTGAAGGAAAAAACCACGTATGAGATCATGACTCCAGAGACTATCGGTTTGAAGGAAAGCAAGCTCGTACTGGGTAAACATTCCGGTCGTCATGCCTTCCGTGAGCGTTTGATTGATCTGGGATATGAGTTGGAAGAAGAAGCGTTGAATCGTGCTTTCGCTCAGTTCAAAGATTTGGCCGACAAGAAAAAAGAAGTGACTGACGAAGATCTGCTCGCCGTCATTGAAGAGAAATTGCAGGATGCACCTGAGGTGTACAAACTGGAATCGATCTTCGTCACGTATGGGGATGAATCGGTACCCACAGCCAAAGTTCGCATTGCGACGCTTGACGGGGATACGGTTGAGAAGCAAGCAGAGGGCAATGGATCCGTGGATGCAATCTACAATGCCATTGACCAAGTAAGCGGAGAAGATGTAACGTTGTCTGACTATTCCATCAAGTCGGTAACACATGGTAAGGATGCACTGGGCGAAGTCCATGTTGTGCTGACTCAAAACCAGGTTTCCGTACAAGGGCGTGGCGTGAGCACAGATATACTTGGTGCAAGTGCACGTGCGTATGTGGATGGCCTGAATCAATTGATTGAAAAACGCAAGACATATACCAACCGTGTAAACGTGAACCTGTAAGGTTCCGGTGCAGTAAGCACGAATCTTTCCGTGAACTGAAATTCAAGCTGGCGCATGTGAACTGTCGGGATGATCTATCTTAACACCTTATGGGATAGGGAGATCTTTCCGCCTGCTTTGCTTTGTTCAGTGAGATGCATAAAGAGTCTGACTCTCTTGTCGAGGGTCAGACTCTTTTGTTTGTATTGATATGATGATGGCAATGAAACACAGTACATTTTCTACGGTTACCTATTCCATTGGTTTACGCTATCAAGCGATTACCACGCGTATGCATTAGGAGCATGTCCACCTGGACCCGGGAAAATCTCATCCAGACGTTTGAGCACGGCTTCGTCCAAAGTCACATCGAGACATTTGAGTGCGGTCTCAAACTGCTCCAACGTACGCGGTCCGATAATTGGGGCGGTCACTGCCGGATTGGCCGCAACCCATGCCAGGGCCACCGTGTCCTGCGGTTCACCGAGATCACGACAGAGTGCGGCGAAGTCTTCAAGCTGAGTTTGCTGCTGCTCAATCCGTCCGGCAATGCCTGCGCTGCGTGTTCCTTCCAGCTTCTGCAGAGCATTACGTCCCAATAATCCACCATCCAGCGGACTCCATGGAATGACGCCGAGACCCAGCTCTTTGGCGGCAGGTAGTACTTCCAACTCAGGCAAACGACAGTTGAGGCTGTATTTGTGTTGTTCGGAAACCAGGCCGAGGAAATGACGATTGTTGGCTTCGCTTTGAGCGATGGCAATCTGCCATGCAGCAAAGTTGCTTGATCCTACATAACCGATTTTACCCTGGTGAACGGCATTCTCGAATGCGCCCCACAGCTCGTTCCACGATACAGCAGGGTCCACATGGTGCATCTGGTACAACTCGATATGATCTGTCTGCAAGCGGCGGAGAGAACCCTCCAGATGACGTCTGATTTTGTAGGCAGAGAGGCCGGCTTCGTTATCGGGTCCGTCGGTATCATCATGCATGGAGCCATAAACTTTGGTGGCCAGAACCACTTTTTCGCGTCTGCCCCGCCTTGATTGAACCAGCGTCCGATAATTTCTTCGGTTAATCCGGAATTTTCACCCCAGCCGTAAATGTTAGCGGTATCAAAAAAGTTTACGCCTGCATCGAGTGCTGCATCCATAATGCGGAAAGCTTCTTTTTCATCTGTAGCAGGCCCGAAATTCATGGTACCGAGACAGATTCGGCTGACCTTGAGCCCTGATTTACCCAAATACGAATATTGCATGTTGCTTATCCCTCCTGCGTACCTGATTTGAATTCAGCTATATTTTAACCCAGCCGGGAAGTCAGAACAACTTGGAAAGGCTAATCCCTATTAGCTTATAGGTAAAATCTATTAAAGTCATAGATTGTATATCTTGGTCAAATGACCTTCGAATATGATACAAAAGAGAGAGTTAATATGAGACGTTACTTTAAAGAATAATTCATGAATGAAATATAAGGAGTGGACAACCCAATGGCAGACGTGAAAAAAATTGCAGTTATTGCAGGTGACGGAATCGGCCCTGAAGTCGTAGCTGAGGCTGAGAAAGTGCTTAAACGTACGGAGGAAGTGTTTGGTTATCGTTTTGAGACAGAGCACGCGCTGTTTGGCGGAATCGCAATCGATGAGAAGGGTACACCTCTTCCAGAAGAAACCTTGAGCGTATGTAAAAGTGCAGACGCAGTCCTGCTTGGAGCGGTTGGCGGTCCAAAATGGGATAACAACAGCAAGGAGCTTCGCCCGGAGACAGGCCTGCTGGGAATTCGCAAAGCACTCGGATTGTTCTCTAACCTGCGTCCGGCTGTCGTATTTGATTGCTTGAAAGATGCTTCAACTCTGAAGCCGGAAGTACTTGAAGGTACAGATCTGATGGTGGTACGTGAGTTAACGGGCGGGATCTACTTTGGTGAGAAGTTCAGACGTGAAAGTGCACAGGGCGAAGAGGCTGTGGATACATGCGCATATAATGTATCGGAAGTAGAGCGAATCGTTCGTCAAGCATTCGAAATTGCGCAAGGACGTCGCAAAAAGCTGGCATCTGTAGACAAAGCCAACGTATTGGAAACTTCCCGTCTCTGGCGTGAAGTCGTAAACCGGGTAGCACCGGATTATCCGGATGTTGAACTGGAGCATGTGCTTGTAGACAACTGCGCGATGCAATTGCTTCGTCGTCCAGCCAGCTTCGATGTCATTGTAACGGAAAACATGTTCGGAGATATCTTGAGTGATGAAGCAGCGATGTTGACTGGTTCCATCGGTATGCTCGCTTCCGCGTCACTGGGAGAAGGCAGCTTCGGACTTTATGAGCCGGTACACGGTTCTGCACCAGATATCGCGGGTCAAGGCCTTGCTAATCCAATTGCAACGATTCTCTCTTTGGCGTTGATGTTCCGCACGACCTTTGGTTATGCAGAAGGTGCAGATGCCATTGAAGCAGCTGTGTCGGATGTATTGAACGCAGGACACCGCACAAGTGATATTGCTGTAGACAAGAGCACAGCGATCAGCACGACTGAAATGGGCGATTTGATCGTAGCGGCTATTCAGAAACAGGCGTAATTATATTACCACCACATGGCAGCCCTTTGTTTCCAGTTATGGAATATACAGAGGGCTGTTCCTTTCTGATTTATTGCCACGAAAAATCCTTATTTATAATTATTATAAAAAAATAATGTTTATAATCTTGACTTTGACAAGTTCGGATGATAACATTTTACTTGTACTTGTTATCAAGTATCAAATCATTTTAATTACAGGAAAAGCGTTCGCGTTTTTCTTGATGATGAGCAATCCGCAAGGATGCTTACATAATCCCAAAGGAGGAATTTTTAGTTATGGCAGAACGTTTGGTTGGTAGACCAGCACCGGATTTCGCAATGGAAACAGTATCGGGAGACGGACAAGATTTCGGTTCCGTTAAACTGTCCGATTATCGTGGCAAATGGCTTGTATTCTTCTTTTATCCTTTGGACTTCACATTTGTGTGCCCAACTGAAATTACAGCTTTGAGCGTTGCTTCCGAGCAATTCAAAGCTTTGGATACTGAAATCCTTGGCGTGAGCGTAGACTCCGTACACAGCCACAAAGCATGGATTAACACACCTGTAGACAGCAATGGTCTGGGTCAATTGAACTTCCCACTCGCTTCCGACATCACGAAGCAAGTAGCTAAAGATTACGGCGTTCTGATTGAAGAAGAAGGCGTAGCATTGCGCGGCCTATTCATCATCGATCCAGAAGGCGAATTGAAATATCAAGTGGTTAACCACAACGATGTAGGCCGTAGTGTTGAAGAAACACTTCGCGTACTGCAAGCACTGCAATCTGGCGGATTGTGTGCAATGAACTGGAAACCAGGCGACAATAACCTGTAAGCCAGGCTAACTTGAACGGTTTTTGTTCAAGCCCTCATCCCGTTAGGGATTGAGGGCTTTTTGCACCCTTTTGCCGGAATTGATTATGAAGTTAAGCAAAAGTGTTTGAACAAGCAGCTAAGCGTGTTAATAATATATTAGAAGAAAGTCTTCTTTTTATCTGTTGAAAGAGGAATTGATGGCCGTTAAGGCGAATAGGGTATGGAAACCCGGTAAATATTCCGGTGCTCTGCATTTATAATCTGTACATGAATGTGATACACTGATGGAACTATTCCTTTTCGGAAGTGCTGGAAGTGTACGGGATTGCATTTTAACAAAAAAGTCCCGGCACGTAATAAGGAGGGTGAACAAAAATGAGTTACTGTTGTGGGGCAAGTATGGTTGGAACGAAGGGCACGCTGAAGCATTACCGCACCCAGGTTCATAATGTTCCCCTGCTGTTTTGCCCGGTGTGTCATCGGGTTGAGGTGCATTATAAAGTGGAAAACGAATATGAAATTCTGGCTGAATATGCGCATGGTGACGGTGCATCCGAGATCGACTTTCAGGATTATGTTACAGAAGATGAGGACGCAATTTTTGAAAACTGTATAAACCGTGAAAGTGAAGATGCCATGGTCATTGTGCAGCGTCAGATTGATATGGCTCTGGATTTGCTAAGGCTCGCCAAAGAAACCAAAGACGAAAAGTGGGAAAGCGAACTTAAACGTCGATTAGCTGTGATGAGTCAGCGCAGACTGAAAATTCAGCATAATAAGACCGGGCTATAGATATTCTCGAATATATTACAAATTGAAGATATTAAAAACGGAGCTGATTTGCCCAAGAGGTGAAACGGCTTCGTTTTTGTGCGTTGTTGCGGGACTAATTCGAGGTTTTTTTTAAAATAATTTCCATTCGACACTTTCTCCGATTGACTCTGTTCTATAAACTTGTCTATGATAAAAACAGACTTGCAAAAGAGGCGGAGCAAAAAATGTTCGTGTTTGGGAATAGGAGAAGGTCAGAATGGAACAAATGAATATGATTTTCCGGATCGACTGTTGGTTACCGGGAATAGACCAGCTTGAGTTCCGGACATACCATCCATATTTTCGGCTCAGCCCCCCAACGAAAGGGCACCGGTAATGAAAAATAAAATCGGCCCTTCCTGTTTCTGTGATGATATGATGTCCGAATGGCAAGTTTATCATTTACGTGAAAAGGAGGAACCTGACATGATTAGTGAATTTCAGGATACAGTGCCTCAACCAACGGATGGATTCCCGCCTGTGCATCTGGATAACAACAAGTACGAGAATGTACTGGAACATCTGGATAGCGGTATTATGTTGTTTGACAGTCACGGTGTATTGACGTTTATTAACGTTCAGATGGCAAAGTTGTTGGAGCTTCCAAGAAGTCTGTTGAGCGGTTGCACCCTGATGCAAATGCTGCATCATCCGCAGATGAGCCGATTCAAGAAAAAGAAAATTTTACGGATCTATCGGGAAACCATTTTCCACCGTAAGCGCTATCATGAGTTGATTGATGAGTATGGAAGGCATTGGCTGGTTACTGTGACGTACGGTGATCAGATGGATGGGGACTTTTTGTTCAGCGTCAAAGATGTATCTGATTATAAACAAATTGAACAGACCGCTTATCAAAATGACAAACTTGCGATGCTGGGCGGATTTCAGCATCTATTGCTCATGAAATTCGTAATCCGTTGACTGCAATCCGTGGGTTCATCCAATTGCTCAGACCCCATTTGCTGCAGCTCGGCAAAGACGAGTACGCTCGCATCATACTGACGGAGATTGATCGGGCGAACGACATCATCTACGAATTTTTGAATTCTTCCAAACCGTCAGCCCCACAGAAGACCGTCATGTCCGTCGACTCTTTGCTCAAAGAGGTGGTCTTGCTGACAGAAAGCGAAGGTTTAATGAAAGGGTGCGAGATTACACTGGATGAAGGGGATGCCCCGATGAATGTGTCCATTGATGTCAAACAGATTAAGCAGGTTATTTTGAATATGGTAAAAAATGCAATGGATGCTATTGAGGAAGTTGGCGAAGAGCATACCGGTCTAATTCGAATATCTACCGCCACGGAAAACAAGTTCGTGCAAATCTCCATTGAGGATAACGGTCATGGCATGGACCATAACACGCTAGTACGTCTGTTTGATCCATTCTTCACGACCAAGGAGAGCGGAACGGGACTTGGACTCTCGGTGAGTTACCGAATCATCAAGAACCATGGAGGTACCATCTCTGTGGATAGCAAAAAGGGCGAAGGTACACGGTTTATGATTATGTTACCCTTGGTATATTGAGAAAAGCGGGGAGTAAGGGAGTTGGCTATTTGCCAACTCCTTTGTTTTATGTTGCCAATTAGGGTTATAGTTAGTAATGAATGCGAATACATAAGCTCCATAACGGAAGGATGAGATGCAGATGGAAATCCAAGACATGGAACGAATGAATCAACAATTGATGGATCACGTGGGAAAAGTAATTGTGGGAAAAGAGCATACCATAGAGCTGGTGATGACAGCGATCATAGCGTCAGGACATGTGCTGTTGGAGGATGTACCGGGTACCGGAAAAACGATGCTTGCCAAATCGGTAGCCTCGTCATTGGACTGCACATTCCAACGGATACAGTTTACGCCGGACTTGTTGCCTTCCGACCTAACAGGAATACACTTTTTTAATCAAAAAGAAGGTGATTTTGAATTCAGGCCTGGACCCTTGTTCGCCAATCTGGTTCTAGCCGATGAGATTAATCGAGCTACACCGCGTACGCAATCAAGCTTGCTGGAATGCATGGAGGAGCGCCAGATCAGTATCGACGGGTCAACAAGACAGCTTGAACGGCCATTTATCGTTATCGCTACCCAGAATCCCGTGGATAACCAGGGAACTTTTCCGCTACCCGAGGCACAGATGGATCGGTTTATGATGAAAATTCGCATGGGTTATCCAAGCAGTGAAGAGAGTGTAGAAATTTTGAGACGTACGGTGGCCAGTCGTTCTGTAGATGATCTCTCGTCCGTGATCAGTCGTGAAGAACTTTTGAAGGCGCAGAATACGTATAAAACCGTGCAAATCAATGAAGATTTGCTGCGATATATCATTCAGTTAACCGAAGCGACAAGACAACATCCCGAGCTCTCACTTGGCGTCAGTCCTCGCGGGGCTCAGGCATTACTCAAGGCAAGTCAGGCCTGGGCTGCACTGCATGGGAGAGATTTTGTATTGCCGGATGACATTAAAGTTCTGGCGGAACCCGTGCTTGCCCACCGGCTTGTATTTCGTAATCGGGTCAGACAACAAGAGGGCTTGGCGGAGCGCATTATCCAGGAACTTCTGAATCAGACAGAAGTGCCTACGGAGAATCTCGCTACAAGCGGGCGTTAAACGTATGGCATTATTATGGCTCGTCCTAGTTGGAGGCATTGTTGTAGTTATACATGGTGTGTGGTTCGGACGACCTGCACTGCGAAACCTCAAGTACAGCAGACAATTCAGCAAGCTGCGTTGTTACGCTGGAGATGAGCTTGAGATGGTGGAGACGATATCGAATGAGAAACGAGTCTCCGTACCGTGGCTCAGACTTGAATCGATGATGCCCGTTTCGTTTGTATTTCGTTCCGGCTCAGGTATGGATATCAGCCAAGGCGAAATCTATCAGAATCATAAGAGTATTTTCACGTTAAAACCATTTACTCGCATTACGCGCAAGCATCCTTTTACATGTACGCAGCGTGGAATTTATCCATTAAATACAGCAACGATGACAGGGGGGATCTCTTCGGCGTGTGGCGTTCCACCAAACCGATTCCGTTGCAAATGTCTATGGTCGTGTATCCTTCATTGGTGAACGCAGAGGATCTTCCTGCAATTTATCAGGTATGGCAGGGCGAAGTGGAAGTATCGCGATGGATCGTTGAAGATCCTTTCTTGATTCTGGGTGTTCGTCCTTATGGTGCAGGCGACCCCATGAATCGTATTCACTGGAAAGCGAGTGCACGTACAGGTGAATTACAAGTCTACAAACAGGGATGGACAGCTGATCCGCAATCCTGGATTGTAGTCAACATTCAGGAATCTGCTGATATGTGGAGTGTTGTCACTCGTCCGGAAAAGATTGAACGGGCACTTCGTTACGCTGCCACGGCTGCAGTAGATGCCATCGGTAGAGGATTGCCGGCAGGCTTTGCCCATAATGGTTATCATGTGGGTGGAGGGCGGGATACACTTCGGATTGAGCCGGATTATGGTACGCCCCATCTGGAGCGGTTACTGGAAGCTATGGCTGAGACAGAGTTGAAATGCATGGTGCCCATGGAGCAATTCCTGAATGATGAAGTACGTCTGAATGAAGAAGCACAGCAGATCCGCAGCTATCTGCTGATTACATCCTATGTATCCGCCGCTATGGAGCACGAGATTGCACGACTGCACGAACAGGGACATCGTGTGACGGTTCTCCCGGTAGAGGACGTTAAGGGGAATACGAAGGCGGTGAGTGCATGAGGAACGGGCAGATGGCGAAGACCAAGGGACTCATAGCGATGCTTGCAATTTCGGTGGCTGGTATATATTTATTTCCGATATTTACGCTCACTTCTTTCTATGCCATGGAATATATGCCGTATACATTATTTATCCTGGTTGTTCTCGTAGGTGGGCTGGGACAATTCATTCAACATAAAATTCCGGGTTTTAGCGAGAAAAGCACATTCATTCGTGGAGTAACAGCACTCATCGTAGGATTTATGTTCGCATTCGTTGTCGGGATGAGCCTTACTCTCCCGTTGCCGGATATCATCACATTGGTATGGTGTGGAGTCATCTCGGCTTATGCAGGTCTGACCTTTCAGCCAGTCTTTCATTCTGTGTTGTTATGGCGCTTGCAGATCATGGGTGTAGTCAGTGCGATCGTGCTTATGATTGCTTCGAATTCGTTGGAATTCATGCAGCCAATCCGAACCTACAGCATATGGATCTATGTTGCAGGAGTGATCAGCTTTGCCTTTTGGCTAGTTGGACGATATATGCTGCAACTGGATCAAGCCATGCTCAATGACGGCAAGCGGAGATTGGTATTACGAGATTTTGCACGTGCGAATCATCAGCGGTTCATGTGGATGTTTATTGTCATCGTTGCGATCGGTGCTTTCCCCAGCCTGGCTGCCTGGCTGGGGCCGCTACGTGACCGCTTGCTTGCATGGATCAGGGGATGGTTTGGTCCGATGTCCAGCGAGGAGCCACGATTGCCCATGGACAACCCCAATCAGCCGCTAAATATACCGAATGACTGGAGAGAGCCGCCATCCGAGCCTTCCGTCTTCTGGAACATCCTCGGATGGGTAGTGATGTGTGCTGTAGCAGGAGCAATTCTGTGGTTGCTTGTGAGGCTGGGACAAAAAACGATAAACAAACTCATGGACCGATTCAAGGGAATATTACAACCAGGTGAAAAAAAGGCAGAACCACGGACGGAGTATATCGATGTGAGTGAGACGCTTGATGCGCCAGCAAAGGTCCGTAAAAATTGGTTTCGGAAGAAAGACGTGATCCCTGCACAGGATGCTGAACGTGTTCGGTATTACTATCGGACCTGGATAGACAGAGCTGCTCATCGTGGAGTGGGAATACAGGGGACACACACTCCGCTTGAGGCTGCACAGACCATTATTCAGAATGGTGTGAAGTTAGAAGAAAATGAGCTGTCCGCGCGACTGCCAGATACGTATAACAGCGTACGGTATGGAGGGAAGGTTCCGAATCGAACAGATATGGTTGAGATTGACCGAATCTGGAAATCTTATCGAAGTAAATAAGTCCGGAATCCCTTTACTTTTCTTGTCACGTTCAAGTATCATGAGAGGAATACACAAGTTGGTCAGAAAAGGAGCAGACATTAATGAAGACAAATCATTGCAAAATTGTAGATTGTACGATCCGTGATGGCGGATTGGTGAATAATTGGGACTTTAGCGTGGACTTTGTTCAACAGCTGTATGCTGGACTGAATGAAGCTGGCGTTGATTATATGGAAATTGGATATAAGAACTCTCCTAAATTGCTTAAAGGTGCCGACGAAGCAGGACCATGGCGTTTCCTGAACGATGATTTCCTGCGTAAAGTTATTCCTCAAAAAGGCAACACCAAACTGTCTGCGCTGGTTGACGTTGGACGTGTGGACGAGAATGATATCTTGCCTCGCAGCGAGAGCATGCTGGATCTGATCCGGGTTGCCTGCTACAGCAAAGATGTAGACAAGGCTCTGGCGTTGGTTCAAACATTCCATGATCGTGGATATGAAACAACACTGAATATTATGGCGCTCTCCAATGTGATGGAGAATGAGTTGCTGGAAGCATTTGAATTGATCAAAGAAAGCACTGTAGATGTGGTCTACATTGTGGATTCTTACGGTAGTCTCGATCATAATGATGTGAAATATCTGGTAGAGAAGTTCAAGACTCATCTGCCTAACAAGCGTCTTGGTGTTCATACACATAACAATATGCAGCTTGCGTTTTCTAACACATTGGTTGCGGCGGAGCTTGGCGTTGAGCTGCTCGATGCTTCTGTATATGGTATGGGACGTGCGGCAGGAAACTGTCCAACCGAATTGCTCGTAGCTCATCTGAAAGGAACAAAATACAATCTGCGTCCAGTGCTTGGTGTATTGGAACAGTTGATGGTTCCTCTGAGAGAAAAAGAAGAATGGGGTTACATTCTGCCTTACATGATTACAGGTGCATTGGACGAGCATCCGCGTTCGGCAATGGCGTTACGTTCATCGGAAGACAAAGACAATGTGGTTGATTTCTATGATAAATTGACAACACCTGAAGTGAATTTCGATAAGTAATATAGTCTGAAATACAGTTGCAAATTAGGAAAACATGGACTCTGACTGGAGATCCATGTTTTTTTAGTTCTTAATGCCTTGTTTATCTCTATATTTGTGAATAAATATTCCTAGGAGTAACTATTTTTTAGTTCACGGATACAAAATTAAATGTTATTATGTACCAGATAGCATGTGTATGCATGTGAATTGAACGTTGGTTAATATGTTTTTTGTCGAATTGTGTAGTAAGGTGTTAAGTTTGGTTAATGTAATTCAGGATAGGTGATCCCGGGAAGGAAAACACGGCATGAAGGTTAATCTGCAAGATCAGAGAAAAATAAGTTGGGTCGCTGTATGCGGCTTGTTGTGTTTCCTCGCAAGTCAATGGTTTCGTTCTTCTTCAAGCTCTGATCTGATCATATCGGGTTACCCGGTCTTGACACTCTTGGGTGGATTTGCTGCGGCAGCAGCTTGTATTGGCATCTACAATCAAAGCTGGTTGTTTCGGACACAGAAGCTAACGCTTCGGAGGACATTATTGACAACACTCTTTTTATTGATTGGTTTGTTTGAACTGGTTCATATCGTCTCATTTGCAGAAGAAATTCCAAATGGGGCCATGATGGAATCGGAGTTCTCCTTAATGATGTCAACCATGGGGTCTTTGGTATGTTCAGTAGGATTACTGCTCGTGTATTCCATAAATGAGAAAGAAATTGCATTACCACGCAAATTTTTGTTGTTCAGTGGGACATTGGGTATCTTTGTTATGTTGTACATACTGGCCATTCAGCAATGGAGCATATTGCCAAGTATGCTTGATGGAGATGTACTTGGGGGGACCTTCACCCGAGTTCATTTTATGATTGGATTGCTGTATGGCATTATTGCTGTTCTTTTGTTTGTACAATGGAAGAAAAACAAAGATGGTGAATTACCAACCATCCTATGTGGCATTCTGTGTTTCTTCTTTGGTGAATGTTATTTTGTCTCTGCAACCGGGGTGAACGATCTCAATCTGATGTTGGGATTAATGAGTAATTGTATGGCATATTTCTTTATTCAAAAAGGTCTCTATACGTCCGTAGTGGACACGCCTTTCCTGCAGCAGCAGGTCGCCGAAGCCAAGATGAACTATATTGCTCATCATGATGATGTGACGGGGCTTCCAAACCGTCGACGCCTTTCGCAGCGTTTGAAAAAAATGATGGACGATGCCGTGGTGGAGGAACAGCTTGTTGGTGTACTCGTGCTGAATATTAATCGATTCAAAACCATTAATGATTCGCTCGGACAGCAAGCAGCCAATCGTGTTCTGCGTCAGGTAGGTCAACGACTGAAACATTCGTCACTTCCGGGAGAAGAAGTCTTTGGCTTGGGAAGAGACGAGTTTGCCTTGACGATGACAGATTTCAGCTCAACCGATACAGCGCTGCGTCGGACAAGATCCATTCTGCAGCTTTTTGAGAAGCCGGTCTTGGTTGATGGTAATGAGTATCATCTTACCCTTGGAATCGGGATGGCCATTTTCCCACATGATGGTGAGTCGCCACAGGAGATTATTCAGAATGCAGATACGGCTCTGCACAGTGCAAAGGAGCAGGGCATGGAGCTGAATCGGTTTGCCCATGCAATGCAGATGAAGGCACAGGAGCGTTTGCAGCTTGAGAATGATCTGCGCAAGGCGTTGGATCGAGGTCAGTTCTACCTGGTCTACCAGCCACAGGTTAATCTGCAAAGCGGGCTGATTGTCGGTATGGAAGCATTGGTGCGTTGGCAGCATCCACAGCGAGGCTCGGTATCTCCGGCGGAATTTATTCCGCTGGCAGAAGAGAGCGGGCTCATCGTACCGCTTGGCGAATGGGTGCTTCGTGAAGCATGTGCTCAGAACAAGCAGTGGCAGGAAGCCGGTTATCGTAAACTGTGTGTGTCAGTGAATCTGTCGATGAGACAATTCAGGCATTCGCATTTGTTGGACAATATCAATGGCATTCTCAAAGAGACAGGGCTGGAGCCTGTATGGCTTGAACTGGAGATTACGGAGAGCATGACATTTGACAAAGACCGATCCTTCGAACAGCTGCGCAAAATCAAAGAAATTGGTGTGCATATCAGTATTGATGATTTTGGAACGGGATACAGCTCGTTGCATTATCTGAAGGATCTGCCGATTGATCGGCTCAAGATTGACCGTTCATTCGTGAATGAAGTCATGGAGGACAGCAATAACGCTGCGATTGTATCCACCATTACTTCAATGGCGCATCATTTACAACTGAAAGTGACAGCTGAGGGTGTGGAGAACGAAGATCAGATGGTCTTTCTTCGCAATCAACACTGTCACGAGGCCCAGGGTTATTTCTTCAGTAAACCGATTAAAGCCGCTGATTTTGAAAAGCAATTTTTGAGAGATGTGGATAAGCCTACAGGATAGAGGACAGCGGGGGCGCGAGGGTGCTCCTGCTTTTTAAGTTGGATGGCATAATGAAAAAAATGGGAAATACGACTTGCATGCTATAGAGGATCATGGTATATTATTATTTGTAAAATCAATGTTAAATTCTTTGGAACTTAACATTCATGCGGGTGTAGTTCAATGGTAGAACTTTAGCCTTCCAAGCTAATAGCGTGGGTTCGATTCCCATCACCCGCTTAACGAAGCAGTACCGGAGTCCTTGCGATGCAAGGGCTTTTTTCTGTCTGAAAAGAAACTTGCTTTTTTACAATAATCTGGTATAATAACGGAGAAATTGATACTACACATGAATGAGAGGTAACCATACGTCCCATGAAGTAAAACACATGAATTGAACCCCAGTTAACTGCAGACGGTTTATAACGCAGTCAGCCAGAGCGGCTGAGCAATGAGGGGATTCGTGTGTCCAAATTCAGCTATGGGATCAGGTATTGAGCAAGTAAGCCTTTGAGGTTTACGTGTACCCTGTGTTTGGGGTTTCTTTGTTCATGCCGTAGTTTACCTTAGATCTGTCTTTGAATGCATGATCCAACCCTGAATTGCCAAACCGCCGGCTGATGCCAGCGGTTTTTTTGTTCAGCAAAAAGGATGCAGGAAGGATGAGGCCTCATGATGACATTGGTACGCTTACATGAAGTATCAAAAGAGTGGAACGGCATTGAATTGTTTACAGGATTGAATCTGGAGATTAATGAGGGCGAGCGACTTGCCATTCTGGGTCGCAACGGATGCGGCAAGACGACGTTGTTACGTATCATTTTGGGAGGAGAGGACGGTGGTGGACGGATTGAACGGCATATTCCGCAGCAGGAATGGGGGTTCATGCGCCAGCGCTCGGAGATTGAGACGGGCATGAATGTATTGGATGCGGTCCGGCGAGAGAGCGGACAGATCTATGAAGTGAAACGGAACCTGGAAGAACTGGAACAACGTTTGAGCACCAGCACTGAAGCGGATGATGAGCTGCTTGCGGCCTATACGAAAGTCTTGGAGCAATATGAACAGCTTAACGGTTACATGTGGGAGACTGAGGTAGAGAAGGTACTGACACGCCTCGGATTGTCCGCAGAGCATTGGAGCAGACCCTATCATTCTTTGAGCGGTGGACAAAAAACAAAGGCGCGCCTGGCAGGACTGCTTGTCAGCAAGCCCAAATTCCTGATCCTGGATGAACCGACGAATCATCTGGATGAGGGAAGCATGCGCTGGCTTGAAGAGTGGTTATCCTCATACGAAGGTACGCTGTTATTTGTATCTCATGATCGAACCTTTATTGATCAGGTCGCATCAGGAGTGATTGAATTCAGTGCAGATGCCCTGACCAAATACAAAGGCGGATACTCCGAATACAAGCTTCACAAAGAGCGTGAATTACGGGAACAGGAAGCGACCTATCGCAGGCAGGAGTTGGAGCGAAAGGCGTTGGAAGAAACGATTCGCAACTACCAGGAATGGTTCCATAAAGCGCATAATTCAGCGACCGATGTGGAGGTGAAGATCACCCAGAGCTTCTACAAGGCCAAAGCCAACAAAAATATTTCACGTTACCATGCGAAACAAAAACAGCTGGAACGTTTGGAGCGGGAACGGGTGGATAAACCTCGTGAAGCTGCAAAGTTGAACATGGAATTACAGATGAATCCACTGGCTGCACGCCAGCTTCTTGCACTGGAAGAGGTGAGCTTTTCCTATGCGGGTAATGAGCCTGTGCTTCGCAACCTTCGAATCACTGTTGAACGCGGAGATCGGCTTGCCGTACGTGGTCCTAATGGAACGGGCAAGACAACACTGTTAAAGTTGATGATTGGTGAGCTGGAACCTTTCCGAGGCAAGATCACACGGCATCCACAGCTGAAAATCGGTTACTTTTCACAGGAGCTGGAAAGGCTGCCGGAGGATCTGACACTGCTGGATAGTTTGCTTACCCTTCCATCCATGACACAAAGTGCGGCACGTACCATATTGGGATGTTTCCTCTTTTCCAGGGATGATGTGTTTAAGCACATTGGGGATTTGAGCATGGGGGAGAAGTGCAGAGTGGCATTTCTGAGACTGTATTTTGGCGGAGCGAATCTGCTTGTGCTTGACGAACCGACGAACTATCTGGACATCGACACCCAGGAAGTCATGGAGAACGTATTAAACAGGCGTCAGGGGCTTTGGTGCTTGTATCCCATGATCGAATGCTGACGAAGACACTCGCGAATCGGTTGTGCGATCTGGAGGCTGGCGGCACAGCAACCCTGTTTGAAGGAGGGGTGCTGGATTGGGAGCAGTCCATTAAACTTCGGGAGCAGGCTCTGGAGACTCGGGAATCCGATGACGAGCGATTGCGTTTGGAGATGCGCCTGTCGGAGTTGCTGTCTCCTGTGAGCGCGGCTGGCCAAGACAGTCTGACACAACCCGAGCATTCGATTGAGCGAGCAGTCGAGGCAGCTGAGATTCGTGAAATCCAGCAACGCCTGAAACAATTAAAAGATAAAGGCGCAAGGATGAGTTAGAACATGGACGGCTTGCTATTTCGATCTATTTTGCATATAATTATGAACGATCATCGATGATTATATCGATATAGGTTTAACTTATAATAAACGTGATGATGGAGATAAGTAAGCAGTACCTCTGGACAGGGAGGAAGCGCCGTAGATTGAGAGCGTTTCTGTAGAACAAGGCTGCCGAAATTCACTCCGAAGCGGTTCCCTGAACCTGTCTGTGTGCAGACACAGAGGCAACAGTAGGGGCAAACGGTTAACGGTCGTTATTCCGTACAAAGTGAGACAAAACCAGTTTGCAGGCCAGAAGGTCTGTGCAGCAATGGATGTCTAACAAGGGTGGTACCACGGTCTTTCGTCCCTTCAGGGGAGAGAAGGCCTTTTTTTGTTGCAAAAACACCACAAAAAGGGGGCAATTACACATGAAAGAACGTTTAGAGGCATTGAAGATCGAAGCGCTGGAGCAGTTGTCTGGTGTAAATGATCCGCAGACGCTCGGTGATCTGCGTGTGAAGTATCTGGGGAAAAGGGTGCATTGACTGAAATTTTGCGAGGTATGGGTGCACTTAGTGCAGAGGAACGTCCGGTTATTGGTCAAGTAGCCAATGATGTTCGGGCTGCCATTGAGGAAGTCATCGACAGCAAGCAGGATCAGTTCCAGAAGGAAGAGACGGCGAAGCGTCTGCAATCCGAGAAAATTGATGTGACTTTGCCAGGACGTCGTGGACGTCAAGGCGGACTGCATCCACTGACCAAAGTGGTACAGGAGATCGAAGATATTTTCATCGGTATGGGATACCGCGTTGCGGAGGGGCCTGAAGTCGAAATGGACTATTACAACTTCGAAGCATTGAATCTGCCGAAGAATCACCCGGCGCGCGATATGCAGGATTCGTTCTATGTGACAGAAGACTTGTTGATGCGTACCCACACGTCTCCGGTTCAAGTACGTACCATGCAGAGCATGAAGGGCGAAGTGCCTGTCAAAGTCATCTGCCCGGGTAAAGTATACCGCCGTGATGACGACGATGCGACGCACTCTTTCCAATTCAACCAGGTTGAAGGATTGGTCATCAGCGAAAATATTCGTATGAGTGATCTGAAAGGAACCCTGCTGCAATTCGTACGCGAAATGTTCGGTTCCCACACGGAAATTCGTCTGCGTCCAAGCTTCTTCCCGTTCACGGAGCCAAGTGCGGAAGTGGATGTAACTTGTGTACAATGTGGCGGCAGCGGCTGTCGGGTATGCAAGCAAACAGGCTGGCTTGAAATTCTGGGCGGCGGTATGGTCCACCCGAAAGTGCTGGAAATGGGCGGCTATGATCCGGAGAAGTACAGTGGTTTCGCATTCGGAATGGGCGTGGAACGTATCGCCATGCTGAAGTATGGTGTCGATGATATCCGTCATTTCTACAATAGCGATCTGACGTTCCTGAAGCAATTCGGACGGCTGTAACTGAACAATACAATGGATCAACATGCATAGAGCAAGCGTTATGAACCGGGAACACCAATTTATAGATGAAGGAAGTGAACGTCCATGAGAGTATCGACAGATTGGCTGTCTGATTATATTTCCCTTGAAGGTGTGACGCCACAGGAATTGGCGGAGAAAATCACCCGTGCGGGTGTTGAGATTGATGTAGTGGAGAACCGCAACAAGGGCGTGAATAAAGTTGTTGTGGGTTATGTGAAGAGCAAGGAGAAACACCCCGATGCAGACAAACTGAATGTATGTGTCATCGATGCCGGACAGGAAGAAGATCTGCAGATCGTGTGTGGTGCGAAAAATGTGGATGCCGGTCAAAAGGTAGTCGTAGCCCTGGTTGGAGCGAAGCTCCCGGGTGGATTGGATATCAAAAAAGCCAAACTGCGCGGCGTGGTATCCCTTGGCATGATCTGTTCCGCCAAAGAACTGGGCATGAACGATAAATTGCTGCCGAAAGATCAGCAGGAAGGGATTCTCGTTTTGCCGGAACAAACAGAGGTTGGCACGCCAATCAGCCAGGTGCTTGGTCTCGACGATCATGTGCTTGAACTGGACCTGACACCGAACCGTTCCGACTGTCTCAGCATGCGTGGTGCGGCTTATGAAGTGGGTGCCATCCTGGGTCGTGAAGTGAAGCTGCCAAGTCCCAAAGACCAACTGGTTGAAGTGGGAGATGCAGCTGCAAATCATATCTCTGTGGAGATTAAGGCGCAGGAGCAATGCAGTCACTATGCAGCCCGCTATGTAACCGGCATTAAGCTGGGTGCTTCCCCACTGTGGATGCAAAACCGTCTGATGGCCGCAGGTGTTCGTCCAATCAATAACATCGTTGACATCACGAACTATGTCATGCTGGAATACGGTCAACCGCTGCATGCATTCGATGCGGATAAGCTGGAAAATGGCCATATTGAAGTGCGCATGGCCAACGAAGGCGAAACGATCGTTACGCTGGATGGACAGGAGCGCAAGCTGGAGCCGCACATGTTGCTCATTACGGATGGCGTAAAACCTGTAGCCATCGCCGGGGTTATGGGTGGCGAGAATTCCGAGGTATCGGAAGGCACGGTGAATCTGCTCTTGGAGTCCGCCAAATTCGACGGCGGAACCGTTCGGAAAACGTCGCGCCAACTGGGGCTGCGTTCCGAAGCAAGCATGCGTTTTGAGAAGGAAGTAGACCCGGGTGCGGTCATTACGGCTTTGGATCGTGCGGCTGAACTGATTCAGCGCTATGCTGATGGTGAAGTGCATCAGGGAATCGTGGAAGCAGGAGCGGAAGCTGCGGAGAAACGTGTCATTCAATTGTCGCTGGACAGACTGAATCGTTATCTGGGAACCGATCTGTCTTTGCTTGAGGTGAAAACGATCTTCGCTCGCTTGCACTTTGCATGTGGTGATGCAGATCAGGGATTGCTGGATGTGGAAGTGCCCACACGCAGAGGAGATATTACGCTTGATGTAGATTTGTTTGAAGAAATTGCACGTCTGTATGGATACGACAACATTCCAACCACATGGATTGAAGGACCGACAACGCCGGGAGCTTATACACGCTCGCAAGCGATGCGCCGCACCATTCGTGGAGTGCTCTCAGGCAGTGGCTGGCAGGAAATGATCAGTTACTCCTTTGTACACCCGGACAAAGCGACATTATTCCCTGCATTGACACAAGGCAGTAAAGCCGTGAAACTCGCGATGCCGATGAGTGAGGACCGCAGTGTGCTTCGTACGAGTATTTTGCCGCAAATGCTGGATGCAGCGGTGTATAACATGAACCGTAAACAGGATTCACTGGCTGTGTTTGAAGTGGGTAACGTGTTCTTCACCGAAGAAGATCAGTTGACCAAGCAACCGCATGAGATTCCGGTACTGGGCTTGTTGCTCACCGGGAATCGTGCAAGCCAGCAATGGAATGTTGGAGCCGAGAAAGTAGACTTCTTCGATCTGAAGGGTGCGCTTGAGCATCTGTTCGCCTATATGGGACTTGAACAACGCATTCGCTTGGTAGCCAATAGCCCAGAAGGATTCCATCCGGGACGTTCTGCATCGGTTTACCTGGAAGGCACAGATGGCGGAGAAGGCACATTGATTGGTACATTGGGGCAGTTGCATCCGGAACTGCAACAGCAGTATGATCTGAATGATGTGTACATCGCAGAAATTGCACTTGAATCAATCTATCGTGAAGCAGACGCTGATATTCGTTATCGTGAACTTCCGCGTTTCCCAGCCATGGAACGTGACATCGCGGTTGTTGTGAATGAGGATATTGAAGCGGAAGATATGCTGCGCGCCATTCGTGAATCGGCGGGGGAATTGTTACAAAACGTACAGGTATTCGATGTGTTTACTGGAAGTAAACTGGGGGAAAACAAGAAGAGCGTGGCGATGGCACTGGTATACCGGAATCGTGAACGTACACTGACCGATGAGGAAGTGACTGAAGTTCATGCCCGTGTCGTGGCTCGTCTGGAAGAGCAATTCGGAGCGGAATTGCGTAAATAGGACAGAAGAACATTTTTTGAACAGAGATTAGCAGGAATTGTTTGAAGTCACATCGAATCCTTAGCATTAGAGGATCGATGTGACTTTTTTGTCATTACAGCTTAGAATCAACATACAGACTTGAAGGAGGGCACAACTGTGACTACACCTGATCGTACACGCGTCACCGTAGAGATCTACGGGACTTCCTATAAACTGGTTGGCAGCAGTGCCGACTATATGAAACAAGTAGCTAATCTGGTAGATGAGCGTATGAGCGCAATCTCCAAGCAAAATTCCCGTCTGGATACTCCGCGTATTGCGGTACTGGCGGCTGTACATATGGCTGAACAGTCTCTTCAGACTCAGGAAATTCGTAATGAACTAAAGATGCTCACCGGGGAACGTACAGAACTGAGAAACGAATTAAATCGGTTGAACGCCATACAAAATGAACATCAGAAAGAATTGGAACGTCGTGACCAGGCTCTTGCTGAATTGCAGAAGCTGAAGCTGGAAGCAGAGCAGGCACTGCAAAAGGCTGAAACGGACAAGCAAGCAGAAATGGCCAAGTTAAATACACAACTTGAGCAGGAACGTGCCCAGGCAACGGAGCGACTGCAGAAATTGCAGGCTCAAGCAACGGCACAACTCAAGGAAGCAGAAGCCAAGGGAACAAGACAACTGAAGGAAATGGAAGAAAAAGCGGCGAATCAGCTTAAAACTGCTCAGGCACAGGCTGCTTCTCAGCTAAAAGAAGCTCAGAACCGTTCTGCTGCCGAATTGCAGCAGGCGCAGGCCAAAGCTGCGGCACAATATAAGGAACTGCAGGACAAAACTGCGGCTCAATTAAAAGCAGCCGAGAGCCGTGCCCTTGCAGAACGTCAGCAAATCGAAGCCAAGGCTGCTCAGCAGGTTCAGACAGCCAAGGAAGAAGCCGAGTCTGCCATTCTGTTGGAGTTGGAGCAGGCAGAGAACAACCTGAAGAAAGCTCAGGAAGAGGCGGCACTGCAATATAACGAACTACAGCAACAGATGGAACTTCGGCTCCAGCAGGCGGAAGAGAAAGCGCTGGAACAGACGCAGGCTCTGACGGAACAAGCAAATCAGGAGCGGGCTGCTATGCAGGAAGAAGCGGAGCAGAAGCGTCTGAATCAGATAAACCAATTAAATGCGGAGTTCAAAGCATTATCCGAACAGTCAGAACTCGAATGGATGGAGAAGAAGCAGCCCTAGAGGAACAATTGCAGCAAGCCAAGGAAGCGGCAGCATCTCAGGCAACGGAAGCTGCGGCGGCTGCAGAGGCTATATTGCAAGAAGAACGGAGCAAGCTCAAGCAGCAGCTTGAGGAACAACGTAAACAGGCGGAGACTCGACTGTTGGATGTCGAGGAACAATTGGAAGAAGTGATGACCCAGCTCATCAGTGCACAGGACGTGGTTGCAGAGCAAGAACAGCAGCTTGAACACGAGCGTGACCAATTGGAAACATTGCGTCATGAACATGGTATTCGTAAACAGGAGCAGGAAGCTCAGACTCGCCGTATTACGGAACTGGAGCAGCAACTCGAGCAGTTGAAAGAGGATCGTTCCCAGTTGCAGGAGCTTCTGCGTGAAACGGAGCAGGCTGCCCAGCAATCCCGTGATTCACAGGAGCAATGGAAGCAGAAGTATAATGAAACAGTGGATAGAGAGACCTCTCTAACCGCTCAGCTGCGCAAGCTTCAGGAGCAGCATGCACAGCTTGAACAGGAAGCCCAAAGTCTTCGTGAGGCTGAAGCGAAGTCGGAAGCGGAACAGCGCAGACTGCATAAGGTGCTTGAACAGGCTCATGCCGCGGTGCGTACTTTGCAGAATGAGATTGGTACGCTTACGGAACGTGAAAAGTCCTGGAAAGATCTTGCCGAGCAACGATTGGCTGAGATCGGGGACCTGGAGAATCAGATTCTCGAAGTTGCTGAACAAAATGAAACGTTGGAGTCCGGTGTTCAATCCCTTCATGATGAATTGTCGGTGGTTAAGGAAGAGTCTCGTTTCAACTATGAAGAGGCTGTGCAATATCAGAAGGATGCAGAGCTGTTGGAGGAGAAACGCAAAGAGCTTGAAGTTGAGCTCAATGCTGTTCGTGAAGAGCTGAGCCGACTTCAGGATAACTATAAACAGATCCGTAATGATTACAGTGATGCCTTGCAACGGGAAGAGGACTACAGCTCCAAGCTGAATGAATTGAACAAGGAGAAGCAAGAGATTGTGAGTGTGCTTGAAGAAGAAAGACGTTCTTCAGCCAAACTTTCGGAGCGCTACGCGGAACAAGAAAGCCGAATGGCACAGACCGAGGAAGAAGCGCTGGAGTGGCAGATCAAACACGAAGAACTGTCAGTCAAGCAGGCTGAATTGGCTTCCCGTCTGGAGCAGTTGAAGAAACGGGAAGAGAGCTGCGCTCAAGCGTTGAGCAAGCAGAGCAGAACGAGCAGGTGTGGCAACGTCGTGCAGATGAATGGGCGGCTCAGGAGCAATCCTGGCAGGAGCGCTGGGCTGCACTGGAGAATGAACTGACGGTTTGGAAGAAGGAAAGTGCTGCAAGTAGCGAGTTGCTGGAGGGACTGGAGCAAGAACGACAGCAGCTGGACAAGTTGCGTGCAGAAGCCACTCAAGAGAAAGAGATCATGGAAACGGAACTGCTTGAGATGGGGGAGCGCTATGAACTGGCGGCCAACCAATTACGTTTGTTGCAGGTTGAACGTGAAATGGAGCAGGAGAAGGCAGAGCAGCTGAACACGGAATATCGTCAGTTGCATGATGAATATAAGAAATTGCAGACGGAATATAACGAATGGATTGAATTGATTGAACAGGACCAGACCTAGGAGAATGAATACAGCAGGACTGGCTCGTGGGCAACGTACTCTGGTACAATTTGTTATACTAAAGAAGGAGCTCCCGTCGCTGCGGGGGCTCCTTGTCTTGAAACCTATTCTTCAACGATAATTTTGGAGATCATGGTGCTGTGTCCCGAACCGCAGAAGACAGAGCAGGACATTTCAAACTCACCAACTTTGTCCGGGGTTATGACTTTGGAGCTGTTTTTGGTATCCAGTTGAAGATTCAGCTCAGGCACAAGCATACCGTGATTTCCGTTTACATTTTCATAAACAATGTTAACTGGAACGCCTTTTTTAAGATGGTACTCAGGTTGATCGAATTCGTAGTTGCTTGCCTTGATGACCAGTTCTTCACTGGCTGTAACTTCAGCATCGGATCCGTTGCTGCCGGATTCTGCGGACTGATTTGCCGCTCCGCATGCAGTGAGGACCAGAATTAACATACAGGCAGCGAGCCATGTTATGCCTTTCTTCATCATGTGCCTCCTTAAGCTTGATATGGATAAAATTTGAATGATTGCTCCAGTCATCATACCGCAATATGTGGATGCCTGTACACGCTGCGTATGTCGTTTTTTTGAAAATTGTACGTGTACGGCAGAGCGTGCTGCTGCCCCGAATGAAATAAACCTCTTCCGGCACTGGGCCTTCAGAGGTTTGGGAGAATTCATGGAAACGATAAGGTGAAACGGAGATTAACTTTTGGAGCTGCGTCCGGCATCAAAAGGGGTGGATACCGGGATGAAGAGATCGATAATCCCGATGACCAGCGCAGCGAGAATGGCACCAAGCAGGCTGACTTCAACATGATCTACAACATATTGACCAAGCCAAATTACCAGTGCGCTAACGATAAATCCGACAATACCGCGACCAAACGGGTTGACCCTTTTGCCGAAGATACCTTCAACGATCCAGCCAAGCAGGGCAATGACAAGAGCAAGCAGCAGGGCGCTCCAGAAGCCACCAACGGCGAATCCGGGAACGATCCAACTGACCACCATTAATACAATTGCGGCGATGATAAATCGCACGACATGTCCCAGGAAATTCATGGTGTTTACCTCCTTTTATTCGGATTGAACTGAGCATGATAACTCCAAGGGGATGGAGAGGTTGCGCAGTCCTGACACCTGTAGTTTGTGGTGCTATGGTTTAAGTTATGTGTGGAATGATTCGTTAAATAGCGTAAGAAAGTTTCTTTCGTTATAATACAGATATAGTTTGGAAGGAGTTGTACACTTGGACACGAAAATTTTACACACACTGGAATATCGCAAAATTTTAAATACATTGCTTAGCTTTGCCCAGACGACCATGGGAAAAAGAAAGCGGAGCAACTTGAACCAAGCAGTGAGCTTGAAGAAGTGAAGCGATTGCTGCAGCAAACCGATGAAGCCTTCACCTTTGATCGCCTGAAAGGCTCGCCGTCGTTTGGGGGAATTGTAGATATTACGGCTTCCATCAAACGTGCTGAAATTGGCGGCACACTTAACCCTCACGAGCTTTTGGGAATATCCAATACGACCTTTGCTGCGCGGCGTTTGAAACGTCAGATTGGTACTTTGCATGAAGATGAGCCTATTGAATCATTGTTCTATATCAGTGATCAACTGTCAGAGCAGAAAACGCTCGAGGATGCCATCAAAGTCTGTATTGACGATAATGCAGAGGTTGCCGACAGTGCAAGCGTAACGTTGGCGCAGATTCGTCGTGAGCTGCGAGGCGGAGAAGCGCGGATTCGCGAAAAACTGGATTCCATGATTCGGTCCTCTACCGTATCCAAGATGCTGCAGGATCAGCTCATCACCATCAGAGGAGACCGTTTTGTTATCCCGGTAAAAGCGGAATATCGCTCATACTTCGGCGGGATTGTGCACGATCAATCCGGTTCGGGAGCGACATTGTTCATTGAGCCGGAATCCATTGTTGCAATGAACAATAAATTACGCGAAACCCGGATTCGGGAAGAGCGCGAAATCGAAATTATTTTGCAAAAATTGACGGCACTTGTCAGTGAGCAGGGAGAATGGCTGCTGTATGATGTCGACTTGCTGGGATCGCTTGATTTTATCTTTGCCAAAGCACGTTTGGCTCGTGAACTGAAAGCTACCTTGCCTCGCATGAATGACCGCGGGTTCATCAAACTTAAAAAGGGCCGGCATCCGCTGATTGCGATCGAAAACGTGGTTCCAATCGATATTGAGCTGGGCAATGATTATACCTCCATCATCGTGACAGGTCCGAATACGGGTGGTAAGACGGTAACACTCAAAACGATTGGATTACTGAGCTTGATGGCGATGTCCGGATTATTTGTTCCCGCTGAGGATGGCAGTCAGCTATGTGTATTTGATGCCATCTATGCAGATATTGGGGACGAGCAGAGTATTGAGCAGAATCTGAGTACATTCTCCAGTCATATGACCAACATCATTCGTATTCTGAAAAACATGACCCCGAAAAGTTTGATATTGCTCGATGAACTTGGCGCAGGAACAGATCCGGCCGAAGGTTCCGCACTGGCGATCTCCATGCTGGAGCATATGCACCGGACGGGATGTCGCATGGTTGCGACCACGCACTACAGTGAGCTGAAAGCATACGCATATGAGCGTAAAGGTGTCATTAATGCCAGCATGGAATTTGACATTAACACACTGAGCCCAACGTATCGCCTTCTGGTTGGTGTACCTGGACGAAGTAATGCATTTGCCATTGCAGAGCGACTGGGACTGCCGGGTTATATTCTCGACTACGCCCGTGGCGAAGTGAAGGAAGAGGATCAACGAATTGAGCATATGATCGCTTCTCTGGAAGAGAACCGTCTTACGGCTGAACAAGAGCGTGAGAAGGCAGAGAGCTTACGCCAGGATATGGAGAAATTGCGCAGTCGTCATCAGACCGAACTGGAGAAACTGGAACAGCAGACGTGATCGCCGGATTGAAAAAGCAGAAGAGGATGCACGCAGCATTGTGGACAAGGCTCGCGCGGAAGCAGAGAAGATCATAGCAGATCTTCGCCTGTTGGCTATGGAAGAAGGAGCTTCCGTCAAGGAGCACAAACTCATTGCCGCCCGCAAACAGCTGGACGAAGCTGAACCGGAAAACGCAGGAAAACCGTCAAGAAGACGGCAACAGCGCCGAAGACTCGGGCCATTGGTCCTGGAGATGAAGTGCTTGTGTACAGTTTGAATCAGAAAGGCCATGTTGTAGAGATGGCGGGCAGCAAAGATGCCATGGTACAACTGGGGATTATGAAGATGAAAGTATCTCTGGATGACCTGGAACTGCAGCAAGCGGCTCCTGCAGCCAATCCGAAGCAAAAACCGGTAACGGGTATGAAACGTACACGTGATGATAATGTGAAAAGTGAATTGGATCTGCGTGGCACCAACCTGGAAGAAGCTCTGATGGAGACAGACCGATTCATTGATGAAGCGTTCCTTGCCAATCTGGGCCAAGTTTATATTATTCACGGCAAAGGTACAGGAATTTTACGTTCCGGTATTCAGGATTACCTGCGTAAGCATAAACATATTAAAAGTTACCGGCTGGGTAATTACGGAGAAGGCGGAAACGGCGTGACCGTCGCAGAATTGGAATAGCCGGTCCATGAATCAATGATATTCTGCGGCCTTATTCATGAAGGTCGCAGATGGGGAGAGGGGAACGGTGCGTGAAAGAAAGCATTGACCAATTGCTGTCTCATCCCTTGGGGATGGTACTCGGTTTTTTCTCGGTAGCGATTATGGAGCTGCTTGTGTTTCTGGCTTGCTTCGAACTGGTGACCAAGTATAAATGCTGGACTGAGATCAAGAAGGGCAATGTGGCCGTTGCGATGGCTACAGGAGGCAAGATCTTCGGGATATGCAACGTACTGCGGTTCTGCATACAGGCCAAATCTTCGGTGTATGAAGCCATGACGTGGTCTTTTGTAGGGTTTATCCTTCTGCTCATTGCCTATTTTTTGTTCGAATTCCTGACACCAGTCTTCTCCATTGATAAGGAGATCGAAGCGGATAACCGAGCTGTCGGTTTGATATCCATGATTATTTCAGTCTCGCTGTCGTTTGTTATTGGCGCGAGCATTATCTAGGGGGACCGGTCATGAAGATATTGATACGGATTCTGTTTGCGGCATCGATCGTGTTTTTTGCCATCGGTGTGATCTATGTAATGAATACATGATGATATGAAAGAGAAAGGTTGATTGATTCAATATGGAAACAACAGTATGCCCTTGGTGTCACACGGAGATTGTATGGGATGAGGAAATCGGTCCTGAAGAAGAATGTCCATACTGTCACAATGAGTTGAAGGGATATCGAACGCTCAACATTAACATCGGTGATGAAGAGAACGATGAAGCTGAGGACGACATCTATGATATGGATGATGTGAAGGATGAGGAACAGACTGCGGATCTTACAGATCTGTGGGGAGATGAAGTTGAACTCAAATTGCCGGAGTTGCGAACGTTGACCAAATATGCGGATGACGGTAATGACCTCATTCAGTATGAACAGGGTGTACAGAAGCAACTTGATCATCAGGAAGAAGTGCCAGAATGTCCGAATTGCCGTGAATTCATGATTCTCGCAGGGACGCAAGCTGCATCACAGGATCACTTCTTGCCAGTCGCTAACGCAGCTTCAGGCGAAGGTTCACTATTGTCACCACCGTTTAAGGTACTGACCTATGTATGCTCGGGGTGTTTCCAAGTTCAATACAGCCTGTCCGAGGATGATCGTCTGCGTCTGATTCAGAACCTGAGTACGCAGGAATAAACATTCCACAGATACGAACCACAATTTCATAGCAATCCTGAAGATTCATCATGTTTTTCTCTTGCTTGGGGTACGTTAACCCTAAGAACTACCTGTACACATTTCATTTCAGGTGGATGAAGGAGGAGCAGATGAAGATTACTTTAGGCCGACAATCCATTCTGCTTTTGGGCGTGAATGGATTGTTTGCGTTAGCCGGAGCACTGTCGGGTACCTTCTTGAATGTGTTTCTGTGGAAAAGCCGTCCGGATTATGCCATGTTGGGATGGTTCACTCTCAGCCAGCAGCTGGCCATTGGACTGACATTCTGGCTTGCTGGCAAATGGGTCAAGGAACACAATAAAATGAGTGCATTGCGATTAGGTACTGCGTTGTCCGGCATATTTTATATGATCGTGCTCTGGGCTGGTTCCAAAGCTGTAGACTGGATATGGCCTTTGGGTATACTGCTGGGTTGTTCCCTTGGGCTGTTCTGGATCGCATTTAATGTGGTGTATTTTGAAATAACGGATCGGGAAAACAGGGATCTGTTTAATGGCTGGGTCGGGTTACTTGGTTCGATGACAGGAATTATAGGTCCCTGGTTCTCCGGTCTGATTATTACTCGCATGTCAGACAACACGGGGTATCGACTTATCTTTACGGTATCGCTGGTCATTTATGTCATCGCGGTGGTCTTCAGTTTTTTTCTGAAAAAAAGAAAGGTGAGCGGTACATACCGCTGGTCTGAACCCTGGATACAGCTATCCAAGACGGGAAGTCCCTGGAGGACCTTGGCCCTGGGTTTATTCGCTCAGGGCGCACGGGAAGGTGTCTTTGCCTTTCTGATTGCATTGTTGGTATACCTGGCCACAGCGCAGGAGTATAAATTGGGGCAGTTCTCACTCATCACTTCAGCTGTGGCACTGGTAAGTTATTGGGAGCTGGGAAATGGTTCAAACCGCAGTACAGATCGAAAGGCATGTTTATGGGAGCCCTCATTCTGCTCGTGGTGCTCCTTCCTCTTCTCTGGAAAGTAACCTATGGTACGCTGTTAATCATGGGGATCGGGAGTGCTGTTGCGATGCCATTATATGTATTGCCGATGATATCCGCGGATTCGACATGATGGGCACGAGTGGCGAAAATGTGGAGAAAAGGGTTGAACTTGTCGTATTGAGAGAGCTATGCCTGATGTTTGGCAGACTAAGTGGATTGGTCATATTCATTGTGACGGTCATCAATGCCCCGTCTCTACGCATGTTAACCTGGCTTATTATTGTCCTCGGGGCTTCTCCGCTAATCGGATGGATCTTCATGCGCAAATTATTGAATCGAGTGGAAGGGCAAGAACCCTTGGCTTAGCAGGATTCCAAATATATAAACAGGGTACAGCTGTGGAAAGGAACACTTTCCATGTGCTGTACCCTGTTTGCATTGATTTAATTTGATGTTACACAGGAGAGGGTTTACTTGTTCGTGTCAGTGAGAACAGGTTCATATCCGGATTGGGTTTGCCAGTAATCGCATCCACAATGAAGGAAGCAGCAATCATGCTGTATACGGTCCCGTTACCTCCATACCCTTCTACAAAATATGAATGTGGATAATCGGGATGTGTACCGATCAGAGGGAGGCCATCATTCGTATTACCAAACACGGCACCCCAGGCATAATCGACTTCCAGGTCATCCAAAGGGAAATAGGAGCGAACCTCTTCCAGAAGAGTATCTCCCCGGTGCTTAGCTCGTATTTCACGTTGGTCCTCCTGAGGTATTTCTTCATCCAGACCACCTGCAATGATTCGTCCGTCGGGAGTTGTTCGCATATACAAATATGGACGTGCTGTCTCCCATATCATGCTATGTTCAAACCATTCACTGAGATCAGACAATGGTTTGGTAGCAATCGCATAGGTCGTTTTCAGATAGGCTCCACGATCCTTTTTGATGTCCTGTGTCTCGTACCCGGCAGCAAATACAACCTTTTTGGCCCGAATTTTACCGTTGGAAGTGTGGCATACTACACCATCTTCATCGTACTCACAGTGTATCATCTCCGTCTGACCATATATTCGAGCCCCGCGCTTCATTGCGGATTCAAACAAGGCATGAACAAAACGATAGGGATTCACTTCGGCATCTCCCATGGTGTACAGCGCAGCGGGTTTGCTAAAGGGGAAATGTTTGCTTATTTTGTCCGCATCCCACAATTCAGCTGCAAAGCCGTAACGTTTCAATGTCTCATATTCTTCCTGCAGCAGGGTCACATCATCTTCACTGCTTGCAAAACAAAAACTTGTTCGCGGGATAAACCAAGGGTCTGTATCCAGACTGTCCGCAATTTGAGCAAGCTGCTGCATGGCTTCACGACATAACTCATAAAAACGAACACCTGTCGCTTCACCAAAAGTGTTGATACATGAGGTCAGCGTTTTGTCATTGGTGTATTGTAAAAGACCTGTATTGGCAGAGCTGCTGCCATGGGCAATGTCTCGCTTATCAATGACAACGGTGTTAACACCCTGCTCTGTTAGTAGTTTGGATGTCAGTGCGCCCCCATGCCCCCACCAATGATGAGGGTATCACAAGAGATGTCTTCTTGTAGGGCACCATAATGATTTGTTGGATTGAAAGTGGAGGGCCAGAAAGGTGTATTATAGACCAGATCCATTAGAAACATCTCCTTTATCATTAAAATTTGTATACTTTTGTGGGACCGGGTTAACAATAATTGCGCATAAACTTAATGCCGAGGAGGCCATCGAACCATGCAGAATCATTCCATGCAAGCGCTGAGTCCCAAAGAGTTGAACTACATTGCGGACTCGATCACCAATGAAGAACTGCTGATTAAGCAATGTGCAGCAACAGCTTCCATCACACATAATCCGCAAATTCAACAGGCGCTGAATCACTATGTTCGCTCACATGAACAGCATCTCAACACGCTTGTCAATGCGCTCCAGCAGCATCAGTCTTTTGCACCAACGCAAGCTCAGTAATTGAGAACAATATAACGGTTTAGGAGGAAACGCATGTATTCTCAATCTTTATCATCTAATGGCGCTTTTATGCAGGAGCAGGATCTGCTGAAGTCGATTCTTGCAGATTTGAGACGAACCTCTCGCGAATATACGACAGCGACAACGGAAGCTTCCTGCCCGATGACACGTCGAATGTTCACAGACTTGACGAATGATACCTTAAGGCTACAAGGGGAACTGTTCAATCTGATGCAGCAAAACAACATGTATTCTGTTTCTTCGAAGGCCCTTCGTCAGGATGTGGACAAGCAGATTCAGTCCGCTCACCAGACCCAACAGAAGTGTCAACAGTTCATTCAGGAAAAGAATACGCAGAACAGTTCATATAGCCAATCTCCGAATGTGTCTCAGCATCAACCGAATTACGGTAACCCTTATTACATGTAACCTTTGCAAAAGAGGTTTGAAGCACCTAATGTTTCAGGACCATACCACCGCTTGCCCGAATTCAGGGCAGGCGGTCTTTTGTCTTTGCATCAACGTTAAATTCATGTAATATAAGTATTAATTCATTTTCAGGAACCTGGATGACGCTGGAGGGAAAATCATGAAAGATTTGAACGATCTGCAACTAAAAGTTCTGGATCTGTTGAAGGAAGACGCGAGAAGGACTCCCGCACTGCTGTCGACGCTGCTGGGGGAGTCCGAAGACAAGATCAAGAACGCCGTGGCACAGCTTGAACAAGATCACGTCATCGTGAAATACGCGACCGTCGTGAACTGGAGCAAAATAGATGATGAAAAAGTAACGGCCCTGATTGAGGTACAGATTACGCCAGAGCGTGGTCGTGGCTTTGAAGGGATTGCTGAACGCATTTATCTCTACCCGCAAGTGAAATCCGTATATCTCATGTCCGGTGCATACGATCTGCTCGTTGAAGTGGAAGGTGGCAACCTGCGTGAAGTCGCTAATTTTGTGTCGGAGAAACTGTCTCCGATAGACTCTGTACTTTCAACCAAAACGAACTTTATTCTTAAAAAATATAAGCAGGACGGGATTATCTTTGAAGACCATCAAGAAGACAACCGTCTCATGATCTCGCCGTAAAGGAAGATGTGTCATGATAGTGAATGAACAGACAACCGGGAACAACAAGAAAATGACATCATATCTGGCACCTCTCGTGCAGCAGATACCTCCATCCGGAATTCGTAAATTTTTTGATTTGGTTGGAGACAACAAGGATATTATTACATTGGGTGTAGGTGAACCTGATTTTGTTACTCCTTGGCATATGCGTGAAGCTTGTGTCTACTCACTGGAGAGAGGCATGACCAGTTACACCTCCAACGCAGGTATGCCGAAGTTGAGAGAAGCCATCAGTGAATATCTGGATACTCAGTTTGATACCAAATACGATCCCAAGAATGAAATTATCGTTACTGTGGGTGGCAGTGAAGCGATTGACCTGGCTTTACGTGCATTAATCGTGCCTGGTGACGAGATTCTCATTCCTGAACCTTCGTACGTGGCTTATTCACCAATTGCTTCAATCGGTGGTGGAATACCGGTAGGTGTTGAAACCTATGCAAAAGATCAGTTCAAGTTAACGGCAGAAGCACTTGAAGCAGGCATCACACCGAAGTCGAAAGTCGTTATTTTGTGTTATCCGAGCAATCCCACTGGAGCCATCATGACGTATGAAGATTGGCTGCCTATTGCTGAAGTAATTAAAAAGCATGATCTGATTGTAATTGCTGATGAAATTTACGCTGAATTGACGTATACGCAAAAACATGTTAGCTTTGCAGCTATTCCTGACATGAAGGAGCGGACCATTCTCGTAAGCGGATTTTCAAAGGCTTTTGCAATGACTGGTTGGCGGATTGGTTACATGTGTGGTCATCCAGAGCTTATTGCAGCCATGCTCAAAATCCATCAGTATACCGTAATGTGTGCACCGGCCATGGGTCAGGTTGCTGCGCTTGAGGCATTGACGAACGGTTTGGGTGAGAAGGATCGGATGGTAGAATCGTATAATCAGCGCAGACGTTTGATTGTGCAGGGATTCAGGGATATTGGACTCGATTGTCATGAACCTCAGGGAGCATTCTATGCATTCCCGAGTATTCAAAAGACAGGCTTGAGTTCCGACCTGTTTGCTGAACGATTGTTAACGGAGAACAAAGTTGCGGCTGTCCCCGGCAATGTTTTTGGCCCTCAGGGTGAAGGCTTCTTGCGTTGTTCTTATGCGACTTCTGTAACCCAATTGAACGAAGCTTTGGAACGAATCGGAAACTTTGTTTACAAATTGCAAAAAGAGGGTTAATACTAAAGTAGAATCTCTTTACAATTGTGACATTGTTATCTTTGGAAAAAAATAACTTTCTTTTACAAAATAATGTGATATAATTTCAATTTGAAATAAGTTTTCATATTTTGGAAGTCCATTTTCCAAGGAGGGGTTAGCTTTGTTTTGTGTTGAATATGATTTACCGACGAATCGTGGGCACGTTCTGGCAGAAGGCGATCATGGCGACCGATGGTCGGTGAAACCCGATAACGCATCTTTGCATGACATTTCCTTGGAAGATGAAATTCATATGCTTCGTCGCAAAATGGAACAGATCTTCCTCGAAGAGAAATCATTCACATCCGATATTGTAATTGAAATCAGCAGCTTGCTGGATTTGAAGATTAATGAATATATGAAGGCTAATCCGATTAAAGCAAAATAACGTTTGTCTTGGATTGAAACGTTTCATTAATCGAATGAGGAAAGGAGACCTGAGAAGGGTCTTCTTTTTGCGTGTAATGGCAAGGTAATCTTCTGATTAGCCAGGTTGTTTTTTTGCGTGGAACAATTGTGATATATTGGACATAGGAGACTAAAGGGGGAACTGGAATGAAGAGATTCTGGGGGCTTACTGCAATCATTTCTATCGTTTTTCTGCTTGCTGGGTGTGGAGGGAAAGATGGTTTTTCTATTTTTATCATTGATAACCAAGGAAATCCATCTGTAATCTCAGAACAGTTGCAGGCCAATCTGCAACAGAAACTGGGTGAGGAACCCAAGGTGGAAGTGATCACCAGTGCGATGTATGATGTCCAGAAAATTATGGTTGAGTATGCGGCTGGAGGACATGATATCTTCATTTTGCCTGAAAATGACATGAAACAATACGGAAGTAACGGGTCCAATATTCCGCTGGATGATACGTTTGATCCCAAGAAGTTTGAACGGGGGGTATTTGAGGGGGCGTATTGGTAGAGAAAGGTGATGGAGATGATGGTTCGGATCTCAAGCAAGAAACTCATCTTTACGGCATTCCACTGGAAGATATGAAAATGTTTAAAGATGTAGAATATGCTGCGAGCAATCTGTTCGCCACCATTCCAGTATCAGCTTCCAATGTCGAAGAATCCAAGAAAGTGCTGAAGGCGCTGACAGAGTAACGAAAATACAGAATGGCTATGGAAGGAGGGAAGCGGATGCTGATTACGGTCACAGGCGGCATAGGTAGTGGTAAAACGCGGTTTGCCCTCAAGTACGCAGCCGGGATTAGCCGGGAGGGTGTATATTTATCCACTGGTGATCATGATCCCGTTATTCCCGAATTGCCATCCGCTCATTATCGTGCCATTCATGCCGGAAACGGTCAGCATCTGACAGAGGTGATTACCCAGATTAATCGGGAATCCAATCTGTTTTTGGCGGATCAGCGAATTGTAATTGTAGACAGTCTGACCTCCTGGATGGCTGCGGCTTCAGGGCAACGGAGGATTTGAATCAACAGCGTTCAGAGACTCAGCTTTTGCTTGATGCGTTATTGTCTTATCAGGGCAAGTTGCTTGTGATCACCAATGAAATGCATGGCACATTGCATCCCACCGAGGAAGAACGAATATTTACAGCGAGAATGGCTTCGGTTAACCGGATGCTGCAGATACATGCTGACAAGATGTATATGCTGGTATCCGGTTTGGCTATCGATCTTAAGAGTCAGGGCATGTTAGCTGAAGATGAACGATAGCAATTTGAGTTAAACGGGTGACATAAAGAAGCCTCCTTAACCACGAATGGGTGGCGAGGAGGCTTTATTTAATCCATTATCTCTTTTTATTTCTGCTTTTGACTACGTCTGATCCACCAGACGATACATCCGATGACAATGATGGCCAGAATGATGTATACGACAATGGAATACACGTCCATAAAGTGCAATATGCTCTCCCATGATGCGCCAAGCGCAGCACCTACGCAGACAAGAATGACATTCCAGATCAATGTACCAATGGTTGTAAAGAGAAGGAATAAACCAAATTTCATATTGGACATGCCTGCGGGAATCGAGATCAGACTCCGGACGAGAGGAACCATTCGGCAGAATAATACGGTCCACATGCCATATTTGTCAAACCATGCATCAACACGGTGAATATCCTCTTTTTTATGCGCAGAACATGTCCCCAACGTTCCACAATTTTCTCAAGCCGTTCGACGTCAATGAGTAGACCTATACCATACAGCATTACAGCACCAAGAACAGAACCAATGGTTGCGGCGATAATAACTCCCGGAAGAGTCAGACTGGTATAGGTGGTCATGAATCCGCCAAACGGCAAGATGATTTCAGATGGGATCGGGGAAAACATTCTCAAGAGCGATGATGAGTGCAATGCCGATGTAGCCGTATTGTTCCATGAAATCGGTTATCCAGTTTTGCATAATCGTCTCCTTTGCTTTTGGTTTCCTTCGATTTGTCGTATACTCGGCAGAGCACACCAATTCTTATATACGTGTAAAGTGATAGACGGGTTTCTGAAAAGAGGCATTCCCGTATTCATGATTATATTACCAATTGGAGGGATAATGATGGGCATATATACACGAACAGGTGACGAAGGACAGACTTCAGTCATCGGTGGACGTGTCATCAAGGATGATGATCGAGTGGAGGCTTATGGCACGATTGATGAATTGAACTGTTTTGTTGGCCAGGCGATCAGCCTTATTGATTCTGCCCAAGGCGAATTCGAAGATCTGCGTGAACATCTGCTGGAAGTGCAGCAGGAACTGTTCGATTGCGGGTCGGATCTGGCCTTTGTGAAGATTAGTGAGGCCAAATATAAGGTAAGAGATGAAATGGTCACACGTCTGGAACAATGGATTGACCAGTATGACGCAGAGAATCCAAAAGTGGAACGGTTCATTATTCCAGGGGGCAGTCAGCTGTCTTCTGCTCTTCATGTGTGCCGTACGGTATGTCGCCGCGCAGAACGTCGCACGGTAACACTCGGACAACACACCGATATTAATCCGTCAGTGCGACGGTATCTAAACCGATTGTCTGATTATTTCTTCGTGGTTGCACGGACGGCCAACGCGAGACAACAGGTGGCGGATATTGAATATGTGCGGAGCAAAAAGTCTTCCGCCGCAAAGAATGAGCCCATATTATTCGCCGATTGTTTACACGGTGACCGAACAGGAAGATGGCTGGCTGCTGAAGACCGTGCTTCAACGCCGGCTGCTGGTGTCGCGTAAGCTTTTGTCCAAAATCAAGCTGACCGAGCAAGGTGTCATGTTAAATGGAGAGCGTGTATACATTAGCGTGAAGGTAGCTGCGGGTGATGTCGTTGAAGTTCGGATGGAGCAAGAGGAATCGGATGATATTCTGCCTGAACCTATTCCCTTTACCATTCTGTATGAAGACGAGCATTTGCTCATTGTAAACAAGGATGCAGGCATCATCGTTCATCCGACACATGGTCATTACACGGGGACTTTGGCCAATGGAGTTGTGCATTACTGGAAATCCAAAGGCGAGCGCTTCCGGTTCAGACCGATTCATCGGCTTGATCAGGAAACGTCAGGTGTGCTGGCCATAGCCAAGAACCCTTATGTACATCAGCATGTGTCTGAGCAGATGATTGCGGGAACGGTGGATAAGAAATATATTGCACTTGTACACGGCAGCCCTGTCCCGGAACAAGGATCAGTGGATGGACCGATTGACCGCGATCCTGAAGAGCCACACCGTCGAATTGTAACACCTGATGGTTATGCTGCAAGAACGTTGTACACGACCTTAACACGTTGGTCAGGGGGCAGTGCAAGTGCGATAAGCCTCAAGCTGGAAAGTGGCAGAACCCATCAGATCAGGGTACATATGACGTCCATCGGCTGTCCATTAATCGGTGATCGGATGTACAAGACATTACCTGGGCATGAGATTGATGAACAGACCATGGCTATTCGGGAAGATCGGGATAGCTGGATCGACCGTCAAGCCTTACATGCCTGTGAACTGACGTTTGAACATCCGATTCTCCGGGAACGCATAACGTTCCAAGCCCCTTTCCCAGCAGATATGGCCGCACTGGAGCAGCGTTTGAATGATGAGGCAGCACCCAGAGAAGAACTGTAGGAAGTCTGCGGAGGGGGCTTTAGATTTCTTTAGATACGCCAACTGTGTAGTGGGTGTCGTAGCCTTCTGTACGGTTCATCCTGCCAGGCCTGCTTTGCTTGAGGCTCAACGTTGGCGGGCTATTCCATGTGAGGGATGCTTCCTGCACCCGAACAACATGCCGTAGGCTAATTATTATGGTTTCATGGTCTAATGTATTGATGTTTAGCATTTTCATGTAAATATTCTAAAATTTCAAATCTGTAAAAGCGTTTAAAAATATTAAATCTAAATGGTTTTGGTCCAAAAAAATAGCGAATGTGTGTTTTGATCTCATTCGCAAAAATCAGTAAAATTACATGGCGATGGTATCGATTTGGAGCGACTTTTGGATTTGCGAAGCAAACCAAGGGAAGCGAGAAGTCGAAACCGGAGCCACACCGGAGCCACACAGGAGGAACACATACCATGAGCAACTTAAAAGTATATCAATATGCCAAATGCGGCACATGCCGCAAAGCTGTAAAATGGCTTGAAGCACAGGGACATGAGCTGGAGCTAATCCCCATTTTCGACACACCGCCATCAGCATCCGAACTAACCGAACTGATCCAGAAGAGCGGGCTCGAGGTGAAGAAGTTCTTTAATACGAGCGGGGAAGTGTACAAAGAACAACAACTGAAGGACAAGCTGCCAGGCATGTCCGCTGATGAACAGATTCGTTTGCTGGCTTCCAATGGTCGGCTGATCAAGCGTCCGATCGTTACGGATGGAGAAAAGGTGACAGTTGGTTTCAAGGAAGAGACGTACGAGCAGGAATGGAATAACGCATAAACGTGCTGAATACCAGCTCTGAATTGTTCAAAATTCAGGGCTTTTTTGGCTGAACGATGGTTGGCGGAACTATGCTATAATGATAGAATTAGTTTCGTATTTTATTTGCTATAGAAATTGAACTAAACATTTACACGAAAATGGAGAGGACAGAAATAACCTGAAGAAGCGGAGCGTTCGCCTTTATCCCCGGATGTTCCCTTCTAGAAAAGGGAATCAAAAAAATCTGGGGATAACAGCGATCAGAAGGTTGTTCTGTCATCGGAATGGTAAGTGTAAATATACTTTAGTTTAATTTCTATAGAATCAGGACAGGAGAGAACAAATTCAAGTGAATCAACGTAATGAACCTACTTTGTTGCTGGTAGACGGTATGGCGGTGTTGTTCCGTGCTTTTTATGCGACATCTGCAAGCGGATATATCAGACGTACAAAGGCAGGATTGCCTACCAACGCAGTCTACGGATTTATCCGTTATTTCTGGGATGCGGTTCAGACTTTTGGGCCAAGTCATGTCGTATGTTGTTGGGATATGGGTGGTAAGACGTTCCGCGGTGAAGAATATGCAGCCTACAAAGGCAACCGGGCCGAAGCTCCGGATGACCTGATTCCCCAGTTTGCCCTGATTCGTGAAGTCATGGATAGCCTGGGTATTCCCAATATAGGTGCACAAGGATTCGAAGCCGACGATTGCATTGGGACGCTTGCGAAGTATTATACCGAAGAAACCGATATGAATGTTATGGTATTGACGGGTGACCATGACATGTTGCAACTGATCAATGACCGCACAAGTATCATTATTATGAAAAAAGGCCATGGCAACTACATGGTGTACAACCCTGAAACGCTCATGGCAGAGAAACAACTGACACCTCGTCAAGTGATTGACATGAAGGGTCTGATGGGAGATGCCAGTGACAACTATCCCGGAGTACGGGGAATTGGTGAGAAAACAGCGTTGAAGCTTGTACAGGAATACGGCTCCATTGAAGGGATTTTGAGCAACATGGATAAACTGACCCCTTCGGTACGTAACAAGATTGAGAATGATCTGGACATGCTACATCTGTCCCGCAAACTGGCAGAGATTCATTGTGCTGTTCCAGTTGCCTGTGCGCTGGATATCTGTGAATTGCGTCTTGATCCCGATATGGTGATGGACAAGTTTGAACAACTTGAGATGAAGAGCCTTGGCTCTTGGATGGGAGTGGCAATAGGGTGAGCAACAAGCAGAACGTACGAACAGGCAAAAAGTGGTGGACAGGGGCTATGGCCCTCGTCCTGGCCTTGCCCGTAATTCTTTCGGGAGCAGTAAGTGCGCCACAGACAGTGGATGCCAAAGCAGCAATTAGCACCAAAGTACAGAAAGTAAAAGCAGCAGGACGTAGTTTTACCGTACAGACCGTTTCGATTCCGAAGGGAACACCGGTTACCGTGGGACTCGCGAAGAAGCAAGTTGGCCAGACGGCAACATTGCCTTCGATTGTGAAAGCCTATGGCGCACAGAGCCATTAACGGAGCATTTTTCGAAGCATATAACGGAGCACCAGATCCATACGGCATGTTAATAGCTAATGGCAAGGTCATACATATTGGAAGATACGGAACATCCATCGGATTTAAGGAAGATGGCTCGGCGATTATGGATTCACTTCAGGTGAACTTGACAGGTAAAGTAACCGATACAAAAGGCAAATCACGCAGCTGGTATGCAACATTCATCAATCGAACACCCTCTGCGAATGCAAGCATTACGATGCTGTATACTCCTGAACGAGGTGCCACAGTCGGGTTCAAAGGGGGACTGCCGTTGTCATGGAGAATGGCATCGTGACCAAGAAAGTGTCCAACACCAATGTAGCCATTCCTAAGAATGGCTCGGTACTGGTCTTCACAGGTAACCAAAAATCTTCTTCGGATCGTTTCACCGTGGGTTCAACCGTAGAAATGAATTACAAATATACGAACGCAGCAGGTAAAGAGATTCCTTGGCAAGATGTCGTGACTGCTGTGGGAGCAGGCCCGCGTCTGGTGAAAGACGGCAAGGTAGCCGTAAATCCGACGAGCGAAGGTTTCAAGGATGCCAAGATTCTTAATGCTTCCGGAGCCAGAAGTGGTATCGCGATCATGGCGGACGGTTCTGTTATGCTGGCTACCGTTTCCGGGGCGACAATCAAGGAGTGGGCAGCGGTAATGCAGAAGCTTGGTGCGAAGCAGGCCATGAATCTGGATGGCGGTGCATCTTCAGGCATGTATGCCGGAGGTAAAATGCTGACTTCTCCAGGTCGGCTTTTGAGTAATACACTTGTATTTGGCGGCTCTGTGCGTTAAAAGAAAGTAATTATGGGAGGTATGATGCAAATGACACTCACATCGGATCGAAAGCCAGGGTATGGTGATGCTGCTGTTCTGGCCATCAATGTAGGACTGCCGCAGCCTCTTCCTGGGCAGAAGCGTGAAGTGATGAGCGGCATTGTGAAACATCCTGTATCCGACGCGGTTTTCCTGTCATTCACTGGAATGACAGGGGATGCGCAGGCGGATCTGGTGCATCATGGCGGACCTGGCAAGGCCGTTTGTGTATACGATTACAGTCGTTATCCGGCGTTGGAACAGCTACTGGATCGCAAGCTGGACTGGGGAGCTTGTGGAGAAAATCTGACGGTTGAAGGCTGTCCTGAAGAAGACGTCAGAATTGGTGATGTCTACGAGTTGGGCGAAGCCACAGTGCAGGTCAGTCAGCCGAGACAACCTTGCTTCAAGCTGGGGGCACGGTATGATTATAAGGAGCTGCCTGTTTATTTTCAGGAGAGTGGACATACCGGGTTTTACTTTCGTGTGCTGCAAGAAGGTGAGGTAAGGCCTTTATCCCCATTGCGACGGATCAGCACCGATCCAGCATCAATGACGGTCCTAGAAGCCAATCGAATTATGCATCAGGGGAAAGAAGATGTCGATGGTATCCAGGCGCTGCTGGCCATTCCTTCGCTGTCAGACAGCTGGAAGCAAACGTTAATGAAACGCTTGTCCAAGCTGGAGAACAAGTAGCAAGGAGTTTATAGTGTCATCCAGTAAAGCGCGAACGATGATTTCTTTTTTAAACTAACTTGGGAGTGTGACTAACATGACGATCTTAGGCGCAATTGAAGCAGGCGGAACCAAATTTGTATGTGGCATTGGCACAGAAAAAGGAGAGGTTCTGGAACGCGTAAGTTTTCCCACGACGACACCGGAAGAGACCATGGCGCAAGTGATTTCGTTTTTTGAAGGCAAAGGCATTGAAGCTCTGGGCGTAGGTTCATTTGGCCCGATAGATCCGATTGAAGGAAGCCCGACGTACGGTTATATCACAACAACACCGAAGCCGCATTGGGGACAGTATAACGTGATTGGCAAGCTCAAGGAGCATTTTGATGTACCGATGACATTTGATACGGATGTGAATGGTGCGGCACTTGGCGAAGCAACCTGGGGTGCTGCACAAGGTCTGGAGAGCTGTCTGTATATTACGGTAGGTACAGGTATTGGTGCAGGTGCTGTCGTTGGCGGTAAAATGGTCCATGGATTGTCTCATCCGGAGATGGGACATATCATTGTGCGCAGACATCCGGAGGATACATATGAAGGTTTCTGTCCGTATCATGGCGACTGCCTCGAAGGCCTTGCAGCAGGCCCGGCCATCAACAAACGTTGGGAGCAACCGGCTTATGAACTGCCTGCAGATCATAAAGCATGGGAGATTGAAGCACATTATCTGGCTCACGCCCTGATGAATTATGTTCTCATTCTCTCTCCGCAGAAAATCGTCATGGGTGGCGGGGTGATGAAGCAGGAGCACCTGTTCCCGATGGTTCGTAGCAAACTGCAGGAGTTGCTGGCAGGATACGTTCAGCATCCGGCACTTCAATCCGAGATTGACCAGTACGTTGTTTCACCAGGATTGGGTGACAATGCAGGGCTGTGTGGTTCGCTCGCGCTTGCCAAACTGGCATTGAACAAGTAGATCATAAAGGGATTGACGAATTTTACCATTGTGGTATGATATGGGCAACAGCATAGCACGGTTAATGAGGAAGCACCTCTCTTGCATGGATTTTGCAGGAGAGGTGTTTTTGTGCTGCCTGTAGGCAGCGTAACTAACCCGTGTAGGCTGAAAAGTTATAGGGAGGGAACGGAAAATGGAAGTCATTTTCATGAACCGATTGTCCAGAGGATCAGATCAGAATGCAGAGTATGCACAGCTATGGATTGGGGAAGAGGAAGAGAGTTGGCAGCTGGGATGGAGTCGCTACGAGGAAGGAGATCGGGAGGACAGTATCTGGTATGAAGGGACTTCTTGGGAGGAGCTGCTTCATATTTACCGTCATCAGCTTGCCATCCAGATGAGTGAGGGGTACCGACCGCAGTTGCAGGGGTTATTTCATGAGAATGATGACTTGAAGTCACGCAGTTATGGTGGGCAGCGACTCCATTGTTACAGTGAGTTATACGGCAATGAGCAGTTGTATACGGACCTGTGCACCTGGCGCAGGAAGAGAGCTGTGTCTGACCGAAAGGCACCGTATTTTATCGCAACGAATCGTCTGCTGCGTTTGATCAGTGCCTTTGTTCCTCAATCAATGGATGAACTGATGCAACTGCCGGGTGTAGGGGAGAGCAAAGCAACCGACTATGGTGCAGAATGGATGGAGATTACGAACGGGTTGGAGCGTTCAACGACATTCCCGCTGGAATGGGTATACACTGCGCTGAAGGAAGAAGAGTATGAGAGCTGGTTATACAAGCAGAGAGAGCAGAAGTACAAGCAGGAACTTGATAAGTTCACCACGCGCAAGCAGGTGCTTGAAGGCATGAAGGAAGGCTATACGTTAGAGGAGATTGTTCAACGATCCGGTTTATCCCGACGCGAGTTGATTGAGCTGTTAGAAGCACTGGATCACGAAGGTTATGATACCGATTGTCTTCTTGATGTGGAGCTGGCGGTAATGCCAGAGAACGAACAAGAGGCTGTATGGAGTGCGTATGAGGAGCTGGGAGATACGTTCCTGAAGCCAGTATTACATAAGGTATATGGAGGAGAGAAGCCGGACGGAGGAAGTCTGGAGCAGGTCTATGAAAGACTGCGCATGATTCGAATCCGCTTTCGTCGGCACGCAGAGACAGAAAGGAATGCAGGTTAAGTATAGGATATAAAAAAAGACGAGGCGGATCTCCAAGAGGAGCGCTTCGTCTTTGCTATTTCATACGAGTTCATACCCAATCTTTTTTGCGGAAAATGAAGAACATGCTCAGGCCCAGTGTAACCATCAGGCCGATCACAACAAAATAGCTATATTTCCAGTTAAGCTCTGGCATATTCGTAAAGTTCATGCCGTAGATACCGGTTATGACCGTCAGGGGCATGAAGACCGTAGTAATGGCGGTGAACACACGCATGATCTCATTCGCCCGGTTCGCAATACTGGATTGGTAGGCTTCTCGCAAGTTGCCCATCAGGTCCCGATACGTTTCAAAGGTCTCCGATATTTTCACAGCATTCTCATAGATGTCACTGAAATACTTTTGCAGTTGATCATCGATAAGACGCAGGTCTTTTTGTTCAGTGTATTAATGACCTCTTTCTGAGGTCCAAGCACTTTTTTCAACCATAGAATCTCACTGCGCAGCCCGATGATTTCATTCAGATGAGACTTTTTGGTATGCATCAGAATGTCTTCCTCAAGCTTTTCGATTCGAGCTTCAATCCGGTCACCTACGGTGAAATAATTATCAACAATCAAGTCAACCAGCAAATACAGCAGACGGTCCGGTGTACTGATTTCCTGTTCCCAGAGGATTGGTTTCAGTGTGCGCAATTCGCTGACCTTTTGCTTCGTAACACTGATTATAAAATGTCTGCCGAGGAACAGGTTGACTGCACGCAGGAATATCTCTTCATCATCAAAACGGATGCTATTAATCACAATAAAGTAATGGTTCTCATAAATTTCAATCTTCGGACGTTGTTCTTCGTCACTGAGACAGTCTTCCACAGCCAGATCATGCATCAAGAACAGCGGCTGAAGTACCGCCAAATCGTCTACGTCTGCATCAATCCAGTAAAATCCTTCCGCGGGTGGAGTCAGCGCCTGCTGAATGTCGTCCACCGGAATAAATACACCGTTGTTTACCAACCGGATTTTCATCGTTAATCTACTCCTTCTGCACCCGCCAACTTGGCGGATATTATCATTATGGGCGCAAAAAGAACAAATCAGCCGGTCGGCAGCGGAGCCTGGAGATCAGGGCTGCGTTCACTATATAATCAAACGGAAGTCACGTCCCGCTGCCGGCATGCTGATGTCAATTCTCTATGCAGTTTGTCGGAATTCGGCTGCCAGTCAGGCCTCGGGTCGCCATCCATTTAATATGTCACCTCTCACATAAGGGTTTATAACACCTTGTTTAGTATACCGCTGGTACAGGGTGCTTTCAAGCGCAAAAATGTGTCTATTTCGCGCCCTGAGGCAGTGTATGACAGCGGCTGATGAACGGTTCCGATCTGAGAGCAGACAGAGAAATGCATCTTGACGTGAGGACATTAATGTAATAAAGTAGACGGTGAACCATATTAAATTACAATCTAATACAGCGAAATCTTATCAAGAGTAGGTGGAGGGACTGGCCCGATGAAACCCGGCAACCGGCGGTATACCGCACGGTGCTAATTCTTGCAGCGACCAAGTGTCAAGTGGCACTGTTGTAACTGAGAGATGAGAGAGGCGCATATCTATTTACATATGACCTTTCTCGAAAACCGAGGAAGGTCTTTGTCATATGCCCCGACTTCTCAGCAGTGATTTTCGCTAAGGAACTTGAGATTGTCTGCAACTTTCTTTGGATGGGGAAGCTAATCCAATGGTTGTAGACAAACTTAAGGCAGCTATCACTGTATTGATGTGAAGATATCAAGACAGCGTTAGCTGCATCTATCTATGCACAAGGAGGAGTTAGATTTACCATGCCAATCAAAATACCCGACACACTACCCGCAAAAGAAGTACTTGAAGGAGAGAATATTTTCGTCATGGACGAAACTTCTGCCTACAAGCAGGATATTCGTCCGCTCCGTATCGCTATATTAAACCTGATGCCTACAAAGGAAACGACCGAAACACAATTGCTTCGTCTGGTCGGAAACACGCCCATTCAGGTAGATGTCGTTCTCGTACATCCCAAATCTCATACATCGAAGAATACATCTCAGGAATATCTGGATCTGTTCTATAAAACCTTTGATGAGATTGAGCACCGCCGTTTCGACGGCATGATTATTACGGGTGCCCCGGTGGAACAGATGGATTTTGAAGACGTGAACTATTGGAATGAAATCCAGGAGATCTTTGAATGGACCAAAACCAATGTGACTTCGACCCTTCATATATGTTGGGCTTCCCAGGCAGGTTTATACCATCATTTTAACGTACCTAAGGTTGCACTGGATGAGAAGTGTTTTGGCGTTTTCCCACATACGATCAACAAACCACATGTTCCGTTGTTGCGTGGATTTGATGAAGTATTCAACGTTCCGCATTCCCGTCATACAGAAGTGAGACGCGAAGATATTGAAAAGAATGAGAATTTGGAGATTTTGGCTGAATCCGAGGAAGCGGGGATCTTCCTGGTTGCTACCAAAGACGGCAAACAGATTTTTGCGACAGGACATGCCGAGTATGACCCGTTCTCATTAAAATGGGAGTATGATCGGGATGCAGCCAAAGGGTTGGATATCGCATTACCTAGACATTATTATCCGAATGACGATCCTTCCCGTGTGCCACCGGCTACTTGGCGCGCTCATGCCAACTTATTATTCTCTAACTGGCTCAATTACTATGTGTATCAAGAGACACCTTACGATATTGGCCCGCAAATTTAATCGAGATTACAGGAGGATGCAGCAATGGAAGACAACAACAAGTTGAAAATCGAAAGCCGCTTAGCACAAATTGGGTCCATCAATGAACCGGTAACAGGCGCCATTAACTTTCCGATCTATCAATCCACTGCGTTTCGCCACCCGAAGCTTGGACAAAGCACGGGGTTTGATTATATTCGTACGACAAATCCAACCCGTAAAGTATTGGAAGAAGCAGCCGCAGCACTGGAGTCTGGTGATGCAGGGTTTGCGTGTAGCTCGGGTATGGCTGCACTGCAAACGATCTTTGCGATGTTTGGTCAAGGGGATCATCTGATTGTATCACTGGATCTGTATGGTGGAACCTATCGTCTGCTTGAACGCATCCTGTCTCGTTTCGGCGTAACGGCCAGTTATGTGGACACGAATGACCTTGCAGCACTGGAGAAGGTTCGTCAGCCGAATACCAAAGCTGTATTTATTGAGACACCAACCAATCCACTGATGATGATCACAGACGTGGAAGCCGTTGCTTCCTGGGCCAAAAGTTACTACCTGTTGACCATTGTTGATAACACGTTGTTGACTCCATTTTTCCAACGTCCGATTGAACTGGGTGCCGATATCATCATTCATAGCGCTACCAAATATTTGGGCGGACACAATGATGTGCTGGCCGGACTAATTATTACCAAGGGTGAGGCATTGTCTGCAGAGATGGCGTTCCTGCATAATTCCATTGGAGCAGTATTGTCTCCGAGTGACTCCTACCAGTTGATGAAAGGGATGAAAACGTTGGCTCTTCGCATGGAGCGTCATGAGTACAACGCACTTACCATTGCCAAATACTTGCTTGAGCATCCAGCGGTGGGTGAAGTCTATCATCCAGGTCTGTCGGATCATCCGGGGTACGAAGTTCAGAATAAACAATCCACGGGTAACACAGGTATCTTCTCTTTCAAAGTGAAGGATGCACGTTATGTTGAACCATTGTTGCGTCATATCAAACTGATCGCTTTTGCCGAAAGTCTCGGTGGTGTGGAATCACTCATGACCTACCCAGCAGTACAAACGCATGCGGATATTCCGCTTGAAATTCGTGATGCCGTAGGTGTGGACGATCGACTGCTCCGGTTCTCTGTAGGCATTGAACATGCGGATGATCTGATTGCCGATCTTGGCAATGCGCTGACAGCTGCACAGCAGGAAGTTGAAGGAGGCGTGCACTCATGAGTGAGTCCAACAACAAGCCCAATGCCGAGTTGAAATTTGAGACCAAGCTACTTCATTTCGGTGATGAAATCGACAAAACAACTGGAGCCTCCAGTGTGCCGATCTATCAAGCCTCAACTTTCCATCATTTTGATATCTTCGATCCGCCTCAGCACGATTACAGTCGTTCGGGGAATCCGACACGTCAGGCTCTGGAAGATTACATCACACTGCTGGAGGGTGGAGCACGAGGATTCGCCTATTCATCGGGGATGGCTGCGATCTCCAGCGTGTTGATGATGTTCTCCGCAGGGGATCACATGATTGTAACGGAAGATGTATATGGAGGTACGTATCGGTTGCTTACTACCATATTAAGCCGTATGCAGATTGAAACGACCTTTGTAGACATGACCAATATAGATGAAGTAAAAGCAGCACTCAAGCCGAACACCAAGGCAGTTTATATGGAAACGCCGTCCAATCCAACCCTGCGTATTACCGATATCGCTGCGGTGACGGACTGGTCGAAGGAACATGACCTGATCACGATTCTGGATAACACCTTTATGACACCGTACTATCAGCGTCCAATTGAGCTTGGTGTGGATATTGTCGTACATAGTGCTACCAAGTTCCTCGGGGGTCACAGTGATGTGTTAGCTGGGCTGGCTGTCGCTCGTACGGAATCACTGGGCGTACGATTGAAACAGTTGCAAAATGGACTCGGCACGGTACTCGGTCCACAAGAATCCTGGCTTCTGATGCGCGGAATGAAAACCTTGGGAGCACGTATGGCGCATAGTGAACGGAGCACAGCCAAACTTGCGGCATGGCTTAATGAACGCAGTGATATTACCGCTGTCTTTTATCCTGGACTGGAGGATCATCCGGGCCGCGAGGTACATGAGCGTCAGTCAACGGGATATGGAGCAGTGGTTTCATTTGACGTCGGTTCTGGCGATCGAGCAAAAGCAGTGCTTAACCGGGTGAAGCTACCTATTGTTGCTGTAAGCTTGGGAGCTGTAGAGAGTATTCTGTCCTACCCTGCAATGATGTCTCATGCGGCAATGCCGGCTGAGGTTCGCCGTGACCGTGGCATTACAGATGGGTTGCTGCGTTTCTCGGTAGGTCTGGAAGATATCGAAGATCTGATTGTAGATTTGGAACAAGCGCTTCAGGAATCCTAGTAAAAGTGAAGTGTCCAAATACGCGTATCCGTATCATTAAAGTTTGAATAAATTCCATACCATATGTCAACATTTTTACTTATTTTTAAAGCACCTTTGCATAAGGTGCTTTTTTTCACATGTAACCTGTGTTACGATATGTGGAGTACAGAATTACGATGTTGCCACCAGAACTTGCTTCTCTTGAACAAGTTGGGACGGATCGTTATATAATTTCTCTTCATAAGGGAGGCTTTTTTACGATGAGTACGGTAGACCGTATCTTAGATAAAGCCCTTCGGGGCGAACGTTTGGACTTGGAAGACACGATTCAGCTATTTGAATCCGATGAAGTGGACAAAATCGGGGCAGCAGCTAATGTCATTATGAAACGCATGCACCCTGAACCATACAGAACATTTGTAATTGGGCGTAACGTCAACTACACGAACGTGTGTGATGTGTACTGCCGTTTTTGTGCTTTCTACCGCAGACCTGGTTCGGATGAAGGGTATGTGCTTCCGGACGAAGTCATTTTCCAAAAGATTCAGGAAACGGAAGATGTGAATGGTACTGAGATTCTGATGCAAGGTGGAACGAATCCAAACTTGCCTTTCAGCTATTATACAGACCTGTTGAAAGCCATCAAAGAGCGTTTCCCGAACATCACGATGCACTCTTTCTCCCCAGCTGAAATAATGAAAATGGTTGAAGTCTCCGATGGTCTTACATTGGAAGAGGTTGTTCGTGCCATTCACGAAGCTGGACTGGATTCCTTGCCTGGCGGCGGCGCTGAAATTCTGGATGATCGCACACGCCGGAAAATCAGCCGCTTGAAAGGTTCATGGCGGGATTGGATGGACGTAATGCAAACTGCACACCGCATCGGCATGAACACCACGGCAACGATGGTTATCGGCCTTGGCGAATCGATGGAAGAGCGTGCATTGCACTTGCTCCGTGTACGTGAAGCTCAGGACGAATGTATTGCGAACAAGTATGATTCCGAAGGTTTCCTGGCGTTCATTCCTTGGACTTTCCAACCAGACAATACCAACCTTAAGCTGGAGCGTCAGACTCCGGAAGAGTATCTGAAGACTGTAGCCATCAGCCGACTGGTGCTTGATAATATCAAGAACATTCAATCCTCTTGGGTAACGATGGGTCCTGAGATCGGTAAGAAGTCGCTTGAATTTGGATGTAATGACTTTGGTAGCACGATGATTGAAGAGAACGTTGTATCTGCTGCTGGTGCAACTTACAAAGTCAACATTGAATCCATTCTGCGTTTGATCCGAGAGTCCGGTTATATTCCGGCACAACGTAACACCCGTTATGACATCTTGCGCATGTTCGATGAAGAGAATACCGTGCATGAAGATTTCGTAATGCAGAACTAATTATTATATTTTGAATGTAATTCCGATCAATGCTGATCGTTAGATAAGTATTGATGAAGCCAAGCCCGCTGACTACTCCGTATGGAGAGACGGCGGGTTTTTGATTTTTTCCGCAGATCGAGGTCATCAAACAGTACATGTTACGCAATTGCCGATATTTTATATTGAAATTGAACTGTTACAATGAAAGGGAACTTGTGTAGTCAGACATGCTGGAAGGGGTAGACCAATGAAAAGAAGAAGACTTGGCAAGACCGAACTGGACGTACCTGTATTGAGCTTTGGAGCATCCTCGCTTGGTTCTGTATTTCGTGACATTGACCGGGATGAAGGGATTCGTACTGTACATGCAGCCGTAGATGCGGGGATGAACTACATAGACGTTTCACCTTACTATGGATTGACAAAGGCAGAGACGGTGTTGGGTGAAGCCATCCGCAGCTTGCCGCGCAGTTCATATATGTTATCAACCAAAGCCGGACGGTATGGGGAAAATGAGTTTGATTTTTCACGTCAGCGGATTCTGGATAGTGTGCAGGAGAGCCTGGGTCGATTGCATACAGACTATATTGACATTCTGTTTCTGCATGATATTGAATTTGTGCCCGCAAAGATTATTATCGAGGAAGCATTTCCAACTTTGCTGCAACTGAAAGAGCAGGGAGTTATTCGTCATGCCGGGATTTGCGGGCTGCCTTTGGCGTTGTTCGAAAAGGTTCTGCCACAGATTAATGCGGATGCAATCATCTCGTATTGTCATTATTCATTGAACGATACCTCATTGTTATCTTTGTTGCCTTTGTTGGAAAAGAAAGAAATTGGCCTCGTGAATGCTTCGCCTCTTTCTATGGGCTTGTTAAGCACCCGAGGTGCTCCTGCTTGGCATCCGGCAGGTGAACGGGTGAAAGAGCTCTGCCTGCGAGCTGCCCGCTTCTGTGCAGAACAAGGCAGTGACATTGCCAAGCTGGCCGTGCAATTCTCTACGGCGAATGAACGCATTCCCACAACACTGGTGAGCAGTGCCAATCAGCGCAATATCGTCAACAATGCAGCATGGATCGAAGAACCGTTGGATCAGAGTCTGCTGGAGGAAGTACTGCGTATTCTGGCACCATTGCATAATGAAACGTGGTCCAGTGGACGTCCTGAATATAATACGAAGCACAGCAATTCGACTTCAGAAACATCCAAGGGGGAACAATGATGAGAGCCATTGTGTGTGAAGAAATAGACCGTTTGGAGCTGCAAGATCTGCCTCAACCGGAACGAGCAGAAGGGGAGGCATTGGTTGCGATTCGGCGGATTGGGATCTGTGGGACGGATCTGCATGCGTACAAAGGCAATCAGCCCTTCTTTACCTATCCTCGCGTACTCGGTCATGAACTGGCAGGTGTGATTGAAGAGATCGGCCCGAACGATGCAGGGCTGCGGCCAGGGGATCAGGTAAGCATTATTCCGTATCTGCACTGCGGTCATTGTATTGCATGTCGCAATGGTAAAACCAATTGTTGTGCGTCCATGCAAGTCATGGGTGTGCATGTAGACGGAGGCATGAGAGAAAGAATCAGCGTGCCTGTCTCACATCTGCTCTCAGCAAAAGGTTTGACACTGGATGAGACAGCAATGGTTGAACCATTAAGCATTGGAGCTCATGCCGTCAGAAGAGCGGGAATCAAGCCAGGTGAACATGTGGTTGTGATTGGAGCTGGTCCCATTGGACTTGGCGTGATGGCATTTGCCAAACAGGCGGGAGCGCGTGTTATCGCCGTTGATCGTAATCTGGACAGGTTGGAGCTTAGCCGGGCTTGGGCTGGAGCAGATGACCTGGTACAGGCCAATGAACATAGCCTACAACAAGTGGCTGAAATCACGGGAGGCGACTATGCAACGGCTGTCTTTGATGCAACAGGCAACGTGAATTCCATGAATGAAGCCATTCAATATGTGGCGCATAGTGGTCAACTCATTTTCGTGGGACTGGTAAAAGCGGATATTACCTTCCATGATCCCGAGTTTCACAAGCGGGAGATGAGCATGCTGGGCAGTCGAAACGCGACTCGAGAAGATTTTGAACAGGTCCTGTCAACGTTGCGTCAAAAGAAATTAAGCATGGATGGTTATATTACACACCGTGTGGAGTTTGATGAGTTACCTTCTGCAATAGACCATTGGCTACTGCCAGATTCACATGTAGTCAAAGCTATCGTTGAACTATAATATCAATTAATTATAATAACAAAAAAACGCTCTCTGACCTTGGTGGACGATACTGTCCATCCATAGGGGAAGAGAGCGTTTTTTGTATTGAATTAAAATTACACGATAACGAAGAGGACAGAAAAAACCTGAAAAAGCGAAGCGTTTGCCTTTATCCGCGGATTTTTCCCTTCAGAAAAGGGAATCGAGAAATCTGGGGGTAACAGCGATTGGAAGGTTGTTCTGTCATCGTAGTGTCAGTGTAAATATCTTTGGTTCAACTTACATGAGCTATTATTTTTCCGGATTCGTCATAATGCCCGCATGTGGATCAATGTGACGCACAATGGACTTCAACCAGATCATCTCCAGAACATGTACCTCATAATAAAGTGTACCCGGGATCTGCCTGATCCATCCTTCCGCCATCGCGAGTTGTGTTGAGTCAGAAGTGGCTTCCAGCGTTCCAGGTTCACGGCGCAGCCGTTTGCGTACAGCTTTTTCAACTTGAGAGCTTTGTGTGGTCAAAATGCATACTTTGCGTTTGGAGGAGAATCCCCTGAACGCAATGTACACCATTTCATAAGCAATAAGGTAGGCGATTACGGAATACATCGCTTGGTCCCAGCCAAAGACAACACCAGCGGCTGTCAGTATCAACAAGTTAAGCAGCATGATTATTTTTTCGATAAGCATCCGTTTTCCGCTAAATACACGTTCAGGTGGACGGGAAGACGGATCACCGATTTCCAGCGTATCCAGTGTCCCGCCATACCGCACGACGAGCCCAATTCCGAGCCCGAGGCATAATCCGCCAAACATGGCGGCAGCCAGCGGATGCTCTACAAGTGGCGGCATGGGATGTAGCACAATGGCACCGATCGAAAAGACAACCAGACCCAGAACAGTAACCAGTACAAATTTCTTCTGCACAATCTTGTAAGACAGAAATATGAACGGAACATTGAATAAAAATAGGAATAATCCAATCCTCATTTCGGTCCAGTGGGCGAACAGGGAGGAAATGCCTGTAATGCCTCCAATAATGATTTTATTGGGGTGTAAGAACAATTCAAGTCCCACAGAGGCCAGAATTCCACCGACAATCACAAGCAACAGGTTTAACCAGCGGCGGGTTGACGATATTCTGGTCTTGGCGGTGTTTGGCACCGGATTAGCCGATATCAGAGGTGCTTTCATAGGTCAGCCTCCTTAGTGCGGCTTTCGAGCCATCCCCCTGGGTTAGTCACAGAAAGATCGGCGTAGAGCCGCGAAGTACGATAGTATGTCTGTTCTGCACAGACACAGGGATTATCCTTCTTTCTGCAGAACCTTCGGCTCTTCTTTCTTTTTCCGAGGATCTTTGAACTTAAATATTTTATCCAATATACGGAATACATGTTTGGACTCTTTGGTTAATAAAGGACCAGAATAGCCAGAATCAGGACATACAGCGCGGCAAACGGTTGAATCATTGGCAACAGTCCCCGGCTTTACCCATGTTGGCCAAGATGATGGAAAATTCACCCCGTGACACAATGGTTAATCCGATATTGGCTGATGCTTTGGGTGATAGTCCAGCACTGCGTCCAGCCATCATACCAGCCAGAAAGTTACCGAACAATGTAATTACAACTGCAATCAGAGCCAACCACACGGCTTCGCCACCCAGGGACAACGGATCAATGGACAATCCGAAGCTGAAGAAGAAGATTGCTCCGAAGAAGTCACGGAACGGCAGAATCAAATGCTCAATCCGTTTTGCATGTTCTGTTTCGGCAAGCACCAGTCCAACCAGTAATGCACCGATTGCTTCGGCAACATGAATCGTTTCTGAGAAGCCGGCTACCAGGAACAAGGCTCCGAATACAACGAGAGAGAACAGCTCATTTGATCGAATTTTAAGCACTTTGTTTAGTAACGGTGTTGCTTTACGTCCAAGGATAATAACGATAAGCATGAATCCGAGGGCAATGAGTGCTGACATGAAGACGCCTCCGATGGAGGATGAATCACTAAGCACAAGTCCGGACAAGATTGAGATATATACAGCGAGGAAAACATCTTCGAACATGATTATCCCCAATATCATCTCGGTTTCCGGATTAGCCGTTCGTTTCAAATCGACGAGTACCTTGGCCACGATGGCACTGGAAGATATGGTAGTTATTCCTGCGATAATAAGTGCTTCTGCAACTGGGAAACCGGACATAAAACCGAATATTAATCCCAGCGTAAAGTTAATTCCGATGTAGATCGAGCCGCCAACTGCAATAGAGCGACCCGATTTAATTAAGCGACCTACCGAGAATTCAAGTCCAAGGTAGAAGAGAAGGAACAGAATACCGATGCGACCCATGAAATCAATAAAAGGCTGACTTTCAATGAAGCGGAAGTCCAGATGCCAGATTTTCATGGCATGAGGTCCAACGGCCATCCCAATCAGGATATAGAACGGAACAACCGAAAATCTTAGTTTTGCCGATAAAAGGCCGGCTGCCGCAATGAGCACAAGGGCCAGACCTACTTCGAATATCAAATGATCCATCTATTTACCCCCTTCCAGTCAGGAGGAGGGATTTAAACAGTTTCTGCTGATTGCGTTCGCCAACGGCTACCACCGTGGATTCTGCACTGATAACTACCTCCGGACCTGGGCTGATATGTTTTTTGTGATTTTTCTCTACAACGGCAATAACCGTTGCCCCAGAGTTTTGACGTACGTCCAATTCACCGATGGATTTACCGATACATCCGAAGGAAGGTTCGATTTTGTACCACTCGATAATCAGGTCGTCAAACGTGACTTCAATATTTTCAAGCTGCTTTGGTTTGTAGGTTAATCCGCCAACAATAGCAGCAATCTGTCGTGCTTCGTAATCGTCAAGCGTGATCATCGAGATGCTTTGATCGGGATCATCATATTCAAAGTGGTACATTTCCCGACGACCGTCATCGTGAATAATAATGATAATTTTATCACCGCTGCTTGTTTCAACTTGAAATTTTTTGCCGATTCCCGGCAAGTCTGTTTCGCGTACATCCATGGATTGTTGCCTCCTTATAATTAGGGGCTGGGCCACAGAAGACAGGCTTATTTCCCGAAAATGAATAATCTGCTGCTCAAGGGAACATCAAAAGATGCGGGTAAACAGAGCCAGAAATTCCTGACACAGCCATATGATTTGAATTTGTCGGTGTGGGTATAACAAAAATAGGTACTCATAAACATTGGTTTATCTAAAGTGTGCTAAAAGGGTTATAAGTTATGCACAAGCGCACCGTCTTCCATTCAGAGGTGTCTCCATGCAAAAGCAACCTGTAAATACGTCGTAACGGCTCTAACGAAGAGAATTCGCGTATTTTGGCGCTATAGGGGTGAGGGATACATACATACTGGTAAACTTGATAGGTAGCAGAAATAATCTGCGTTTAAACAGACAATACCACGGTTTAAAGGACAGACCCGTTGTAGGGATTCGCAGCATCAATAATAATGCGAGGACAAGAAAGACAGGCTTATTATGCGTAACCGCAATCAGCTTGGACATGACTTGTGGGTATTTGCGAATAACAGGTTTCTGCTGGGATTCGGGTATTTGCGACAGTACTTCCAGCACTTCCTTGTTGGAAGTTGCCTCAACAGATACCCCAACGGCAGATTCGGACTGCATCGGAATAGGGAAGCACAAGGCTTGGAAAACGCACAAAATGATAATGATCGTGTAGTGGAATATTCTGGGTTGTTGTCTCATTTTGGCTTCCCTCCTTTTCCGTGAAACATACTGTTATAAAAATAATAACACATTTTTGTCTTAACTCCAAACCTCTTCATAATATACTGAGAAATCATGACACGCTTTCCATCAATCCGCTTCGTATATCCCCATCGGCCTTGCCATATACTTTGAACAGGAAGGAAAGGAGTGAGTCTTGTGGAACTGTTTGCTGTATGGACCGATGTATCGGGGCAGGAGGAAGCGGATCAATTTTATCGTTGTGTCAAGGAAAAAACCAAAGGTTTACATATAAGTAAAAGAGGATTTCGGCTCACCTTCAAACATAATGATGGAAGAGCAACCTGGGTGTGCAGAGGGAATGAGAATCACGAGGACTTCCAGCAATGGCTTCCCCGCATTAGTGATCTGCTCTCCCTTGGACTCGCCGACTTCATTATGGAGACACAAGAACGGAACATGGTGGAGGATATGATTGCCAAGGCATGTTCTGTCATGGATGAGCATGAGGTGGATAAGGTCAATCGAATCTGCATGCCACTTCTTTTGAATGGTGATCTGGATCAGCCCGGACTTCGGGAGCGCCGCCGTACAACATTGGCCAGTGGACTACGGCAGGATCTGGAGGATGTTCACTTCTTTCACCTCGAAGGCATTATCAACTTCCGCATACGGCCGTATAAGCAGGAGCTTCAGGAGTTAGTGGAGTATGCGTTGGATGAGTTCTGGATGGATCGGCAGTATGAGGAGTTTATGGGGCTGCTAAAATATTTTGTGTTCTTTCAGGAAGCCAAGGTACCTCTAGTTCATCTTGTGCACAAGGGAATGCATGAATTTCAGGTGCTGGATGCCGGTCTCAATCTGTTACCCGTGCAAAAGGATGAACAGGTTGTCGTGGAAATGCCGGGTCTCGAACTGGAGATGGATATTGAAGATATGATTGTCAGTACACTTATCTCGATCTCTCCCGAGAAAGTCTTGCTTCATACACGTACGCCGGATCTGCCAATCATCTCGACCATATGCCAGATCTTTGAAGACAAAGTGCAAATATGTCATCATTGCCCGGAATGTGAAGTGCTGCGCTCAGGATTGTTGACAGGTCTTGACGCAAGTGATCTCGGCAATTATAATAACTGTTGATCCATGATTTTTCATGTGAACCATTGAACCAAAAGCGTTGACAAAGACAACGACCACACGCAAGATCGGTGCAGAGAGGAACCCAGGCTGAAATTTCCTCCGGATATCACGTATGGTTTACCCCTTTGTAGCTGCAATTTTGAAAGTGGAGTTAGAACATCGCCTTTATTGGGGATTATCCGCGAGTAAGGATCTGCCGGGTCATGCCCGTTATCGACATGCCAATGAGGGCTGTATTTCCGTTTCCGATTAGGAATGAATCAGCTGAATTAGGGTGGAACCACGAGTATATCACACTCGTCCCTTTACCGGGACGGGTGTTTTTTGCGTTCCTTTGCCTAATGACTGGAATAGCAATAGAGCATTAGTCCTTGAACTTTCGGACGTAAAGGTTACATTAACAGGAGGTATGAGAGAAATGGCAGTGAACATTAAATTACCGGATGGTTCGGTACGTGAGTATGCGGATGGCAGCACAATTGAGGACGTAGCCGCTTCGATTAGCAGCGGATTGCGCAAAAATGCCGTAGCCGGCAAGCTGGATGGTATCGTGGTGGACTTGTCCACAACACTTCATGAGGGAGCATTGGTGGAGATCGTAACGCTGGATTCACCAGAAGGACTTGAAGTGATGCGTCATAGTACTGCTCACTTGATGGCTCAAGCGGTGAAACGTTTGTTTGGTAACCAAGAGGTACGCCTTGGCATTGGACCTGTCATCGAAGATGGTTTCTACTATGATATGGATCTTGAACACGCGCTCAATCCCGAAGATCTCCAGAAGATTGAGAAGGAAATGGAACGTATCGTGAACGAGAACTTGCCAATCGTACGTAAGGAAGTTAGCCGCGAGGACGCGATCAAAACGTTCGAAGAAGTGGGCGATCCATACAAACTGGAATTGATTCGTGATTTGCCGGAAGACAGTGTAATCACGATTTATGAGCAAGGTGAATTCTTCGACTTGTGTCGTGGTCCTCACGTACCATCGACTAGCAAAATCAAAGTGTTCAAATTGATGAATGTCGCTGGTGCTTACTGGCGTGGAGACAGCAAAAACAAAATGCTTCAACGTATTTATGGTACGGCTTTTGTGAAAAAAGCACAGCTGGACGAGCATCTGCACTTCCTTGAAGAAGCTCGCAAACGCGATCACCGCAAGCTGGGGAAAGAGCTCGAAATGTTCACATTCTCCCAACTGGTTGGACAAGGCCTGCCAATCTGGTTGCCAAATGGTGCGAAGCTGCGCCGTACGCTGGAGCGTTATATTGTGGACCTGGAAGAAAGCCTTGGATACCAGCATGTATACACACCGGTTCTGGGTAACGTGGAATTGTACAAAACATCTGGACACTGGGAGCACTACCAGGAAGATATGTTCCCGAAAATGGTTATGGATAACGAGGAACTCGTTCTCCGTCCAATGAACTGTCCACACCATATGATGGTGTACAAGTCCAGCATGCACAGCTACCGTGATCTGCCAATCCGTATTGCTGAGCTGGGCATGATGCACCGTTATGAAATGTCGGGGGCGTTAACAGGTCTGCACCGTGTACGTGCCATGACACTGAACGACTCGCACATTTTTGCACGCCCGGATCAGATCAAGGAAGAGTTCGCTCGTGTTATCGAGTTAATTCAAACGGTGTACAAGGATTTCGGTATTAACGAATACCGTTTCCGTCTGTCCTATCGCGATCCGAAGGATACAGAGAAATACTTCCAGAACGACGAGATGTGGGAAATGTCTCAACGCATGCTGCGTGAAGTAGTGGAAGAGCTTGATCTTCCGTTCTATGAAGCAGAAGGTGAAGCGGCATTCTACGGTCCGAAGCTGGATGTACAGATCAAAACAGCATTGGGCAAAGAAGAGACATTGTCTACAGTTCAACTGGACTTCCTGTTGCCTGAGCGCTTTGAACTTGAATATGTGGGAGATGACGGGCAGAAGCATCGTCCGGTCGTTATTCACCGTGGTGTAATCAGTACAATGGAACGTTTCACGGCATTCTTGCTGGAGAACTTTGCAGGAGCTTTCCCACTGTGGTTGTCCCCGGTTCAGGCAAAAGTGATCCCGGTATCCGGAAACTTCGACGATTACGCGCGTGAAGTGGAAGCGAAGCTGAAACGTGCGGGAATCTCTGCTGAAGCGGATCTGCGGAATGAGAAGCTTGGATATAAAATCCGTGAGGCGCAGCTTGAGAAAATGCCTTATATGTTTGTAGTCGGTGAGAATGAGCGCAATGCAGAAGCCGTATCCGTGCGTAAACGCGGAGAAGGCGATCTCGGCATGAAACCGGTCGATGAGATTATTGCTCAATTGAAAGAAGAGATTGCAACACGTTTGGTGTAAATGAATAAGATTTAATCAGATTACCAGTGCATAAGTTTGCGCTGAGCCTTCTGAATAACGCCTGGATAACATGGATTAAACCTTGTTATTCAGGCGTTTTTCGTAGTTTTTGTTATGAAAAGTATAGATTAATTGCTTTATGGAAAACCTTTGCAGTGAGGGGAGGTTATACAATGATAAAGCAATTTTCAATTCAGCAGAAACACATACGGGGTATACTGATTGGCTGCGTGATGTTTGCAGGCATGATGATCAGCCTGAACCAGGCGGGTGCGTATACATTTGAAGAGGAAAGTACAGTCCTTCATATCGAGAGCCGAAACAGTGAAGATCCGATTACGGCTGCTTCAAACAAATCTGATCTGGAATTGCCTGAACAGGCCCGTGGTACTTACAGCGGGGAGGCCCAGCTGACAACCATGGTGTACATGGCTCTACTGTGGACACCGCAACCGATGGTCATTCCGAGGCCTGAGCTTCCAGAGAAACAAGTGGCTGATCCGTCTATGCCCGTGCTTGCTCCACGTTCAAAACAGGTGCTGGGTACACAGAAGGTGACGGCTACGGGATATACGGCAGGTGTGGAATCTACAGGAAAAGGTCCCAAACACCCACAATACGGAATTACGTATTCCGGTGTAAAAGTACGCCGTGATAAAGAAACGGTCTCCACGATTGCAGCGGATCCGAAGTTGTTCCCAATGGGCTCCATTCTGTATATTCCGGGCTATGGATACGGGATTGTTGCAGATACCGGTTCGGCGATCAAAGGCAATAAAATTGACCTGTATTTTCCAACAACCAAGCAAGTGTATAAGGAATGGGGCAAAAAGGATGTGGAGGTACAGGTGATCAGGCAAGGCGCTGGAAAGTGTACAGAAAAGATGCTCAGCGAGTTGGCGGATGCGATCGATGTGTACAAATCTGTACCGGACTCTTGGTTGGACAAGGCCATTTAATTTCACATGTGAATGTGAATAACCGAAGGGCTCTCTTCACATAATATTGACTGGGGACGAACCCGCGGTGCAGCAATGCACCGTAAATATGAAGAGAGAGGTGATTCGTTGTGGCTAAGAAATCACAAGGGTACCAAACGCCGAACGAGAAGTACAATGCAGAGTTTGGAGAAGAGAATGCAGCAGCCAAAGTGAAGCAATCTTCTCAGAACAAAGTACAAGATAATTTCCAAACACCTGATGAAAAATACAATGCCGAGTTCGGTGTAGAAAACACAGGCCAAACTGGCCAAGGTCAAGGCAAAGCATCCAAATACAAAAAATAAATGAAGATTCATTAATCCAATGATGATTCAGCACCCTGGAGCAGCAGCTCCGGGGTGTTTTACATATGCGAAGTTTTTACAAAAATATCCTCACATCTCAGTCTCGAGACCGATATGAGTTCCACCTGCCGCCGCTGTTCTCATTGCCTTGTCTGAGTTACACTGGATACATAACACTGACGAAGGAGACATGAGCGATGAAACGATCTACACGTGACCGCTGGTGGGTTGGCATACCTCTGATTGCTATTGGTGCGATGATCTTGTTCAGACAATTGGGATATGACATTGATGTAGGATATATTTTCAGAACATATTGGCCGTTATTTCTAATCTGGTGGGGGGCCAAAGGAATCTCCGAGATCCGTCGCAACGGGGGGTACACCTTTATTGGACCAGTCATCGTCCTGGCCATCGGTGGTTACTTTCTTGCCCGTAATCTGGGATGGATTGATTACTCCATGGGGGAGTTCATCCGTTATTTGATTCCGGTAATGCTGATTGGCGGAGGATTGTTTGTACTGATTGGGCCACGACGTCGTGATCGGAAACATCATGATAAGATGCAGCCGCCTCCAGCACCTGAACAGCCTTATGAACCGTTATCTCCTGAGGATCTGGAGATGCCATCGTCTTTTGACGAACAATTCGAGAAAACATTTGGCAAACCAAAACAGGAACAAAAGAATGATGCACATGGTCCTCATTACACAGGATCAACCGATTCAACATCACAAGGGCATCAAGGGCATCACTATAAGAAGAAATATCAATCGTATAACTCAAGTAATACCGGATATGAAGAACATTATGATGATGGCTATGGGAATGGTTATGGGGATTACGGCAGCGGCAATACCATTAATAAATCAGCGTTCATTGGTGACTTGTACATGGGACAGGAAGTATTCCCGCTGAAACCGATGAATCTCTCGGCCTTTATCGGGGATACCGTGATTGATCTGACCAAAGCACAGATTCCTTACGGCGAGACAAAGATTGTCATTTCCTCATTTATCGGTGACGTAAAAGTATTTGTACCTGAGGATATGGACTTGGGTGTGACGGTGACGACAAATTCCTTCATTGGAGACATGTCATTGTTGAATCAGAAGCGTGGCGGATTCCTGAGTAGCGCTCAGGCTGAAACTGCTCATTATCGTGAAGCAAGCAAGAAGGTGCGGATTATTGTAAGTGTGTTTATCGGGGACGTCAAAGTGAATAAGGTGGGTTAATGCATGATTCGGACAATTCTCAAGGCCAATAAGTGGGAACTGATGATGTATTTTGCACTAACGGGTCTGATTACGCTGGGCGGTTTCTATCTATTATATGGAGAGGTATTAATGGGGGCTGGTCGTCAACGGGCATGGACCTATGTTGCCGTTGTTGTGCTGGCCACCGTTATCACCGGATATATTGCTGCATTGCGACTTCAGCGCAAGATTGATCTGCTTGATCTTAACATGCTGAAAGTGTCGAAAGGGAACTTGGCGGTGCGTATGCCAGAAGCGGATGATGCTTCATTCGGTCGTGTTTATCAGGAGTTCAATGTCATGATGGATTCGATTGAGAAAAAGATGAGGCTGCTTCAGCGTCTTGGTGAGCAGGAAGTTATTGAGAAGGAGCAAGCTTCGGAGCGGGCTGTGCTGGAAGAACGCAAACGAATGGCAAGGGACCTCCATGACACGGTTAGTCAGCAGCTGTTTGCGATGCATATGTCGGCCTCGTCCTTACCGCGTCTGCTGGAGATGAATCCGGAACATGGCGGTAAAGTACTGGATCAGTTGATTCAGATGTCTCATATTGCTCAACGTCAGATGCGAGGACTTATTGCCCAACTTCGACCAGTGGAGCTGGAAGGGCGTGATCTCACTGCGGCACTGGATAGCTGGTTTCCTGATTATTGCAGGCAGAATGGTCTTAAAGGTGTGAAAGAGCTGGAACTGAGTGGCGGAATCTCGGATGCCATTGAGCACCAGCTGTTTCTTGTTATTCAGGAAGCGGTGGCCAATGTTGTGAAGCATGCAGAGGCAGGGGTGGTCAGTCTGTCCATACGGGAGAGTGAACATCAGATCAGCATGAGCATCAGCGATGATGGTCAGGGATTTTTGCAGCAAGCCGAGCGTCCGGGTTCATACGGTTTATCTACCATGCGTGAACGGGCGGAGAAGCTTGGGGGCAAGTTCAGATTATATCGAAGCCGGGAGCGGGAACGACGGTACGGGTCTTGATCCCGAAATTTCCAAATGTGTCTGAATGATGTAGAGGGGGAGACGGAATGAGTGGGAAAATAAGCGTAATGATTGTGGATGATCATGACATGGTACGAATGGGGTTAAAAACGTATCTGATGCTGGAACCTTCTTTTCATGTGATGGCAGAAGCCGGCCACGGGCAGGATGCGCTTGATCAATTGCGCAAGTTAAATGAAGGCGAAATGCCGGACTTGATCCTCATGGATCTGATGATGCCCGTAATGAATGGCGCTGAAGCCACACAAGCCATCATGACTGAATTTCCAGGGATGAAGATTGTGATGCTAACCAGTTTCCTGGAGGATGATCTGGTTGTACAAGCGATTGAGGCGGGTGCAGTTAGCTATGTACTCAAGACGGTCTCTGCCGAGGAACTGATCTATGCTCTTCAAGGCGCATACAGAGGCATGCCTGTGATGACAGGGGATGTGTCGCAGGCATTAACTCGGGGAATCCGAAAACGTACAGCAAGAGAGAGTGAATCCGGTCTGACTGAGCGGGAGAAGGAAGTGCTGTTGCTTATTGCAGAGGGAAAGACCAACAAAGACATTGGTGAAGAACTACATATCAGTATCAAAACCGTCAAAACACATGTGAGCAACCTGCTGATGAAATGTGAGATGGATGATCGTACACAATTGGCAATCTATGCGTATCGTCAGGGCTGGGTGAAAACGAAGGGGTAAATCCCGTTCTGACGGGAAAAACAAGCTGTTTTTCCTTGCTTTTATCTCCTTTTTAATTGTTTTTAAGGTACGGTTAAGGTTTAAAGTACAAAATAAGGACAGTTAAAGAATATCTCTTGGGAATAAGAGATTGGGAGGTAGAGAGGCATGGACGAACGCAATTATAGATCGAACCGTCAAGACGAGGAAAATGAAACCAAACAAACGGAGAATCGCAATTCTTCCGGAACGGACGAATCCTCCTATTATTATTCTTATGGACCTTTTCAGTCCGTGAATCAGGAAGATACAGCAAATCACATGGGAAGCAATAATCAGCGTGAAGAAGGAAATGTAGAGATTACAAAACCTGATCCGGTGAGACCCGTACCTACTTACTATAATAGTGAATCATCTGAGCAAGCGAAAAGATCAGCAGGAGGCGGCGGAAACGGCATGGGTAACGGTGGAGATCAAGGGAATGGCGGCAAAGGCAACTGGAACTATAATAATCGCAAGCCGCGTTCTTCCGTAAGATCACTGTTGTTCTCTTTTATTGCCGGCATGCTGGTCATTACCGTTCTGATGTACACAGCCGATAGAACAAACATGTTCACACCGGAGACGGCACTTACGAACACAGGCAATCAAACTTCGGGACAGGAAGCGTCTACAAACACAGGCGGAGGCAACAATGTTACAGCGTCATTGCTGCCAACAGGCAAGGAAGATGTTTCTTCCGTAGTGACGAGCACAAGTCCAGCTGTGGTCAAAATCGAAACACTGGCGAAACAGTCCTCACGCTCCGGATTGGGTCAGGGCGGATCGAATACAAGTGATCCGTTGTACCAATACTTCTTCGGTAATGGGGGCGGAACAGAAGGCAATCAAGGCCAGAATCAACAACAACAGCAAGGCAGTAATCAGTTGGTACCGCTAGGTATTGGTTCCGGATTTATTTTTGACAAAGAAGGATATATCCTGACGAATCAGCACGTAGTTCAAGGTGCTGACGTAATCCAGGTAACCTTGGAGAACAACAGTAAGCCTTATGAAGCTAAATTGCTGGGAAGCAGCTTTGATCTGGATTTGGCTGTATTGAAAATTGAGAAAAACAGTGGTGACGATGCTTTCCCTGTAGCTCCACTGGGTGATTCCAATAGTACTCAAGTCGGTGAGTGGCTTGTCGCGATCGGTAACCCTGAAGGATTCGAACATACGGTTACAGCAGGTGTACTGAGTGCCAAAGAACGTACGATCAGTATTCCGGATGAAGAAACAGGAAAAACACGTGAGTACAGTCATTTGCTGCAAACAGATGCATCGATTAATCCAGGTAACTCCGGTGGTCCGTTGCTTAACCTGAATGGGGAAGTTATCGGTATGAACGTTGCCGTAAGCGCCGATGCACAGGGAATTGGTTTTGCGATCCCGTCGAGCGTTATCTCTGAAGCGGTTAAATATCTCAAAGAAAACAAAGAAGTTCCCAAAGAGCCAGTACCCTTTATCGGTGCGTCTCTGATGGCTCTCACGCCTGAAGTTGCTAAACAAATGGGAACAGACATCACCGAAGGTTCAGTGGTAGCCAGCACGATCTTCCAATCACCGGCTTATCAAGCAGACCTTCGTGCATATGACATCATCACAGGTGCCAACGGTACGCCGTACGCCACAAGTCAGGATCTGATTGATTTTATCAAGAAACAGGAAATCGGCAGTGAAGTGACATTGAACGTGGTGCGTGACGGTAAGAAAATGGATCTGAAAATCAAAATCGGCAACAAAAATGATTTTGATACTTCTCAAACAACAGATACCCAACAGCAGCAACCATAAATAACGAGTAAGGATTGAAAGAGCGGAAGGGTTTGAAGGCCCTTCCGCTTTTTTTGCCCTGATGAAGAAAGTTACAATGGATGAGTACGGATGGCAGACGCCTACTTGAAGATGCAGATTGTGCTTCTGCCTGTTACAATGGGATAAAACGTTAGGATAAAGGAGAAAGACCATGCGCTCAACTATTTTGATTGTGGATGATGACGAAAAAATTGTGTCCATGCTCCGCCGGGGGCTGGCTTTTGAAGGATATGAGGTACAGACCGCTTCCAATGGAGCCGAAGGACTCAGCAAGCTGATGGATAAGGAACCGGACATCGTTGTGCTGGATGTAATGATGCCGCAGATTGACGGATTTGAGGTATGTCGCAGACTGAGAGAAGCAGGCAGCAAAGTGCCTGTGCTGATGCTGACCGCCAAGGATGAAGTACAAAGCCGGGTGACTGGACTGGACACAGGAGCCGATGACTACCTTGTAAAACCTTTTGCGCTGGAAGAATTATTGGCACGTGTCCGGGCATTGCTGCGTCGCAAGTCAGATAGCGCGGGTACGCCGGACAACCGCTTAACGTACGAAGATATCATTTTGGACAATGACTCACGTGAAGTATTCCGAGATGGGCAACGCCTGGAGTTGACGGCCAAGGAGTTCGAGCTGTTGAATCTGTTTATGCAAAATCCAAGACGGGTATTGTCCCGTGATCTGATTATGGATAAAATCTGGGGTTATGATTACAGCGGTGAGTCTAACGTGCTTGAAGTATACATTGCCATGCTCAGACAGAAGACCGAAGAATACGGTGGCAAGCGTCTAATCCAGACCATCCGGGGAGCCGGCTATATTCTGAGAGGTGACTCCTGATATGTCCATCCGGTTAAGATTAACCGCATGGTATTCTGGCATTTTGGCGGCTGTGCTTATTTTTTGGGGCGTTGTAATCTATGCTTTTGTGTATTTTAACTCCTACCAGGAAGTCGAACAGCAATTGAAGGTGAAGAGTACCCGGATTACAGAGCAGATTGGTGTCAATCCTCTTTCACAGTCGCTGGACCTGGACCCATTTACAGAGAGTCAGCTTCAGGAGGCACAAATCTATATTCAACTCTGGGATTATCAGAGCCGTTCGGGCATAATTTCCGGCAATATGAAGAAATTAGGGATTCAGTTTCCGGTATTAAAAGCTAATGAAATTCTTGAAAAGCGTGGTATATCCAAAATCTATGTGGATGGGACACCGTTTCTGGTGAATCAACTGCCCCTTTCTCTTGCGGGTACCAACGAAGTACGCGGAATCCTTCAAGTAGGGGCCAATGTAAGTTCACAGGAGCGCTTGCTGGAAGCCTTGCTTAATATTTTGGTTTTTGGCTGGCTAGTAGCGATGGCCCTCGCTATTACCTCAGGTCTCGTTCTGGCTCGCAAGTCCATGCGTCCGCTCGTGAATGTCATTGATGCCGCGAATCAGATCCAATCGGGAGATGACTTAAGTGTACGCATTCAATACTCGGGGCCTAAGGACGAGATCGGGCGTCTGATTGAAACCGTTAATAATATGCTTGAACGTACCGAGTTGTCATTCCGTGGTTTGGAAGAGACGAATGCTGCCCAGCGCCGCTTTGTATCCGATGCATCGCATGAACTGCGTACGCCGCTGACTACCATCCGCGGGAACGTAGACTTCCTGAAGAAGTTATGGGATCAGGAGGGAACCGACCGACCTAATCTGGATGAGGAGACCGTCAAGCAAATGTCGCTGGAAGCCATTGAAGATATGGCGGACGAGGGAAAACGTATGAGCAGGCTGATCAGCGACATGTTATCGCTGGCGAGAGCGGATACGGGGCAGAAAATTGAACTGAATCCGATCCCGCTGCAAATTCTCGTACAGGAAGTGGCCCGCAGAGCACAATTTCTGGATCGTGAAGCAGAATGGCTTCCAGGAGATTTTTCCATCCTTAATGGTATCTATGTGAACGGCAGCAAGGACTATCTGCAGCAGATGTTATTTATTTTCATTGAAAATGCGTTTAAATACACACCTGAAGGCTCTGTGACGCTGGATGCTGTATTATACAAAGGTCAGGTGGGACTGCGCATCAGCGACACCGGTATTGGGATGGATCGGGACGAAGTGCCGTTTATCTTCGATCGCTTCTATCGGGCAGATGAATCCCGAGGGGCTACACCGGGCATTGGTCTGGGACTTTCGATTGCGAAGTGGATTATTGAGGAACACCACGGATCGGTTGAGGTTGTAACCAGACGTGGAGAAGGAACCACCTTTATTATCTGGTTGCCGGTTGTCTTTGCTCCGCCTATCGAATAAAGGTATAATAGACAGGACTGCAATTACATCGGCAATGTTGCCGAGAAAGAAAGCGGGTGGCAACCAAGTGGAAGTACTACGAATTTCGCCGCGAGGATATTGTTACGGCGTTGTGGATGCGATGGTGCTCGCGCGTCAAGCGGCACGCAATCTGGATTTACCACGACCTATTTATATATTGGGTATGATTGTGCATAACCAACATGTGACGGATTCCTTTGAAGATGAAGGCATTATTACATTGGATGGTCCGAACCGGATGGATATTTTGAGCCAGGTGGAGAGTGGCACGATTATTTTCACAGCTCATGGTGTATCTCCTGAAGTGCGTAAGCTGGCAAGGGATAAAGGATTGACAACAGTGGACGCAACCTGTCCTGATGTCACCAAGACACATGATCTCATCCGGGAGAAGACGGCAGAGGGTTATCAGATCATCTATATCGGCAAAAAGAATCACCCTGAACCAGAAGGTGCTGTAGGCGTTGCGCCAGATCTCGTTCATCTGATTGAGAAGGAAGAAGAGATCGAAGAACTGAACGTACCTCCAGGCAAAATCCTTATTACGAATCAGACCACGATGAGCCAGTGGGATATCAAACACATTATGAGCCGTCTGCTGGAGAAGTTTCCGGGCGCAGAGATTCATAATGAAATATGTCTCGCCACTCAGGTTCGGCAGGAAGCTGTTGCCGAACAGGCTGGACAGTCTGACCTGGTTATCGTTGTGGGGGATCCCGCAGCGATAACTCTAACCGTCTGGCACAAGTGTCGGAGGAGATTGCAGGTGTGACGGCCTACCGTGTATCCGATGTCTCGGAGATTCAGCAAGAATGGCTGAAAGGTGTAAATAAGGTGGCAGTGACTTCGGGTGCATCAACTCCAACACCGATTACGAAGGAAGTCATTCTTTACCTGGAGCAATATGAGCATGACAAGCCGGAGACTTGGGAGATCAAGCGTACCGTGAACATGAGCAAGCTGTTGCCTCCAGTCAGAGAAAAAACACGTACACCGTAGGGCGAAGGAAATACAACGTGAAGTGTGTGTGAATAGCAAACGAGATGTGAATACGAAGAATCCTGTCATGCAGAACCGAATTCGGTGCTGTGAGCAGGGTTCTTTTTTGATACTTGGATAAGGAATGTGTACCTTGACGCAATAGGAGAACTATGGTATATTCACTTTAACGGATAAAAGCTTAAAAGCGAACAAGCGTTTAAGCGCGACAGAGTTTTTATGTTTAATCAGACGCACGCTAATAAATTATGGTGCTCTCATACAAGGAAGGATGGGAATTATAATGATCGTTATTGCAGGCAAGGCTACACCGGAGGAACAGATTCAGGATATCGTTGCAGTCATTGAAAAAGAAGGGCTTCAGGTGCACATCTCTCGCGGAGAGGATCGTACCATTATTGGTTTGATTGGGAAAGTTGAACCTAAAATGCAAGAGCATCTGCGCCAAATGAAAGGTGTCGAGAATGTCGTAAGAATCTCGAAGTCCTACAAATTGGCAAGCCGTGACTTCCATCCGGAAGATACGGTAATCTCCATCAAAGGTGTAGATATTGGCGGGAAAGAACTTGTTGTCATGGGCGGACCCTGTGCGGTTGAATCGGCTGCACAGATTGATGAGATTGCCGGTCTTGTGAAAGCTGCTGGTGGCCAAGTATTGCGTGGTGGTGCATTCAAGCCGCGTACAGGTCCGTACAGCTTCCAGGGAACGGGCGTAGAGGGATTGATCATGATGGCGGAAGCAGGCAAGAAACATGATCTGCTGACGATTACAGAAGTTATGACACCTGAATATGTAGATATTTGCGCCGAGTACGCGGATATTCTGCAAGTTGGTACACGTAACATGCAGAACTTTGACCTGCTCCGCAAATTGGGCGAGTGTGGCAAACCGGTATTGTTGAAACGTGGCTTCAGTGCGACATACGACGAGTTGTTGAATGCAGCTGAATACATTCTTGCAGGTGGCAATCCAAATGTCATGCTGTGTGAGCGTGGTATTCGTACGTTTGAATCCTACACACGTAATACGCTGGATCTGTCAGCGATCCCTGTTCTGCAGTCTCTCAGCCATTTGCCGGTTATTTCTGACCCGAGCCATGGTACTGGACGACGTGAACTGGTGGAGCCGATGACAAAAGCTTCCGTTGCTGCGGGAGCCAATGGCCTAATCATTGAAATGCATACCGATCCGGATAACTCCATGACAGGAGACGGTGTGCAATCCTTATTCCCTGACCAATTCGCCAACCTGTTGCAGGATCTGGAGAAATTGGCACCAATCGTAGGTAAATCCTTCAGTACAGCCAAACAACCGGCAGAATTTTTCCCGGCACGTGTAGGTGTATAATAAGAATTCATAGTCAAGGTCTGGTTGATTAATCGGGCATCTTATCTGGTCTCGTTCATTACGAAGAAATCAGATAGATGCTCGGTTTTTTGCATATTTTGCAGTTTTGAACGTATTTATTAATCAATGGTGATAAGAAACATTTATGATGTGAAGTTTTTTCCATGATTTAGGATAAAAAAGGGGTCGCTTTACCGCATTAAACCAGTTAAATGTATATGAAACTAGTTGTTATATGAATTTATGTTATTTATAAAATGTGAGTATAGCTAACATACTCGCAAAAAATACCTTACATAAGTATTGACGATGTCAGGTTTTAAAATTTATAATGACGACAGAAAAAAATTCGAATTTAGACATTTTCTTAGTGGGGTTGTTTAATGTTCGGAATATTTGGGAGGACGAATACATGTCGGTTGAAAACGTATTGAAATCAATTCAAGAGAACAACATCGAGTGGGTAGATTTTCGTTTTGTAGATTTAGCTGGTCGTGCACATCACATCTCGTTGCCAGCTTCGGCTGTTGATGCAGACACGTTCGTAAATGGAGTAGCTTTTGACGGTTCTTCTATCCAAGGTTTCCGCGGAATTGAAGAGTCCGATATGGTTATGATGCCAGACCCTGAAGCGACTTATGTCGATCCGTTCACTGCACACCCTACATTGAATGTTATGTGTGACATCTTTACGCCGGATGGCGAGCGTTATGAGCGTGACCCACGCAGCATCGCTGTAAAAGCAGAAGCGTATCTGCAAGAGAGCGGTGTAGGTACAGCGGCATTTTTCGCACCTGAATCCGAGTTCTTCATCTTCGACGATGTACGTTATGAGAGTGGCACGAACAGCTCTTCCTACTACGTGGATTCCGAAGAAGCTTCATGGAACACCAACCGCAAAGAAGAAGGCGGAAACCTGGGCTTCAAAGTACGTACTAAAGGTGGATATGTTCCTGTAGCACCAGTGGATACACAACAAGATATTCGTAGCGAAATGTGTCGCCTTCTGGAAGAAGCGGGCTTGTCGATCGAGCGTCATCACCATGAAGTGGCGACAGCGGGTCAAGCCGAAATCAACTTCCGTTTTGATACACTGAAGAAAACAGCAGATAACCTGCTTGCATACAAATACATCGTGCACAACACTGCACGTCAATATGGTAAAGTAGCTACATTCATGCCAAAACCATTGTTCGGTGATAATGGTAGCGGAATGCACGTTCACCAATCCATCTTTGATGGTGATTCCCCATTGTTCTATGACAAAGCGGGATATGCTAACCTGAGTGAAATGGCTCTGCACTACATCGGAGGTATCCTGTACCACGCTCCGGCACTGATCGCTTTGACTAACCCGAGTACCAACTCGTTCAAACGTCTTGTACCTGGTTACGAAGCACCAGTAAACCTGGTTTACTCCAAAGGTAACCGTTCCGCAGCAGTTCGTATCCCGGTTGCAGCTGTGACACCAAAAGGTTGTCGTATCGAATTCCGTACACCAGACTCCACAGCTAACCCATACTTGGCATTCTCCGCAATGTTGATGGCTGGTCTGGATGGAATCAAACGTAAAATCAACCCAACTGAGCTTGGATATGGTCCGCTCGACAAAAACATCTATGACTTGTCTGATGCAGATAAAGAAAACATCCGCAGTGTGCCAGCTTCCCTCGAAGAAGCACTTGATGCACTGGCAGCTGATAACGAGTTCTTGACTGAAGGCGGCGTATTCACAAAAGAATTCATTGAAAACTACATCAACCTCAAACGTGATGAAGCGAAAGCAGTAGCGATCCGTATTCATCCGCACGAGTACAGCCTTTACTTCGACTGCTAATCGGTCGGGGTTCGGAACAGAAGCTGTTCCAACTCAAAGCCTCCGGGATCCGCTCTCGGAGGCTTTTCCTTGAAATAAACAATGTAGTGCTTTAACTTTGCAGGGTGATAAAGGAATTTGATGGCCTGAAATGGGCACTTCAGTGCATATTGCTCTTGAAGCAGATAGAGAATACTGATATCATTGCGATAATATTCACTTAATATGTCAGTTACGGATGGAAAGGGCGGGGGATTTTGTGACAAAAAGAGCGTATAATTTTAATGCAGGACCTGCGGCGTTGCCACTTGAGGTACTGGAGCGTGCACAGGCGGAATTTGTAGATTTTCGTAATACAGGCATGTCGATTATGGAGATGTCCCACCGTGGAGCGGTGTACGAGTCTGTACATAATGAAGCTCAGGAGCGCTTGTTGTCGCTTCTAGGCAATCCCAAAGGATACAAGGTTCTCTTTTTGCAGGGCGGTGCAAGCACGCAGTTCGCGATGTTGCCAATGAACCTGCTCGGGGCAGGGCAGACTGCAAGTTACGTGATGACTGGCAGCTGGGCCAAGAAGGCTCTGTCTGAGGCGAAATTGATTGGTGAGACGCATGTTGCAGCATCTTCGGAAGCAGAGAAATTCATGAAATTGCCGGATGTTTCGAATCTGAGCCTGCCGGAACGTACGGCTTATGTGCATCTCACTTCCAACGAAACGATCGAAGGTACGCAATTCAAGTCCTTCCCGGATACCGGTTCAGTACCTCTGATTGCGGACATGTCGAGTGATATTTTCTGTAAACCATTCGATCTCAATCAGTTCGGTATGATCTACGCGGGTGCACAGAAGAACCTGGGTCCATCCGGAATTACGGTTGTGATTGCTCGTGAGGAACTGGTGAGTCAATCACCTAAATCCATCCCAACCATGCTTCGTTACAGCACACATGTCGATAATAACTCCCTGTACAATACGCCGCCATCCTTCTCGGTATATATGGTGAATGAAGTCTTAAAATGGATTGAAGAGCAGGGCGGATTGGCCGGTATGGAGCAAAAGAATACGAAAAAAGCAGAATTGCTCTATAGCACAATTGATGCTTCCGGCGATTTCTACCGTGGTTGTGTGGAACCGGAGGATCGTTCCCTGATGAATGTAACCTTCCGTCTTGCCTCGGAGGAACTGGAGAAGAAGTTCATCAAGGCATCGGAGGAAGAAGGATTTGTGGGTCTGAAAGGACATCGTAGTGTGGGTGGTCTCCGTGCCTCCATTTATAATGCTGCTCCTTATGAGAGTGTTAAGGCACTGACAGAATTCATGAACCACTTCCAGAAGACCAATGGATAATTAAAGTGTAGGTACAGTGTTATGGACCTTCGTGTCTAATTCTGTGCCTTACCAGAGCCTTCCACATTGACGTGTGGAGGGCTTTTCTTTAAGATTAGAGGGTTGTCATCAACATGAAATGAAAAGGAGATTGGACATATATGGCTTTACACATCGTTCTGGTTGAACCAGAAATTCCGGCGAACACAGGAAATATCTCACGTACTTGTGCGGCAACCGGTACCCATCTGCATCTCGTGCGTCCACTTGGATTTCGAACAGATGATGCTACATTAAAACGGGCAGGGCTGGATTACTGGCATGCCGTTCATATTGAATACCATGACTCCTTTGAAGAGGTTCAGGAAAAATATCCGGAGGGCCGCTTCTTCTACGCAACTACGAAGGCTAAGAACCGGTACAGTGACTTTAATTTTCAGGATGGGGATTTCCTCGTTTTCGGTAAAGAGACTAAAGGTCTCCCGCCTGAATTAATTGCTGCGAATCCCGATACATGCATGAAAATGCCGATGACTGGTGATGTCAGATCATTAAATCTGTCCAATTCGGCAGCAATTATTGTATATGAAGCGTTGCGTCAGCTCAATTTTCCGGGGTTGGAAGGATAAATTCAGTTATAAATGGCCGCTAGAATTCGGTAAAAAAACATTTTTCAAAAAAAAGGACAAAAAATGTTTATTTCCAGCAGGATTCGACAAAATCTTGGCGAATCTATAAACATAGTACAAATGTACCTAGAAATTTAGAGTAAGATAGGAGAGGTGTGCCGTAGCTATGAAGCCAGCTGGAGTAGTTCGCAAAGTTGACCAATTGGGTAGGATCGTATTGCCTAAATCTTTGCGTAAAAGGTATCAAATGAATGAGGGAGATCCTGTAGAAATCTTAGTACAAGGGGACCATATTATCCTGGAGAGATATCGTCCAAAATGTATTTTCTGCGGATCCATCGAGGAAGTCAACGAGTTCAAAGAGCGTTACATATGCGCACAATGTTTAGATGAAATGACTCAGCTTCCACAGCACGGGTAAGAAGTAACGCCATGGGGTTTTTAGCCCCGTGGCATTTTTTTGTTTCCCGTATCCCCCGCGTAGGAGCAGTTCCAAATGAAAAGAAGAAGATGAAGATCTAACCTTAGATGAGTACCGGTAAAATCTTATCCCATACGGCATTCATAATGCCTTGCATATTTTCTTCCTCACTGTTGATACATATGACAGCTTCCTTTGAGGGAAGGATGATGCACAACTGACCATAGGCGCCATCGGCGCGGTAAGCACCATGAGAACACATCCAGAATTGATATCCGTAACCTTGTCCCCAATCGCCGTCTCCAGTCGTTTCGATCTGCTGGGACGTAGCCTGTCTAATCCAATCCGCAGGTACAAGCTGTGTGCCTTCCCAAAGGCCCTCCTGCAGCAGCAACTGCCCAAATCGACTTAATTCCTCATTGCTTATCCAAAGGCCAGCACAGCCGAGTGTTACCCCCAGTGGAGAGGTTTCCCACTCCACATCATGAATGCCAAGCGGCTCAAATAACCGTGGGGTCAGGTAATCTTTCACGGTTTGGCCGGTAGCTGCCTGTAGCATGGCTGAGATCATAAACGTATCCCCGCTGCTGTATGTGAAATGTTCACCTGGCTTCCGGTCCAGCGGGAGAGACATATAATGTTTTGCCCAATCTTTCTCGGTTAATGAAGCCCGTTCATCAGCCCAAAGAGGCGGCGAGTCATGGCCGGAAGACATTCGGAGCAGATCACGTAACTTCAAGTCCCGTGGAGACGGAAGATGTTGATATGCTCCGGGGACATGAGGATAGGTGAAATAATCACCAAGTGTGGCATCCAGATGTAACTGCTCCTCTTCAAGTGCAAGCCCAACGGCCATACATGTGAAGGATTTGCTGATGGAATGTTGTACACGGCGCTGATCCCTATCCCTGTCCCAATGGGCAAGCAGCTGCCCTTTTTGTAATATGCGAATGGAGAAAACGTTCAGTTGTTGTTCCGTAATCGTTTCAATGAAACCTTTGAGTTGCTCAGACATATTAACCTCCCTAATATCAGGTGAAACCTGAGTAAAATCGGTTGGTGAAACGTTTCCGTAATTCGAATGCAAAATCAGAACCCATGTTAGTATAAACCGGGTTTGGTGTCAATTAAAGTTGTAATAACACTGACTAAAATTTCATTTTTTCGTAATAATAGTGTCTTTCGGCGCAAATTTAGACGTGAAAAAGCATTTTTTCGAGAAAATAACGCGAAATTTGTAAAAAGGTTATTGACAGGATTTACTCATCGGGATTATGATTTATTCGAAACGATTCGAAGAAATCGCTTCCACATTAAAAGTGTTGTAATGAAGACCAAGTGAATCAACGTTGGCTATGTTTTGAAACGATTCGAGAAAATCGTTTCGATAACCCATCGTAATACAAGGAAATCTACAACAGCCTGCAATCCAACGCCAGAGAAACGAATGAGTTAAGACAGCAGGCGATGATGAGAGGGGTTACATTATGGCACATATAACGATCGAAACTGGATCGCCAACCTTATGCATGAATACCAGCATACATGTTGTGTCCAGTGACTCTGGAGAGACTTCAGGCGGTACACTATATCTGTTGCACGGGGCAGGCGATAATGCGAGTACCTGGCAGCGGTTAACCACCATTGAGATGTATGCAGCGCAATATGGCTGTACCATCATTATGCCGGAAGCGAATCGAAGCTATTACACCGATATGGAATACGGCCTGAATTACTTCCACTACATCACTCAGGAGTTACCTGAAGTATGCAAGCGTCTACTCAATCTGAATCCTGATCCGGAGAAAACGTACATCGGCGGTTTATCCATGGGCGGTTATGGTGCACTGAAATGTGGACTAACCTATCCAGAGAAATACCGCAAAGTAGCGTCTCTATCCGGCGTAACGGATATTCAGGCACGCCTTCAAGATCCCCATATGCCTGCGAGCATGATCAAGGAAATGAAAGCGGTTTTTGGAGAACGTTTACAGGTAAAAGCCGATCAGGATATTTACGCACTGTCAGCCAAGCTGCTGGAACAGGGTGTTCCTTTACCGGATATCCTCAGTTGCTGCGGCGATCATGATCCCTTCGTGGAGATGAATCGCGACTTTGCGAAATACATGCAGGGAACTGCCTTTGATTTTCGGTATGTGGAGACGCCTGGGGCTCATGAATGGAGATTCTGGGAGCACCACCTGAGAACGATGTTTAATTTTCTATACAACGACAAGACCAAAGTAGAGTGAGGAGATGCAATGTGAAACCTGCAGCCGAAGGACCTAGCAAAAAGCTGAAGGGAAACGTGAAGGGCAATTCGCTCTGGACTGAAATCTGGAAGCACCGAATGACATACACCCTGCTTATTCCGGGACTTGTCTGGCTAATCCTGTTTGCCTACATGCCGATGGGTGGCCTGTCACTGGCATTCAAAGACTACAAGGCCAACCTGGGTATCTGGGGAAGTCCATGGAGCGGATTCGAGAACTTCAAATATGTTTTCCGTGATCCAACCTTTATTGACGCGGTATGGCGTACGCTGTACATCAATATTCTGAAACTGATCATTCAGTTCCCGTTCCCGATCATTTTGGCGTTGCTGCTGAATGAATTGCGGATGCGCAAAGGGAAAAAGTTGTTCCAAACCGTTCTTACATTCCCGCACTTTCTGTCCTGGATCATCGTATCCGGCGTAGTTATCAATGTGCTGGCTTATGACGGACTGGTAAACAGTGCGCTCGGATTACTCGGATTGCCTACCATTAACTTCCTGGGTTCCGAATCCAACTTTGTACCGATGTTGCTTCTGACGGATATCTGGAAATCAAGTGGATGGGGTGCAATTATATTCCTGGCTGCCATATCCGGTATTGACCAGGATCAGTATGAATCAGCACAGATCGACGGGGCTTCCCGTATGCAACAGATGTTCAAAATTACGTTACCGAACATCCTTCCAACCATCACAATCATGTTTATTCTGTCGGTTGGTGGACTGATGTCTTCCGGGTTTGACCAGATCTTCAACTTGGCAAATGCCGCAACCAAAAATGTATCGGAAGTACTCGACGTATATATCTATCGGATTACGTTCCAGTCATCCACCGATTTCTCATTCTCGACAGCGGTCAGCTTGTTCCGTTCCCTGGTGAATATGGCCTTGCTGCTTCTTGCTGACAGATTTGCCAAGTGGCTTGGCGGAGACGGTTTGTTCCGATAAGAGAGGAGGGAAAATGAGATGAGCAAGAAAGCTAACAAAAAACCGAGAATTGGTACAGAAAGAATGACACTTCTCGATTACATTATATTCGCCGTATTACTCGTGCTTGCCCTGATGATCCTGATTCCGTTCTGGAATGTCATCATGATCTCGTTTGCAACACAAAAAGAATATGCTGACAATCCATTTTTGATGTTCCCTAAACAATGGACATTGGATTCCTACAAGGCGTTGTTCGCTGACGGAACGATTCTATCGGGGTACAAAAATACAATTATATTGCTAGTCATCGGCTTGCCACTCAGCTTGTTCCTGACAACAAGCATGGCATATGGCCTTAGTCGCAATAAATTCCCGTTTAAGAAAATTATCTTTTTCCTGGTACTGTTCACCATGATTTTCAATGGTGGTATCGTGCCGCTGTACTTGATCATGAAATCCCTTCATCTTACAGGTACGCTGTGGTCCGTTATCCTGGCGGGAAGCTTCAGTGCGTTTAACATGATTCTGATGATGAACTACTTCTACACCTTGCCTGAATCGCTGATGGAATCGGCGAGACTGGATGGAGCAGGAGAGTGGAGAATTTTGTTCTCTGTTGTTCTTCCGCTGGCTACACCAATTATGGCTACGATCACGTTGTTCTACGGAGTGGCTTACTGGAACAGTTGGTACGATGCGATGATATTCCTTCGAAAAGCGGATCAGTTACCGCTCCAGAATGTACTCCGAAACATTATCGTGACATCTACCACGAATGCATCCAATGCATCCAGTGTGGATGCTGCCCAGGCAAGCAACTTCTCCATGGGTATGAAGATGGCAGCCGTATTTGTCACCATGGTTCCCATTATGTGTTTCTTCCCGATGCTGCAAAAACACTTTGCCAAAGGGGTATTAACAGGGGCAATCAAGACCTGATTATACGTATAGGATTTTGCAACAAAATTTGATTAAAAAACATGGGGGTAAAACATGAAAACGAAGAAAAAGTTGTCAGTAAGAGCTCTCTTTGCCATCACGCTTAGTGTAGTTATGCTGATGGTGACCGCTTGTTCCAGCCAAGGAGCTTCAGGTGGTAACGAAAAAGATGCAGAGGGAAATTACAAAGATAACCTGACCATCTCTGTGGCTAACCTGACAGAAATCAAAAACGGGAACCTGGATAATGACTTCCACAAGTTCTGGACAGACAAATTCAATGTGACTTGGGATTACAACTATATCGATTGGGATTCATGGGGCGAGAAGCTTCGTCTGTGGATCAACTCTGGCGACCTGCCGGATGTAGCGGTATGGAACTACGTACATGGCGATGCCATTAACAGCATCGAGCAAGGTTTGTTCTACAAATTCCCGGATGACTGGAAAGAACGCTGGCCTAACGTGGCAGCAACTTACAACTTGACAGGTCTTGGAGACAAGTTGGAAGAATTGACGGGTGGAACATATGTCCTGCCTAGACCAATCTATTTCGAAAACAAACCGGCTGACCCGCTGACCAACCAAATTGGTGTCATTGCGCTTCGTAAAGACTGGGCTGAAGCGGTTGGTTTTGAACTGAAAGATGCTTATACAACAACCGAATTGAACGAATATGCTGCACTTGTGAAAGAAAAAGATCCAGGCAAAGTGGGTAACAAACTTGTACCTTTGTCCTACAATGCTGCTGACGCTATGACGAATATGATTATGCCAAACAGTGTACATGCCATGACGGATACACCATTCTACAAAGGTGAAGATGGCAAGTTCCACTGGGGACCGGCAGATCCTGAAACGCTGACAGGACTTAAATTGATGCAGAAAGCATATAAAGATGGATTGCTCAATCCTGAGTTCTACACATGGAAAAACAATGAAGGTCAAAATAACTTCAAAGTAACAGGAACTGCTGCTGTAACAAGTCTGGGTGGACTGGCTTCATACAGACAAGGTCTGGATTCGGATATGAGAAAAAATCTGGGTGTAGATAGCGATGAATTGGTACACACAGCAATCGTACTTGGCGATGACGGTAAATACCGTAACATGGAGCAAGCCAACTTCTGGTCGGCATTGATCTTCAATCCGGACATCAGTGACGAGAAATTCGAACGGATCATGGATCTGATCGATTACTCCGCAACTAAAGAAGGACAGTTGCTTATCAACATGGGCTTTGAAGGAACCGATTGGAAATACGATGAGAACCAAGAACTGGTTAGCTTGTTGCCAGAAGGTACAGTATTGGAAGACAAATACCCGGCACGTTTCGAAGGTCTGTATCTGCTTGGGGACGACTTCAGTGTTGTAAACCCTGCAATCAAAAAAGATTACCGTGACAGAGCCGTGCAATTGTTCCAAGAAAAAGCAAAACTCGGTACAGAAGGCAACTCGCTTGCAGCATACGATTGGGATGTCAACCTGTATGATTCCAAAGCGAAGAGTCAGGCTTCATTCGACTACCAGAACGAATATGCCAACTTGATCCTCAAAAGTGGAGATCTTGAGGCAAACTGGAAAGAATGGGTAAACAGTAAAATGTCCCTGGTTCAACCTTATCTGGATGAGCTAAACGAGAAATTCTAGTAATCGTTCAGTCATTAATTTTGAACCCGGTGCGCGGTCTCTCCCCGAACGCAGCCGGGTTCTTTATTTCAACAACTTGTAGTGGAGGATATATGGATGAATAACGAGCAGTTGCTAGACCTGGTAAAACAGATGACGTTGGAGGAAAAAACAGCTCAGCTTCTTCAGTTGACTGCCAACTTCTATGAAGGAACGAATGTCGAAGGTCAGATTACAGGGCCGATGGAAGAGATGGGAATTACGGAGCAGTCTGTGGATGCCAGTGGGTCCATTCTTGGCCTTTCCGGTGCGCAGGCCATCATTGATGTACAGCAAGCTTATATGAAAAAAAGCCGTCTGGGCATTCCGCTCCTGTTCATGGCTGATGTCGTTCACGGATTCAAAACCATTTTCCCGATTCCACTGGCGATTGGTTGCTCTTGGGATACAGAACTGGCTGAGAAAAGTGCTGAAATTGCAGCTCGTGAATCGGCTGTGTCCGGTTTGCATGTAACCTTTGCACCCATGGTGGATCTGGTTCGTGACCCGCGCTGGGGCCGTGTGATGGAAACGACAGGAGAAGATCCATATTTGAACAGCTTGTTCGCGGCTGCATTTGTACGTGGATATCAGGGCGATAGCTTGAAGGATGAGCCAGATCGTCTTGCAGCCTGTGTCAAACACTTTGCGGCGTATGGCGCGGCTGAGGGTGGTCGGGATTACAATACGGTGGACATGTCCGAGCGTAACCTGCGTGAGTATTATTTGCCAGCGTACAAAGCAGCGTTGGATGCGGGTGTGGAGATGGTCATGACTTCATTCAATACGGTTGACGGTATTCCGGCAAGCGGCAATGAGAAGTTGATGCGTGGCATTTTGCGTGACGAGTGGGGCTTTGATGGCGTACTGATCTCGGACTGGGCTTCCATTCGCGAAATGATTGCACACGGCGCTGCCGAAGATGATCGTGAAGCGGCATATCGTGCTATACGTGCAGGAGTAGACATGGAGATGATGACACCTTGTTATGTGAATCATTTGCCTGAGCTGATTGAGAGTGGTGAAGTGGAAGAGGAGCTCATTGATGAAGCCGTCTTGCGTATTTTGCAATTGAAAGAGAAGCTGGGATTGTTCGACAATCCGCTACGTGCAGCTGACCCGGTTCGGGAACGTGAAATTGTGTTCTCCAAAGAGCATCGTCAGGTAGCCTATGAACTGGCAACCAAATCGGCTGTCCTTTTGAAGAATGATGATAACGTGCTTCCGCTTCAACCTGACGCCAATGTAGCCCTTATTGGTCCCTTTGCACAGAGTCCTGATATTCTGGGCTGGTGGTCCTGTGAAGGTGTTAAGGAAGATGCAGTCAAGCTTGGAACGGCTCTGCAAGAACGCCTGACGGGTGGGAAAGTTGAATATGCTCAAGGAAGTCATGTTCATACGATCACAGCTGAGCAGATTGCTGAAGCCCTGGAAGTGGCAAGCAAAGCGGATCTGATTGTCCTTGCTCTGGGTGAAGACTCCGAGATGAGTGGAGAAGGTGGCTCACGCACGGATATTCGTCTGCCAGCAGCCCAATTGGAATTGGTTAAACAGCTCAAAAAGCGGGGAAACCGATGGCCAGCGTCATTTTCAACGGCCGTCCATTGGATCTGCATGGTGTAATCGATGAATCGGATGCCGTTCTTGAAGCCTGGTTCCCGGGTAGTGAAGGCGGGGCAGCGATTGCAGATGTTCTGACAGGGGTAGTGAATCCATCTGCACGTCTGACGATGTCTTTCCCACAGTCCGTAGGTCAGATTCCGGTCTATTACAACCATTTCAATACAGGTCGTCCGTTGAACCCGGAGAAAACGGAAGAACGTTATGTCTCCAAATACATCGACAGCCCGAATGAACCTTTGCTTCCGTTCGGTTATGGTCTCTCGTACACAACTTTCTCTTATGGTGATCTTGAAGTGTCAAGTCACGAGATGACTGCTGAAGACACGCTGAACATCCAGGTACTTGTAACGAATACGGGTGAGCGCGCAGGTGTAGAGACCGTTCAGTTGTACGTTCGTGATGTGACGGGTGAAGTTGTTCGCCCAATGCGTGAGCTGAAAGGGTATGTGAAGCTTGCACTGGCGCCAGGCGAGAGTGGTACAGCTACGTTTACGTTAAATGAAGAACAGCTTCGTTATCACCATTCCGACTTAAGCCATCGCAGTGATCGAGGTGAGTTCCATATTCTTGTGGGTGCAAACAGTCGGGACACTCAGAAGAAATCATTCAGACTCGTGTAATCCGGTCAAAGGAAAAGAGTAATGTGTCAGGCCTTTCGTTAGGGAAGGCCTGATGAACATAACAGGGGAGCGAAGAATGTGGTCAGTATCAAGGATATCGCCAAACAGGCGGGAGTTTCCATCTCTACTGTGTCATATGCGCTGAATGGCAGCAATAAAGTGACCGATGAGACGAGTTCCAAAATTTTGGCCATTGCCAAAGAGCTGAACTATGTTCCAAATGCCGCTGCAAGAACACTGAAGAAGAGGGAATCCAAAATTCTGGGTGTATTCTTGACCGATTTTAGCGGAGATGTGTACGGAGACTTGCTCAGTGGCATGAAAGCCGTATGTAATGCTCAAGGCTATGACCTGATCGTGTGCAGTGGCAAGCAATCCCATCGCATGCTTCCGGAGAGGATGATTGATGGTGCAATCATTCTGGATCATACGTTTGCAAGTGAGGAATTGATGCAATATGCCGATCGTGGGCACAAAATCGTTGTATTGGACCGTGAAATGGATCATCCCAATATTAACCAGGTTCTGCTGGATAACAAGGCCGGTGCGACACTTGCGATGGAACATCTTATTGAGCAGGGACATAAGAAAATCTACGTGGTGACAGGACCGGAAGGTTCGTTTGACTCTGTGCAGCGGTTGAAGGCTGTGAGACAGGTGGCAGAACGTGAAGCCGATGTGGAATGGATTGAGATTACGGGAGATTTTGAGAAGAGTGGCGGAGAACGGGCAGCAGATCAGATTGTGCAGGTGTATGATGGCCCCGCAGCCGTATTCTGCCTCAATGATGAGATGGCTATTGGTCTGTGTGATCGTCTGGCAGAAAGTTCACTTGGCGTGGGTCAGGAGATCGATGTCATCGGATTCGACAATATTGAATTGAGCAAGTACGTTCAGCCGAGATTGGCAAGCATTGATTACTCCAAACGCAAGTGGGGGTCGCTCGCTGCTGAACAATTGATCAAAATTATTGCTGGAGAACCCGTGGATCATGAACGAATTTATGTGACATTAGTTGAGGGTGGGTCAGTGAGTGGACCTATGCCTTCTAATACTGTTAGATCCAAGCGGAATGAACAGGCGGTAAGCTATTGATCCCGGATATGCGTCTCCTCACAGGATTAATGCGTGGAACAAACGGCACAGCAAGAGGCAAGGCTTAGAAGAATCGAATCATTCTTTTAAGCCTTGCCTCTTGTTATTTCGAGGATGAAGCAATAGAAAAAGCCTCTCCGGAGAGAGGCTTGGCCTTTACAAGCCTTTTGTCTTGTCATTGTTGTAGGATGAAGTGAGAATGCCTGTAATGAAGAGAGTCAATACAATTGCAATAATCCAGAATGTCAATGAAAATGACATACCCTTCGCACCTCCTGCACAAGCTCATTTTCTTCTATTATAACCATTATAGGTAGAAAAGAAATGCTTCACCCTATTATTTGTAAAATAAAAAGTGTGTGGGCACCGGTCTGAGGCTGCCATCTGAAGGTTTGTTCACAACCCGGTTATTCAGAATAAGTGAGGAAGATCCGCCGCCATCCAGATTATAGGCGTCGATGACCCCAAGCTTGTACAACCGGCCTTGCAACTCTTCAAGGGTAGCACCGGAGCTTCCGCCCTCATTATAACCATCGACCACAATGATCAACAACTGATCATCCTTATAATTGCCAATGACTGTACGTGGGGCTCGTTTGGGTGATACTTTCCACTTATCAGGAATTGTGGTTTTACGTCCATTCTGTAGCAATACCGGAACAAACGTAGCCCCAAATTGCGGTTGCAGGCGATCCAGTGAGTTTTTGTCGAAGAACTTGCCACCAACCAACTTGCCGGTGTCGTTAAGTCCTACAAAAAACAGATCCTTGAAACTGGCCTGAAAACCATTCACATATTTTCCGTCCATGACAGTTGTGCTAAGTGGGTAACGTTTACCGCCACTGTCAGCAAATCCACCTGCGTTGATCCCGGCAATTGCGCCGTTACGCTTTACAGCCTGCATGGTCGTCTCAGAACGACCAGGTTCACTGTCTAGCGCCATCTGCATGGCTGTAGGGTCTTTTAGCTTGATCTTCATGGCATAGCCTTTATAGCTGCCAGGGTTCACTCTGTACAGTTCAATTCTCAATCGGTCACTATCTACTCTTTCAATTGGAACACCAAGCTTGGAGGTGATCCGTTGGTTGTAGATCTTTTCCGGACGATCCGCCTGGGCGGAAGCCTGCTGTACAAGTGTAGCCATCGTACTGGTTGTCTTATTGTAGAGCTGTGTCGTTCTTTTAATAGAAGAAGAAGTCTGGACAGCAGCATCTTTTGCCCCGGCAAGCTCTTGGCTGATTGCTTGGGTCCGGGGAGTAATTGTGTCCTCAGACAATTCGGCAGGAATCAAACCTCCGGGTTCAAGCGGAGGACGAAGCAGCAGCAGGCAACATATCAATCCAACAAAAGGAGCAAGTGCAAGCATAAAAAAACGATTAACCTGTTTGACGGGTGTAATCATTTGAGCAGGTCCATCTTTTTCTGGAGTGTCTCCAGTTGTTTTTTGACTTCGCTCAGCTGGGTATACAGTTTGTTGCTGTTATCCGTTTTGTCGCTTGCATTATCCTTGGTAAAAGTCAGCAATTCATTGAAGGATTGAACTTGTCCCTGCAGGTCTGCTACTTCCTTCGATATCGTTGTTAGCTGATTTTCGTAGTCGGTTTTTAGCGCTGCAATCTGCTGCTGGTTATGGGCCTGAAGCTGATTAATCATCTGTTGCTGGAGATGGTTACTATAATAGTAGGTTCCAACGACTCCTAGTGCAATGAGAACAATCCACATTACCAGAAACAGCTTGATTGAAGATCCGGCCTTGCCTTTGGCACTCCGGGTGTGATGGATGTCAGAGGGCGGGGGAGATGGTTTCATATCATCACTCCTGGTCATTTATAGGTATAAAAAAATTTCCAGTCCTCATTCTATCATGCCCCTATTGATTACGCAAAAATGAAATTCTTTACTTAATAGAGTAAAAAGAGATTGCATCGGAAGGAAGTCCTAGGATACAATTTCTTATAGATGCAATAAGTAGGAACTTTGGGCAGGTTTTTCGACTTTTTTAGATAGAAATGCAGGAAATTTATACTATATTTTGACCTTTCCGGGGATGGGAAGATGGACACCATGGTGTTTTTATAACAAAATACGATGGAAAATAGAGCTTTTTTAGCGTCTGCATTCTGCGTTTTTCTGTTTTTCGACATAATCCGACCTGTGCTTCTTCTATACTCGGACTGTCGCATAGATGAAGGGCTCATCATGACAGAAGCTAGAAGTTATTTGTCCAATACATAACAGGGGGAACAACAATGAAAAAAGTATGGCAGGTGGTCATCATAGATATCCACCCCACCAGCATGCTCGGTACAAAATTGATTTTGGAAGAGCAGCAAGATCTGACGGTACGTGGCATGACTTCGACCGGGACAGAAGGGCTCGATCTGGTGAATACATATCAGCCTGATCTGATTCTGATGGATTATCGTCTTCCGGAGGGCCAGGCCGATCAATATATTGCCCAGATGAAGAATCTGTCAGCTCACAGTCACATCATCATTTTGACGGATGAAGACAATGTGAAGCTGTTTCGTCATCTGATGAGTCTTGGTGCAAGCGGCATGCTATCCAAACAGGCTTCCCCTAGCCAGCTGATTCATCTGATCTCTGGGTTACGTGAGGGCCATGTATCCATTCCATTGTCATGGTTAAACAGTGCGGAGTGGGCGCAACCTGTGGAGTCTCCAACAGAAGCACGTGTAATTGAATTAACAGAAACTGAAACTTTTATCATGGAAAGAATTGTTCAGGGGGTAACCTATGATAAAATAGCGAATGAGATTAACGTTAGCAGACGTTCCATTGATAATTACCTGCGTAAAATTTACGTGAAGCTGGAAGTAAGCAGTAGAGCACAGGCCATTGAACGTTATGCCTTGCATGCAAGACAAGTGAAGACGGGGTCCTGACGGAACAGGGTGATTCTTCTCATGATCTCCACTGATTGGGGAACAATCCGGTCATATTCGATGGCAAGCGCGAATAGGTTGTAGGGCTGCGGACTGCGAGTACAGCTTCGGAATAGGGATGAAAGGGGAACGGATCGATGAAATATTTCTTTGCTTCCCGTACCAACAGGCTTTTGTCATCACCACTGAGGGATATACGTGAGATGTCTGGCAGGGATTATTTCATTTCATTGGCAGAAGAATTGCCTGCGGAGGAGTTGTTCCCTTTCAAATTGTTGGAAGAAGCAGCGGTGTCTGTTTTTAGTTCAGGCCCCTCCGCATTGCAATATGGAGAGCCGGCAGGCTACACACCCCTAAGAGAGTGGTTGAACAAAGACTGGAATGCCCGCAAAGGCATACGAACGGTACCCGAACAAATTCTGTTGACCACTGGTACCCAGCAGGCCATCGATCTCGTGATGCGTCTATTGCTTGAAGCAGGAGATTCTGTACTGGTTGAACATCCCACATCACCAGGCTGTCTTGAGGTTCTGGAGATGCAGGGAGCCAAGATTGTTCCCGTAATGGGTGATCGGGATGGCATACTGCCAGACCTTTTGGAGCATCACATGCAGCAGGTCAGACCGAAGCTGCTTTTTGCTGCACCCAGTTTCTCGAATCCGACGGGTGCTCTGTGGAGTATGGAACGTCGGGAGGCTGTCCTAGAGCTGTGCTCCCGTTATGGTGTACTGCTTGTGGAAGATGATTCTTACGGTGAGCTCCATTTCGATGGCCTTGAGCCAACGGAATTCTATCGTAAATACCCGTCACTCTTTGCACTGGATACTGCAGATCAGGGTGGACATGTTCTCTACATTGGTTCATTCAGCAAAACAGTAGCGCCCGCTCTTCGAACCGGATGGGCCGCTGGACATCCCGCGCTGATTCAGGCCATGGCCTCCGTTAAACGGATTGCCGATGGTCAGTCCAGTCCGATGAACCAAAGGTTATTGTATCAATTGCTCGCCCAATCTCCTTTTCGTTGGAGTGACCACTTGGCGATGTTAAATCGGGAGTATAAGACAAGACTCAAACTGATGCTTGAACTGTTGAAGAGACCGGGCTGGAAAGGGTGTCAGTACAACATCCCTGAGGGCGGAATGTATCTGTGGGTACAGTTGCCGGAAGGATTGGATAGTGGCGCTCTGCTTAAGGCTGCTCTGCCCAAAGGTGTATCTTTTCTTCCTGGATCGTTATGCTCTACAGGAGTACAGGATCAACGTTACATTCGATTGAACTTTAGCCACCCGGGCCGGGATGAACTGCTGCTTGGCATGAATCTGATTAGTGAGGCCATTTCCGAATTTACGGCTCGCAGCTAAGTAGAGTGAAAAAATAGATTGTAGCAAAAATAAAAATTGGTTCATGACCAAAGTGATTACGTTATTGCATCCACTAACATTTTTATATATAATATGAATTAATGAGTTGTTGGTTTCTTTATATAAGTTGCATTGGTGGCCAGTTCAAGAAAAAGCACTCATATATTTTATCTAACGGGGGAAAATTCAACATGTCTAATATTTTATTCGTTAAAGCAAATGACCGTCCTGCAGATCAAGCAGTCAGCGTTAAATTGTACGATGCATTCTTGAGCGCATACAAAGAGTCCCACCCAGGTGACACAGTTACTGAGCTGGATCTCTACAATACAGAATTCCCATTCTATGGTAACACTGCAATCACTGGTACTTACAAAGCAGCTAACGGTTTTGAACTGACAGCTGACGAGCAAAAAGCAGCTTCCCTTGCAGCACAATTGCAAGATCAATTCCTGGCAGCTGACAAAGTGGTATTTGCATTCCCACTGTGGAACTTCACTGTTCCAGCTCCATTGGTAAACTACATTGCTTACCTGAGCCAAGCTGGTAAAACATTCAAATACACTGCTGAAGGTCCTGTAGGACTTGCTGGCGACAAAAAAGTAGCTTTGCTTAACGCTCGTGGTGGCGTATATTCCGAAGGCCCAATGGCAGCTGCTGAAATGTCCCTGAACTTCCTGAAAACAGTTATCGGCTTGTGGGGCATTCAAAACCCAGAAGTAGTTATCGTTGAAGGACATAACGCTTCTGCAGATCGTGCTGAAGAAATCGTAACTGCAGGTCTGAAATTGGCTTCCGAAGTAGCAACAAACTTCTAATAGCATTCTTCTATATAGAACACACCAAAACACCTGTTGTCTCCACTGGAGATGACAGGTGTTTTTGCATTCTCATTTTTTTCATATCCGCTACTTCGGATGATTCCGTATCAGATCAGGCCTGTATTTTTCAAGCATTGCTCCGCCGTTTCTGCAACGTGTGCAAGGTCGTCCTCCGTATCACTAGGTACAGAATACGTTACATCAGGTTCATTAATGGTTCGTTCAATCATATCATTATCCTCAAGCATGTGTGCATGCTCAGTTAACGCCTGTACTCCCTTAATCGTCAGAATGTATTTTCCACGGGAGAGGCGATCAAACCAGCCATAATAATTCTTTTGCAGAATCGCCGCGGCGGAACCTACACCTGTCTGTCTGGCAAGTATGGCGGGGAGGCTTCTCCGTTCGTTCGCAGCGCGGATGCGACCTTTAGGGCCTTCTCACGATATGCCGTGACCAGCTGCCTGCGTGTGCTGCCTCCTGTATTGTAGTCTCCGCTGCGTTCATCGAATTCCTTAAGCAAGCGTTTCCGTCGAACACCGCTTTTGCGGGCCACCTGATTACGGCCAGTGAGGGGGATCTGGGCTGAGGGTTCGCACAATACATCAATCAGGGGAGCTTTGGTTTTGTAAAAGGTGACAGTTAACAGACCCAGACCAAGTTGTCTGCATAATGCAGTCAGTTCGCTCCAGCGTTGGTTGACGGCCCCGCGTTTGCTGCGATTGCGCTCGACGGCCAAATACACGAACGGGCTAAGCTTCAAACGCTGCATGCCCTGCAACAAGAGGGAGAGGTTAAATGTTTTTTTCATCTCGACAATCAGTGGTTCCTCTTGGTCGGATCTGACCCCTACGAGGTCACAATGTCTGACTTCCGCCTTCACGTCGAAGCCACGCTGCTCGAAGAAAGCCTTCACCGGCGAATATAATTCGGTTTCGTATTGTACTGCCATCGTCCTTACTCCTTTCCTGAAGTGGCCAGTGTCTGACCATGTGTTGTCCGGTTTCCTGAATTTAGAACCCTCATTATATCATATTCATTCTTTTTTTTCTGAAGGCACAAGATGTCTGATAGAACAGGGAAAAGCCAAAATTCGAAGTCGTGGATTGAAAAAGAGGTCAACTTATCCGATTTGCCGCATAGGTATGTAATACACTTTTCACAACAATACAAGATGTTTGGACAGAGGGTGGCGGGACTACACAGGACCGCAAGATTGGTATTCAAGCAGGAGCCGCAATTCTATTGATTTCTTCATACCATTCGGAATGGTTGACAATCACACTAAAGGAGCCATGGGAGGTACCAAGCATGAATATTTTTGAACGCGTTGCGGAACATCGGGCAGAGAGTGACCGTTTGACATGGAACGGAACATTTGAAGAGTATATTGAGCTGCTGAGAAAGGACCCGACTCCGGCAATGACGGCTCACGCCAGAGTGTACGAAATGATTGAATCGTTTGGCGTGGAAGAAGTAGGTGGGCATAAGCGGTACAAGTTTTTTGAGCAGGAGATCTTTGGATTGGATCGATCCATTGAAAAGTTGGTCGAGGAATACTTTCACTCGGCAGCACGCCGTTTGGATGTACGTAAGCGGATTTTGCTGCTTATGGGTCCCGTAAGTGGAGGTAAATCGACGTTGGTTACGTTGCTGAAGCGGGGTCTTGAACAGTTCTCGCGGACTGAAAAAGGGGCCATATACGCCATTGATGGATGCCCGATGCATGAGGAGCCATTGCATCTGATTCCATTGGAGCTTCGTCCTGAAGTGGAAAAGGAAATTGGAGTCCGCATCGAGGGGAACCTTTGCCCATCTTGCCAAATGAGACTCCGTACCGAATATGGCGGTGATATCAGCAAGGTGCCGGTGGAACGGGTCATTGTTTCCGAAGATAATCGGGTGGGGATAGGAACATTCAGTCCATCCGATCCAAAATCGCAGGATATTGCCGATCTGACCGGTAGCATCGACTTCTCCACCATTACCGAATTTGGTTCCGAATCCGATCCGCGTGCCTATCGTTTTGATGGGGAGTTGAACAAGGCGAACCGGGGATTGATGGAGTTCCAGGAGATGTTGAAATGTGATGAGAAATTCCTGTGGAATCTATTGTCGCTCACACAGGAGGGGAATTTCAAAGCAGGACGCTTCGCCTTGATCAGTGCGGATGAGATGATTGTGGCACATACGAATGAATCGGAGTATAAGTCATTTATCTCCAACAAGAAGAATGAGGCCCTGCAATCCCGGATGATTGTCATGCCGATTCCGTACAACTTGAAAGTATCCGAAGAAGAGAAAATCTATGCCAAGCTCATTCAGCAAAGTGACATGAAGCATGTTCATATTGCACCGCATGCATTGCGGACTGCAGCCATTTTTTCCATACTTACCCGCTTGAAGGAAACGAAGAAACAAGGCATGGATCTCGTTAAAAAAATGCGGATGTATGACGGTGAGGAAGTGGAAGGCTACAAAGAAGCCGATCTCCGCGAGATGCAAAATGAGTATCTGGATGAAGGGATGTCCGGTATTGACCCGCGTTATGTCATCAATCGGATCTCCAGTGCTTTGATCAAGCAAAATCTTCAGAGCATTAACGCGCTGGACATTCTGCGAGCCATTAAGGATGGTCTGGACCAGCATGCTTCAATTACAAAAGAAGAGCGGGAGCGTTATCTGAACTTCATTGCTCTCGCACGCAAGGAGTATGACGAACTGGCCAAGAAGGAAGTACAGAAAGCTTTTGTGTACTCATTCGAAGAGTCCGCAAGAACGTTGTTCGAGAACTATCTCGATAACATTGAGGCATTCTGCAACTGGTCCAAAATTCGGGATCCGCTCACAGATGAAGAGTTGGACCCGGATGAGCGTCTGATGCGTTCCATCGAGGAGCAGATCGGCATCTCCGAGAATGCGAAGAAAGCGTTCAGGGAAGAGATTCTCATTCGAATCTCGGCATACTCCCGCAAGGAGCGCAAATTTGAGTACAGCAGCCATGACCGTCTGCGTGAAGCGATTGAGAAGAAGTTGTTTACAGATCTGAAAGACATCGTGAAGATTACAACCTCAACCAAAACACCGGATGCAACCCAATTGAAACGAATGAATGAAGTGATCAAACGCTTAATCGAAGAACATGGATATACCGCAGCCAGCGCCAATGAACTGCTTCGCTATGTGGGCAGTCTCCTTAATCGCTAATCGGCAACGAACCATTCCGGATCAGGCTTCTGATGTCTGCTGTGAGGCTCCTTCACAGCAGAGTCAGGGCCTTTTTAGTTCCACAAGCATCTTATTAATCTAAAATGCTGACAAATAAGGTTAATTTTACGGTGAATTAGTTCTAATGGTATATGTAAGTTTAGGTATTTTAGTCTATAATCGATACATATATTTACAATTTAAAGTAATGGTGTTTATTAAGGAGCTGACTGAACCAGAGATGAGCAGTATTTCCGCAACAAGACAGAAGCAACTTGATTACATGGGATTAACCGCAAGAGATCTAACACTGCTTGCCGATCATCGGCCTGTTTTTGAAAAAGTGGTGAATGAAGTGGTGGATCATTTCTACAATCATGTAGGGAATTATCCGGATCTGGTAGATCTGATCGCAAGATTCTCTTCCATTGAACGTTTGAAAGAGACACAGAAGATGTACTGGTTATCGATGACGGATGGAATCGTGGACGACGCATATATTGAGCAACGTATTGCGATTGGGCTTGTGCATTCCCGTATTGGCCTGTCCGAGGATTATTATCTGGGTACCTATATGGTATATCTTGATATTGCAACGAGCATATTCCAGCAGGTTATTCCTGATTCCTGGCATCTTGTCATTCAGGCGCTCAGTAAAATGTTCAATCTGGATTCACAGCTTGTTCTTGAGGCATATGAGAAGAAGGAAAAAGAAAAGTTATCTCATCTTGCTGAAGATCAACAACATACCTTGCAGGCGATCACGCAGATTACCCAAGAGCTTACTGGCATGATTAGTGAACTGAATGAAAATGCCCTGGCCATCTCGAATGTAGCCAAAGAAACAGCTGCTTCCCAGGAGCAGGCTCAAGTTCTGCTCACGGAATTGACGGGGGAGATCCAGCAGATTGGTAAAATGGGTGAACTCATTCGCGAGATATCGGATCAGAGCCATCTTGTTGGTCTGAATGCAGCGATTGAAGCTGCCCATGCCGGAGAGTTCGGACGTGGCTTTGAAGTTGTCGCTAGTGAGGTGCGCAAGCTTGCAGCCAGTTCCCGTGACGCCCAGGGTAAAATTCAGTCTAATCTGGAGCAGATCATGAAGAAACTGAGCAGTGTGCAGCTGGAGTCGGATCATACCTCTCGCGGAGCACGTAGCCAAGCTTCACGCTCGGCTGAACTCGCTGTATTTGCGACAACCATGGAGAAACTGTCTTGGGATTTGAAGAATCTGGAACAACAGGAATAGACGTTAAAAGCAAAAGGAAGCTTCCATACCGTTTCAGGCTGTTTTAAGCTATAATGGGTAGACAAACCTGCCGATGTCATAAAAAATGCAGCCGGAGACAGGGGATTTGAAAGAGGTTGAGGTGATCAGATGGCTTCTATCCATGATGTGGCCAAGGAAGCGGGAGTATCTGTTGCAACCGTTTCCAAAGTGATAAACGATTATCCTGATGTAAGTGAAAAAACACGCAAAAAAGTCAATATAGCCATCGAATTATTGAAATATCAACCCAATGTGGTCGCTCGTGGACTTGTTAAACGCCGTTCATGGACGGTAGGTGTACTGTTGACGGTCCCATTTACAAACCCTTTTGTGTCGGAATTGCTTGAAGGGATCAAGACTGCGCTGGAGAATAGCGGATATGATCTTGTTCGGTTGTCTACTCGATTCGATGACCCGGCGTATTCGTTCATCAAACATTGCCGCAGTCGTAATGTGGATGGCGTTGTGGTATTCGGGGAAGGCAGAGAAAATGCGAGTATTCAGGAACTGGTGGATGCAGAGATTCCAACGATGTTTATCGATACGGACCTCTTGGGCAAGCGTGCCGGGTATATTACCACGGACAACGCGAACGGGATTTCGATGAGTGTCAGACATCTGCATGAGCTTGGGCACCGCAAAATTGCCTATATCTCAGGTACACTTGGCCCCGCTGTAGCTAATCTGCGATTGGAAGGATATCGGGAAGGCTTGCGAGAATGTGGCATCCCGTACTCTACAGTATATCTGGAAGTCTGCGATTATTCATTCGACGGGGGAAGCAAGGCTGCCCGGCGATTGCTGGCACTTGAGGATCAACCCACAGGCATTGTCTGTGCATCAGACATGTCTGCCTTTGGCGCAATTCATGAGATTGAGAAGCATGGACTGAGTGTGCCGGAAGATATCTCGGTTGTCGGGTTCGACAACACATATTATGCTGAGGTGTTTAAACCCGGACTAACTACGGTGAATCAGAATATCTATTCCATTGGCATTAAGTCCATCGAATATCTGATTGCCATGATTGAAAATCCGGCTTATTCTCCTCCCGTGGTGACGGAGCCTTCCAATCTGGTGATCCGTCAGACGACAGCACCTTTGAAAGTGTAAAGACATTGACACGGAGCACAGCTAACCAGCTGTGCTTTTTGTCGTTCTATCTGATTGTGAAAATCTTAGAATAAGTCCTATAGTTTAACGGGTAAACAAAGTTTGATGGCAATCGTATAATGAAAGTGCTTACAACTTCTGTTGAATAACGTCTATCCAATCCTGCACAACGATCTTGTAAAGGGCTGGCGTATGACAGAACAAAGGTTGATCTTCGCAAACAACAAACAACCAACCAAGGAGGAGATCGGATGCATTTGAGAAAATGGTGGGGCCTGTGCTTGTCGGCTGTATTGATCTTCAGTTTGTTCCCAAGTGTGGGAACAGGGGGACACGTGCTCAAGCGGCAGCAGACGTTAAGACTGGCGACACAGAAGTACTGTTTGAGGCTAATTTTGAAGATGGTGTGTTGGGACAATGGCGCGCACGTGCGAGTGAAAAGCTTGATATCGTAACGCAAGTAGGACACGACAGCACACGCAGTCTGAGAACCTCTTCCCGTACCGAAACGTTCCATGGACCTTTAATTGAAGTAATAGACCATGTACAGAAAGGCAGCACGGTTCATATTTCGTTTTGGGCCATGTACGATGAAGGACCCGACAGTCAGGTCATTAACGGTTCACTGGAGAAAGAGTACAATAACGACGCTTCAAGTCGTGAATATGCTACGTTTGCCTCTGCTACCTTGAACAAAGGACAGTGGAAAAAAATTGAGGCGGATGTGGTGATTCCTGGGGAAAATAGCGGCATCACGGGATTCCGCATGTATGCAGAGACTCCATGGAAGACGTCAGCGGAAGTGACGCCGGCCGATACGATTACGTTTTACGTGGATGATGTTCTGATTACGGAAGCCGAAAAAATTGAAATTGAGCCGAATATTCCGAACCTTGTGGATGTTGTGGGACAACATTATGCAATGGGAGCGGCGATTGACCAATCTGCACTGGATGCGGAAGATCCGCATTCCCAGTTGTTGACGAAACATTTTAATAGTATTACAGCCGGGAATTTTATGAAAATGGATGCGATGCAACCTAAGGAAGGGCAGTTTGTCTGGTCAGAGGCGGATCGTCTGGTGAACTTCGCCGAAGCCAATGACATGGAGGTAAGAGGTCATACACTGTTATGGCATAGTCAGGTACCGGACTGGTTCTTTACCGATCCGAATGATGCTTCAAAACTGCCACACGGGAACAGTTGCTTGCACGGATGAAAACTCATATTCAGACCATCGTCACTCGTTACAAAGGAAAGGTTCATACATGGGATGTCGTCAATGAAGTCATCTCGGATGGAGGCGGCTTGCGTAATCAGGCAAGTGGTTCCAAGTGGAGAGATATTATTGGGGATGTGGACGGCGACGGAGATGACAGTGATTACATTGAGCTGGCTTTCCGATATGCCCGTGAGGCCGACCCCGATGCTGTACTGGTGATTAATGACTATGGCATGGAGGGCAATGGAAACAAGGTGAATGATATGGTGAAGCTTGTAGAGAAGCTGCTTGCCAAAGGAACACCGATTGATGCTGTTGGATTCCAGATGCATGTGTCGATGTACGGACCGGATGTAAAGCTCATTCGCGATGCTTTTGAAAAAGTGATTGCTCTTGGTGTGAATGTGCAGGTTACAGAGCTGGATGTTTCGATCTATTCAAGTAATTCTGAACTGGAGATGCCTGTCACGGATGAATTGATGTTGCAACAGGCTTATCGTTATCGTGAACTGTTCGACCTGTTTGACGATTTGGGAAAACGCGGCGTAATGGACAGTGTCACGGTCTGGGACTTGCCGATGATGGGACATGGCTTGACAATCATCCAGTCAAAGGACGCAAGGATGCACCGTTACTGTTTGATCGTAAATTGAAAGCCAAACCGGCCTATTGGGCACTGGTGGATGCAACCACTCTTCCAATCTATCGTAATGAGTGGACAGCACTTAAGGCCAGCCCTACTTTCCCGGATCACAAAGGAAAGGAAGATATTCTTTGGGGTGCTGTGAAAGGGATTGGAATTAATCATCTGGCAGATGGTACATCGGCGGTTACGGGTGAGGCTCGTGTGCTGTGGGATGCCAAAAAGGTGAATTTACGAGTGGAAGTAAAGGATACCACACGTCGCAAAGGTGATCAGGTACAGGTTTTTCTGGCCGAAGAAGTAAAGGGTACGGGCGCTGCAACTTCTGAAGCTGATCTGTCTGCCAAGAAGAAAAATCCGCCGGCTGTAAAGGGTCAATATACGTTCAAACGGGAGGGCGGTAAAGGCAAGGATAAAGATGCTTACAATGTACAGGAGACCAAAACGGGTTATGTTGTATACGCATCACTGCCTATGTCAGCTGCTTTACTTACCGAAGGCCAGGTCTTGTCTCTGGATTTTCGAATTACGGATGAATATGCTGCCGGCAAGACAGCTTCGATCGTATGGAATGATATCTCCAATCAGCAGCCTGAGATACCAGCCAACCGTGGGAGACTGAAGCTGGGTTCTGTCCTGAAACAAACCAAGGTCACTTATGGTACACCTGTAATTGATGCGAAAAAGGACGACATCTGGAAGAAGGCTGCATCTGTTAAAACGGATGTCTGGGTCATCGGAAACTCAGGTGCAACGGCGACTGCACAGCTGTTGTGGGATGAGAAATACCTCTACGTATTGGCAGATGTGAAAGATCCCCTGCGCAGCAAATTAAGTTCTAATGCACATGAGCAGGATTCGATCGAGATTTTTATTGACCAGAACAAAGATCAGACAACGTTCTATCAGGAGGATGACGCCCAGTACCGGGTTAATTTTGATAATGAGACTTCATTTGGCGGAAATGCACGGAAAGAAAGCTTCAAATCAGCTACCCGATTAACAAGCGGAGGGTACACAGTTGAAGCGGCAATCCCGCTAGATAGCGTTCGTGCTGATGGGCAACGTTGGATTGGATTCGATCTTCAAGTCAATGATGATGGGGCGGGAGATGGCAAACGAAGCAGTGTGTCCATCTGGAGTGATTCATCAGGTAATTCTTATCAAGATACATCCGGATTTGGCAGTCTGTTCCTGACGCGCAAATAGAATATTCGGCCGTGTCTTAGAATATGAGAATGTCAGCCAGTAAACATCGTGTTTCTGGAAATAAGTGTTGATTTTAAAGGCTAGGACGTTTAGACTATATACATTCTAATAAACGGGTTCCAATGTATGATAACGGCTTCAACGAAGTCTGTGGTCAAGAGTCAAATGATGCGGAGGGAGTGCCTGTCATCCAGACAGCGCACTCGCTTCTTTTTACATTTTTGCATACATATGAGGCATTTCCCGGTTGAAAGGACAGAGTGAGTGGAGCACCTACATGGTACGTACAACTTAGAACTTGTTATTTTATCCTATATTATTGCATCGTTAGCTTCATATGCAGCCCTTGACCTTGCAGGACGTGTAAGTCAGGCTAGGGGGGTGGCGCGAAATATATGGCTCACCTGCGGCGCAGTTTCGATGGGCCTGGGAATCTGGTCCATGCATTTCGTAGGTATGCTGGCTTTTGTTCTGCCTACGCAAGTTTCCTATTCCACCGGTAAGGTTGTTTTATCTGTTCTGCTAGCTATTGTCGCCTCTGGGGTGGCCTTGAATATTGCGGGTAGAGAATCCGGCAAAATAAGCAAGCTCATGATTGCTGGAGTACTGATGACAGCAGGGATCAGCTCCATGCATTATGTGGGTATGGCAGCGATGTCGACTCCGGTAACGTATGAACCGGGCCGAGTGGTGTTGTCCATTCTGATCGCAGCACTTGCTTCATTTGCGGCATTGTGGCTCATGTTTTTCTTCCGTTATCATCAATCCAGACATACCTGGGTTTACAAGATGGGCAGCGGTCTCATTATGGGGGTTGGCATCTCTGGCATGCATTATACGGGGATGTCAGCTGCACATTTCCATCATTCACATGGCGCAATGGCAAGTTCAGGGATGCAGATTGAGCCAGGCATTCTTGCTTACTTGATCGCCTCGGGCACATGTGTTGCCTTAGGCTTGACGTTATTCGGGATATTTATCAATCAGCGAATGTCTCAGAAGGATCAACGGATTCATGAGAATGAGCAATGGTATCAGGCCTTGTATCATAATCATTCGGATGCGATCATTTCAGTAGACAAGGAAGGCATTGTCAAAGGCATTAATGCTGCTGTAACAACAATCACCGGTTATTCTGAAACAAGAGTCATGAATCGTTCCATTGATGAAATTGTTCAACAGATCGATATCGAATGGATCAGTGAATTCGACTCCATCGATTGGGATGATCACAAGCTGGAACAGGCGCATTATATGGCTAAGCTAAGGGATGTACAGGGCGAACTTCTGGACCTTAGTATTGTTGTGGTTCCTGTTGTCATTGATGGTACACATGTGGGGAGCCACATTCTGATCAAGGACATTACGGAGGAGAAGCAAGCTCAGGAGAACATTCGTCACCAGGCTTTGCATGATCCGCTCACGGGGCTGCCCAATCGGCGCAAGCTGGATGAAGTGCTGGCTTATACCATTCAAGCTTCCGCAGAAAATGGGGACTCATTTGCCGTCATGGTAATGGATATCGACCGCTTCAAGATGATTAATGACTCGCTCGGACATTCCTTCGGAGATGTCTTTCTAAGAGAAGTCAGCAACCGGATCATGAAAGCGATAGAAGATTCCGATCCCTTGGCTACGGAAAATGTCATGCTGGCCCGGATGGGCGGTGACGAGTTCACTTTGGTGGTGACCCAGGATCAAGCGACAGAAGTACGTGTGGCGGAGCTTGCAAAACAGATTGTTGAAGCCATCCAGTTACCTTATCGATTGAAGGAGAATGACTTTTACGTGACTGCCAGCATCGGGATTGCAATGTATCCCGAACATGGAGCGGGAGTGGATGCTTTGCTGAAACATGCGGACTCTGCCATGTACGAAGTGAAGAAGAACGGCAAGAACGGTTTCCAATTCTACACTGCCCAACTGGATTCGGAACTCTATGAACGCATCGAGCTGGAGGGATACTTGCGTAAAGCGTTGGAACGAGATGAAATGGTCCTGTACTATCAACCACAGATTCGTACCGAGGATAGCCGCATGATTGGTGTGGAGGCGCTTATTCGTTGGAATCATCCACTCAAAGGTCTGCTCGCACCCAATGTGTTCATCCCGCTCGCAGAAGAGACCGGTTTGATCTATGATATTGGCAACTGGACGCTGCGGGAAGCGTGCAGGCAGATGAAGCTCTGGCATGCCAGTGGTGGACCGCTTATTCCGGTATCGGTTAACTTGTCCAGCCAGCAGTTCCACCAATCCAACCTGGTAGAACAGGTCAAGAATGCACTCCATGAGACAGGGCTGGACGCTCGATATCTGGAGCTGGAGATTACAGAAAGCATGATGATGGATGCAACGGTATCCACGGCGATCCTGAATGAACTGACAGCTCTTGGGGTCAAGATCAGCCTGGATGATTTCGGTACGGGATACAGTTCACTAAGCTATCTGAAGCATTTCCCGATTCACAAGCTCAAGATTGATCGTTCATTCGTAACGGACATTACAGAAAGTCACAGCGATCAGGCGATTGTCGCGACGATTATATCCATGGCACAGAATCTCCAGATGGAAGTCATTGCTGAGGGCATTGAGACAAAAGACCAGTTGGATATTCTGATGCAGAATGACATCCGCGAGATTCAGGGATATTATTTCAGTCGTCCGCTGCCGGCAAGTGAAGTGGAGCATGATTTTTTTGTGCCGCTGCGATTGCAGGGTAATGGTACACCAGCAGTATAATCCTAATTTTGTGTATGCCAAGCGGCAAGTTCCCGTGTATATCAGGAACTTGCCGCTTTTTTGTTACTTTCCTTGCGATAATCTTATCCATAACCTCATAAAAACTTGCGGTGGTGCTTCTTGCCGTCATACGTAAACCAGATCGGTTTATCCTCGACGCGTGTCTCCACATGCACCGTGCGCCCCCAAAGGCGATACAGATAAGGCAGTGTGCGTTCCATATATTTCAGATCAAGTTCAATCCCCTCATATTTATGTTTGAGCACGAGTTCCCCTGTGCGCAGATAATCGGCATCCTGCACCACCAGATAAGGAGAACCCCCGTTGACACGTGAGAATACAAGCTGATCCCGTATGTTTTCCCAGGACTTGTCGGTAATCTTCCAGTCCGGCCCTTTTTCTCAAAAACGTAGAGGTCGAGATCCTCGGTTAATTGCTTGGTCATGTAATTGCGGATAAAGGACGTATCGGAATCAAATTCACGCACTTCGAACATTTTGGCACGGCCTTGCCCTGGTTTGCGGCCCCAACGTTCCTGTTCTTCACGGGTTGGATTATCCCAGCGTCGTTCGATATCCTCGAAAATTTTCAGTCCCAGATAATACGGATTCAGACTTTGCTTGGATGGCTGCACAACGGAGGAGTTGAGCTTTGCGAATTCGATCGTATCCTCGCTGTTCAGATCAAGTTCACGTATAATGCGCTGATGCCAGTAGGATGCCCAGCCTTCATTCATGATTTTGGTTTCCATCTGTGGCCAGAAATACAGCATTTCCTCACGCATCATACTCATGATATCCCGCTGCCAGTCGGTCAACACTTCCGAGAATTCCTGAATAAACCACATGACATCCTTCTCCGGTTCAGGCGGGAAGTGATGGACCTGGATGCCTTCAGCGGGGGCTTCTTCGCTCTGCACGTCATCAAGTGACCACAGATCATCATAGCGGCCTTCTGGTCGTGGTGCTTTTTCACCGCGCTGCTCCTGTATTTTCAACTCCATGTAGCGTTGTTTGTCCAAATGACGGGGTTTAATCAATTGTGGGTCTACATGTTCCTGAATGGCGATCACGGCATCGATAAATGATTCCACTGCTTCCGTTCCATACTCCATCTCATAATTGCTGATCCGATCTGCCGTAGCAGCCATGCTTTCGACCATATTCCGGTTGGATTTGGAGAAGCGGGCATTGTTTTTGAAAAAATCGCAGTGGGCCAGAACGTGGGCTACAATTAATTTGTTCTGAATCAGGGAATTGCCGTCCAGCAGGAAGGCATAACAAGGGTTGGAGTTGATGACAAGTTCATAAATTTTGCTGAGTCCAAAATCATATTGCATTTTCATCTTATGAAATGTTTTGCCAAAGCTCCAGTGACTGAATCGGGTCGGCATGCCGTAGGCTCCAAAGGTATAAATAATATCCGATGGGCAGATTTCGTACCGCATGGGGTAATAATCCAGGCCAAAACCATTGGCAATCTCCATAATCTCGGCAATAGCATATTCAAGGTCGCGGATCTCATCTGTCATCTAACGCTGCCTCCTTCCCTTTTCTGAAAAAAGCTGCGCAAAGCTTTGTACACTTCGCCTTTTTCTTTGATCACATAATACATGAACTGATCCATCTTGATATGACGGTAAGCCGACATCAGGGTGCTGCTGCGGTTATACTGATTCACCTCGCCGTACCCAAACATGTTGCTGCGTTTCATGAGCTCCCCGATCAGCTTCACACACCGTTCATTATCCGAGGTTAGATTATCCCCGTCAGAGAAGTGGAAAGGATAGATGTTATAACTTGAAGGTGGATAACGACTGTCAATAATATCCAATGCTTTCATATATACAGAGGAGCAGATGGTGCCTCCGCTCTCGCCACGGGTAAAGAACTCTTCTTCGGTTACTTCCTTGGCCTCCGTATGATGGGCGAGGAAAACAATCTCGACTTTCTCATATTGACGGCGTAGAAAACGGGTCATCCAGAAGAAGAAGCTGCGCGCGCAGTATTTCTCAAATGAACCCATGGACCCGGATGTATCCATCATGGCAATAATAACGGCATTGGATTGTGGAATAATTTTGTCTTCCCATGTCTTGTAGCGAAGGTCATCTGGACTGATATGATGGATGCCCGGTGTACCGGTCGTCGCATTGCGACGCAGATTCTCCAGAATGGTACGTTTCTTGTCAATATTGGATTGCATACCTTTTTTGCGAATATCGTTGAATATCACCGTATGTGTCTCAATCAGGTCTTTGTCTTTCTGCTTCAGATCGGGTAATTCCAGCTCAGCGAAGAGCATATCTTCCAATTCCTCAATACTGACTTCGGCTTCCACAATATCATGACCAGGCTGATCGCCAGCTTTTTCGCCTTTGCCAGGTTTTTGCGAAGCAGCGGGATCACGACCGATGACGTCTCCGACCTGACTGTCACCGTCTCCTTGACCGACATGCTTTTGCTTCTGGTAGTTATACACAAAACGGTACTCATCCAGACTGCGGATTGGTACCTTGATGATTTGTTTTCCATCAGACATGATGATGTTTTCTTCCGTAATCAGATCAGGCAGATTCTGCTTGATGACATCTTTCACCTTTTGCTGATGGCGTTGTTGGTCCTGGTACCCTTTGCGGTGAAGCGACCAATCTTCCTTCGACACGACGAACGAGTAAGGCTGGTGTGAATTTGACATGTAGGCACCCCCATTGATTACGCGGCACAGTTTGGCCTGTCGGTAATTAAGTATATTCACGGGCGAGGATGATATGTGATGAGAGTGCATATAAAATAAACCAATTACGCAAGTTCACCTCAGAGGTTAAGTGAGTCACAAGAACAGAACGTCCATTTTTTACATAAACAGTGAACAAGTGTGATATTCTTCCTTTAGAATAGGAGAATGACATCGATCTGGCATCTGATAGAGGATGTTCGCATGGTCCACTGGGACTTTCTGAACTCGTACTAATATGGGATGCATGAAAAGGAAGGATTTATGTGAATAAAAAGGCGATCAAGGCTTGGATTATGTATGATTGGGCCAACTCGGCTTATGCGACAACTGTACTGGCGGCCGTATTGCCCGTATTCTATGCCTCGGTGGCTGCCGCAACACTGGATACGGATACCGCAGCCTCCTACCTGGCCTATACCCATTCCATTGGCATGTTGTGTGTAGCCCTGCTAACACCGCTGCTTGGCACGCTGGCTGATTTGTCAGGACGAAAGGGCGACTTTTTGCGTGTATTTGCAATCATTGGTGTCCTTGCTACATTGGGATTCAGCGCAATCGGCGAGGGGGACTGGCTACTTGCTTCCGCCTTGCTGATCATATCCACGATTGGTTTTGCAGGTGGCAATACCTTTTACGATGCCATGCTGCCGGATCTGGTACCTGTGGAACGAAGAGACATGATCTCTTCCAAAGGGTATGCCTATGGTTACATTGGGGGAGGTCTGCTATTTGCGGTGAACATGCTGATGATTCAGCAACCGGGCTGGTTCGGGATGAACAGTACACTGGCAGGCACAAGACTGGCTTTTATCTCTGTATCACTGTGGTGGTTTTTGTTCTCGATACCGATCTTTCGCCATGCTCCGAGACGGCCAGCATCACCGGATCTGCCTGGCTCGTGGAAAGGGTATGCTGGGGTGGGAGTTCGCAGGCTGCGGCAGACTTTTCGCCAGATGCGGCGTTTTCCCAATTAATCCGCATGCTGTTGGCTTTTTGGTTTTTTAATGACGGCATTAATACCATCATTCTGATGGCTACAATCTATGGGACAAGTATAGGCATAGGTACAGCCGACTTGATGCTGGCGTTACTTTTAACACAGTTCATCGGTTTCCCGTGCACATTGTTACTGGGAGCCTGGGCACAGCGCTGGGGAGCGAAGCGGGTATTAATCTTTAGTTTATCGGTATACATATGTATCGTAATTCTCGGGTATTTCATGACACAAGCGATTCATTTCTACCTGCTCGCCGGGTTGGTTGGTGTCGTGCAGGGTGTAAGTCAATCCACAGCTCGTTCCCTGTTCAGCAATTTGATGCCGGCTGGCAGAACAGGTGAGTATTTTGGATTTGTGAATATTACAGGCAAATTCTCTTCGATCTTTGGTCCATTTGTGTTTGGTTATGTTGGGCAAATTACAGGTTCCACACGTTGGGGAATTCTGTCGCTTATCTTCTTTTCGTAGCAGGCATTGCTGTGTTGTTAACTGTGAACGTACCGAAGGGAATGCAGGATGCTACACAGGCAGATCAGGAAGAAGAACGAAATGGGAGCATCGGAGCTCGATTGGGAAAAGTTCAAATGTAAGGTTAATTCATTATGGCTTCAGGCATTGTTCCTTATAGAACATGTCTGAAGCTTATTCACATTGTGCAAATTGAACAAGGTCGCTTAGGATGAAGTGCTGAAACGACAGACAGCAGAATACAGTGAAAGAGTAACAATTTATGAAAAGGTGAAAATAAAAGATTGACATGATACATTTTGTATCATAGAGTAAAACTATGAATACATACTGTATCTGAGAGCTGTCGAATGTAACCATGTGCTTTGCTTCATTTCTGGTTTAGCTTCCGACGGAATATTGCAAAATGCTGAACTATAGCGTGCGTATTACTCGTTTTGCCAAACACAAAGGTAGAGTCTGGTCTATCCCGGCTACACATTTATACTAATGAACAGAGGAGAGGCTGCCATTGATCGATGCTCAAGGTAAAGGACTTGTTTTCTTACTATGTGTTCCCCGCAGTGGTAGTTCCTTATCCACCGTCATGCTGCAAAATCATAGTCGTATATTTGCCACCCAGGAAATGTGGTTTCTGATGAATCTTGTCGATCTGCCCAAGGCTGATTCACGCGCTTATGGTGGTAGCTCCATTATTCGTCAGTTCTACAATGCCATGGTATCCGAGGATGTCTTCGAGAAGGCGTGCAGAAGTTTTGCTCTAGAAATCTACAATGGATTCCTGGAAGGGAGCGGTGCAGACTTCATCGTTGATAAATCTCCTCGTTATTATTATATGCTTGAATGGCTGGATCGTCTGTTCCCTCAGTCCAAGCGCATTCATCTACAGCGTAATCCTCTGGCCATAGCGGCATCATTCAAAAAGGTAAATCGTCACACAGGAGAGGGATTCGACCTGATTCATAGTCTGCAGAGCCCCAAATTAAACATGAAATCCGTGGATCTCACACTGGGAATGCTCCGTTTAAATGATTATTTTGCCAAACCACATTCGAATGCATATGAATTGCAATATGAGCAATTGGTTTCCGGTCCTCAGGAAGAACTTGAGAAAATATGCGTGTTTTTGGGGATTCCATATGAACAGGGCATGGAGCAGTATGGACAGTTTTTGGATAGTGCCAAGTCTGACATGTTCTACAGCATGGGCGTGGGTGATCCTTTCCTCTCTTCGCATCAGAAAGCACATCATGATTCTGTTAACAACTGGAAAAACATATTGGAGCCGCATGAAGTCGAAATGTATTGTCGTGTGATGGGGGCAGATCTGTTCCACCGGATGGGATATAGTGAACAGCTCGCGGAAGCGGAGCAATGGACGGGTGTCCATTATGATGCAAGTCCTGATCAAGAGGTCATCGACCGCATCACGCATCAGTTGACAGCAGCGACTGGTTGCAAGTGGCAACTGCAATATCGAATGCAGCCGACAGATTCTGTCGTTCATGATCCGAATGGAATAATCAATGATCACGTTGTCGAAGAACCAGAAAAGGCAGATCCCACATTGGCTGCGCTGGCAACGATCAGACAGCTGCAAGCTGCATTACGGGCAGCAGATCATCGTCTGGAACGGGGATACAGTGAGCGGGAACGTTTGAAAGTACAGCTGGCTTCTGCCCAAAGCAAAATACAGCGTATCAAATCATGGGTACCATTCGGTCATCAGATCAGCGCCTGGGCTTCACAGCGCAAGATTCTACGGGGAGGCAAGTCATGAGCGCCATAGCAGGAATTGTTCACAACGATGGTCAGCAGGCGTTATGGGAAGATAGCTGGCGCTTGTATGCAAGCCTGGGACATGTCCCTGCGGATACAACAGGGGTGTGGAAAGGCAACGAGGCTTTCCTTAGCTGTCATGCCCAATGGATTACACCGGAATCGGTTAGCGAGAAATTGCCTTTATATGATGAGGAAAGTGGTCTGACGATCACGGCAGATGCCATTCTGGATAATCGGGAACAACTGGCTGATCAACTACAGATATCCAGAGCTGAACTGGCTATGTTGGCGGATAGTGAACTGATCTTGCGTGCCTATCAGCGCTGGGGAGACGATGTGGCTGTCCGATTGCTTGGGGATTTTGTATTCGCCATATGGGATGAACGACATCGCAAACTGTATGCAGCGAGAGACATTACCGGCATGAGAGCTTTTTATTACCGACATGATGGTTCACGATTTGCCTTCTGCACACTCATGAATCCGTTGCTCGGGCTTGAAGGGGTACATAAAGAACTGGATGAGACCTGGTTGTCCGAATTCCTTGCCATTCCCGACATGCATGATTCAGCAGATATCAACTCGACCGTATATCGGGGAATAAGCCAGCTGCCTTCAGCACATACACTTGTCTTCCGGGATGGGAGACTGGAGCTGAAGCAATATCATCGCTGGAATGAAGTGGAACCTCTAAGGCTTAAATCGGATGGTGAGTACGTAGAAGCGTTTCGAGAGGTCTTTGGGCAGGCGGTTGGTTCACGACTCCGAACGCACAGGCAGGTGGCTGCAGCATTAAGTGGAGGATTGGACTCGGGAGCCGTGGTTGGATTCGCTTCCGGAACACTGAGAAGTCAGGGCAAACGGCTACAGGCCTACAGTTATGTTCCCGTACCGGATTTCACAGATTATACGTCGAAAACGTTGCTCGCTGACGAACGGCCTTTCATACGTTCAACCATTAATCATGTGGGCAATATCACAGAGAATTACCTTGCTTTTGAAGGCCGAAGTCCACTCAGTGAAGTGGATACCTGGCTCGATATTATGGAGATGCCATATAAATACTTTGAAAATTCTTTCTGGATTCGCGGATTCTATGAAAAAGCGAGCCAGCAAGATGCAGGCATCCTGCTCACAGGCGCACGTGGTAACTTCACCATCTCCTGGGGGCCAGCCCTGGATTATTACGCCAGCCTGCTGAAAAGTGGCCGTTGGTACCGCTGGTTCCGTGAGATGCAGCAGTATAGTGAACGGACCGGCATGCCCTTCTCCCGTATAGCCAAGATTACGGGGCGAAAGGCATATCCGGAATGGTTCAAGGCTCAGGCCAAAGGAGCAAGCCAGGCCGCGTCCGTGCAGTTGATCCATCCTGATTTTGCGCAAAGAACAGGAGTGCTGGAACGACTCAAATCCATTATTGTTCTGCAAGGCGGTGCCCAGGCAGATGCACTCAAGGTCCGCGCCGAGAAATTCAATAACCTGGCCATCGCGAACAAAAATGGTGCTGTAGCGACAAAATGTTCTCTCCGTTATCGGGCTTGGGAACGTGACCCGACCAGTGACGTCAGAGTTATTCGATTCTGCCTCTCTGTACCGATTGAACAATATGTGAAGCAAGGGACGGATCGTTCATTGATTCGCCGGGCCACTTCACCGGAGTTGCCAGATAAGGTCAGACTGAATCAGCGTGTACGGGGTGTGCAGCCGGCAGACTGGCTACATCGTATCATTCCGAATTGGGAGGCATTTACGGCCGAGCTGCGTGCGTTGTGTTCTGACAGCAAGGTCGCTGGCATATTAAACACGGAGCGTATCAAATCCGCTCTGGCCAACTTTCCGAGTCCGAGACCGGAGCTTGCTTCTCATCCCGATCTGCGATTGATGATGCACAGTCTAATCGTGTACCGCTTTATTCGCAAATTTTGACCATATGCATATGAAGGGAGGTGAATACAATGCAAAACGAAAAGAAAGAATGGCAAGCTCCAGCTCTTGAAGTGTTGGAAGTCAACCAAACGATGGCCGGTACTGGCTACAGACAAATTGACTGGGTAACCGTTCACGATGCGGATCTGTACGATCCAACTTCCTAAGTTGTTAAGTATTATCAAGCGTCATCATACTTAAAGGGCGGAAATGGAACCAATCCAGCTTTCGCCTCCGCCCTTATATTGAGCAACATGAATATAAGGGCTTTTTTTCCATTTTAGTACGAAGGAGGCGTCGTTCATTGTTGCCTGTGGATTATGTAGCGTATGGTCTGCGCTGGTCGAGCCAAATTCGAATGCCTGAATTACAGGTCGCCCCCAAGAATGCGGAGACTGATTTTGATGAATTGCATGTACACATTGAGTCTTCAGATCTGACCCCAATGTGGGAGCGCTGGGATCTAGGCAACGATAACTTTGTCGCACGAGAGGGCAGCCTTTTTCAAAATCGAAGATACAGGCCTGTTTCTAATGGAGCAAGGAAAGCGCATTGTTGTATCCCCTATACCGGGTGCAGATGAGAAAAAGGTCAGATTATTCATCTTGGGCACATGTATGGCGGTCATTATGATGCAGCGAGGCATTCTTCCACTACATGGGAGTGCAGTGGTTATTGATGGGTGGGCCTACGCATTTGTCGGATATTCGGGAGCAGGCAAATCGACACTCTCGGCTGCACTGGCATCACGCGGATATCCGCTTCTTACCGATGACGTTGTTGCACTGACCTGGGATGCCGGGGAAGAGCCATCGTATCACCTGGATATCCACAGCAGAAATTGTGGCAGCCCAGTCTGGATGGTTTCGGCATGAAGGAACAGAATTATGCAACGGTGCACGCAGAGATCACGAAGTATGCGATACCTGTTCAGCACTATTTTCATGAGATGGCTGTACCCTTGGCTGGGATATTCGAACTCGCTCCACAACCGGAGGCCAACCATTCGTCCGTTCAACTGGTTGAAGTGACAGGGCTGGAACGATTGCATCTGTTATGCTCGCATACGTTCCGCGGTGGGCTCGTTGCAAGACAGGGATTGGCACAGTGGCTGTTCGAGACGGCTTCAAGACTTTCGGCAAGTGTGGAGATTGGCAGATTGGTCAGAACGGGTGCTGAGTTTACAGCATTTGAGATGGTGGATCGGATCACAGATCATATACGTAAAGGAGTGCATACAGGACAATGACAGCGACTACGCCGATGAATGTGGAAGACCGGATAAGACGCAAGGAAGGCAATCTGGTCAGTGATATGGGCAGTGAGAAAGTGATGATGAGCATTAGCTCTGGAAAATATTATAATCTCGGGAGTACCGGTGGTCGAATCTGGGATCTGATCGAAGACGAACGCTCGCTGGGTGAAGTTGTTGAGGTGCTGGCTGCGGAATATGAGATTGAGCCGGATGTATGCCATGAGCAGGTAGTACAGTTCTTGGACCATCTGTCACGTGAAGGATTAATCGATGTTACTCGCGGAGTGTAGAAGATGTTGCGAAAAATAAAGGCGTATCTCTCACTCCCGCGGTCGATGCGTCATCTGGTATGGGAAGCCTATATTCTCCTTGGCTGGGCACGCATACAGAAGGCTATGCCATTCGCCAAAATTGCGCCAGGGCTTGGCGCACCCATGGTTGAAACACCGATGACAGGACTTGATCGCAGCGAGGTCATCGCTATACGAAATATTTCCAAAGCGATTTCGATTGCCAGCAAATATACGTTATGGGAAAGCCGCTGCCTGGTGATGGCGATTGCCGGGATGAAGATGCTTGAGCGACGCCAGATCGAGAGTACGTTATATATGGGGACTGCGCGGAATAAGCAAGGACATATGATGGCTCATGCCTGGCTGCGAAGTGGTAAATTGATCGTGACCGGAGCTGATACTATGGACCAATATACGGTTGTCGGTGTGTTTGGCAAACGATGTCCGGAGAAGGGATCTGGGGAGATTGTCTATGATACATGAAAATGAACTCTATTCGTCAGGATTTCCGAAGGAGCTTAAGCTGATTTTGAGCATGATTAGAGGTGATCTGACGGCTCTATCCCCTGAAGAACTCGAGGCGCGTTTGAAGGGAACGGATTGGCAACTCTTTCTACGGCTGGTCTATCATCACCGCTTATACGCTGTACTTTACGTGAAAATGAAAGAGTTGAACTCTGCGATCATTCCTGCGGATGTTATGGAGAGTCTGAGACAACAATATACGGCCAATACGTTCCGCATGTTACATCTTACCGCTGAGATGGAGCAGGTGTGTGGAACTTTCCGTGAGCATGGCATTCGCAATATCACGCTCAAGGGGCCAGCGCTGGCTCATGATCTCTACGGGGATGTATCGTTGCGAACCTCCAAAGACCTGGATATTCTGATTCCGTTCGATGATGTGGAAGCGGCTGAAGGTATTCTGGCTACCCTTGGTTATGTATCCAAAGAAGGGGAACGAGCACCTACGGTGCGCAGCTGGAAATGGCGGGAACATCATATCTGTTACATCCATCCGGTCAAACGGACTCAAGTGGAGATCCATTGGCGGCTGAACCCGGATTCGGGCAAAGAGACCGATTTTGAATTGCTGTGGAAACGCAGCCGGTTCAGTTCATACACCCAGACACCTGTCCGTATGCTTGAACAAGAAGATCTATGGGCTTATTTGGTCACCCATGGGGCACGTCATGGCTGGTTCAGACTGCGCTGGTTGCTGGATATCGATCAGATGATTCGAAGCATGCCGCTCGATGTGAAGAAAGTCGAACGGCGTCTGAAAGCGGAGGGGCGTTTATCCATTGGTTCACAGGCTCTTCACTTGACATCAGATTTGCTGAACACGCCACTGAATACCGATTACCAATCCTTGATGTTCTTGAGTGATCGTACCGGCAAACGATTAGCAAGTGAAGGTGCAACGTTCATGAACGATATGCTGGAAAGTCCGGCTGATATGAAGTCTTATGCATCGTATCTGTTTAAACTTCGAAGTACCAAACAGAAATGGTTTTTCTTTATTGAACGTTTATATCCAAGTACATGGGATGTGGATCAACTGCCGCTTCCGCGTTCTTTGTTTTTTCTGTACTTTCCGTTACGTCCGTTTCTGTGGTTCTGGCGGCGAATTAAAAGGTATACGGTGACGGAAAGGGGTAAAGTATGATCTCGGAATTAAAGTATTTTATGCGTAAGTTGCATCATGTTACGGGGCCCATTTTATATTGGAATCTGCTGGGAATGATCTGTATCAGTCTCATGGAAGGCATCGGCATCTACATGCTTGTTCCGATGCTGAGTCTGATCGGCATATTTGAGATGGGCTCCACAGGGTTAAACATTCCCTGGATTGGAGAAGTGTTGAATCGTTTTTCTGAGAATAGCCAATTGTTACTCGTATTGTTCACCTTTGTATTGATTGTCTCCGGACAGGCTTGGATGCAGCGTCTTCAGACGATCCGTAATACGCGAATCCAGCAGCAATTTGTACGAACGCTGCGCATGGAAACCTATGGTGCCATTATTATGGCGCAATGGTCATTTTTTCTCCAAAAACGAAAATCCGATTTTAACCATATATTAACGACTGAGCTTGCACGTGTGAGCCAAGGCACAAGCATAGTGCTGCAAATGACGGCCTCCCTGATCTTTACGGGGATACAGATTGGTCTGGCTTTCTGGTTGTCTGCCAAATTGACAGCACTTGTGCTGGTCTGTGGGTTGTTTTTATTTATTGTCTTGAGAAAATTCGTCAAGCGGGCCAAGCAGATCGGAGACCAGACCTCTGAATTCTCGCAAAGTTATTACAATGGCATTACCGAGCATTTCAACGGCATTAAGGATATCAAGAGCAACATGCTTGAGCGTTCGCATACAAATTGGTTTGAGCGCATGTGCAGGCAGATTGAACGCAACGTCATTCAATTTAGCCAATTGAACAGTGGGACACAACTTATTCACCGGATGTCCGCTGCGATCATTATTGCGGCTTTTATCTATCTTTCTCTCCGTGTCATGACGGTGCCTCCCGCAAGTCTGCTGCTCATCATCCTTATCTTTTCCCGTTTATGGCCAAGGTTTACAGCGATTCAGTCCAATCTGGAGTACATCAGTTCCATGTTGCCTGCGTTTCGTGTGGTAAGAGAACTGCAGGCGCAGACGGCGAAGAGTCGTGAGATTAGCGAAGAGATTGCTTCGGCGAACGACTCTGGTCTTCTTCGGATTAAGCCAACGGTGCTGAAGGAATCTATCACGTGTGAGGATGTATGCTATCGCTATGAGGGAAGTGATACGTATTCTTTGAGGAATGTGAATGCTTCAATTCCCGCAAGGGGCATGACTGCGATTGTGGGTAAATCCGGAGCAGGCAAGAGCACACTGATCGATCTGATTATGGGCCTTGTCAAGCCGGAGAGCGGTCGTATTCGGATTGACGGTGTGCCACTGTCAGAGGAACAATTGCTGAGCTGGCGAAGTTCCATCGGATATGTCTCTCAGGACCCCTTCCTGTTCCATACGAGTATTCGTGAGAATCTGCGTCTGGTGGATCCGAATGCAAGTGAAGAACAGATGTGGCAGGCGTTGCAGTTTTCCTCCTCTGCGGCATTTGTACGGAAGTTGCCTCAGGGTCTGGATACGACTATTGGTGATCGGGGTATTCGTCTATCCGGGGGCGAACGTCAGCGACTGGTTCTTGCCCGGGCCATGCTGCGTAATCCTTCCGTATTGGTACTGGATGAAGCAACAAGTGCGCTCGATAGTGAGAATGAACAGTACATTCATGAGGCGCTGGAACGGCTAAAAGGGCATGTCACCATTATCGTAATTGCACACCGATTGTCCACGATTCGAACAGCAGATCGTGTCATTGTGCTCGATGAAGGCCGGGTGATTCAAGAGGGAGGGTACCAGCAGTTGTCTACTGATCCGGTAGGGACGTTTAGTAAGCTTTTGAATATGCAGGCGGGTGTTGTAGGACAGTAAGTAACCGTCAAAAGACGTTCAACGAGAGGATGGAGTATCTGTATCTGTATCTTCTTCTGTTTGTCCTTTTATCGCGGTAGCCCAGCGATAGTATCACGTAAAGAGGCGCGCCACTATGGGCGCGCCTTTCATGTAAGAGGTTAGTATAATGAAGCAGGATTAATGAGCCAGTGCTGTATCGGAAGGGATCGGAAGCTGGAGAGCGCCGATCTGTTCCAGATGTTGTACGATTTCTTGCACGGCTTCCTCAATGGATAATTGCTCTGTATCAATGATGTATGAAGGAGATGTGGGTACATCATAGGGAGCAGAAATGCCTGTAAAATGCGGGATATCACCGTTGCGTGCTTTTTTGTATAACCCTTTGGGATCACGCCGCTCACATTCTTGAATGGAACAGCGCACATAGATTTCAATGAAATCATCGGGTTCAAATAACTGTCTAACCATCTCCCGATCCTGTTCATGAGGAGAGATAAAGGCCGAAAGGACAAACAACCCGGCATCTACCATTAACTTCGATACTTCACCAATTCGCCGCAGATTTTCTTGACGATCCCCTGCTGTAAAACCCAGATCACGGTTCAGTCCATGACGTACATTATCCCCATCCAGCACATAACAGCGTACGCCTTGGTCATACAGATACTGCTCCAGGGCAAATGCAAGGGTTGACTTTCCTGCACCGGATAATCCGGTAAACCATATGGCACGACTGCGGTGACCATGTTGCTTTTCCCGGTCTTGTCTATTAATGCTGGATGATTGCCAGGTTATATTGCGCTCTTCCTTTGACATGAGTATCCCGCCTTTTCCCTACCATGATATGTATAATATTTTAACATATCTACAAGATTATAGCATCTTGCAGTTTTCTACGAAATAAGCGTGAATCGACAAAATATCGGGTATAGATAGTAGTAACATACATAAGCATTATGCATATATCCAAGGCGAAGTTTGCATTGAATGTTGTAAATGCCACATTGCAGGAGGAACAATATCATGAACGATAACATAAAAAACATACAAGTTGGATTCAAATGCCCGGATTGCCAGCAGGATATCCAAGCAGAGTTTATATATGAACAGGTCAGTACAGTTCGTTGTAAAGGTTGTGACAGAGCGTATACACTCTTGAAGCCAACCATTGGTGATGAAATTTTGCTCGATTGGGAACAGGAGGCTTTGTATCACAAGCTCAGGGCTGATCGATCTGAACTGGATAATCACAATATGTCGGCTTTGATTATCAAAGTTATTGAGCTGTTGACATGGCGTGACCGGGGAGACGGACAGACCCGCGCCATACAGACTGTAAGGGAATGGCTTGCATCCAGTGGCAAACCTCAGACCTTGCTTGAATTGTTCCAACAATCTCCCGCACAATCTGAAAATAAACGTTTTGATCGTTCATAATTTACATACATTAGCCGTTCCTGTGGCATATTACCTGAAGGTGTTCGTGTGTTAACGACTAACCGAAATTCAGGAACAGGAGCGGATAGAATGAAGCGAATGGTTCTATATATACTGTTGGCGCTGTTATCCATCAGTATGATACCAGCACAGGCTGAAGCATCACCGGTTACCGGAGCGTATCACTTTGGCTTCAAAAAAAGTCAAAATGGTCAGCTGCCCTCCATTGATCAGGAAGGTTTCAAATCGATCTTAGAACATAACGATGCCATTTTCCTGGGGGATACAAAACAAAAGGAATTGTATCTCACGTTTGATAACGGGTATGAGAATGGATTCACGCCTGCCATACTGGATGTGTTACGTACCAAGAAGGTGCCCGCTGCTTTCTTTGTGACAGGTCACTATCTGAAAGATCAGCCTGAGTTGGTCAAACGCATGGCGGCTGAAGGACATATTGTCGGTAATCATTCATGGAGTCATCCGGATATGACCCGCATATCCAATGAGAAGCTTAGAGTTGAACTGGAGAAGGTCAAGTCGGAGGTGAATCGGCTGACGGGTCAACAAGCGACTTTTTTACGCCCCCCACGTGGAATCTTTAACAATCGCACGCTTGCGGAGAGTCATGCTCAGGGTTATGTGAATGTGTTCTGGTCTGTTGCATATAAAGATTGGGATACCAATGTGCAACGTGGTGCACAATATGCTCATCAACAGGTCCTGAAACAACTCCATCCAGGCGCAGTTATTTTGCTTCATTCGGTATCCAAAGATAACACGGAAGCACTCGGCTCCATTATTGATGAGGCACGCAAGCAAGGATATGTGTTTAAAAGTCTGGATGATTTGCGGACCAAAAGTTATTGATCTGTATTGTAATGAACAATGGACCCAATGTGGGTCATTCAAAAGTATAGCAAAATATGAAAGGGCATCCTGAGCGAGTAAGCTCGGATGCCCTTTTTGGTTGTAGCATATATCGCATGCAAGTCCAAGTAGTCGATGTAACCACATACAGATCCAGAAGAAAGGATGGTTCATGCGATACGAGATTGCGTGTAATACTACAAAACAGTGCTATAGATGATTCCAATGGTTTTCGGGCCGCAGTGACTGCATATTACACAACCAGCCGTGGTTAGTTCCACTCTGGCACCTGTCTGCTCCTGTAAAGACTTCTGCAAGTCGAGCGCATCCTCTTCAGCCATGGTATGCACAACAATTAACAGGTCGGGGTCAATCTGATCCTTCTGACTGAGTGTATTATTCAGCATCTGTTCCAGAGCTTTCTCCCGTTTCCCGCGCACTTTATAGGCAGGTGTCATCTTACCATCCGTTACCCGGATGACCGGACGGATCTTGAGCAGGCTGCCAATCAGGTTCTGCATGCCCGAACAGCGTCCGCCTTTATGCAGATACTCCAGTGTATCGATAACAAACTCCGTGCGTACATTCGGTTTCATCGCTTCGATCAGATGTGTAATCTGAGTCAGGTTTTGTCCTTTTTCGGCAGCGTGTACAGCTTTCATCACCATCAGCGCAATTCCTGATGAGAGATTCAGTGAGTCAATGACCGAAATACGACCTTCCGGGAACTCGGAACTCGCTAGTCGTGCATTTTGATAGGTAGAGGAAAGCTCAGAAGATAAGCTGATATATAAAATCTCATCCCCTTGATCTATGTAAGGTTGAAATGCCGTCATGAAATCAGCGGGGAAGGTGCAGCTGTTTTGGGAAGACGCCCATCTTGGCTCACACGTTCATATAGCTGTTCAGGCTTGATCTCAGCACCGTCTTTCAGTGATTCATCACCGAACACCACGTATAGGGGAATGATGCCGATATCGTGCTGCTGGATCCATTCTGGAGCCAGATCACTTGTGCTGTCCGCAAAAATTTTGATTCGTGACATGTCAATCTCCTTTAAAAAACAATAATTTTTAGAGTAAAATATAGATTATACTTATGTGTAAAACCACTCATTTTAATTATAAGGAAACAGGACGCTGATGCAAACCGCTACATCATGTTCATGCCTACCAAAATAAGTCCAACGAATAGCAGTAGCATAATTCCATTTAATAGGGTTCCGATTATGGCAAAAACTTTCTTTCGATTCTTGAGGACCAGACCAATAATTCCGAGGATGCCACCGGCCAGATTGAGAATCAGGCCGACCAGAATGGCTAATGAAGCCAGAATCACTGCTGGATGCAAGGCAATCTCTTCTGCCTGTAACGGGGTGAGAACTCCGATGGACTCGTTGATAGCCATGGCAGCAATAAAGAAGATCAGAATGTAACCCAAGATGGCAACCAATCCAATGACAAAGCTGGCGATTCCAGGTCCGGAATGTTTCAGTGGTACAATCGGTTGTCTCTCATGATCTGGTGGGTATGCATCATAACTGTTGTTATTGTATGGATCTGCATGGCCAGGGTTCTGATCCGTGTTGTTATAACCTGAATTATAGGAATCGCGATTATCCATAACTGTGACTTGCCTCCCTTAATCATCGTATGAGTGTTATTAACCTAATCAATGAGCAATGAACTTGCACTTAAAATACAACGATTACATACCTGTTTACTTTTCCATAAATACCGATAAAAATCAAGGATTTACGCTTGTTCTCAACAATTTAAAGGATTAGGGGAGAAGTGTTAAGTACAAACAGACATATGATCCTGGAAGCTTGGTCCTGACTGGTAAAGGAGGAGTGGATTCGCTACAATAATAGAAGTGAAGTGCAGTTGAATTAAGGGAGAGAACTTACATGCAACGAAGATGGATGATGCTTGGCGCTGTAATGACCATGCTATCGGTGGCGATCGGCGCGTTTGGTGCTCACATGCTCAAGGATAAGATTGGGCCAGCGGCCATTGCTACATATGAGACGGGTGTTCAATATCACATGATTCATGCGTTGGGCTTGCTCATTATTGGCTTGACGGCTGGCCAGCTTGGCGCATCGACCAAATTAAAGTGGGCAGCACGTTTGTTGTTTATCGGGATTATTGTGTTTTCGGGCAGTTTATATGTACTTAGTATTTCTGGCATCAAGATTCTTGGAGCCATCACACCAATAGGTGGGGTAGCCTTCATTGCTGGATGGTTGTTCTTGGCATTTGATGTGTGGCAGCGAGGTAAGGATCGCTCCTGATTGGGAGAAAGTCACCTCGATACGAATCAGGAGATATGAAATACGTTTTATCGTGATTCGTAATCATGAACTAAAAAAGCAACTTGCGTTAGAATGTCTCGTGATTCTAACGCAAGTTGCTTTTTTGTGGTTTTAAAGGTTCGAATTACTCAGGTTACAGAAACTCATCGATTTCATTGGTTCGGAACGTATATACTTGTTTTTCATCTACATGGTAGATGCTTACCACACTGGTATCCCGATCAAAATTTAAAATACGGCAAGGAATGCTCTGATGTTTACCGTTCTTGTTATTCACAACAATCCGGGTAAGTCGATTTTCTTTGATGAGTGTGTCAATCCATGCATCAAACGAGTTTCCATCGGAAACATTGGATGTTTGGGAAGAGGTCGTTTTCTCATTAGCAGGTGGTTCTTGCTTGTTCTGTGTTATGGCTGGAGCAGTTGAGGTAGGTGTCTGAGTTGCAGTGGACGCCTTCTGTGCTGCGCTCACTTGTGATTTTTTACGTTCATTGTGAAGTGTGACGAAAGAGTCCTTCTTGGACTGGAGTGTCGCTTCAATAATTTTGCCTAGCTCTATGCCGGATTGAATCCGAAAGTCCGCAATTTGTTCCTCTTTGTTTATGAACTCCAACAGGGACTGCAGTGCCAATGCATTTGAGCGGCTCTTAATAAGTATATCGACATTAAATAAAAAGCCGATTTCCTCTTGATTGGATAAGGTTTCTTTCATTCATCCCAGCCCCGTTTAAAGATATGTCAGCTTAAAAAAACGCTTCAATCCACTATATCATTAAAAATGAAATTATCATAGTGCTAGAGACACAGAATTATGCCAATTCGAAATGAATCAACGCTCATTGTACCCCTCAGTATCCCCTCATTACTTCCCAGAATAGAACAAATATTCTTCCTTTTTCATCCCTTGATCATCCTCTTTGCCTGCGTCAGTCGTGCGGGTTCAATCTATAATTTATTTAATCAGGACAGGAAGCAACGGGGGAATCGGGAATGGGCAATTCAGATCAGGATCGATTGAGATACGTTTATAAAATTACATCTTCCAGAATCAGAAAAGCGGACTATGATCTGCATCTTACGTATCAAGAAGCAACAGTAAATGGAGAAGTGGCATCTATTGGAAATCATCAAGTGTTTCGTTTTATAGATCGTATCCGAGGCTACAGGGAGAGGGAACAAGATCTGGCTAGAATCAAGCTGGAGATCCAACAATTAAAGGTTATGAAAACCAGTGCTGAACATAAAAGAACAATGAGGAAACTGCATGAAGAACTGAATAATCTGAAATTTGCAGAAGATTATTTGCTGGTAGTCATTGAAAACAATAAAGACTATGACCGACTGAATTCATCAAAAGCCTTCTCCATCAATGGCAAAAGATACAAGCGTCTATTGGCGACAACAGGTGGAGCCAAAAGTTCGACGGTCATCTATGTGAGTGAGGATATCCACCTGCTTTTGGAGAAAAGATTGAATAATGGCAGAGATCCAAATAAGGGGCTGGTTCCTGCCAAACTGGAGGCATACAAAGCTCTGGCTTGTAGTACAAGCAGACCTGTGTCACATCCCGAACGGGTATTGGTTGTCCAAGATTGCATCACCCAATTTGGCGCGGACATCATTCAGATTGATGATACCGAGACGGAGTACCCTCGTATTGAGCGTAGGAAAAATGAGCCCATTCAGATGAATATGAGTGACGGATTCGGTCTTATCTCTCCTGCACTTAGTGAACGATGGGCATCCGAACTGGGACATGCATATATCCCGAGTGGATTTTGTATACGTAATAGCTTCTGTAAAGGGATGGTATTTACGTTTGATTATCACGAATTTGCAGATACAGTTGCGGGCAAGTATATGGTGGATGATGCCTGGGGTAATCCTGTGGATATTCGGGAAGTAGACATAATTCTCACAACGTCCATGCTCAAACTATGGAGCTCGTATCACAGCATTGAAGATTACCTGTTATGTTGCGGGTATTATGGCTACACGTTCAGCGTAACGAAGGTTACACCCGAAGAATTGGAGGACGAGCGTCATTTAAACTATCAGTTCATTCAATCGCTTCAATTGGATGATAGCGAGATTGGTGAACTTATTCGTCCCACAATTGACTCGATTACAGATGTACTGGGTGAGGATCATCGCAAGGCACTTTTATTTCTCAAGGGAATTCATATTCATGAGAACGACTACAGAAATAGTCCAGATGATTATATTAAAGGGCTGATGGCGGACTCACGACTTATAGATGATCCGTTTGTGCGAAGCAAAATTCATACCTTGATCCGTAAGCGAATGAATGAAGCCAAGATCGGAGTTCTGAGAGTCAAAGGCAATTTCAGCATTATATCTGGCGATCCCTATACATTGTGTCAGAGCATGTTTGGTTTGCCTTTAACTGGATTACTGGGTTCAGGTGAGTTCTACTCGAGATATTGGAATGATCGCCACGTGCACAACGTGGCTTGCTTCAGGGCTCCAATGACTTGTCAAAACAATATCAAGGTACTTCGTTTCCGAAATACAGATGAGATGCAGCATTGGTATCGCTATATGAACACGGTCACGATCCTAAATTCATGGGATACGACCACGCATTCTCTGAATGGTGCAGATATGGACAGTGATCAGATCTTAACTACGGATAACCAAACGATTCTTGGGGCAATTCAGGAGCTGGATGCCATAGTGTGTGTGCAGAAAACCTCGGCCAAAAAAATTCCGGATGAAAAGGATCTGATTCAGGCCAACAAAGACAGCTTTGGTGACCTAATCGGTTTCACAACGAACAAAATCACATCCATGTTCGATGTATTAGCCAATTATGAGGAGCATAGTGCAGAATATGAGGAAATGATGTATCGAATTCAGTGTGGTCAGCATTATCAACAAAATGCCATTGACCAGGCCAAAGGGATTGAATGTAAAAAGATGCCGAAGCACTGGTATGATATTCGCGCTGCGGTGACCGACGAGTCTTCCCTGAAAATGGTAGCGCACAAAAAGCCTTATTTTTTCATATACAATGACCCGAAGCAGAAAAAAGAATACACCACTTATGTAGAAAAAACGAATCAGAAGTGCTTGCAGTTATTTGGTATGACTGTTGATGAATTGTATTCGAAGAAGGAGCTATCTCCGGATCAGGATCATTTCCTGGCACAGTATGAACAGAGAATGCCTGTGTCTATGGCACCTTCAGTGATGAACCGGTTATGCCATCAAGTGGAAGGCGAGTTCAACAAGTTAAAGCTAAAACAGACCCAGAACCCGTTTGATCATACGATATTGAAGAGTAACAAGAGATATTCTCAAGCTCGTTATAAAGAGATTCAACGATTATATCAGATGCACAACGAAGAACTACGTAGCTATATGACCAATCTGCGCAAGAGCAAGGTGAAGAAGGAAGAAAGATCAGCCCGATGGCAGTTGTTTGTTTCACGTTTCAAGGAGCAGGCGCTGGAGATCTGCAATAACGAAGAAGATCTGTGCAATATGATTGTGGACATGTGTTATCGAAATGCGGAGCAATCCAAGCAATTTGTATGGGATGTCTCGGGGATCAGATTATTCGCAATCTATTGCTCAGCAATGATCACATCATCCATTATCCGGTCAGAAATCCGGAGGGGGATATAGAGTACGCGGGAAGACTCTTTAAAATGACCCAAATGCATGTGAAGGAGCAACGCCCTTGAAAATCATTCTGAATGAACGTCATCATGCCGAGCAGGCCATTGCACATGGGAAAATGGATAAGAAGCGAACCAAAACGTTGATTTGTTTAGCTAAGTATGGGTTTGAGCAGGGGAAGAGCATCGAAGATGTGTACACGTTGTTAAATCGGTTTATGACCCAATACTATCCAGACTACAATGCTCTCCAGTGGGAGACATTTCTCAACCGTATCATTAAGCAGTTTCAGAAGTACATCAAGCTAAGAGAGGAAGCCAACAAAAGCACGTTAATCGAGATCGATCAAGTACCTGTGATGTACGAAGAACTTCAAAAGATCAAACAACTTAAAAGTAGACGACTGGAGAAGTTGGCCTTTGTTTTACTGGTCTACAGCAAGATTAACAATCGAATCAATGAAAATGATACGTACTGGATTAATAATGAATGGAAAGAAATCTATGGCGATACCCAAATGGCAGTAAGCAAAAAAGATCAGGGATTATTGGTGCACAAACTTATTCAGTTAGGTTATCTCAAAGAAAGTAAACGCGTAGATTCGACTAATGTACAGGTTTTGTTCGCTGCGGAGCATGGTAAGGTCGCTTTCCAGTTAGTTCGCTTCGATGATTTTGTGTTGGAGTACTCCCGCTGGAAAGGAGAGAATATTAAACATTGTACCGTATGCGGAAAACGGATGCTGGCAAAATCGAATCGAATGAAATACTGCAAGGAATGTAAAAAAACCGGCATTAATCCCATTAGAAAACTTCTCTAATGCTAGACACAGCAATGCTTCGCAGGGTTGTTCAAGAATTTCTTTAATGATAAGCCAGAGGCAGGTTTCCTAGTTATGGGGGAGGGATCAACTTGGGAACCGTCTTGTAAAGTAAATATGCTACATAACGCTTAGGTAGGTGAATTATGTCAAATGGGATAACTTTAGCACATGTAGAGTCTTTAATTAGAGAAGCGGTGAAACATAGTGGTCCGGGACAGCCCGGAGAAACGGGCGAAACTGAACTCGCCATCAAACGTGCATTGGAGGCAGCTGAACTACGCCTTACAGGCTGCCGGGAAAGCAAAAGAGGCTTATCAGACGACTCGATTGGTGTACCAGAGTCCAGTGGCTAATTTTGAGGAGTTAAATATGCAGTACCCTTCTCCTGAAACAGGCTGGACGGTACAAACGTACAAGGATGGCAAACGATATCGTTATGATGGAAAGACATGGGTAGAGATTGATGTATTTGGTCAGAACCTTCAGGTAGTTAATTCCGATGTGGATGGGCTCATGAGTACAGCTGAACATCTGAAATTAATTGAGATTCCGTTGGAAGTAAAGGATCGCGTTTTGGTTTTTTGTAAAGAATCACGGGTGTACCCGGAAGTACTAGGGATTCTCGCGCCCTTTCCATTCGATGGCCAGATTTTGCATGTCAAGGGTTACTGTGGCGTTCCTGGAGATGCTGCAACAGAAATAAGAATTGAACGATCCAAGGACCTCATGGACTGGCAGGATGTGATGGGGACTTCACTGAAGTTTGAAGCACTTCAACATCAAGATGACGGTGAGGCTACATTTGATATGAATAAAGTGGAGGCTGGAGATATCTTCAGAATCAACATCATCGAAGCAGCTTCAAACATTCAACATCTTACAATTCAATTAACAATCAGAACATAAATCAAAGGAGATGGATTATAATGACACAACCAATTATTTCATGGATGGATGCTACACATAGTAATGAGATTAGTACCCCTTTTGACTACAAGGTTATTGATGCAGATAGCAAAAGTGATATTTTTATTTTCAATGTGTGGAACAACAAGAATGGTGCTTCGGACGTATCCAAAATGGAAGATTGCACAATTACTACGCGAGATATGACTGGTGGTACTGGTGACACAGAGGCTCATGATGTAGAAGTGGTGAAGAATAACTGGTTCCACGTACAGGTTGACTCCTTGGGGGAGACAGACCTGGAAGAAGAAAGTTCACGAATTGGCAAGGATTTCTCCAAACCCATTGGAACAACAGGCAAGACAACCAAAGACCATACCGGAACCGCTTATGCAACACCATTTGCACCCGGGCCGAAAGAAATCCTGGGTGTGAGTAACAATGGAAATCCTCAAGATGCTGCCGGTAACTATGTGACCCTATCCATTCAATGTGTAGTACCGCTGAATGCCAAAAGTGGCAAACAACAGTTCAAGAAACGCATTTCCTACCGTTACGTGTAAAAAGAAACAATGATGTGGACAGGCTATTGCAGCCTGTCCTTTTTATTAAAAGGAGGAAGTCCTGTGATTCTAGGTAATAGACAATATACGCGTTCACCTGTATCTCAAGCTTACGTATGGATTGCTGATTACTATGATGGTACGTATTTAAGTGAATTTGATCTGCAGACACAACAAGCAAACAGTTTTTATACAATTAACAAGGATAAGTTGGTCTCTTTCGGATTGATTGGGCAAGGATCTCACGTGTATCACAATGTTGCCAATGGTGTGTTTCATATTAATGCCGATCGGTACTCTATATCTTACGTATGTGAGAATCAAGAATACCCGCTAACAGGGAGGGCTTTTCTGTATAGTGACATCATTCAATTCAAGAATGTTACTTCAGATGTGAACATGAGTGGGCACCCAGGTCCTGGGAGTTCAGGGGCTTTCAATAATACGATTGAATGCTTTAACTTCGGTTACAAAAAAATGATGAATTTGAATGATGTGCAGATTAACTTTCAATGTGTGTGTTCCCTGCCGCTGAGCGGAAATGCTTTTCTCCAAATTAAAATCACCTCAGATCAGAACCTGTCAGGGGAATTGGTTATACGTAAAAATGGATTTATCATAGATCAGATTGTAGCCCCGTTGAAGGCAAATCATGCTGGAATCATAAACTGGGACATTCGTTGAGTTGGGCTTTGAGATGAGACAGGTGGTGAGAATATGGCGATTCAAGAAATTGCACTGGATATAGATCTATCGGTTGGTGTTTTTCAAGATACGATAGTTGAGGATCAAAAGTTGAAATTAAGAGTGTTGAGCCAAGACGCGGACGGGAATTCAATCTATCCAGCTAAAGGATCTTGGGAGTCCGCTCCCATTCGGATTCAGGATAAGATCGCTTCGTTTAAAGGTGTAGCTGCAAGTGTAGACGTGATGGGCGGAGCATCATACAAAATCTATTGGACTACATCTGAAGATGGCTTTGGGTGGGGGCGTATGAGGAAATCATAGCAGATGTGACTGCTCCTAAATCTCCAGCAAAGTATGCCAAGGTGAAAATTGAGATTGCAGCTGAGAGAGAATATTCGAATTTCTACATAGACGATTTCAAGGAGAAAGATAAATACAGTAATCCTTTTATTGAAAGTGACTCGGGTTCACTAGGCTTAAAGAAGACATATCAATTGAACATGGAAAGAGCATCGGATACTCCAACAGGCATGGTGTTACGTCAGAAGGTCGAAAAAGCGAAATTTAAGAAAGTAGATCGAATCAGAGTGAGTAAGGGGTGATTTTATGGCAGTTCCAGCGACTATAGGGCAGTTGAGATCGAATATAAGTGATATGGAGATTGGCGACTATATTGTATGGAGATATGACTCTACTGGAGAACAGTTTATAGATGGGACTCTAGGTGCTACTGAAATACCTGTAAGCGGACTAGTAGGCACAGCAAATTTAAACAACTATTACTGGTACGCTATTAAAGTAGATAAAGGTCTTTTAATCTCTGATCGCATTAGACATCATACTGTCACTTGGGATTCAATGAATGCAAATAAGATTATTGAAGGATTGCCTAAAACCTTTGGTGGTGTCTCAGGAGTTGTTCGTAGTATATCTGGTGGAGCAGGATATGCAGACAAGGATGGAAAACTGAGTATGAAGGACTTAGGATTGGGAGCATTCCCCAATAATAATGAATATGACAAATATATTATGAAGTCCAATTTGGGTGGCAAGGCTACACCTAATGATGATAATGTTTGGCATCACCATAATGTGTTTTGTTGGGCAAAGGAAACGCCTGTTCTTGGTTCATGGACTACGAACAAAGGGACAGCCTTAACAGCGAATTCAACAAGCAGAATAGTGCGAGGGTTTGAGAAACGAGATGACAATAGAGGTGTTGCTTTTACAGGAAGCGCAGCATCTCAGAATTATATAGGTTTTCGTCCAGTATTTGAATATAGGGAGGTGTAATACATGGCTACAGTAGGAGACCAGCTGGCACTACCAGAATCAGGATGGAGACGTTATGATGATACACATGCGGGATTGAATTATACAGGAAGTTGGTACAAAGTAACTGGGGATAAGTATTTCAAAGGCAGTGTGAATGTAACAACCAGAGCCGCAGATAACAACTATGTTTCATTTAGTTTTTATGGAACGAAGGTCAGGATCATATCTGACATTGCACAAGATAGACATTCTGATAATACGATTACTGTAGATGGTGTCACTGAATCATTTAATACATATAAATCGGGAACTGCTGTATTAAAAGCAGTCGTTTATGAAAAAACGAACTTACCTCTTGGATTTCACAAAGTTACAATTACGGTAGGGCATAATCGTACTAACTTCATCATGGATGCTATAGATATTGATGAGACAGGTTACTTATATGGGCATGCTTTAATAGTGCCTGAAGATGGTTGGAAAAGGTATGATGATGCTGAGCCATTCATCAGCTACACGGGGTTTACTCAAAGAAACAATGCCGTTACTGGTGCATATGAAGGGAAAAGCTCATATAATGCAAATGGATCTGCTGTAGGGGAAGTGGTTATCTCTTTTGTAGGGACTAAGGTAAGAATTATCTCTTCATCTACCAATACAAGTAGAGCTGAGAGCGTATCTGTTTCTATTGATGGTAATGTTGAGACGTTTACAGCGAGAACCACCACGAATCAAGTACAAGCGCTTGTATATGAAAAAACTGGTCTCCCTTACGGTACACATACAGTAAAGATTTTCGACTTCAATGGAGTAGTGATTGGATCTTCTGCCGCCGCTTTCGGGCTAGATGCTATAGACATTGATTCTGAAGGTTGGCTAGTAAGATCAATTGGATCTGAAATGTTAACACCAGATGAAGGATGGAAGAGATATGATGATAGTCATCCTGCTTTTCTTTATCTCGGAGAGAATTGGATATTTCAAACTCAAACAGCAACGCCAACTCTGTACAATGCAACCCACCACTATTCTGCAAGAGGAATGGGCGGCAATGAAGTTAGGTTTAAATTTTACGGAACGAAAATGAGACTAATATCAAGTATAGGTGTCACTTTTGCAAATGATATTTCAGTCGTCATTGATGGAGTTAGTGAGAAATTTAGTGCAAAAATAGCGGCGAATGCGGCAACAACAGATGAAAGACAGCGGCTAACTTACGAAAAAACCAATCTGCCATTAGGTATCCATGAAGTTAAGCTTATCAGCGGAACTAACGGAGATTGGAGATTAGATATTGATGCTATAGATATCGATTCCACAGGTCGTTTATATCATCCAGACGAAGTAACTGATCCGATAGATCTCACTATTGGCAAGCGGATTCGCTGTTACTACTCTACAAATAATGGAGTGGTGGGAAATTTTGCGTTCTTTGGTCAAGAGACAGCGCCATTTATTAGAACTTCTGCTGGTGCAGGTGGAGACTTGTATTTTATTTGTGTAGACAAAGATCGTGCTGGTCGATTGAAACTTATTGCAGATCGAAACATTCAGCATAGTATTAGTTGGGATACAATAAATGCAAGCGGTGTTGCTTCTGGTAGTGGAGCTCCACTTCCGAAGAAAGGATACTATATTAGCATGATTCCAGCAATGACCTCCAATACAACTCCCCAAGGTGTAGCGGCGGCAAGCACAACTTACAGTGCATCCCTTGAAGCATGGAAGGCTTTTGATAAAAATACCTCAGATGCAGGATGGCTCATGGAGAATAGCAAGTGGAACGGAGCTTGGATCAGCTATACATTTCCACAACCAAAAGTTATTAATAAATATGGCATAAAAGGACCGAATTCTAATGCAAGTACGGATGGCGCTAAGAGTTGGAGGTTCGAGGGATCTAATGATGGAACTAGTTGGATTGTGCTTGACACCAAGACCAATCAACCAGCATGGTCAGCAGGAGAATATCGGGAGTATGTGTTTACAAATAAAGACACTTATATAACATATCGCTTAATATTCACTGCAAATAATGGTGGAGCGTACGTTCGAACGATGGCCGTTGATATGTTCCAATTTATTGAAGAAGACTTAATGCCAAGTGTAGATGCATCAATTTTTAGACTCCCTACTGGCGGTATCAATTCTAGTGACAAAGATAACGAGTGGGATATGTACATTGTAAACTCAACACTGAATGGAACGATCATTGCTGGTGACGACAACGTGTGGAATTATAGTGGTGGATCTTCATGGACGTCCACAACTAATACCGCTGGTTCGGCAAACAGAACAGGGCGAGGTGCAAGTGGCAATGCAGGAGCAAGTGGATATAATCCAACTTCTTATATTGCGGCGGCAACTGCTACTGGATTCAGACCATTACTTGAAATTGAAATTCTTCCAATCAGCAGATCCTTCATCCATCATAATGGGGCGTATAAGAAATACCAAACTGAAGTTTTAACTTGGAATACAATTACAGCAACTTTACCATCAGAGGACACTTTTATTAATGACGGAATGGGTAATCTTTCTGTTTTAGATAGAAAAAATGAAGATTTCGTTCAGAATATGACTGCCAATGGATCGATTGGATCAGGCAAGTTATTCAAAGGAAGTATCGATCTAAAAAAATATATCGAAATAACAAATGTAAATGTGAAGTAGAGTAAAATGCTCTACTTCTTTCTGTTTATAGAATAATGATTTAATTAGAAAGGAGAGTGTAAAGATATGCATATATCGTGGAGATCGTTTGACAATGTTTCTTTGAGTAACAATAATTTAACTGCCATATTACCTACGCATCTACAATCTACAATAGCGACAGGTAATGGAGTGTCTTCGGGCAAATGGTACTGGGAAGTAACAGTTCAAAGCGCGGGTGCAATAATAGGTGTAACTAGCACCACAACAGGTGGACAGATATGGAATACTGTGAATCATAGAGGTTACTTTAGCGGGGCGGCAAAGTGGGGAGGAACTTCGGGTACTTCTTATGGAGCAACTTTTGGTTTAGGAGACGTTATAAGCGTACTATTGGATATGGATGCTGGAACAATTGAGTTTTGGAAGAATGGTGTAACACAAGGTGTAGCATTCACTAACGTTAAATCTCTTGGAACTGTATATCCCTTTTACGGAAACCCAACAGGAACTGGTATACCATCAACTGCAACTGCTAGATTTGAAAGAAAAGCATTCTCTTATCAAGTTCCAGAGGAATATCTACACTATGATATTAAAGATAAAATCTTACTTTCATCTGGGGATAAAAACTATTGCCTTGAAAATGTAGTTAGCAGAGAAAATGCTGTGCCAGTTATGACATCGGCTTCGAATATTGATGCAAAAGTAACTGCAAGTGCTTACAACGCTTCTGACTATCCTTGGTATGCGTTTGATGGAATTGTAAACGCCACAGCTAGACCATTTTGGTATACAAATTCAACCTCACCGGAAGGAGGACATTGGTTACAAGTTGAATTTGAAAAACAAAAAGTAGTTTCGGGAATATCTTTAGTATCATTACTTATAACAGGAAGCTCATACTCTATCAAGGAGTTTGAATTATATGGATCTAATGATGGTGCTGTATATGAGAAGTTATATGTAAACACACAACCTAATGTCGGAACGAAGAAATATTACGATTTTGAGAATAGTAAAGCATATTCATATTATCGAATAAACATTTTGAGTTCGTATCATTTAGTCACTACTGTTGGGGTAAGTCAAATGGAGATATTTCAGAAGAGTAACGAGATTATGTACGTATTGGATACAAGTGATGAACTTAGCTTTAACAAGTACGGCATGAAAAGTGATAAGTCATTTAATGGTGCGGTTGATAATATCAAAGATGTGATTAAAGCGAATTTCCCCTTAGATTCAGGTAAATCCTTTGAACACATAATTAATATGTTAAAACGCCGAGTAGATAAAATTACCCTCGGCTAATCGAGAACACTCTATACGATGTGTTCTATTTATTTTTGGGAAGGAGATGCTCCATTTATGGAAATAATCCCAGTTACATTAAACCCAAACGATATGGGTTCAGGGTTCACTCTATCTAATGGTAACCTTACCGTAGTCACCTCAACTGATTATCGTGCTATTCGTGCTACACACGGTAAGTCAAATGGTAAATGGTATTGGGAGGTTAAATATGATGCCGGAGTAAAAAATGTTCATATTGGGGTATCCAACAAATCATTCCTTTTAACAGGGAATATTGTTGCAGATAGCTCAATGTGGAGAACTTATTATGGTAACAGCGGGAACAAGTATCCGGAAAATACAGCATACAGTACAGTATGGGATATTGGGACTGTTGTGGGTGTCGCACTTGATCTTGACAATGGAACATTAGAGTTTTTTAAGAATGGTGTTAGTATGGGCATTAGTCACACTAATGTAAAGGAATTAGGAGAAGTTTATCCTACTCTAGGCTCTTTTAGTGCAAATAGTAAAACAGTCACAGTTAATTTTGGTGAAAGACCCTTTTTACATAATGTTCCTTCCGGATTTAAAGCATACAACTTAGTTTACTCTAATAAATTTTTAATTTCATCAGAGGGCAAGCACTATAGCATTACAAATAAATACAAAGATAATGCTATACCTGCAATGACATCAAACACTACTCCATCAGGTGTTGTTGATGCAAGTTCGACTTACACAACATTTTATCCTTGGAAAGCATTTGATAGAATTGTGGATCCAAATGGATGGGTTGCTGCTAGTGGAATTTTGGTGGGATGGTTAAGCTATGAATTTCCACAGGCCAAACTGATAACTGCATATTCTATAAAATCTGGAACAACTCCAGTTAACAGACCTCCAAAAACGTGGACATTTGAGGGATGGGATGGTACGAAATGGGTTATCCTTGACACCCGAACAAATGAGCCTAACTTTACTGTAGAAGAGTTCCGTCTCTATGAGTTTAAGAATAAAGTTGGATTCAAGAAGTATAGAATTAATGTTACTGCCAACCAAGGGGCTGGAGACTTTTTGGCGATTGGTGACTTGGGTATGTATGAAGCTGAAAGGTACATATCTTTCGTGAAAAATTCGGAAGGAAGTATTCTTGAACATGGGATGAGCAAAGGAATGATTATTGATTTGGAGGATGAATTCAACGAAAGAAGATCATTGGTTAAAGATAGTGAAAAAATCGGTTCAGGGAAAGTCTTTAAACTAAAAATCGACACTAGCAAAGTGCCATTGAAGAAAGTAACAACTATTGTAATCAGTTAAATGAAATTGTTCTATCATATTCAGAAAGGAGATGTGATTATGGCAAAGCTTGTGAATATAGTACCACCTATGACATCGTATACTTCACCTTCAGGAGTAGTAAGCTATAATGGTCAAAATGGTACGAATTACGCGTATAAAGCTTTTGATAGAAGTCAAGGTACATTTTACGGAACCTATCGTGTTACTAATACATGGGTTTCTTACAGGTTTCCAACCTCTATAAAATTGGCAGGCTACTCCATGTATTGTTTGGAGAACAACTCGCCACCTCGATCTTGGGTTCTGGAAGCAAGTAATGATGCAGTTACATGGGATCTAATTGACACAAGAAATGATTATGTAGTCACATCATGGACAAGCAATAGAAAAGTCACCTTTAATATCGCTCCCACTAAAGCCTATCTTAATTATAGAGTACGTGTAACAAGAAATAACACTTCAGAAGTAATCAATATCCATGAGATTGAATTCATGGAGTGGGCCTATGACCATAAATATTTAGTCCAAGTCAGCTCAACTTACAGGTATTACGCGAGCGGAAAATGGCAAGTAATTTCAGGTTTACCCACCGAGCAGGATTATTTAAACTTTGGAATGGACGATATCTCCATCATACCTGAATCCGCATGGACGCAACTTCAAGGTGAAGTAGAACTATGCTACTACACAGACGACCCAACCAAAACAGAAGTATCCTTCAACATCGAAACCGAACCCTTCACCCTAGCCGAAGAATGGGAAGACAAAGAGATCAAAATCATCGAATACACCGATGACCCCAACCAAACCGAATCAACGATTACCATCGAAACCGAGCCTTTTACCCTCTACGATGAGTTGGGTGATCGTGTAGACGTTCTATATTACACAGACGATCCTTCGAAAACGTCAGCGGAACTGAATATCACGGCTAACTACTCCCCATTGGATGAACTTGAGGGAGATTTTGATGTGGTTACATGGACGAATGAGGAAGAGGTTATTGCCGGTAATCGGGACATGATGCTGACGTATGACGCGCTACCGTATGAACAGCTAATTGTGCAAGCAACAGACATAGCACTCTATGGAGATCTGAAAAAGGTTGTCGCCACGAAAGTAACGGAAATTAGCCCGGAAGGTATATTAAGAATGGCTGCTTCGTTCGACTCGGGGCTGACATGGAAAACGTATCGTTTCAACACGTGGTTTAATATGGATATCCAGAACACTGCGTTGTTCAAAAGAAAAGGGATGAATCTGGACACGCTCAACGCGATCCCTGAAAAGGATTTAATCGGTATTACACGAATCGCCTATTATTTCGATAACAGCAAGCATTATGAAAACAGTTATTTGCTTGACGAAGTGAAGATGGTCGTTGATGCACCGCGTCATACTGTTGAATTGAGAGATATGTCATTGCAACTGTTAAACACCACAGCAACTATCAACCTGACCTTCTCTGGTAACAAACTAACAGGTGTGCTGGATGATGCAGATCAAGGCAAGGTTAAGTACCGCGTGTTGTTGAACGGTAAAACGTATTATCCGGCAGATGGCAATTTTACGCGACTCGCAGCTTCTCCATTCAATATTGAACTCAATATTGACGAGAGAAATGTACATTTTGGTGTAGAGAATACATTGAAGGTTGAATTCCAGGATTATTGGGGTGCCTTAGACTCATGGGAAACCAAGTTTATCGGATCGTATTCTGGATTAATGTTTATGGATGAGACTGGAGACTTTCTGTCTGATACCTTTGGGGGTATTTTGAAACAACTCGATTATGGGGTGATCATTGCCGGACAGACGACGTTAACGAAGAAAGTCAGAATCAAAAACTTGCTTGGATATGCTGTGGATCATGTATACCTGGAGATGGATAAGAAATTCGAAACGGATGGTGTCGAAGTCCAATTATCCAGACAGGCTGATCCGTTTCTTCCGATCGATTATCTGACCTATGGTCTGATTCAGCCGGAGGATAGCATCGATTTTTATATTCGTATCGCAACGGATATTCATGCCAAGCCGAACCCGAATGGTCATTTTGAAATGAAGGTCACAGCAGACCGGGTGTAGCTCTCAATACAATGAGACAGGAAGTGAGTGTAATTAACAGCGAGGAGACTCTATTAGATAGTGTTATACATATTAAAAGTCCTGAAAATCGTTTTGCAGCAAAGTATATTCTGTACAATCAAGTCGATGAAGAACTTTCTTCGACCCTAATAGCTGCTACAAGAAAAGCAAGCGAGATCGTATCCCATGTGTCGGTACGAGTCAGAAGGTCAGAGGAATTGAGCAATTCGTTATCTGTGATGTACAGGTCGCAAGGAGATCTGAGCGCAATCATTCAAGCAGCGTCCAAATTTGATCTTGAAGGCATATTGTACGTGCGGCCACATAACCGTGCACACGGCAAATATGAATTACTGGAAGCACCGCGTGTAACTGTTAACCTGAAGCCTGTTGCCGATGCGACCACACGAAGCCAAACTCACTTGCAGACGCTCAACTTTGGTGATACACAGCGTATGATGATCGGCAGCGACGAGATAGAGCAATTCGAATCATTTATACATTTCGGTGATTTGGATACCAGAATACGGGATCTGTTACATTTGGAAGAAGCTAAATTGAGGTTATATTACACAGGAACCCTGGCACCAGGAGCACACATTGAGCTGCATCAGCCGGATACATTGTGGCGGGAGTACGGAATAACGTATGCGAACAGACCTCAGTCCATTCAGTTCTTATCGTCCAGTTATATCATTGATACGACTGAACGTTATGTTGAGTTTGATATGATCGCATTATTTCAAATGTGGAGAGAAGGCATTCTTTCGAATGTAGGAATGATTATTCAGTCTAGCGGTAACACGCCGATATACTTCAACACTCGTGAGTCTTCCAAACCACCAGTTCTGCAGATCAAATATATCACTTCGCAGATCTATTCCATCGGTCGAACCGAAATCGGAAGTGAAATATTTATTTATGGTGCAGGTCGCAAGGATATAGCTTCAACGTTAGTTGTACACAGTGATATTGGGCTGGACTGGCTTAAATCGCAGCTGTACGTCCACCGCTATGAGGATCACATGCATCATGATATACCTCAAGTCATCGCGGTCAGCCGTCCGGATCTGGATGCGGACCTGACTGTAGCTAAACGTATCGATGCGGAACTGGATTCGAACATTTCTATTGTTGAGAGCAGGATGGAAGAGAAGGAAACGTGGGTTGTTGTTTCTAAACCCGAGCTTCATTCGCAGTTCATTACTGCTATACGGACAACTAAGGATACAGACGGTAAACTTGCCGTCAGAATAGGTCTGGACGACGAAAAAACTGTAGAAATCGCAGTGAGTCATCCTGACTTACCTTCAGTTATTACGGTAGATAGACAGATGTCTCTCGTCAGTACATTGACGATTTCACAGTCGTTCTATGATGGACGTGATACGAGTTTAGTTGTATCCCTACCTGATCTTCATGCTTCATTGGAAGTCTCCAATTATACCAAAGCAACTTCAACGTTGGGGTCTTTGCTAACGGTCATGTACGACGGTGATTCGACTGTCATTTCGGAGATTATGGTGAATAAGCCTGATCTGAATAGTGTTCTTCAAGTCAGAGCATTAGATCATGATGAGAGGGCGGGCAGTCTTGAGATTCCTTATTTGGAAGAACAGCCTGGGCACTTAAGTATCTCCAGACCTGATGTATTTTCCAGCATTGAGGTCAAGTATATGGATGTTCTGGATGGCCACATTAGTATCAAGGAAAGAGAATACTTGGATGGTTATCTTCAGGTGCGAGAGTGGAAGGATATGCAGTCTACGGTAGATGTGAGACAGATTGTGGATATGGCTACTGAAATGATCATTTCCAAGCCTGATCTGGCTGCTTATGTCCTACCAAGAGTGATTGCGAATGAAGATTTAGATTCGATCACAAGTATCCGTAAACGGGATGCCAGTGATTTAGTGACCACAGTGATGGTGAAGAGTCCAGGGAATCAAGCGTATTTTTACATTTTATAAAATGAGTTAACGATCAGAGAGGGCATTGGCCCTCTTTTTTTGCGTTTAGGCTCTTGCCTCTAAGCACCTGTACTTTGTTGTGTAACAGTCTTCTTCTCGTTATGATACAATGTGTTCATCACTTATTAAGGAATGAAGACCATGCGTCAAGAGGACAGCGTATTTGAACAAATTATGAAGCAGAAGAGATTGAGGCGGATCAAGATTGAAACTGATAATCTTCAAGTAGAACCTATACATAAAAAGAAACTGGCTCAGGAGCAATTAAGTGCATTGGATATTCAGTTCAAAAAATCGGTAGCTGAATCAGTAGACCGCAGTGTACTTCATAGACGTGTACTGGGAATTAGAAGAGAATTAACGGAGATAAGGCGATTAAAGAATGATGAGCATACGTTTTAAGGTAGGCCCATTTTGACCGATTAGATTAAATTCGTCTTCTAAACTGGAGAAGCTGATTGGATGTTATCAACCATGTTTAACTCCGAGATTCGAACGATAAGTACCTACATTTTCTCTAAACACGGCAGGTGTCCACACGACAATCCAGAATGGGGCATACAATTATCGTGACCTGTGGAAGAGGAGGTGGATCGGGAAATTATGGTGACGATGGAGCCTATCGTAGTTGGAGAGCATGTATTGGTTGGGGTAGAAGTCAAGCTGCCCAAAACAACGTTGTTGACCATTAATACATCCAAAGGATATATCATGTGCGGAGCACTCGATGTGGGATTACTTAATGAGAAGCTCGGGGATCGCAAAATTATTGCGGCTCGGGCGGTTGGTGTGCGTACACTGGAGCAGTTGCTGCATGCACCTATGGAGTCGGTGACAACTGAGGCCGAAGCCATGGGCATTACGGTTGGCATGACGGGTGTAGAAGCTTTGTTGAAAATGATCTGATCTCTAACAAAAGGGCTCCCCGTATGGGAAGCCCTTCTTTGGCATCTGAATTCAGAGTATAGAGCATGTTGTAGCTACCAACCCTATACACGAAACGTACTCTCTTCTCGAACACACTTTTTAAGTTAAGCTTCTTCCTTCGCGAACAAGGCAGCCAGATTTTCTTGGAAAGGTGCGCGAACAACGCCTTTTTCCGTGATGATGGCTGTTACATATTCGTTAGGCGTTACGTCAAACGCCGGATTAAATACTTTAACACCTTGCGGTGCAGTACGTTTGCCAAATCCTTCGGTTACTTCCTCCGCAGCTCGTTCCTCAATCGGAATAAGATCTCCGGATGGAGTAGACAAGTCAATCGTCGATAATGGACTTGCTACATAGAACGGAATATTGTGAGCCTTGGCAAGCACGGCTAGGCTGTAGGTTCCGATTTTGTTAGCTACATCGCCGTTCGCTGCCACACGGTCTGTTCCGACGATAACGGCTTGGACCCAGCCTTTGGACATGACCATACCTGCCATGTTATCACAGAGCAGTGTTACGTCAATGCCCGCTTGCTGCAACTCAAATGCAGTCAGACGTGCACCCTGAAGTACAGGACGAGTCTCGTCTGCAAATACTTTCAGGTGAATGCCACGTTCCTGTGCGAGATACATTGGAGCTGTTGCCGTGCCGTATTTCGCTGTAGCCAGTCCGCCTGCATTACAGTGAGTGAGCACCCCCATACCATCTTCGAACAAAGGCAGTGCATTCTCGCCGATCATGCGGCATACTTCTTCGTCTTCCTTCTGAATCAACAGAGCTTCTACTTCAAGAGCATCCGTGCCTTCTTCCAGGCTCAAGCCGGATTCAACAACAACATTGGCTCTTTGCATCATACGATCGAGTGCCCAGAACAGGTTTACCGCTGTTGGACGAGACGTAGCGAGATGGGCGCATATGGATTTTACGTGATCCAGCCACCCTTGAATAGTCGTTCCATCGTATGATTTGGCACCCAATACAACACCAAATGCAGCAGCAATACCAATCGCTGGAGCACCGCGTACTTTCATGGAGTGGATGGATTCCCATACTTCTTCAGGTGTGTACAATTTCAGCATGAGGATGGTTTCGGGCAACAGACGCTGATCAAGCATTTCAAGCTTGTCCTTTTTCCAAATGAGAGAGGACAGAGGCTGATATTCAGTGGTTGTCATGGATGGTTCCTCCGTTCCTTATGTTAAGCCTTAGTGGTAGTTACCGCTGTAGATACAATATCCAGTACTTCACCGATGGTATTCAAGCGACGATTATTTTTGATTAACGCTTTACCAATGGCCAATGATTTACGCTGAGAACGTTCACGTTCCGCCGCATTAGGAATGGTATCTATGTCCGCCACGTGAGCGAGTCCCACGATACGACGAACCATTTTGGCGCCTGCGAAGCCGATCGAATCTCTGAACAATTGTTGTACATACAGATCCTGATACCCTGGCACTTTGGCCATTGGGTCCACCAGGTCATTAGCCCAGAGGGCATGGAAACGGGATTCGAATTCAGTCCATACATCATGAACCATATTCAGCAAAAGCGTTTCACGCTCACGCAACGCAGTCTCATCCTGAATCCATCCTGGCAGAGAAGCATAGTTCAAGAGTAGGTTCGCAAGGACTGCACCGACATCGAATCCCATGGGTCCGTAAAATGCAAATTCCGGATCGATGACTTTCGTCGATTCAGGTGTAACAAAAATACTGCCTGTATGCAAATCTCCATGAAGCAGTGCCTGCCCATGTGTCAGGAATTTTTCCCGCAGCAAGGCAACTTCAAGGTGGAGCTCCCCATCTGCGCGAAGAGCTTCAGCTTCATCTTCGATGGAAGCATCGTAATTATTTTTTTCAGCGACCCGGTAGGGTTCATCAAAGATCAGATCTTCCGTTATTTTGCACTGGTCCGGGTTAATGAATCTGCCCTGTTGTTCCTTCTTCAATTGCTGATCCATGCCCAAGTCGGATGTGAAGAACAGCGTTCTTGCCATGAATTCCCCAATATGCTGTGCAAAAAGAGGATAGGAAACACCTTCGATTAGGCCTTTGCGCATGATCACATGATCACTCAAATCCTCCATAACCGTTAGCGCGAGGTCATCATCGTAATGATACACTTCCGGTACCATCCCTGGACACAGACGATACTCTTCCTGCAGAATTTCGCGTTCTATGCGGGCACGTACAAGAGAGAGCGGCCATGATTCGCCAACCACTTTCGCATAAGGAAGCGCCTGTTTGATAATGATACTTTTATCGGAGTTCCGATCCGTGATGTGGAATACCAAATTCAGATTGCCGTCGCCGATCTCGTGACAATCCAGATTCGCATCTGCCGCAAACGGACCCGGTAATGTTTTGGCCAGTTCAATTGCATCCTGGGGGTTAAAGGGCGATATTGGGACAAAGGTGCCACCTCCATATATATGAAGAAACAGGAAAACCCACTTCTTTGCTTGGTATATGTCAGTATATCGGAAATAGCGCGGTTTTTGAACTTTTTTTTGAGACAAGCCAAGTTGATCCTGATTCGAACTTTATGTTCAAGGGTAAAAACAAATAGGCCGGACAGTTGAGAGAAACGCTGTTCACGAGCCTCTCCGCTACCCAGCGGTGACACATTGTTAACTCTCTGTTATGCACTGCGGGACAACCTGCTTATCACGGCATGACAGACTAATTTTAAATAAAAGGATGGGATTAATATGGCTACAAAAAACAAAACAGATCAAGCGAAATCAGTGGAACAAGTACTTAATCGTCAGGTGGCGAATCTGAACGTATTGTATGTCAAAATTCATAACTATCACTGGTACGTGAAAGGACCTAACTTCTTCACATTGCATGTGAAATTTGAAGAGTTCTACAACGAAGTTACCGTACAAATGGATGAAATTGCGGAGCGTATCCTTACGCTAAAAGGTAGCCCGGCGGCTACAATGAAAGAGTATCTGGAACTTTCCTCTATCCAGGAGGCAGCTGGCGGCGAAGATGCGAAGGCAATGGTGCAAAACCTGATCGAGGACTTCGCTACACTTTCGAATGAATATCAGGAAGGTATCGAAGTTGCAGATGCAGCTGAAGATCAACCGACTTCCGATATGCTGACTGGCTTCAAGGCTGACCTTGAGAAACACATGTGGATGCTTCGCTCTTTCCTGGGTTAATACGCCCAAGTTGTAATCTGATCTGAGGTGTTCCTTTCGTATCCTTTCTAAGCCCTGAACATGTTGTCAGAAGCGCCCTGAGCGTCTATACTGCTGACAATAACGATAGGGGAGGGAACCGATTATGTTAGCACCAACGATACCGGCTTTAAAAGAATGGGCTTCTGCAATCAAGGCACTGGAAACGGGTCGCCAGATTATGGTGATGCGCAAAGGTGGGATTGTGGAAGAAACCCGACATTTTGAGCTGAAAAGTCCAGCGTTTTACCTGTATCCGACTTATGAACATCAGCGTAAAGAACTGATTAAGTCCTCGGATCAATCCTATGTTGAAGAATCACTGGCCGAATGGGTGCCCGAAGCTTCGACAATCCGCATTACTGCTTATGCCGAAGTAACGCAGGATCTGGAGATACGAGATCAGGAGATGCTGGATCGACTTCTTGACTTTCATATGTGGACAGCGGATTTTGCCGAAGACCGTTTGAAATGGAAACGGAAAGATCCGCTTCATGTATTGATTTTACGTGTGTACCGTTTGAAGGAACCGATGGAAATCCCCGTACTGCCTGAATATAATGGTTGTCGTTCATGGATTTCTATTCCGAATGGTCCGGTGCCGCGCGAAATGACGCCGGTGGTGGACGTTGCGGATTTTGACGAACAGGTACAGAAGATTAACGAGATGCTCAAATTGTAATATTATTAATGAAGGGGCTTGTCCATAATATGGATAAGTCCTTTTTTTAGATTAGTGTAGCAGATACGATAAAAGCTTGATTTTCTGTGATTTTTCTCACTGTCCATCTCGGACAGAGATGTTTTCTCATTTGATTCAATCTGGTATTTATTATAGAATCAGAAAGAATAATGTTTCCTGCAAGGAATACACACGCTAAGGAAATAGCTTGATTATCATTGAGAATCAGTTTAGAATTATTCTAAAGTGCTCTTGCTTTAAGGAATCGAGTACAAGAGAAATTCAGGGGAAGCCCTGTTCAGATATAATAGGCGCTTTTTCGTTTTCGACAGCAAACATCAATTTAATCAATGGAGGGAAACAATACACATGGCTACGAATTTCGTCATTGAAGGTCTGAAAGCGACGATCGAAGGTAAGGAAATCCTGAAAGGCATCAACCTGGAAATGAAAGGTGGAGAAATCCACGCAATCATGGGTCCAAACGGAACAGGTAAATCAACTCTGGCTTCTGCATTGATGGGCCATCCAAAATATGAAGTAACTGACGGTACAATTACACTTGACGGTGAAGATGTATTGGATATGGCAGTAGATGAGCGCGCACGTGCAGGTCTATTCCTGGCTATGCAATATCCAAGTGAAATCGCGGGTGTTACGAACTCCGACTTCTTGCGTAGTGCAATCAACGCACGTCGCGGCGAAGGTAACGAGATCTCCCTGATCAAGTTCATTCGTCAAATGGAAGGTAAAATGAAAGAACTCGATATGAACCCTGAGTTTGCTCACCGTTACCTGAATGAAGGTTTCTCCGGTGGTGAGAAAAAACGTAACGAGATTCTGCAAATGATGCTGCTTGATCCGAAAATCGTAGTACTTGATGAAATTGACTCCGGTCTGGACATCGATGCTCTGAAAATCGTGGCCAACGGTGTAAATGCAATGAAGAGCGAAGATCGTGGTTTCTTGATCATCACTCACTATCAACGCCTGCTTAACTACATTACTCCTGACTACGTACACGTTATGATGCAAGGTCGTATCGTGAAATCCGGCGGACCTGAACTGGCACACCGTCTGGAAGCGGAAGGATATGACTGGGTTAAGGAAGAGCTGGGAATTACAGACGAAACTGTAGGTCAAGAAGCGTAAAGACAAAACGGAGGAGGATTAATCAATGACTACACAAACAATTCTTCCGGTTGAATCTGAAGCGCTTCGCGCCTTGTCGGAAAGCAACAATGAACCCGGCTGGTTGACCGAACAGCGGCTCGAAGCTTTGAAGCTTGCGAGTGGGCTTGCGCTTCCTAAACTGGAAAAACAAAAAATTGAACGCTGGAATGTCAGCGAATACGGAACATATAAAGCAAGTGAGGCTATTTCTTCTTTGACAGAAGTACCTGCCTCCATTAAAGAATTGGTTCAGGATCAAGCTGAAGGCAGTCTGGTTATCCAGCGCAATTCCGGTACAGTGTACTCCAAAGTGTCTGCTGATCTGGCGGCAAAAGGAGTGATCTTCACGGATCTGGCTACAGCGGTTCGCGAGCACGGTGATTTGGTAAAACCATATCTGAACACAGCAGTGAAAGCCGATGAGCATTCGCTCGCTGCATTGCATGCGGCACTTTGGAATGGCGGGGTCTTCCTGTATGTTCCGAAGAATGTCGAAATCGAAGTACCGCTGCAAGCCGTGTTGCTTACGGATGATGCATCCGCGACGTTTGCACCTCACGTGCTTGTGGTTGCTGAAGCAAACAGCGCTGTAACGTATGTGGATAACTATGTATCTGGCGAACTGTCCGCACCTGTTTTCCATAATGGAGTTGTGGAAGTGTTCGCAAAATCCGGTGCCAAAGTACGTTACGCATCGGTTCATCAATTGAATGTGAATGTGACGGATGTTTCATTCCGCCGTGCAGTCCTGGAGAATGATGCTTCGATCGAGTGGATTGTTGGTGAAATGAACGATGGCGATACAGCAAGCAACACGATGACTGTGCTTAAAGGCAATGGATCAAGTTCCGATTCCAAAGTCATCGCTGTGGGTTCCGGTTCTCAGAAAATCAACTACACTACAGAAGCACGTCACTTCGGTAAGAATACGCCGAGTCAGATGATTACACGTGCCGTTATGCGTGAAGAAGCTTCTGCAATTATCAACGGGATTACGAAGATTGAGAAAGGCGCTACCAAAGCGGATGGACAGCAGACAGAGAAAGTGTTGATGCTGAGCCCTAAAGCACGTGGAGACGCCAACCCAATCCTTCTTATTGACGAGGATGATGTAACAGCAGGTCACGCAGCTTCTGTTGGTCAAGTCAATGCCGAGCAGATTCATTACTTGATGTCGCGCGGAATTAACCGTACGGATGCCGAACGCCTGATCATCTATGGCTTCCTGGCTCCGGTGGTGGCGGATATTCCTTTGGAAGCACTTCGCACTCAATTGCAGTCCCTGATTGAGAAGAAGCTGGGACAATGAACCCATCCATTCGCGAGCAGTTCCCGATCCTCCACCAGGAAATTAACGGACACCCGCTCGTATATTTAGATAGTGCTGCAACTTCACAGAAGCCTCGTGCTGTGATCGAAGCAGTCAAACATTATTATGAATATGAGAACTCCAACGTACATCGTGGTGTTCATACCCTTGGAAGCCGTGCAACCGATGCTTACGAAGGTGCACGTGAGAAGGTAGCCAAGTTTATCAATGCGCGTAGTACCCAGGAGATTATCTTTACCCGCGGGACAACGACAGCCCTGAATCTGGTGGCTTCATCATACGCCCGTGCCAATTGCAAAGAAGGCGATGAAATTGTTATCACGCAAATGGAGCATCATAGTAATCTGATTCCTTGGCAGCAGGTTGCCAAGGAGACAGGTGCAACATTGAAGTACATCCCGCTTCAGCCTGACGGTCATATTGAATTGGCTGATGTCGAGAAGACGATTACGAACAATACTAAAATTGTAGCAATCGCTTATGTATCCAATGTTATGGGGCTGATCCATCCCGTGAAACAAATTGCTGAAATTGCCCATCGCAATGGTGCTGTCATCGTTGTGGATGGTGCACAAAGCACACCTCATATGAAGGTGGATGTGCAGGATCTGGACTGTGATTTCTATGCATTATCCGGTCATAAAATGTGCGGACCAACCGGAATCGGTGCACTCTACGGCAAAAAGGCGCTGCTGGAGTCCATGGAGCCCATTGAGTTCGGCGGTGAAATGATTGATGATGTGGGTCTGTACGAATCCAACTGGAAAGAACTTCCCTGGAAGTTCGAAGGCGGAACCCCGATTATCGCAGGAGCGGTAGGATTGGGAGCAGCCATTGATTTTCTGGAGCAGATTGGTATGGATGAGATTGCACATCATGAGAGTGTACTGGCAGCTTATGCAACAGAACGTCTTTCCGAGATCGATGGGTTAACCATCTATGGCCCAGCGAAGCGGCATGTGGGTGTGGTTACCTTTAATCTGGGAGATGTTCATCCGCATGATGTTGCAACCGTGCTGGATGCGAGTGGTATAGCCATTCGTGCCGGACACCATTGCTGTCAACCGCTAATGCGCTGGCTTGAAGTTAGCTCAACAGCTCGTGCCAGCTTCTATCTATACAATAATGAACAAGATGTAGATCGGCTTGTCAGCGCCTTAATCCAGACAAAGGAGTATTTTGGCGATGCAACTTGATGATCTGTACAGACGTGTTATAATGGATCACTACAAAAACCCGCGTAACCGCGGAACATTTGATAATGACGCTGTCACGGTGAATTTGAACAATCCAACGTGCGGCGACCGGATTTCACTGCAAATTTTGTTGAAAGACGGAATCGTTCAGGAAGCCAAATATACGGGTGAAGGCTGCTCCATCAGCATGTCCTCTGCATCAATGATGACGGAGGCCGTCAAAGGCAAAACGATGGAGCAGGCACTCGATATCGCTAACCGTTTTTCCTCACTGATGAAAGGTGAAGAAGTCGATTTCGACGATTATGAAGATCTCGAAGCCCTATCCGGTGTGAACAAGTTCCCTGCACGCATCAAATGTGCCACTCTGGCCTGGAATGCATTACGCAAAGGGATTGACGAAGAGAACAAAGTACAATAACGATAGGGAGGTAGAGCAAGATGGCTAAAAAAGCACCAGAAATGGAAGAGTATAAATATGGTTTTCGCGACGAGCACAAATCCATCTTTCAAACCGGTAAAGGTCTGACTGCAGAAGTGGTTACCGAGATTTCCCGGATTAAGAACGAACCGGAATGGATGTTGGAGTTCCGTCTGAAATCCTTGAAACAATTCGAAAAGATGCCAATGCCGAAATGGGGCGGAGATCTCGACGAATTGGATTTCAACGATATTCAGTATTATGTTCGTGCTTCTGATAAGCAAGGGAAAACTTGGGAAGAGGTTCCGTCTGAAATCAAGGAAACCTTTGATAAACTGGGTATCCCTGAAGCAGAGCAAAAGTTCCTTGCAGGCGTATCGGCTCAGTATGAGTCCGAGGTTGTATACCACAACATGCAAAAGGAATTGGAAGATCAGGGTGTAATCTTCATGGATACGGATACGGCTCTTAGAGAGCATCCGGAAATCCTGCGTGAATATTTTGCAACGGTTATTCCGCCAGCAGATAACAAATTTGCTGCATTGAATAGTGCGGTATGGTCCGGAGGAAGCTTCATCTACGTGCCTAAGGGCGTTAAATGTGAAGTGCCTCTGCAAGCCTACTTCCGGATTAACTCCGAGAATATGGGACAATTCGAGCGTACACTTATCATTGCGGACGAAGACAGCTTCGTTCACTATGTAGAGGGCTGTACAGCTCCAATCTACAGCACGAACTCCTTGCACAGTGCGGTCGTTGAGATCATTTGTAAGAAAAATGCCCGTGTTCGTTACACAACGATTCAAAACTGGGCACCAAACATCTACAACCTCGTGACAAAACGTGCGGTTGCAGAAGAAAATGCAACAATGGAATGGGTCGATGGTAACATTGGTTCCAAACTGACAATGAAATATCCAGCGGTTGTACTGAAAGGCCGTGGAGCGAAAGGTTCCGTACTCTCCATCGCTGTTGCCGGTAAAAACCAGCACCAGGATGCAGGTGCGAAAATGATCCACTTGGCTCCGGATACAACATCTACGATCGTATCCAAGTCCATCAGTAAACATGGTGGTAAAGTAACGTACCGTGGTTTGGCTTCCTTTGGACGTCAAGCGGAGGGCGCGAAATCCAATATCAAGTGTGATACACTCATTCTGGATAATGAGTCCACATCGGATACAATTCCTTACAATGAAATCATGAATGATAACATCATGCTGGAGCATGAAGCTACAGTATCCAAAGTGTCCGAGGATCAACTCTTCTATCTGATGAGCCGCGGTCTGACGGATGCAGAAGCTACACAGATGATCATCATGGGCTTCATTGAGCCGTTTACGAAGGAATTGCCAATGGAATACGCTGTTGAGATGAATAGATTGATCAAGTTTGAAATGGAAGGCTCTATTGGTTAATCCTTTTCAAAAAGGATTATTCAGCAGAGCGGGACGTTCGCGTCCTGAATCCGACCTACATTAAATCATGTAATACGGAAAAAGACCGGGTGAATTCCTCGGTCTTTTTTTATATTGTTCGGTTTATTTATTGTACATATGAATGATTAGATTCTAGTACAGGACAAAATGAAGCGAAAAGAATTTAGCGGGAAAAGCTTGCTGTTCAGCTTAATTCTATTCTTAGCAGTAACTTGTGGAATAAAATAAGACCAATGACACAGGCCATTTCATAGATTCAAGCATCTAATGATAGAAAAGGATGTGAGTGTATGAGTGTAAACCCTTTCGAGGGATATCGGATTACAAGTTCATTCGGCTATCGCATTCATCCCATTCATGGTGGACAGACATTTCACCGCGGAATTGATCTCGTGACAGAGCCCTGGAATGGCCCCGTCTATGCGTTTATGGATGGCAAGGTACGTTTTGCTTCCGAAGGAGTTACAGGCTCCGGATTCGGCGGTTACGGGCTTACCGTTGCTCTTCAAGATCATCGTGGCTATCTGCATTGTTACGCTCACCTTTCGCGTATTGGCGTAACTGTTGGGCAGCAGGTGAAGCGAGGCCAGCTTATAGGTAACCAGGGAAGCACAGGTCAGAGTACTGGACCGCATGTACATTATGAGATTCGTAAAACAAGTGCACCATCTTATGGATATACAGCCAGTGAAGATGGTGTAACGGAGCCGGGTGCATATTTGAAGGCCGAATATGGAACGTCATCTCAGGAACAGGAGGGTCTGCCGATGACTGCTGAGCAGAAGAAAATATTTGAAGCCATGCAGAAAACGCTGGAGATTCAATCGGGGTGGATTCAGCAACAGCAGCAACTTTCGAATATGGATTGCCCCACATGGGCGCAGCAAGCATTTGAATATTATCGACCGTTTATGATGAATGACAAGGGCAGTTATGATTTTTGGCGATTACTCGTCATTATGTACCGCAAGGAAAAAGGCATCCAGGTTCATTCGGATTCCGACATATAAACTCCTGCAAGGACTAGGACGGAGCAATAAAGGTTGATTCACTCACGTAGATGCAGGCAGACAACCAATTATCGAATGTTGCCGCTTCGCCCGGTTCATTAGGTCGGTGAACGTCATATGTTAGGGTATACCTGATGAAGAGGAGGCAATCACATGAGCGAAGTAGGATATGGCTGTGGGGGCAACGTAGGCGGAGTAGGCGGCGTTGGCGGATACAATATGTTCACGAACACAGGTGCAATCTTGGTACTGTTCATTCTGTTGGTTATCATCACAAAAGCATTCTGTGTGTAATCCAACATAATGGAATCGCAATATACAAAAAGGAAGCCGTCATCGGCTTCCTTTCTGTCATATTCAACATATTAAGTTGGATATTTTTAAAGCTACTTTTTGGACTTACGTATGGGTGCTGTGTACAATGAACAGTTACTGTACATAGATTTCAACGATAGCAATATCTCTTTCTTTCGCTAAATCGATAAAGGCCGTAGAGGTCTGAACGAGTGGTCGGAAATAATCCGCAGGATTATTCATGACAATTAGTCCCGTCTGACCTGTGGTGAGCAGAACTCGTTTACCGATAAAATTAGGCAGCATGTGCTTGATTAATTCCTGCGTTGCTTCACCATTTAACTGACCGAAGCTGAGGCTGTACAGTTCACACAGAACGGAGATCAGTTCCTGTTTGGTCTGGTACACCCGATTGGTCGTCATGGCGCTGTAAACGTCAGCTACAGCCGTTATACGGGCATATGGATGGATCTCATCTCTCCGGAGTCCGTAAGGATAACCACTTCCATCCTCGCGCTCATGGTGCTGAAGTGCAACCATTGCCAGAATTTCATCTTGTGTGGATTCTTTAATGATATCGTACCCATAGAATGTGTGTTTCTTCATTTCATCAAATTCTTCCGTGGTCAATTTACCCGGTTTATGTAAGATTTCAGAAGGAATCTTGGACTTGCCAATATCATGAAGATATCCTGCTTTGGCGACCGTTAGGCATTCCTCGGGGTTATAACCCATCCAGCCGGCAATGTAAAAAGCGAGCATTCCGACTTGCAAGGAATGGTTATAGGTATAATCGCTATCTCCGTCCAGCATAAGCAACAAGGAGACAACATCTTTCTGTTTTTCCAGCTGCCCGTTAGGGTGATCAAAATCTCATCGACTTGTGTCTCATCAATAAAACCCTTCTCCATCGCTTGTTGAAATAGAGATTCAGTACCTTTGATCGTATCGTTAAACAAGTTAGTTAACAGACGGGTTTGATCGGAAGGTAAGGTTTGTGCATCAGAGTGTAGGTCGGATGTTGTATGTTCTACATCTGCGTAATCGATTCCATGTTGCAGCAGCTTGGACAGGTCATCTTCACTGAGGGTGGAACCTTTCATCAGGATGTGGAGACCCGAACTGTTGTATACATCATTTTTTAACAGGTCGCCAGGTTTGAGATCAGTAACATGCACTCTCACGTATAAATCACCTTTTCCTCGACTAATATCGACACATAACATTATAATAACAAGAAAAAAATGGGTTGACAACGACTTATTTACTATTAACCCACGCTGTCGAAGAAGGTGTAAAGGCTCATTGTTTAATTCTCCATGGGGTTCCATGGTCCTAATTGATGACCTTTCCATTCAGACCCGTCTTCCCAGATTTCCTTTTTCCAGATCGGAACGGTCTGTTTGAGTCTCTCTATGGCGTAGCGGCTTGCATCATAGCAGTCGTTGCGATGAGGCGAGGAAACGGCAATGACTACACTAATCTCAGCCACGTCCACTTTGCCGATTCGGTGACTGATTGCACATAACACACCAGGCCAGCGATCAGAGATTTCCACACCAATGGCCGCCATCTGAGAGAGAGCCATCGGCACATAGGCCTCGTATTCAAGATGGACGGTACGCTGTTCACCAGTCATTTCACGAGTCGTACCCACAAAAGTAAGAGCAGCCCCGTGGTTTGGGGTAATTACCAGTGCGGTTGTTGCTTCTACAGACAAGGTGGATGCTGTAATCAGAAATAAGCCATCTTCAGTCCGATGCTCCAGGGCGGTAGAGCGATGCTTTTCATCGGATATATTCCTACCATCGCCACCCGAGACGGGAGGAATCAACGCAAGTTCATCTTCCGAGCTAAGTATAGTATCGGCAGGAGCATACTGTTGGTTAACGGCCAAAAAGGATGTTTTTATCTGAGAAGCTACCTCCGGGTAAGCCAGACTCAGTTTTTCTTTTAAATCGGCAGCGGTTGGCATGTCTCCAATGTACTCAAACTCCAGAAGGGATGTATTTAAACGTTCTGCAATGCCTGCAAATAGTTGAATTGTCAATTTCATAGATAGGACTCACCTCTTTTTGATCTCTAAACCCTTTAAATATATCATAACGACGCGGAAAATGTTATGCTTATCCATTAGAAGAATGAACGTTTATTGAAGAGCAGGGGAGGCGGTGTGATGAGCACCAGGGAGAAGCAAACGTTAACGATTCTGCACACCAATGACATCCATAGCCACTTCGGCTCAATGAGCACCATCGCCGCTATGATCAATGAGGAACGTGGACAAGATGGCAACTTCCTTGTATTGGATATCGGCGATCATATGGACCGGATGGCCGTAGAAACAGAGGGAACACTGGGTACGGCTAATGTTGATGTTATTAACCTGACAGGCTACGATGCCATTACCATTGGTAACAACGAAGGACTGACATTTACACCGGATCAGCTCTCGCAGTCCTATGCTGGACTTATGTGCCCTGTGGTATGCGGCAATGTCGTGGAACAAGATACCGGTCTTCCGCCAGTGTGGATGAAACCTTCTCTGATTGTGGAGAAAGGTCCATTTCGTGTTGGCCTTCTGGGGGCAACCGCCCCTTTTACAGCGTTTTACGAACTGCTCGGGTGGGATGTTCTGGACCCTGTGGATTCACTAAGAGCTCAGGTGGAAGCATTGCGTGATGAAGTGGATGTGGTGGTTATCCTTTCACATCTGGGACTTTCGACAGATCGGAGACTGGCGGAGCAGATTACTGGAATTGATGTCATTCTCGGTGGACATACCCATCATGTTCTCGAAGAACCATTAATCATCGGTCAGACCGTGCTGGGCGCAGCTGGGAAATTTGGGCAATGGCTTGGCAAAGTGGTTCTTGAACGAACGAATGTGGGAGAACCTCTCCAGCTGGTAAGCAGCGGTTGCGTGACCGCAAAGAGCATATTACTGGATGATCAGGTCGCGCTGGCAATCGCCACAAATCGTGCAGAAGCCGAAAGGACACTTAATCAGACGGCAGTGATAACTGATCGGGTGTTGCCCATCGCGTACGACCGGGAATCCCCCTTTGCAACATTGCTTGCACAAGCGGTTCGTCATTTCACGGGGCACAGTTGTCTCTGGTGAATGCGGGTCAGCTTCTTGGAGAACTTCCACAAGGTAATATTACAAAGAGAATGTTGCATTCCCTATGTCCATCTCCTATAAATGCTTGTACAATATGCTTGAGTGGAAGTGATATTCGTGAAGCACTTGAGCAGTCCTTGTTGGACGATTTCTCGGGCAAGCCCATTGTGGGATTTGGTTTTCGGGGTAAAATTCTAGGTACATTATGTATGGACGGAATGGAAGTTCAATACAATCCACATGCGCCTGCCTATGAGAAGATCGAGACCATTTACATCAATGGGGAGCCTATCAACGAACAGGGTGAGTATATTGTTGGAACACTCGACATGTTTACGTTCAATGTGGGGTATCTTCCTCTGGGTCGTGGAACTCGTACGCTCTACCATCTTCCGGAATTCATACGCGATTTGCTGGAAACTGAAATAAAACGACCAGGGGCTCTGGACGACAGCCTGCGAGCCCGATGGCGTCAAAGCTGAATTTAAAAGTACTTGCCTTCTGCTGAAGCGGCGGCTAGTGGTAATTACATCTACGGAGCGGGAGAGGATAGGCTGTGCGTTTAGTACATATAAACTTATTGCAGCCTGGCATGAAGCTGGGGAAACGAATTTATAGTGAAGAAGGCCTGGTATTACTTAGTGAGGATGTCGAGTTAACCAGTCGATTGATTGGGCGGCTCAAAGATCTCGGGGTTGGGTACGTCTATATCAAAGATGCTGCGACAGAGGATATCATCGTTCCGGATATGTTGCAGGAAGAGACCAAGAGGAAGGCACTGGTAGAGATCAAACAGCAATTTCAGAGTATGTCAGGACTGAAAACAAAATATCAGATTCCTCATTTCGGTAAAGCGCTTAGTGGTGTGATGAATGCCATTCTGGAAGACATCGGCAGTCAGAAGGAAGCCATGATTATGCTGATGGACATGAATTCCAGCGATTTTGACCTGTATAACCATTCTCTGAATGTATGTGTGTACACCCTGGTTCTGGGCGTCGCTTCGGGTTACACACGCCAGCAATTAATGGAGATTGGTCTGGGTGCTTTGTTGCATGATATCGGCAAGACACAGATTGCACCAGAGATTCTGCACAAACCCTCCAGATTGAGTGACGAGGAGTATAAAATCATTCAGCAACACACTACATATGGACACCGTATTCTCAAGGATGAACCAGGCATACCGCTTCTATCTGCGCATTGTGCATTGCAGCACCATGAACGAATTGATGGTAGCGGATATCCCTTTGGGCTGAAAGACAAGGAAATTCATGAGTATGCCAAATGGATTGCGCTTGCCGATTCCTATGATGCCATGACGACGAATCGGGTGTACAAGCAAGCTTTATTGCCGCATCAGGCTGTCGAGGTACTGTATACTGGTTCAGGGACCCTGTACGAACAACGGATGCTGGAGAAGTTCAGGGATTGTGTAGCGATATACCCGGTAGGTCTTTCAGTCAAGCTGAGTACAGGCGAGGTTGGGGTAGTTGCCTCCATTCATTCCCGCGTTCCTCAACGTCCGCTTATCCGTGTTCTCAAAGATGCCGACGGTCAGACTTTATCTTCGCCTTATGAGATTAATCTGCTGACAGCTCTGTCTGTGATGATCACAGGTGTAGAGGGTGTGGAGGATACACATTCAACGGCCCAAAGTGAACAGGTGGAAAGCTGAACAATTGGATAGATGATTGACGCTCAAGTCGCAATATCAGGGCCGGTTCGTGATTCGGTCCAGCATTGCCTGAGCGTTTTTTGTCATGTAATGGACAGGGTCTGCGTATGCCGAAGCATTCAAAATTGTGCTATGATAAAAGATAACTCCAAAAAGAGGAACACAAGGTATGATGTAAATAAAACTTTTTAGGTTAATAAAAGGAATAAGGTGAAGAACAATGACCATGCTAAACTCAGGATCGGTACAACCGATGCCTTTATCGCCGACCAATGATCCGTGGGATCCAATCGGTTCTCTGCGTACATATGGACGCCATGTGCTGACCAGTGTAGAAATGACCGTGACACATCTGTGCAATATGAGGTGTGAGCATTGTGCCGTCGGAGATATGCTTACGATGCGTGAAGCGCCAGCTCTTCCGCTGCCTCTGATGCTGAAACGATTGGATGAAGTGGAGCATCTGCAGACGATTAGTCTGACGGGTGGCGAACCAAGCTTTAGCCAGAAAACAGTGGATGAGATGATCATCCCATTGCTCAAATATGCCAAGGAACGTGGAATACGTTCCCAGATCAATTCGAATCTAACATTGGATATCAGCCGGTACGAGCAACTTTTACCTTACCTGGACGTTATGCATATCTCGTTTAACTATCTGAATGCTGACGATTTCCATCAAGTTGGATTTGCGAATAGTGGCAGACCTGTGAAACGTGAAGTAGCCGTGAAGATGTATGAGAAAATGATCGAGAATTCCCGCAAATTGAGTGAACAAGGCATGTTCATCTCAGCAGAGTCGATGATTAACTTCCGTACGCACGACAAGCTGGATGGCATTCACCAATTGATTCGTGAGATGGGCTGTGTTCGTCATGAAGTACATCCGATGTATAACTCCAACTTTGCTTCGTCGTTGCCCGTGTTATCACTGGATCATATGAGAACAGCGATTCATCGTTTGCTTGATGTGCGTGACAAGGATATGTGGATGCTCTTCGGAACATTGCCATTCTTTGCGTGCAGTGCAGCAGAGCAGGATCGGGAACTGATTAACCGACTCTACAGTGAACCGAACGTGACGGTGCGTAATGATCCGGACGGACGCAACCGCGTGAACGTCAACATGTTTACGGGCAATGTGTATGTAACGGATTTTGCGGATATCCCGGCGTTTGGTAATATTCGAGATCGTAAGCTGGATGAGGTATTCCATGAGTGGTCAGCGGAACATCCGCTCAATCAGACGGTTAACTGCCATTGCGATATGGCTTCCTGTTGCGGGCCAAACCTGTTGGTGGCGGATATGTACTACAAAGGTGTGGATTTCAAATCCAGAAAGGCAATCACACGTTGATATTCCAGGTGTATTCCTGAAATAGATAGAAAAGGGGAGTTTCAACTTGGATATTCATACCGAATTTCATCTTGGGCAGCTGGTATTTAATCTGGTCTGTGTCTTTTTGCTCGTATTTTTGAATGGCGTATTTGTGGCAGCAGAATTTTCCCTTGTGAAAGTAAGGCAGACACGCTTAACTCAACTGCAGAGTGAAGGAAACCGTATGGCTGGTTACGCACTGAAGGTGAATAGTAAACTGGATTCCTATCTATCCGCAACGCAGTTCGGGATTACACTGACATCGCTTGGACTCGGGTGGCTTGGAGAACCGGCCATCTCCGAATTGCTCGTTGAGCCGCTGATGTTTAAACTGGGTGTAGGAGATACAGGACTTATATCGACAGTGTCTGTCATTATCGGTTTCTGTATCATTACGTTTCTGCATATCGTGCTGGGTGAGCTTGCACCTAAATCGCTGGCCATTCAAAAAACAGACGGCGTGGCATTGTTATTATCTGCACCCTTACTGTTATTCTACAAAATCTTCTTCCCGTTCATTTGGGTACTGAATGTATCGGCTAATGCATTACTGCGTCTGGCGGGTATTGAACCTGCCAGTGAAGGAGAGGCTCACTCGGAAGATGAGCTTCGTATTCTGATGAAGCAGAGCGCCAAAAGTGGCGTCATTGATAAGGATGAGATCAAACTGATGGATAACATCTTTGATTTCTCCGATATGCTGGCACGTGAAGTCATGCTGCCTCGTACCGATATGGATTGTTTGTATACCCATCTGTCTCTGGAGGAAAATCTGGAGATTATTAATGCAACCAAACATTCCCGTTATCCCGTGGCCGTGGAAGACAAGGATGAGATCATTGGATTTATCCACATCACAGACCTGCTGTTGGCTAAACCGGAGCAACAACATGATCTGGCTTCGCTTGTCCGCCCCATTTTGAACGTTCCTGAATCGATGGAGATCAGCCAAGTGTTGCGCATGATGCAAAAGAAACATTCTCAGATGACGCTCGTTGTGGATGAGTATGGGGGTACAGCGGGATTGCTGACTGCCGAAGAGATCCTGGAAGAGATTGTCGGGGACTTGTACGACGAGTTTGAGGATGAGCGTCCGCATATGGAACGCACCGGAGATTCATTTTCCATTGATGGTCGATCTCTTATTGAAGAAGTTCATAAGTGGACCGGAGCCATCATTGAGGATGAGGAAGTAGATACCATTGGCGGATGGCTGTTTAAAGAACTTGGGGGCAGTCCGGCTAAGGGCAAAACGCAGGAGTTGAATGGGTACATTTTTGAGGTGGAAGAAGCCACTCGTTTGCGAATTACCCGGGTTCGAGTGTACAAGCAATCGACCCCTCAAGACATGAATTCAGAAGATCAGTCAACACAATAAACAGACCTCTGAAAGTACACCTTCGTGGTGGACTTTCAGAGGTTTTTTTGATGTGCCAGCTAAAAGGGGATTAACTTACCGATCTGAAACATATGCATATAGAGACGGGAAACAATCGTTTGAAATGTATGTTGCATACAAGTAAACCTTGAGAAAGGAGCGATGTTCTGTGAAAGATCCGCAGCTTCGTGCATATGTCCCGTTTGTGGGGCCGTTTGACCCTTGTCCACCCGTGAAGATTCGAACGTATCTGGTTCCACCGCAATTATTTATTCCATTTCAGCCCATGGGCTGGCCGCAGTACAGCCCGGCGGAAGCCTTAAGAATCGGAACGTTGTGGCCTGCATTATACAGCCCTTATACACCAGCGAGATCGAAAGGGAGGAAGGTGGAATCGGATGGAACCTGAATTGCCCAAAGCCTGTGATGCAAAGTATTATGAGCTGTTGGAGGAGCTCCAGGCACTGGATTTTGTATTAGTGGAGTTAAACCTGTATCTGGACACCCATCCGGGTGACTTTCAGAGTATTGAACAGTATAACAAATTCAGTCAGGAGCGCATGAGAGTTGCACATGAATTTCAACAATTGTACGGACCGCTGATGAACTTTGGTCATGCATTCTCCAAATATCCATGGGAATGGTCTCAGACACCGTGGCCATGGCAGGTGTGAAATAATCCCCTCGGGTTTCCGTGCAACATTGTGACGCCGGGGACTCGGGGAATACGCCAGCAATTTCGATTTCATTCAAAAAGGAGGGCTCTGCATGTGGGTGTATGAGAAAAAACTGCAGTATCCTGTTCGGGTTAGCAAATGTGATCCTCATATGGCAAAATTGCTGGCTGAACAATATGGAGGAGCGGACGGTGAACTGGCAGCAGCTCTGCGGTACTTGAACCAGCGGTATACCATTCCGGACAAAATAATCGGACTATTAAATGATATCGGCACGGAAGAATTTGCTCATCTGGAAATGATTGCCACCATGATCTACAAGTTAACAAAGGACGCGTCAGTGGAGCAACTGGAAGAAGCGGGACTTGCACCTAATTACGCTCAGCGCGATTCTGCTTTATTTTACACGAATTCATCAGGTGTACCTTTTACTGCAGCATACATTGCTTCGAAGGGAGATCCAATCGCGGATTTGTACGAGGATATTGCAGCAGAAGAGAAAGCCCGGGCTACATATCAATGGTTAATCGACCTGACTGATGACGTGGATCTGCAGGATAGTCTGAAGTTTCTGCGAGAAAGGGAGATCGTGCATTCCTTGCGTTTCCGCGAAGCTGTAGAGATACTGAAAGACGATCGGGATACGAAGAAAATCTTCTGAATATTTGATATCAAGACAGAAGTTCAGCAGTCCAGCAGGGCTGCTTTTTTGTATGAAAAGATAATAAAATTAAATAGATCATTTTTAAAATTAAATTACATATAGTTATATAATTTACAAATATTGTTGTAAAATACAATCACATATTATACAATGAAATTGTAGTTAAAAACTCTATTAAGGAGATGATCATTTTGAGACTTAGTAAAGTTCTTATGTTGACTGCATGTTCCTTTATTCTGACCACTTCCATTTCAAGTGCTGGTGTGTCTGCGGCAACTATTCAACCGAATACCAGTACAAGTGTATCCGACGTAGTATCTCCTATGCTTGAAAGCAAACCTTTTTCTGTAGTGCATTATTACCCTGTAGGTTTTGGAGTACCAAAATATCTCACGGACTATAAAACTCCAGACGGTTATGTAGGCACCTTGGTGTTGGTTAGTTATCATACGGTGGATGGAATTGTTGCTGCAAGATTCGAAGGGACCGTTTACAGATAATCAGAAATTATGGTAGATTAAAAATCGTTTTCAGATTCTTATAACAACGATTTTATAAAATTTTAAAAGTAGCAGTTCTCAAGATTGAATAATCTTGGAACTGCTACTTTCATTTAGGGCATCTTTTTCAGTTTAATAGATACCACATCAATTTAATAGATACTACAGTTGTATACTAACGGTTTCTTCACCAGGGCTTACATAATTAACACTTACTTTATTGGAAGGCACAGAGTGATATCCTCCCGTTTGTCCACTGCCCCAACTGCTATATATAAGATTGCTTCCTGAATAGTAACCTACAGTAATATCGTGCCAGCGCACATTTTTAATGCTTGATCCTGTGGTCATGTCCTCAATTTTTTGGCCAATAGTGGTCATTCTTTTTACTCTCATGCCGGTGCCGCTTTTATCCCAGCCACTTACCCCGCCTCTTACAATCGTCGTTGTTAGCTGTTCGCCAGTCGTCGTGATTCCTGATACTGCCAACGTACATTCATTGGGATTAGTCACATAAAATTTCATATAAATGTCCTGATTTGAACGATAGCGAGTGTTAGGAGTAGGCACCATGAGTCCATTTGCTAACGTTGTGGGGGCCCAATTATCAAACGCTGTGCTGTATTGTAGACCTGCATCTATCCCATTTCCGTTAGATCCCCAACCTCCCAAGTATACATAGGGAACATCCGTCGATACATTACCTTTTACGTATGGGGCACCTGGGATGGTTACGTACGTACTTAACCAGTTATATCCATTGTTTGAGAAAACTCTTCGATAAGGACCGGAACCTCCGATTGGACTGGGTACTTCGGCAGCGGGCAAAATTTGGGTATCATCTTTAATGGCAGATGCTGAAAAATCATTCGTGGACACCCCAGGACCAACAAGTTCTTTTCCGGATGCGCTTTGATAGATGTTATTTTCAACCAGATCATATACTTCTGTCGTCTCTTTGAGTTCCGTCTTGTTGGAGTAAATGGCACCGTCTTCTGCGACATAGATGACATTTTCTCGATCTTCTTCGTCAAGCCGGGCCATCACGTCAGCAATTACTTCCCGCTCATTTCCTGTGATGGATGAATCGATGTTGACTTCGATCCTTTTTTTGAGTTCGTTGTTCATGGTGATCGTGTCCATATTACCATCTGCGAATACAAGATTGAATGGAGTTAATAACAAAGCTAAGGATAATAATGAAGTTAGCGATTTTCTTATCTTCAAACTCAAAACTCCCTCTCTCAAATGGAATGTGTGTAGAATAATTACCAATGAATTTTGACTACGTTTAATGCAGCAACTCAGGATAATGGTAGATATGGATCGTGCTTTAACATAAACATCTCCTTTTATGGATTTTAATTACTTCTATATGATAGTTTTTATGTAATAATATGTAAGTGACTATTTTCACAGAAAAAGGTAATAAATCTCAAATGACGTTATAGGTAGACAATGGAGAAACAAAAAACCATCTCCAGTAGTGATACCAGAGATGGTTTTATTGGATTTTGAAGTGTATACCTAGTATTCAACCATCATGGCAACATTTTGCCATCCGGCTCCAACGGTCCAGAACAACACTTTATCGCCACGCTGAATCTGCCCGGTTGTAACCGCTCGATGCAATGCGATGAACGGACTGCTGGTTGATGTATATCCGAACTCATCTCCGATATAGACAGCAATGTCATCACCGATGCCGACGTTCTCGGATACTGCCCGAATGTTACTAATGGATAGCTGGGAGAAGCAGGCCGCTCTGATCTCATCTGGGTTAATCTCGTTGCGTGTCAGCAAGGTACGAATGGATTCTGAAGCGGCATCCACACAGATGGAATCATCGAATGGGATGAATTTCACATGCAAGGCACCTGCGTCTACACCTGTTTTGCCCAGCTTCGCCAAGCCTTCTGCAGGAAAAAGAGAATTGCCATACACGCAGGTATCCGTCTGATAGATTGAATCAATGAAACCGACAGCATGCTCATCCCGCTCTATCATAACCGCTGCTGCTGCATCACCGAAATTGGCGAAGTACACAGGATCATCGGGACTGGCGTGAGGAGCTACGTAATCCGAGCCAATGATCAAAGCCCGGCGAATCCGAGGATTGCCCAGCATCTGTCGGCTAACCTGTTCGAAAGCAGCAGTCATGCCTGCACAGTTCGCGTTACTGTCAATACAGATCGTGTGAGAAGCTCCGTTAATCAGGCGATGAATCATCAGGGAATTCGTAGGAAAGATGTATTCTGGCGTTTGGCTTGCATAAGCAATCAGATCAATATCTGCACCGGTGAATCCGGTTTTTTCCAGTAGATTACTGGTTGCCTCAAAGGCCATGCTTAGCGAATTTTCGTCATCGTTGTCAATTTTATAACGTGTATCACGACCAAGTGCCTTTAACAATCCGCGAATATCTACACCTCTTGCATCAAAATGTTCAATATAAAAATCATTGTGCACCTTGGTTGCTGGGTGATAGATATCGATATCTACAATACGAATTCCGGCCATCCTCATTCTCCTCTTGAGCGGAAGGGTGAATTCACAGCTTGTCCGCCTGGTTTATTAAGTGGTAACGGTAGATATGATTTCGAGATTGTCCAGGCCCACAGACCGACCAAGTCGGGACAATTGCATTTTTAGAATCGCGTTGTTCTCGAGGGTCAACACGACTTTTTTATATTCATCTTTTTTGAACATTTGAAGGCAGCCTTCCAACAGTGGAACAATCTCCGGAGCAGTAACATTCAACTTTTTGCAATCGATGTTCAGGTCGTACTCCTTGGTGTTAATAGGAGCGATCGTATCCTGATAGGCCGAGATGGAACGCAAACCGTCTTCTTGAGAGAACGAACCCTCCAGTTCAATGTTTAACACCTTGTTCGGAACGTCAGTCTTAAGAATGAAATTTCCCATGCTTGATCTCTCTCCTTTAAATGAGTTAAGGCTATCCTGCTAAAGGACACACAGCCCGATAAGACCTCTGTTGAAAGCTTCTGAGATGATGAGAGCTGGTTCGAAGGATAATTTAACCATATTATAAAGGTAGGAATGTAAAAAGATCAATAAAAAAGTCGAATCATGTATAAAAATGTAGAAAAGTGAATTACTGTATTTCGTCCAACGTGGCAAGCAAAATATTAAATGCGCTAATAATGCGTGGGGCCCCCACACATGGTGCCAGATGCAGCAATATTCCTTTGATCTGATCCACCGTCACGCCCACACTCAGAGCCATAGTGTAGTGTACGCCCAATTGTTCATACTGCCCTTGGGTAATCAATGAAGAGATAATAGCAACTTCCTTCCATTGATCCGTAATCGTGGTGCGCTGAAAAATATCCCCGTATGCCGTCCCCATAATAAATTCAGACAACTCGGGAAAATGTTCTTTGATGGGGGCAAGCGCTTTTGCACCGTACTCCCCGGAAAGTTTAGCAAAACGGTCGAGTCCCTGAGCTACATGTTCACTCATGATTTACTCCTCCTAATTCAAAGTTACAGTGCGGTGAGCTGTGGGGGAATTTCTTCCCGATCGGTCAGAAGCTCAATAACCGTTACCCGATTCAACGTCTGAGCTGTGTTCAGCGCAGACGAGAACTCAGCAAGGGTCTCTGCTCGAAACGCAACCGCACCGAGAGATTCGGCAAATTTGGCTGCATCCATTGGAACTTCATATACTGTGCCATCGATTCTGCCCGTTGTTTTTTCCATTCCTTTGAGTGCCATGTCCAGTTGTTTGTTATTAACGACAATGAAAATGACATTCAGATTGTTGCATACTGCGGTATTGATCTCCGTCCCCAGCATCATGAAACATCCATCTCCGGTGATACATACGATAGTCTCTTCAGGTGAGGCGGCCTTTGCACCTATCGCCATACCAATAGCATTCCCCATGCAAGCAAAGTAAGCGTCAAACACAAAGCTGCCTGGTTTCTTGACTTTATATCGCTGGACTGCATGGAATCCATGGCTGCCATCATCGACAAACAGTTTATGATCGTACGGTAGCATTTCACTCATCCCGTCCAGCACAGAAGCCAGTGACAGTTGGGGGAGATCTGGTAAGGGAATAGAGTAATCCAAGGGTGGCGTAGTTCTCACAGGAGTAGGGAGGTCTTCTAGTGTGCCCAGTAAATATTGCAGGTTGTACTTGAGATCACCGGTGATATGTAAGGTTTGAGCGCTAAGGATCTTGCCCACAAATGTAGGATCAGCGTCAAATTGAATGAGATGTGCCGGATGATGATCAGGCTTCAGATTGCAGAGGGTCATGTCACTCAGACGTGAACCAAGTACGATATAAAGGTCACTTTGGTTCAGCATGTCGTCTGCATGCGGGAAGCCACCTACACCACAAGGTCCATGGTACAGGGAATGGTCCCAAGCAATCGCTCCTTTTCCACCAGGAGTAGTAATAACGGGAATGTTGAACGATTCGGCCAAATGAAGCAATTCATCATGAGCTCTGGCGCGACTTACACCTTTACCAGCAATAATCAAGGGACGGTTGGATTGTTGAATGAGAGGAAGAATACGATTCAGATTCGATACGCTAAGGAGAGGTTCCGGTTCGGGAATGACAATTCGGCATTGAGATAACAATTCAGTCTGTACGTCAAAAGGAAGACAGAGGTGAACGGGGCCTTTGTTGGGGCCGAGTGCAATGGAAAGGGCATGATTCAGCAATGTGCCGAAGTGATCTCCACGCTCAACCAGCTTGCTGAATAGTGTAGCAGGCCTGAACATCTCGGCCAGATCAGCCAGATAGGAAGAGGAGTCCTGACACTGGGGGAGCCCCAGTTCCTGAATGGATTGATGACCCGTGATAAACAGAACGGGCAGATTGTTGGCCTTTGCATGGGCTGCGGCAGTAATCAGATTGGTTCCGCCTGGACCGGATGTGGCAAAGGCAACGCCGAGTTTGCCCGTCTGTAATGCATACCCGGATGCGGCAAATCCTGAGCTGGATTCATGCCGCCCTGGGATGAATTCCAACCCATAATCTACCATCTTCAGAATAGCAGGACAGATGGATTTACCAATAATACCAAAGACATGAGTAACGCCTAGATTACGCAGAGTTTCTGCCAAATAGTCCGCAACTGTTCTCATGCGGTACACCTCGCTTCATGAAATAGGTTAATAGAACCATACGCATATTCCATTGGTTGAATGCAAGTCGTTGTCTAAGGTTGTAAGAGGAAATATTCATTGTTATTAGGAAGAGTATCTTTTTTGTGGTTTTTTGTCAACTGTTTTTGTGAGTCTAATTTCCTGATTCTTAAGTTGGTAACGCTTTAAGTGTTGCTGGATAAAGTAAAAATAAATGGTTATTTATCCCTGCAACGAATTACCCATTCAACACCTTGTTACAAATAATGTAAAAAGATGACCGACCATGATGAATTTCATGTCCTATCAGCGACTTGAGAGATGGAGAGTTATTTTATTTCGTAACAACGCATTGCATTCGCAATTCTTAACTATCTGCTATACTGGAAAGGAATTGGGAGGGGATAGAATGGTAGTCATCAAAATGGCTCTGATTGGTTTGGGTAAAATGGGATTACATATGGTTCATCAAATCGATAATACGAAGATGGACACACGGATTGAGATTGTAGCGGTGTGTGATGCGAATGAGGAAGGTTTGGCGTCTTTTGCAGCTTCTCGTCCCGGGGTTCGAACATATACGGATTACAAGCAATTGTTAAATGAGCATTCCATTGATCTGTTATATATTGCAGTTCCGCCGAAATATCATTATCCAGTTGTTATGGAAGCACTGGAGCGCAAAATTCATGTGTTCTGCGAGAAACCGTTAGCCAACAGTGTAGAAGAAGCCAAAGAGATGCTGGATGCAGCGGAGCAGGCGGGTGTCGTTCACGCCATCCATTTCTCTATGCCTCATGAGCCTTCCGTGCTGAAACTTCAAGAGATGATGGAGAAGGTTACCGTGGGGGCAATTCGCAAAATAGATCTCATTCTGCAATTCCCGCAGTGGCCACGATCCTGGCAACAGAATGCATGGATTACGAGCCGGGAACAGGGTGGATTTATTCTTGAAGTGGGGATTCACTGGATTCATATGATCCAAAATGTGTTTGGTCCCATCCGGGTAGTGAGTACCCAGGTTCAATATCCTGAGAATGGAGAATGTGAACTAGAAGTACAGGCTGCACTGGAACTGGAAGACGGGACTCGAATTCAGCTAAACGGTATTTCTCAGTTTGCGGGAGAAGAACGTGTATCCATGGTGGTATACGGCACGAAAGGTACAATTGCTCTGGAAAATTGGGATGAATTGAAGAGCGGCCTGGTGGGGCAGTCCCTGTCTCCCGTGGAAGTGCTTGAATCGGCCAGTGAACTGCCTGTACTTAAACATGTCATTGCCCGCATACATGGCAAACCGGCCAAAATATATGATTTTAACGATGGCTATCAGGCGCAGGTTGTGCTTGAAGCGCTACGAAACACGGGACAAAGTTCCCGTTAAACACAAAAGAAGCATCGCAGAAGCTCATGTGAGCCGTCTGCGATGCTTCTTTGCTTAGGTATACGCGCACGTTACAGCTATATAGATATTTTCATCCATAGGGTGGTCAGAATCAAGCAAGCTTGAATCGTTTAACCAGCTGATCCAGTGCATCGGACATTTCATTCAACTGTTTGGACGTGTCTGACATTTCCTGCATAGAAGCCAGTTGTTCCTCCGTCATTGCAGATACTTCTTCTGTAGCTGAAGCAGTATCCTCCACAACAGCCGATACTTCATGAATGGACCTCATCACGGCCTCGCTACCGGAAGTTAACTGCTCGACAACAGCAGATACCTCCAGAACTTCACCACTAAGGTTATGAATATGCTGAGTAATGGTTGAAAAAGCATTGCCTGCATCCTCAATGGTTCGCAACCCTTCAGTCACATGTAGAGTACTTTCATCAACGACCCGAACTGTGCTTTGAACACCTGCTACCACGGTTTCCAATATGCTTGTAATCTCTTTGGCGGATGTTGCACTCTGGTCTGCAAGATTACGGATCTCCGAGGCAACGACAGCGAAGCCACGTCCATTCTCCCCAGCGCGAGCCGCTTCAATTCCGGCGTTAAGTGCGAGCAGATTGGTCTGTCTCGCAATACCCGACATGGAATCTGCAATGTTGATCACTTGATCAGACATTTTCGAAATTTCATTAATGGCTACCTGTACAGAGAGGAAGGATTGCTCAATGGAGCTCATTTTGCCTACAGCATTATCAATGCGCTGTTGCCCATCCACGGCAATGGATTCGGTACGCACAGCACGTTCTGCCACTTCACCTGCCGAGGAGGCGACACGATTGAGCCCGGTTAGGGATTGCTGCATGGCAGCTACCATGGTTTGCGTAAGAGCAACCTGTTCATCAGCCCCTTCGGCAACGCGTTCCATGGCAGTGGCAACCTCTTTTCCAGCAAGATGGCTATCGGCAACCCCTTTATCCAATCGATCCGAAGCTGTACTCAGAATCAAGGCATTGCTCTGAACGTCCAGCATCATTTGCTGCAAGCCAGCGAGCATTGTATTGGCTGCCTCCGCAAGTTCACGAGTTTCATCTTTCATTGGTGTAGCGATTCTCATTGTCAGGTCACCATTGGAAGAACCGATGTCATTCAATGCCTGCTTCACGGTACGGATGTTCTTAACAATGGCACGTGACAGGACCAATGCAGTGATGAACGAAATCATGGCCACAACGACAAGTGCTCCATACAGTTCCAGGTTCAGGAGTGTATTTTTTTGCTTCAGCGCTTCTGTACGGTTTTCGGTTAATGTATGCTCATTGGTTCGAAACGTATCGAGGGAAGTACGAATCTGGTCCATGTCTCTTTTGCCCGGATCATCTGCAAAAAAATCTCGGATGGCTTGTGTATTATTGGCTTGGCGAAGGGCAATTACAGGTTCCCCAGCAACCTGGACCCAATTCTCCATATTGGTATGTATATCTTCCAGAAGTGCAAGTTGAGCCGGATTGTCCGAAATTAAAGCAGCAAGTTCATCTCGGAGTGCAACAAGCTGCTCTTTTCCTTGGATGTAGGGATCCAGGTAACTATCCTGACCCGTGATGATGTAGCCACGTTGACCTGTTTCCATATCGACCATGTTTCCTTCGAGCTCATAGGTTAGGGCGTGAACTCTCATATCATGATCAACGAGAAAATCCAGTTCCCGTTGAAGCTGACTGGTGCTGTTCTGAATCAGCAGGATGCAACCGGCCAGTACAGCCAGCACAAGTAAATAGCCTAATCCGATCTTATAAAAAACTTTGAAGGTCTTATGCTTTGTCATGTTTGTTTTTCCTCTCTATGGGGTATATGTATTTGTCGAAAAAAGCCGATTGCGGGTCTTTAGATTAGGTGTCTAAAGTACTATTTTTTAGTATTATACGAAAAGAAAGTTCTTTTGTATATAGATTGTTTAACTTTTATATAATGTTGAATCTTTTGTGTATAAGGTTGGTGTTAGTGATGTTTACAATCGTTGGTTTACACGTTCAAACGTTATGTTTATCATGGGAAGGGAACGATTCCAATTACACATACATATCCCAATCCGAAAGGAACATTGGACATGACTAAAGAGAAGGTATTGCTCAAACCGGAAGCGATGATTTTTGACATGGATGGTACGCTATTCCAGACGGAGACCCTGTTGTTGCCGGCTTACCAGCAACTATTTGATACATTGCGTGCCGAAGGGCATTTTGAAGGAGAAACTCCACCAGAGGAACGCATGCTGGGAAGCTTGGGCATGTTGCTCGAAGATATATGGAAAGTGGTTATGCCTGAGGCATCGGAAGCGGCACATCGCCGTGCAGACGAACTGCTGCTCCAACTGGAGATTGAGGGGCTTGATCAAGGTAGTTCCCAATTGTATCCGGGTGTGAAAGAAACGCTGCAAGCCTTAAAACAACAAGGAGTACGTCTTTTTGTTGCAAGTAACGGGCTGGAGGACTATGTGAAGGGCGTGGCGTTTGCGCACGAGATCATGCCTTTCTTTGAAGGGGTATACAGTGCGGGCCAATACAAGACACCTTCCAAGATTAATCTGGTGCAGATCCTGCTTGAGAAACATCGTATTCAGGATGCATGGATGGTAGGGGATCGCTCTTCTGATGTGGAGGCTGGTAAAATGAACGGTCAGGCGGTCATCGGCTGTGCCTATGCCGGTTTTGGCCGTGATGAGGAGCTTGCCGGCTCAGATGTGCTCATCTCCGACTTTACAGAACTGCTCCGTCTGTATGATGAAGCAGAGTAAGGCAGTCGCCGGAGCAAAATTCCGGTAATCCCATGAAAGCGCCCAACCCAAGTTGTTCCACGGGTTGGGCGCTTTTTTATGGGTCATCAACCAATCATCTTTTTTTACGTGCTTTCTTCAGTGCAGATGATCTGTTGCTTGCAAGCCGGGTGGTTCTCAATGGTTTGACCGGACGACTGGCTTGGTTGCGATATACCCATAGGGCGTACTCCAGCGGTTGCGTGATGGCTTTATAATAGATGTCCCGCTCACCGATGCGAGCGAATACTTCACGTGCAGGTTTGGGGTTGACTTCAAGCAGATAGATACGTCCGCTTCTGTCAATCGCCAAATCCAGTGCCAACTCACATAAGTCCCCATACGTATCTTCCAGAAATGTAGCAACATCAATGCCAAACTTTTCTGCAGTCGTGTTAATTTCTGCCCGGAGGTCGTCATCTTCAATCCATTGCTTCATGAGTCGGTTCATCGCGATTGCCTGACCGCCGCCATGCAGATTGGAGGTGACGCTTTTTCTGCACCCATGCGTCCGGCACATCCGGTAAGCTCCCATTGTCCTTCCCCATTCTTCTGAACCAGCATGCGGTAATCATGCACCCGTCCATTCGGAAGCTGAAGTTGAATCCCCTTTTGTACAAGATACTTGTCTTTCATCTTCCAGTGCTGGAGCAACGAGCCAAGTCGTGATAAATGAACTTTGCGCGGAGTGATGATACGACGTTTCTGATCCCTTCCCTGAACAAGCACTGTATTCGCCTCGTTACTGCCGCGTTCAATGCGCAGAATACCACGTCCGCCTGTTCCATTAATGGGTTTGAGATAGACCAGAGACGAAACTTTGAGCATTCGATTGACATCGGACATATCCTGAAATAATGTGGTTTCCGGCAGGTGCTCCCGAAAGTTGGCCTTTTGCAAAAGGGTCTGGTGGATGGTCCATTTATTGCGCAGAGGTCTGTTCAGAAAGAGCAGATGCCCGTATTTCTCACGAAAAGCAAGCAATTGCTGGAACCTGCGGTTCCGCTGAATCCGGCAGCGATCAAAGATCAGGTCCGGGAATGATCGCCACTCCCTGGACCAGCCTTTTCCCTCATGAAAAACCATGGCTTCGATCTGTTTGCCCCCGGGGTGTACGTCGGCCGGTGTGAACACATAGATATCAAGTCCCCGCTTGCGCCCTTCAACAATCATTCTGCGATAGATGGTGCGTTCTTCAAGAGCGCGATGTTCATTCAAGTACAACGTCATAATGCCCAGAACAGGTGAGGACACAAACAATCACCTTCTTTTTGCAGTATTCCTGTCTATCATCGTTTGGACTGACGGGCAAGATAAGCGCTGTAGTGAAATATACGTTCCAATGACCGTCGTCTGATCTGTGGTTCATCGAACTTCATAGGTTTTGCATTGGCTTCAAAGAACCAAAGTTCCCCAGGTCATCAATGCCCAGATCCATGGACATTTCTCCGAGTGTGAAACCCGATCCCCGTTCAAGCTGTCTTGCGATCATTAATGAAGTGGATTTCACACGTTTCATCAGGGTCGTGGTCATTTCTTCGCCAAAAAGCTCGGTCAGCAGCTTCTCGGGGTCTTCTACACTCCCGCCGCGCGGCACATGAGTAGTAATGCTGCGGGAGCCAGCAAGTCTTGCACCTACACCGGTCACGCTCCATTGACCCTTGCTGTTCTTTTGTACAAGAACACGCAGATCGAAGGGGCGTTTACGAGAGGATGCCAGTTCAATGCCTTGCTGTATGATATAGGGCGTGTGTCCGGTTTCTTTGCGAATTCGCGCCCATAACTTGGTAAGTGTAGCTGCTTTATAGGTCGTGCTTTTGCGTGTAGTTTGTATTTTAAGTCGATACGGAAGACGTTCTTTTTCCTGAAATTTAAGCATCATGATTCCTTTGCCTGCTTTGCCGCTCTCAGGCTTAAGGTACAGATAAGGATACGTTCGCAGAACGGCACCCAGAGAAGAAGCGCTCCGCATCCGCCGAGTATAAGGGATCAGTTGCTGAGTGGATTTGGACTTCTTAAGCCATTCGAACAGATCCCATTTGTTGAAAAAGAAGGGGTTATACAGTTCGATTCCTGATTGCATGCATTCGTCAATTTTGCGCTGAACGGAAGGTTTCCCCTCGTCTTCCCGGTTGGGAATCCGATTGTACAGAACATGGGGAAGGGGGAAGGGCTGTGAGACCCATTTTCCACTCCCCTTGTTGTACGTATAACCTTTCACGGTAGGACCACCTACGTTCAGATCCCGCACAGTCACTACGTACACGACGTATCCCATGCTCTCGCCTGTCTGCAGGATATCTTGAAAATTTTGATGATTCCCCCTGAACATGCGCTGATTATCATGCATGGTCAAAACAGCAATGACAGGTTTGAAATCATCATGAAGGCTCATCAAATTTCTTCCCTCTTCCGGAACTTGCTCAAATACAGGCAGTGTTCCAAGATGTGCTCCACCGACGATTTTCCCTCCACCCGGAGTGAAGGGTGACGGAATATGGAGCGCCCGGGTTTGGCGTTCGCTTCGAACATCCATACATGTTCCTCCTGATCAATGCCCAGATCAAAGCCAATCTCACCAATCAGATGCTGGTGCTGGGTTTCAATCGCCTGGGCCAGTGTAATAGCGACGGATTTGGCATGCTGAAGAACTTCTTCCGCACGATCGCCGAAGTTGCGACTGAGCGCCTGCTCAGGAGTCATTAGGGAGCCGCCATTTTTGATGTGTGTTGTGACGCTGCCACGTCCTGCCTTTTTGGCTCCAATCCCGACAACAACCCATTGATTGTTACCATTTTTGTGCATGTGAAAACGGAAATCAATTGGACATTCATCAATCTCGATTAGACGTATTCCCTGCTGAACAACGTATCCGCGAAGCTGTTTGCCATGCCTTCCCTGAAGCATGCGCATCAGACTGTTGAAGGACCCAAAACGCAGGAGTGCATTACCGCCTTTTTTGCGATAACGTGCGAAGTAACCACGTTTGGGCGAATAAGTCAGGCGATAGATCCCGTTCCCCAGACTTCCCGCAGTGGGCTTATAATAGACGAACTGATGGCGTTCCAACATTTCCTTCATCTGTTCAACAGACGGATTGGTAATGGATTCAGGAATATAACGCCCTGCCACCGGTTCATTCTCCAGCAATGTATAGATATCTGATTTGTTGAAAAAGCTCCAGTTGAAGAACGGGATTTTCCGACGAACAAATCGTTCCCGCAGTTGGTTAATGGCGGGTGAAAAATCGGAACGTCGGCTCGGTAACCGGTTGTAGACAACATCGGGCAGAGGTACCGTTTTGCGGGTAAAGCTTCCGTTTTCATTCAGAAAAAAACCGGATACCGTTTCATTCTGCCAATTGATATCCCGTGGAGTGAAGGCGTAAATATAGGATTTTCGGCTGCCTTCACGAAGTAACTGTTTGATGAAACCGGTACGTGAACCGAATGGATTGGTGCTCGTCGCAGGGCCATCAGAGAGTACCCCGATCAGTGGACCCAGTTGAACCTCATCTTGCAAATTTCGGAGATAGATACTGCCCCGTTTGGGGACGTTCATCATATTGCGGATACCTGAAGCGAGATACAGATGTTTACCTGCTTTTTGATTGGTTTGATCGTTGCAGGTACCCGGTCACGCCCGAAGCGAAGGTTCACCGTTTTTTTGCCGGACAGGTTGAGGCTCTTCATTAAAGCGTTGGATACATAAACCACTTTATCCGGTTGCTTGGTGAAATGCAGATTGCAAAAGGTCAAACTCATGATTTATCCTCCTATCCTGAAAAGATCCTTGGGCTCCATGGCAAGCGGGCGCTGCGGGCCTCAGCCGCCGTGAATCGGGATGGGTTTCAGGCCAGCTTTGCTGGATGTATTCGACAATTTCATTGGACGAATGACGTCCGTGAGAACATGTTGTTGCAACAGATAACGGGCATAGGCAAGCGGCCGGGTATAAGTCAGGATATGCATGCGTCGGTCGCCCGCTTCTGCGAATGAGGTACGGCCTGGTTTGGAGTTGACTTCAATTAGCCAGAGTTGGCCCTCTGCATCTGCTCCGAAATCAAGCCCCAATTCGGCTAATCTGCCGAAACGGCTCTCCAGCAGGTTGGGGATAAGCGTAGCGTTCTGCCGGATGCGCTTCATCAGAGTTTCTGTACGGGTCCTTCCATATCGCTGGAGCAGATATGCGTGGGCCGGATAGGCTCTGCCCCCACCGTGAAGATTGGACGTGAGTGAACCTTCGGGTCCTTCGCGTACCATGCATCCGGTAAGCGTCCAGCGACCTTGCCCATTCTTTTGCATTAGTGCCCGTATGTCGAATGCTCTTCCCTGATGGCTAAGCTCCAGATATGGCTGCACGATCATCTTGCGCTCAGCCTGTTGTGATGTCAGCCAGGAAGATACAGCCTGGGTGTGGTTAAATGTAAGAAAAAAGGGTTCATTGTCTTCGTTACGCCCCTCCGTGATCCATGTGGATGGAGTCGATCCCCGGGACAGGCGAAAGGTATTTTTACCATGAGTCCCGGATATCGGTTTGAAGAATAATCCTCTGGGCCAACGGTCCAGCCATGTTTCCCAAGGAATATGCGATCCGATCCGGGTGGTTGGGGCAAGTCGTGCCGTAATTCAGGATTACGGGCCAACAGACGATGTACCTCCCATTTTCCAGGAAGAGAAGCCGACCAATAACGGTGTTGAGTGCCCTTGGTTTGTATCTGTTCCTGAAGCTGCTGTCTAACGTTCCTTGGGAGGCGGCGAAGACAACGGTCCATTATGAGATCAACCGCAGGGACAGGTACCGAATTCCACTTCCCTTGATGATAGACATATCCCCATTGAAGAGGGAGATGGGCTGCATCAACCGATATTGGAATCACAATAATCTGAAGGTCGTATCGCACACTTCCCAAGCTGAGACGACGGCAGAAAAGTTCATCCGTGAAGGGAGGTGAGCCTTCGGTTGCACGCACCAGAATGGCCAGTGTTTTGATCTGAGATGATGGAAACATGTTGCTGCACCTCTCCTTTGTAGAATGACTTTTCAAAAACCCGCCAGATACGTAGAATATTCGAGCATGGCTTTGACGGAAGGGCGGATCTTGCTCTCACTCAGTGGTGTATTATCATTCTTGGATGGTTTGGAGTTAACTTCGAGCAGCCATACGCGCCCAGTGGTGTCCAGGGCCAGATCAATACCGAGTTCACCAAAATGAGCAGGGATGGCACTCTCAATTCCTTTGGCGATATCCAGTGCTGCGGTGTGCAATCCTGCATAGGCGGAAGCTTTGGCTGATCCCGACAACTGCGTTTTGGCAACCGCTTCTTTGACGGTGCTGAGGCTTCCACCTCTTGCCAGATTGGATACATAGTGACTCCCGCCCGCAATCCGAGCAACGATGGAGGTTACACTCCATTTACCTGTACGGTTCTTTTGCACGAGCGCACGGAAATCCACGGGCCTGCCACTGTTGTCAATGAGAGTCAGCCCTTGTTGGATCTGATAACGCGTTGTTTTCATTTTCCCAGCCATACTGGCATACAGTTTATCCAGAGACGCATACGTTTGTTTGCGGGTACCCCCGACGCCAGTGGCCAGAGTCAGGAAACTTCCGTCCGTCTGACGTGAGACACGGATGATTCCTTTGCCCAAAGAACCGCGTACAGGCTTCAGGAATACAACCGGATGTCGGTTGCACATCGTCTTGAGCATGGTGGAAGTCTTGAGCAAATGAGATTCGGGAAGAACTCGTTTAAGCGTTGAAATGGACTTGAGTGCATCAAATACTTCGTTTTTGTCCAGAAACTTTTCATTGAAGGTTTGCGTACCGTAGAGCGATTTTACTTCTTTCATAAAATGCTGTACGCTAGGTTTGTTCTCAAGCTTGCGGGACGTTAGCCGGTTATTGACGACGTCTGCTACAGGCAGAACAGTCTTTTCCAGCCGTCATCATACACCCAGCCTTTCATATAACCCGTTACCGCTCCAATATCCTCCGGTGTGAAAAAGGATACATAGGCGCCTTGCTTACGGCAGGCGTTCACCAGTTCTTGACAGAACATCGTGATGGAGCCAAAGGGCCGATCGGGCTGATCGGGATAATCCTGGCTAACCAGTACACTGATGTAGGGTCCAAGGCGAAGCGTACGGCTGGCTGAACGATAGGATACTCTCAGGACCGAACGTGGAACGAGACCGGTCTTGCTGGCAACTGTCTGATTGATGCGCAGTCCGTCATACCTTGGTACCGGAATGACAGTGACTTCGCGGCGGAAAGAGCCAAATTGCAGCTGAAGCGGCCTTCCTGAAGGGATTTTAAGCGCCTTGAGCACCCCTTCGCCCAGCATGATGACGTCGTCCTGCAGGATGCCCGAGCCGGTAACCTGAATCGTTACTTTTTTAGTGGACATCACGGATCTCCTTCCGGGCGGCAACTTGATGTCTGATCTCGAAGTTGAACGGCATCTGAACATGGCATGTGCTTCATCATATGAGGACATATAACCCTTGGTGATTGACCCATATGGATTAAATGCATTTGATTTGAGGCAGGTTATCGATGGCCTGTTCCAGATTGCCCCTGTTTGACAGAAGAGCAAAGCGTGTATTAACACGGATGAACCAACCAATCTGAGGAGGAATAATAGTGAACATTTATGACAAAGCCAATGATTTGGCCAAAGCACTGAGAGAAAGCAGCGAGGTGGAAGAGATTACTTCCGCGATGAAGCTGATTGAAGCGGATCCGGATGCAAAAGCAATGCTGGATAACTTCCGTGATCAACAAATGGAATTGCAACAACGCATGATGAGCGGGGATATGCCAGCTCCGGATGAGATGGAGAAAATGGAGAAACTGTTTGAAGTACTGAGCTTGAATCTGAACATCCGTCGTTTGTTTGATGCGGAGCGTCGCCTCAGTGTCATCATTGAAGACGTGAACAAAATTATTGCGGACAGCCTGGGTCATCTGTATGGTGGCGCTGAAGCGTAAAAAGGTAGTTCAAAAAGTCCACTTTTGATTACGAAGGATGCCTAGCGGCATCATCAGCATCGAAGATGGAATTCCGCCAAATAAGCAGATGCTTACGAAGGTGGTTTCCTTTGGAAACATTGTAGTTGCTCACGTACCAAAAGGTTGTCTTGTTTTTTTGCCTGAACCTTTCATATTGGCTTCATACCGTTCATAGACTAGACATATAGAGTCGATCAAGAACGAAGGAGCTGTGAATGGTGAAGAGGTTGAAAAAAGCAAAACATGTGATCTATCTGCTTATTGCGTTGTCGATGCTGGTCATTGCACTGCCGCGGATTTCCTTTGCTGGAGGAATGGACTGGGTTAATATTTTTGGCATCGTATGGGTGCTGTTCTCCTTATTGATCGTTGGTGCACATCTGCATTTTATTCTTGGTGTGGATGAAGAGAAGAAACGTGCACTGGAAGCCATTCGCCGGGCGAAGCTGCGGCAATGGGAGATGAAACTGCTGGACAAGCAGGAGCGGAGCGAGTCTGTATAAGGTGCAGAATGACATTCTGCACGTCAGGGCGAGAAGCGTTGGTCCTGCAACTGCAATAAGACCGGATTACCTTGCACATAAGGGGTCCGGTCTTTTTGGTATATAACGGATTAGCGTATAACATAAAAGAGAGAATTCATTCGGCGCAATTCCTTCCAGAGCGGGATGGGATATGGGGTTATTTTCCTAACGACGTGTTATAATAGATACAGTATGGTACAGATGCATCTTCGGGGGTGGTACAGTTGGACGGACAGGAAGAGAACGTTACGAAGCATGAACAGTTACTTCAACATATTGAACAACTGAAGGTTGGCAGTAAGATATCGGTGCGTGGACTTGCGAGGGAGCTGGGCGTGAGTGAAGGGACTGCTTATCGTGCGGTGAAAGAGGCGGAGAACTTCGGTCTGGTCGTAACCAAGGAACGAATTGGAACGGTGCGGATCGAGAAGAGACCTCGGGGCATGTCGGAACAGTTGACCTTTGCTGATGTGGTGACCATTGTAGAAGGCCATGTGTTGGGTGGTAACGAAGGTCTTGCCAAACCGCTGCACAAGTATGTGATCGGTGCGATGAAAGAACAGGCAATGGCCCGTTATATCGATGCTGGCAGTCTGCTGATTGTGGGTAACCGTGAAGATGCCCACTCGCTTGCCCTCGAACAGGGAGCAGGCGTACTGATTACGGGTGGGTTTGGAACCAGCCGTGAAGTAAGAATGATGGCGGACGAGCTTGGGCTACCGATTATTTCATCCAGACATGATACATTCACAGTGGCTTCAATGATTAACCGTGCGATCTTCGACCGGCTGATTAAGAAAAAGATCATGCTTGTTGAGGATATCATTGGTCAGAAACCACGCCTGCAAATGTTGAAGGTCACCAGTTCAGCTGCAGATTTCCATACGTTGGTGTCGGAGACAGGTGAGCATCGCTTCCCGGTCGTGGATGAATGGAATCGGGTTATTGGAATTGTGAGTCTGAAGGATGTCAGTGAGCTTACGGCAGATCAGAGTATTGAGAAATGTGTGATACGCCGCCCGATTACGGCCTCATTGCAGACCTCTCTTGCATCTGCTGCCCAGATTATGACCTGGGAAGGCATCGATTTTCTGCCAATCGTGGATCGGAACCGCAAACTGATTGCGTCGGTCACACGCAAGGAAGTGCTTCAGGCCATGCGGGATGCACAGAAGCAGCCTCAACTGGGAGAGACGTTTGATCATCTCATCTGGAACGGGTTTGCCGAGGAGCGCGGTGATCAGAACGAATTGTTATTTCACGGATTCATCATTCCTCAGATGGCGACGGATCTGGGTACGATCTCTGAAGGTGTTCTGTTGAATGTGATGACACAGGCTGGCCGACGGGCAGCGTGGGATGTTACCGGGAACGACCATGTGGTGGATAATGTAACGACTTATTTTGTAAGGCCGGTACAGATTGAGGATCAGATTCTGGTTCGACCGGTGATTCTGGAAACCAGCCGTCGAACGTGCAAAATGGACATTGTGGTTACCCGCGAAGGCAGTGTGGTATGCAAAGCGGTAATGACATTGCAGTCGATTGACCATGCCTAGCAGGGCAGTTGCCTTGGGCATAGACAAAGAGAGTACTCCCTGATCGAGAAGCTCTGCCGGGTTGCGCTGTCGCGCGGTTCTGGCTTCGCTTAATGAAGGGAAGTACTCTCTTTTGCATACACCTTAATCGCGCTTCAACAGATTATGCAGATTGTCCGGAGGTTTTACCTGATCCATCATTGGACCGTTGTTGAAGCCGGGCATAATAACTGCGGTTACGTATTCCGGCAAATACGTTATACGCACCCATAATCAGAAATAGCGCTTCCACAATCACGGATAGGGTGGAACCTGTGAAGACAAACATCAGAATCAGTGCAAGCACGACAAGCATGCCACCCATCCAGATATTCGTCCATGAACGGTACAGACCGGCGCTTGCGGCATCCGAGCTTCTGTGTGAACGAATGCTGTTCAACGCTGCCAAAACCACGGTAACAGCAAAGATGGCGATTAGAGCATATTTGAGTACATCGATGAACACAAAGACGCAGCTCCTTTTCTGGAAAGCATTTACTGCCCTTATTGTACCATGGAGAGATGCAGACAAGGGCAGTTTTTTGCTTTTACGCAGGAACGTGCATGCGAATCTGTACCCAAACTTGCAGTACGCCTTCCATAACCAGCATCGTTTTGACCTGAACGGTGTACTCCTTTTCCCTGACCGAGTAGACTTTCTGATTCAGCATAATTCGCGTCATTTTGCTATACTCGTCGATGTTGAATACATCTCTGCCCCGAAGCACCTCAAGTTCGTCACCGAGCTTCTGTAACATCACTTTCAGAGAAGCCTCGTCTGGCCCCTTATCCGACTCTTCTGCACGGACCTTGATTTCCTTGATCACCGTCTGGCGTTTACTGTATTTTTTCAGCGTTTTGATATCCTCCTCATTCTGATGCAGCTGAAGCTGCAGCTCCTGATTGTTCAGCCACAACGCATTGTAACTCAGGTGGAACACACCGTTGTAGACGACGCATCCAGCGATCATTCCCAGAACAAACACAGCGGTCATTCGCATCAGCGGGCGGTAACGGGAGAATGGCGGAACTCTCATGAACGCTGTTTCCGTGTCATATTAGCTCCGCCCTCCGCCGCACACCCACTTGACCAGTTCGGTTCCCATATGCGCGCCCATAAAAGCAGAGATCAGATACAGAATTTGTTTGACCGCCGGAGACAGATTGCCATCCAGAACATTGCTCTCGATGACACGCATGGGATCAATGGTGCCGCCGACAGCGGCTGCGAGCGCCCATATCTTTATTTTCCCGGAAATGTCGAGCATCGTCTGTGTCGGAGGCTGAAGAGAAATTACGGCTCCAATACCTCCGATCATCGCGCCGCCCAGCACGATTCCAAACGCAATAAAGAAATCAAGAATGGCTTTGGACAAAAATGTGCTCACTGGCAACACCCCTTTCAGACCTAGCAGCACACCTCCTGTCTTTGGTCTGTCACAGGGGGAGCGGCTTGTACTTCTATTGTATGGGCGTGCCCCCGAACGTTATGATAAAATAGAATAATAAAGAGACTCCATTTTTTATTTATTTAATTCATATATATGAGATAGATAGGTTAGCAGACAGATCAGAAGATCGATGCTGCGACTATCTGCGGCGAAAGGAAGAAAAAAACATGAGTTCTTTTGTGCATTTGCACGTTCACAGCGAGTACAGTTTGCTGGACGGCGCTGCGCGTATTCCGGATCTCGTGAATAAGGCTGCAGATCTCGGAATGACGACACTTGCGCTGACCGACCATGGCGTAATGTATGGTGCAATTCCTTTTTATAAAGCATGTGTGGAACGAGGGATCAAGCCGATTATAGGTTGCGAGGCATACATGACAGCAGGGTCCCGCAAAGAGCGGGGAAGCCGCAAGGATCAACCGATTCATCACTTGATTTTGCTGGCCAAAAATATGACAGGTTACCGTAATCTGATGAAATTGTGCTCGATTGGACATCTCGAAGGTTTTCATTACAAACCGCGTGTAGATATGGAAAGTCTGGCTGCCCATCACGAGGGCATTATCTGCCTCAGTGCGTGTCTGGGTGGTGAAGTACCACAGCATCTGTTGCATGGACGAGAAGAAGAGGCGCGACGTGCGGCGTTACGCTACAAAAATATCTTTGGTGCCGACTTCTATCTGGAGCTTCAGGATCATGGGCTTTCCGAGCAAAAAGGGTGAATCCGCAGTTAATCAAACTGGCGGCTGAACTTGAGATTCCGCTTGTAGCGACGAATGACGCTCACTATCTGTCGGAAGGGGATGCGGAACTTCAGGATGTGCTGATCTGTATCGGAACGGGCAAGACCGTGGATGATGAGAATCGGCTGCGAATTGCAACCAACCAGCTCTATCTGAAAAGTGAAGAAGAGATGGCCCGGTTGTTTCCACATGTACCGGAAGCTCTGGCGAATACCGTCCGCATTGCGGAATCCTGTGAGTTGGAGCTGGAATTCGGCAAATCGATTTTGCCGGAATACAGCCCCCTGCCCGATGGGCTCAGCCCTTCGGCGTATCTGCGTCAACTGTGCGAAGAAGGCATGGAGGAGCGTTACGCGCAGTCCACACGTTGGACTGATGCGGAGCTTCGATCCGAACTCGAACAACGCTTGTCTTATGAATTGGGTGTAATCGACAGCATGGGCTTCTCGGATTATTTCCTGATTGTCTGGGATTTTATCGCCTATGCGCATAAACAAGGCATTGTTACTGGCCCAGGCCGGGGCTCCTCGGCAGGAAGTCTGGTAGCCTACACGTTGCACATCACGGATGTTGATCCGATGAAATACAATCTGCTCTTCGAACGGTTCCTGAATCCCGAGCGGATCTCCATGCCGGATATAGATATTGACTTCAGCGATGAACGGCGGGATGAGGTCATTGATTATGTCGCACATAAATATGGCAAAGCCCATGTTGCTCAAATCATTACCTTTGGAACGATGGCTGCCCGTGCAGCTGTGCGTGATGTCGGACGAGCACTGAATGTGCCCTATGGCGAAGTGGACAAGGCTGCGAAGCTTATTCCGGCACAGCTCGGCATTAACATCGAACGGGCCATGGAAGCGACACCTGAATTGAAGGCGCTGTATGAGACCAAGCCGAAAACGCGTGAACTGCTGGATATGGCGATGAAGGTTGAAGGTATGCCGCGTCATGCTTCCACGCATGCAGCGGGAGTGGTCATCTCCCGTGATCCGCTGACTGATGCAGTACCGCTTCAAGAGGGCAGTGAAGGGACAGCGTTAACCCAGTATTCCATGGAAAACCTGGAGTCGATTGGGCTGCTTAAGATGGACTTTCTGGGTCTGCGTACCCTCTCGATTATTGAGCGGTGTGTACGCTGGATTGGGGAACATGGAGAAGTTCCGGACTTCCGTGTTATTCCCGACGATGATGCATTAACATATGAGATGCTTGGTCGTGGTGACACGATGGGCATATTCCAGCTGGAATCTGCCGGTGTACGCCGTGTGCTGAAAGAGATGAAGCCAAGTAGTTTTGAAGATGTAATCTCTGTACTTGCCTTGTACCGTCCAGGTCCGATGGAGTTCATATCCAAATACATTCAGGGCAAGCATGGACAGATCGAAGTGGATTACCCGCACATGGATCTGGAGCCGATCCTGAAAGATACGTATGGCATCATCGTATACCAGGAACAGATCATGCAGATTGCCTCCCGGATGGCGGGTTTCTCGCTGGGTGAGGCAGATTTGCTTCGCAGAGCGGTCTCCAAGAAGAAACGGGAAGTGCTGGATCTGGAGCGTGGACACTTTGTACAAGGCAGTCTGAAACAAGGGTATAGCGAGGAAGAGGCAGACCTGGTCTATGATATGATCGTCAAGTTTGCCAACTATGGCTTCCCGCGTGCGCATGCCGCGGCATACGGTGTGCTCGCGTTCCAGACCGCGTATTTGAAGGCACACTATCCGGTTCATTTTATGGCTTCCATGCTGACAGCCGTGATGGGCAGTCATCGGAAAGTGGCAGAGTACGTGGTGGAATGTCGGCGTATGGATATGGAGGTGCTTCCGCCGGATGTAAATGAGAGCGGTATTCTGTTTACACCTGTATTTGTGCCGTCCGGTAGTGCAGGAAGCGTGGATCAGAGCAATGTATCGCAGCAGACTGCGAGAGCAGATGCAGAGAGTGACACTGGAAACGCGGCCGAAGAACATACGGCGGACGGTAACGGAAGTTCCTTCATGGAAGAACGCGCTCATGAGCATGATGGACATTCGGGACACGCTGAATATGGTGAAGCACCTTTGCCGGATGACCCGGTCCTGGACCGGATGAGCACAATGGCGGATATGAGTGGCAAGCCGCAGCATCCATGCCTGTAGCATCCGACAACCAGAAGGAACAAGGAATGGTGAAGGCTGCTTCCAAGGGGGCGATCCGATTCGGTCTGGCTGCTGTGAAAAATGTCGGTACCCAGGCGATGGAAAGCATCATGATCGTACGGCAGGAGAGACCATTTGACAGCCTGCTCGATTTTTGTCGTCGTGTCGATTTGCGCGTATGCAACAAACGTGTGATTGAATCGCTGATCCAGGCCGGAGCTTTTGATACACTGCCTGGACACCGGGCGCAATTGCTGGCGATGCTGGATGAGACCGTTGAAGCCGCGTTGAAATGGCGCAAGGAACGTGAGGATCTGCAGATTCAATTGTTCGACTTTGTGGAGACGCCCAACTGGGAGATTGAATACCCGGAGATTCCTCCTTATTCCTCAGGGCAGCAACTGGAGCTGGAGCGAGAGCTGTTGGGCCTGTATCTTTCCGGGCATCCGCTGGATGACTATGAAGATGTGCTGGAATTGAGTGGGGCTGACCGGATCATGGAGCTGACCGAGGCGGCAGACGACACGATGACGGTCGCCGCGGGTATGGTGGTGTCTGTGAAGTCCATTACGACGAAACAGGGCAAGGCCATGGCGTTCATGGAGCTGGAAGACCAGATCGAACGCTGCGAAGTGGTTCTCTTTCCCGAGGTATGGCGGCGTAGCCAGCAGCATGTCGGGAAAGGTGAACTGCTCGTCGTGCGTGGCAAAGTGCAGCAGCAGGACGAAGGGTTTAAGCTGCTGGCTGAGGAAGTGCTGCCGTTGTCACAGGCGGCACTGGAGCAGCGGCTGCGCAGCCGTGACCGGCGCGGCAAGCCCGGCAGCGGCAGACTCTTCGCGCCCGGCGCCGTCGGCTTCGCCGCGGCGGCCAGCGGGCGCAGGAGCCGAAGCGCAGCGCCGCAGCGCAGGCGATGTTTCCGCTGCGCGTAGCAGCGGGGGCCATGGCTCGGCAGCGACGCGCAGCGATGCGGCGGGTACGGTGCAGCCGCGGCTGCGGCTTCCCGTCCCGGAGGTGCCGCTGATGCGGCTGGCAGCCCAGCGCATAGCCGCGAACCGCGGGCGGTGGAGCAGCGGGTGTTCGTGAAGATTGCCCCGCATGCGGAGAAGCCGGAGCTTCTGGCACGTCTGAAGCAGCTGCTTCAGGAACATCCCGGACCTGTGGCAACAGTGCTCTTCTATGAGCAGCAACAGAAGCTGCTTGCGCTGAGTGATGCCTACCGGATTAAGCCATCGCCGACCCTGTTCTCCGATATGGAGAAGATGCTGGGTGAAGGTACGGTCAAAATTAAATAAGAGTTGATCCCTTAATAGATCGTTCTTGTTCCATAATATGAAACCTGTTTGGCTAAAGCTGAACAGGTTTTTGTAATTGTTTAAGCGCGGGTTCCTGGGTTCAAGCATCCGCACATTTTATGAACATTTTAACAGGTTGCTGCATACACTTGAGAACACCGAAGGACCTCGCGGTCCTCGGGGGATTGATGCGGGAGGTCGAGATATGTCATATGAAATCGTAGAAGCCATGCTGGCCCGGCGGGGTGTACGGATTGATGCCATCGCAGCAATTGTATACCGTCTGCAAAAAGGGTACCACCCCGAACTGACCCTGGACGACTGTGTAACCAGCGTAAAATCCGTTTTGCAGAAACGAGAGGTGCAATATACGCTCTATACCGGTATTGCGCTCGACGAACTTGCAGAGAAAAAACTCTTGCCCCAACCGTTACAGGCTATTATGGAAGCGGATGAGTCCCTTTATGGAGTGGACGAGACTCTGGCCCTCGGCATTACTCATGTGTATGGTATGATCGGTTTAACCAGCTTTGGTTATCTGGATAAAGAAAAAATAGGTGTGATTCATGATTTGAACGAGCATACCTCAGCCATTCATGTCTTTTTGGATGACCTGGTCGCAGGGGTGGCTGCTGCCGCTTCTGCCCGGATAGCACACAAAAATATTAAAGCCAAAAAATACCCCTCAGACCTGTAACCCCCTGCATTACCATGCTTCTATGCCAGTGTTCTTCAATGGCCCATATGAAGTCATCAAGGGCGGCTAAGGCTGCCCTGCCAGGCTTAATGCTGCTGGATGAAGGGGTTGAACAAGAAGATTTCGTCAACCATATGAGTTATTCGTGGGGGACAAATGTCCCTCATGATCCCGAATTCTCCCCAAGGTCCCGAACCCTTTCTTGCAGAAAAAAAGTGAGGTATGTTATCATTAGTCCAATATACGGGCTCTGAACATTAGCTTAGGGGGCGGACAAGGCATGTGGACGGTGATTTACATTGCGCCGACAGCAAAGGTTGCGGACAAGATCAAGACCAAGCTTTCGGAAGAAGGTTTTCTGGTACAGACCCGTCCCATCAGTTTATCCAAACAGCAATATGAGATTCGTGTCCCTTCTGGGGAATTGGAAGAGGTCCAGGAAGTGTTGAATTCCATTCTGCATTCCTGATTCGTTCGACATCGACGTGCCTTGGCAGATGAAGAAGTACCATCGGTACATAAGGGACTAATCGCGTAAGCGGAGAGAGGAATCGACTTGCATGTATTGTATGCTGCTGTCCTTCCTTCTTTTTTGTTAGGACAAGGACCGATCTGGTTGCTCCCGGAGACCCTACCAAGATAGATTCAAACATCGGCGCAACAATCTTTCGGTTATTGCAGGTAATATCAATCGTGCTGACAGAAGCCGCTGATCCTTGCCCTGTACCGGCGGATTTTTTGTTGTGAATGCTGGACAAGGCCCACGGCAGCGTGTGGGTCGTAAGCGGTTTACCGTAGCACGCGGATGAAGCTGCCACAAGCAGCGCACTGCAGGTTGCGGCCATCAAATCAACGGCTGGAGAGGTGTAGTTGTGTTCAAAGATATATTCCAGAAGAAACGGAAGTACGCTACCATACCTTCCGAGCGTGCACTTCCCGGTGAAGGCCAGGAAGTCCAAGAACGCCCAAAACGTGAAATACCTGAAGGGCTTATGAACAAGTGCAGCAAATGCGGCACCATTCAATATAGCAAGGAATTGGAGAAAAATCTGAAAGTATGTCCTGCCTGCGGTTACCATATGCGTCTTAACGCTATGGAGCGCATCGCAATGGTACTGGATGATCAAGGATTTGTTGAGTTCGACGCGGATATGATATCGGTTGATCCACTTGGCTTTCCTGGATATAGCAACAAATTGGAACAACAGCGCCTGAAATCGGGCCTCAAGGAAGCGGTAATTACAGGAGAAGGAACCATTGAGGGACTGCCTGTCGTTGTGGCTGTCATGAGTTTTGATTTCTTCACAGGCAGCATGGGTTCTGTTGTAGGAGAAAAAATTACCCGTGCCGTTGAGCATGCGACAGAAAAACGGTTGCCATTGATTATTTTCTCCACATCAGGCGGTGCCCGGATGCAGGAGAGTATCCTCAGCCTTATGCAAATGGCCAAAACAAGCGCAGCTTTATCCCGTTTGGATGAACAGGGTGGGCTGTACATTTCGGTCATTACAGATCCAACGACAGGTGGAGTCTCGGCAAGTTTTGCGAGCCTGGGCGATATCAATATTGCCGAACCTGGCGCTGTATTTGGTTTTGCCGGAAGAATCGTTATCGAACAAACCATCCGTCAGAAGTTACCTGATGATTTCCAGACGGCTGAATTTAATATGCAGCACGGTCAGTTGGACATGGTTGTGCACCGGAAAGAACTTCGGGCCACTCTTGGCAAGCTTCTGGATATGCATAGTGAAAAAGGAGGAGTCTAAATGGCGGGTGAGTTGCCATATGAAGCGCCTCTGGTTGAGATGCGCAAAAAGATTGATGAACTCGTACAGTTTGGACAGGAAAAAGGGATCGACTTCACCGACGAGATTGCCCGCCTGGAAGAACGTTACCATAGACTTGAAGAAGAGATCTACACTGGCATAACAGCAGCTCAGAAAATGCATCTGGCCAGGCACCAGCAGCGCCCAACAGCGCTGGATCTGATTCAGCTGATATTTACGGATTTCATTGAGCTGCACGGTGATCGCATGTTCGGAGACGATCTTGCGGTTGTTGGCGGGCTTGCCAAGTTGAACGGAAAGACCGTAACGGTAATCGGACAACAGCGGGGGAAAGATACGAAGGATAATATCGCCCGCTTTTTCGGCAGCGCTCATCCGGAAGGTTTCCGAAAAGGACTTCGTCTGATGAAACAAGCGAACAAATTTGGCCGCCCTATTATTACGTTTATTGATACTAAAGGGGCGTATCCGGGTAATACTGCAGAAGAGAGAGGTCAGTCGGAAGCTATTGCCCGTAACCTTATGGAAATGGCGAAGCTTACGGTCCCTGTTATTGTTGTGGTCATCGGCGAAGGTGGAAGCGGCGGTGCTCTCGCTATGGCTGTGGGTAATCGTGTATTGATGCTGGAACATGCGATCTATTCTGCGATCTCTCCGAACGGGGCGGCTTCAATTCTCTGGAAGGATGCTTCCAAAGCAGATCAGGCGGCTGAAGCGATGAAGATAACAGCCAAGGACCTGCTGGAGATGGAAGTGATTGAAGAGATCGTCCCTGAGCCACGCGGCGGTGCTCATCGGGATTATGAAGCGTCTGCTGCTTTCATCAGTGAAGCGTTGGTCCGTCATCTCGACGAGATGAAGGGCTGGAGCGGGGATCAGCTGAAACAGGATCGTTATGAGAAATTCCGTAAAATTGGATCGGTCACGTTTGAACCTCAAGCATCCGTTGAAACTCCTCAAGAGCTTGTAGAAGTCGATGCGGCGAGTAATTTGTCGGGAAATGCTGAATAATGTGACGAATTTCCTATACAAATGAATAAAAGTATAGTAAATTTAATAGTTGGAAAAAGAAAAATAGATAAAGAGTAATACCTTTAAAATCGGAGGAAACCCAAAATGCGTAAAACGAAAATTGTATGTACCATTGGTCCATCCAGTGAATCTCTGGAGAATACCAAAAAATTGATTATGGCCGGTATGAATGTGGCCCGTCTGAACTTCTCCCACGGTGATTTCGATGAGCACGGCGGACGGATCGTTGCGATTCGCCAAGCATGCGAAGAGCTTAACAAAACAGTAGCGATTTTGCTGGACACCAAAGGACCGGAAATTCGGACAGGTAAACTCGAAGTTGAACCAATCGAATTGGTTCAAGACGAGTACATCACTTTGACAACAGAAGAAATTCTGGGCACCAAAGAACGTCTTTCCATTACGTATGCAGATCTTCCGAGTGATGTTGAACCGGGATCTACAATTCTGATCGACGACGGTCTGATCGGACTGACCGTGGTGGAAGTGCAAGGCACCGAGATCAAATGCCGTATCGTTAACGGCGGATCGATCAAAAGTAAAAAAGGTGTTAACGTTCCGGGCGTTGCCATTTCTCTGCCGGGTATCACTGAAAAAGACGCTAACGATATCGTATTTGGTATTGAGCAAGGTGTCGATTTCATCGCGGCTTCTTTCGTACGTAAAGCAAGTGACGTACTTGAGATTCGTGAATTGCTTGAAAAACACAATGCTGGACATATCCAAATCATCTCCAAAATTGAGAACCAACAAGGTGTCGATAACCTCGACGAGATCCTTGAAGTGTCTGACGGCCTGATGGTTGCTCGTGGAGACCTGGGTGTTGAGATTCCTGCGGAAGAAGTACCATTGGTACAAAAACGCATGATCGAAAAATGTAACGTTGCGGGTAAACCGGTAATCACAGCAACACAAATGTTGGATTCCATGCAACGTAACCCGCGTCCGACACGTGCGGAAGCAAGTGACGTGGCGAATGCGATCTTCGATGGTACGGATGCAATCATGTTGTCGGGTGAGACAGCTGCGGTAAATACCCGGTTGAATCCGTTCTGACCATGTCCCGTATTGCTGAAAAAGCAGAATCTGCTCTGCCTTACCAAGAGCTGTATCTGAAACAACGTGTAGCTCAACAAACAACAGTTACAGAAGCAATCAGCCAATCGGTTGCCCTCTCAGCTCAAGATTTGAACGCAAAAGCGATCATCACTTCAACTGAATCAGGACACACTGCACGCATGATTTCCAAATATCGTCCAGAATCTCCAATCATTGCGGTGACTACGGAAGACAGAACTTCCCGCCGTTTGGCTCTGGCTTGGGGTGTAACTCCTGTCAAAGGAAGACTGGTTGATTCCACAGACGCTTTGTTCGAAAACGCAATTGAAGGCGGCGTAAAATCCGGACTTGTTAAAGAAGGAGACCTGGTAGTGATCACCGCAGGTGTACCTTTGGGTCGTTCCGGTTCTACGAACCTGATTAAAGTAAGCCAAATTCCAAACAACGCTTAATAGCGTCTTGAATGGAGAAGCAACAGGAAAGAAGCAATGGGGCTGTATAGTCCCGTTGCTTTTTTTCATCTTATTGACACTTTACAACGATGTAACACGTATGAATGTTAGAACGAAGGAGGCCGATCACGTGCGAGAACAGATCAACGGTAGCTGGTATGCGGCACGTCTTCGTGTACGCTATCAGGAAAGTGACCAGATGGGCGTGGTCTACCACGCGAACTACTTGAATTGGTTTGAAATCGGTCGAACTGAGATGATTCGCCAAATGGGGTATACATATCGTAAAATGGAGGAACAGGGGTTACTGCTTCCCGTAACCGGACTGGATGTGAAATATCACAAGCCTGCTCGATATGATGATGAGATTATCATTTACACCCGTATTGCTGCATTTAGTGGTCTGCGCCTGAACTATGAGTATGACATAAGACGCATGTCTGAAGAACCTGATGAGCATATGGCGATTGGAGAACGGGTATGGTCAACTGATGAATCACTCCCCGGTGAACGGCTAGTTACAGGTTCTACCCAGCATGTATGGGTAAATGGGGACTGGAAGCCAGTTCGGCTGGATAAGGCAGCCTCTGAGCTATACAGCGCGCTTGAAAAGGTGTGGCTTTCGGGAAAGGGGTAATACGTCAATGCGAAAATGGATGTGGGCTTTACTCTTAATCATTCCGGTGATTGAATTATTTGGTTTTATTCTGATGAGTGACTGGATCGGAGCCGGAAAGACATTGCTTCTCATGATTCTCACGTCCTTGATTGGTATAGCAATGTTGCAGTTTGAAGGGCGAAAAGTACTTGTGGACGCCAAATTGGAGATGGAGCGTGGCAAGGTACCTGGAAGAAAAATGGTCGATGGACTTTTTATTTTTGTCGGTGGTTTCCTGCTTTTGATTCCAGGCTTTGTAACAGATCTGATCGGGTTTACACTGGTATTTCCATTAACACGTCCCGTGTATCGTCTGTTCCTCCTGGGGTGGCTGGAGAAAAAAATGAAAAGCGGCAAAATTACGTTTTATCGTCGTCCAAAATGAAAAATCAGTTATAATGCAAAATGGAAAAGGCTCCGCTCAGCAGATGATTTCTGTTGAACGAAGCCTTTTCTATTTTTTCTGTGTACGCATCATCTATAGGATGATGCCTCATCGGACACGCCCGTTGATGATATACGTTCTGAGGTCACGCAATACGTTAGCCCGATTAAACGCATCGAGAATGACCAGGCTGACAGGACCGATAATCAAGCCAAGTACACCGAACAGTTTCAAACCGACAAACATGCCAACCAGCGTGGCGAGTGGGTCGAGCCCTACACTACTGGCAAGTACCTTCGGTTCAATAATCTGACGGGCGATCAGCAAGATCAGATAGATAACACTGATACCTATGCCCAGATACAGATCTCCGTTCATAAACAGGTATGCTGCCCAAGGTACCATGACCAGACCCACACCCAAGTAAGGAAGCAGATCGACCAGACCAATAAAGAGAGCGATGGTGAAGGCTGACTTCACTTGCAATATCAGCAGTCCAATCATGACGAATAGTGCTGTAATCGAGATCATGATTAATTGTGCTCTCACATATCCAAACAAAGCCTTTTTCAGGTCAGCCCATATGTCTGATATGGGCTTGCGAATGGAGGAGGGCACCCAGCCCGATACGGTGATGCTATGTCGGGTCCAACTTTTGCTAATGAAGAATGTAGACAGCAGAACCACAATTAATACCGCTCCCATGTTCGGCAGGGAAGTCAGGAGATTCAGAACCATATTGAAAAATCCCGTGACCAGATCGGTCACTGCTGTGCCTACCGTTTCGGTTGTTTTACTAATGTTGCTGTTGATGGTTTCCTGGTAGTTGGGATTCTCCTTGTAAAATTCATTAATCTGCGTAATCAAACTCTGAATGGTGTCATTCTCGGTCCAGCGCACAAACGTGTCCTTGATCTCATCCACATGAAGATCGAAGCTTGTCGTAAGTGAAATGACTTCTTTTACCATGCGGGTAATCGCTGCAGACAGTATCACCGCAATGGCTCCAAAATATAGGATCAATGAAAGAGTCACAGCCAGCCAGCGGGGAAATCGGGCTCGATGCTGAAGCAGTTTCACTAATGGATTCATGGCATAGGCGATTATCCAGGCAATCGCAAAAGGATACAGAAGCGGGAACAGCAAGTATATGGCAACAGCGATCAGAACGGTCGCAATGATAACCCATAAGCCGCGGAGCAGACGTTTCAGTATGATTTTATCCAAGCATCAACTCTCCTATTTTCAATTAAGCCTAAGACGACCTATGTAGATCCATAAGGCAGAGATGGCTATTTTAATTAATATAGAGCATTTACCACGTTTTGAAACGCCGGAAGGTTACCAGAGCTTGTTCAAGAGCTAACATTTTGAGCAAGCTCCACCGGGATTCTTTCTTTTGCCTAGAGTATGCCTTAGTATTGCAGAATATAGCAATAGGAAGTTCTTCATACGACAGGATTGGTTAAAAAACATTAAATGTCAACCTTGCTTTTGTAAAGGCTTTCAAAAATGCTTTATCGGACCGATAAAGAAGTTTGATGTGCGAATGAACTCTCATCATGTTCACATAAACGACAAAATCCAGTATGATGTTATAAGTAAATACCGATTGACAGATAGGAAAACCTCATTTTGTAATATTTGTTAATTCTAAAATGAAAATGTTTACAAAAAGAGAATAGGTGCAGTTTGGCACTTATATGCACTCTGGAATGGTTTCTGATTTCGCTTATTAAAGGAGAGATGTAATATGACAGCTACCAAAGGTCTGGAAGGCATCGTTGCAACAACCTCTTCGATCAGTTCTATTGTAGACGGTGTGCTTACATACCGTGGTTACAATATCGACGATTTGGCTGAACATGCCAGCTTTGAAGAAGTTGCCTATTTGCTGTGGTTTGGTAAATTGCCAACAACGGATGAATTGAAATCCCTTCGTAAAAGCCTGAGCGACTACGCGCCGATTCCGAGCGAGTTGATTGCACAAATCCAATTGTATCCGAAAAACGTCAGTACCATGGCAGCACTTCGTTCCGCTGTCTCTGCACTTGCATTGTACGATGAGCAAGCGGATGAGATGACAACGGAAGCGAATGAGAACAAAGCGGTTAAATTGCAAGCGCAGTTGCCAACGATTGTGGCAGCCATCGCCCGTATCCGTCAGGGCAAGGAACCTGTGGCTCCAAAAGAAGGCGCTTCCATCGCAGAGAACTTTTTATATATGATGACGGGTGAAGAACCATCCGAGACCGCAGTGAAAGCATTGGATCAAGCGCTTGTCCTGCATGCGGATCATGAGTTAAATGCTTCGACATTTGCAGCCCGTGTAACGGTTGCTACGCTGTCGGATATCTATTCCGGTGTAACTTCCGCCATTGGCGCGTTGAAGGGACCACTGCATGGCGGTGCTAATGAAGCCGTTATGAAAATGTTGAACGAGATTGGAACGCCTGATCGTCTCGAAGCGGCAATTCAGGAAAAATTGAATAATCGTGAAAAGATCATGGGCTTTGGACATCGGGTGTATAAGAATGGTGATCCACGTGCCAAACATCTACAGAAGATGTCCAAAGAACTTGGCGAGATGAACAATGATACACGCCTGTATGATATGTCAGTGAAGATCGAGGAACTGGTAACAGGACAAAAAGGACTGAAGCCTAACGTAGACTTCTATTCTGCTTCTGTATATACCCAACTGGAGATCGAACAGGAATTGTTCACGCCGATCTTTGCCATCAGCCGGGTGTCCGGATGGACTGCGCATATTTTGGAACAGCTTGCGGACAATCGCATCATTCGTCCACGTGCGGAGTACACTGGCCCTACAGAACAGAAATACGTTTCTATTGAACTTCGCTAATAGCCGCAAAAACAGTATAATAATATGGACGAGGTGAAGGGTTGGAAAGCTGAGGATTTACTGTCTCAAGCTCTCAGGACCCTTCTCTCAACAAGACTAGTGGTATGATGAATACTGCATATACGAAACCTAGGAGGAATTTTAACTATGAAATTAGAAAAATTTGCTCACCCAACTGAAGGCGAAAAAATTCAAATTGATAATGGTACACTTCAAGTACCTAGCAATCCGATTATTCCATTTATCGAAGGTGACGGTACAGGCCGTGATATCTGGAAAGCTTCCAAACGTGTATTAGATGCAGCTGTTGAAAAAGCCTATGATGGCAACAAAAAAATCGCATGGTATGAAGTGTTTGCTGGACAAAAAGCATTCGATACATACGGTGAGTGGTTGCCGAATGATACATTGGAAGCCATTCGTGAGTATATCGTAGCGATCAAAGGACCTTTGACTACGCCAATCGGTGGCGGTATCCGTTCCCTGAACGTGGCCCTGCGCCAAGAACTTGACCTGTATACTTGCTTGCGTCCTGTTCGTTATTTCGACGGCGTACCTTCTCCGGTTAAACGTCCTGAACTGGTAGACATGGTCATTTTCCGTGAGAATACGGAAGATATCTATGCAGGTATCGAGTATGCTGAAGGTTCTGAAGAAGTGAAAAAAGTGATCCAGTTCCTGCAACAGGAGATGGGGGTTAACAAAATCCGTTTCCCTGAAACTTCTGGTATTGGTATCAAACCAGTTTCCTCCGAAGGTTCGAAACGTTTGGTACGCGCAGCAATTCAATATGCAATTGATCATAACCGTAAGAGTGTTACCTTGGTACACAAAGGTAATATCATGAAATTTACCGAAGGTGCCTTCAAAAACTGGGGATACGAAGTGGCTGAAGAAGAATTCGCTGACAAAGTATTCACTTGGGCACAATATGACATCATCAAAGATAACGAAGGTACAGATGCAGCGAATGCAGCACAAAAAGCTGCTGAAGATGCTGGTAAAATCATCGTAAAAGATGCAATTGCCGATATCGCTCTGCAACAAGTATTGACTCGTCCAGGCGAATTCGATGTGATCGCAACATTGAACCTGAACGGTGACTATCTGTCCGATGCACTTGCAGCGCAAGTGGGTGGTATTGGTATCGCTCCTGGAGCGAACATCAACTACGTAACAGGACATGCCATCTTCGAAGCAACACACGGTACTGCACCTAAATACGCGGACAAAGATGTCGTGAACCCTGGTTCCGTTATTCTGTCCGGAGTCATGTTGCTTGAGCACTTGGGATGGCAAGAAGCAGCTAACCTGATCTACAAAGGTATGGAAACATCCATTAACAATAAAACAGTAACGTATGACTTTGCACGTCTGATGGACGGTGCTACTGAAGTGAAATGTTCTGAATTCGCGGATCAAATCATTAAAAACCTGTAAGGGGAGATGTGAATCTTGACTATTCAGCGCAAAAAAATCACAGTAGTCGGCGCCGGTTTTACCGGTGCTACGACCGCACTAATGCTTGCCCAAAAAGAACTCGGGGATGTTGTACTGGTTGATATTCCTCAACTGGAGAACCCGACGAAGGGGAAAGCACTCGATATGATGGAGGCAAGTCCTGTTCAAGGATTTGACAGTCATATCGTCGGTACTTCCAACTACGAAGATACTACAGGTTCTGATATTGTAATTATCACCGCTGGTATCGCCCGTAAACCGGGGATGAGCCGCGACGATCTGGTCAATACGAATGCGGGTATCGTGAAGTCCGTTTGTGAAAATGTGAAAAAATATTGCCCTGATTCCATCGTCATTATTCTAAGCAACCCGGTGGATGCGATGACGTATGCTGCTTATCAGACCCTTGGTTTTCCTAAAAACCGTGTTATTGGTCAATCAGGTGTTCTGGATACAGCACGTTATTGTACCTTCATTGCGCAAGAGTTGAACGTATCTGTTGAAGATGTTCGTGGATTCGTTCTTGGCGGTCACGGAGATGATATGGTACCTCTCGTTCGTTATTCGAGCGTGGGGGCATTCCAATTGATACGTTAATTCCAGCAGACCGGATCGAAGCAATTGTCCAGCGTACACGCGTTGGCGGTGGTGAGATCGTGAACTTGCTTGGTAACGGCAGTGCGTATTATGCTCCAGCAGCTTCCCTTGTGCAAATGACGGAAGCCATCTTAAAGGACAAGAAACGTATCATTCCGGTGATCGCTTATCTTGAAGGTGAATATGGCTATCATGATCTGTTCCTAGGTGTACCCACCATTCTGGGTGGTAACGGCATTGAGAAAATATTCGAACTTGACCTGACAACGGAAGAAAAAGCAGGATTGGATAAATCGGCGGATTCGGTTCGTAACGTCATTTCGGTCGTAAACCTGTAAGTTTGAAAACTTTTTGAACAGAAGCCCAAAGAAAACCTCCGGTAATCCCGGAGGTTTTCTTTTCTTTGGATAAGTTCCCCAGTATAATGGGATGTGATGTATAGCACACCGAAAATGTTGAGGAGGATGAAAATTTTGACAATGATTATGTATCTGCTTCATATTGTTGGAGCGCTGGCGATGGGATTCTATTTGATTTTGCCATTCGTGGTAGGTAAAATCCGTACCTTGAGTGCTGCCGCACAAGAGGGTGCCTTTGCGTCGCTTCGTTCTTTGAACAAAATTGCGCAGTATGGACTTGTAATTCAACTTCTTACGGGTGGGTACCTGATGACCAAAGGGGAGTACTCTCATGTCTGGATGGCTGTCGTGGTTGTTCTGCTCTTGGCGATTGCAGCGATTGGAGGCATTATGGGCAAACCGCTGCGCCTTGCTGCAGAAGGTGTGAAAAACAAGCGTGATGTGGGTCCTGAGCAAAGTAAGATCCGTATGTTCAGTACACTTCTGGCTGTATTCTTGTTAATCATGGTGTATCTGATGGTGAATAATCAGGTCATCTAATTGCGCTGTGGACGGTTAATCCATTCTATGAAGATGTATTAGTATTCAATGGTTAAGCGTTTGCATAACTAATTAGGACAAGCCAGATGATAGGTAAGATGGGGTCTCGTTAAAACGAATAAAAAATAGACAGCCCATGTGGCTGTCTATTTTTGTTATTACCAAGATGAGAGCGGCAATTCTCGGTTTGCACGGTTTAACTGAAATGAAACTTCAGCAATCACTTCCATACGTATCATTGAACAATTTCAATCATACAAGGTCTTCATAAATTAGGTTGTACTCACCGTATATGCTCGCACTGCATTTCGACCATTACGCTTGGATTCGTATAAGGCAGTATCAGCATCACGTAACAAGGATTCCAGCGAATCCAGACCTCCATTGTACTGGGCTATGCCAAAACTTGAGGTCAACGTAATCGAAACTCCCTTAACATCTAGGGGGTGATTCAACAAGGCAACTCGCAGTTGCTCGGCAAGATTCTCGGCTTCTTGAAGTGAGGTATCCGGAAGAGCGATGACGAACTCCTCTCCTCCATAACGAGCGAATAACATCTCAGGTCGCAAAAAACGATTACATATGGAGACCACGTGAATGATGGCCTGATCGCCAACATCATGCCCGTAGGTATCGTTAATGCGTTTAAAGTGATCAATATCAAATAAAATAAAGGAAACAGGTTGCAGATTATGTTGAGCTTCACTCAACATCTCCCGCCCCTTATGCAAAAATTGAGTGCGATTATAGATTTTGGTCAGACCATCGAAATAAGCCAGTTGTTTCAGCTGTTCTTGCAGGAAGCGTTGTTCCGTAATATCAATGAGCATAATCAGACTGCCTACAATCTGCGCACCCTTGTTATACACGTAAGATGTTCGGACCTGATAACAGACGGTCTCTCCGTTTAACTGCCAGTACAGATCGGTTTGTAATCCTTCCTTGTGATAATCGACGGGAAAGGTCTCCCCAGCAAGGTTAAGCCATAGGTCATCCAGAGGTTGTCCAATCATGGTCAGATTAAGCTCTGGCAACATGTCACGCAGAGATCTGTTGTAATCAACGAGTCGATTGGAACTATCCAGTACAATGACACCTTCACGCATACTCTCGAAAATGCTGTCTTTGGCGATGGGTACAATGGTCAGGAGACGAGAGGAAAGAATGGCCCAGATATACATGGCAGAGGTGATACACATCAGTACGGGTACGGGTCCATCCCGCCAGGAGTCAAACCAAGCAAATACAGAAAAGCTGCGACCATGGGAATAATCTGTGAAGTAATCAGAGTAAGCAATTGGCGACGATACATCTTCTTGGTGTGTCTCCATTGCGCAATCAGAATGAGGCAGGCACATAACAGACAGGAAAATGTAAATGCACCGTGTACAACGTACCATTGACCCACTGCGATTTCCATCAGAGGAACGGGACTATCTTCTCTCAGCCATACTTTTTTATAAAAAAGATGATGAAAGTCATTGGTTGCAACCATAACCAGCGTAATGGAAGGGATTACAAACAATGCGGCAGTTACCTTTTTGGATAACGTTTTGCCTGTGTACGTTATCATCAACAGGAGGCCAAGAGAGGCGGAGAAGGGCATTCCAATATACTCCACAGTGGTCCAGAATTTCATCTGCTCCAGTGTGTTGCTGGCCAACTCAATCGCATACCCAAACGTGTATATGGAGAGCGCTGCTGTATAGAGAATGAATATTTTGGAGCTGGGGATCTCGGATCTTCTGAAATAGGTATATAAACACAAAAAGACATTCAGCACGGCTGAAGTGGCTACGAGTGTTATATAAGAATTAATATGTGATTCCATTGTCAGGTCTCCATGTTAGGTAGAATGATCAAACTTATAAAAATGAGAGTTTAAACACATCAGTATACTGTACATTGTACATCAGCTCAAGCAGCATAGGAATACACTTTGTATCATGAAACAATTTAATTTCGAATAAATTTCGAATTTTTTCATACACAGGCATGGCAGAAAATCGGTTGTTTGATATCCAAATAGAGTGGTAAATAACCAATAGAAGGTAGGACGCTGATCTAACAGCGCGCTGAGGCTTAAGTTGCTGTTCATCGCAGAAGAATAATCTGAACGGTTCATGCCATCCTACAGAATGAGACTTTTCAGAGAACGAAAGACAAGGAAAGACACAGTGCAGTCCATGTCTTCTGTAATCCCAATATGTTTACATTTTGAGAGGAGAATGCTAGATGTCAACCGATACACAACAAAATCAAAAAACCATGCCGGCACAGCATCAGGATCAACGCCCGGGTATTGAATCGGAGATGCATCCCAGACCGGAGTTTGAGAAACCCGAGTACAAGGCAGCAGGTAAACTGACGGGTAAGGTGGCGCTCATTACAGGGGGTGACAGTGGAATCGGACGTGCTGTTGCCGTTACGTATGCCAAGGAAGGCGCGGATGTCGCCATTGTATATCTGAACGAGCACGAAGATGCCAAGGAAACGAAGCGTCAGGTCGAACAGGAAGGACGCAAGTGCATACTGATTTCTGGGGATATTGGTGATGATGCCTTTGCGAAGAAGTCGGTTCAGCAGACGGTGGATGAACTGGGCAAACTGGACATTGTCGTGAATAATGCTGCAGAACAGCACCCGCAGCAGAATCTGGAGGATATTACGCCAGAACAACTGGAGCGAACATTCCGCACCAATATCTTCGGCATGTTCTATGTGACGCAGGCAGCCTGCCACATCTGAAGAAGGGCAGTACGATTATTAACACGACATCCATCACAGCCTATCGCGGGAGCCCGACTCTGCTTGACTATTCATCTACCAAAGGAGCCATCACTTCGTTCACACGTTCTCTATCGATGAATGTTGTTGAGAAGGGGATTCGTGTTAATGCCGTTGCGCCAGGGCCAATCTGGACACCGCTAATTCCATCCACTTTTGATGAGAAGAAGGTAAGCGAGTTCGGCGCAACGCAACCGATGAAGCGGCCGGGACAACCGGATGAACTGGCTCCAGCCTATGTATATCTTGCTTCAGACGATTCCTCGTATGTGAGCGGACAGGTGATGCATGTGAATGGCGGCGAAGTGGTAAACGGCTAATTCGCTAAGATGTTTGATATCCCGTATAGGATGGACTATATAGAGAGACGTATCGCTTTCAGCATGGCTGAGCGGTGCGTCTTTTTTATATTAGGGGAATGTTGAATTCCAAAATGCGTTTTAGCACGTGTTTACAAAAGTCGGCATCTCTGTTGATATAACTATGATAATTTATTATTAGCCATGTCTGACTGGAAGCTCCCTAATCTGTGATATGATAGATCGAGCAAATTATACTCGGAGGGACAAGTCAGATGAAAATGAGCAAACAGAATGCAGCACATTATATATGGGGTGGACAGTGCGATGGCTGGCACCTTGTTCAAAACGATAAATTGAGCATCATTCATGAGCGTATGCCTGCAGGAACGGCTGAAACACGACATGTTCATTCGGTAAGCCGTCAGTTTTTTTCATCCTCAGCGGTGAAGCATGTATGGAACTGAATGGCGAAATGTTCGTGCTGGAAACCCATGAAGGCATAGAGATTGTACCCGGAACGCCACATCAGATGATGAATCGCAGCAACGAAGAAGTGGAGTTTCTCGTTATTTCCAATCCCGGCACCCGTGGGGACCGAATTGAACTGGATTCAATATAGAGCCAATTATTAGATGTTAATCTGATCATAAAGGAAGAGATAGATGAGACCTTTCCGAATTCGCCTTGCCATCATTATGATGGTTCTGATCGGTATATCCGTCATTGTAGCTGGATACACGATGGGCAGAGTGTTTAAGACTACGCATATAACTGCATTGGAGCAAACCATGGTGCGCGAGATTAACTTGCTCAAAGCGACTTTTCCATTCCATGATGCAAGTGATCCAACCTCGGAAGCCACACGAAAGTATTATTCAGATCGGGCGCTGGAACTGGATCGTCTGACGGATTCCCGGGTAACCTTTATCAACAAAGACGGCACGGTCATTGGAGATTCCGAGAGTGATCCGGCAGCGATGGATAATCACTTGAACCGGAAAGAAATCTTGGGTGCAGTTGGGGATGGATACGGGCAGTCCATACGATACAGCGAAACACTGGGACAGGACATGTTGTATGTTGCGTTACCTGTCAATTCGGATCAAAGTGACATGATTGAAATACCCAGCGGCAAATTTGACGGCTACATCCGCCTTTCGATGAGTCTGCATGCGGTGGATCAGGGGCTTCAGCGGGGCTGGATGATTATGTTTGCTGCGCTTGGACTATTGTTCTTAATTGTTGCGTTTGTCAGTTATCGGGTTGCACGCGGATTAACCTCTCCGATTGAGCATATTACAAAAGTGGCTCATCGGATCACCAAGCTGGAGTACGATGCGAGAGTTGATGTAACGCGTAGAGATGAGATTGGACAGCTGGGGCTTGCGATCAACGGGATGGCAGACAGTTTGCAGTCCCAACTGAAGACGATTCGTGACAATGAAGCATTGCTACAGAGTGTCCTCGCGAATATGACCGGAGGCATTGTCATGATCGACGCAGGCCAATCCATTGCATTGGTCAATCGGGAAGCGGAGCGTATGCTTGGTATTCAGGCAGGAAAAGTTACGGGTAAGCCTTATACCGAATTGAAAAGACACTACGAATTAACACGTACCATTGAAGAGAGTGTTGCATTGAGAGAACGGATGCATGAAGAAGTGAGTGTGTTCAATCCGGAGGAAAAACTGATCCGTATTGATGGAGTACCGATGTCAGAAGATGATGGCGGGTATCGGGGCATGTTGTTCCTGTTGCAGGATGTGTCGGCCATTCGTCGATTGGAGTCCATGCGCAGTGAGTTTGTTGCGAATGTCTCTCATGAGCTCAAGACACCTGTTGCTGCGGTCAAAGGCTTTGCCGAAACGTTGCTCAGTGGCGGAGTACAGGATAAGGAGACGGAGCGTTCCTTCCTGAAAATCATCTATGATGAAGGAGATCGACTTAACCGATTAATCGGGGATATTCTGGAGTTATCCAAAATTGAATCCAAACGCGCGCCGCTGCAATGCTCACCTGTTCATGTACACTCTTTCTTCGAAATGGTGCTGGGCACCTTATCCAAGGTGGCGGAGAAAAAGCAGATTCGTCTGGAAATGCATGTTCCAGAGGAACTGTACATTGAAGCGGATGAGGACAAGATGAAGCAGATCTTCATCAACCTGTTATCCAACGGAATCAACTATACCCCGGATGGTGGACGAGTCAAGTTACAGGTAACGATGGAGAACGATGATGAAGTGATTTTTGCCGTGTCGGATACAGGAATTGGCATACCCAAAAAAGATTTACCGCGAATCTTCGAACGGTTCTATCGCGTGGATAAAGGCAGATCCCGTAATTCAGGTGGCACAGGCCTTGGACTATCCATTGTTAAACATCTGGTGGAATTGCATCATGGCAAATTGTCTGTAGAGAGTGAGCTCGGTATGGGGACAACGTTCCGTGTTATCCTTCCATTCATTCAAGATGAAGAGATCTAGACATGAAGTAGCAAAATGTAAAAAGGTTGTTTTGTTTTACACCGCGTTAACAATTTAGTGCTATGATAGAAAAAGTGTTGTGGCAACAGACAACCTATGAAGAGAGAAGGGGTATCATGGCACAGCGTTTGCTAGTTATTGAAGATGAACCTACATTATCGAGATTGCTCACGTATAACCTGACACAGGAAGGTTACGACGTTACAGCAGAAGATCACGGATCTGCTGGATATGATCGGGCCTTGTCCCAGGAATTTGATCTCATTTTGCTGGATCTGATGCTTCCGGGCATGAATGGTCTGGACATTCTGAACAAGTTAAGAATACAGGGTGTCAGTACACCTGTTATCATTCTGACAGCCAAGAACGGTGAAGCCGAAGTTGTACAGGGACTGAAATCGGGTGCCGATGATTATATTACCAAACCCTTTGGTGTATCTGAGTTGTTAGCCCGAGTGGATGCGGTATTAAGACGTTATTCCAATGGTGAAGACTTACCACAGCCTGAGGACAAGGATGGCTCACGAATTATTCTGGGAGAGCTGGAGATTTATCCTCTGAAATATGAAGTGACACTGGGTGGACAATCCATCAGTCTGCGTCCAAAAGAGTTCGAAGTTCTTTTATACTTGGCCAAAAAGCCGGGTGTGGTACTGACAAGGGATGATCTGATGAACGCAGTGTGGGGCTTCGATTATATCGGAGGTCAACGAACCGTGGACGTTCACGTCAGCTCATTACGTAAAAAGCTGGAGCTGGACCCGGAATCGGTTCACATTGATTCCATTCGTGGTGTTGGTTACAAATTGGTTGTCAAAAGAAAAACTCCCCATCATTCAAGTTAGCAATGATCGGGGAGTTTTATTTTACGTTCTTTTAACATAAAGGAAGATTTTCCTTTACGAAGAGGGAGTAGCATGGATTTATCTGGGTGATACTTTATACCTACATAATCTATCTTAAGACGGAGCTAATACGTAAAGGAGATTGCGCATTTATGCCCATGTTGCTCGAAGTGAAACCTGACCAGCCTCATGTTGTTTTACATAACGAAGAATTCGCGACACCCGACCCGGAGTATCATGAATTAGCGGTGGTTGCTAAAGAACCTGTGATCGAGCTGCATGACTACTACCGTCAGGTTCCTATCGCCGGGGTCCAAACGACCTGTGGTGAAGCTGCCAGTATGATGAATCAGGATCAGGAGCATCCATGTATCGTACTGTGTGATGAGCAGATGAGACCTACTGGATTGTTAATGCGAGAGACGTTATATCGAATGTTAAATGGCCGTTTTGCCGCAGATCTGTTCTACCGTAAGCCGGTCACACAAGTCGTGAATACATCTCCGGTTATTGCAGATATTCATATGGAAGCGACAACGATTATTGATATTGCACTTGGACGGAATGAACAACATTTCTACGATTGTCTGCTCGTTACGGAACAGGACAGACTGCTCGGTGTGCTGACGATGCGTGATGTGATGTCCCTCTCCCGCAAATTGCAGCAAGCTTCTACGGCAGAACGGGTACGCACGGTATCCGAGAGCAGGCAGGAGATATTGAGAATCAATGATGCAGTTACCAAGCTTGTGCACGCAGCGAATCAGACCGTTCATGAGGCTCGGGAGATCATGGTATTGTCCAAGCAGGGCGAAGAGAGTTTGAAGCAAGTTGATGCTTCCTATAACCGGGTACATGAGCATATGAAGAGCCAAGGACAACATGCGGATCACATGCTTAATTCGATCAAAATAGGCTCAGGCATGGCGCATTCCATTCGATCCCTGGCAGATCAGAGCGGGCTGCTTGCGCTGAATGCTTCCATTGAAGCAGCCCATGCGGGTGAATATGGACGAGGCTTTCAGATTGTTGCAGGGGAGATCCGCGCGCTAGCCAAACAGACCCGTGAAGTCGCAGGCAACATGTCTTCATTGCTTGAGAATATCGGTGGCTTGACCCTTCAGACGGTAGAGCTGGTTAAGGCAAGTGGAAGCGAGATTGACGATAGTTCGGTGCATGTGACCTCCGGAGGAGCTACGTTCCGACAACTGAACAGTGCGGTAAGAGATCTGTCACGTATAGCAGAGGAGATCGCCATGGAAGGCGGGAAAGCTGGAGAAGTCGCGGACCATATTCGCATGAAGCTGGATGATATGGTTTCGGATAGCGAGTGATATATAAGCAAGTCAATAAGACAGGCATCAGGAATCAGATTGATCATCCAACAGATCATGAAGGTTTAGGATGTCTTTTACATTCCGTTAACATGAAAGTGATACGGTTTTTACAATGAAAGGGTAGGATATGATAGATGGCCGAGCAGCGATGAACGATTATCAGCATCGGTCTCAACGTAAAGGGAGTTTCCGCGTCCCTGCAGCGAAGGAGAAGTGAACATCCATGAAGGACCTCATTCACATTGATAAACTTAATTTATACTATGATACGCATCACGCGCTTAAAAATATATCGATGGATCTGCCGGAAAAAACCGTTACTGCGTTCATCGGGCCGTCAGGTTGTGGTAAATCGACATTGCTTCGCACGTTAAACCGGATGAATGACATGATTCCGGGTGTTCGTGTGGAAGGACAGGTTATGCTGAATGGCTCGGACATTTACAGTAATGAGATTGAAGTGGAGACACTGCGCAAACGAGTGGGCATGGTGTTCCAACAACCCAATCCGTTCCCGAAGTCCATCTATGATAATGTGGCGTACGGACCGCGCTTGCACGGGGTAACCCAGAAGGCTGAGCTGGATCAGTTGGTGGAACAGAGCCTTGTCCATGCTGCCCTGTGGGATGAAGTGAAGGATGTATTGAAAAAGTCGGCACTTAGTCTGTCCGGCGGACAGCAGCAGCGTCTCTGTATTGCTCGGGCGCTGGCTGTACAGCCTGACGTTCTGCTGATGGATGAAGCAACGTCCGCACTCGACCCGATCTCCACATTGAAGATTGAGGAGTTGGTGAAGGAGTTGCACCACAAGTTCACGATCGTTATGGTTACCCACAATATGCACCAGGCTGCACGGGTATCTGGACGCACGGTATTTTTCCTGAATGGTGAAGTGGTGGAGGCAACGGATACGGAGACGTTATTCTCCACACCGCAAGATTCCCGAACCGAGGATTATATCTCCGGAAGGTTCGGTTAAGCGAGCTGAGTTGGAATGATCCCGGCATAACCGGAGATGATGGACAAGGAGGACATGAAATCTATGATTCGCAGAAAAGAATTTGATCAGGAGCTTGAAGAGCTGCGTACCTTGCTCAAACAAATGGGTGAACATGTAGGAGCAGCACTGGATGGTGCTATTGAAAGTTTGCAAACGATGAACGCCGAGAAAGCTCAGGTCATCATCAAGAATGATGCGAATCTGAATGCCCTAGAAGACAAAATTATGGAACTTGGCTCCAAACTGATCATCACACAACAGCCGGTGGCGAAGGATCTCAGACGTATTATTGTGGCCTTCAAAATTTCCAGTGATCTGGAGCGTATGGGAGATCTTGCGCTCGACGTGGCGAAGGTAACTCTACGGATGGATGGCCAGAAGCTGATTAAACCTCTGGTGGATATCCCGCAAATGGCTGAAATCGTGAAATCCATGATTGATGAATCGATCGAATCTTTCCTGAAAGAAAACACAGATTTGGCCTACAAAATGGCTCAAACGGACGATCAGGTCGATCAACTGTACAGCCACATGATCAGTGATCTCTATACGTTAATGACAGAGCATCCGAATCAGGCTTCACAGGCTATGCTGTTGATGATGGTTGGACGTTACATTGAACGTATTGGCGACCATGCAACCAACATTGGTGAGAGCACGGTATACCTGGTCACAGGTAAACGTCCGGATCTGAATCAATAGGAAGAGTACGGATTAGGAAGACCATGATTATGGAATTGGGGAATCAGTGTTTGCAACGATAGCAATAATACCGATATAAGGAACTTTCTCTCGAGTAGCCTGTGTACAGGCTGTCTGCGGAGGAGGTTCTTTTTTTACGAATAAAACGAAAGTGAGAAGATGGCTATTTTTTTTGATGTGACAGGTGGGTATGGTATCATGAGAGTAGATGCAATTTGAAAAGGTTGACCATATAATACGCGAGGTGCTGGAATGGACAAGTTTATTCTTATAGATGGAAATAGCATTATTTACAGGGCGTTTTTTGCAATGCCGCCTCTGACCAATTCGAAAGGTCTGCATACCAATGCGGTATATGGCTTCACCACGATGCTGCTGAGACTGCTTGAAGAGCATAAACCTACACATGTGATGGTTGCATTTGATGCTGGCAAAGTCACGTTTCGCCACGAAGGGTATCAGGAATACAAGGGTGGTCGGGAGAAAACACCGCCAGAGTTGTCAGAGCAATTCCCACTGCTCAAAGAACTGCTGAAAGGACTTGGCATTGCCCAGTTTGAACTGGCTGGATTTGAAGCGGATGACATTATCGGGACGTTAACCAAACGCGCAGATGAAGCGGGCAGACAGGTGCTCGTTGTATCGGGTGACAAAGATATGCTGCAGCTTGCCTCCGAACATGTACATATCGGACTGACACGTAAAGGGGTAACCGACATTGAATTGTATGATCCTGCTCAGATTAAGGAGCGCTATGGTCTGACACCGCTGCAAATCATTGATCTCAAAGGGCTGATGGGTGATGCCTCTGATAATATTCCGGGTATTCCCGGGGTCGGAGAGAAACAGCGCTGAAGCTGCTGCACCAGTTCGGATCGGTTGAAGATGTGCTGAACGGAACAAGTGAACTGAAAGGCAAGATGAAAGAAAAGATTGAGGCTCACGCCGAAGATGCTCGGATGAGCAAACAACTGGCGACGATTCACCGTGAAGTTCCGCTAGAACAGACGTGGGATGATATGCAATTCGCCGGATTAAAAGAAGAACAGGCTGGGCCTGCACTGGCCAAGCTTGAATTCAGATCTCTGCTCGAACGCCTGTCGTTCAGTGGCAGCATTGCTTCTGAACAGGAAGCGGTCCCTGCCGCCGAAGTAGAATCCTCCATTGCAACAGAGGAGAACATAAGTGAGCTGTTCAATTCCCTGGGTTCCATTGATGTACTGCACGTGGAGACACATGGGGATAACCCGCACCAATCAAAATTGATTGGACTTGCTGTAGGTTCCGCTGGAACCTATACGTTCATATCTCCCGAAGTGCTTCATTCCGAGGCAGCGGCTCCAGTGCGAGAATGGCTCGGTAATTCTGAACAACCGAAGCGCGGGTATGATCTTCATCGTGTAGACCTGGCCCTTCATGTACATGGTATAGAATTCGCTGGAGCATCATTCGATGTACAGCTGGCAGCGTATTTGCTTGATCCAACGGAATCCAACCAGACAATTAGTGGACTTACGACCAAGTATGGTCTGCCATCACTCGTGGAGGATGACACGGTTATGGGCAAAGGGGCCAAGTACAAGGTGCCGGAAGCAGAGATCCTGGGCGATTTCCTGTGCCGCAAAGCTGCTGCAGTCGCAGCCATTATTCCACTTCAGGAACAGGCCCTGGAGGGCGATGAGATGAACTCGCTCTTCCATGAGCTTGAGATGCCATTGTCACGCATATTGGCGGACATGGAGAAGCAGGGCATCAAGGCCAATACAGCCGATCTGCAAGCGCTGGGCAGTGAGTTTGAAGAACAGATCAGCAGATTGATGGCTGAGATCTACAAGTTGTCAGGAACGGAATTTAATCTGAATTCACCGAAGCAGCTGGGTGAGATTTTATTTGACAGACTGGGTCTGCCCGTGGTGAAAAAAACAAAAACAGGCTACTCCACAGATGCGGAAGTTTTGGAGAAATTGGCTCCTTATAATGATGTGGTCAAGCATATTCTGCAATATCGTCAGCTTGCCAAGCTGCAATCCACTTATGTGGAGGGCTTGCTTAAAGAGATTTCTGATCGGGATGGCAAGGTGCATACGTATTATCGTCAGACGATTGCTGCAACGGGACGGCTTAGCAGTCAGTTCCCCAACTTGCAGAACATTCCGATTCGGATGGAAGAAGGTCGCAAAATCCGGAAGGTATTTGTTCCTTCCGAGCCAGGATGGTCCATTCTGGCAGCAGACTATTCCCAGATTGAACTGCGTGTACTGGCCCATATTTCGGACGATGAGCGCTTGAAGGAAGCGTTTGTCAATGATATGGATATTCATACCAAGACCGCTTCGGATGTATTTGGGGTGAAGCCTGAAGATGTGGACGGGGATATGCGTCGTTCCGCCAAGGCAGTTAACTTTGGTATCGTGTATGGAATAAGTGATTATGGATTGTCTCAGAATCTGCATATTACGCGTAAAGAGGCGGCACAGTTCATTGATCAGTATTTTGAAGTCTTCCAGGGTGTACGCCGATATATGGACGACATTGTGAAGGAAGCTCGTCAGGACGGATACGTTAAAACGTTGTTGGAACGACGTCGGTACCTGCCAGAGATTAATGCGAGCAACTTCAATCTGCGTTCTTTCGCAGAACGTACAGCGATGAATACACCGATCCAGGGAACTGCGGCAGATATCATCAAGCTGGCCATGGTACAGATGGATGAAGCATTGCGGGAACGCAAGTTGAAGAGTCGCATGCTGCTTCAGGTGCACGATGAACTTGTATTCGAGGTACCTGGGGATGAATTGGAATTGATGAAAGAATTAGTGCCCTCAGTTATGGAGAAAGCATTGGAACTGTCCGTTCCGCTGAAAGCCGAAGTCAGCTTTGGTGATAACTGGTACGAAGCGAAATAAATCAAGCGTTGCGCTGTTTTCCGGTATTTTACATTAGCCCCTTCCATGTTTTCGATAGAAGAAAAGGGTCCCGCTGAGCGTCATCTTCCGTTATAATATAGGGGAGGTGAGAACATCATGCCGGAATTACCGGAAGTCGAAACAGTCAGAAGAACATTGAATCAACTTATTGTGGGCAAGACAATTGATCATGTTACCGTTAGCTTGCCGCGGATTATTCAGCGGCCGGACGACATAGATGCATTTGCAATGGAACTCGCGGGACATACCGTCATTGGCGTGGAGCGCCGAGGCAAGTTTTTGCGTATTTTGCTGGACGGGCTGGTACTTGTCTCCCATCTGCGGATGGAAGGAAGATACGGTGTGTACGAGCAGCATGAAGATGTGGAGAAGCATACCCATGTCATTTTCCATTTTAATGATGGTACGGAATTGCGTTATAAGGATGTGCGTCAGTTCGGTACGATGCATCTGTTCAACGCAGGTGAGGAATTGGTGTCCAAACCTTTGCTGAAGCTGGGACTGGAGCCGCTTGATCCGGCCTTTACAGTAACTGCATTCCGCGAGGCGGTTGGCAAGCGCACAACCAAAATCAAGGCTGTGCTGTTAAATCAGGCATATGTGGTGGGCATCGGGAATATTTATGTGGACGAGGCTTTATTTCGTGCAGGCATCCATCCCGAGACCATCGCCAAGACACTGACTGAAGCTCAGTTAACGGTACTTCACGAAGCGATTGTGGCCACGTTGCAGGATGCAGTAAATGCAGGTGGATCTTCCATCAAGTCCTATGTGAACGGCCAGGGTGAGATGGGCATGTTCCAGCATCAATTGAAAATTTATGGACGCAAATCGGAACCTTGTGCAACATGTGGTACGTTAATCGAAAAAACGGTGGTAGGTGGCCGTGGTACGCATTTTTGTCCGAACTGTCAGCCGCTGAACTTGAACTGAATGAATGAAATGATGAAATCATAGCACCCTTGGATTCCTCCCTCCATATACTGATATGGCAGAAATAAGCGGGCGTATACCCATACTGGCATCTTCAGTTGGCACGAGTACCGCACAGAGGAGGAATCCGGGGTGCTGCATCATTTTATTTCATTGCTGGCGCTTGCTTTGGCGCTTAGTTTAGATGGGTTTGGAGTCGGGATTACATATGGGTTACGGAGGACTAAGATTCCCCTGTTATCTATCGCTGTTATTTCGATCTGTTCGGGATTGGTTATTGCCTTGTCTATGCAAGTAGGCGTGCTGTTGTCCCATGTGGTGTCACCGGAGATCGCTTCGATTGTGGGAGCCGTTATATTGATAGGCATAGGTGCATGGTCACTGCTGCAACTGATTCGAAAACAAGGCAAAGAACAGCAGGAAACAGACACTAGATTGGTTGAGGGAACAGAAACAAAGGTAACGGGTGTTGGTGAATCACAAGAGACGCTGACGGATTCAAAAGGCCGGAATCAGGTGCTTGCCCTGTCTCTGGAGCAGTCGGCTTCAGGCGGGTCGCTGGAACGCATGGTTTTTACACTGGAGCTGCGTAAGCTGGGTGTTGTCATTCAGATTCTTCGCAGTCCCTCCAAGGCGGACATGGATAACTCGGGGAGTATATCCACACAGGAAGCGATGTGGCTGGGGATTGCCCTGTCTCTGGATGCGTTTGGAGCAGGTTTGGGAGCAGCGCTTTTGGGATTTCCTACACTATGGACAGCACTCATTATTGCACTGTTTAGTGGAGCATTTCTGTCACTCGGCATGAAGGTTGGCCTACGATTCTCAGCGCTGCGCTGGATGCGAAGACTCTCTGTATTGCCGGCACTTTTGTTAATGATTATGGGAATAATGAAGCTGTTATGAGGTGAAACGATGAATATAGGCTTAACCGGCGGGATCGCGACAGGCAAAAGCAGTGTTTCCGCCTATCTCGCCAGTAAGGGAGCGTTGCTCATCGATGCAGACGTTATTGCCCGGGAAGTTATGATGCCCGGGCATCCCGTGTTGGCCGCCGCTGTTAAGCGGTTCGGACAAGCCATACTGAATGAAGATGGAACACTGGATCGGAAAAAGCTTGGAAGTATTGTTTTCGAACAACCTGAGGAACGAAAGGCATTGGAGGCTATTACACATCCGGCGATCCGTCGTGAGATGCGTGAACGGGCTGCTGCATACGAATTGCAACATCCGGATAAACTTGTGGTGTCTGATATTCCTTTGCTCTATGAATCGGGTCTGGAAGAAGGTTTCGAGGAAGTCATGGTTGTATACGTCCCGAGATCGGTGCAGCGAGATCGCTTGATGAGTCGGGATGGTATGACTGCAGCGCAGGCTGAGGCCCGGATGGATGTACAGATGGATATTGAACGCAAAAAGCAGCTGGCTGACATTGTCATCGATAACAGCGGTTTGTGGACCGAGACGGAGAAGCAAATTGACTCATATCTACAGCGCAAGGGTTTGTTATGAGAATATTGCGCAAGAAACGAGTACTGCTGTTGATGTTTGTGTCCTTTGTACTGGTGTTATTTCTGAATACCAACTGGATGGCATGGTTCTATCCCATTCACTATAAGGATGAGATTCGTGCCCAGTCTCAGAGCTATGAGGTTGATCCGTTTCTGATTGCTTCGATCATTAAGGTGGAGACCAATTTCAAGACAAGCAAGGAATCCAAACGTGGTGCCATTGGTCTCATGCAGCTGATGCCGGACACGGCCAACTGGATATTGGAACAAGCCAAAATTCCTGATACTTCGCTGGATGAATTGAAGCATGAGCCTGAACGGAATATTCAATTAGGCACATGGTATCTGCGGAATCTTTCCGATCAATTCGAGGGCAATGAAGTGGTCATGATCGCTGCCTATAATGCAGGTCCAGGCAAGGTAAACAGTTGGCTTAGAGATGGTGTGTGGGATGGCTCAATCGATACCGTAAAAGATATTCCGTTTGGTGAGACGCGTCACTATGTACAAAGGGTCATTTATTATTATAATCAGTATGTAAAGATCTATAATACGTTCTGAGTATATAAGTAGAAGCACAGAGCAGGCCGGTTATTCACCGGCCGCTCCATGCTCCTCTGTGTTGCGTATTACGTTAGGATGCAGATATTATTGGTATTGACCTGCCAATTGCTGTTCTGCAATTGTTACCAGACGTTTCGTGATGTATCCACCGATCGAACCGTTCTCGTAAGAAGTCATGTTACCTTGGTATCCGTCTTGTGGGATGCTGATTCCGAGTTCTTGAGCAACTTCATATTTCATTTGCTCGAGTGCTGCGGAAGCTTTAGTTACCACCAGGTTGTTGGAGTTACCATTGCTTTGTGCCATTGCTGTTCACCTCCTCGCGGGTTGGTAAAAGTATTATGTGTCGGCAATGCATTTTTCATTACAAAATCAGTACAGGGAATATGTGGTAAAAAGTAAAACGTGGGAAGTGATCTGATTTGAAGTGTCCTTATTGCGGTTATATGGGTACCAAAGTGCTTGATTCGCGTCCGGCCAACGAGGCAAGATCCATTCGTCGTCGTCGTGAGTGTGAGCAGTGTGCCCGAAGATTTACAACGTTTGAGATGATTGAAGAGACTCCATTGATTGTCATCAAAAAAGATGGCAGCCGGGAAGAATTTAGCCGGGACAAGATTCTCCGCGGGCTTATTCGTGCCTGTGAGAAACGTCCGGTCTCCGTTGAGACGCTTGAGATGATCGTATCTGAAGTAGAGAAGTCTCTGCGTAATACAGCCGATGCTGAAGTGGAGAGCCGCCAGATTGGTGAGCTATTGATGGAACAATTGTTTCCTGTCGATGAAGTGGCGTATGTCCGTTTTGCGTCAGTATATCGCCAGTTCAAAGATATCAATATGTTCATGAAAGAACTGAAATCCTTGTTGTCCAAAGACAATCTGGAGGATTAGTGAAGTGGGGAAAGGGAGAAGAGCAGTCTGGCGTTCCAGTCCGTGTGTACCAGAGTAATTGTTTGTTCTTCTCCAATCACTTTGAATCATGAAAAAGTGATTGACAGTGAAAGCTGGATTTTATATGATATAGAAGTCGCCTGCGGAACGTTGCAGTGCTGGACAAGTTATCTATTTCATATCCCGGGGCCTTAGCTCAGCTGGGAGAGCGCATCGCTGGCAGCGATGAGGTCAGGGGTTCGATCCCCCTAGGCTCCACCAAACACAAACATCAACACGCCTGAAAAGGCGTGTTTTTTTGTGTTTGATGGAGCTCATAGGAGGCGAACCCGGGGGTTAGTCCGTGCGGACGTTGCGATTGCGGAGGAGAACGGCGTCTGAATCTACCGCTAAAAGTCCTCGTTTGTGTTACCGATGCCAATTCACTGATGTTGTTCGTTGTTAAAAAACACTTTCGTAAATATCTTGGAATGGAGTGAGTTCACGAAGTATTTCATGGGACAATTGGTTAGTTAAAAAAACGCTCATACACGCACAGCGGTTATTATATAGGACTTGTGGGATAGAATTTGGCCAAATCTCTAATAGATCCAAAGGTGGGTGTTATTCGAATTTGAAGGAAAAAATACCTATGTGTCGAATATATTTATCATGATAATTATCATATCTGGGGTTTTTCTATTTTTGACGAAGATGTTAATTTGAATTATAAAATTTATATGTAATAAGTAGGCATCTATCACAGAATGGGGGTTGCTGATTGAGTTTTCATTTAAATTCAGTAAAAGAGGCTTCGTATCTGTCTGCTCCTAATAAAGCAGACAGATACCGTCCCATCTGCTACGTTTTCTATCAAAAGTACCGTCAGGAATACAACTCTTATATGTTCCTTGATGAGGTGCATCGCGACTTAGTAACGTCAGAGCAGTTTGGACATCACTTTAAGGATTATTCCGAGAAAGAATTGGAAGAAGATCTTAAGGCACTTGTAAGATGGAACAATTTGATTGTCCATCAAGATGAATCTCACGCACAGCGCATCGAGGATTTTTATAAACGTAAGAATTATTATGAGGTCACGCAATATACGATTTCACTCGAACGTACGCTGGAGGAGATGCAGCATAATCTGCAGGCGATTCGCGGTGGATCTTTCGAGCGCGTATTGACGGACCATATTTTAGAGGACCTGACCAAACTTCGCAAGTGGCGACCTTCGAACAACGGGACGCTGGGCGATATCCGCAACATCTGGCGCGACCTCATGTCCCGGTTTGAAGTCCTTCGCAACGGCACCGCTGACTTTTTGTCGCATGTGAACAGCGAACCATATGAACGCCTAGTTCGCACGGAGTCCTTTTTGCCATACAAAGAAAAATTTGTACGTTTGTTAAGCGACTTCGTGGTAGGTATTATGGAGAAGAAAGATCTGATCGAAGAGCGCCTGGGGTTTATCGATGAAAACGAGATTGAGCATATAATTTCCGTGATTGTTTCTTACGAAGCGGAGCAGCAGATTGATGAAACGTTTGAGGTGGGGCTTACCTCTGAGCGAAGAAGGGCAGAATGGCTCGGTTTTAGAGGGTGGTTTGTGGATATCAACGGTCGCAAAGCTAGTTCACGTTTTCTCATCGAACAAACTCGCGGCACCATCCAAAAAATTGTGCGAATTGCAGATCAGATTAGCGATAAATTCAACTACTTTAAAAGCCGCAAAAATGACTATTTGGAACTGGCTCGCATTTTTGCGAACACTTCGGAATTAAGAGACTGTCATGCTATTTCTGGCGCGATGTTTGGCGCTTCCACTACAAAACACTTTTTAGTCCCTCGTAAATCTGAGGATGACACGTCGAAGTATGTGTGGGAATGCGATCCTTTCGAACTGCCCCTTAACAAAAAGACGCCTGGGAACCGTAGCGGACGCACCAAAGTGCCTGTATTTGAAGACCCATTAGCACAGATGCTTCTGGTTCAGGAACATCTGGAGAAAACTCGGATGATGCAGGAGCAATTCAACAGCCTAATCAAGGAAGATAAAATAACGCTGGAAGAAATCGGTGTCGTGTACCCCGAAGTGCGGGACCTTCTTCTTGAACTGTTGGGACAAGCCATGATTACAAAAAACTTAAAAAGCCGAACGGAAGATGGGCGCCGATTTTCTCTTAAGTTACGTTCCAGCAAACGGATTCGCCTGCGTTCCACCGATGGTACGTTGACAATGAATGATTACGAATTCGTGTTTATGGAGGATCAGTATGGATAAAGATCGCTTGGCGCTTCAGGAATGCATTGAAGCCCTATTTCATTACCACTGGATTCATCGGGACACGCAGGCTGACCTATATTTTCAGATTCTTGCTCGAAAAGCAGACATTTCCGACATCGTGCGTGAATACTTCGGATATCGTTTACTCCTGCGTAATGAGTTTATCAAACTAGAGAAAATTCCTGTCTCGCCGAAGGAGTTTATGGGCGTTGGCGACTTTACAACATCACTCCACTATATTTTTTTCTGCTGTTTTCTTGTTTTCTTGGAAGATAACGGGGAGGATCGGCAATTTACGTTGCAAAATGCTTGTGATGCCATCCGTATGTATTACCCGGAAGAAGCCGTTCCTTTCGCATGGGAAGAGCGTTCGCATCGCAGGGCCTTTGCAGATGTTCTGCAACATTGCGTGAAAATAAGGCTCGTCTATGTCGTGGATCGTGAAATAGACGGGTTTCGAGACGATGAACGTCATGATGTTTTGTTTCAGACTACGCCTTATTTCCGCCATTTCGGACTGCTATACTTCTTTGATCTCAGCAAAATTCAAAATCGTAGGCAATTAGAAGAACACATTGGTAAAGAAATCGTTCATACCACAACTCCGAGACAGAGGCTTCTGCGCAGATTATTTTTAGAATCAGTTGTATATGACGATGAATTGTCTGCAGAGGAAGCCAAGCTTTTGGAAGATAGGGGAGAGTTTGAGAGATTGAATGCGATGATATCAGAAATGTTTGAATATTGGCACCTTGAACGATACCATCGTACGACGATGCTCACCCATACAGAAAGTCGTTACGGAGACTATTATCCGAAAGATGATCAGATATCCAATGCAACTGTGCAGTATGCAACCCTTATTTGGGATAAGGTAAACGGTCAAGAAATAGCTCTTGATCATAAAGGCCATGTCCTATGTTCGAAATATGAGGCAATCGTATGGTTTCAAGAGATCAAGGATCTGCACGGTCATGGGTGGACCAAATCATTTACAGAACGATCTCTGACCGTCATTTGGGGAGAGGTTATAGGATATATGTCTGACTTTCACATGGCAGATGCACTTGCGGACGATCAGGTTGTATTCTATTCTGCCGCTGGCCGTGTTACAGGGGAATATGTATCTTAATATATGTAAACGGAGGGATTAGGCATTGAATTCATTCCATTTGAATCGCTTTGGTCTCATTAATTTCTGGTATCACGGTGACACAGTTTTTGAATTCAGTAATGGACGCCTCTTTGTACGCGGCGCTAACGGTTCTGGTAAATCAGTATCCACTACCATGGCAGTGCCGTTATTGCTCGACGGCGATAAGCGCCCGTCGCGTCTTGATCCATTCGGCTCACAGGATCGACGGATGATCGATCTATTGCTAGGCAATAAACATGTATCAAAGCGAGAAGAAGGTACGGGATATCTCTACATGGAATATCGCAAAGGAAACAACTTTACGACAGTTGGCATCGGCTTGAATGGGAAAAGGCGGAGAGCGACAACACTATGCGTACGTGGTATTTTATTCTTCGTAACAAGCGTATTGGGTACGACATGGAGTTGTATGATGAAAAAATTATAAACGGGGAACCCAAAAAGTTTCCTCTTACTATGGGGACTTGGCAGACCGCATTGGTAGAGACGGGGAAGTCACCGACAGTCAGCAGCGTTATGTGGAACTCGTGAATCAAGAAATCTATGGATTTAGAACTACGCAAGAATTTAAGGAACTAATTAGCGTGTTGCTCCAGCTCCGTAGTCCGAAGCTCTCTAATGCCGTGAAAGCAAGCGAAGTGTCCAACGTCCTTTCTGATGCCCTTCCAGAATTGTCGCAACATGAATTGTTGCCGCTTTCTTCGTCGCTGGAGAGCATGGATAGCCTGCAAGAAAAGAAAAATCGTCTTGAAAAGGAACTGGGTTTCCTTACGAAGTTGGTAGAAGCGTATGACGTCTACAATCAACTTCTCTCTATGAGAAGGCGAAACATTTGTTGTTCAGCGAGAAACGATTTAATGAATCCATGAAACGCATCAAGGATTGTAAGGCTACCGAAGTCGAAGTCTCCGCGGCCAAAACAGAGCTGGAGCAGAAGCAGGGAGAACAAATTAACATAAAGGAAACCATGCAGAAGAAAATAGCATCACTACAAGGGCACCCTATTTTCACACTTGAGCAAGAATTAGGTCAGGTAAGACAAACTCTACGAGATTCAGGGGAGAAACTGCAGGGAAAGACTGAGGCCATAGAGAAGAATGAAAACCAGCAACGACAAGTGGAAGGCCGGATTAAGCAGATTGAGGGAGATATATACAAAGCAGTCCAGAGTCGTGAGAAGGCTCTTTCGGAACTAGATTTGATTGCGGACGAGAGCTGCTTCTCACCCCACGGTACCTTACGTGACCACTTTAAATCTTGCCTCGAAAGTTTTTCAGACGCAGCTTTTAAAAATTGGCAAGAAACTCTCCAAGAGTACCGAAGCAAGGTACAAAAGATTGCTGATCAGCTCCTTTCACTGAAATCTCGCCTAGAAAATGAGGATCAAATGCAGCGAAATGTGTCGACTGAAGAAGAGCGTGCCAATCAGATAGAAGTTGAGATTGGCATATTAGTGAAAGAGATTTCTGTATGTTCAACATCTGTTGAACATACCATTGCCGAATGGTCAGAAAGCGCTCAACAATTTCAAATTCAGCCTGCAGAACTTCTCGAAGTGAAGGAAATATTGCAAGGGATTGGAGATCTTCTGGATGATGTCTTTCCAGCAACGGTGACCGACTGGCTGAGTTTCTTATATGACAAACGCTTTCGTTCACTTCAGGAGCAGCATGCAAACCTTGCGGCTTACATCCGTCTTATCCTTGACCAAATCGAGGAGGCCGAAAGAAAGGCTGAAGCCTTATCTGCACAAAAGGAGATGGAGCCCGCTCTTACAGCTTCGGAAGCGGTAGAAATGGAGCGCTTGCGTACACAAAACGTACGTGCTGCTTATTTTTATGAAACGGTTGAATTTCTGGAACACATACAGCCGACTGTAAAAGAAGCCATTGAAGATGCTATTACCCGCGCGGGACTCCTTACGGCTCTTGTGGTACATGAGAGTGATCTCTCCATGGTCGCTGCCTCTATGGCAGTGGTGCAAGTAGGGTCACACAAAAGAGAAAATTTACTGACTTATGTACGTCCGACGCCAACCAACGGTCTCACAGAGGAGGATATTAATACTGTACTGCAAACCATTTCTATTGTTCCCCATAAGGAAGGTTATTTGTTGGAAAACGGGGAATTCCGCAGTGGTATGGTTGGGGGGCTGGCACCTCAGTACCAAGATAAATACATTGGCAAATCGGCGCGGGAACAAATCCGCGTACGCAAGCTGAAAGAACTGCAAAATCAGCGTGATGAACTGACGCACCAGAAATATAACCTTGAATCCGAACAGCTTTCCATAGAAAAGCAACAGCATCTCCTTGTCATGGAACGGGAAACGTTCCCATCCCTCAAGGGGCTTAAAGAGTTGCTTAGACGCCATGAAACCAAGCGTCATGAATGCGCCACTCAAATTTCTGTGGTAGAACGGCTTCAAGATGCTTTGCGTGTCTACCGCAACGAAACACAAGTTTTGCGTAATGCCCTCTATTATGCTACGCAGCAGTTAGAATTGCCGCTTAAGCTTGCCAGCTACCAACAGGCTCTTAGCGACCTTACACTTTACAAAGATACACTCGTTGATCTCCGCATGGCGCACAACGCATGGCTTGCAGCGAATCAGTCGCTGTCAGATCTTGCGTCGGAGAAAGAACGTTTGACAGGTGATTATGACTACCTTACAGATGAGAAAATGGATCTCGAGCGGGATATCGGGAAGAATAAGTCTTATGAAACGATGTTTCGTGAGCGTATACAGGACCTTGGGGATACGGACGTAAAACAGGAGATAGAGGCAGCGAGAAATGCGGCGCAGTCGGCTGATGGGTGGTTAGACTCTTATCGCAAACAAATAAATGAAGCAGAGATTAAAATTCGCGGCCTCATTGAAACTCAAACGAAGGAGAATCCGCTGATGGAAGAGCGGCTGCGATTGCTAAATGCGTGGATGAAATTGTACCAAGAGGAGCTATCTCTCGGTTTTGTATGTCCTCCACGGAGCGCTTCTGAAACCGTAATGGCACTGGAAGAATCATGTAAGGGACTCTCGTTCGATGTAGTGCTTTCAGCGTTAAAAGAAGCAGAAGGTTACGCCCAGCACGAACTTGTGGATTACAATCTTAAGCCGTCGCGGCGTACGATTTCGCTTGAGATTCAGACTGAAGACATGGAGAATCCGTCCTGGCAGATCCTTGTGCAAAACTGCTCGCGGCAATTCCTGGTCTTTTCGCCTCAGCATGTGGAGAACACGCCACTTGAAGTACACCGTGATGTGAATGATCAACTTGAGCGCATTTCGGGCATATTCGGGAAGAGGAGCAGAAGTTGTTTGAAAAGGTGCTCATTGATGTTGTCGGTACTACGATCCATGAGAAAGTGCGGGCCGCGAAGCGCTGGGAACAAGACGCGAACGTGATGCTGCAGCGTGTAACAGGTACGATTCAGATGCGGCTCGAATGGATCCCTCTCACAAGCAAAGAAGAGGAGCAAATTTCGACGACAGAGTTGTTGTCGTACCTATCCAAGGAGTCCATCTATCTGACGCCATCTCAAAAGGGAAAAGTGCGCCTGCATTTCATGTCCAAAATCAATGAAGCTCGAAAAAAGTGCAAGGACGACGCGAGTTTTTCCATGTTTGAAGAGATGAAAAGGCGCTGGATTACCGCAAATGGTTCCGCTTTGAAATGTTCATCACCCGAAAGGGCATTCCAGAGGAGCGCTTCACAAACAAAGTGTTCGGGGAGCTCAGCGGTGGGGAAAAGGCGATGAGTATCTACTCGCCGCTCTTTGCGGCGATAGCTGCCAAATATTCTTATGCCGCGCCTGATGCACCTCGTGTCATTTCTTTGGATGAGGCTTTTGCGGGCATCGATAACGAAAACATTGCTCAGATGTTTCAACTTGTGCATGACTTTGAGTTCGATTATATTATGAACTCCCAGGTGCTGTGGGGTTGCTACGAAACGGTAGATGAACTCTCCATCGCCCAAATTCTCCGACCTGTGGATTCTCCAGTACTCGCTGTTGCACGTTACTATTGGGATGGGAAAGAAAAACATCTTCTATCGCTAGAACAACTTATCGAGGAGCGTTCCAGCAATGCAGGATAACAGGCAACTGGTCGAGATTTTTCGGCAGAGCGGCGGCTTTGGCCGCCTTTTCGACTTGTATCGCAAGAAGTTTGAAAGCTACGGAGCATTCGGCACGGTGCCAATGCGGCCCACCGAAGAAGAGGAAAAAGCTTTGCGCGGTTTTCTTGGCACTCGCTACAAGGGGCCACGTTTTCCAGCCGCCGATTTTGAAAAAGCGGCTATAGAAGCAGGATACTCAGTTTCTTTACTTGAATTGTTGGAGTTATACTACGGCCATCAACTTTCTACCAAACGCCAACAAAAAGAGTCAAAACTTTTCGCTTGGGCTAATCTATTTATTCAAGTTGAACTAGATTTTATTACTCTATTTAATATCCCTAATACTGAACTTGAATTATTTTTTCAAAAGACATTTAACTGGTTTCAAAGATTAAAGGAAGGAGATGCCAAAGGCTATAGGGTTTTGAGAACAATTTTTGACAGAGACATAAAAGTCTATTCAGAATTGCTGACATGTCTGAGCGCTTTATGGCATTTACTCATGAGAAAAGATGAAATGTTTAAAAAATGTGGGATCTCAACTGGAAAAATTAGATTACCTATGTTCGCTGCTTATGTTACTGAAGATTCACATGCCTTTGATAAAAAAAATGCAAAAGGAAGATTATTATGGAGCGCTCTCAATGATATAAATAGCCAAAGTCTAAATCAAAGCGGAAATGTTAATAACCATATGACAGTCATACCAGAGTATTTGTTCGAACGTCAAATTTATAGGAATTTCGACGTTCTGGATGATGATCTAAGTTCGATTTCACATGTTTTTGTACCACATCTCGTCAATGGCACTTCCCCTCGCACGTTGAATTTACGTGAAATCGAAGAGATGAAGCAATTGCCAAAGTACTCGTCAATATATATTATCGAAAATCCGTCTGTGATTTCTTATTTAGTTGATGAAACTATTCATTTTCTTAATCTAAATGATTTCTCATTAGAACAACTTCCACCGGATTTTCCAGTTCTTCTTTGTACGATCGGGCAGGCAAGAACCGCCTCTAAAGTGTTTATAGAAAAATGTCTTGAAGCAAGCCCGAGCTGCATCATTTACTATTCAGGGGATCTAGATGTTCCAGGCATTCAGATGTTAAACAATATGAAGGAGCAATTCTCAGCAGAATTTTACGCTTGGCGTATGGAGGCTTCCATATATCGCAATCATGTTGCAACCAAAAGCAAACCTTTGTCTGATGCAGACTTAAAAATCCTTCAAGAATTAGAGGGTGGTTTAGCAAAAGAGATGACACAAATTAAAGCAAAAGTTTATCAGGAATTATTTGGTAAGGAACTGAGGAGCGATTGGATTAAGGAAGTGTCTTCTGGGATTTCTAAAAATCAAGTTGAAAATGAACCAGATGAACAATAGTAATATTCCAGGCTAAATATGGATATGTATTCATCGTCACCATGGTAAGCGAGTGTTTGAAAAAAGATCAATTAGTATATGAATAATATAATGATCATGAATATTGCAAAACCGATGGACAACTAGTCTTGAAAGTAGATTTTGGTGTGTTATTGACTATCCGTGGGAGAGCGCTCCACTGGCAGCCTTGAGGTCAGGGGTTCGATCCCCCAGGCTCCACCAAACTTAAAATCATTGAAACCCTTGTGTAAAAGGTTTTTTTGTTGTCATATAAGTCCGAACATGCATTAATTAATTTGAATTTTTTGGACTTGGGGACGAATATTCTAGATGTGAAAAACAAGGTTCTAAATCCTGACTGTAGAGTTGTCAAAAAAGTGCAGTTTGAAAACAAGGAGACCCTTCCGGCTGGATATTGTCCAGCCGGAAGGGTCTCCATTTTCCTGTATACGCTTTCAGTTAACCAGATACTCGACGAACCTTACAAAGATAGTAGCTACTTCGGCGCGGGAGGCAGTGGCTTTGGGAGCAAAAAAGTTGCCAGGTTTGCCTAATACAATGCCGTTGCCTTGTAGGGCCTGAACCGCCTCCAACGCCCAGGAGCTGATCTCACTCTGATCCGTGAAGGGCTTAGAGTGGCTTTCAGGTATCTCATAACCCTTGTAGTTCATGTAGTTGTACAGTATCACCAGCATCTGCTCGCGTGTCATTGGTGAATTGGGGTCAAACAGGTCTGCGTTTGTACCATTGACTATGCCTTTTTCGGCCGCCCACTCGGCTGCTGCCGTGTACCACTGTCCGTCCTTCACGTCGCTAAAGCGAGAACTCGTGTAGTCGGAGAGGTTTACGTTCTCCAGATTTGCCAGTACTTGCACGAACATTGCACGCGTCATTGCGGTGCCCGGTTCGAACGTTGTGGACGTTGTACCGTTGAAAAGATCGTATGTGTAGGCTGAATTTGCATCGTTGTAGAACCAGTCGTCCATGTTGGTATCCCTGAAAGGGTTGCCCGATATCACGAGGAAGCCCAGTGGGGTGGCGTCATCAAACGACAGCTCCGTACCCTCACGTATGTTCAGCGACAAGCCGTTGTCTAAGCTTACTCTTGCGCCGCTCAGTCCTACGACAACCGCGCCGCTACTCCGTATCTTCGATCCCCCGTGGATATACACTTGATTTCCGTTTGGCAGATTCACATGTGCGTCTTTGCCGCCTATTGTGATCGTACCGTCGCTCGCGATCGTCGAGCCGCCCGAGATGTTCACTATGCTGTTGCCGCCGGGTATTGTCACTTCGGCACTTTTGTCGGCTGGAATGGTTACCTTACCGTATGAGTCTATCGTTGTGCCTTCGGGTACCTTAATCTTCGACCCGTCTTTGGTCGCAATTTCGCCGCCACCGGGCAGGGTGGTATTTCCGTTTTGGTCTGTTATCGCGGGCGTATCCTTCGGTGTATTCACGGTGTAGGTCGATTTCGATGTTCCAGTTCCAGGGTCTGTCCCGGTGTTCGTATTGTTGGTGTTGTGTGTATTACCACTGTTGCTTGTATTACCGTTGTTGCCCGTAGTACCACCAGAACCAGGTACGGTAGGAGTCGTCGTCTTCGTTGGTATCGCTGTTGCACTGATCTCCGCGCCGTCTCCCTTTGCGTTCACCGCAACGATCTTGAAGCTGTAGCTTTGACCGTTTGTCAGGTTGTTGAAGGTATACTTGGTCTCCGCCACATCCAATGCAATCGGTGTAACATTGCCATACCATACCTTGTAGCCCAATATCGCACTGCCACCATCGTCAGCAGGAGCAGTCCAGCTCAATGTGATCTGTCCGTCACCGGCTGTCGCTTTGAAGTCACTCGGCGCACCAGGCACAACCGGTTTTCTCTGCGCAAACATCCAATCAAAGACATCGGTGTAGTCGTTGTTCCAAGCCGGCAAGTTAGTGGACTGCGCCGTAGGTGCTATACTCCAAGTCCCCATGGTGATCTGATTATAAAGAACCGCCGCTTCAACTTCATGCGCTATATAATCAGCCAGAACAGGTGTGTTGGCAGGATTCGGCCTCAGATTTGGCTGATCAAATTGATTGTAGGGCCACGTAAGTAACTCATTACTCTCAAAGCGTGAAGCCCTCGCATTGATCATTTTCGGCATATTGTTATTAATGAAGTTATTAAGATTATTCTGGTAGCTTCCAACATTATGAGCATTTAAAAACATCCAATAGGCCAGGTTATTGTGTGCGTCATTGGAATTAGCGTTCGGTGAACCGCTTACCGGGGCCATAGGGGCGGCGGCAGCGAAAAAGCCGGGATAGCTATTAACTAGGTTGTTCGTATACTGGCCGCCCCAGGAGAAGCCTGCTGCGTATACACGGTTAGGGTCTACTTCGCCGCTGGCAATCAGGGCGTCTATGACCTTTTTAACATTCTCTGTGGAGGGAACCGCTACGCCATTATAGGAAATATTCAGAACATGGCTGGCGTACTTATCGGGATTTTGCTGCATCTTTTTCATTAGAGCGACTGAGCCGTTGGCGGATTTCATGGCCGCTTTTTGGTCTGTCGCAGCGCTTGTACCGCCGCGTGACATGCCGTGGGTATAAACATACAGCGGTAATCCTTTCATCACGTTACCGTCCTCATCCTGATGAAGATAGAGCGAACGATTGACCGAATTGTCCGTGAAAGTTGTGAACTTATCGAGGATTGGATTTACAACCTTTTCCTGTTCAAAAACCACATTGTGAAGCGGATTCCCTTCTGTCAGTACGATGTCGCCTTTTTGGACAATAGTGTAAACCTGCTTTGTTGAGTTACTGCTGCCATCCAGCGTTGTATTGCCGCCGCTCTCTGAATAAAATTCAGACTCAACGACGATGTAACGACCGCTTGACAGTCCGTCCTGATAATCTGGTGAATGGCTAATCGGCCGACATAGCCGCGTACCTTTGGTTCATCATTCGCATATACCCTTGTGATTTTGCGTGGTCCTTCAAAGGTTACTGCTTCGCCGTTCAGGGTCGTGTTCCTAGCCGATAAGGCAAACAAGTCTGGACTAAGCCCGGAGCCTAACACCGACTTCCCCTCGCCTAAATCAATGATAACAGCCGTTGTGTACTCGCCACTGGCGAAGTTGTCATTCCATACGATAAAGGGGAGTATGACCGCGTCCGGATCGTTTTTGAATGTCGCATGAATGGTATGGTTAGCCTCAATATTCGAAAAGGTATACGTGCCAGCAGATAGCGTCACGGTCTCGCCGTCTACCGTTACCGTATCCACTATTTTACCGGAATCGGGGGTAAACGTAATGTCTTTATCAGAGCCCCGATCTACTCTAAGCACATCGCCGGGTGGGTTCGACATGATTGAGCCGCCCGGTCCCGCAGTGGCGGTGATTGAAAATCTGGTATCCACTTCATTGGCTGAGATGAGCTGCAGGCTGTCTGTAAATGAATTAGAGCTGGTATAAGCTGCGTCGGGAACTCCAAAAGAGGAAACGACTTCATAGCGATCAGCGCCTTGTTCTGTCGAGTTATTGATATAAACCTCAAAGGTAAGCATTCCCTCCTCAAAGGTCAAATCTCTTTTGGGTATTCTCATCTCCACGATGTATCCGGTCTCCGTGATCTGGGTCCATGCAGCTCTGCCTGGAGCGGCCTGCCCTGAAAACACACCCGTCGAGCTGACGCGCCATTGGTTAGAGCCGCTGCTTCCGGTACCCACATAAAACTCCAGGCTGTCATACCGGTGGTCTCCGCCAGCTCCCTGATATAGATTACTGTCATTCACAACTACGCGGGCATACAGGTAGTCATGATCCCAAAGGATTCTTGCTGTGCCCGTGGCATGGGTTCTGGGATCGGTGGGTACCGTGCTTTTGTTGATGTGATGCTCCATGGTTTGGTCCCAGAGGGGATCGTTGGACCCAAGTTCGGGAGTTCCAAACATGGCGGTGGGTGTTTCATTCGCTTCTGCGTTCTCGATGTTGTCAGTGGCAACAGCATAGCTGGTAGGTAATAGCGACGCCACCATGACCAAGCAGCATAGGAACGCGAGCATTTTTCTAAATCGTTTTGGCATAGATTGCAATCCTCCTTATTTTTTGATCCGGTGCGCTTACGGTTTCACCTGCACCATATTTGGAAGCGTTTTACAAGCGCCCAACTATATATATTATGTTTATCAGGGCTTCAATCCTTTAATTTAAACCTAGCGTATATTTACAGATGAAAACGATTACTTTGGAGTGCAGGATAATGGCGCAGTCCACGTCAAATTTTAAATTGCAATAAAAAAGTGCACGTTATTAACATGATAGTACATTGAATTGAAATCGTTGAAGACGTAATATGAGAAGAAATGTAAGCGCATTCATTTATAGAGGGGAACTCTATCTCCTTGAGCGAGGTGGTCTTGGTTTAAAGGTGAGCGATGGGTTGTATGCATCTGAATATTAAACGAAGGGGAGAATGCTATGCGAAAGCGAATTACATTCATAACGTTAGCTTTGCTTTTGACCTTCAGTAACTGTATAAGTCTTGTCATGCCATTGAACAATCAAGCTTCAGCGGACCCCATATCACCAACGATGTTGGCGCATTATCCATTGCTTGAGGATGTACTGGATACATCAGGTCATGGCAAGCATGGAACGGTAGTAGGAAACATTATGTATGCTGATGGTCTTACTCTACCTGGAGGGACTGATAGTACGACGAACTACGTGCAGCTGCCTACGGGATTGTTTGATCAGCAAGAAAATACCACGATCTCTGTATGGATCAAGAATAATACAGGGAGCGGGAACTACTCCGCATTATTCTACGGTACGCCAGCAGCTGATAATAAATTGCCAACGAATTACTGGATGTTTAATCCATCGAACCCAAGTGGTGATTTCAAGTCCGTATTTACAGATCGCAATAATGTTGACCAGCCCTGGACGACTGAGGTAGGCGTGTCAGGGACCTCTACGTCACCGTACGAAGGTCAATGGGTCCACTATACAACAGTCATTACAGAAAGCTCTATTACAGGTTACATTAACGGTGTAAGTATAGGTACAGTCGCCAAAGAGAAAACAACAGCAAGCTTTGGTACGGATTTGCAAGCTTACATTGGTCGCTCCAATTATCTAGGGGATGCTACTTTTGCAGGCAGCTTTCAAGATTTAAGAATTTATGGAGAAGCATTAAATAGTGAAGATATCGCTGTTGTGTATGAAGAATCGTTTAATGAAAAGCAAGTACAACAAAGCAAAATAGAGCTAACGTTAGGTGATGTATCTGCCGTGACAGAATCTCTTGAACTTCCTTCTGCCAATATGTATGGCGCATGGATATCATGGACTTCCAGTGATGAAAGTGCAATTAGTCCAACAGGGGAAGTGTTTTTACGAGAAATGGAGCAACAAGTGACGTTAACGGCAACCATTTCTCTAGGTGGAAGCAAGGCAACGAAGGAGTTCGTGGTTACCTTGCTGCCTAAGAATGACTCTACTCAGCAGATTGCCGTTCCAGAAAAGATGCTAAAGGATGATCTACTTCTTCACTACAACATGAAAACGACAGCCGAAATAGACGGTCAACTCGTACTGAAGGATGTTGCCAACAAGGAAGTTACCTTTGATGGGATATTTAAAAATCCAGACCATGGGCAATTCATTTCCAATAGCGAGGTTGGTTTTATTTCCTTCAATGGTGGAAGCTCTACATCGAATAGTGGATATGTTGAGATTCCCAAGGCTTCAAACGGACTGGATCTATTACAAGGTCTGAATGAAATTACAGTATCTTCCATCGTGAACTGGACAAATGATGGTACGAATCGCTGGATTTTCGGTTTGGGTACGGTGTTAACACCGGAAACGAACAAGTATTTTTTCATAACCCCACGTCACGGCAGCGGATCAGGCAATATGATCGCTACAGGTATATCCAAAAATGGCTGGCCAAACGAAGCATTAGTTACAGGTAGCGCCAACTCCAACCTGATCGGTGGACAGTGGAAGCATGTAACGGTTTCCTTCTCCGAAGCCAGCAACAAGATGACATTATTCGTGGATGGAGCCAAGGTTGCTTCAGGTAATGCGAAGGGACTAAAGCTGTCAGACATTATTAATCTGGATTCTACGTTCTCAGGCTTTATCGGTAAATCCATCTTCTCGAACGATCCATACCTTCAAGGCAGCGTGGCTGATTTCCGAGTATATGATCGTGCGTTGACGGATCAGGAAATGGGCGAGTTATATCAACAGGAGGCAGCAACGCACATCTCCCAAATACGTCAGCTTACTGTGGATGATGCAGCGAATCAACTTAGCATAGATCATTATTTAGACGAAGCAGATCAGAGTGCTGAACAGATAACGAAAAATCTTACCTTACCGACTAGCGGTAAAAACGGTGTCAACATCACTTGGAGTTCCAGTCAACCTACAGTCATTTCTAACCGTGGCGTTGTGCAACGTCCAAATGCTCAGGCAAAAGATGTGCAAGCAGAGCTTACCGCTACTTTAACGTATCAAGGTGTATCTAAGGCGGCCGTATTCCCAGTTACGATCTTGAAGCAATTCGATGATCAGCAGAAGGTTGATCTGGACGCTGAACAATTAGAGATTTACAATGCGGACAATGTTAAAGGCAACTTACGTCTTGTCACTACAGGTGAACAAGGCTCCACCATTACATGGACATCGAGCAGACCGAGCGTTGTTAAAGGAACGGCTGAAGCGGCTGGTGAAGCTACACAGTTAGGCTGGGTAAGCCGTCAAGCTACGGATATACCCGTTACGCTAACAGCTAAAATTACAAATGGTACAGCTTCTAAAGAGCGTACGTTTGACCTTACGATTAAACAGGCAGCTGCGCCAGTACAGCTTGATGCGTATTTCTTTGCTTATTTTACAGGTGAATATGAGGGTGGGGAAGAGATCTCCTTCGCTACAGCTGAAGATCCATTGTTCTGGAAAGCGCTGAATAATGGGAAGTCGATCCTTCAATCGGATATGGGTGAAAAAGGACTTCGCGATCCATTCATTATTCGGTCAGCAGAAGGTGATAAATTCTATATGCTGGCAACCGATTTGAAAATGGGTGAAAGTACAGATTTCGACCAGGCTCAAATTACAGGCAGTCATTACATGATGGTTTGGGAGTCGGAGGACCTCGTGAATTGGAGCGAGCAGCGGATGATCAAGGTAGCTCCCAAGACGGGAGGAAATACGTGGGCACCAGAGGCGATCTATGATCCGGTAACTGGAGAGTATATCGTATTTTGGGCATCATCGATGAAAAATACAGAGACATATGGTGATTACAACGGAAGACCAGAAGGTCAGTACAATGTGATGTACTACGCAACAACACGAGATTTCTACAACTTTTCAGAGCCAAAGGTCATGATTGATGAGTCACTGCCAACCATTGATACGACGTTTATTGAGCATAATGATACGTTGTACCGATTCACCAAATCAGAAGTAAATACCAAGGTGTATGTGGAGAAAGCACCTAATTTCTACTATGACAAGGATGATATTGCTGCAAATGGCCTCCAATACGACGCTGTTCCGGGAACACGTGATAACAAACTTGGCTTGATCGGAAAGAATGGAAATAATGAAGGCCAAACGATTTTTAAGGATATTCATAAAGACAAATGGTATCTGTTCCTTGATTCATGGCCCTATCATGTACGATATACAACAGATCTGGATAGCAGCGCGCAATATATCAATAATGTATTAAGCAGTGATCAATATTCACTTCCGCCAGGACCAAGGCACGGAACGGTGATTCCAATCTCACGTGCAGAGTATAATGCTTTGCAAGAGAAGTATGCATGGGAAGGGCCAGCACCATCAACAGACCCGGTTGTACATTACTCATTTGATGCAGATACAGTGAATGGTACAACGTTGAACGACATTTCGGGTAATGGCCATCATGCAACACTCGTAGGTGGAGCAACGATTAACGAAGAGGACCGTATCGGTAAAACGGGTGCTTCGCTAGAGCTTAATGGGTCAACGGGATATGTGAAGCTGCCGGATAACTTAATTCAATCCTTGAATCTGGAGAAGGCTACGTTCTCTACATGGATTCAGATGGACCGAAATCAGGCCAATCAAAAAATATTTGATTTTGCTTCCGAAACAGGCAGACAGGTGAACCGCAACACCATGTACTTGAGTACACAAGGGGATACAGGCAGTTTGGAGTTTGCTGTTGTCACACCTTTTACCGAGAAATTTAGCAATGACAGCACGAAACTAGGGTCAGATTATAAATATGCATTGCGAAATGCCGGACTTTTACCAACGAAAACTTGGCAACATGTTGCCATTACAATGGATGAAATCGAGGCCGTATTGTATGTGAATGGTCAAGAGGTTAAACGCAGCTCGACATTTAACGTGGAGCCGAGAATGTTACTGCAAACAACGATGAATTATATAGGTAAATCGAGAAATAGCTCTGATCGTCTATTCGATGGTAAATTGGATGATTTCCGTATTTATAATCGTGCATTATCTGGTCAAGAGATTGCGGCATTAGCAGATGAAGACGTTACTCCTCCAGTAGCACAGCCATCAGGGGCAGAGCTCATTCTTCACTATGATATGAATGATATCGATCGTGCGACTGCGACGATTATGGACCAAACTGGTAACTTCAACGGTAAATGGATGAATCCGTCTAAGGCAGAATGGATTCGTACAGAAGATGTTGGTGTGCTGAGCTTTATTGGAGGCACCACAGACTCCTATGTAGAGCTGCCACCAGGAGTTCTCGATGGATTAACGGATATGACCGTTTCATCCATTGTGAACTGGAGCGGTAAACGCAGCGGAGTGGTTATATGCATTAGGAAGACCCAATAGTAATACGCACTATACGTATTTCACACCACGGTATAACGCTAACGGTCTGGCCCGTTTGGGTATCGCGACGAATGCCTGGAATAATGAGTCTTCAACTTCGACCACGGGCTTAAAGAACAATGAATGGAAAGTAGTTACGACCGTTGTGTCAGGGACGGATGGTACACTAACGCTTTATATTGATGGTGTTGCTGTTGCATCAGGGTCAACGAATGGAATGACGTTAGAACAAATAAAAAATATCTCAGGCAGTAGTGGAACCATTGGGAAGTCATTCTATACAGCTGATCCATACTTCGGCGGGTTGATTGCAGACTTCCAAATCTATGATGGTGCGATGACGTCGGCAGATATTACATCACTTCAGGCTCGTGCAGATCAGAAGATTGCTTCGATGGAGGGCATGTTGGTAGCAGCTGCGACAGAGAAATTAACGGTTGATGATCTGCTTGCTTCGAATACATCCAAAGATGCGATTATAAGCAATGTAACCTTGCCAACATCAGGTACGTATGGCACAACAATAAGCTGGTCTTCAGATAAGGGGAATGTAATCTCAACTACAGGTGCTGTAACCAGACCAGCTAACGCAACTGGCGATCAAGTTGTAACGTTAACAGCGGTATTTACAGATGGTACAGAGACCGTTAACAAAACCTTTACGTTGATCGTTAAGGCATTGCCGAGCGATGGCGCTTCTTTAGATGAAGCAAAAGCAGCGCTAGTCGTTCATAACATTGCGGATGTGAGAGGTCATCTCTCATTACCAACGTCTGGTCTGTATGGAACATCGATTACCTGGGCTTCTGCTCAACCAAACGTTGTTCCAGTGACTGGTGAAGTGCAACGTCCGACGCACGGTAGTGGAGATATGGACGTGAAGCTTACAGCTACGATTACATTAAATTCAGCATCCACGACGAAGGAATTTATTGCGAAGGTGAAGGAACGGCCTGCCGATGAAAATTATGCGGGATACTTCTTCACCTATTTCACTGGAGAAGGTACTTCAACAGGCGAGCAAGTTCACTTTGCACTAAGTAACGGTAATGATCCGTTGAACTGGCGAGAATTGAATGATGGTAAACCTGTATTGACCTCGACCTTAGGGGAGAAGGGAGTACGTGATCCATTCATTATTCGTTCGCCTGAAGGTGACAAGTTCTACATGATCGCTACGGATCTGAAAATTAACGGCAATGGTGATTGGGGCAAAGCACAGACATGGGGCAGTCGTTCCATTATGGTGTGGGAATCGAATGATCTGGTCAACTGGACAGATCAACGCATGGTGGAGGTTGCACCGGAAGAAGCGGGTAATACCTGGGCACCAGAAATAATGTACGATAAAACAACAGGTGAATATATCGTATTCTGGGCATCAAGAATGTTTGATGATGCATCGCATACAGGCAGTGCATATCAAAAAATGATGTATAGCAAGACAAGAGATTTCTATACGTTTACTGAACCGCAAGTATATTTGGACTATGGATATTCCATCATTGATACCACGATGATTGAGCATGATGGAAAAGTATATCGTTTTACAAAGGATGAGCAGGACAACGGAGCTGCTGCTCCATTTGGCAAGATGATCTTCCAAGAGGTTGGTGACTCGATCCTGGATCCAGCCTTCAAGCTGATTAATCAAGGTGTGGGTAACATGAAATGGGTTGAGGGTCCAACGATCTTCAAATCAAACACAGAAGAAAAGTGGTATTTATTCGTAGATGAGTTTGGTGGAAGAGGTTATGTTCCATTCGAGACAACCAATCTGGCATCAGGCGAGTGGACATTATCTTCCAACTACAACTTACCCGCCAGTCCGCGTCACGGAACTGTCATTCCCATTACACAAAGTGAGTATGATGCACTCAGTGGGAAAAACGTACCTGTTAGCGGAATTAGCTTGGACAAAACGACATTGTCCATCGTAGAAGGTCAATCAGAGCAACTGACAGCCGCCGTATTACCAGCAAATGCAACGAAAAAAGCAGTAACATGGAGCTCCAGTAACCCAGCTGTAGCCACTGTAAGTGCGACAGGTCAAGTAAAAGCTGTCGCCCCAGGAACAGCAAGCATTACAGTAATTACAGTAGATGGTGGTTTTTCAGCCAGCGCTACGGTAACGGTAACACCACTGGCTGATGGGACACCACAAGCACCAGGCAGTGGTGATGGAAGTGGTGGCGGTGACGGTAACACCCCTGCGCCTACAGTCCCACCAACTCCAAGTGGAAGTGAGCCAGTGGTTATGGACAACGGTCAAATAAACATTAAGCCAGTCGTTAATGAGAGCGGTGCTTCTAACGTGAAGTTAAGTGCAGATACGGTGAAGCGTGCGCTGGATCAAACGACAGGCGATAAGCTACGGGTGCAAATTGAAGCTGATGAAGGCTTAAACGGACTAACGATTGAGCTAGCAGTAGATGCGCGCTTAACAAGTGGAACGTCTACGGTAGATTGCATCGAGATCAACACAGGCTCAGCGGTCGTAACCGTGGCAACCGAAATGCTTGGAACAGGAACAAGCGCAGGGAAAACGCTAGGATTGTCCATCACGAGAATAGCAGCTGATCAACTGCCAGCTTCCGCACAAGCTGGGCTAACCGGTGAGGTCGTATACGATATCGAGTTAACGATTGATGGTAAGAAGCTTACAGCGTTTGATGGTAAAGATGATCTCGTGATTGCATTGCCATACACATTACAGGCTGCCGAAAATCCAAATAACGTCATCGTATACGATGTGAAGGACAACGGTGAGCTAAAAGTGGTGACGAATGGGAAATACAATGCAGCGACGAGAAAAGTAGCGTTCAAGCCAACGTATCCAGGTAAGTATACGGTAGCGTATGTTGCAACGAACTTTAAGGACGTGACCCAAGACTGGGCGAAGGATGCGATCTCGGGATTGGGAGCAAGAGGCATTGTGAAGGGGATAGGCGACGGCGAGTTTAATCCGAAGGGTCAAGTGACAAGAGCAGAATTCATCACCATGCTGATGAATATGTTGGCGTTATCGGATGAGCGTGCATCAACAAGTTTTAGTGATGTGAAACAAGGAGAATGGTACCACGGAAATATTGCAACCGCGCATAAGCTTGGGATTGTGAATGGGAAACCGGATGGAACATTCGGAGTTCATGAGAACATTACGCGTGAAGATATGGCCGTTATGGTATACAAGGCGATCCAAATGAAGCAACTAGCGTTACCAAGTAGTGAAGCTACTACTGCCTTCAAGGATGAAGCAAGTATCGCAAACTATGCCAAACAAGCGGTAGAAGCAATCCGGAGAGCCGGCATCATAAACGGTGTAGGTAACGATGAGTTTGCACCGAAGAAGAATGCCAGCCGTGCAGAGGCAGCAGTGATGATTTATAAACTGCTGGGTTTGATGTAGGCACGTACTCCGTGCATTAAGGAATCTCAAAGCCAAAAACGTTACCACTTCGTGTGGTAGCGTTTTTTTGCATACCTTTATATAGCGTCGACAATCTCATCACTTTAGCCTGATATCGGATGGATTCTTCCCCTAAGATTGTCGGTGTAGGCCAGGTCACCCTCTGTTGTAATGACGGCAGCTTCGATATGTTTCATTTGATTTACTTTATGAATAACGGAGAGCGCATCTAACCCAAACAATTCTGTCGTATAGATATCACAGTCCAGCGATTTATCCGCAATAATCGTTAACGAAGCGATGTTACTTTCGATCGGATATCCTGTTTTACTGCTGAATATATGATGGTAATGCGTTCCTTCCTTCTCTAAAACTCGCTCATATATGCCGGAGGTAACGACGGATTGCTCCCTGATGCTAACGAGTGCGGCTGCATTGCCTCTGGGTAAAAAAGGATTCTGTATTCCCACGTTCCAATGACTAGACCCTGAAGGTGAATCGCCATGAACAAGCACATTTCCACCCATATCAACCATAGCGGAAGAAGCTCCATTTTCCTTGAAAAATGCCATGACTTGATCGGCAAAATAACCTTTGGCGATAGCTCCAAGGTCGATCTCCATGCCTTTTTTTACTAAATGTACGGTTTGCTGCTCATCATCGAGCTGTATATGTACAGGATTCAAGAGCTCCAAAACTTTCTTGATATCGGTATCCTCTGGCACCTGTGCCTCGCGGAAACCAATTCTCCACAATTTAATTAAGGGGCCTATCGCGATATTCAAATAAGAATCTTCGTTCATACTGTGTTCTTTGCCTATTTTGATGAGATCATATAGTTCCTTGTCTACGTTGAGCGGATATGTTGCGGCTTCTCTTTTAAGCATAGCAAGCTGTGAGTGATCACTGTTGGCACTAAAGACTTTCTCATAACGGAACAGCATATCCGATGCTTCCTGAGCGAGTCTTTCAGCATTTTTATCTTTGATATAGAGGGATATTTTAGTTCCCATAAGAGGGATGGTTTTCGTAAAAGTATCCATAACAGCCTCCTACACTGCACATTGTTGTCCATGATTCAGAAAAGTATGGATAAGGTCATGATCAACGCTAGTCAGCTTTCGTTCTCCATGATGAGCTATAAAATAATCCAAACTGATCTTATCAATCGGAAGGGGATAGATGTTGTACTCCGAGGCATGCTCCTCAATATGTACACTTTCAGGTACAATGGTCACGCCCATATTATGTTTTGCAAGGTTTAATACCGTGCGAATTTCGTTACTTTCCATCACGATGTTGGGTTGTATCTTGCATACACTAAGTAATTGATCAATCTGTTTCCGGATCGCAGAGCCTTTGGACGTCAGAATGAGCCTTTGATTCAATATGGTACTGATATCAAAAGTTTCCTCCGGAATCACTGCAACATCCTCCTGATACAATTCACAGCAACGCGGAATAACTGCTCGGTACCTGTGCTTGCCCCAGCTAACGGCGTTCAAGTTTGGGGATATACTGCTCGAATTTTGACCAATCCAGAAATCCAACTCATTATTTTGGAGGCGCTTCTCGTTTTTCTCCGGCAGATCCTCAACAAGGTTTATTGTGCAAGCAGGATGAAGATCCACAAAAGCAGGCAAAAAAAGAGGAGTTAAATAAGAACCAAGGCTGGCAAGAATCCCGATCCGTAACACCTTGTTGCCGGCATCCGATACATATGAAATTTCCCTAAGTAGCTTGGCGTAGCTGTTTTCGAGTGAAGTTAAGTATTGATAATATATTTTTCCTTGCTCGGTTAATCGATAGGGAAGCTTGTTGCGACTGATCAGCTCACAGTTTAACTGATTTTCGACTTTTTGGATCACCTTCGTGAGGTAGGGCTGAGAAATGTAAAGAGATTGGGCAGCCCTGTTATAGTTACTGTGTTTCAAGAGGCTGTCGATGTAACATAAGATATCCTGAGATTCTAATTTAGACATGCTCCTCATCCTTTGTGAAAAAAATAACAAACTTTAAATTTGAGCTGATTATAACAAATTAGTTATCAAACTGCAATGAATAACTATTAGATCAATCTTCCATTCATATGTTAGAGTTATGCCGAAAGAACGAGTCTGACATGTACGAATATTTTTTCGAATGACAGAAGGGGGATTAAGATGAATTATTTAGCTATTGTGGGCACCAATTCGGATGTGTCAACGAACCGTATGTTGCTTCAATTTATGCAAAAGCATTTCTCGAGCGAGGCGAAGATTGATTTATATGAAATCAAGGATTTACCTGCTTTTATTGAAAAAGATGATATAGAGGATGCTGAGGTTGATATCCCTGAAAAGGTGAAAGACCTATCCGATCGAATTGCCGAAGCCCATGGCGTGATTATCGCCACCCCGGAATACGATCATGCCATCCCTGCCGTTCTGAAAAGTGCGCTGGAATGGATCAGCTACACGACGCAATCCTTGATTGATAAACCTGTTCTGATCGTTGGTGCTTCACACGGTTCACTCGGTTCTTCCAGAGCACAAGCGCATCTTAAACAAATTCTGGATTCGCCAGAGCTGGGTGCGAGAATGATGCCTAGCAGCGAGTTTCTGCTGGGAAATCCCAGAGTGCATTTGATACCGGCGGTAAACTTATTGATGCTGCCAAAGTAGCGGATCTGGAAGAAATCTTCAGAGAGTTTGTTTTATTTACGGAGATCACCACGGAACTGCTGTCCAAAAGGACGTTGAAGAGAAAAACGAAAAAATTTTCCTGGCAAGAGTAGGGGGCTAATCATAATGAAAATCATAGCGATCGTGGGAACCAATGCTAAGAAATCGTATAATCGCAAGCTGCTCCAGTTCATGAAAGGACATTTTGAATCCAGAGCAGTCATTGAAATCCTTGAAATTACAGATGTTCCGATGTTTAATCAATCCGATAACCAAACGAACAGTGAAATCATACAAACGTTTAATGAAAAAATTATGGCAAGTGATGGTGTCATTATTGCGACTCCCGAATATAACCATTCCATTCCTTCATCGCTTAAAAGCATTCTTGAATGGCTGAGCTTTGAAATCCATCCGCTTGCAGGCAAACCCGTCATGATTATTGGTGCGTCACAGGGGACACAAGGCTCTTCGCGTGCACAGCTACATCTTCGTCAGATCCTGGATGCACCAGGTGTTGAAGCTAACGTGATGCCAGGATACGAGTTTTTGCTTGGAAGTGCACATCAAGCATTTGACGAATCAGGTAAGCTGAACAGTGAAGGAACGATTGATTTCCTGGAGGTATGTTTCCTGCGGTTCCTGCGCTTCGCCAGAATCTCTAATCAGCTTAATGAAGAAGAGGAGTTCACCTATAAACCAGGTGTATATGAGGTTAATGCCATAGGTCATAGTGGAAATCTTCCGATGAAAGTATCTTTTAGTGAAAATCGAATCGAGAGTATTGATATTGATGCGAAGGGAGAAACCGAAGGGATCGCCGATGTTGTTTTTGTAAGAATTCCGAATAAAATTATCGAGGGACAGACGCTCAATGTGGATGCCCTGTCAGGTGCTTCTGAAACCAGTAACGCTGTCATTAACGGTGTAGCCAAGGCGGTTAAGCTGGCCGGAGTTAACCCGGACATTCTGAAAAGACGTGCAAAACCTGCCAGCAGCCAGATGAAGGAAGACGAAGAGTACACTTGCGATGTGGTCGTTGTAGGTGGAGGTGGTGCCGGACTAAGTGCTGCTGCTACCGCTTTACAACAGGGAGCAAGTGCAATGGTTCTTGAAAAATACCCTGCCGTTGGGGGAACACGATCCGTTCAGGTGGTCCTGTCAATGCAGCAGATCCAATATGGCAACAACAGTTTAGTGAGAACCCAGGGGAAAGACAGACCATTGAGAATTTATTAAGTACCGATGAGAGCTTGATTCATCCGGAATATATCGATGATTTCCATGCATTACAAGAAGAGTTCGCAGCGTATCAGGACAAGTTTGGAACAGACAAAGCGTATCTGTTTGACTCCCCACTGCTGCACAGGATGCAAACGTATTTTGGAGGAAAACGTACGGACCTGAATGGCAATGTGATCTATGGACAATACGATCTGGTGAAAGTACTTACAGACCGTGCTTTGGAGAGTGTGACGTGGCTGGAGGAGATCGGTGTTGAATATGATAAGAGTATCGTATTTGCTCCGGTTGGTGCCCTGTGGCGCCGTGGACATAAACCTGTCAAAAGTTATGGATCTGCCTTTATCATTGCGCTGAGCAAATATGTAGAAGAGAATGGCGGACAAATCATTACAGACACCCCGGTCAAACAACTGATCATCGAAGATGGCAAAATTGCAGGTGTGATTGCAACGGGTGTCAATGGCCAGAAAATCACCGTTCATGCCAAAGCGGTTGTGCTTGCCAGCGGCGGTTTTGGTGCAAATACACAGATGCTCAAGGAATATAACACCTACTGGAGCCATATTGAGGATGATATCAAAACCACGAATTCGTACGCGATGACAGGTGATGGAATATCGCTCGGTAAGAGCGCGGGAGCGGCACTGACTGGCATGGGCTTCACTCAAATGATGCCTGTAGCTGACCCGCAAACAGGCGAACTCTTCAGTGGACTGCAAGTCCCTCCTGAAAACTTTGTCATTGTTAACAAAAAGGGAGAACGCTTCGTTAACGAATTCTCTGGCCGAGATGTCTTAACGAAAGCGGCAATTGAGCAAGGAAGTTTATTTTACCTCATCGCTGATGATGAGATTAAGAAAACCGCAGCGAACACCAGTCAGGAAAAGATAGATCGCCAAGTCGAAGCTGGTACTCTGTTTAGAGCAGATACGATTGAAGAGCTGGCAGTGAAAATTAAGATGGACCCAGAAACTCTAAGAACTACGGTTGATAAGTATAACTCTTATGTGGATGCAGGCTTTGATCCGGAGTTCCATAAGGATACGTTTAGCTTAAAAGTCGAGAAGGCTCCATTCTACGCTACGCCTAGAAAACCGGCGGTTCACCATACAATGGGTGGGATCAAGATCGATACCCAAACTCGTGTATTGGATGAAAACGGACAGCCGATTGCACATCTGTATGCCGCTGGGGAAGTTGCAGGAGGGATTCACGCAGGTAACCGGTTGGGCGGTAATGCCTTGACAGACATCTTTACGTTTGGACGTATCGCTGGTAAAACGGCTGTTGATGAGATGAATGATGTGGAGAATAGAAAATAAGAATTCACCTAAAACATGTCCACTAAACACAAGGATTCTCGAGTGTTTAGTGGTTTTTTATGATTCATAGCAGTGATACTTTTGTTTTGAAAGCGTTTTAAAATTACTATAGACAACAGTCGTACCGGATGATATATTGTTTCTGTAGGAAACAATATTATTTTAAAGTGAAACAATAATATGCGTGTCCATGGTAGGGCGGAGGTAATGATCTCTCGGAGCTTAAGCTTGGACACCACCAAAAGGACGGGGAAACGATGAGCAAAATTGAAACAACAATCAAATCCTTTGACGGTACACAGCTTTATTTCAGCAAGGATACAGTGGAAAATGCCAAAGCCGCTGTCGTTATTGTACACGGACTCGCTGAGCATGCAGGGCGCTACGATTATGTGACAGAGAAGCTGAGCCAGCGAGGGTTTAACGTATATCGGTTTGACCATCGCGGTCATGCCAGATCCGAAGGACAACGTACGTTCTACAGTGATTTCCACCAGATTATAGAGGATGTCAACGTTGTAGTGGAACATGCATTGCAGGAGAGCGGCGAACTTCCGCTGTTTGTTATCGGACATAGCATGGGTGGTTTTGCAACCTCCTCCTTTGGAACGAAATATCCTGGCAAGGTCAAAGGCATCGTACTATCTGGAGCGCTCACTCGTTACAATACAAAGGTTGCCGGAGAACTGCCGATGGATCTTCCAGCAGGTACGTATTTCCCGAATGAGCTGGGTAATGGCGTATGCAGTGATCCCGCTGTTGTATCCGCTTACGCAAATGACCCGCTGGTGGAAAAGAGATCTCTGTAGATTTGTTTAACAGTCTGGGAAATGGCATAGCATGGCTGAAGGAGAACCCGAAACAGTTTACAGATCCAGTACTTGTTCTGCATGGGGCCAATGACGGGCTGGTCAGTGAACAGGATTCTCGTGACTTTTATGGGGATATCGCTTCAACAGATAAAACACTCAAAATCTATGCTCATTTGATGCATGAGATTTTCAATGAAACGACTCGTGATGATGTTATTGAAGAAGCAATGACATGGATTGAAAAACGAATCTGATTTCAGTAGAGTAAGAGAGAGAATCTGAATATGAAAGGGATTACTCATGAAATTAGATTGGATGGGCGACCATCGGGCACTGATTGAGAAAATTATCAAATACGGCAATGCATACTCGAACACCTATAAGTTGCAGCGAAGTTATGGTACGGACATGATGTTCTCGGCCTCACAGATTCAGACGCTGGAATACATTCTGGAAGCCGAGGACAAGGAAGAGAAGATGTCGGAAATGGCCGCACGTTTGGGCGTAAGCCGAAGTACTTTTTCCAAGAACGTGAAGAATCTGACGGAAAAAGGTCTGCTCGAAAAATTTCATTTAAGCGGCAACCGCAAAGACATCTACGTCAAACCTTCGGCGAAAGGGCGCGAGGTATATGCGAAGTACACCGAATTTGTAAGGGAGCTTTGCTTTGATGAGATTTTCAAATATGCAGATCAGATTTCGGATGCGGACAAGCAGAGCTTTATTCGTATCATGGATTTGTTTGCCGATGTGCTCGTCTGGTATGGTGAAAAGGAACAGGAAGCGCGCAAGTTAATCCGAATTGATTCCGATTTGAGCAGAGACTAGTTCAACAACATGAAAGGGATTTTCCTCAAGGCTGTCTGTGGCCTGAAAGGGAAATTCCTTTTTGATTCCTCTGAAACACGTATTTTGAAATTAAGGCGTGAGCCCATTCCCTCCGCGAATGCCCTTCATACAGTATAAAGTGCTTGATGCACCAGAGGCTGTAGGACAATTATTCAGCAGGGAGTGGGATGTGTGAAATCATCAACCAAGCTTACCGGACGGGTTATTTACAAGGGTGATCCAGGATATGAAGCGGCGCGCAAGAACTGGGACCCGCATACGGACAGATACCCGAAAGTATTCGTTTTTGCCCAAAAGACAAAAGATGTCTCCAACGCTATCCGATGGGCTCGTGAAAACAATGTTCCAATCAGGCCGCGGAGCGGAAGACATGCGCTTGAAGTCAATCTTTCACAAGTTAACGGGGGAATTGTGATTGATGTGAGTGATCTGAATTCCATCAAGCTTGATAAAAAAATGGAACGGTTGTTGTTGGAACAGGAAACCGCGTGGGAAGAATTGCGAATACCCTTGCCAAGCAAGGTTTCATAGCGCCTTTTGGTGACAGCCCTACGGTAGGAATCGGTGGAATTACGTTAGGCGGGGGAATTGGGCCTCTCCAACGTACCATAGGTCTCATCAGTGATAACCTGCTTGAAGTGGAGATGGTGGATGCCAACGGAAAAGTCATTCGGGCGAATAAAAAGCTTAATGCAGATCTCTTTTGGGCCTCGCGAGGAGGCGGAGGTGGTAACTTCGGAGTATACACCCATTACAAATTCAAAGTGCGCCGAGCTCCAGCGAAAGCGACTGTATTTAAAATCACCTGGCCATGGGCTCAATTCGAAAAGGTGCTCAAAGTATGGCAGAAGTGGGCGCCCTCTGTTGACACGAGATTGGGCAGCGAGTTGTCCATCGGACCGAAAAAGGGTGGTAATGTTGTCATGGAGGGGCTGTTCCTAGGGTCCAAAACGGAGGCTCTCCGACTATTACAGCCGATTACGAGTGTCGGCACCCCGACAAGTTCCATCGTTCGATTGTTACCATACACAGAAGTTGTAAAGTTCTTATTGCTTCCTGATCCGATCGAAACTCAAAGGTACAGTAACCAGTTCTCATCCGGTTTTGGACGAAAACCATTCCCTGATAAAGCCATTCAAACGATGCGTACATTTTTGGAGAACTTGGAAGAGGGGCCAGGCGGGTTCTATTTCCTTAACTGGGGTGGAGCCGTAAGTCGCAAATCGCCTAGATCAACCGCGTTCTTCTGGCGGAAAGAGAAGTTCTATGTGGAATGGACCAGTACGTGGACCAAACCATCCCATGCCGCTAAAAATATTGCACTCGCTCGTAATACTCGCACGAAATTGCAACCCTACATTGTCGGTTCCTATATCAACGTTCCAGACCAAGGGATCAAAAATTCCGGTCCAGTGTACTATGGAGCCAACTATGGGAGACTACGGAGAGTCAAAGCCAAGTATGACCCGAAAAATGTGTTTAACAATCCGCAAAGTATCACACCGGCTCGGACCGTGTAGCCGAAGACCAAGTAATTGTGGATCCGAAGTGAACCCATTTTCAAAGAGGAAATCAAAAAGCTGCCCTCGGTCATATGACCAAGAGCAGCTTCTTCACATGCCAGATACGTATGGCAGCTGTTCTGCTATTATGCTTTCACTTGTTCTCCAGCAAATACTTCAACGTTCATAGGCGCGGCCATAAATGCTGCTGCTTGTTGTACAAATGCTTGGAAATGTGTGCTTGTGTTGTGGGATGCTGTAGCAGCTTCATCTTTCCACAGCTCGATCATTGTGTATTGTTGTTCTTGTTCAGTGCTTTTTGCCAAGACATAGCTGATGTTGCCTTCTTCTTGACGTGTTGCAGCGATCAGTTCCTTCGCAGCTGCGAGGAATGCTTGTTCTTGGTCTGCTTTAACTTGCAAATGAGCGTGAATGATAATCATAATGTGTAACCTCCATAGTGTGTTTGTTTGGAATGTGTTAAGAAAGTATGTTTATAACCAGTATAATCGTAAACTTACAGGAAAAGCGTTCCTGTTATTATGCCCAAGTTGTGATAGTTTCTACAGGCAGACGGTAGGATGGGTGGCCTTCTTTGGCTGATTTGCCGATAGAGATCAACATAACCGCTTGATAACGCTCTTTGTCCATGCCAAATGCTTCTGCAATTTGATCTTTTTCGTAACCACCAATTGGGTTGGTATCATAACCGTGAGCACGTGCTACAAGCATTAATTGCATGGAAGCAAGTCCAGCATCGATCATATTGACTTCACGAATAGCGGAAGCAGGCATACTTTCATAATAAGGCAATACTTTTGATAGCTGCATATCTTTGACTTCTTGTGGCATATAACCCAGTTCTACAGCTTTACCAAAGATCTCTTCCATATGCTCGGCATTGTTCATATCAATGAATACGCCAATAACTGCGGAGGAAGTCAACACTTGATTTTGATTGAATCTTGCAAGTGGAGCAAGCTTTTCTTTACCTTCAGGTGTATCTACAACCAGAAAACGCCAAGGCTGCAAATTGATCGAAGATGGTGCACGAGAAGCTTCTGCCAGAATCTCAGTCATTTCTTCACGGCTGATTTTCACCTCAGGATCGTAAAGCTTAACCGAACGACGACCGTAGGTAATTTCGTTAAAATCATTGGTTTTTTGGAATTTGCTTTGAATTGTACTCATGAATGGATCTCTCCTCTATATATGGGTTTAGAAATTGTTCTGCATGCGTTCCAGGAAATCGGCGAGTGCCTGAATTTCGTCTTCACTGAAATCACGTAAAATCTGGTTGATATAATTGGTCTTCTCTGCTTTGTAGCCTTCAATCTGCTTCCGACCGTGGTCCGTCAGACGAACAAAAGTGACCCGATTATCTTCGGGATTCTTGCGTCTGGTAACCATCTGGTCCACCTCAAGCTGTTTCAAGTGGCGTGTAATCGCAGCACTATCAATGTTAATGATCTTCTGCAGCATGGATTGGTTAATCTCATCTACCTGATCCAGCTCATGCAGAATTTCAAAGCGAGAGGAGCTGATCCCTGTACAGCGTTCGAACTTGGGACTAATTTTGTTACCCAGTACGTTCAACAGATTGATGATTTGTTCTTCTTTGGAAACAATACGTGTCATGACTAGACCTCCCGGGTGAATCTGAATCATGAACAACGGCGCATGTTAACCAATAATGAAAGTTGCAGTATACAATGCCATTGTCTAATGATTATTTGGATGCTCTCGATCATTGATGTATCAATAGTTGATGCCTCAATCATTGATGGCTCAATTAATATATCATGCCTTTTAGGTTTTTGCAACATGTTCAGAAGAAGAGGATGATTATTCCTATATTATCCCGGTACATAAGCATTGTCGTCTGTGTAGGATGTCCATCTGCATGAGTTTCTATCGATGGTTGATTTATTGAGAATTATTATCAATTTATCTATAATAAGAGGATATGGCACATCGAGCGAACGTAACAGGCGGCGATACGATCACAAACGTATTACTGAAAGCGAAATAATAGAGCTTCGTCAGGCACTTATAGGGTTCGATCCGAACTGGGAAGGGACGTCGGCATGAAAGAAAATGATTGGGTAAAACGACTGGAGCAACTATATTTCACCGCTGTCCACATTTACCATTTCGCCAGCAATCCGGGGGCTGTCCAGCGCAGAATCTGGAAGCGGTTCGCCATTTGCAGGGTTATCACTGGCAAGGGATCTTTGACTATGGATAACGTTGTGCGTACAGTCTCCCAAGACGAGTGGTTTTTGTTGAAACCAGGAATGCATGTGGAGTTTCAGACAGATATGGAAGCCCCGTCCGATATCAGATCATTTTATTTTCCTGCGTGGCACTTACCCGGAATCGAAATGCTTGGCATAGCGGTGCAGTTGATTTTCCTGTTACAGGCAAGCTTGATATTTCTTCCAACGCACCTGATATTCGGGAGATGATGGATACCCTGGTACGTGGAAAAGATTCTTTCACGAGTCTGGAAAAGACGCGCAGGAAACATCTTTTGCATCAGTTGTTGATCCAGTTAATGATCTGTACGAAAGAAGTAACCCAACCTGTAGCAGGTATGGACCGGGCACTTGAATACATGACACATCAGTATATGAAAGACCTTCGAGTCGATCAGATGGCCCGCTTGGCAGGGCTAAGTGTGAATCATTTTATAAGAACATTCAAACGGCAATTAAACATGACTCCGATCGAATACATCCTGAAACAACGTATGGCGAAGGCCAAACAGCTGTTGTTTTCTTCAGATAAAATCAAGGAAATTGCGGAGCAGGTGGGCTATCAGGATGAGCACTATTTCAGCAGAGTCTTCAAGAAAAACGAAGGTGTCGCCCCGACGTTGTATATGAAAAATAAAGTGAGTCGCATTGCCACGTTGTATTACGGGTTGGATGACTACGTGATAACGCTAGGCATGACGCCAGTGTCCGCACTATCTTATGGTCAGAGAGTGGCTCGCCACATTGCTGTTCCTGCGCTTCAAGCGCACAGCCATCAGGGACTTGTCCTGGACAGCTTCAATCAGAACTATGACGGGTTGAGGAGAGTCCAACCGGATCTGATCATTACAAGTGATCGTTTGCAGCCGAATGAATCCCTGCATCATATTGCACCTACCGCTATGCTGGAGCATACCAACCATTTTGGTGAAAGCCTGCTGTATATGGCGGACATTATGGGACGTACCGAACAGGCTGTACAGTGGATTGAACAGCATGCGGACCTGAGTCATGTGCTTCGAAGACGAATTCAGTCGAGATGGGGGAAACAGAGTGCTATGTTCATCCGGGTGACCTCTCATTTCTACCGAATGTATGGATTGAATAACCAGACAGGAGCCCTGTTGTATGATGATTTAGGTTTCCAATTGCCCAGCCATTTTCCGGAACAAGAGTGGGCTGTGGAGACGAAAGTTAGCGATATACAGTTATATGACGCGGATCATGTATTTGTAATGGTCGATCCTACAGAAGAGGCAGGTGCTCAACTAAGGCAATTACAGCAGTCTAGTGAATGGTTGGCATTAAAGGCTGTTCAAGAAGGCCATGTCTATAATGCTGGAGATATTTTTTTCAAAACGCTGGGTCCAACCGGACGCATGTGGGCTATGCGATATGTAGCAGCCCAGCTTGGTGTTAGTGTACGGTGATTTTGTGCAAGTGAAGAGCGTTATATAATCCATGGCAAGCTTATTCGCTTTTCCCTACTATAGTGATAATGATTATTATTATTAAATAGTAGAGGGGATTTACTACAAATGGTAAGACAGAGAGCAGCAACGATGATACTATTGGCCTTACTTGTGTTCGTACTGGCGGCATGTGGCAAGACATCGGAAGAAAATGAAGCAACGCCTGAGCAACCGGATACACCTGTGGAAGAGAGTGGTACTCAAACGATCGAGCATCTTAAAGGAACCGCTGTTGTACCGCAAAAGATAGAGCGTATGGTTGTGTTATCCGCGGCTTACATCGATCACATGCTAACGATTGGTGAGAAACCAGCAGGCGTTAATGTAGAAGTTCGTTACGGCGGAGATTATCTGCCTTATTTCGCAGATCAGCTTGCTGGTGTGCCTACGGTAGGTTCGGCAGATAGTCCCAATCTGGAGGCTATTCTTCAGATCAGTCCGGATGTCATCGTCATTGAGAGCCGGACTGCTGAGAGTACATATGAGCAGTTGGAGAAAATCGCTCCGACAATTGTACTTGGTACCGAATGGCTGGATTATGAAGATGACACAACCTATTGGACTCAGGATCTGTTGACCATAGCCGGGTTATTCAACAAGGTCGATTTGGCCAAGGAGAAAATCGCAGAGGTGGAGCAACAGGCGGAACAACTCAAAGCGAAGATCGAACAATTGGATCAGAAAAAGCTGGCCTACTTGCGTGTCAGAGAGAAGACTTTGCAAATTTATGCGGAAAAAGGGCATCCAACCAATACACTGTTGTATCAAGATCTTGGATTTGTGCCTACTGCTGTGACGCCAGTCGAACAGCGTGAGGACCTGTCTATAGAGAAAATCGCAGATATTGATGCCAATTTCGTCATTCTTGAGGTTGATCCGAATGCCAAGGATTACTTAGACAACATCAATGCAAGCTCACTCTGGAAGAGAGTGCCAGCTGTTGATAAAGATCAGGTCTATACGACAGACTCATTCTGGCTGTTTAAGGGCTGGGGGCAATCGGTCGCAGCAAGATCATTAACGAAGTTGAAGATATAATTCAGTAGATGGGACTTTATCCAGGGTATGATTATTCGGAGATGGCGGAAGTATTACAGCAATTTTTTGTGACAACGATCCGAGCGGACAGCGATGATTCCAGGTATCCTTACCGAGTGAAGGATCTGCTGGATGAAGAGAAACGAGACTTAATATTGCGTAAACAGGCTATGCAGCAAGGGCTTCAACTGGATGGAAAGAGGGTGTAGCAGTCGGTACACTCTTTGCCAAGCGCTATTCGGTGCTGGTGATGGCCGTAATCTCCGCATTCAGTCTATACGACACCACACTTCGCATTGCGGACGATGAGATGTGGTTTGAGTTGAATGGAGCAGGCGGCATGCGATATGAGACCCTGCTGGAGAGAACCTCTCTGGAGGGTAAAGGTCCTGTTCAGCGCAGGTCAGAGAGTGGCTTGCTCAGAGAGAATGCTGTTACATCTGGAGCCTGTCCTGCGAGCGGTAGCCATTCGTACAGGGGCGAGTGATAAGGTCATGTGGTCTCTGGTTGCACATAATGTGCAGCAATTGTATGCACGCATGATCCATGATCAAAGAATATGGAAGACGAATCAACGGCTTGAGCAGATCAAGGAAGATCAAAGCATATGGCTGGATCGGCATAACGATAATGGATATACGTTTGCCAATGAGCTACAACAATTTGAACATCCCATGTTGCAGGGACCTCCGTTCTTCATACGCCGATATTGCTGTCTGGCTTATCAGGTTGAGAACGAAAGCCATACACACGGTTATTGCAACAGCTGTCCAAAGCTGGATTCAGAAACACGATTGCACAACCTTCTACAGCAATGAACTGACACTTTTGTACCGCATCGTCCGTATCTGTTTCAGACGATCCATGTTCTCTTCGAAACTGACGCCAGAAGCCTGGGCGAGACCACGTCCAAAATCCTTTTTATACAGAAAAGGGGCTTCCGGGTACAAGGCAATAATGTGGAGCTGATTCCACTCCGGGTAATCTGGGTGATGAGTCCATACTTCTTCGGTTTCCAGGGCATAGAAGCTATGGCACCATTTCCGTTCGCTCAAAATGAAATTCATGGCTGGTCCATTTCCGTGGATCATGATGTTGCGGAATTCTTCCAAGGAATCCTGCTGAACATCGACATGTTCCACAACCTGCAGCGGCTTGAGCCAGCGTCTGCGGGTATGTTGGCTTTGGACGGGAAAGTTACTGCTTGGTGTACTGACGAGCAATTCCTGACGAACGATGATGGCATCAGGAAACGGCTGGATCTGGTTTAGTTCGCTCATGAGAGGTGCAGCCAGATCATGATTTTGAAGTTGTATAACGTGTAACATGTTCCATAAGGGAAATTCACCGTGTTTTTCTGTCGTTAATTTGTGAGTGTATATGTTGTATGTTGTGATGGACTCATTCATATTTCGTATATAAACCGGGATCACGTGTGTGTTGAGGTATTCATGATACGCATTAAGCTTTGGCTTGGGGATATGAAAACTCAGTGCGATATAGTAGGTGTTGTCTAGGGATTTCATGATGTCTGCTCCTTATCTAAAGTTAAGTGACGAGTATTGGTTTCAATAGATTGATGTGTATAGGTTACAACGGATGCGCATGCACTTGTTACCTTAAACGGGAGCTTTTATATCTGAATAAGGAGGAACGATATGTCCACATTTTATCTACCGGATTACGCAGGAAGTGGTGTATTTCAAACGACAAGTCTGGGACCACATGCCAATTGGTCGTTCTGTGATCTTACCCCGTGTAGAGATACAGTCGTCGATGAGCGTAGTGAACATGCAGGGTTTGTCCTTGCATTTAACTTGACGGGTGAGCAGCAGTGGTGTAATCGAGATACTAGACGTAAGCATAGGTTGTTGGAAAATCACTTTGGGATCTATGAGGGTGGTGCATTTGCCGCATCCAATATGTATGAAGAAGGGCAGCGAAGTGTGCAACTGGGGTTACAGGTCCATAAGCAATACTATCCGATGCTGTTTGAGACGATACGTCAGACTGGAGCGATTGGGATATTTAATCATTTGCCGAAAAATGCAGGGATCGATATACCGCCTGTGGCACGTCGGGTTATTCAGGACATGATACAGTGCAATTACACGAATGAGATCCGTGAATATTATTTGGAAGCCAAGTTGGCGGAATTAATTGCAGTGCTTGCCGGAGAGTTGACAGACCAATCGCAGCCCCATGTGCAAGAGGTGAGACTGAGTGACTCCGACCGAGCTGGATTAGAGAAAGTCAAACGAATTCTGGATACCCGTTATGCCGACGCACCTACAATTCCGGAGCTGGTTCGACCGGCCATGATGAATGAAAATAAGCTAAAACGAGCATTCAAGCAGCAATACGGCAGATCCATTCATGCGTATGTCATTCAGAAACGGATGGAAAAGGCGCGTGAGCTACTGGAGAGTGGGCAAGTTGGTGTATCGGAGGCCGCCCATCTGGTTGGGTATGTGAACAGCAGTTATTTCATCAGTCGTTTCAGGCAAACGTATGGCTATAATCCGAGTAAGCTCAAGGGTTAAATAAAGTGTCACTATATTGAATTTTGCCTTGATTACAGGAATCAGATATACTTCAAGTTATTGATCAATTCATAACTATACGTTGGAAGGGGAAAATGATGGCTAAAGATACAGCAGCGTCGGTTAATCGGCGCAATGATATTATCTCTGCAGCAATTGACGTGTTCGCCGAAATTGGCTATTATCGTGCGACTACAGCCCAAGTTGCTGAACGTGCACAGATCTCACAGCCGTATATCTTTCGTTTTTTTAAAACAAAAGAGGCTTTATTATTAACTGCAATTGAGGTCTCATGGACACGAGTGATTGAATCGTTTCGACTTGTCGTGGAGACAGCGACGCCAGATCAGTTGGAAAATGACTTAATTGAAGCCTATGATAAGATTCTGGAATCTCACAAGAGCGAAATCTTGCTTCAGATGCAGGCGCAAACGATTCGGGAAGAAGTCATTCGCCAGGCCATGCAAAAAGGCATAAGTGATGTGCGAACCATGGTATTGGAAGCTTTCACAGTTGCCGGCATTGCTGAACCCCTGAAAAGAACGATGATTTTCCTAGCAATCGGGATGTTGTGTAATGTATCTACAGCACTGGATATGCCGGAGCTGAAGGAGCGATAGAGAGGGAGGAAAAGTCCCTTTTTGAATTTTAGTTATTGATCAATCACTAAATACGGTTTATATTGTTTTTAGATAAGTGATTGATCAATAACTAATTGAGTGAAAGAGGTTGATAACCGATGAAAAAAGCTATTGTTATTGGAGCCACAGGTGGCACAGGTGCAGCAATCACAGAAGAATTGATTAGACGGGGCATTTCTACCATTGCATTTGGACGCTCGCGTCAAAAACTGGAGAAACTTGCCGCAACGTTGGGATCACCGGATCATCTGCTCCTCGCAGTGGGAGATGCATTTCGGTCGGAGGATATTATTGCTGCTTCTCAGGAGGCGGATGTTATGTTTCATTGTGCGAACGTTCCGTATAACGAGATGGAGAGCAGGCTGATTCCGCTGGGCGAGTCCGTCATGACGGCGGCAGAACACTTGGGTCTGAACGTAGTTGTAATAGACGGAACTACCCCTACGGCAGAAGACAAATGAACGAGGTGACGGAAGAACATCCGAAACAGCCACATACCCGCAAAGGCAAGACACGACTTGCCTATGAACAGATGTTATTCAGCACAAGATGGAGCAGAGCTCAGGTGATGATCGTTCGCTTGCCGGACTATTATGGCCCCACGGCTAATCAGGCTTCCTATCTGGGTTCAACACTTGAAGCGATAGCGAAAGGTAAGATGGCTTTTTTATCGGAAATATGAAGGTACCCAGAGAATACATCTATTTACCGGATGCAGCGGTCATGGTGGTGGAGTTGGCAAGCAGGGAGACGACGTATGGACAGAACTGGAACATCCCTGGATCGGGGATTATCTCAGGTCATGAGATTGTGCATATGGCACAGAAGGCTCGGGGAGTAGAAAACCTGTGATGGCTTTAGGAAAACTGGGATTGTCGTTGATTGGACTGGGTGTACCTGTTATGAGAGAAATTGTAGAGATGTTATATCTGACAGAGGAGCCGCTAATTTTGAGTAGAGTGAAGTATGAGAAACGGATTGGCCCAGTTGTAGCAACGTCTTTTGAAGAAGGAATTGCGTTGACGATTAAGGAGTTGCAGGGAAAGTAGAGGGGGATATATTTTTTATTGAGATGTAATTGATTGATCACTAACTTTAGAGGATTTCATTAGGCTTATTGAATAGGGCGCACAAAGCTAGTCCCGGGCATAGAGTGTACTATTGTAAAATGCGGAGATTTGACGTGGTGTACAAGGAGGAGGGATGTTCTTGTGAGCGGTGTGTCCAAAAAGAAGCGCAAAATTTCCTCAATCAGCAAAGATAAACGGAAATCCAAAAAGCAATCTATTTCAAAGAAGAAGAGTAAGTCTTGTAAGAAAAGCAGACGTTCATGCAAAAAAAAGAAAAGCCACAGGAAGCCTTTCCTTCGCGGCCCACGGGGTTATCGGGGAGTGAGAGGATTCACCGGAGCAACAGGTGCTACTGGATTAACGGGGGACCCCGGGTATCCAGTTAGAAGGGGAGCAACTGGTTTAACAGGACGGACTGGAGCCACTGGATTTACGGGATCAACTGGAATCACGGGAAGTACAGGAGTAACTGGGGCAACCGGACTAACAGGGACTATAGGTATGACTGGAACTACGGGATTTACTGGTCCGACCGGTGCGACTGGCCCCACAGGAGCTACTGGAGCTACAGGAATTAGAGGTGCTACTGGTACCGGATCGACCGGAGTCACAGGAACAACCGGAGCAACTGGAGTTACCGGACTTGGCTTTACCGGCGTGACTGGTTCTACAGGCAGCACTGGATCTACAGGAACAACTGGTCCAACTGGGATTGGTGTGATGGGACTGACGGGATCCACTGGTGTCACGGGTCTGACTGGGATTACAGGAGTAACGGGATCTACCGGTTCGAGTGGGCCAACAGGTGTAACTGGGGCTACGGGAAGTACGGGGCTCACAGGTGTGACTGGTCCAACCGGAGCTACGGGTTCAACTGGATTTACTGGGGAAACAGGTGTTACAGGTACGGCAGGTGTAACGGGACCAACAGGAAGTACAGGTACTACAGGAGTTACTGGACTGATAGGACTTAGCGGGGCTACTGGTTCAACTGGAGCAACAGGGTCTACAGGTATGACTGGGTTCACTGGCGAAACAGGTCCAACCGGCGGGACTGGAGCAACAGGCACGACCGGTGTAACCGGACCCACGGGAGCTACTGGGATAACCGGACCCACGGGAGCTATTGGCGTTACAGGAGAGACAGGGCTAACAGGTGCAACAGGAACGTCAGGTAATACGGGGGTTACTGGAGCCACGGGCACCACTGGTGAAATTGGAGTCACAGGCTCGACCGGAACAACTGGTGTTACAGGAGAGACAGGAATGACAGGGGTTACCGGGGCCACTGGTGTTACCGGGGAAACGGGGCTAACTGGGAACACAGGTGTAACGGGGCTTACCGGTTCGACTGGCCCAACAGGTACAAACGGAGTCACTGGAGCCACAGGCACCACTGGTGAAACTGGAGTCACAGGCTCGACCGGTCTAACGGGCGCCACTGGTGAGACCGGGTTAACTGGGATTACGGGCACTACAGGTTCGACCGGAACAACAGGTGTTACGGGTTTAACAGGGATCACAGGTGAAACTGGCCTAACAGGTGTGACTGGTGTGACAGGTAGCACAGGGGTAACCGGAACGACGGGGTCAACTGGTGCAACTGGAGAGAATGGTGTAACAGGAACGACAGGTATTACAGGCATCATGGGAGCCACAGGTGCGACTGGCGAAACTGGAACTACCGGCTTGACCGGTCCAACGGGCGTTACAGGAACAACTGGAGTTGCAGGAGAGACGGGTTTTACAGGGGCTACAGGTGTAACGGGACCAATCGGTTTGACCGGCCCGACAGGTGCGACAGGTTCCACGGGAAGTACGGGTAACACGGGAGTGACTGGTGTAACTGGAACGACTGGATTTACCGGAGCCACGGGTGCTACAGGAGAACCTGGAGTTACAGGCTTAACTGGTCCAACGGGCGCCACAGGAGAGACTGGTGTAACAGGAAGTACGGGACTAACGGGAGTTACCGGTGCGATTGGCCCCTCAGGAGCAACAGGTGAGACTGGAATCACAGGAGTGACTGGGATAACAGGAACAACGGGTATTACGGGTGCAACCGGAGCTACTGGGGAGACTGGAACGACAGGTAATATAGGTGCAACAGGAGTTACAGGTGCGACAGGAACTACAGGAGCCACCGGGGCCACTGGTATAACTGGAGAAACGGGTTTAACTGGGATTACAGGTGACACGGGACCAACCGGTTTGACCGGCCCGACAGGGCCAACAGGTACCACAGGAAGTACGGGTATCACTGGAGTGACTGGAGCGACTGGCCCCACAGGAGAGACAGGATTAACTGGGGTTATGGGCACTACGGGTGCCACCGGAACAACTGGTGTTACAGGAGAGACGGGGGTAACAGGAAGTGCGGGACTAACGGGAGTGACCGGTGAGACTGGAATCACAGGTACAACTGGTGAAACTGGCCCGACCGGTGCGACAGGTTCCGCGGGAAGTACGGGTATCACAGGAGCCACTGGTGCTACTGGTGAAACTGGAGTTACAGGTTCGACTGGTCCAACGGGCGCTACTGGAGAGACAGGATTAATTGGGGTTACAGGCTCTACGGGTGCGACCGGAACAACTGGTGTTACAGGAGAGACGGGTCTTACAGGGGTAACCGGGGTCACAGGCGCGACTGGTTCCACTGGTGAAACTGGAGTTACAGGTTCGACCGGTCCAACGGGAGCTACAGGACCTACAGGTTCAACTGGTGTAACAGGAATCATTGGGCTAACAGGAGCTACTGGTGCTACAGGTGATACTGGTCTAACTGGAATCACAGGAGTGACTGGAATAACCGGAACAACAGGAACTACAGGAGTCACCGGGGCCACTGGTATAACTGGAGAAACGGGTGTAACAGGGATTACAGGTGTAACGGGGCCAACCGGTTCGACTGGCCCGACAGGTACGACCGGTTCAACAGGCCCGACAGGAGCAACAGGTGATACTGGCTTTACAGGTGCGACTGGTCCAACGGGCGCTACTGGAGAGACAGGATTAACCGGAGTTACGGGCACTACGGGAGTGACTGGAGCGACTGGGATTACCGGAACAACAGGAACTATTGGAGTCACCGGGGTCACTGGTATAACTGGAGAAACGGGTTTAACAGGTCCCACAGGAGGAACAGGTGAAACTGGCCTTACAGGTGTGACAGGAAGCACAGGGATAACCGGGGTCACAGGTACGACCGGTCCAACGGGCGCTACTGGAGAGACAGGGTTAATTGGGGTTACAGGCACTACGGGTGCGACCGGAACAACTGGTGTTACAGGAGTAACGGGTGTAACAGGAAGTACGGGACTAACGGGAGTTACCGGCGCTAGTGGCCCCACAGGAGCAACAGGCGTTACAGGAGAGACGGGTCCTACAGGGGTAACCGGGGTCACAGGCGCGACTGGTTCCACTGGTGAAACTGGAGTTACAGGTTCGATCGGTCCAACGGGAGCTACAGGACTTACAGGTTCAACTGGTCTAACTGGAATCACAGGAGTGACTGGAATAACCGGAACAACGGGAACTACGGGAGTCACTGGGGCCACTGGTATAACTGGAGAAACGGGTGTAACAGGGATTACAGGTGTAACGGGGCCAACCGGTTTGAGCGGCCCGACAGGTACGACTGGTGTCACAGGAAGTACGGGGATTACGGGAGCGACTGGTGAAACTGGTATCACAGGAGAGACAGGGTCAACGGGGGTTACGGGCACTACGGGTGCGACCGGAACAACAGGTGCTACAGGTTTAACAGGGATCACAGGTGACACGGGACCAACCGGTTCTGCTGGGCCGACAGGAGTGACAGGCTTCACTGGAAGTACAGGAGCCACTGGTGCTACTGGTGAAACTGGAGTTACAGGTTCGACTGGTCCAACGGGCGCTACTGGAGAGACAGGATTAACCGGAGTCACAGGTACGACGGGGTTCACGGGAGCCACAGGTGTTACTGGGGAAACGGGACCGACAGGTGCAACTGGCCCTACAGGAGTGACCGGTGCAACAGGAATCACAGGCGCCGCAGGGTCAACTGGAGTAACGGGACCAACGGGACCGACGGGGGCAACCGGAGTCACTGGTGTCACCGGAGCCACGGGTACCACAGGAGAAACGGGAGTTACAGGTGCAACCGGTTCAACAGGCCCCGCAGGAGTGACAGGCTTAACAGGTGTAACGGGCACTACGGGTGCGACAGGAACAACAGGTGTTACAGGAGAAACGGGTCAAACTGGGATCACCGGTGTAACGGGACCAACCGGTTTGGCTGGCTCGACAGGTGCGACAGGAAGTACGGGTATCACGGGAGTTACCGGCGTGACTGGCCCCGCAGGAGTGACTGGTACAACAGGAATTACAGGCACCACGGGGGCAAATGGAATAACAGGAACCACGGGAACTACGGGGACCACTGGTGTTACAGGGGAAACGGGTCAAACTGGGATCACCGGTGTAACGGGACCAAACGGTGCGACTGGCCCAACAGGTGCCACAGGAAGTACGGGGAATACGGGAGCCGCAGGAGAGACTGGAATCACAGGTACAGCTGGTGTAACGGGCCCAACAGGGGCAACTGGCGTGACAGGAAGCGCTGGAGCAACCGGTGCGACGGGCCTTGCAGGAGTGACAGGTCCTACCGGTACGACTGGGGTCACAGGTGTAACGGGAACAGCGGGAGCAACGGGGAGCACGGGAGGCACCGGATTAACGGGGGCCACAGGCCCAACAGGCCCAACAGGGGCCAACGGAATAACAGGAGCAACGGGTGTGACTAGTGCAACCGGAGCTACTGGAGCCACTGGAGCGACAGGCATCACAGGTATTACAGGGGCCACAGGTGCAACCGGAGCCACGGGCCCAACAGGGCCCAACTTTGCAACAGAAGGATTCTCGGCCTTCCTGGCATCTCTTTCTACAGCAACGAGCGCACAATTGACCAACTGGACAACAACGAGTCCTTATTACGGTAATGCCAACTTCAATGCAACCACAGGAAATTATACGGTACCCGTGACAGGCAGATATTCCATTGTAGCTACCATCAATTATGCAACGGCCGCAGCGATTGCCTTGTCACTGGGTGCTGGAGTTAACCCAGCCTTTCTTGTCCAGAGGACATCGCCTACGGTTACAACACTGGTTAGTGGTTTACTGCCCGTACTGAATGTAGCGGTTACCCTACTAACACTGCGGGCAGTGCTGGGGAGTGGCACAGTGACTTTGGCGGCAGAAGTGGCATTGAATGCTGGAGATGTGATTGGATTGTTTTATGCCGCGAACGGGCTGACGATTACGTTGAACCTGGGCAGTGGTGCTACAAACGGCATTGTATGGTCTGTGCATGAGATCACCTAAACCTTCTCAATGGATTGAGCCTATGGACAAATTCGTAAAGTTGTAATAAGTTAGTTTGAAGATATTCGAAATATCTTTTGGAAAATGGACTAACAAGTGAGGTGGATTTCATGATTCCTTTTTTGGGACGCATTAACGAATTAAGCCGAAAACAACGCAGCAGCGTCGGTTTGACCAAAGCAGAACAAAGCGAGCAGCAGGAGCTTAGAAAGCAATATTTGCAGGCTATTCGAGGTCAGGTGCTGACAACCATGCTGGCAGTATCCGTAGTAGACCCGCTGGGTCATGATGTGACCCCTGAGAAATTAACCAATGAAAAATTGCAGCGCCGCGAACAGGCCGGCCAATAGCATTTCTTTTTAAAAGACAGACCAAGGTTACATCTTGGCCTGTCTTTTTTTTGTTCTCTGCAACTTCCATCGAAAAGGAAGCACATCTAAAGATGAAGATGCCATCCATTAGGGATTCGTGCAGATTAACAAGCATGTCAGTTATTTTTAGTGTTGATGACAATAAATCTGCCACAAACTTCATTTCGTATCTGATAACTCATATAATAACGCTAATATATTTCAGGAATACAAGCGAAAAGTACAACTAATCTCAATATAGTTAACAACAAACTAACATCTAATCATTAAAGAAAACGAGTTCGTATATGTATCTCGAAAGGGTTGATGAATCATGAGCCTGGAAGCTTTGAATGAACGTGTGAAGAATGATCTGGATTATTTGTCATTTGGGGGCGCGAACTGGGTACGTCCAAGAGAACATGCAGATGGTCATGTCTATGATGTTGTCATTGTGGGTGGAGGTCAGAGTGGATTAGGGGCGGCATTTGGACTTCTTCGGGAACGAATCTCCAATATTCTCGTCATTGATGAGAATACATCGGGATTTGAAGGACCTTGGGAGACTTATGCGCGTATGGTTACTCTGCGTACCCCCAAGCATCTGACATCCATCGATTTGGGCATCCCCTCGTTAACCTTCCGCTCATGGTGGGAAGCACAGGTTGGGCCAGAAGGTTGGAAAGAGGTCGATAAGATTCCGCGTGGAGACTGGATGAATTATTTGCGCTGGTATCGTGAAGTGCTGAATCTGCCTGTGCTTAATGAGATCCAATTGACGCTCGTTGAGCCGATAGAGAATGGAATACATCGACTTCACGTGAACAAGGCAGGAACTCACAAGGACGTCATCCTTGCGCGCAAAGTCGTGTTTGCTACGGGAATACAAGGCGGTGGAGAGTGGCATGTGCCATCCATGATTGCGGATAGATTACCTCGGGAGTTGTATGCCCATACGTCGGAAGCGATTGATTTTGAACGGCTAAAAGGTAAAAGGGTTGCTGTGCTTGGCGGGGGCGCTTCTGCATTTGATAATGCAAGCTATGCCCTTGCCGCGGGTGTGGCGGAAGCTCATGTATTTGTACGACGGGAACAACTGCCCAATGTTAACCCCATTCGTCAGATGGAGCAATCCGGTATGATTGAGCGATTCCACGCTCTTCCGGTTGCGGATAAATATGAAGTGATCGCTCATTTCTTCAAATTCAATCAACCGCCAACCAACGATACGTTTAATCGAGCAGCAGCCTGGCCTGGATTCGAACTGCATCTGAATTCGCCTTGGATGAGTGTAGAAGCGACTGACCACGGCACGATGGTGCATACGCCACAGGGGGCATTTGCGTTTGATTTTCTAATTATTAGTACAGGTCTGCTTAGTGATCCGGCACTCCGTCCTGAGCTGAGGCTGGTGGAGCCATACATCGCGCGTTGGGAGGACTGTTACCAGGCTCCGCCAGAGCATCGCAATGCATTGCTGGATGCACATCCATACCTGAGTTCCGGGTTTGCGATGACCAGCAGGAGTGAACAAGGTGAGAAGCAGCTGCATGGACTGTTTGTATTCAATTACTCTGCACTTGCCAGCTGTGGTCTGTCGGCATCGGCCATATCAGGGACTAAGAGTGCGGTGCCGAAACTGGTCTCTGCCATAGCTGATCAGTTGTTCCTCGACGATCGGGAGGTTATTTTGCAACAATTCTATGCATATGAACAACAGGAATTTACTGCTACATGGGTGAAAACGGGTGCCCTTGCAGAGTAAATGTACCTTCATAAGATAACGAAAAGACATGAACGTGCGGCATTGGATGCTGCACGTTTTTTGTTTTTCACATGATGAAGGTTACACTCGCCTTCGATTTGTTGTAAAATGTCGGTTGGAACATGTTAAAGGCAGGGATAATAGATGAATGAAATGAATTATGAACAATTTAGAGCCCATGTGAAGAAAGCGTCACGTAAACGAAATGTACCTTTGATTAAGATTGTTGCATTTCAAGAGAAATACATGAAGATCGAAGAAGTTCAATATTTTGATGTGGAACAAAATCATATGAGTGTTCAGGCCTGCAATACATTGTGGATGAACCTGGAGAATAAATCTTTCCGTAATATGGTGTCCCAACATTTGCAGTTTTATAGAGATATGGAGAACTTGGGTCGGCATTCCTTTGAGAATCTGATTAAAGAACTATATGATACATCTGTTCCTGTGCTGCTCGATTACAATCCCGCGCATTATTACACCTCCGGGCAGCTCGCTGAGATTCTGGTCATGGACGAGGAGAGGCTGATCGAACAATTGGAGATGGGGCGCTTCAAGGGGGCGTTTATTAATGAGGATGGCAAATGGCTTAAACCGAAACCGGATGCATTGATTGCAGAGTCATAGACATCCATTGAATCCCATGAAGAGTAAAATCCTGCAATCCCGCGCATCAAGCGCTGAAGACTGCAGGATTTTTAATGGAGATACTAAGGCCGGAAATACCAACGTTAAGCTCACGAAGTAAGTGGCTTCTTCCGAACACTAATTACTCAGGTGTTGCGACGAACTTTATAGCGACGAACTGTAAATCCATCTTTGCACCGATTGGGATTACCAGGGATCGAGACGATACTTCTTCCTTGAATCATGATCCCTTTTTGAGAGGTTCGAAAAGTAGGAGCACATCCGTTCAGACGGCACATGCTGAAGGTTACGGGCGTAAGCCTTGCCATGGAAGCAATGGAGCTTCCTACAGTGGGTGCTTCAACAATCCATTCCGCAGAGGACTGCGGACCCGAATAACACTGAATGGTGCGGAAGGTCCAGCCTAACGTCAGATTAGAGAGCGTAATACACCAGGTTTTGCGTGTTAATCTGGTGATGACTGCTCGAATGCGATGGCCTGGGGAAACCGGATGTGGGATGATGGTCTCTGCGGCAGGCAAGATCTCCCACCATGCATAATAGCTGGGCTTGCCTTGAATCCAGTCGTGACCTGTTCCGGTCTGAATGAGACTGCTGTTCTCGAAGCCATCAATTCCAATCCAGGCGGAAGAATAGGCGTTACGTGAACTAGGTAGAAGATAAGGGACAGTCCATTCAGCTGAGATGCGGCGGTATTGGTGCACTGTTCCTTTACGAGCATAACCACTCCAGTTGGAGGAGATCCATCCAAAGCGAGGAGAAGAAACTTTCTTTTTCTGATGCAGGACACAGGGTTTTCGCCGTTTGTGTGGATGATTTCTCATCAGGTCACCACCTTCAATAAAATAGGGACTAGATTATCAGATGCATGTTCAGGAGTCGGGGAAGGGACAATTGGACAAGAAAATAAGTCGAAAGATGCGGGTTTTTGAATGTTTTTAAATTATTTTGAATGAAAATGGTTGTTTTTTGAGAGAGTTATGATACTATAGAAGCAGTTGGAGGAATGAAGATGCTGACTGAAGAACGATATGCTGCAATTGTAGAGCGCTTACATGAACAGGGGATTGTGAAATTGCAAGAGCTTGTGGATGTGTTAGGTGCTTCTGAATCAACGATTAGGCGTGATTTAATCGATCTGGAGAGTCGTCAGTTGCTCAAACGCATCCACGGCGGTGCCGCACTGGTGAACGAAAAAACGCTTGAACCGGGCATGGAAGAAAAAACCTTCAAAAACATTCAACAAAAAACAATGATTGCCCGTTTGGCTGCACAGGAGATCGAAAATGGCGAATGCATCTATCTGGATGCGGGAACAACAACGTTAGCCATGATTCCCTTTATTGAAGCTAAGGACGTAACAGTGGTTACCAATGGACTTTCACATGTTGAAGCATTGGTAAGCAAGCGTATTCGCAGTTATTTGCTTGGAGGTATGATGAAAATTCATACGAAAGCAGTCATTGGCAGTATCGCATTACAGAACATGGATAATTTCCGTTTTGATAAATGTTTTCTTGGAAGCAACGGAGTAGATCCTGAAATGGGGTATACAACACCGGACCCTGAGGAAGCCTTGATTAAAAGGCGTGCACATCAATTGTCGGGAAAATCTTATGTGCTGGCTGATTCCAGTAAAATAGGGGAAATTACTTTTGCCAAATTGTTCGATTTGGAGGAGGCCGATTTGATTACCGAGCGGATGCCAGAACATTGGCGGCCTGGAATCGCCCAGAAAACTAAAATAATTGAGGGATAACAATGATATATACGATAACACTTAACCCGTCCATTGATTACATCGTGGAAGTCGATGAGCTGAAGCTTGGCGGATTGAATCGAATGAATCGGGATTTGAAGCTCCCGGGCGGTAAAGGCATTAATGTCTCTCGCATACTGAATCAACTTGGAGCGGATAACACGGCTATTGGTTTCCTTGGTGGATTCACAGGACGTTTTATTAATGACAAGTTGCAGGAAGATCACATTCTCACCGATTTTGTGACGATTGCAGACGATACTCGCATTAATATCAAGCTGAAGCATGGAGAAGAGACCGAGATTAATGGTCTTGGGCCTGCCATACGTGCAGAAGAGGCAGAGCAGTTGCTACACAAATTGTCTTCATTGCAAAAAGGAGATATTGTCATTCTCTCCGGAAGTGTACCTCCTTCACTTGGAACAGATTTCTATGATCGTCTCATTAAAGTCTGCAAGCAAACGGGAGCCGAATTTGTGATTGATACAACTGGTCCTGCATTAATGGAAGCTCTCGAACATGCACCGTTGCTGGTGAAACCCAATCATCATGAACTCGCTGAACTGTTCGGTGTAACCATTGAGACTCGTGAGCAACTCGTGTTGTACGGTCGCAAGTTGCTGGAAGCCGGTGCCAAACATGTATTGATCTCCATGGCAGGCGAGGGTGCGCTGTTCATTACGCAAGCGGAAGTTCATCATGCAAATGTGCCAAAAGGTACGGTGAGAAACTCGGTTGGTGCCGGAGACTCCATGATTGGCGGATTCGTAGGAACCTATGTGCGGAGCGGTGATCTGCTGGAAGCCTTCCGTACAGGGGTTGCATCTGGAAGCGCGACTGCGTTCTCGGATGATCTGGCAACACGTGAATTGATCGATGAACTGCGCAATCAAGTAACCATTACGACGATCTAGTCTAACGGCAATATATAAGTTTCTTATATGTAATTGTAATGTATTGAGGCCTGCCCATCGCAGGCCGATAGAACCTAAGGGAGTGTACCAAGATGAGAATAACAGACTTGATGATCCAGGAAACGATGATCATGGACCTGCAAGCCACAACCAAAGATGAGGCTATTGATGAACTAATTGCAAGCCTGAACCAAAGCGGACGTATTAATGATCCTGTTCTGTTCAAGGAAATGATCTATAAAAGAGAAGCTGAGTCCAGTACGGGGATCGGCGGCGGAATCGCGATGCCACATGCGAAGACAACAGCGGTAAATGAACCAACGGTTGTATTTGCCAAGAGCAGAAAAGGGCTTGATTTTGAAGCATTGGATGATCAACCAGCGCATGTGTTCTTCATGATTGCGGCTCCAGAAGGCGCAGGTAATACCCATCTGCGTACGCTTGCAGCTCTTTCCAGGTTGCTGATTGATAGCGATTTCATCTCACAATTGATGAATACAGATACACCTGCAGAAGTAAGCGCGTTGTTTGATGCCAAACAGGCAGAAGCAGCTGAGCAAGAAGCTGCCAAAGAGAAAGCAAAAGCTGAAAGAGCAGCGGCTACCGCATCAGGCTCCACGGGCAGTCAACAGCAGAATACTTCCGGTGTGATCGTAGGTAACGCCAATTCGGAAGATTTTGTTGTTGCGGTTACTGCCTGTCCAACAGGCATAGCACATACGTTTATGGCTGAAGATGCACTCAAAAAGAAAGCTCAGGAAATGGGCATCAATATTCGTGTGGAGACCAACGGTTCCGAAGGAGCACAAAATGTCCTGACGGCTGATGAGATTGCCCGCGCCAAAGGGGTTATCGTTGCCGCAGACAAAAACGTGGAGATGGCACGTTTCGATGGCAAACCGGTATTGCAAAGACCGGTGAGCGATGGCATCCGCAAATCTGAAGAGCTGATTCGCAAGGCAGTTAATGGCGATGCACCGATTTATCGCAGTCAAGGTGGTAATACCAAGGAAGAGAATGCAAGCGAGGGCAAGATCAGCGTAGGCAGCAAAATCTATAAAGATCTGATGAACGGAATCTCGCATATGCTGCCATTTGTTGTAGGTGGTGGTATCCTGCTTGCGATCTCCTTCCTGTTCGAACAGATTGCCAGTCCTGATAATCCGATTGTACAACTGCTTCAAACCATTGGTGGCGGAACAGGTGCATTCCACTTCCTGATTCCGGTATTGGCCGGATTCATCGCGATGAGTATTGGTGATCGTCCAGCCCTGATGCCTGGTATGGTCGGTGGATTGATGGCGGTTAACTCAAACGCCGGTTTCATTGGTGGTTTGGCAGCCGGTTTCCTGGCGGGTTATGTCGTTATTGGTCTTCGTAAGGCGTTCAAAGGATTGCCAAAAGCGATTGATGGCTTGAAACCAATCTTGCTGTATCCGGTATTCGGTTTGCTGATCGTGGGTGCAATCAGTTTCTACGTCTTCGATCCAATCTTTGGTTCCCTGAACACATGGCTTGTAGATGCACTTGGTAATCTGGGAACAGGAAATAAAGTATTGCTTGGTTTGTTGCTTGGTGGCATGATGGCGATCGATATGGGCGGACCGTTCAACAAAGCGGCATATACGTTCGCGATCGGGGTATTCACATCCAGTGGTAACACAGACGGTGCATGGATGGCAGCAGTTATGGCAGGTGGTATGGCACCTCCACTGGCGATTGCCCTTGCAACAACGTTCTTCAAATCGAAATTCACAGAGCAAGAACGTAAATCGGGACTGACCAACTACGTCCTTGGATTGTCTTTCATTACGGAAGGTGCAATTCCATTTGCTGCGGCTGATCCGTTGCGTGTATTGACTTCTTGTATTCTGGGTTCTGCTGTTGCTGGCGGATTGACACAACTGTGGAGCATTAATGTACCAGCTCCGCACGGCGGGATCTTTGTTGCTGCACTGGCGAACCACGCATTATTGTTCCTGCTGGCCGTTGCCATTGGTGCTGTGATCTCAGGTCTGATCCTTGGACTGTGGAAGAAAGCACCAACACTTGTGAAATAACAATATAAGAAACATCTCCTGGGTGAAATTCACTTGGGGGTGTTTTTTATTTCATCTTTTGGTCAGGTGGTGGAAAGTTGCCTCTGAATTTGTGTAAAATGCTTATTTAGCATTCCTACGAAGATGTGGTAAAATGAAATATAATATGAAACATGGTTTCATCTATTGGAACTTGTGCAGGAGGAATTCAAATGTCTGATGTAATCAAAAGTCAGGTGCAGAAGCAGTTTGCGAAAAATGCAGGGAAATACGTGACGAGTGCGGGACATGCACAAGGTGAGGATCTTGCGCTGCTCGTGGCTTCATCTCAAGCCACTTCGGATATGAACGTGCTGGATATTGCTACTGGAGGAGGGCATGTCGCGAATGCTTTGGCGCCACTTGTTCAGCGGGTGACAGCGCTGGATCTTACGGAAGAAATGCTTCAGGTTGCTGAACAATTTATCCAGGGAAATGGACACCATAATGTGGATTTTGTAGCAGGGGATGCAGAGAAGCTGCCATTCGACGATGATTCCTTTGATCTTGTGACCTGCCGAATCGCCGCTCATCATTTTCCGGACGTTTCTGCGTTTGTTCATGAAGCACTACGAGTGCTGAAGATTGGTGGCAGGTTGTTATTGATTGATAACGTGGCACCTGAGCGTGATGAGTATGACCAGTTTTACAATGAAGTGGAGAAGTGCCGGGATGCAAGCCATGTTCGGGCGTGGCGCAAAGCGGAATGGATTCATATGCTGGAGTATGCAGGCTTCCGAATGGAAACAATGGTTTCCTTCCAGAAGCGCTTTAACTTTGATGAATGGTCTAACCGTGCAGCGCTCCCTGAGCGGGAGAGAGAGGTGCTTAAAGCAAGTATGCTCAGTGCCCCATCCGTCATCCGCAAATTTTTTAACTTTGAGGTGTCAGAGCAAGGGCAGCTCATCAGCTTCCAAGGAGAAAGTATGTATTTCCAAGCGATTAAACCGGATCATGCCTGAATGTGTAAACTAATCCATCAAAATAAAAACAAAACAAGCAGAGTACCTTGAACAGGTAGTTCTGCTTGTTTATTTTTATTTTGCATATTTAAATCGACAGGACCGATCAGGGTTTGAGTATGACTTTGGTACATTCGTCTTCATGATCATTGAAAATGCGATATGCTTCGCTTGCATTCTCCAATGGAATTCGATGGGAGATGATCTCGGTTGGATCAAATTCACCAGCAGTGATTTTACGGAATAATTCAGGCATATAATGGATAACAGGAGCTTGTCCCATTTTCAGATTGATATTGCGTTCAAACAGATTGCCTAGTGGGAACATGTTGTAGGAAGAGCCATATACACCCGTAAGCTGGAGTGTACCGAATTTGCGGATTGCTTTCATGCCGATTTCGATCGCACTCAGTGAACCGCCATGAAGTTTCAGCTTCTGTCCGATTTCTTCCAGCATGTTCTTTTTGCCATCCATCCCTACACAGTCGATAACAACGTCCGTCCCGCCTTGTGTAATCTCACGAATGTGCTCACCCATATCATCATAATCTTCAAAATTAAATATTTCTGCATCGTTCAGGCGTTTGGCCTTTTCCAGTCGATAAGGCAGGCGATCCACAGCAATAACGCGTTTGGCACCTTTCATCCAGGCGAACTTCTGCGTCATCAGCCCAATAGGGCCGCTACCGAGTACCGTGACCGTATCTCCCGGTTTAACTCCGGCATTCTCGACACTCCAGTAAGCGGTTGGAAGTACATCGGACAGGAACAATAAAGCTTCGTCTTCCAGTTCACAGGATTCCGGAATTACAAACGGAGTGAAGTTCCCGTAGGGAACACGCAATAATTCTGCCTGACCTCCGGGATGATTTCCGTAGCGTTCGGTGAATCCAAAATAACCACCTGTATGAATATCCGGATTGCCATTGGAATTGTCACACTGGCTCTCCATGTCATGATTACAATAGAAGCATTCACCACATGCGATGTTAAAAGGCAGGACTACACGGTCCCCCTTCTTCACACGTGTCACTTCCGGACCTACTTCTTCTACAATGCCCATCGGTTCATGGCCGATAACGTAATCTTTGGCAGCAGGCAGAGCGCCCTGATAGATATGCAAATCGGAACCACATATGGCTGTGGAAGTAATACGAACGATAATATCATCCTTCTGTTGCAGTACGGGATCTTCAACCTCTTTGACTTGAATATCCTTCAGTCCCTGAAACGTAACGGCTCTCATCTTCATATTCCTCCTTATATTGTGGGATTCTATTACAATTACCCATCTTCAACAGAAATGATAGAGGTACATGCTAAATTAGACCACAGGCCATTTTACTTTACGCAAGGCATCGAGCAATTCAGGCGGTGCATTCAGATTGTCACGAACCAAATCCCGATGGGTTAACGCCATCCACTGATTCAGCGATACATCCTCGAATCGATCACTTCGGAATATTTCCAAAAACCATAACGTATCCATGCCGGTATTCTGGATATAGTGACCCATGGCTACAGGAACATATCCGACATCTCCAGCCCGATAATCAAATGTACGAGCAATGCCATTGCCTCCAAAGACGGTCATTCTTCCTTGTCCTGTCAGATAATATTGCCATTCATCTGCATTGGGATGCCAGTGCAGTTCACGCATGGCACCGGGGCGAATCTCAACGAGTGCGGCTGCAACGGTAGTTGAGATGGGGAAGTTGGTGGAGTCGACAATCCGCACGCTTCCTCCGGGTGTGATGAGTGGCTCCTGGGCCAGCAAACGGTGCTTGAATGTGAGAGGGACGGTACCATATGGGGACTGAACTTCCTGGCTCTCGATGGAACCCGGAACAGTATCCTGAAATATGTACACCTGTTCCTTCGGCATGGATTGAAAAGCGGATTCGGGCACGCCGAAATTGACAGACAAAACCTCTGGTGGCGTGTGGGCAAACCAATCGGATATGGATAACGTATTCAGATCGGAGAAGGACCCGTCGTCAAACACAAGCAGAAATTCACAACCTTCCTCCAGTCCCTGGATGGAATGGGGCAGACCTTTGGGGAAAACCAGAGATCGCCAGGACCGACATCCGCAATAAAGTTGCGTCCGTTCTGATCTACCGAAGTGATTCGTGCCGTCCCCCAGATCATATAGGCCCACTCGGATTGTTGATGCCAGTGCAATTCCCGTACACCTCCCGGTGTCAGGCTCATATTCACGCCAGCCAGTGTGGTGGCAACAGGGAGATCCCGTACGGTGATTTCACGTGACCAACCCCCATGATTCAATTGCATATGGGTATCGGAAAAAGACATTCTCAGATTGGGCAATAACCCGTTATCGGTTGCTGGAGGTACCAGCATATCGGGGTTCTGTATATCTCTCATGATGTCTCGGGTCCCAGATCAGGTCCGCCGGCGCCATCACTGCGAATAGGTTGCGGGATGATAAATGGTTTTTCGTTCGGTTGCTGTCCTTTGGTCATGACGTAATCCCTCCAGATTCAGTAGCATGTCATACGCGATATGGTATCGTTATGTTTACACCTATGAATCAAGGCCTGGATAATATGAAGGACAAACGATAAAAAAGACGTGACCCCATGCGGTCACGTCTTTATACATATGTGAGATGGTCCAACCATCCATGAATCTGGTTATCGGATCAAATGAAGACAGAATTCCAGATCGGATTGCAGGTGCTCTTTCATCAGTCGTTCCGCAGTCTGACCGTCATGTGCCTTGATCGCTTCGCAAATCTGATGATGTTCTTCAATGAGGAAGGGGCGCTGATAATATACCACTGTCTGGCGGAATAGATAAATGACGGATTGCATTTTGTCGAACAGATCAATCATCAATGCATTATTGCTTGCACGCATGATAATTTCGTGAAACTCTTTATTGGCTTCCATGATCTCTTCCTTGCTTCCAGTATGTCCCGCGTGCACACAATGCTCAAGAGCTGTCACTTCCTGTGCTGATAAGAAGGCAGCAGCGCATTGTGCGGCATGTCCCTCCAGTAACTTCCGTAATTCAAACGTATTTCTCAGATCCGTCTCGGTAAGCTTGACGACCCGTTTGTTCACGACTAATCCTTCCTGTTCCAGGCGGCGGATGGATTCTCGGATCGGGGTTCGACTGACATTCAGATCAGTTGCCAGCTTCTCTTCCACAAGTTTGGTTCCTGGAGAAAGGGTGCCTTGCAAAATCATGTCCCGCAGCACTTCATAGGCCTGCTGATAAGCTGGCCGGGACTTGTCCGTACTTGGTTGCATTGTATTTCACCTCTCCCTTTACTTTAGCGAAAATGAAGGCAATAAACAACCAGATATAAACCTGAATTTTAATTTTAGGATACATAAATGATAAAATTGTATACAAAAATTAAAATGTTGTGTACAATAACGAATGTGAACAGCAATGATAGCGATTACAAGAGCAAAAAGCGAAGAATTCAGGCTGGAGGGATTGCAAGATGAAGAAACGAATTGGATTTATTGGACTCGGTATTATGGGACGTCCTATGTCATTGAACCTGATCCGGGCGGGTTATGATGTAAGCGTATACGATATTAATCAAACGGCTGTGATGTCATTGGCTGATGCGGGAGCGCGAGGAGCGGCATCACCAAAAGAGGTCGCTGAGCATAGCGATGTCATCTTCACGATACTGCCCAATTCGGAGCATGTTCGCAGCGTTATCACAAGTGAACAAGGCGTGCTGGCAGGAGCCAACACGGGAAGTATCATTATTGATATGAGTTCGATCTCGCCGGTCGTTTCCAAAGAGCTGGCTCAGCTTGTATCCCAATCAGGGTTGTATATGCTGGATGCGCCCGTTAGTGGTGGGGAACCCAAAGCAATAGACGGCACACTTGCCATTATGGTGGGTGGCAATGAAATGATATTTGAATCTGTGAAAGAGATACTGCAAGTGGTAGGACAAGATGTAACCCGAGTGGGTGATAACGGTTCGGGTGCAACAGCCAAGTTGGCGAATCAGATTATCGTGAACCTGAATATTGCCGCCATGTCCGAAGCACTTGTTTTTGCAGCGAAGGCTGGTATCGATGTGGAGAAAATGTATCAGGCGATCCGCAGCGGGCTTGCTGGAAGTGCGGTACTGGATGCGAAAGTGCCACTCATTCTGGATCGTAACTTTGTCGCTGGCGGACGGATCGATATTAACCTCAAAGACATGACCAATGTGATGGAAACGGCGCATGATATCGGAGTTCCTTTACCGCTCAGCAGTCAATTGCTGGAGATCTTCCATGCACTGAAAATTGATGGTAAAGCCGCTGATGACCATGGCGGGATTGTTCAGTACTTTGAGAAACTCGCAGGTGTAGAAGTGAAGCGGACCCAATAAAAAATTAAAAACAGAAAAAATGAAAATAGATATAGATATGAGGTGGAGAGACATGACCTATCAAACGTTATCGGATATCCCGCAGCTCTTCGGACGGACAACTCTTCTGAAGCATTGCGAAGACAGATTAAACAATTGCATGATGCGAGAGCTCACAAAATTATCGTATTGGATGATGACCCAACCGGTGTACAGACGGTTCATGATATTGATGTGTTGACACAGTGGGACAAACCGCTGTTGCAGGAAGCATTTCGATCCACCGAATCGTTATTCTATATTCTGACCAATACACGAGGGCTGGATGTAGCGACAGCAGAACGTATTAATCGGGAGATTGCCCGCAATGTGCAAGAGGTTGCCGCAGAGGAAGGAACGAGTTTCACTTTTGTAAGTCGCAGTGACTCCATGCTGCGTGGGTACTATCCGCTGGAGACGGATGTACTGGCTGAAGAAGTGGCCCGGGTTAGCGGACGAGCGTATGACGGTCAACTGATCATTCCGGCATTCTTTGAGGCAGGGCGGGTCACAATCGGCAACACGCATTATATGGTCGAAGGTGAACAGTTGATTCCAGTACATGAGACGGAATTTGCCAGGGATAAGGTATTCGGGTACGAGCATGGTGATCTGCCAGCATGGGTCGAAGAGAAGACTTCCGGCCGTATTCAGGCTAGTCAGTGCCTTACCATCTCACTGGAGGAGATTCGTCAAGGTACCGAGGTGGTCAAAGCAATTTTGTTAAAAGCCGAAGGCAATGTACCGATCATTGTGAATGCGCTCTCTTATGCAGACATGGATGTACTGTCTCTGGCTTTGCTGCAAGCGGAGGATGAGGGAAAAGCATTTATCTTCCGGACGGCGGCCTCCTTTGTCAAATCATATGCGGGTATCCCGGATCAGCCATTTCTGCCTAAAGAACAGTTGATCGCAAGCGGACAGGAACAACATGGCGGAATCATTGTTGTCGGTTCCTATGTGCAGAAGACAACCCGACAACTGGAACAACTGCTTACTTTTCCGGGCATCATAAGTCTGGAGATTGATGTGGAGCGTGTACTAACCCCGGAGGGATATATCGAGGAGATTCGACGAGTCATTGGGGAAGCGAACAGGCAGCTTGCGCAGGGCAACAATGTTGTTGTATACAGCAGTCGCAAGCTCATCACAGTTGAAGGACATGAGGGGAATTTCAAGATCAGTCAGACGGTGTCGTCAGCTTTGGTCGAGATTGTGCAATCCCTTGAGGTCGTGCCAAAGTTCATTATTGCCAAAGGTGGCATTACATCCAGTGATGTGGCAACGAAAGGTCTGGCCATACGCAAAGCGAGGGTACTGGGTCAGGTGGCTGCAGGTATTCCGGTATGGTTGACAGGGAATGAAGCCAAATTCAATGGTATCCCGTATATCGTGTTTCCGGGAAATGTTGGCGGGGAAAAGGCCCTTCTGGAAACGGTCGAGAAGATCGAAGCTTAAGCTTATTACGAAGGCGCGCAGTGTTCAGGTCTTAACACCAAAATAATGCTGCGTGCTGACACAACATAACAACTTGGGGGAGGCTATTCGGATGTATTCCGTATTCGGTCTTAGTCATGATGCAAGTCTGCTGCTCTACGCACTGATATCCATTCTTGGATTGATTTTGTTGATTGCCAAATTTAAAATGAACCCGTTTGTTGCCCTGATTGTAGGCGCTGTCTTTATGGGATTGATCTCAGGCATGCCGTTCACGGATATCGTGAAGTCCTATCAGGAAGGTGTTGCAAGCGTTCTCGGATTTATCGCAATTGTTCTGGGACTTGGAACGATGCTTGGTAAACTTATGGCCGAGTCTGGTGGTGCCGAACGAATAGCCCAGACACTCGTGCGTGTCTTCGGGGAGAAGAACGTACACTGGGCCATGATGGTCGTTGCGCTGATCTGTGGTATTCCGGTATTTATCCAGGTCGGGATTGTGCTGCTCTTCCCGCTGGTGTTTGTTATTGCTAAACATACAGGGACATCACTCATCAAAATCGGACTTTCACTTGTCGCAGGTCTTGCTGTAGTGCACAGTCTGATTCCGCCTCACCCGGCGGCGATGCTTGCTGTAGGAATCTTCAATGCGGATATTGGTAAAACGATCTTCCTGGCCCTGATTGTATCCCTTCCAGCCGCAGCAATTGCAGGTCCGCTCTATGGAACATGGATTTCCAAGCGAATCAAGGTCGAGTCCTCAAGTGAGCTGATGGAACAGTTCACCGAGACCAAAGATCGGGAATTGCCTGGTTTTGGAATCACGCTCTTTACGATATTGCTTCCGGTTATCCTGATGTTGCTGGCAACGATTGTAGATCTGATGATGCCAGAGACGAACGGATTCCGTCAGGTTATTGATTTCATTGGTAGTCCGATTATTGCCTTGCTTGCTGGCTCTGTTCTTTGCCTTCTATTCTTTTGGATATGCACGTGGTTTCAGCAAACAGCAGATATTGAAATATACGAATGATTGCCTGGGTCCTGTGGCTTCCATCATTTTGCTGATTGGTGCGGGCGGCGGATTCAACCGCATCCTGACAGCCAGTGGTGTAGGTGATGCCATAGCAGGTTTTGCCCAAAGTGCGCATCTGTCGCCACTTGTGCTTGCCTTTGTCATTGCCGGTTTGATTCGTGCAGCCGTTGGCTCAGCAACGGTAGCCATGACAACAGCGGCGGGTATTGTGGCTCCAATCGCCATGACCATGCCTGGTGTAAGCCCTGAACTGCTGGTGCTTGCAACAGGAGCGGGTTCGATTATTTTGTCCCATGTGAATGATTCGGGCTTCTGGATTGTTAAAGAGTATCTGAATCTGTCTGTACCTCAGACACTCAAGACATGGACGGTCATGGAGACCATTCTCGGATTTGCCGCCTTTGGCATGGTGTTATTGTTGAGTGCATTTATCTAACCTAAAAACACGCCGCTTGGCGTGTTTTTGTTATACTCACACTAATGTTTCGTTATCGTTGAGTTGGGTTGAATGTGGGCTTTCCAGACTGCGTTGTGCGAAACTGCTGTTCATAGATCTCGTTTACCCGGTTTAAAACGGCAGGACCTTGTTCTGTAAAGCGAAGTGTTGCCACTTTGTTCTTAACCAGAAACGTACCGGATTTGTGTCTGATTGGGGATAAGGCTGCATTGTAAAGCAATGAAGCGCCATGACTTGGATGGGGAAAGAACCATTTCATAATGGGTTTGATATAGAAGGGCAGGCCGGATGTTTTGTTGCCCCGTAGCGTATTATTTCCACCGGGATCTACGCTTAGTAGCTGTATGCCATCCGCTTTGGCAGATTTGGCAACTTCGCGTGTCCATAGGGATAAGCCGAGCTTTGAAATGGCATAGGGACCAAACAGCTTTTTGAATTCAGCCGGACGTTCCAGGATGTTCAGATCAAATTGTTTGACCATGCTGAACGCGCTGGTGGAAGTATTAATGACGGTCTTCATCTGTCCTTTGAGCAATAGCTCGACCAATTCCCTGTAGATGATATAAGGGACTACGGTCTGAAGTTCGAAGTGCAGTTCATGTCCCTGATCAGAGAAACGAAGGTCGGGAGCACTGCCCCCGGCATTATTAAACAAAATATCGATCGAATCAGTATCGGATCTGATCTGGTCCAGCGCAGTTCTCAGACTGTCGTAGTTGGTCAGATTAGCCTGAACCCAACGAAGCTTTCCTGAACGTAAGGCGTTCTGAATGTCGGTATCTTCCGATGGGAAAGCCGATCGGTTGAGACCAATTACCTGCCATCCTTCAGCCAGTAACTTGCGTGTCAGTTCAAGACCAATGCCTGACGTTGAGCCTGTGATGAGAGCGGTGCGAAGCTGATTTTGGTTATTCATATATACCTCCAGAAGAATGGAATTACAGAACGGATCTGTATGCTGCGCTCATTCTATAACTTGGAGTCGACTCCAAGTCAAGAGGAAGATGAAAGAGTGGATCATGCTTGACTTGGAGTCAGCTCCAAGTTGTAATATGGTGAGAGATGAATACGGAGGAGGGCTACAGGATGAGTCAGAATGAAGTGTTCTCCATTAAAGAAACGTCAGAACAGGCGGGATTATCGGAAGATACGATTCGGTATTATGAGAAGATTGGGCTGCTTCCCCGAGCTGAACGCAAGGCCAATCGCCATCGGGTATACCGCCTGGAGGATATTCATACGATGAAGTTGATCACTTGCCTCAAAAAAACAGGAATGTCTCTGGATGAAATGAAGCCCTATTTGCATATGTCGATGGACTCGGATCTCGCAGATTTCCCGGAGGAGCGGGAGATGCTGGTGAATTATCGAAGCAAAGTGGAAGCACAGATTGCATCGCTACAGCAGGTGGTTGATTTTATCGACGAGAAGTTGCATAACCGAAGCATGTTTCCTGATAAATGTCCTATTAACGCGGAGAACCAGATGTCTGTTTTTGAAAAAAAGAACGTATTCTCCTAAAAGTATGCTGGATCAGTTGAATGTAAAGACCCAGGTCATGATGACCTGGGTCTTTACGTTTAATGATCATCTTAGCATTCGATATGCAGTATATGGCGGAGGCGTTTGATATCACTTTTTGGAGGAAGACCATACGTCCTCGCATACTCCCGGCTGAATTGGGAAGGGCTCTCATAGCCAACTTCAAACGCAGCATCAGCAGCGTCGGTAGAGCCTGTCAGTAACATTCGCCGAGCTTCCTGCAATCGAATCTGCTTCTGAAATTGCAGCGGACTCATGGCAGTGATGGCTTTAAAATGATAATGCAGAGAGGAAGAGCTCATGTTGACCATGGAAGCAAGTTCTTCGATTCGAAGTGGTCTGGCATATTCAGACTGGATGACTTCGATTACTTCGGCGATGTGCTGAGCATGGCTGTTCTGAACCGCAAATTGCATAATGGATTGCCCATGTTCATCTTGAATGATGCGATACAGAATCTCGCGAATGAACAATGGGGCTAGAACGGGAATGTCCTCAGGCGTGTCCAGCAATCTGACCAATCGGAATACGACTTCAAGAAGTGGCAGTTTGACTGAGCTAACAAACAATCCACGGCTCGTTGAATGATTAGGTCTGGGTGGTGCTACAGGCGTATCCTTAATGAGATCGAAGATCTGCCCTGGATCAAAATCCAGTCTCATACATAGATAGGGGTGTTCAACGGTAGCCTGTACAACCTGCCCTGAAATAGGCAAGTTTATGGAAGCTACTAAATATTGTGTCAGGTCGTAGGTATAGCTTTCCTGTCCAAGTATAACCAATTTGGAGCCTTGAGCGACAATACAGAGGGCGGGTTGTTGAATGGAATAGATGGGTTGTGAGATCTCGGAGGCGCGGATTAAGGCAAGTGAAGGTATTGCTGTTGAATGAATTCCGTCAGTAGGAGTGTAGCGTTTGATTAGATCAGCCAACTTAAGCTGCTGCTCGGTGATCCCATGATCTATATTGGTTAGATTTAACTCCATGATATGCGGCCCTCCTGTATAAGGATCTTGGTATTATTTTAGAATTTCCCGGAGTAATAGGCAAGAAATCTATGGGATCTTTCTATCGTGCAGCAGCTTATGCCCTTCATAATGATGATAGCAAGAAAATCTTTTGAAGCATGGAAGGGAGGCTGGAGATATGGGGCATGATCGCGTGGTAAGCAAACAAGAACAAAATCATCCTTATGTGGGCATGTGGGTCACGAAGGATGGGTACATCCGCCACGAGATTCTCCCAAATGGGAGATATGATGAAGCAAGAGGGGACCGGCAGCACGCATATCAGGGTTCCTATGTTGTCAATGGACAGCATATCGACTATGTCGATGATACGGGTTTTACAGCAGATGGAGAGTTTAAGAATGACATATTGTTTCATGGCGGGATGATATTTTATCGGGAAAATGTGAAATGACAAAGAATAAGGAGATGGTGATATTGTTCAATATAAAAGGAAAAGTGGTTGTTATTACTGGTGCAAGTAGTGGAATAGGAGAGGCAACATCTCGTTTACTGGCAGAGCATGGTGCACATGTGGTTATTGGAGCCAGACGTGTGGATCGCTTGGAGGAATTAGCCTCATCGATTCGTTCGCAGGGCGGTTCGGTTGAATATCAACCACTTGATGTGACTCAATTGGAAGAGATGCAGGCGATTGTGGATAGAGCTCATACTCAGTACGGACGTGTTGACGTTATGATTAACAATGCGGGTGTTATGCCATTATCCCCTCTTGAAGCATTAAAGATTGACGAATGGAATCGCATGATTGATGTCAACATCCGTGGGGTGTTGCATGGCATTGCCGCGGGACTTCCTATTATGAAACAGCAAGGTTCCGGCCAATTTATCAATATCGCCTCCATCGGTGCCTACGCTGTATCCCCAACAGCTGCGGTGTACTGTGCAACCAAATATGCAGTTCGTGCCATTTCGGAAGGGCTTCGTCAGGAAGTCGGTGGTGATATCCGCGTGACGCTCGTATCTCCGGGTGTGACCGAATCGGAACTGGCAGATACGATTACTGATGAAGAAGCAAAAGATTTGATGAGAGAATATCGGCGTATCTCCATTCCTGCCTCGGCGATTGCGCAAAGTATCTTATACGCCATCAACCAGCCGGCAGGTGTGGACGTCAATGAGATTGTAGTAAGACCTACAGCAAGTATGGCTTAAGGTTGGAACCTCTTTTGGTATATAATAGGACCATTGATACTGAAAAGAGGAAATCTACCTTGACCCTACAACAATTAAAATATGTGATTGAGGTTGCCACACGTGGCTCCATGAATGAAGCAGCCAAACGCCTGTTTATCTCGCAACCGAGCCTGTCGAATGCCATCCGGGATCTGGAGCAGGAATTGCGCATCACCATTTTTGACCGTACCAATAAGGGCATATCGCTGTCCAAAGAAGGCGTGGAGTTTCTAAGCTATGCACGTCAGGTGGTAGAACAGGCTGAACTGCTGGAGAATCGTTACCTGAACGCCAAGCCATCCCCGCAGCATTTCTCCGTATCGACTCAGCACTATGCGTTTGCGGTGAATGCTTTTGTTCGCCTGGTACAGCAGTATGGTCAGGATGAATATGAGTTGGCGCTTCGAGAGACCAAGACGTACGAGATTATTCAGGATGTGAAAAGCCTGCGTAGTGAAATTGGCATCCTGTATCTGAATGAGTTCAATGCCAAGGTAATTAACAAATTGTTAAAAGATGCGGGTCTGGTCTTCACGAGCTTATTCACTGCCAAGCCTCATATCTTTATCAGCGTGAAGAACCCGTTAGCGAAGCAGGAGTCCGTTGCGATTGAGCAATTGCAGGATTATCCGTACCTGTCATTTGACCAGGGAGAGTATAATTCCTTTCATTTTTCCGAAGAGATTCTGAGTACGTTATCTCACCCCAAAAGCATACAGGTAAACGACCGCGCAACATTGTTTAACCTGTTGATTGGTCTGAATGGGTATACGATCTCTACAGGCGTACTTAGCGCTGATCTGAACGGAAATGAGATTATTCCTGTACCGCTGGAGTGTGAGGAGACCATTAATGTGGGTTGGATAAGTCACAAGAGTACCTCTCTCTCCAATCTGGGCGTAGCTTATGTTCAGGCTCTGCATGAGGCCATAGGGTCTTAGGTGGGTTGGATGTGTTGAAAGTTTACATTGGAAGGCCGTTTCCGCAAGATCGGGAACGGTTTTTTTGTTTTACTATAGGACTCAAGTACAGGGTGGTATGTTGTCATCGCGTGTAATAGAATGAAGGTATATGTCGAATAGGTGTGACAGCACGAAGGGAGAACAGTTAGTGAGAGTTCTGTATCGGAATAAAAGTGAACAGCATGAACTGACGGTATATGACACCCGGAAGCTTTATGGAGAGAAGGGGAGATTTCGTGTATTAGAGTTCTCCAACGCAGCTGTCCAGGGTGCAATGGATCTGGATGAGCCTAACCGGATGGTGTTGGAATACCCGAGAGCAATGGTACATCTAATGGAACAGAATGATCCTGAATTTGATAAGGTATTTGTGATAGGACATGGGATTGGCACATTGCCAACCTACTTGTCTGATCGACAGGTAAAGGTGGCTGAGCTGGACGCCGAGGTCGCCGAGTTGAGCCGAACCTTTTTTGGATATGAGGGGAGTTCTGTACTCATTGGAGATGGTCGTGAATTATTGGGCCAGGAACCTGAAGGAACGTATGATTATATTATTGTTGATGCGTTTACCGCAGCGGGTACGCCTGAACAGTTTATATCCAGTGACTTTTTTGCCATGGTCAAGGACAAGCTGAACTCGGATGGAGCAGTACTTCTTAATGTATTTGGGCGTGCTGGCAACGACCGACTTGTAAGTGCCATCTATACAACACTTCAGTCGCAGTTTGCTTATACACGTGCATTTGCATTGCCAACAGATACAGCGGATGAAGTCCAGAATCGTATGTTAATGGGCAGTCATCATCCGATCGAATTTCAGATTCGCCACATGGCGGGTTTTGTTGAACAGGAGCCAGGAGAAGGATATATTATCGTTGATCCAGGTCGTACGTGAACAATGATTTTTCCAGGGAAAGTAAAATGTCATTAAATCGTCAATCATACGATGTAATTGTTAAGATTTATGAAACTCTTTATTTGATCTTAACAACTTTCGTATAAGATAGACAGAATATGCTTTTTCATGAAATCCGGGGGAAGTAAATAATGATTGCACAGCTCAAAAGATTCAAATTACGAAGAAAAATTAAAAACATAAAGAGAAACAAGAAAATTAAAAACATCAAGAAAATCAGTCTTACGGCTTTGCTAAGTGGCCTGGTCACCATTTCAGTTTTGATGACATTGACCCTCATGTTTATCTCATCGTATACATCTCAGAAACAGTCACTTATTGATAACACTCTATCGCTGAATTATGCAAGCGCTGTGCAAATGAGCCAAGCCATGGATTCGCTTTTTAATTCCATGCAGGGGAGCTTGAAATTTGCAGCCCAATATTTTTCCGATATGGATAACTCCAATACCAAAGAATTAAATTCCACATTGGATTTGGTTCGCAATAGCAGCAATTTTTTTAATTCCGTTGCTTTGGTAAATAAACAGGGCGTGGTCATCTCTACCTCGCCTTACTCACAGGCTAGCGTAGGTCACCATGTTAGTTCCGATGCAGCAAAAGAAGCAGTTAAATCGAGGGCTTCGTATATCTCTGAAGCGTACCAGACACCTCGAACCAAACGCAGAATTGTATTTGTCAGTGAACCGATCTTTGATTCGGCAGGGATGTATCAAGGAACACTTGGTGGAAATATCTTTTGCAGGAAGATAATATATTGAGTCTTTCTTTTGGCAGTCAGCTCAAGACAAGCAATGGTTCCTACTTTTTATTGTAGATAAAAAGGGCACTTTATTATTTCACCCAAACACCAACCGAATTGGTGAAAATGTCAGTAAAAATGAAGTGGTACAGAAGCTGCTGGTAAACAAGAACGGTAAAGAACAATACAAAAACCTTGCAGGTGTGGATTCACTTGCAGGTTATTACAACGTTCCATCAACAGGCTGGGGTATCGTAATTGTGTCTCCAACCCAAACGGTGTACGATCAGTTGAACCATCATATCCGCATGTTGTTGCTGTACACGTCAGTGCCTTTCCTGATTCTGACCCTTATTGTCGTTCGGGTTGCACGCAAGCTGGCCAGTCCTTTTGCTATGTTGGCTGATTTAGTGAATCAGGTCGATAAGGGACAAGTGGATCTGCCGGTGATGAAACCTCACTGGAATAGAGAGGCAGACCTTCTCACGAGAGCCGTTGTTGGCGCACTGGCGAACTTTAGGAAACAGACAAACCAGCTCGTCTATGATGCCAGAACAGATGTTTTAACAGGCATGAACAATCGCAGAACCTTCGAAGAAGTCATTCAGGAATGGATTCAGTATGAGGTACCCTTCTCCATTATTGTTCTGGATATTGACCGCTTCAAATCCATTAATGATACATTCGGGCATCATGCCGGGGATGAAGTGCTGAAACATATTGCCAATATCATTCGATTGTCTGTTCGACCAGAAGATGTCTGCGCAAGGTTTGGTGGAGAGGAATTTGTAGTTTTGTTAAGGAATGCCGAGTCTGACGTGGCTTTTGAGATTGCTGAACGTATCCGATTAACGGTCGAAGGAAGCATATTGCCCATAGATCGTTCCGTAACCATCTCGGCTGGAATTGCTGAATATCCGAAGCACTCCACAACATCCACAGAACTGTTTCACTTGGCGGATAATGCATTGTATCAAGCGAAGGAAGAGGGGCGTAACCGTACGGTTACGATCCAGTCGGTTATTAAATAGGCAAGTAAAGAAGCTGTTCCCTAAGAACAAGGGACAGCTTCTTTTGTCTTATCTTCTATACCTCTTGTGAGGATCTGGCCAGAACCTCATTGGTATATGTTTCTCCCCAATCTCTCATGCTGAAGATAATTGGCCGTAACGTTTCACCAAATGGTGTGAGGGAATACTCCACTTTAGGTGGGATCTGGGGGTATATTTCACGATGAACAATTCCGCTGCCTTCCAACTCTCGAAGTTGCAGGGTGAGCATACGCTGGGTAATTTCAGGAAATAATTTGCGGAGCTCATTGAATCTCAAAGGACCGGAGAATAAATGATACAGGATAGCTCCTTTCCATTTGCCTCCGATCACACTAAGGGTAACTTCCACGGAGCAACCGTATGGCGCGGGACATGGCTTGATTGCGTCTTTTTCATGATAAGTGCACCTCCACTTTACGGTGATATTCTATAGTATCTATTTGGATGGTAACATTACATAAAGTACGTATAGCTCATGAATGAGCATATCACTTATGATGCAGATTATAAACCCTAATCCTCGGCGCAGGCAGATGTGAAGTTGTTTATAAGAAAAAGAGCCCCAGTCTCGTCTTGCGAAACATGGAAGCTCCATAGGATGGATGTATAAATGTTAAAATAGTGAGCATATATACGCTACTTCAGTGACGATAGAATGGTGTCACATAGAGCCATTGTTCCTATATTATCCTTGGCGCTGGAATGCGGGGTGGACTGATTGTGGCAACACGCAATGAAGTGCGCCATTTCACCAACGAACCCGCGTAGATATAGGTCCCGATAAGCCCCTGACATGGGAGAACCGGAAGGTGTGTATACGGTATCTTGCTCCTCTAGAGATTTCCAGGGAAGTCTGGTCGAGCTTCGGGATGGATGAACAGTAAGTGTGTTGATCTCTTCAGCAGAGGCAAATCCATGGTCGAAGGTGACGAGAACACTTTCACTCTCCCGTGACCAGGCATTCATGCCGGTAAAATAAGCACTGCCAACGACGTTATTCTCAAATACGAGGGATATGCTCTGATTAATGTGTTCCCCGTCCTTTACAGTTGTACCTGTAACTCGTATGGCTTCTCCGAACAGGAAACGCATCAGATCGACCATATGAATGGCGGCGAGCTTCATGAACTGTTCCTCATCCTTGCAAAAAGGGGTACTGTCTACAGCGAATTTCATCTGGAATGAACGCACTTTACCTAGCGAACCGTTATCAATGAGTTCCTTCAGTTTCATGTATACCGGGGCGTAACGTTTCATAAAACCGACCATCACAATGACGCCAGCCTGCTCGGCAGCTTCTGCTACAGTAGAGGCTTCTGCTGCGTTCCATCCGAGCGGCTTATCCACATATACATTCTTGCCAGCCCGAATGCATTCAAGAACAAGAGCGGTCTGGTCTGTAGGCTGTGCCACCACAACGACTCCGTCACAAGGTTCCTGCTGTAACATGAGCTGAGCGTTGTCATAGGCGTTTCCGTTGCTGCCAAATCGCAACAGAGCTGCTTCAGAGCGTTCCATCCGTCGAGTGGCAATGGCCTGGATCTGCGCTCCGGCTTCAACAACCGAAGGATATATATTCGTAGTAGCATGAAACCCGGCTCCGATAAAGCATAAATGGGTTGTTTTCAAAGAGCTTCTCTCCTTCGTAGTATCATTCGTATAGGTGCTTTATTGTTTAGGCATACGATAGGGTGTTTGGAGTGAATAAAAAAGGACATATGTCCTGTTTCTGAGCGGATAAAAAAGAAGTTGCATTTTTATTTTGCAGCATGTATACTCTGAATTACGGTAAAACAAGGAATTGCTTCACCGGAACGCTTTTCATCGATGGATGAAGAGATACATATTATGCGGTCGTGGCGGAATTGGCAGACGCGCACGGTTCAGGTCCGTGTGGGCTAACCCCCCGTGGAGGTTCGAGTCCTCTCGACCGCATCTAACCAAAGAAAGGTTCGTAAGTTGCTCTAGGGCAATTTACGAACCTTTCTTTATTTGTGCATGTTTAGTGTAAATCCGTTAGTTTGCTGCCGGCCTTCTAATGCTGTCGATGGCGTAGAATGACTGCCATGATGATTCCAGCAATGGCTCCTGCTATTCCGAACAGTGTAACACTGGCAATCACTTCAACCGACTGGAGACGAAACAAAAAAGCGATACCACTGCCAAAGGTGGTGCCGGCGAGAAATCCGAGCGAAATTCCTAATTCTTTGGTTAATTTCATTGCTTCACCTACTTGGGAATGTGAGAACTGGATTTGCAAATATTGGGTATAGGAAGTAAAGTGTGATCAGGAAAATCATCACATGTTATTTCCTTTTTTTTATCTTTTGGCATTACTCCTTTAATTATGCATGATATTTCATATGGGAGGGTACGAGCGAATGAATATGAACAAACGAATTGCAGCATGGAATGAGGAAGCACAGCAGTGTACTTGCGGTCATCAACATCGAGTGGTCGATATGCTTATTCATTTGGAAGCTGGAGCCATTCAGAGGTTACCGGGTTATTTATCTGAACAAGGATACCATCGGGTGACGGTTGTTTATGATCGACATACGTTTCGGGCGGCCGGATCGGATGTTCTGGACAGTATTCGGGATGCGGGCATCCATGTGGATGAAATCAATCTACCGGAGAATCGTACGGGTGATATTATTGCGGATGAAGCAGCTATTGTACAGGTCATGTTGGGTGTAAAACTGGAAAGTCAGGCTGTAATCGCGCTGGGCTCAGGTACCATTCATGATCTGGTGAGATTTGTATGCTCCAAAATGAACAAGCCCTTTCTGTCGATACCAACAGCGGCTTCAGTGGACGGGTTCACCTCTGCAGGCGCACCTTTAATTGTAAACGGCGTCAAACAGACATTTCAGGCTGTTCCGCCTGAGGCCATCTTTGCGGATATGCGTATTCTGGAGCAAGCTCCCCAAGAGATGACGGCTGGCGGATTCGGAGATATGCTTGGCAAATATACTTCCCTTGCAGACTGGGTTGTTTCTCGTGAGCTGGGAGGAGAACCGTTCTGCCCAGTAGCTTATAGGATGACCGAAGAAGCGCTGAATTCCTGCATAGATCATGTACAAGCTATTGCGGAGGGGCGAGCAGAGGGAGTAGCTGTATTAATGGACGCCTTGATTGTTTCTGGCCTCTCCATGTTGATTATTGACCATTCTCGTCCGGCATCCGGAGGTGAGCATCATCTGTCCCACATCTTGGAGATGGATCTGATGCAAGCGGGAGCAAGACCGGTTCTGCATGGGGCCAAAGTTGGCATAGCCTGTGCACTGCTTACCGTGAAATATAAAGAACTTGCACAAACTTCGGGTGAACCCGTGTTTGCGATATATAAGCAATTACCGGAGGCTGCTCAGCTCATCGCATGGCTGGAGCAAGTAGGTGGACCTGTGACTATGGAACAACTTGGAGTAACCCCGGAGATGGTGGAACATGCGTTCAACACTGCACATACGCTCCGTCCTCGGTATACGGGGCTGAAATACATTAATGAAGTGTTAAACATGAGATCAGGTTGAATTTTAGAGAAAGTGCTGTCTCCAGGATTGCTTACACCCATCTTCTGGAGCGCTGCAATGCCTTTCGTTGGGATGAGAAGGCAGGGAAGGGGCATTTGCCTGACACTGATGACAGAAGAGCCAGGAGGCTGCTTCAAGGTCGAGAGAGAAGAGGAATAGTTTTCATTTTAAAAAGGCTCTGACCTCCCGCGAGGAGATCAGAGCCTTTTGGTTGTTCGCTTATTAGTTGTTGCGACGATCTTTCAAGATGACATCTGCGAACAAAATAGTTTTCGGGATGCGGAAAAATTGCTCCGCTTGTTCCTGAAACGCAGCGGAAGGCAGTGTTCCCTGATGCAGCCATTTGCGGAAAGTGCCGGGATGAACCCCGATCCAGTGGCTGACATCTGTCACCGACAAATCATGGACCATACACAAGCCTGTCAAAATACGGTTACTAACCGGAGAGCGGGTCACCGTACGCTTCATGAAGCGAGAAGACTCGGGTTGACAGATGACCGGGCTATTACGCACAACGTCCTCATTAAAGAGAATGTGGCGGGGATAACCGAGTAGCTGGCATGTCTTGTCCAAATTGGTACTGCCGGGTATCCGACCTTCATAGACCCACGCACTGACACTGCGTGAAGAGATGGAGAGGTCTTCTGCGAGCTGGGACAACTTGATGTCATTGGCCATCAGCACGGCAAGAAGAACACGATTGCGGATTTGACAGCGTGTCGGTTTTCGGAATCGTTTAACACGGACGCCTTTTCCCAAGTATTTACGGTTGATCAGAGACCACGCCTGGATGGAATGTTGTTCTGGTTGATTAGGCATATTTCCTCCGATTTTTTTAACCAAATACTACAATAAACAACGGGGTACTTTCAAGTGCCGACTTTACCTGTTTGAAATGCGTCAATGCGTCAATTCCTGATAAAGAGGGAACTACGAACTAGACCATACGCAATTCACATCCTAGTATATTCCTAGATTACAATGTTTCACTAAAAATGAGGGGGCAAAATGAGCAGGAATAAAGATAATATAGTTCTAATTACTCATTATTAGGTCTAAAGAACTTTTATCTGTTTTTTGTTGATATGATGCGGTTTATTTCCCTGAATTCCCCAAAAAATATGGAATATACTTCACCATGATCTGTTAAAGGTGTGCACAAATCTGAAAGATAAATCCGCAAGTTCAGCATGACATGTGACCTGTCAAATCTCTTACTTTTACATATATTGTAGGGTACTCAAGTAAAGGGAGAGGTGAGGAACGTGAATCTGTCTGTGAATACCTTTGCTGCCATCTCGGGAGCGATAGTTACGTTTGCTTTTGGTGGATGGGATCAATTGCTGAGCCTGCTTGCGGTCGCGATGGCTGTGGATTATATAACAGGTTTGGCAGCGGCGGTAAGAAGTGGTACGGGGTTGAATAGCAACATTGGCTTCTGGGGGCTTGCTCGTAAAGGGCTCATGCTGACCGTTGTCTTGCTTGCTCACCGAATTGACCTGATCATGGGAACGGACATTATCAAGGGAGGGGCTATTTACTTCTACCTGGTCAATGAACTGATCTCGATCACTGAAAACTATGCGAGAATTGGTCTTCCGTTGCCCGGAAAACTCAGACAGGCTATTGCCGTGTTGAAGAAACAGGAAGATCAGGAGTACTTGCCAGATCGGGAATGGTCGATTCCGCAAAGTCAGGATAGCCCTCAACGGCAGGCTGAAACAGGACAAACTTCGCAGAATGAATCCGCGAAACAGGTGGATGATGGTTCCCAAGAGAAATCCGAACCGAAAAAAGATGGTTCGGATTAGTTTTTCTTTTCGAGAGAACGTTTCCAAGTATCCTTTCGTAATAGAGAACGTTATGATATATTTTGGATACATGAAAAAACATTCATTTCTACTATTATATTAAACGAGGTGCTTGCCCAGATGATAAAACATATTGTCCTGTTCAAAATGAAAGATCGTTCAGCAGAAAGTATTGAAGCTGCAGCCCAGGTTCTCCGCAATCTGGAAGGTAAAATTGATGTTCTGATCTCGCTCGAGATCGGGATTGATGTGCTTCGCTCGGAGAGATCGTTCGACATTTCACTCACAGCGGAGTTTGCGTCACTGGAGGATCTTCAGGCGTATCAGGTACACCCGCTTCATCAGGAAGTTATCAAATACATGAATGAAGTCAGAGAACAGTCGATTGCAGTAGACTACGAAATCTGATCTGTGTTCAAACTACGTTGAGATAAAGGGGACTCTGCATGAGCGATTTAAGAGACGTTATGGAATTTCTATATATTTTTGTTGTGTTTCTAATCGCTTGTCCTGTGATGATATTCTGGCTTAAGCGAAGAGGGAAACGGAACCGATAACTCACTGAACGGGAAGTGAACGAATGTATTATGTGAACAGAGAACAGATTGCCCACCGGCTTGCGGCTGTACCGGAAGTAGCTGAAGGGCTTCGCCGGGCAGCGCAGGCTTGGGATGGCAGTCTCATGCTGGGGATGGTGCAGGAGCGTTGTCTTCACCTTGCAATTGAGATTGTTACCGATGTGGGAAGTTATCTGATTGACGGCTTCATCATGAGAGATGCAAGCAGCTATGATGATATTATTCAGATTAATTATGAAGAAAAGGTTTTTGACCATTCGACCTATGAGATCTTGCGTCAGCTTGTCACATTACGCAAACCACTGGTGCAGGATTATTACAGTTGGGAACGGTCTGAGTTGCATCCGCTTAGCATAGAGTTGCCGAGTATACTTGAACATTTTACAGCACAGGTTACCGCCTATGTCGAAACAGAACTTGGTCCTTTCAATGCGGCACAGCCCGAAGGACAGCGTAAGGAATGAGGGAAATCGCATGACAAATGAATCAAAAGAATTCAATGAAGTAAATACTGAAAGTGGAGAACCGAGTGAAACACCTTCCGGATTCCATCCGGTGTATATGGTGGAACTCTTGTTCCGGGAACGCCCGCAGGTGGATCGCTTGCGTGTGCAGGAAGCGATGATTCGTCATACCGGACAAGTCCGACTCGATGTGAAACAAGAGAGTGAAGAGCAGGCGCGTGAGATGCTGGTGTTCTACCATCTGGACCATAAGGTATCCTTTCAGGAAGGGGCTATTCCTGCGCAGACCTGCATGCTTCCAGTGAATGAAATTGCAGATCGTGCACGGTTTGGCGGGGCTGTACAACAAGCCTGGCATTGGCCGGAAGTGGGACAAGTTGTAGAAGCTTCGCGTTACTCCATTCGGATACATGATATGTTCACGGCCGCCATGCCTCGTAAACAGCGCCTGGAGCTGTTTCAGAAGACTGTACTGGCAATCATGGAGAGTTTGACCTGTGATGCGCTGTATTGGTACGGCAGTGACAAGCTGGTTGAACCGGAAGCATATACGCAAGCACAGGAACGTGAGGAACATCTGTATGCAGCTATGAACGTTCGCATGTATCAGGCCGGAGGTACGGAGGAACAGCGCGGGTTGGTTATGGATACAGTAGGATTGTCTGCGTTGGGTGTACCTGATGTACAGTGTCACTTCGTTGGTCTTGATCCCGATACGGTAGCTCAGACCTTACTGGGTGCAGCGTATTACATATTTGATCAGGGTGATGTTCTGCAAGATGGACAGACACTGGGTTCATCCGGTGGACGTCGCTGGCGTTGTGAACATCAGGCGGCTTTGATTGCACCTGGGCGATATGTCATTGATTTGGACCCGGGGGATGAGCATGCGGTCGCTGATCTCGAGCCAGCTCGTCAGAATTGAGTTTAAGCCAGGACACATTGCATCCTTTCAAAGAGAGCGCTCAGATTATTTTTAACATCTGGAGTGTCAAGTCAAGCCTGTGCTGCTTATAATGCATCAACAGAGTAGGCATTCGCCCGGATGGCTGAGCGACAGAACGTTGCTTCTGGTCCGGTACTTAAACCATAGTCAAGGGAGAGATGTGACGTGAAGGATTCGAACAAAAGTTTGTTGTGGGGAGCTCTTATTGGCTCCGTGGTAGGTTCTGTAACGGCATTATTGCTGGCACCGAAATCAGGACGTGAACTTCGTCAGGATATTACAGAAGGTGCTCGTCAAGTATCGGAGAAAGGTCAGGAACTGGCTGGTATCGTGGGAGAACAAAGCTCACAGATCGTATCCAAGGTTAAAGAGACCGCAGATGTCGTAATTCAGGATATTCAATCCTGGCGCAAGTGCGCTGAAGGCAAAGAAATTCGCATTTCGGCAGCTATTGTTGATAACGATGGTGATAAAGCAGGGGATCAATCCGGAATCGACGTCGTAGCAAAGCTTCCTGCGGATGAGTCCAAGGACGACAACTAAGCAAAGCTTGAGATGAGTAGGCTTTCCTCTATTTAGAGGAGAGCCTGCTTTGTTGCGTGTCCATACATAGATGACGTAGCGCGGATTTAATTTGAACCCCGCGATGAAATCGGGTAAGATGTAGGTACCTTTTTGCCGGAATGTTCATACGGTAGGAAGAAAGCTCTGGAAAACAATCGTAATGAGAACCAATTCAATGAAGAAGGAAGCGGTGTGTTCGTGCAGCAAGCAATCGCTATATTAGACTCCGGTGTGGGGGATTGACCGTCGCCAAAGAAGTGATGCGTCAGCTCCCGCGGGAAAAGATCATTTATTTTGGGGATACTGCCCGGACACCGTACGGACCCCGTTCGTCCGAACAAGTAAAACAATTTACGGAACAAATCGTTGATTTCTTGATCCAATTCGATCCGAAGGTTATCGTTATCGCCTGTAACACAGCAACTGCAGCAGCGTTGGAGTATATCCGATCCAAGGTGAATATGCCTGTCATTGGTGTTATACATCCGGGTGCGCGGGCAGCAATCACAGCGACACGTACAGGACGTATTGGTGTGATTGGTACCACGGGAACCATAAGTAGTGGGGCTTATACATCTGCACTCAAGCAGTTGTCCCCTATATTGATGTGGTCAGTCAGGCTTGTCCGGCGCTGGTGCCGTTGGTGGAACAAGGTGAATTTCGTTCCCAGCACACGACACATACGGTGGAGCAATCATTGGGCGAGATCAAACAGCAGCCAATCGATTGTCTTATTCTGGGTTGTACGCATTATCCCTTTCTCATGGACACGATTCAGGAGGTTATGGGACAGGAAGTGAAGTTAATCAGTTCGGCAGATGAAACGGCCCGTGAAATTAGTACGATTTTATATGATAAACGGAAGCTGGCCAGTGGGGATGAGACCCCGGTGCATCAATTTTTCTGCACTGGCGACCCTCGCATGTTCCAGAATATTACCCGTCGATGGTTGGGGAACAGATCTCCAAGACACCTGTTGTCTGGCAGGTTACGCAATTATCCTAGTTATACTCCAAATATCCATGAATAAGACATTTTATTTATTTTGGTTGTGAAGAATCCCGGAACTGTGAAGTTTCGGGATTTTTTGTCGTGTTTTTGCATCAACAGGTAATGAATATGATTCATGTCACATGACGGACAACCGGACCTGCATACATATGTTACATACACAAAGTTGGTGAGTACCGGACAGGAGACCTGTCTTTTCTTGTAGAAAGGAGAGCATCATGGAACTGCAATGGATTATCGTTCAGCGGGGAGATACGCTGCCGCGAATTGCGTCAGCATACCATATGACGAGGGAGTTACTTGCTGCACTGAACCCGGAAGCGGCCGCCCAGCCTTACTTGCTGGCAGGTCAGATGCTGCGTGTTGTGCCAGGGACAGGTCGCAGATACGCTGTACCGCCTGGAGAACGTGTAGAGGAGATTGCAGGGAGATTTGGATTGGATGAAGAGGACTTGCGCCAGGCTAATCCGGAAATTGCCAACATAACCGACTGGGTTGGTCGCTGTATTCATATTCCGGCTGCGAATGGAAAAACTATTGTGAAGATTCAGGGAGAGTATGGATATCGAGAGTTAATCAAGGATATAAACAAGCTGGGGTATCAATATCCGTTTATCGAGACGGGGTCCATTGGAACAAGTGTCATGGGGAAGTCGCTGCCTTATTTGCGTATCGGGCAAGGCACGAGACATATCCATGTTAACGCTTCTGTTCATGCCAATGAGTGGCTGACATCAGCCGTTCTGATGAAGTTTATCGAAGAGTATGCCGAGGCGTACAGTACACAGGGGGCATGGCATCAATACCAGACAGAGCGCTGGATGCAAGAGACGTCACTCTGGGCAGTGCCGATGGTTAATCCGGACGGCGTCGAGCTGGTTCAGGAAGGTGTGGTCAATCCGCATCCGCATGCACAACAGTTGTTAGCCTGGAATGCGGGCAGAGCAAACTTCACCCATTGGAAGGCGAACATCAGGGGAGTTGATCTGAATGATCAATTTCCCGCCCATTGGGAGGAAGAGGCAGCAAGAAGAGGCGTGACCTCACCTGGGCCCAGGGATTATGCAGGAACAGCCCCATTAACCGAACCGGAGGCGCAGGCGCTTGCGCAGTGGACGCAGCAACACACATTCGATGCGGTTGTATCCCTGCATAGTCAGGGACAGGAAATCTACTGGAACTATCGTGATCTGGAACCCAGGGAGAGTGCACCGCTGTCGCGCAGACTTGCCAAAGCTTCGGGTTACAAAGCAGTGAAGCTTGGTGGAAGTGATGCCGGATACAAAGACTGGTTTATCCAAGCTTTTGGTAAACCCGGCTTCACGGTGGAAGTGGGACTGGGTGTTAATCCGCTTCCTGTAGAACAGTTTGATGATATCTGTATCGAGGTCGGCATGTTGCTGGCTGAACTGTTATCCAATGGGTGATGGGGTTAAGACTTGGTCATAAAGCTGTGAAACTTATGAGCAGATCATTCGTATAACAGGAACGGACGCTGTGCGCGACGTTCCGTTTTTATTTTTATTTTTTTTTAGTTTTTTCTTACTTTAAATCGCATTCTACGTTATTCGTTCTGGATGGTTTTCAAACGGGTAATGATGGATGCGCCGTTTCGGCGACATATATGATTATACGGAGGGATTCGAATGAAGTGGAGAAGACTGCTATCGTTCAAACGATGGACACAAGTTTTCAAAAGGCTCCCCCGGCTGCTCCGGGCTCCGCAGATTCCTTTGGGAGAAAAGCTGTTGTTTATTATTCCCGCGCTATTGTATTGGGTGCTTCCGGACGTGATGCCGTTCATGCCCATTGATGATATCGGGGTTACTTTGATTCTGATGAACTGGTTTGTAAGCCGGGCAGAACGTAAATATCCCGTGCTTCAAGAGGGGTCACCTTCTTAAATTTGCGGCCTCATGGATCATTTTAACAGTGAATTCGCATCAATGTTATTGCGAAGAGCGGTAACTTTCTTTACAATAGATGCTGTAGTTTAAGAATGCTGAAATTGTTGAAACCTGCAATTACAATATAGGAGATGAAGAGAATGAACTGCAAAATTACGCGTAATGCTGCTAAAGTATTGAAGCTTGAACTGGACAAGCCGGAGAACGAAGGAAAAAAACTGCGCGTTGTCATCACACATGCACATGGTGATCATGCTCACTACGGACTTGATCTCGACACACCCAAAGAAAATGATACGGTTGTATCAACCGATAAAGAGATTGATGTCATTCTCGCGAATGATCAGCCTTTGCTGAACGGTGTTAAAATTGATTATCTCTACTTCCCGGAAGAGGGATTCGTTATTACGGATCCGTCCCAAGGCAATCACGGCGACCACTAAGGGCGCGAAGAAGGGGAACTCATGGCTAACGATATCCGCGTGTGCGAAAAGTGTAATCATGTTCGACTGAAATCGATTGTACCCAAGTTGCAAAAAATGGCTCCGGACACGGAGATCAAAATCGGGTGCAAATCCTATTGCGGTCCTTGCGCGAAACGTGCATTTGTCTTTATCAACGGTCGGTATATCAGTGCACCGACAGAAGAAGAAGTGCTCGTCAAAGTTGCAAAGTTCGTCAAGTAAAGGATATAGGGATATAACAAGGTGAATGGGGATAAACTCTCCACACACCGGAAAAGGAGAGGCAACGTGCCTCTCCTTTTTGCGTTTGGATAGCGTGAGAGAAATGTGTTACTCCATAGCCCCTTTGATCATCTCAGTAATCTGGAATGAATCTTCCCGAATTTCAATAGCGATGACGGTATTATCCTTTTTAGAAAATGTACATGTCCCAGGCGTTCTTCCTCCAATTCCACCCAACCTGTATCGGCTAACTTCTGAAAATAATCCATTGGCGGGTATAGTCCTTGTTCGCCCCCAATATGTTTCAGCTCATACGTAACACCTTTTTTGAGGGTGGGGTGATCGGAATAAGCAATGTTTTCGATAAGTTTTGCATTGGATGGAACCGGGATATCAGGGTTAAGGGATGATCCCGTGTAACCTTCTATCTCGTATGTAGCTGAAGCGCAGCCTTGTATCCAAATGAGCAGGGGCAACAGGCAGAGTGTCAGTGCTATTTTCTTCATATGCATTCCTCCCGTTCGGCATGATTATCTAATAAACGTAGCCAAATCAATTAAAGTTACGATCAGCACACAAAAGAAGAATAAGGAAGGCTTGTGTTATCCATCCTATAGAGGTAACAGGAACATGATAATCCCAAGGAGGAATACTCATGCCGAAGCGTTATGATTCCAGTTTGCAAGCCGATACCACCGTATCTCAGGCGCAAAATGCGGTGAACAAGCTTCATTATGCTGTATCTCAGGCCATGTCACATCCGACGGTACAAACGATTGTACAGGCGGAACGTCGTCTGGCACATACGGAGCAGGCGATGCGTCAAGCAGAGCTTTCGCTCGGAGGACAAGGTGTCGAGTTGGCAGAAGAGATGTTCATCGAGGAGAAGAGAAGATTGAATTCAATCCAGAGTCAGCACGGTCAGGGGAATTGATAACGTTCCTGTCACAACAGAACCCGCAGAGCAGCAATGCTTTGCGGGTTATTCTTGTTCTTCTGCAATGACTCCCAATGCACGGGTCTGGTTCGACAACGTGTCGAATGTTCGCTTAATATTCTGTGAGAAGGTTAATAGAACATGAGCAGGCAAAATTTCATACGGGAGGTACAGAATGACAAAACATATTACAGATTGTACGATTCTGAACAACGGAGTAACGATGCCATGGCTAGGATTTGGAACATACAAAGCAAAAGGTAAGGAAGTGCAACAGGCGGTCGAGACGGCTTTGGAGGTTGGATATCGCAGTATTGATACCGCGTCCATCTATGGCAATGAAGAAGAAGTGGGACAAGCGATTGCAAGCAGTGGTGTTGCCCGTAACGAACTGTTTGTGACGACCAAGCTCTGGAATGATGATCAGGGATTTGATTCAACATTGAGAGCATTTGAAGCCAGTCAGAAGGCGCTTGGACTGAATGTGATTGATCTTTACTTAATTCACTGGCCTGGCAGAGACCAGTACAAGGAAACGTGGAGAGCGTTCGAACGTCTATATAGCGAAGGAAGCATCCGTGCGATAGGTGTGAGTAATTTTCAGGTTCACCATCTGCGCGATATTATAAATGAAGGCGGTACGGTGCCTGCGGTGAATCAGATTGAATTGCATCCGGGTCTGATTCAGCAAGAACTTCAGGATTTCTGCGGAGCACAGGGAATTCAGCTGGAGGCTTGGAGCCCGATCATGAAAGGCAAGCTGAACCAAGAGTCGACTCTCAAAGCGTTGGCTCAAAAATATGGGAAAACGCCTGCACAGATTATTCTGCGCTGGGATATTCAGAATCAGATTGTGACGATTCCGAAGTCTGTTACCCCGGAGCGTATTCGTGAGAATGCGGACATCTTTGACTTTGAATTGACACCGGATGAGTTGAAACAAATTGATGCGCTGGATTCGGATAAGCGGACGGGTCCACACCCGGATCAACTGTTTTGGGATTGAGCGGGTAGTCGCTCATTGAATATGATTGTTTGATGAACTACTGGCGGTTGTTCCGGTTACGGGATCGTTCTTACGATCGCTGTCGTCTCCAAATTTTATCCTCTTTTCAGAGGATAAAATTTGGAGACAGCTTATGCTTCCGATGTAGCTTTCTTGCAGAAAGCTTTCAGGCGAACGCTGCGCTTCTTCAGAATCGATTCCGTCCCCTCCACAGTAACTGTTCATCAAACAAAAGTATATACAATGAGCTTGAGTGGTATGTAGCATATAAAAAAGCAGCAGGATCGGGGAGTGTTCCTTGATCCTGCTGCTTTTTCGTGTGAATTAACTTAATTTTTTTTCGGCACTGCGCAGCCGTCATCTGTGCAGACTCCGCTGCCGTCGGCTTCAGGTGTGTTGGACTCTACCATGGTGAATGGGGAACGTTCGTCCCATGCTTTTTGGATGGCATCCAGGAATACCTCGTCCGGCTGAGCACCCGATACAGCGAACTTGCGGTCGAATACGAAGAACGGTACACCACGGATGCCCAGTTGCTCGCCTTCCGCTTGGTCAGCGCGGACATTGTCCGTGAATTGATCACTGGACAACACTGCTGTAGCTGCATTACGATCCAGCCCTACATCTTCTGCTAATTGAGCCAAGACTTCAGGGTCTCCTGAATGTTTGCCTTCGATAAATACTGCTTGGAAGATCCGTTCACTCAGTTCAAGCGCTTTGCCTTGGGTATCCGCCCAGTGTGTCAATCGGTGAGCGGAGAAAGAGTTGGTAGGAATCATGGCATCAATATTGTATTCCAGCCCTGCCGTGCGAGCATTGGCATTCATCTGGGCATTCATGCCTTGAGCCTGCTCCACACTAATATTATATTTGGATGCCAAATATTCCGAATTGCTTTTGCCTGGGTTCAGTTCAGCGTTCGAATCAAGCTCGAAGCTTTTGAATTGCAGCTTGACTTCATCCCGGTGTGGAAACTGCTGCAATACGTTCTCCAGGCGGCGTTTGCCGATATAACAGAATGGGCACAGAAAATCTGACCATATCTCGATATTCATATTGTTAAACCTCCATTATCCTTTTAGTTGAAACTAATATAGTTACAATTATAAAGCCACTTTCTATAATTCGCAAGAAGATTACGATTTATCCCGAAATGCCTTGGTCCAATGATAAGGCTGGATCTCATCCAGTCTCTTGAAGATCAGTTGACCTTCAGGGTCGTATACAGCAGCTTTAACATCTTCACCCCAATAAAACAAACGTTCCTGGCATACGCCGCAAGGTGTGAGGACCTTGAATTCTGAATGCTCGTCATCACGAGCGATACAGAGGGAGTGGGTGACACGTTCATTCAATTTGTGGGCTTCCAGATAAGCCCCTGTTTCCATACATAGATGCGTTGCATCGTTGATAACCTCTGGCGCCACGCTAATCAGCAGGGAACCAGCTTCTGTATAGACGGCGCCCGCCCCGCCCCAACCCTGAGGATAACGCTGTTTCACAAAGTCGGCGGCTGCATCGAATAATTGCTGTTCAATATGGAATGGTTCAGTATGTGATGTCATGTAATTAGAATTCCCCTTTTTGAGATTGAATCACTTCATTTGGTGTATTGGTTTAGCCTGTCATTACGATAGTGTTTATTGCGATGTTGCTGCTGAACTGTCTTCCTCTCGAAAACGCTGAATCAAATCATAGGTAATTACTGTGTCCGAGACATGCAATCGTTTGGCTGCTTCATCATGACCTGGGCGGCAGGCGTTAATATCTGTTTTCTCACGTGTGGACAGGTCATAACAAGCACCGCTCTCGTAGATATAGTCATCCGATGGGATATAGAATACAGAGTCATCGGAGAATGCACCATTACGCAGCACAACCGTACGTGCAGTCCCGTCATATATGTCGTTACCCATATGATAATAGGACTGGTCAGACAAGCCGAGCAAATGCAACACGGATGGTGTGATGTCGAGTTGTCCCGAAGGTTCGTCGATGGTTCCGGCAGCTGCTCCGTCCGGTAGATGCACAAGCAGAGGAACCTCATTCATAATCTGTGCCATATCCAGTTCGTTCAGCGAGCGTCCCAGGAACTGCTCATATTGGGGTTGCTCCTTGATCGAGTTGTCGTGGTCCCCATAGAACATAAAAATGGTATTTTCCCATAAACCCCGATTTTTCAGATCCTCCACCATCTTGCCTAGCGCGGTATCTACGTAATGAACGGATTGCAGATAGTTACCAAACATGGTTCCCTGGAACTCACCTACATCCAGTTGCTGTTTCTCTTTAGGCAGGGCATAGGGGTGATGACTGCTGAGTGTAATGAGGAACGAATAGAACGGCTCGGAAACCTCACTGCTCATTTTCTCAACAGATTGACGGAAAAAGGAATCGTCAGACAGGGACCAGCCAAGCGGGTCGTCCTGTGCAAAATCATTTTTGCTATAAAATTTATCGTACTTCATGTTCTGATACATCGTATACCGATTCCAGAAGCCGCTCTCATAAGCGTGAAATACGTTGGTGCTATACCCGTTATCCTTCAGAATGGAAGGGAGGGAATCATACGTATGATCTGCATATCGTACAAAGGCTGAACCAACCGGCAGTGGATGCAGGGAAATGTTTGCTCCAAAATCGGCATCGGACGTTCTGCCCTGACCTGTCTGGTGGTAGAAGTGACTATAATACTGACTTTCCTTCATCAGTTCATTAAAATTAGGCGTGATCTCCTGACCGCCAATGCTCTGGCCAATCATGAAGTTCATAAAAGCCTCACCCTGTACGATGATGACGTTGCTGTCTTTATATTTGCCAAACAAGGCATCATTCTGTGGAGGATCTTGCTGCCTTTCAGCGAAGAACGCTTTTGCCTGCTCAACATCAGCGGGTTCAGCTTCTGGACCGGAGCCGATATGGTCTTTGGCATAGTTGTACAGGTCATAGCCGTGAAAAGCGAGCAGTCCGGTCACATTGTACATGGATACATTCCACCAGTTATTATCGAACAGGCCTTTGGCCCATGTTTTGCTGTAGAAATATATCGGGCCAACGGCGAGTCCCATGCCCAGCACAAAAGCAATACTGCCAGCCGTGAGACGACGGCGTAACCGTGCCTTTCCATCGTTATAAGAATAACTCCCGTAACCATAAACAGATGTGCTGGAGTGCTTCGAACGATAACGTCTGCTGAACAGTACGATCGCTGTGAACGGAATGACGACAAGCCAATCGGCAAAGAACCAGAGATCGCTTGTGTAGATCAGTGTAGCGATGCTGTCACCCAATGCGTCAACTTGTCTGGCCTGCATCAATACCGGGATGGTCAGGAAATCTTGGAAATAGCGATAATACACCATATCGGCGTAGATTAATGCGGTGAGCAGCAGGTTAAGCACGGCAAGAGATACGATCATGCCTCTGCGTGGCAGCCACCAGGTCCAGAAGGAGAGAAGGAGTAATGAGCCAATCGCAATGACTTTATCCAGCAGTCCCATTGTAATGTTATAGGCGTGAAGATTGTGATGGAGCCACATGAGTTTGAGCAGCATAAGCACAAGAAAAATAAGATATAAGGTTAGTGGATGATTCAGAAGCCCGCGTGACGTGGAGCTGCGCGTAGGCCGAGTGACAACCATATGTATGTCCCCCTTGCTTTCGTTGTTTTGTTATCGGAATGTAAAATAGGGCTCCATTCATTATAGCGTGGCCTCAAGGGTTTTCAACTATGCCTTAGCGAGAATGCGTATGAACGGAAAAGCACACAAAAAAAGCGCCCACGCCAAGGATGGCGGGAGCCCTTTATAATGGAATACTATGGAACACTTATGAAGATTGTGGTGCTTTGTTTCTCGGAGGCAGTGGTCCAAGGTACTGATAGTACTGAGTTTCAATTCGTCCATTGAACAACTTGCGACGCTTGTCTGCCTTATGACCGAAATATTCCTCGAAAGCTTTGGTTGATGTGATTGCGAAGAAGGACCATGTTGGCATGTCGAGATAACTGCGCCCTAATGAGCGGAGCAACTTCTGAACTTCCTTTTCTTCACTCAGACGTTCACCATATGGAGGGTTGGTAATGATAACACCATATTCTCCTTGTGGTCTTGCACGATGAGCTGGCAGAACACTGACTTCAATCTCTTTGGCGAAGCCGGCACTTTTGATTGCTGCCTGAGCGACTTCGATCGCTTCCGGATCGATATCGCTGCCTGATATCTGTAACGGGACATCGTCTCGCACAGCATCGAATGCTTCTTCGCGCGCCTGTTCCCATAATTCTTCCGGAATGACAGCCCAATCCTCGGAATTGAAAGTCCGACGCAGTCCTGGTGCAATGTTCCAGCCGATCATGGCGGCTTCGATCAGCATTGTGCCTGATCCACAGCATGGATCGTAGAAGGGACGGGAGACATTCCAGCGACTGAGCTGAATAAGAGCTGCAGCAAGGGTTTCTTTGAGTGGTGCTTCGGTAACGAGTTTGCGATAACCGCGTTTATGCAGACCTGGCCCGGTTGTATCCAACGTAAGCAGGGCGCGATCGTTCAGCAAAATGACTTCAATCACATAACGAGACCCATCTTCAGGGAACCACTCTGTATCATAGGTCAACTTCAGTTTCTCTACGATTGCTTTCTTCACAATTCCTTGTGATGCAGGCACACTGCTAAGTTGGGATTTTTGAGAGCGGCCTTCTACAGGAAATTCGCCATCGGCGGAATCCACTCTTCCCAAGGCAGTGCTTTGGTGCCTTCAAACAATTCATCGAAAGTGGTGGCAGGGAACTCACCCATTTTGACCAATACGCGATCCGAACTTCTCAGCCACAGATTACAACGGCAAATATCAATATAGTCTCCTGTAAAGAAAACCCGTCCGTTGTCGATCGTAACATCTTCATACCCCAGTTGTTTCAGTTCCCGGGCAACAACAGCCTCGAGTCCCATCGCCGAGGTTGCAATTAATTGCAATTGAGCCATGTGATTCATTTCAACTCCATTTCAAGCCGGAGAAGGAAGTTCCTTCTCTCTGCTGTATAGTAACGGTGCGGCCTTGCCGCTTTCCGTGAAAAAACTTACAATGAGAAATGCGGTGAACGTATGAACTCCTCTTACGAGGTGATGTGTCAGTCAACCGCCTGTGTTGATAACAAACATTTATTATAGAACATTGGCATCCATATGGAAAGCAGTCCAAGTGTCCAAGGAGGATTTAGTGGTGAATCTGACCCCTGATGAATATGTAAATCAATTATTTCAAGAAGATGATCTTTTGCTGAAAGTAAAAGAGGCCATCCGTTCGAACGGCATGCCGGAAGTTTCCGTTGCTGCGGCGTATGGACGCCTGCTCACGTTTCTAGCTAAGACATCCAAAGCGGAAGCCGCGCTCGAGATCGGCGTGCTGGGCGGTTACAGTGGGATCTGTATTGCGCGCGGTTTGCGTGAGAATGGAACCTTGACTTCGTTGGAACTGAAAGAGGAATATGCGGCAATGGCGCATGGTCATCTGGAAGAGGGCGGTTTTGGCGATAAGGTAGACTATCGCATTGGTCCGGCCGCAGACAGCCTGGAGCAATTGGAACAGGAGGGTCGCACATTCGATTTCTTCTTTATTGACGCAGATAAGGAGAATTATCCGGTATATCTTGACTATGCCATTAAGCTGGCCCGGCCAGGTGCGGTCATCGTAGGTGATAATTGTTTCCTGCGTGGTCGTACGCTGAACCCGGACAAGCAGGGGCCTGCTGTACTTGCTGTTCGTCGCTTCAATGAACAGATGGCGAGTGACCCGCGCCTGGTGACGACCATGTTACCCGACTACGATGGGCTGGTACTTGCCTGGGTGAAGTGAAAGTGAAAATTTACTAAAAGATAAAACGCCGATGAAATACGATCCCCTCACGCTCTGATGTTTGTGAGGGGATCGTGATTTTTCTGAGCACACAAAGAAAGAGATGACAACATTTTGAAGGACAGAAAATGTGTCGTCTCTTTCTTTGTGTTTACATATATTCGTTGGAGTAGTTCTATTTATACTTCAGGTGTTCCGTACGTTTCAAACCATTTTTTGATGGTGTCAAAATCATCACTGAAGGACAGGCCCAGCATCAATAATATACGAGCTTGTTGTGGACTCAGGTTGTCGCCTGCAATGATCCCTTTGCCTCCGCCGTAGACACTTCCTGAACCGGTACGCGTGGTAGTCACGAAGATAACGCCTTCTTCAATGGCTTTGGTACGGGCTTGTCCCATCGCTCTGGAGATGCCGCCAGCTCCAGTACCGGAAGTCACGATGCCTTTGGCGCCGCTGCTCACGAATCCTTCTATGGCTCCGCCGCCAGCTTCTTGATAAGAGATTGCAATTTCAACTTTGGCCAGGTCTGCCTTTGTGATCTTACTTAGATCGAATACGGGTTTCGCTGTGCCTTCAGGTTTCAACGCACGTGCAGGAGCGCGATAGATTCGAATGTTTTCTTCATCAATGTATCCTACAGCGCCGAGCATTGGGGTTTCAAATGTATCTGTCCGATAATCATTCGTCTTGGTTACACCACGAGCAAGCTGGATTGTGTCATTCAACATGAGTACTGTCCCGAATGAGGCGGTACGACCACTGCCGGCCAGCTTGATTGCGTTGTACAGATTAGCTTGAGCATCCGAACCGATGACAGTCCATGGACGCATGGAGCCTGTGATCACGACTGGTTTGTCACTTTGAACCGTCATATCAAGGAAATACGCGATTTCCTCCATGGTATCTGTACCCGTGGTGACGACAACACTGTCATACAATGCAAGAGCTTTGTCTACCGTCTGCGACAAGTCATAGAGGTCGGCCATGCTATAGGAACCTGAACCTGAGTTTCCGAATTGGAGTGTGCTAACATCAGCAATCTTCTGTTTATCCGGTAAGGCGTCTACCATCTCTCCGATAGGAAGCGTACCTGCCTTATAATTTTGGAAGCTGGTGGCATCCTCGGATTGTCCGGCAATCGTTCCGCCAGTCCCGATTACCAATACGTTAGGAAGTGCGGATTGTTTGGAAGCGTCGGGGATTGCAGGAATGGATGTATTGCGAGCTGGAGTGGTGGTTGCTGTCTGAACAGCGCCTGTTGTGCCTTTTACCTCTGTAGCTGCGTGTGCAGCATAGGTACCGATGGGGGACAACGAAATCGTTAAAGCTGTTAAAGCTGCGGTACTCCATACGGCCCAAGGACGAAGATTGGATGTTTTACTCATGAATAGCACTCTCCTTCAAGTAAGTGTGATGTTAAGTTTGTTAAGAAGAATATGTATTTCATTTCAAACTGATTGTATTTTATGTTAAATAATATGACAACAAAAGGATATAATAGAGTAATCGGTTACATTCATAGAAATGGAGAGTAAAATGATTGTTTATAAGTGAAAATGAAAGAATATTCATTTTTTTAGAGATAAAACAGAGCTGATTCCAGTAGTTTTGAAGAAAAATAAGTTCTTTTAATGTTAGTTAATATTACATAATGAGTCTTTTGTCCTGATAAAACGAAGGTGTCAATCAAAGATTGTCGAATTGGAACTCATATCAGAAGTAGGTAACAGAATGAGAGGAGGGTTAATAGCACTTATTAGGTCATGGGGCTCAATTACGGTCTAAAGATTGGTTTCGTTTCAGCATTATGTTTATAATAGAGGTGATCAACATATGTAAATAAATATATAATATTGATTGGAGGAGAAACGATGAAACAGGCACCGAGAAAGTATGCGAATTACATTCCGATTCGGGAACTGGAGACTTTGGAAGAGAGGTTATCCCCCTTCAAGGTGTATGCAGAACTTCGTGATAACACTCCAGTCCGATATGATGAGCATCGAGAATGTTGGGATGTTTTTGATTATGAAGATGTGAAGTACGTATTGAAAAATCCGAAACTGTTCTCTTCCGCACGTGATCGTGCCAATACGAGCATGTTGACAACAGACCCTCCCAAACACAAACAGCTGCGTGATCTGGTGAACCAGGCGTTTACACCCAAGGCAATCGAAGCATTGGCTCCGCGTATCCAGGAAATTACAGATGAGTTGATTGCTCCGCACCTGTCAGAGGGACATATGGAACTCATTGATGACCTTGCAACCCCATTGCCCGTCATTGTAATTGCCGAATTGATCGGAGTTCCTGCGGCGGATCGTCAAAAGTTCAAAGACTGGTCTGATGTGTTGGTGAAAGGCGCACGTGATGATAGTGAGCAGGCCTTTCAGGAGTTGCTGGAAGAGAAAAAAGAAATATGCAGGAGTTGCATATCTATTTCACTGGCATTATGGAAGAACGTCGGTTGCAGCCGAAGGATGATCTGATCTCGTTACTGCTTGCTGCGGAGATTGATGATCAGAAACTGACTGCAGATGAAGTGGTAGGTTTCTGTATTCTCTTGCTTGCCGCCGGTAATGAAACAACAACCAACCTGATTACCAATGCGGTTCGCATATTGTCTGAACAACCGGAGCTGCAGCAGGAATTGCGCGAACATCCTGAACGGATTACTTCTGCCATTGAAGAGACGCTGCGATATTATCCGCCAATTGTTGCGATAGGGCGTGTCGCGAAGGAAACGGTAGAATTGAATGGTCAGACGATTCAGGCTGGTGAGCAGGTGATTTCCTGGGTTGGAGCAGCCAATCGGGATGGTGCCCAATTCGAACAACCGGAAGATTTCATCTCTGATCGCAAGCCAAACAGACATATGGGATTTGGGTTTGGCATTCATTTTTGTCTGGGTGCACCGCTCGCTCGTTTGGAGGCAAGGGTCGTTCTTCATACATTGCTTCAGCACATGGAGCACATTCAGCTTGTTCCGGGAACGGCTCTGCAACCGATACAAAGTGCATTTGTGTTTGGGGTGAAGCATTACCCGATACAATTCGATCTAATTAATAAATAATGAAAAACACATGAATGACAAAAGCCGCTCTCAGGCCAATTAGGCGCTGGAAGCGGCTTTTTCAAATGGAACGGTGATGATAGAGGAATCGCTAAGGATGGATCGGGAATCAGGATTCCCGAACTGAAGCAGGTTTGTTGTACAATTTGAATCTGACCCAGACCATATTGAGCAGGAGCAGTCCACCAGAGACGATAAACAGACCTTCGATCCCGATGAAACCTGCCATAAAACCTCCAATGATCGCTCCAAGCATGTTGCCTAACGCAAGGGTGCTCGTATTAAAACTGAATGCACGGCTGATCATGCTATCTGCTGTATAGGAACGGATCAGGGCATTCACGCTTGGAAGCAGACCACCCATGAACACGCCCATCATGAATCGAACCAGAATGAGCTGCCACACGGTCTGAACAAATGCCTGAGGGATAAGCATCAGTCCTGTTCCTATGAGGGAGAACGTCAGCACCTTGTGAGGACCAATCCGGTCACTCAGCTTCCCGAGAATTGGAGACATGGCCATATTGGATAATCCCGTAACTGCACCGACAAGTCCTGCCCAGAAGGCCACATTTACATCCGAAGCATGCAATTTCTGTACATACAGCGGCAAGAGTGACATGGGACTAATCATCGCAAACTGCAACAGAAATGTCACAGCAAACAGTGCGGGCAATTGGGGGACTTGTTCAATTCCTTCAGACCGGACAATACGGATTGAGCCGGCAGTTTGGCTGCTTTTTGACGGTCGAATTTCTCTCTCACCAGGAACATGGCGAGCATGGAAGCGACAAAGATCAGCCCGCCAGTAATGTAGAAAATGGGACGGAAGCCTACTGCATCGGCTAGCAAACCACCAATAAGCGGACCCAGGATTGTGCCGGCAACCTGCCCGGATTGACTGATTCCCATTGCGAAACCCATGCGGTCTTTCGGCGTGGTGCCGGATATCAGTGCAACAGCCGCAGGGTTGAAACCGGATATTGTACCATTGAGCAAACGCAATAAGAGAAGCTGCCAGGGATTCTGCGCCAGACCCATGAGGGCAATGACAATGGCCATCCCGAATCCGGAGCGCAGTAGCATCACTTTTCGCCCATACTTGTCGGATAACTTGCCCCACAGCGGTTGAAACAAAAATGAGGTAAGGAAATTGGCTGCAAAAATAAATCCCGCCCAAATGCCAATTTCATGTTCGCCAACAACGCCAAGATCTCTTGCGAGATAAAGAGACAAAAATGGGGTAATCATGGTCATGCCCGAATTGACCAAAAATTGTCCGAACCAAAGCACAATGAGGTTGACTTTCCACGTTTTCAAAGTGCTTTCACTTCCTTTCAAGGATATTTCTGAAATTCTCTAAAAAAACCATTCTTTCATTATAACACAATTGGCATATAGGGGATGGGTGTAAGGAATGTCATAGTATTGTCACGTAGAACGCATCCGCATATGGTTGTTACGGTTGTTTAAAAAGGGCATAATGGTAATTATGAGTCCAAAAACTATTGGAGGCTTCTTACATGAGCTATAATGATCGACTGATTCGGGCAAGTTTCAAGCAACAGGTAGACCGTGTTCCGGTATGGTACATGCGTCAAGCTGGGCGTTACGACCCTGAATATCGCAAAATCAAAGAAAAGTACTCCTTGCTAGAAATCTGCAAACAACCCGAGCTGGCGGCTGAAGTTACACTCATGCCGGTACGCAAACTCGGTGTAGATGCGGCTATTTTGTATTCCGATATTATGAATCCGGTTGCCTCATTGGGCATTGATTTTGACATTGTAAAAAATATTGGACCGGTAATTGATAATCCTATTCGTTCAGCTGCAGATGTGGATCGGCTGCGCCCCATCGACGTAGAAGGGGATCTGTCACATATTCTGGAGACCATTCGAATTCTGGATAAGGAGCTTGACGTACCTCTGATTACGTTTGCGGGCGCACCTTTCACGATTGCGAGTTATCTGATCGAAGGCCGACCTTCGAAAGGTTACATCCGTACCAAAACAATGATGTACAGTGAGCCGGAAGTGTGGCATAAGCTGATGCAAAAGCTTGGCGATATGGTTATTACATATGTCCGTGCGCATATTGCGAATGGCGGTAAGGCCTTCCAGTTGTTTGACAGCTGGGTTGGAGCACTTTCTCCCAAAGATTTCAGAACATATGTGTTGCCTACGATTACCCGTATCTTTACCGAATTATCGGATTTGAATGTACCGAAGATTTATTTCCCTGGTGTGGCATCCGGCGAGTTGCTGCCAGCGCTGCATAATCTGCAAGCGGATGTGATTGGATTGGACTGGAGAGTATCCATCTCGGAAGGGCGTCGACGTCTTGGCGGCAAATTTGCAGTACAGGGTAACCTGGACCCCTACGTGCTGACTGCCCCGATGGAACTGATCAAGGAGCAAGCCAAAGTGATTATTGACGAAGGAATCAAGGAGCCGGGATATATTTTCAATCTGGGACACGGACTATTCCCGGAAGCATCTCTTGATAAGCTCAGAGAACTAACGGCTTATATTCATGAATATTCTGCCGAAGCAATGAAGAGTGGGGTGACGGTAACCAATGACTAATACTGTAGGTGTACTGGTGATGTCGTATGGCACACCAGAAAATATGGAGAGTGTTGAAGCGTATTACACACATATCCGCAGAGGGCGCCCACCTGAACCGGAGCAATTGAAGGAACTGAAGGATCGTTATGAAGCCATTGTGGGCGGTGTTTTCCCGCTGCGGGAGAACACGGACAATCAGGTCAAGGCTCTTCAGGAGACGTTAAACCGCGATGAGCGCGGCGCTAATGTGGAATTCCGTTGTTATCAAGGCCTGAAGCATGCCTATCCGTTTATTGAAGACGGCGTGGAACAGATGGCGAAGGATGGAATTCAAACTGCAATTGGGATTGTACTGGCGCCTCATTTCTCCACGATGAGTGTGGGCAGTTATATCAAACGTGCGCGTGAAAAAGCAGAAGAACTGGGCATTCATATGTCCTTTATTGAGAGTTATCATCTGCATCCGAAGTTGATTCAGGCCTTGTCCACGCGGGTCAGTGCCAAGTTGGATGCGTTCGAGGAAGCTGGAGCAAAACGCGGGGATGTAAAAGTCTTGTTCAGTGCTCACAGCCTGCCGGCACGTATTGTGGAGATGGGTGATCCATATCCGCAACAATTGCTGGAGACTTCCGAAGTGATTGCTTCACGTGTAGGAATAACCAACTGGCAATTTACGTGGCAAAGTGCCGGACGAACAGCTGAGCCTTGGCTCGGACCGGATATTCTGGATACGTTACAGGAACTTTCGCGTGAACAGGTAGAGGATGTACTTGTTGCCCCGATCGGGTTTGTCTCGGATCATCTCGAAGTGCTCTATGATCTCGATATTGAGGCCAAATCGATTGCCAAAGAGATCGATATGCGTCTGATGCGTATTGATTCTCTCAATAGCGATCCTCTATACATGGAGACGTTAAGCGACGTTATTATAAGCCAATGGCAGCAAGGGTCGGATGAGTAATGGGTGAGAAGAAACGCCGTGTTGTTGTCGTCGGCGGTGGCCTCACCGGCCTCAGCGCGGCATTTTATATCCGCAAGCATTACCGGGAAGCGGGCGTTGAACCCGTGATCACTGTGGTCGAGAAAAGCTCGTCCATGGGAGGCATGATTGAGACACTGCACCGGGATGGATTTGTGATTGAAAAAGGACCGGATTCTTTCCTGGCTCGCAAAACAGCCATGATTGATCTGGCTAAAGAATTGGAGATGGACCATGAGCTGGTCAGTCAGAATCCGGAGTCCAAGAAAACGTACATCATGCAGCGAGGTAAGCTTCATCCTATGCCAGCAGGACTTGTTCTCGGTATTCCTACGGAATTAAGACCATTCCTGAGAAGTGGTCTGGTCTCTCCGGCAGGCAAACTGCGGGCGTTAATGGATTTTGTTATCCCGCCGCGTCGTACAACAGAGGATGAATCGCTCGGTTACATGATTGAACGCCGTCTTGGAACAGAAGTGCTCGAGAACTTGACAGAACCCCTGCTGGCAGGAATCTATGCAGGTGATATGCGGCGCTTGAGCCTTCAGGCTACCTTCCCGCAGTTCGGAGAAGTAGAGCGTGATTATGGCAGCTTGATCCGGGGCATGATGACAGGTCGCAAACCGACGGAGACGCATACTGGAACGAAGCGAAGTGCCTTTTTGAATTTTCGCCAGGGACTGCAAAGTCTTGTTCATGCACTCGTTCATGAGTTGCAGGATGTGGATCAACGTTTGAATACCGCGGTGAAGTCACTGCAACGTCTTGATGGAGCACAGACCAGATACCATGTTGAGCTGGAGAATGGCGAAATGCTCGAAGCGGACGATGTTGTGGTTACTGTGCCGACCTATGTCGCGTCAGATCTGTTGAAGCCACACGTGGACACAGCGGCACTGGATGCGATTAACTATGTATCTGTAGCGAACGTAGTTCTCGCTTTTGAGAAAGAGGTGGAGCATGTATTTGATGGATCTGGTTTCCTTGTTCCACGGAAAGAGGGCCGGAATATCACGGCTTGCACCTGGACATCGACGAAATGGCTGCATACCAGCCCGGATGATAAAGTACTGCTCCGCTGTTATGTGGGTCGCTCCGGTGACGAACAGAACGTCGAGCTTCCGGATGACGCGCTGACGGATCTGGTTCTCAAGGATCTGAGAGAGACGATGGGGATCGAAGCCGTGCCGATCTTCTCCGAGATTACAAGGCTTCGCAAATCCATGCCACAGTATCCGGTGGGACACCTCCAACATATTGCCGCTCTTCGTGAGGAGCTCGGGAGCAAGTTACCGGGTGTGTACATTGCAGGTGCAGGTTATGAGGGCGTAGGCTTGCCGGATTGCATCAGACAAGCGAAGGACATGTCCATCCTCGCAACACAAGAGCTTGCAGCAGATTAAGTACAGCAAGAGAGCTGTCTCGAACGTAGAATGATCTACGGAAGAGATGGCTTTTTTCACATGAAGATCTGGAAGCGATCCAAGTTGATTCCTTTTCAATCAATACAGTTCCAAGGAAAGATGGAAATCCAGAATATGCCTGATATAATGGTATATATGGCTGTGAAGAAGAGGAGTTGCTTATGTATCCCCAAGATCAGATCGAAGTGTAGAGAGAAAAAAAAGAAAGCGCACCCGTGATAGAATTATCTGGACAATTAATATTTTATTGATCATGACCATTGGTCTGGTGGGCATTTTTTATGTGATTAACACACGTCAGCAACAGGCAGACCAGCCGGTGAAGCAGCAAATTGTTGATCAGGATCAGCCTTCCATTGGAGACGATGCCAAAGGCGGGGATCAAGTAAGTTCTCCAGACACGGAGTCCGGTGAGACTCCGGAAGAAGAACCTCAAGTGAGGGATGAAGAAACAACAACGGACGCAGATAAGACATCCGGATTAGCAAAACCTGATACTTCAGGCAATACCGATAGTGGGAAAGCCGAATCTGGAACGAAAAACCTGCTACAGATTCGACACCGTCGGGCACTAAGGGAAATGCAGGTGTGAATCAGGAATCCGAGACGTCGAAACCTTCCAATTCAGCGAAGGATGTCACCATTAACTTTGTGGGCGATATTCAATTTTCGGGCAAAGTTGCTGAACTGCTGGATAAGAACGGTTATGATTATCCCTTTGCCAAGCTCGGCAGATTATTCAAGGATGATGATCTTACCATCGGCAACTTGGAGACACCGATAACCTTGGGAGGTACGGGGCAGCTGACAAAACATATGTATACAAATCTTCGCCCAAAGCATTGGCGGCAATGGCCTCTGCGGGTTTTGATGCTGTCAATTTGGCTAACAATCATATTCTGGATCAGGGTGTAGAGGGTTTGGTAGATACGTTAACCTATCTCAAGGAATATGGTATAGCTCACACCGGGGCTGGCATGAACAGGGATGAAGCGTATGCACCAGCGTATCTGGAACGCAAAGGCATGAAGATTGCATTGCTTGGGTTCTCCCGTGTTGTACCGGAAACGAGTTGGAAGGCGGATGGCAATCGGGCTGGCGTGGCTGAAGCCTATGACTCTACAGGAGCAGTCAAAGCGATCGAGGAGGCCCGTAAGAAGGCTGATCTGGTGATCGTGGTTGCACACTGGGGAGAGGAACGTGTAAGTACTCCGAACAGTGACCAGACCCGATTGGCTCATGAATTTGTCGATGCTGGCGCGGATCTGGTCATAGGTGGTCATCCTCATGTGTTGCAAGGGTTGGAGTACTATAAGGGGAAGTGGATTGCATATAGTACGGGAAATTTCATTTTCTCCAGATCAACAACTGAAGAAACATGGAAAACGGCGGTATTTCAGGCTCGCTGTAGTCAGGATGCAGCTTGCAGCATGAAAGTTATCCCTTATGAAGCGGCGCTTGGTCAGGCCATCCCGATGATTGATGAAGCAAACAAACTGTTGCTTGAACAGATGGCAAAGCTTTCCCCAGGCATTCGTTATGATGGGAATGGAGTTGCTTCGCCTAATTAAAAACCTTTCAGTGGAGGGAATCAAATGAACAACCTATGTGTAGCGCACCGTGGATTTTCTTCTATTGCACCAGAGAATACGATGGCTGCATTCCTGATGGCCATGGAACGGCCTGAAGTTCAGTGGATGGAGCTGGATGTGCAGTTATCGCGTGATGGTGTGCCAGTGATCATTCATGATTTTACAGTGGATCGTACGACGAACGGCAAGGGGCTGGTTCGGGAAACCGATTGGGCTGATCTGCAGCGTCTGGATGCCGGAGCATGGAAGAACAAGTCTTACAAAGGTGAGCGGATTCCGGCGCTTAGTGAATTATTAGACCGTTCGTGCGGCAGAGTGCGTTTGAACATCGAATTGAAAACGCAGGGGGATATGTATCCGGGTCTGCCTGCGGCGGTCATACATGAAGTGAGAAAAAGACATATGCAAAATGATGTGGTGATCACCTCATTTGAACCAGCCGCTCTGATCGAAGTGAAGAAACTTGCACCGGAGTTCCAGACAGGGCTGATTATCGATGCACGACCAGGGGATCTGTTAAATGCCCTGCGGCAGATGAATTGTACTTTCCTCTCCATTGGATACACCAATGTGGACAAATCCTTAATGAACGAGATGCGGAGTGCGGGTATTCGGGTGATGGCTTGGACAGTGGATGACAAGACCATTATGAAGAAACTCGCGGCAGTTGATCCCGAACTCATGTTATGTACGAATCGTCCTGACGTATGGGAGCTGGCGTTCCAGGAGACGAGTAGCCGATTCTTTAGACCTTAATTTACTCCAAATACACTAATGAACCCGATAAAGGTGGTAATATCCCCATGTTGACGAACATTCGCAATGTATACTGTGTAGGACGCAATTATAAACTTCATGCCGAAGAATTGGGTAATGCGGTTCCTGATGAGCCAATGATCTTTATGAAACCTTCTCATGCGGTCGTGCCCTTAAATGGTGAAACGCTGGAATTGCCTGCTACGAAGGGGGAGATTCACTATGAAGCTGAATTGGTCGTGCAAATTGGCCGCAGTTATGAGCCAGGTATGGCGGTAGATGAGTTGGTGGATGCGTATGCGTTTGGTATTGATTTTACGTTACGTGACGTACAGTCCGTGATCAAGAAAAAGGGTCATCCGTGGACAGCAGCCAAAGGGTTCAAAAATTCGGCTCCGGTTACCGCTTTTCAGGCGTTCCCGGGAGCGGCAGCACTGTTGGAGAAAGACTTTACGTTGACTAAAAACGGTGAGGAAGTCCAGCGTGGTAACATTCGTAACATGATTTTCAGTTTACAGGATATTGTAAATTATGTAGGTCACCATTACGGCTTGGGGCCGGGAGATGTCATTTTTACAGGAACACCCGAAGGTGTTGGACCAATACAAGCAGGAGATGTGCTTGAACTGGCATGGGCCGGCGAATCCTTGGGTACATGCACAATTGGGCAGCGGAATAAGGATTACACAGTACACATCATACCTGCTTGAGAAGTATATAGATGTATAGGATACAAGAAAGGGGCGTGCATACGCTCCTTTTTGCCTTGTAATTTCATGGCAACCTCATATGTTTATCGTATGAATCGGTCGCTCATTAGGTCAGGCAGTAAGATGTATTTACGCTCTGCGTGACCAACTCTTCCAGTTCAGCTTGTTGTGCAGCATGTTGCTCCGAGCTGATACTTCCACTTGCGAGTCGCTCATCCAACTGCTCTCTGAGCTGTCTTACCTGTATCGCAATCACTTCATTCAAATTTCCCTTGTTTTCTTCTGTAATCGTTCTCAGCGACTTACCGTTGTAGAGCTTCTGATACAGATCCTCTTCTGAAGACTGATTAAGAGCGCTGAGCAGTTCGTCACTGCTTCCCTCACCAGGATCCAGGTCAACGATGGACCATTTGGCCGTGGGTATGGGGGAGATGGCAGATTGGCCCCATGCTGTTCCGGCGAAGGACATGGTGACAAACATGGTGCCTATAATAATGACTCGTTTCATGTTCATATGCATATTCCTCATTTCTGTAGTAGAGTACGAACGAACTGATTCGTAGCTTGTCGTAGATGTATTTGTTGATGTATCAATCTGAGAATAGTGTAAACGGAGAACCTGAAGTGAAACTTAAAACAGAATAAATAATGTTAAACACAATTCACACTTGACAGGTTGGGTTAGTTGGTTATATGATGATCTCAATTATTTTAATACTCATTAAATGAACAGTGAACTAATTTGAAATGGAAATATAAATCGAGCTGATTGGACCGCCAAAGGCTCCCGGGACTACTCCACTATGGAATGTCCACGGGGGCCTTTTTTCGTGTGCTGTTGAGGTTTCAGACGATCAAGGAGGTTATGAAAATGAGTGATAGAGACTGGGAAGCGTTGGAGCGGACAGACTGGTTGTTCCGCAAAATGGTCAGACGATTTGTCAAAGAGCGGGATCGCATCTCTGTCGAAGGCATCAGCCTGCCAGGCATGCTTATCCTGCACAAGATCATTCGTGAGGGGAACAGCGGCTTGGCGATTTGGCAGAACAGTTGGATTTTACATCGGGTGCCATTACAGCTCTGACTGATAAGTTGGAGAAAAAAGGACTCACCATCCGCAGACGAAAGGAAGACGACCGCCGGACGGTTTTACTGGACATCACATCCAGCGGGCGGGAGATGTATGCGAGAAACAGCAACATCGGTGCCCGATGTATCACGCTTCTGTTTGAGGGATTTACGACGGAGGAACTGGAGCAGCAGAGTCAATTCTACGAGCGGGTGATAGCGAATCTGGAGGGGTTCTCGGACACGGTGCTGGAATTGGCGGAGAACAACGGATTGAAGGAACACGATCGGTCCTCCGCAGGTGATCTTGAGCAGAAGCAGCGGGACAATACCGGGAAGAGTAACTATCTCAGTTATTGAGGTTGGGTCAAGTTAACGACATTCGATATACCACATACATTCTAAGGGAGAGATGAGCAATGGGGCACTCAACAATATATCCAACTGGAGCGACGCTATATAATCCGGATAAGGCTTGGGGCGGTTATACCGTCTATCAGGCAGGTGAGGAAGGCGTAGTGCTGATTGACATGAATGGCAAGGAGGTTCACCTGTGGAAAGGGTTGTTAGGATTTCCGGCCAAAATATTGCCTGGCGGTTACGTGCTGGGCAGCACGGGTCGTAGAGATCCGAAGTTCGGTATCCAGGATAATGTTGATCTGGTTCAGGTAGATTGGGACGGCAACATTGTATGGAAATACAACAGCTACGAGCACATCGAAGATCCGGGTTATGAGCCGCTATGGTATGCCCGCCAGCATCATGATTATCAGCGTGAGGGGAATCCGGTCGGTTACTATGCACCTGGGCTTGCGCCGAAGGCGAAGAGTGGGAAAACACTATCCTGGCTCACAAAAATGTGAGTAACCCGCACATTTCGGATAAACCATTGCTTGATGATGCCATTATTGAAGTGGATTGGGAAGGGAAGGTGCTATGGGAGTGGCTGCCTAACGAGCACTTTGAAGAATTAGGTTTTGATGAAGCTGCGCGAAATGTGCTGTTTCGTGATCCGAATACACGTTCTTTCGGGCATCTGGGTGGTGGTGTCGGTGACTGGCTGGATATTAATTCTGCTTCTTATGTCGGCCCCAACCGCTTCTATGAAGAAGGAGACGAACGATTCCACCCCGACAATATTATCTGGGATGCCAGAGAGGCCAATATAATCGCGATTACAGACAGACAGAGTGGAAAAATCGTATGGAGACTGGGGCCGGACTATACTTCACCTGAAACGAAACACATTGGAACAATTATCGGGCAGCATCATGCACATATCATCCCTCAGGGCCTGCCCGGAGAAGGGAACCTGCTCGTATTCGACAATGGCGGCTGGGCGGGTTACGGCCTTCCGAATCCGGCTTCCCCGTTCGGATTAAAACATGCGGTTCGGGATCACTCGCGTGTGCTGGAGATTAACCCGGTCACCCTGGAGATTATCTGGCAGTATACATCGGCAGAAGCCGGATTTTCCGTCCCAACGGATTCCTACAAATTTTATAGTCCATACATCAGTTCAGCCCAACGTTTACCTAACGGCAATACGCTGATAACCGAAGGTTCCAATGGCAGATTATTTGAAGTGACAGCGGAGCATGAGTTGGTGTGGGAATATGTCTCCCCTTACACGGATGGGCGGAATACCAATATGGTCTATCGCTCGTATCGAGTTCCTTATCAGTGGGTTCCGCAGTTGGAGAAGCCACAGGAGGTTGCCATCGAAGCCATTGATGTCTCGACATACAGGGTGCCAGGAGCAGCACCCAAAGGTTCCGCATCCATCGTGAGTGTGGAGACAACTCTTCCATTTGTGGAGGGAGCAGCCTGTGTGGCAACGTCGGATGAAGGCAAATCGGGCGGTTAGGCGTCAAGAATCATGACTAGATTGAATGGGGTGTATATTGTGAGAAAACCATCCATAATTACTGGCGTATTGATAGCATTCCTGGCTACGGCACTCCTATTATCCGGGTGCAGTTCAAACGCGGCAGGATCTGGGCCCAAAGATGCTGCCGGTAAAAATGCCGATAATGTCAAAATCCGAATTGCAGATACAAGTACCAACCCCACGTTCCGGGTAGCCATTGCCAAAGGTTTTTTTGAAAAACGGGGCATTGATGCCGAGAGTATTACGTTTGGCTCACCGGCTGAAGGTGTAAATGCATTATTTATCAAACAGGTGGATATTGCGTATGGCGCAGATTTCCCCGTATTAAATGCATTGGCTAAAGGAGAATATTCAGTCATTGCTTCCGCTGGTCAGGCTACGGATGAAGCGGCAACGGCCTGGAAGCTATATGCAAGGGATGATATTCAGAATGGAGCGGATTTGAAAGGTAAGAAAGTGAGCTTCATTCGAGGTACATTTATTCCGTATCTATGGGACGAATATTTGAAAGATCAGGGATTAACGCTGAATGATGTGACGCAAATTGGTCAAGGGGCTTTTGATGAGTCCTACATTGCACTGAAACAGGGAGACCTTGATGCCACTTGGGTCATAGGTTCTGCGTTAACGGATAAATTCGACGCACTTGAAGGGGTACATCAGCTGACGGATATGTCCCAGACCCCTGTACGCCTCGGTATGGGATTGATATCGAATAATGAATTTATTCAGGCGAACCCCGAAACGGTAAGTGATTTTCTTGCGGCGCTTGATGAGGCATCCTCGTATGCCCAGGCGCATCCTGAAGAAGTCGCGGATCTGATGTATCAGGAGACGAAACAACCTAAAGAGGCCACGTTAAAAGACCTTCCGATCAATCCATGGGAAGTTGGATTTACGCAGGCCGCTTATGACAGTCTAGCAGGTCAGAAGCAATATATGGTGGAGAACGGAATCATTGAACAGGATTTTGATCTCGACAACAAACTCAATCTGACCTTTCTACAGCAGGCTCTGCCGGAAAAAGTGACATACAGTAAATAATTCATATTCCAATGGGAGGTGCCCGTGATGTCCTTACCTGCAATTCAGCATACCATTCATATCGAACAGCTTCGGAAAACGTATCATGCCTCGACCAATGGGGACGTGCATTATATCATCAAGGATGTCGATCTCGTTATCAAGGGAGGAGAATTCTTTGTCCTGCTTGGTCCCAGCGGATGCGGGAAGTCAACGCTGCTGAACATGATCGCGGGTTTCATCTCCAAGTCGGGCGGACAGCTCAAGGTGGATAACAAGGAGATTGACAGACCGGGCAGAGATCGGGCGATGGTATTTCAGCAGGCGGATTCTTCTCTCTTTCCATGGTTAACCGTGAGGGAAAATGTTGAATTCGGGCTTCGAATGTCCAAGGTGCCCAAGACACAACGGGGTGAAATCTCTGATCGTTACATTCAGCTTGTTGGACTGGGTGCTCATGAAGGAAAGTTTCCGAAAGAGCTCTCGGGTGGCATGAAGCAGCGGTTCAATTGGCTCGGGTACTTGCGAATGACTCGGCGATCTTGCTGATGGATGAGCCATTCGGTGCACTGGACGCGATGACGAGGCGAACCATGCAGAAGGAACTGGTGAATATTTGGAAAGAAACCCATAAGACCGTTATCTTTGTCACTCACGATATTCAGGAGGCCTTATTGCTTGGTGAGCGCATAGGCATTATGTCTGTAGGTCCGTCTTCAAATATTACGGATATTTACCACAACACCTTACCTTACCCGAGGAACATCGCCTCATCTGAATTCAACACCCTGTATGATCGAATTCAAGGCCACTTTGAAGAATAACTGAGGTGATATGTGAGATGAAATGGTTGGAAAAAAAATCGGTGTCCATCCCGCTCCTGTGGGTAACGGTCATCCTGATCTGGCAGCTGGGTGCCCTCATCTATGGGCCTGACGTAATCCCTGGCCCCTGGGATACGATCCTGGGAGCACATGAACTGATTGCGGACGGTACGCTGATGCAGTATATCGGAATCAGCTTCACACGTGTACTGGCAGGCTGGGTACTCGGAAGCATCATTGCTATTCCGGTAGGGTTGATTATTGGCAAGGTGCATATCATTCGGCTGTTCGCCGAGCCATTCCTTAACTTTATACGGTTTATCCCGCCGATCGCCTTTATTACCTTATTCCTGGTGTGGTTCGGTATTGGAGAGCAATCCAAGATTGCGCTCATTATGTACGCAACGTTCTTCATTGTTGTGCTAAATACCTTAACAGGTGTGCTCTCCGTTGAGGAAGACAAAATCCGGTCGGCACGCAGTATGGGAGCCAATGAACGGCAGATTCTGCTGCATGTGATTGTTCCGGCGACAACTCCGTATATTTTCACAGGTGTGCGCCTGGCAATGGGAACCTCTTATATGGCCATCATTGGTGCAGAGATGATTGCCGCAAATGAGGGAGTGGGTTACCTGATCTGGAATTCAAGGCTCTTTTTCCGGACGGACTGGATCTTTGTCGGGTTGATTTCCCTGGGGTTCATGGGATTCCTGACGGATCGATTGTTCAACTGGTTTGGTCGCAGGGTACTTTACCGATATGGGGTCGTTGGCGGTGCGAAGCGGGTCTGAATGAAAATATAGGAACACCGAATTACAGACATTACTTGAAGAGAGTAGTTATCTTGTTGTAACGCTGATCAATAACCTGTTTTGGCACTTCTAAATGAGGCCAGAACAGGTTTTTTGCGTGCTGGCCTCAGGAGTTTCGGCATTGGCATCAAACCGTGGTATAATTGAATTTCAAAAATACAATTAACGTCATGCGGTCTGTACATATGCTGCATGCAGGAGACATTATGGATTGGATTATTGGCGCCGTATGCGCTTGTATGGTGGCAGGTGCTGCCTATGCGAAAAAGTCGCTAACCCTGTCTGGCTGCCTGGCAGCCATCATGATGGGAACGATATATTACGGAGCGGGTAACCTGTTCTGGTTTGGCACGTTATTGTTGTTCTTCATCACTTCAACATTGCTCTCCAGGTATCGCAAAGATCGGAAGCAGGAGCTGGAGAAATCCTATGCCAAGTCAGGAAATCGGGATGCCGGGCAAGTGATGGCTAATGGTGGGATGGGCATGTTCCTGTGTCTGGGATACTGGATATTTCCACATCCGGCATGGGTATATGCTTTCATCGGTGTCATGGCTACCGTTACATCGGATACATGGGCAACCGAGTTTGGGAGTCTCAGTCGCAAGCCGCCGCGCTCTGTTCTCACCTGGAGGGTACTTACACCAGGTGCTTCAGGAGGTGTCTCACTACTCGGCACCGTGGCTGCAGCCGCAGGCGGGGCTCTGATTGGTGCGGGAGCATTTTTCTTTTCATGGATCGGCGGGATCGAAGGGCTTGGTCTGTTTAGTTGGACTTTTGTCGGCCTGATAGGTGGTTTGGCAGGGGCTTTTGCCGATTCCTATCTGGGCGCAACGGTGCAGAAAATGTATCGTTGTACCGTTTGTGGCCGAGAAGTTGAGGTACATGAACATTGCGGACATCCAACGGTTCGTGCTCGTGGCTGGTCTTGGATGAGCAACGACCTGGTTAACGTGCTTAGTTCGGTTATCGGAGGATGTGTGGCGATAGGTTTAGGTAACATTTTGGCGTTGTAAGGGGGAGTACATTTGAGCACGGTACATGGAGACAAATCGGAGGCCATTTTGGATGCAGCCTATGGTATTTTTGGCTCGAAAGGTTTTTATGAGACCAAAATGTCGGATATTGCAGACGAGGCTGGCATCGCAAAAGGCACCATTTATTTATATTTCAAAAGCAAGGAACAATTATTTATCGCGGTATCCAAGCGAGACTGTAACGGCTTTATCAGTCGTCTTGAACATGCGTTGAACTCGCACGAGAACACAGGTGATAAACTTGGGGCAATAGCGAAGACACACCTAACGTATTATTATGAGCGCCGCAATCATACCAAGCTCTTTTTTATGGCACCCAATAATGATCCGGATCTGATGCAATTCATGAAAGAGTTCATGAATCAATATATGAGCATGGTGTGTGAAGTGCTGGAGAGTGCAAGTGTACCTGAGCCGGTCTTGTTGGCCAAATCGTATATTGGGATTCTGGATCGTCTGAAGATGGATATTATGCTTAATCCTGAGTTCAACGAAGAAGATCTGAACAAGCGAATTGCCTTCTCGGCAGCGTTGTTTCTGGACGGGTGCCGGTCCTTTTTGAAAACGTAAGTGCTTGTATGTGGATGCGGGGAATATTGAATACAATTTTACAGAGAAGTGGGTACACGCAATGAACATAATGACGGTAGAGCAAATTACGAAAAGTTACGGCGAGAAAATATTGTTCAAGGACGCTTCATTCGGAATGGCTGATCAGGACAAAATTGGCGTTGTTGGGGTAAATGGCACCGGTAAATCCACGTTTTTGCGTGTGATTTCCGGAATGGAACCTGCTGATGCGGGCCAGATCTCGATTGGTAATGATGTACGCATTCAGTTCCTGGCGCAGAATCCGGACTTCAATCCGGATAATACGGTATTGCAACAAGTATTCGAAGGTGACAGCATGGAAATGAAAACCGTGCGTGACTATACGGAAACGATGGAATTATTGGAACTGAATTCGTCCGATCCAGCCTTGCAAGAGCGATTGTTACGTCTGAATCAGCAGATGGAGCAGCTTCAGCTCTGGCAGATGGAGAGTGAAGCGAAGAGTATTTTGTCCAAACTGGGTATTCGTCAATTCGATGCACTGATGGGTACATTGTCTGGTGGACAACGCAAAAGGGTAGCACTCGCTGCTGCTCTGATTCACCCATGCGAACTGCTCATTCTGGATGAGCCGACGAACCATATTGATAATGATTCGGTCGTGTGGCTTGAGCAGTACTTGCAGAAGCGCCGCGGCGCACTGCTTATGATTACGCATGATCGGTATTTCCTGGATCGTGTGGCGAATGTCATGCTCGAATTGGATCATGGTCGTTTGTTCCGCTATGAAGCCAACTATACAAGCTTTCTCGAACTGAAGGCAGAGCGTGAAGAACGGGAAGCCTCTTCCGAACAGAAACGCAAGAATCTGCTTCGGACGGAGCTCGCGTGGATTCGTCGTGGTGCCAAGGCACGGACGACGAAACAAAAAGCGAGAATTGATCGCTTTGAACAACTCAAAGACCAACAAGGAATCCAGCGTTCGGGTTCATTGGAAGTATCAGTTGGTTCCACTCGTCTGGGCAAAAAGATTCTGGAGATTGAGCACCTTTCCAAATCCGTCGGTGGTCGCAAACTGATCGAGGATCTGAGTTATATTGCCGTACCAGGGGATCGGGTAGGTATTGTTGGACCGAATGGCAGTGGTAAGTCCACGTTGCTACAGATGATATCTGGCAAGTTGCAACCCGATGCAGGCGTGGTTGACGTCGGTCCGACGGTCAATCTGGGCTATTTCACCCAGGAACATCAGGAGATGGATGAATCCCTGCGTGTCATTGAATACATCAAGGAAGTGGCCGAGAATGTGAAAACGGCCGATGGCTCTCTCGATTACAGCATCCCAGATGCTGGAGCGGTTCCTGTTTACCCCGGCATCCCAGTGGACCCCTATCTCGCGTCTGTCTGGTGGAGAGAAGCGCCGCCTGTATCTGCTGCGTGTTCTGATGGCTGCGCCGAATGTATTGCTGCTGGATGAGCCGACGAATGATCTGGACATCCAGACACTCGCTGTACTGGAAGACTATCTGGACGATTTTCCGGGTGTTGTCTTTGTGGTATCCCATGATCGCTATTTCCTTGATCGTACGGTGGATAAAGTGCTGTCTTTTGAGGGCAACGGTGCTGTACGTGTACATGTCGGCGACTACAGTGAGTATGCGGAATGGATGCTGAAAAATGCACCTGGAGCTACGCAAGAGAGTGACCCAGGAGCAGCGAAGGTGAAGCAGTCATCGGACAAAACAACTCCCGCTGTGTCAGCGGCTAAACCGAAGTTGAAATTCAGCTTCAAGGAACAACGGGAATACGACCAGATTGATGAAAATATTGAGAAGGCCGAAGCCAATCTTGTTCGGATTAACAGAGAGATGGAAGAGTCATTTAGTGATTCTGCCCGTCTGCAGGAGTTGATGGCGGAGCAGGTTGAGGCGGAGCGTCATCTGGACGAATTGATGGAACGCTGGACCATTCTGAATGAACTTGCAGAGCAGATTGAACAGAGCAAGTCTTAATTTATAATTAATCATCGCCCTTTCTTCTATAGTGACTTGATGTCGCATAGGTGGAGAGGGCGATTTTTTGTCTGCGAATGTGCGATTAAATATGAAACGTTCTTCATATTCATTACGTTGTATAAGTAAAGAATTCCATAGAAGGGAGAGAACACCGCACTTATGTATAAAGAAATGAATGAACAGTTGGCAGTGCTCAAGGAAAGGGGAGAATTTACGAGAAATGGGTCAAACGACTGGAGAAGCTTCAAACGGAAGAAGCTGAATGGGAAGCAAAGGTAAAGCGTCGTCAGGAGCATCTCCAGAAAGAGCAGAACGATGTGGATCGACTGAACAGGATGACATTATCAGCATTTTTCTATCAATTGATTGGCAAGAAGACGGAGCGGCTGGAAAAGGAAGAGCTGGAACTGATGGAAAGCAAGGCTGCATACGACACCGCTTGTCGCATGTTACAAGACGTACAGGAGCAGCGAATTCATGTGGAGCAGGAGTTGGAGGGCCAGCGGCAGTATCAGTACTGGCAGAGCGACTATAACGCGTTATTGGGGAAGAAGGAGGGTCGTCTGCTGGACCAGGATGCTGAATTGCAGGACATGGCTGAGCATAGGGAGCATCTGGCGAGTGAACTTAAGGAATTGGATGAAGCTTTCCGGGAAGGTGAGTATCTGATCTATGCCCTTGAACGTGCGGAGAAGGCATTGGCTTCGGCAGGCAATTGGGGTGTATATGACATGATGGGTGGCGGAGTAATCTCCACACATATCAAGCGGGGACGAATGGATGATGCTCAGGTCGCCATTATGGATGCAGGTAAGCGTCTGCGACGTTTTCAGAAGGAATTGGAGGATGTAGAGATGGCAGTTCATGCGGATTTGCATCTGGGAGGCCTGCTTTCGTTCGCAGACTATTTCTTCGATAGCCTCTTCGTGGACTGGATGGTTCAGGACAAAATCCGCAAAGCCGAACGTCAGGTGAAAGATGGACTAAGCGCAGTTCGTAAAACCATGCAAGTGTTGAGGTATGAAATGCGTGACCATCAGGCAGCGTTTGAGAACTTGGATCGCAAGTATCATGAATATGTGGAACAGGCAGATTAAATGAGAGGAAAGCTTAATAGACATGAGAGCAAAAGACACCTCCAAAGCGCGCCAAAAGGCTGTGCGTGGAGGTGTCCTTTTATTATGGTAAGTATATGGTTCTCCGTGATGATTCGTAAACGTGTTTTACTTGGTCGTAATGTAGGCAGTGAGCAATCGTGCTGTATTCAGGACAGCATCCTTATGTGTACGCTCCATGGAATGTGAGGCATGAACGCCCGGACCAATCAGTGCAGCTCGGATATTGTTTCCTCCGCGTAATGCTGCACTGCCATCTGAGCCATATTGGGGATAGATATCCACAACATAATCCAGTCCACCTTGTTTGGCCAGCTCAATGAGACGATTGGTCATATCGTAGTCATACGGGCCGGAGGAATCTTTGGCACATATGGATACATCGGTTTCTTTACAGCTCAGGTCATCACCCATGGCTCCCATGTCTACTGCAATCATTTCACTGATTTCCGCAGGGATATAGGATGCGCCATGTCCGACTTCTTCGTAGTTGGAGATGAGCAGCGAAACATTATGTAATGGTTTCCAGCCTTCGCGATGTACAGACTCAAGGATGCCGAACAGGGCAGCTGACGCTGGCTTTGTCATCCAGATGGCGAGATTTGATATAACCGCTTGGGGTAATGATGGCACGAGCATCGAAGGAGATAAAGTCTCCGACAGAGATTCCGAGTTTCAAGACGTCTTCCTTGGAGGAGACAACTTCATCGATTCGAACTTCCATATGGCTCTCTGTTCGTTCAAAGGTACGTGCATCAGGGTAAACGTGTACAGACGGATGAAGGGAGAGAATGGTTCCTGTGTAAGTTTTTCCGTCCCGAGTATGGATACTGCAGTACTCGTTCTCGATACTTTGCATGGCAAATCCGCCGACAGAGGTCAGTTTCAAAGTACCGTAAGATGTAATGGAGCGTACCATGGCCCCCAGCGTATCCACATGGGCACTCAAAGCAATCGTTTTGGACGAGTCTTGCCCAGGCAATGTAAGCACCGCACCACCTTTGTTATTCAGCTCACAAGCGATGCCCAGTGATTCAGCTTCCTTGCGAATCATCTCGATAATATGATGGGTGTAACCACTTGGACTTGGAGTGTCCAATAATTTTTTCAGAAAAGACAGAACGTAAGATTCATCAATTGTATAACTCATGGTATAAATTCCTCCTTGGAACGTGGGTATGATGTGAAACAAAATACAGCCTGTCTGGGGGAGTGAATGGGATGCTACCATTCCTGACTCGCCAGCAGGCTGATTCTGTTGGTTACAATGTCCCCGTAGGGTTTCCTTTGCGCTGACTCTGGATCGAATCGTTCTCCGTTAGGTTGTCCGGTACAGTTGAATCAAGCGAATCCATCGTTTTATAAGAATCGAACGAAGCGTTGCTTGCTGTCGAATTTTCCAATTCAGTTACACGCAATTTCAATTGTTTGTTCTCGCGTTGCAGTCGGTATTGGCGATAAATGCCATATGAACCTACAATAATTCCACCGATCAGGGTGCAACCGAGAATCAGCAAAATTAACGGGATTTGAACAGTGTTGAATAACAGGTTCACTTGTACGGAATCTACATTAATAACGGCAAAGATTCCCGTGAGCAGTGCAAAAACAAGACCTGCTATGAGCGCCCATTGCATTTTCATGGTGTTGCCTCCTTGTTGAACAATTGAGAACTAGTATGCATTACCCATATTCGGGTATATTGCATCTTGCATTGATTATAAAATCCCCTGCCCATACGGGCAAGGGATGCAGGTCACTTGGAAAGAAAACCTTATTTGGTTAGTTGCTCCATCTGTTCAATCAATTCCTTGAATACACTCATCGCTTCACGAATTGGCTGAGGTGTAGACATATCTACACCTGCTTTCTTCAGAATGTTAATGGAGTAATCACTGCCACCGCTCTTCAGGAAACCAAGATAACGGTCAACAGCAGGTTGACCTTCTTCCAGAATTTGCTTGGAGAAGCTGGTCGCGGCAGAGAAGCCTGTAGCATATTTGTATACGTAGAAACTGTTATAGAAGTGGGGAATACGAGCCCATTCCATCTCAATATCTTTGTCAACAACCATATCCTTACCGTGATATTTCACGTTCAGATCATAATAGATCTCGGATAACAATTGTGGTGTCAATGCGTCACCTTGTTCCGCACGTTCATGAATGATTTTCTCGAATTCAGCAAACATGGTTTGGCGGAATACCGTTGTACGGAATTGGTCCGCATAATAGGTCAACAGATACAGTTTTTCCTTTGGATCAGTTGATTTGTTAAGCAGATAATCCATCAGCAACGCTTCGTTGGTTGTGGATGCAACCTCAGCCAGGAAGATGGTGTACTGGGCATCACGGTACGGAAGTGTTGTATCCGAGTAATGTGAATGCAGAGCGTGACCCATTTCATGGGCGAGTGTGAACATGCTGTTCAGGTTATCTTTGTGATTCAACAGAACATACGGGTGAGTGCCGTAAGCGCCCCATGCATAAGCACCTGAACGTTTATTTTCATTCTCATATACATCGATCCAGCGGTTATCATATCCAGTCTGCAAGGCATCTGCATAGTCCTTGCCGAGTGGTTTCAGACCGTCCTTGACCGTTTGTTTCGCTTGCTCATAGGTAATATCCATTTTGTACTCGTCTACGAGTGGAGCGAACAGGTCATACATGTGTAATTGATCCACACCCAGCAACTTTTTACGCAAATCCATGTATCGATGCAATAACGGAAGGCTCTCGTGAATGGTGTCTACCAGGTTCGTATACACATCCGTTGGGATGTTATCTCCATATAAGGACATTTCCATCACGGAAGGATACTTCCGAACATTGGCATAGAACATATTTTTGGTTACATTTGCATTCAGGGCAGCCGCAATCGTGTTCTTCTGTTTGGCATAGGTTTCATATACCGCCTTGAAGGCACGTTCGCGAACTTCACGATTGGGATTCTCAAGGAACTGAATGTAGCTGCCATGAGTCAGCTCAACTTCATTACCGTGTTCGTCCTTAATTCGTGGAAACTTGAGATCGGCGTTATTCAGCATGCTGAAGATGGTCTGTGGAGCTTGTGAGAGATTGCCTACCTGTGCAAGCAAAGCCTCTTCTGCCTGGCTAAGAACGTGGGCTTTTTCCCGTTTCATCTCTTCCAGCGTAAATGTGTACGCAGAGAGTTTTTCGTTCTTGATAAAAGCGTCCAACTGATCATCCGGAAGGGAAAGAATCTCCGGTGTTACAAAAGATAGTGCTTCACCTACCCGAACGCTTAATTTCTGCGCTTTTTGGGACAGGTTTTGATATGTAGGATTGGCTGTGTCTTCATCTTGATGCATGCGTGCGTATACAAAGAGGCGTTCTATTTTGAGGCTGATCTCATCTTCGAATTCGAAGCAAGATTTGAGGACATCAGGGTCATTCAGTTTGCCTTGAAATTCGGAGGCCTTCTTGGTCAAAGACGATACTTCTTCATATTCCTGGTCCCAGGCTTTCTGATCGGCAAATAAATCCTCCAGTTTCCAGCTGTGCTCAGCTGGCACCTCGGAACGTTTCAATAGTTGACTCATGGTAATCCTCCTTTGATGATCTGATGAATGGGTGGACGAAGCTGCCTTCGTTGCGCTCGCCTGTGCGGGGAGAGACGAAGGAATCAGACTAAGTACCAGTATTACAGCTAGCGATTTCTGATATTTCAACGGCCTTCCTCCTTACCATACGAATAATCGCGTATAGTATGACCTAAGGCGCGTTGAAATATTTGAAGACCACGGTTCCTTGAGATTAGGCTCCCATGTTATAGAGGAAATAAACGATTAAGAAAAAGGCGAAACAAATGAGCAGGGTCGCAATAAGCGCCATTCCCCGTCTCAGTCGATCCGGAATAGAATTGCGCCCCAAAACAAGCACAATACCAAGGGAGAAGGCAAGGATGATAAAAATGACGACATTGCTTGAATCAAGCTGCATGGGTTAGACCCCTTTGAAGGCAGCCATCAATTGACGCCATTCATCCTCACGGTTCTCAAAATCTGCTTTTGGGAAGCGGCGCTCAGCCCAGTGCATTAAGGCAGGACGGCTAAGGAATGTATGGCATTCTTCGCCCCACTCTTCCGAAATTTCGCGCAGTACGAGATATTTGCCCTGAACTTCTACAGTCATCATATTCCACTTGTCTGTTTTGTATATTTCATGTTTTTTTATCATAGGTAGTCTCCAAACTAACGGTTTTGGTAAAATGATACCGTACCCTACGATTCAAAGCAAATTTTTTCGACATTTATGGAAAGATAAATTGCAAAGTGGAATCCCATACCGTATAATGAGGGTATTCGCCATAGATGGCGATATTTTTAGGAGGTTTTTCATTTGAAAGGTACAGTTAAATGGTTTAACGCAGAAAAAGGCTATGGCTTTATTTCAGTTGAAGGCGGCGAGGACGTATTCGTACATTTCTCCGCAATCCAAGGAGACGGCTTCAAAACATTGGAAGAAGGTCAAGCGGTAGAATTCGAAATCACTGATGGAAACCGTGGTCCTCAAGCAGCTAACGTAAACAAACTGTAAGAATTTTTCCGGTCAACGGACTTCTTATACATGATAAATTTATAGCTGAATATTAAGAATCCAAGCACAGTTCCCTGAGGGAGGCTGTGCTTTTTTTGATTCTAAATTTTCGGTATGAATAACGGTTGAAATGGATGTAGATTCACTGTTGGTCAAGACCCTCGATGGGTCATGCTGGACCATAACTTCAATCCAAAACCGATTAGTGCAGCCAGAGAGAACGCCATAGCGGTGAGATAGAAGGTCTGTCTGCCTGCATGTTCCAGCAGCAATCCGCCCAACGTTCCACTAAGCAGTCCCGAAGCACTGGACCAGACAATGGTGAACAAAGCCATCCCTGTAGCCCTGTAACCGTCCGGAACAAGACGAATGATATAGCGGACTGCCGTAACGTAGAAAATACCGAAGGTAACACTGTGCATCGTCTGAATTGCAACGACAGCTGCAGGGGTACCGGATATGGACATGAGAAGCAAACGAACCGTATACATCAGTGCAGCAAAAGCAATGAGCGGCAGTTCCTTATAACGGTTTCCATACTTGCTGAGCAGCAAAAATATGGGGATTTCACTTACAGAAGAGATCAGCAAAGACCAACCGATCAGCCCCTCACTGGCACCCAGCTCTTTCAGCGTAATGGTAAGAAAAGCTTCGTTCATCCGATGCCCCATGGCAAGCAAAAATACACAGCCAAAAAAGGTGAGCACATCTCTGCGTTTCAAAATAGCCCATAACCCCGATAAATCCATCTTGCTGCTAGTTCCCGAAGGTTGATCCTTCAATTGAAAACTGATTAATAGTGTAGTGGCGGCAAGAGCAACGCATACCCAGATCGTCCAAGCCGGACCAAACGATCCAAGGAAATACCCGATACTTAATGCAAAGAAGGCATAGCCGATTGATCCGAAGACTCGAATGGAAGTGAAATTACGACCGTACTTGCTGGCTGTTGTAATCGCCATCGTATCCGAGAGTGGATAGACCGGATAATAGAAAAAATAAAACAGGGTGACGAGTACAAATACCTGCCCGAACGTTGTTGCATTGGCGAGCAAGATGCCTGTAATCAATTGACCACCAAGCAGAATAATCATCACTTTGCGTACCGTTTGGTAGCGGTCGCTGGCCATGCTCCAGAACATATTGGAGAACACAGAGATGAGGGGGCCAATCCCGTAGAGATAACCAATCTCAGCCCGACTGAAGCCCAGATGACTGAAGTAAAGCTGGAAATAAGATACCACCAGAACGGTGGACCCGAAGATGGTGAACATGAGAGCCGCAGCCAGTTCTGATCCGGGCGGGCGTTGTGACTTAATTTCATGATGAGAGACTCCAATCCTGATCACAGTTCAATGATTTTATTACCCTTTCAGGGTTGATGATTTGCCAGCAGGTGGCACGGACATCGTAGGTTCTTTCTGCGTGCGCCGGATGACAAGCCAGACGATGATAAGTTCGGCGAGCAGGCCAAGGGATTGAGCAACAGCACCAATCATGCCGTTCCACGCAGGGAAAATACTTACAAGAATAAGCAGTACAATTACGGTGCAGATTGCATTCGCTGTTTGCGAACGAAACATCGTTTTCGTCTGACCGCGAAGCAGAATGAGGCCGTTGCTGAAATCCAGAAAAGGAAAGATCAGCGGAAATAAGACGAACGCACGCAGTGTCCACAGACTTTGTTTCAACAGTTCGCCCTGAACACTCATGACATTTTCGAGTACCCATGGTCCCAAGGGAGTATAGGCAATCGACACCATTATCGCAAATGGGATAAATCCGGTGACAAGTGCGAACTTTCGTACCAGTTTGGCATCCACAAGGTAGAAATTCAGCACGATCTGATGGATGTATGTAAAGAAGCTCAGCATCAACTGCATCAGACTGCTTGCTATGGCAAAGGAAGAAATGGCGAGTGCGATTCCGGTCGTTTTGCCAAGAACGATATTAATAACCGGTCCTATGAACAGCGCTACAAAGCTGGATAACAGCAGCGGCTTATAAAAGCGAAAGACGTCTCCCTTACTCTCGACGGGATGATCCTCAAGCTTGGCTGGCATCTTGCGCTTGATGCTGTTTCCCTCCAAAAAGCTGACCAGCGCTTCAATCATCATGCCAGCAGCAAAAATGATAGCGCCTACACGTCCGCTGTTAATGCTGTCTGTGTAGATGAAATAGAGGGATAGGCCATACATGCCGGCTAAACGGAATATCATGCCGATGGTTAACCACTTGGTTCGATTATTCGTAATGATAATTCCCTGGTAGATGTTGCGGATCACTGAGAAGATACTCACATACATGAGAATTTCATATACGTCGATGACTTTGTTCAGCAGATCTGGACTTACCCCAAACAGGTATTTGAACACCCCGGTACCAACGGGAGAGTATACGATAAGAAAACCGATGAGAAGTACACAGGCAAGAAATATTTTGGTCACAAACGTGAGGGCCTGAAAGGATAGGCGATCGCGAACCAGTGCGGAACAGGTTTGCCGCAGCAGGGTGGAGGGGCGTTCCGTGAGGGTTAACAAGCTACCGGCGATGGCATAGCTGGCAATAACCGTCTCGGGATGAGCGGAACGTGCTAATGTACTGTTTATAATGACGTGAGAAATGGTGACGAGAGAGGCGGAAATGCCAAGTGGCACAAAAAAGAAAATAACCGTCTCCACGAAAGTGATTCACTTGACGACATGTCAACGACTCCTTCGATGGATGAAATATGCCTAGTATATCACAAAGCTTGGAGCGCGGATGCGATTTTTTGTGCGGAATATGCGGCAGATCATTTGTACAATTAAGGGGATCATATTATAATAGGAATGGTTAAAAATCGCTCTAATACGTATTCAACCAAGTGGAGGCACATTTATTTTGAGCCAATCAAATCGAAAACGTCATCAATATCCGCGTGGACCGCTGGCATTGATGAGAGGGGTGTACAAATACACCATTCCGGAAACACGGAAGGCACTGAGTGGATGGCGTGCTCAAGCTGAGGCGATTCCGAATGAGGAATTGCGCACACAGGCACTTGCCAGTCTGAAGGATAAGCAGTTTCACTGTGAAGGCGGAACCGTCTACGCTTTGGCTGATTTGCCCAACAGACACATTCTGATTCCGCTGATCGTTTCATATCAAACTATTAGTGATTATTTGGACAATCTGTGCGACCGCAGCACGTCGATGGACCCGGATGACTTTCGTCTTCTCCATCAATCCATGCTTGATGCGGTAGATCCCGAAGCCATTCCCGTCAATTATTATGCCCTCCGTGAGGAGCAGGATGACGGTGGATATCTGCGGAATCTGGTGACCACATGTCAGGAACTGACCCGTCAGTTACCAGGCTATGCGTCCGCCAAGCCCCAAATTCAGGATCTGGCAGGCCTATACACGGACCTGCAGGTATATAAGCATATCAAGCCGGAACTGAGAGAGACGGCACTGCTCGAATGGTGGTCGGAGCATCGTCATCGCACACCTCAGTTTCGTTGGAACGAATTTGCTGCTGCAACTGGCTCTACACTGGGCGTATTCATGCTGTTTCTGGCTGCGAGTGACGATCAGTTGACTGAAGAGCAAGCGGCCTCGATCCACACGGCCTATTTCCCACATGTATGCGCATTGCACATTATGCTCGATTATTTAATTGATCAGGATGAGGACCGCATCGGGGAGATCTCAACTTCTGCAACTATTATGAGAATGTAGAGACAATGCTGGACCGAATTGCTTTTATTGTGGAGATGGCTCGCAGTGATGTGCAGAGATCCCGGGAAGCTCCTTTCACCGGATGATCATCGAAGGACTGATTGCCATTTACCTGTCTGATCCCAAAGTCAGCGAACAGCAGGAAGTTCGCGTCGTATCCAAACGTCTGATGAAGAATAGTCCGATGACTCGAATATTTTTCTTCATTTTCAGTCGCTGGATACGGAAGAATATGTAAGTCAGGTGTGTTATTGCGGAGCCTGAAGTGAAACTAGAGGAGGAAGAAACATCATGACAGCAGTAAAGAAAATCGCAGTATTAACGAGCGGTGGTGATTCACAGGGGATGAACGCGGCTGTTCGTGCGGTTGTTCGCAGCGGACTGTTTCACGGTCTGGAAGTATACGGAGTCCAACGTGGATACCAGGGTCTTTTGAATAATGACATTTTCCCGATGGATTTGCGGAGTGTAGGGGATATCATCCAACGTGGGGGAACGGTTCTTCAATCGGCACGTTGCAAGGAGTTCTATACCGCTGAAGGTCAGCAAAAGGGGCGGACATTCTGCGTGCGCGCGGCATTGACGGTCTGGTTGTTATCGGTGGGGATGGTTCTTACAACGGGGCAAACAAACTGAGCAAGCTCGGCATTAATACAATGGGTCTGCCAGGAACGATTGACAATGACATTTCATTCACCGACTATACCATCGGATTCGACACAGCAGTAAGCGTTGTGGTGGATGCCGTGAACAAATTGCGTGATACGATGTCTTCACACGAACGTTCTTCCATTGTGGAAGTTATGGGTCGTCACTGTGGGGATATCGCGCTGCATGCCGGACTTGCTTCGGGTGCGGAAACAATTCTGGTGCCGGAAGTTCCGTTTGACATGGATGAAGTGGCAGATCGAATGAAAGCCAACTTTGCACATGGTAAACGTCACAGTATTATCATCGTTGCAGAAGGCGTGGGTAAGGGTGAGGATGTTGCAAAAGAACTGATGGAACGCTGCCCGACGTATGAGCCGCGTGTAACCGTTCTGGGTCACATTCAGCGTGGGGGTACGCCAACACCTTTCGACCGTAACCTGGCGAGTCGTCTGGGCGACTTCGCTGTTCGCAGTCTAATCGCAGGCGAGACAGACAAAGGTTGTGGCATTATCAAGGGTGAACTGACCCTGACGGATATTGACAAAGTGGTTAACACGAAAAAAGATTTCGATATGGAGACTTACGAGCTTGCACAACGTCTGTCCCAATAATTCGATGGATTAACAAATCAATTCATAAACTAAGAGCACAATCCTGCATGAATCAGGAATGTGCTCTTTTTGTTGTTCGCAGCGTGCGTATATGGATGTTACGCCTTCCGCAGTGCGGCTTGTTTTTGGACCAAGAAGAGTCTCCAGAGAAGCGCAGTTGCTCCGACAGCAAGGCCGGCAATGAGTCCGATCCAGTATCCGAAGGCACCGAGTGAAGTATACGTAGCTGTGAGATAACCTACAGGCAAGCCGATAATCCAATAAGCCACGAACGTAATGATTAGAGCCGGATTGACATCTTTGTAGCCACGCAATGCTCCCTGCGTCGGTGTGGCGATGGCATCCGAGATCTGAAAGAAAATGGCGTAAATGAGGAAATGCTGCGTAAGTGCAATCACTTCCCGATCGTTTGAATACACACCTGCAATCTGTTCGCCGAACACAATCAGCAGGATGGCTGTTAGCAGTGAGAGTCCGATGGCTCCACCAATGCCGAGCAGACTGTATTGTTTGGCATCTCTGAGACGTCCTGCACCAGCCTCGAAGCCGACAAGGATCGTAAGAGCCATACATATGCTGACAGGCAGCATGTAGAGCGTAGAAGCGAAGTTCAATGCCGCCTGATGGGCAGCAATCGTTGTGGTGTCAAAGCGGCTCATCATTAAAGTTACAGCAGCGAAGATGGACGTTTCAAAAAAAGTCGCGAATCCAATCGGAACCCCGATTTTGAGTAACTCTTTCCACTTGGCCAAGGATACGCGGGTCAACTGACGGAATATGCCGTACTGGGCGAAAGGTTCGATCCGATGGACAAAAATTAAACTAATGAGAAAAATGAGCCAGTACGTACAAGCTGTAGCGACCCCAGCACCTACGCCGCCCAATTGCGGGAAACCCCAGCGGCCGAATATGAGCAGATAATTCAGCAAGATATTAACGGGCAGGGAGACGAGCGTAATGAACATGGTAGTCCGTGTCTGGCCTAGTGCATCCATGAAGCTGCGCAGCACGGTATATCCGAAGAGCGGGATAATGCCGAAAGCGAGTGCAGAGAGAAAATAAAAGGCGACTTGGGCAACCCTTGGCTCCAGAGGCATCCCGTTCAGTACAGGGCCAAGTAACAACGCCCCGGCTCCGATCACGACGAGACTGACCGCAACGCCAAGATACAACGCCTGTATGACGTTATACCCGATCTGATCATTGCGTTTGGAACCTAACAGATGGGATACAACGGGTGTTATGCCAATAAGAATCCCGCTTAATCCCGTTTGAACCGGCATCCACAGACTTGTGCCGATGGCAACTCCTGCAAGGTCCTTCGGGGAGAACTTGCCCGACATATTCGTGTCGAAGAACGACATGGCAGAGAGGGCGATTTGAGTGGTGAAGATGGGCAAGAATATAATCAGGAATTGCTTCACTTTTTGGGAAAAGCTTGTGGTATGCATGTTCACTGGCAGTGCCTCACTATTCTTAAAAGATGTCATCCAAGTGACGTATCTGGACAGCTATTCATTGTAGTGGATTTTGTCCGATTTGAATAGGGACAGAAGCAGGGGAGTTTGCAAGCGAGAAAAGGTGAACATTGGAAAACCTCGTTCCGCCTGGAGCGGAGCGAGGTTGGATGAATGCAAAATATGCAAAAGTGCGGATTACTTATATTGTACACCTGATGTATAACGGTTGGACGCATTCCAGAGCAGATATTCATGTACATCCATGTCTTTCATTGCTTTAATCTGGTCTTCCACTTGTTTCTTGCCATACTTGATGTAATGTCCACTACCCAGCCAGCTTGCTGTGAAGTCCTGAATCCACGGACGAATGACCGGTTTCAGCTCTTTGGTAGGGTCCAGTTTCTTATGCGTGTCTTCCATCGAACCCTTGATGGTGGTGTAAGGATCTTTATCAGGGTCCTTCACCCGTACCATCCCGTTGAATAGTGACTGGGGTATACCATCGGTGAGATCACGTCCACGTTTTCGGATATTTTAACAAAATCTTGTCCAATGCCTTCGGCCGCAGGTACAGAAGCGGCATATCCAAAAATATCAACCGAAACACGTACACCTAACGGTGCCAGCTCTTTGCGTGCATACTGCACGAATTCAGCTACGACATCGACACGGGACTTGTCGGATTTGGTATATTTCAGCACATCGGCACGAGTCTCGAAACCCTCCGGGAAACGAACATAGTCAAATTGAATCTCTTTGAATCCAAGTTTGGCCGCTTCCTTGGCAATCTCAATATTATAATCCCATACTTCCTTACTGTAAGGATTCACGAAGCTGTCCCCTTTGCCATTCGACCATACAGTGCCATCCTTGTTGCGGAAGGAAAGCTCCGGATTTTTCTCGGCAAGAATCGTATCCTTGAATACAACGACACGTGCGATCGGGTAGACCTCATGTTTCTGCAAACGTTTCATCAAGGCATCGATATCCCGAATAAAGGGTTGGGATTTGCCCATTTTCTGTAGCGCTTTGTTCTCTGTAGGATAAGTTATGTATCCAAGATCGTCCTTGATATCAATGACCATCGCATTCAGTTCTGTCGTGTCTGTCAGTTCAAGCAATTCTTTCATACGTGCGCCGCCCGCGCTGTACGCCGTAACATAGATACCTTTGACTACGGGGGCGTCAGGTTGAGGATCGATTTTGGCAGGTGGATTATCGGCATCGATAACGACTTGATCTTTTTGAGATTGGATAATAGCGGTGTTAAAACTGTTGGTTAACGATTGGAACTGGGGAGTTCCCTGATCCGCGACTGCGGGGGCGCCACCAAAACTTCCAAAGGCCATAGCCAGTAAAGCCCAAAACATGTTCATTCACTCCCACTCCCTTATGTGCATTCCATGTATGAATTATACATCAAAGCCTCTGGGCTTTTAACCATATTTATCAAGTGATGAAACAGATGGAAAAAATGAAAACCGCTTCCTGCTGAGGAAATCCCCTGCAAGAAGCGGCGTGATCAATCTGAAAAAAATTATTGAATGTAAATCTCATTTTGATGCTCACAAATACTGTACTGAATGATTTCCATTGCGTCTCCCTGTTCCAGGATGCCCAGCCCATCCCGGAGGACAATCAGTGAGTCGAGTTCATTCGGTTTCAAGAAAGGGAGCATTTCCGGGCACCATCTGTTGACAATTTCAAACAGTTTTACCGTTTCCATATCCACAATAATCACCCTTTCCTACTCGAATTCCAAAATGGTAAGTCATTCGGTTCAATTCGGGAAAGCATATGGCCTGTGAAATTGAAGGGTTGAATCTGCTATACAACATATTTAGGAGCCGTACACCGTTATTATACCACAATGTTGTGAATTGTTAACCGTACAGGTGTCTTAACTTCTGCGAAAAGAACCCATAACTCCAACCGTTTCCACGATGTTAACAAAAGCGTTTGGATCTGTATCCTTGATAATACGTTTGATTTCAACCAGCTCGTAGCGGGTGGTAACGGTCATGAGCATGTCCTTTTCAATATCCGTGTACGCTCCCTGAGTCTTAATTTTGGTAACTCCGCGAGGCCGAACCAGTAATTTTTTCAACATGGCTTCGGTCTCGTTTGTAATAATGTACAGTGTTACCTTGACGTGACTGATATGGATGAGATCAAGCACTTTGCCTGTAATGTAGATGGATACCATGGAGGCAAGGGCTGTATTCCAGTTATCACCCAGATATCCTGCAAGCATAATGATTGCACCGTTCATGCCGGCCATTACTGTTCCAATCGGAAAGTCTCGTTTACGCGTGAAAATGGAGCCGACGATGTCGAGTCCACCTGTGGAGCCGCCGACGCGGAAGGAAAACCCAGTGCCTATTCCAATAAGCACTCCGCCGAATACAGAACTAAGTAAAGGGTCTGTAGCCACAGCAAAAACAGGCAGAAGCGCAATGAACCAGGAAGTGGCTGCTACCGAGAGAATGCTTAATGTAATGAAGCGTCGTCCAAGAATAAACCAACCTGCAATGAGCAGGGGAATGTTAAGAACAAAATACATTATACTAAGATTCAACGTTGTAAAATAACCCAGAAGCATTGAAATACCGGACACGCCGCCGCTTAAAAGCTGATGGGGGACCAAAAACCAGTTAAAGCCGCAAGCAATAGCTGCAGCACCCAAAATGATCACTAAAGAGTGCCAAATTATTTTGGGCAATTTAATCACCTCATTTATATTTAAAACCAGATTGCTGGTAATCTTGAATTGTTTTGTGATATAATGATTTGTGGATATTCTTGAGTAGGAAACTTTTCCCAAATGGAACGATGAAATTTGAAATGTTTCAAACACATGTATGTAGTTTTAGTCTTATGTTGGGGACCCATTCATGGAATTATAATCGTGTATGAAAATAATTTGCCCTGTTGGGATACCCTATAAATATTAATGCTACTTAAGAATACAGACAACAAAGTGGATTGTCCACCATGTCCACCATATAAAAGGAGTATGAATAATTTTGACAAATTTAAATTTCACAGATTTCAATCTTGAACCGCTGGTGCTGCAAGCCATCACTGAGCTCGGGTTTGAAGAAGCAACACCGATCCAATCCAAGGCAATTCCTTTGGCACTCGAAGGAAAAGACTTGATTGGTCAAGCACAAACGGGTACTGGTAAAACAGCTGCATTTGGTATTCCGTTGATCAGCAAAATCACGAAAAGTGACGAAAAAATCCGCGCCCTCATTATGGCACCTACACGTGAACTTGCCATTCAAGTTGCTGAAGAGATCGAAAAACTCACTCGCTTCAAAGGTCTGCGCTCCCTGCCAATCTATGGCGGACAAGATATCGTTCGTCAGATTCGTGCACTGAAAAGAAAACCACAAATTATCATTGGTACACCTGGACGTCTCCTTGACCACATCAACCGCAAAACAATCAAACTTGATGATGTACAAACTGTTGTATTGGATGAAGCAGATGAAATGCTCGACATGGGTTTCATGGAGGATATTCAATCGATCCTGAAACAAGTACCAGACGAGCGTCAAACCATGCTGTTCTCAGCAACAATGCCTCCTAACATTCAAAAATTGGCTCAACAATTCTTGAGCAACCCTGAACACGTTTCTGTAATTCCTAAACAAGTTAGTGCACCATTGATTGACCAAGCGTACATTGAAGTTCCTGAGCGTCAAAAATTCGAAGCACTTAGCCGTTTGCTGGATATGGAATCTCCAGAACTCGCAATCGTATTCGGACGTACCAAACGTCGTGTGGATGAATTGGCTGAAGCTCTGCAAAAACGTGGATATTCTGCTGATGGTCTCCATGGTGACCTCTCCCAGAACCAACGTGATACAGTAATGCGTAAGTTCCGTGACGGCAGCATTGATGTACTCGTTGCAACAGACGTAGCTGCACGTGGTCTCGATGTATCCGGCGTAACTCACGTTGTGAACTTTGACCTTCCGCAAGATCCGGAGAGCTATGTTCACCGTATCGGTCGTACAGGACGTGCGGGTAAAGAGGGTGCTGCTTGGTCCTTCGTTACACCACGTGAGATTGATCATTTGCACTTCATCGAGCGTGTAACACGTCACCGTATTCCACGCAAACCACTGCCAACAATGGCAGAAGCGGTTGAAGGCAAACAACGTTTGACAGCAGAGCGCTTGCTGGAAATCGTACAATCAGGCGAACTGAACGAATACAAAGGTATCGCGATTCAAATGCTTGAGCAATATGATTCTGTTCAACTGTTGTCGGCAGCTCTGAAGCTCCTGACAGGTGACAAAAAGACGCTCAAGTTGACCTGACTCCTGAAGATCCGATCCGTGCGAAGCGTCGCAAACCGGATGTTCGCTCTGGCGGACGTAAACCATCTGGCTACAGCGGTAACCGCAGCGGTGGTAATGGTGGTGGCTACAACCGCGATCGCAACAGCAGTGGCGGCGGACGTGGTGGATACAACCGCGATCGTAACAGCGGCACTGGTGGCGGAAGCAGAGAAGGTGGTTACAACCGTGACCGCAAACCGCGCCCAAGTAACAACGAAGGACGTCGTCCAGCGAAAGATTCTTCTTTCGAGTAATATATACGTGTAAACGGAAAAATGGAGCAGGCAACTGCTCCATTTTTTTATTTTGATTGGCTGACTTCTCTTTTGCTCACGGACACAAGCATTGGGTAAGGGCATGTCTGATCTCTTTTCGGGAAGTACTGGCTTTTCCTATCTATAATAAGGTATATTAATATTAGACTTCAGGTAATACGCAAGGCTGCGGAGGAGGAGAATTGTTTGGAATTTAAAGGAGCTATGGGTGGGATCTACCGGCTTACAGAGTGGATTACGAGACTAGCCGCAACCAATCTGTTGTGGGCTATTTGTTCGTCTCCGTTCTTGTTTTTCTTGGTTATGAAACTGCTCGTCATGCAGCAGAACCTCGCCAACGAATCATTGCAAATGAACTGGGCTATAGCCATTGTGGCACCGCTTACACTGTTCCCGGCGACGTCGGCGCTGTTTACGGTTGTTCGTAAATGGAATATGGGGGATACGGATGTGCCGATCTTCCGTACGTTCTTTGTAGGTTACAAGGAAAACTACAAGCAAAGTTTAATCGGGGGCATTTTTTACACATTGTTGTTCGCGATAATGTATCTGGATTATACCGTGTACATGACGCAGTTCCGCAATATGCAGCTCGTGGGAATTATTATGCTTGTGCTGCTTCTCTTGTTATTTGTATCTCTCTTTAACTTTTTCTCAATGGTTGTACATTATCACATGTCCATTGGACTCATTATCAAAAATGCAGTATTGTTAACGCTGATCAGACCATTCCGTGTGTTTTCCACATTGCTGGGAAGCGGTTTGCTGTTCTACATCGGTTTCCGTTATCCGGTCTTGTTTGTCTTCTTCATTATCAGCATCATTGCCTGGTTCGCGTTCTTTAACTTCTACGCCACCTTCAACAAGATGCAGGAGCAGATGGAGAAGATGCAGCTGAAGAAGGAAGAAGAGGAAGCAGCTGCGCTGGCTGAGCAATCCGCTGAGAATGGTGAAACATCTGAGCCATCAGACGACAAAAACATTACATTGCAAAAATAAAACATGATGGTTCGCCATTTACTTTTTACACAGTTAGGGATATAATAATTGTACATCCTGCGATGTACGTTTCGGTTATTCGTTGTTTTGAACCAATGATGATGTCTTCGGGAGATCAACACAGAATGTTGCTGAAAAGCCCTGTCTATACGACATGGGGACTTCAAAAAGCATTTTTGCGGTCACCCACCTGCCAAGCAGGTTCATAAGACAATGTAGCCGGACGGCATAGGCGGGTTCCTAAATTTTCATGTACAGCACCCTGACTTTCCCTCTTCTGAAGGAATCTCAGGGTGTTTTTAAGTTGTGATGATTGATTTTGACTGGTTTTGCGATAAATATGATGCTTACCCTTTTGTTACTACTTGAACAATGTTACACTTAGATACATAAATGGAACGGTTACATTCAAAGGAGGAAGGGTCTTGACCTTAAAGAGAACGCTCGTCGGTATCATCCGCAGCATGGAGGGGACCAGCGATCGAGCCAAGGATCCCAAATTAAAAACACGGTATTATAACTTATCCAAAGATAGAGCCTGGGAAGAGGTCTCTTCGACACTCAAAAAGATTCCGGGTTATAAAGTGCTGCACGAAGTGCCTTCTGTCGGAGAAGTTATTTTGGAGAAACGGACTACCTTTGGACGGACAATGGATATTACAGTTTCCATTATCTCGGTAAGTCCTGTTCGTAGTGCGGTGGATATGTATTCAGCTTCGCGTGGTTCGCTTGGAGACTTGGGTTCCAATTATCGCACGATTATGAACTTGTTCGCTGTCCTGGATAAGAAGCTAAGCAAGTATAAAGCGAATGATTGAAATAGATGATAAATAACAAAAAGCGAGTGAAGGTTAACCTTCCTCGCTTTTGTTCTGAGCGTGTGATAACTTTTACAGCAAAGCTTTTACAGCGGCAATAGCTTGTTCAAAGTTAGGGGAGTCTGTCATTTCAGGCAAATACTCCACATATGTAATCCGGTCTTCAGCATCCAAAACAAAAATGGAACGCATGTCGAGTTGGAATTCTTTGATCAGAACGCCATAGTCTTCACCGAAAGAACGTGTTTTGTAATCTGACAAAGTAACTACACGGTCAACACCAGCTGCTCCACACCAACGGGCTTGAGCGAACGGAAGATCCACGCTTACTGTCAAGACAACAACGTTGTCTCCGAGTTCTCCAGCTTCAACGTTGAAACGACGAGTTTGCGCATCGCATACGCCAGTATCGAGGGAAGGAACAACGCTGATTAATTTAATTTTGCCTGCGAAGTCTTTCAGGGAAGCATCTTCAACCAGGTTTTTGCTCAGGGTAAAATCAGGTGCTTGATCGCCCACTTTCAGTTCAGGTCCGATCAATGTAATAGGGTTGCCTTTGAATGTGGCTGCGCCTGTACGTTCTTGTGTCATAATAATGTTCCTCCTTATAAATTGGTGATCCGTGCCAAAATCCATTATAATCTTTTATGAAAGGCATTGTCCAATTCGGACAGGTACCATTAACCATTACGATGGATCAGAGATGTTAGTCCGATCTGAACAGGGTGGAGTGAAGGAAGAAATTTATGATATTTATTCGCTATGAGAACTGGAAAGGTTATTTGAAGTATTTCCCTTTGACGTCGATTTTTCTAATTGCCAATGTTGTGATGTTTATTGTGTTAACGGTGAACGGTGGCTCAACGAACAATATGGTGCTGCTGAAATTCGGAGCCCTTACGAATCATGAACTGTTCGCACAGGAGTGGTGGCGTTATGTCACATCCATCTTCTTGCATGCGGGCTTCAGCCATTTATTGTTTAACAGCTTTGCATTAATCGTATTTGCACCACCGATGGAACGGTTGCTCGGGTCGGTAAGGTATGGTGTGTTGTACCTGGGTGGCGGCATATTGGGTAATATCCTTGCTGTCGCATGGTACAACTCGATTGGCAGTATTACCATCTCGGTAGGTGCTTCAGGGGCGATCTATGCCGTCTATGGTGCTTTCCTGTATGTGGCGCTGTTCCAACGAACGATGATGGATGAGGCTTCGCGCAAAACGATGTACACGTTGCTTTTGTTCGGGATCATATTCTCCTTCGCCATGTCAGGCATCAACTGGATGGCACACCTTGGAGGTTTGTTGGGTGGATTCTTCATTTACGGACTGATGATCAGATTGTGGAAACCCCGCAGCTTGAAGCGGTAATCAGAACGTTCTCAAGATGGAATGCAATCAAGGATAAGTAGGGTATAACGGATTGGAGCGATCAGGCGAGTGGAATTAAGACAGTTGCATTACTTTTTGAAAGTGGCACAGAAGGAACATGTAACACAGGCTGCTGAAGAGTTGCATGTGGCACAGTCGGCGGTGAGTCGCCAGATTCATCAGCTGGAAGAAGAACTGGGCGTGGACCTTTTTATGCAAAAGGGACGAAACCTGCAGTTGACTGCAGTGGGACAGCTTTTTTGCAAACGAATAGAAGGCATATTGAAAGATTTGGACAAGGCAGTGGGGGAAGTTCATGAGTTCCTTGACCCGGAGCATGGAGAAATTCGTATTGGATTTCCGCATAGCTTGGGGATTCATCTCATTCCTTCCGTTGTGGCTGCATTCCGGCAGCGCTATCCCAACGTGAAATTCCGATTCAAGCAGGGGATGTTCCCGACATTGATTCGCGATGTGTTATCGGGAGAGGTTGATTTGGCATTCATTTCTCCTTTTCCGGAGAAGCATGATCAAGTGGATGGTGATATTGTACTTACGGAAGAATTACATGCGATCCTTCCTCCGAATCACCCGTTGGCTGGTGAAGAGACCATTGCACTTGAACAGCTCAAGGATGATAAATTTGTATTGTTTAGCAAAGGTTATTCTCTTCGCCCTATTGTGTGGCATGCATGTCTGGAAGCTGGTTTTACACCAAAGATCGCTTTTGAAGGGGAAGAGACTGACACTATTCGTGGATTGGTCGCTGCGGGCATGGGGGTAAGTCTCCTGCCGGAGATGGCGCTTTTCCAGACCAATCCGTTGCAGCCGGCACACGTGGCCATCTCTCATCCGAAAGTAACACGGACCATCGGCTTAATTCACCGTGCAGATGACAAGTTGCCGCTGGTTGCCCAGTCCTTCCGTTCGTTTTTGCTTCATTATTTTGGTTTACAACAGAACAATACCCCATCCGATTAACGGTGGGGTATTGTTTTTGTTTTGTAGGTATTCAATTAATCACGGCTGTTGAAGATTCCGATGTAACGAATCAGTTCAAGCAGGGAGATCAACGCTGCAGCGACGTAAGTCAGGGCTGCGGCATTCAGTACTTTTGCAACCCCTTTTTCTTCTTCGTTACGAATGTACCCTTCGGATACCATAATCTCTCTGGCACGATTACTCGCATTGAACTCAACCGGTAAAGTGATGAGTTGGAATGCTACAGTTACGGAGAAAAAGATGATACCGATTCCTACAAGGTTCATGGCATTGAAGAGGAATCCTGCAATCAAGAGGAATGGAGCTAATCCGGATGCAAAGTTCACAATCGGGAAGATCCGGTGACGCAGTGCCAGCATGGGATAACTTTCTTTGTGCTGAATGGCGTGGCCAACTTCATGACACGCTACCGAGACAGCTGAGATTGAGTTTTCATAATATACTGGTTCTGATAAGCGTACAACCCGATTGATCGGATCATAGTGATCAGAGAGTGTGCCTCGTACAGGTTCAATTGGAACATCGTGTAGCCCGTTAGAATCAAGCATCTGGCGAGCAGCGTCATAGCCGGTGATTCCATTCTGATTCGGTACCTCTGACCAACGTCTAAATGTACCTTTAACGCGAAATTGCGCCCATAATGAGAGCAAAAAGGCGATAATGATCAATACGAACATACCGTTATTAAAACTCATATTCATTCCCCCGCTTTCTTAAAAATAAGCTACATCATGGTGTTCTCAAGCAAGATTTTCAGTGCCTCCATTGTACCGGCACTTTTGGTGAGGAGTCCTGCCATCATTTTGCGTGCTTGTACAGGTTTCATCTCTCCAAGTAGCGGTTTGAGTTCGTTAACCTCTCGCTCAAGTTGTTGTACATGGAGCTCCAATGTTGTCAATTTGCTGGCAACTTGTTCTTCTGTACTAACCAGACGCCACTTCTCAAGAGATTGCTTAATCTCGTCGAGACTATACTTCTCTTGTTTCATCTGTACAATACGTTCAAGCCTCGTTAAAGTTTCATTACTATAGAGACGATAATTTTTTTGTGTACGTTCTTCGGGAGCGATCAGACCAAGCTTCGTATAATAATCGATCGTCCGTTCACTAACACCAGCGGTCTTGGCAAGTTCGCCAATCCGAAAAAGCTTCATATCCCCAATGATATTCACCTCGCTTGCAAGTTCAAATGTAGGGAATTGTAGTTTCCTTTTGCGAATTTCTATACTACGCCCAATTTTTCTTACTAATAAGTATGATACATGATCTTTAACCATACAGTCAAACGTTATGCTTTGGCAGACAGCGTGCTGCATTTCTATATCTATGTACTCATAGAATGTGATTATGTACTTAAGTGCAAGAAAAAGACGTATGACTTTATTCCCAGAAATAATTTTCAATTTTGATGAAAATACTCTTGTCAACTTTCCTCTCTTCTGCTTATAATGACATTAAGAGTTTCACGTTATGTGAAGAAACTTAACATAAGAGGGAGTGGGGTATATGAGAAAGAAATGGTTGGTTTCCATGTTAGTAATGCTTACTTTATTCGCTTTTCCGGTCAGCGCATTTGCGGCTGCAGAGGGTCCGACTAACATCGAACTTCAAAGTGGTTTGAACTCAGCCTTTACGTTTTTGGCTGTTGTACTCGTGTTCTTGATGCAAGGGGATTTGCTTTACTAGAAGCGGGTTCAACACGAATGAAGAACGCAGGACACATTGCGGGTAAAACTATCCTGACATTGGGGATTTCCGTTATTGCCTTCTGGGGACTGGGTTTTGGTCTAGGCTTCGGTAATGGTAATGGATTTTTTGGAACTACCGGATTCTTCCTCAGTGGAGACGGTATGGCAGCTTCCCTTTGAATCACTGGCTTTCTCGGATGTTCCACTGACTATTAAATTCGTATTCCACCTTGCCTTTGCGGCGGTATCTCTGGCCATTGCCTGCGGTGGTATGGCTGAACGTGCAAAGATGAGCGTATATATTGTTTTCGGTACACTGTATACCATTATCATGTATCCGGTTGTTGCTCACTGGGTATGGGGCGGCGGTTGGTTGGCTGAGCTGGGTATGCAAGACTTTGCAGGATCGACGGTTGTTCACTTGACTGGTGCGACTGCGGCATTGGTAGCTACCATCTTGTTGAAACCGCGTATTGGTAAATATAACAAAGACGGCAAACCTAACATCATTCCAGGTCATAACCAAGTGTATTCCGTACTCGGGGTTATTATCCTCTGGATCGGTTGGTTTGGATTCAACCCAGGTAGTACATTATCTGCCATGGGAGATGGATTCTTCGGTTATGTTGCACTGACGACGAACGTAGCTGCTGCAGCCGGCGGTGTTGCTGCACTGTTGATCTCATGGGCAGTACTTGGCAAGTCTGATATTCCTAGTATGTTAAACGGTGTGCTTGCGGCACTCGTTGCAATTACAGGAGCATGTGCATTCGTTGAACCTTGGGCAGCTCTGGTTATCGGTGCTTTTGCAGGTATCATCACATTCTTCACAGCACAGTACTTCGATCGTAAGGGAATTGACGATCCAATCTACGCTTTCTCCGTGCATGGTATTGCGGGGATGTGGGGTGCGATCTCCACAGGTTTGTTCGCTACACCTGAACTTGCAGAGAATGCGGGTGTAGGTCAAGCGGGTCTGTTCTATGGCGGTGGATTCCACCAATTGGGGGTACAACTTCTAGGTCTGGCAGGTGCTTTTGCCTTCGTACTGGTAATGTCCTTCATTATTCTGGGCGGAATGAAAGCGATCATGGGCATCCGTGTTACGGAAGAAGAAGAAACAATGGGTCTGGATATCAGTGAGCACGGTACTTACGGATACCCTGAACAAATGAAAAACGTAGATTCAAAATCCAATGGTGGTACGTTCAGCTCCTGAGTTGGATAATGCTGAAACATGCATCAAGGAGGCTGGACATGATGGAACCCATCTCGTTTGCAAACTATTCCTGCTCTTATCAGGGAATCGATAGTGCGGCGTCTGTTCCAGAACTGCGCCAGGCACGTGTGATATTACAGAATGAGCTCCAGGAATTGTTGTCCGCTTCCTTGTCGCCAATCGAGTGGTACCAGACGGTAAATGAACTGCATGACCGGATTGCACGGAAAGCAGTAGAGTTATGCATCCAGGGGATGGTTGAGGAAGGCTTCGGCCAACCTCCCGTCCCCTATGCCTTTATCGTATTTGGCAGTTCTGGCAGGGAAGAAGCAACGTTATGGAGTGATCAGGATAATGGCATGATCATCAGCGATATGCCACATGAGGGCAAAGGGGCATACTTTGCCGAGCTTGGACAGCGTATGACGGATATGTTGGAAGGGCTTGGTTACGCCAAGTGCGAAGGCAAAGTCATGTGTTCGGAGCCGCTGTGGAGAAAAACACTGGCATCATGGAAACAACAATTGGCAGCGTGGAGTTCGGATCTGAATTGGGAGCCCGTTCGTAATCTGATCATCGCTTCAGACATGCGTTTTGTTGCCGGGGAGCAAAGTTTGGCAGAGGAATGGATCACGAGTTTTCATGAACAGTTCAGACTGGTTCCTGAACTTTCCGATGCCGTTCTTCGCAATACGGTTAAACATAAAGCTACATTAAATGTACTTGGACGTGTGGTCACTGAACGATTTGGTGAGCATGCAGGCGGATTTGATGTCAAGTATGGTTTGTACATTCCGCTGGTGAACAGTGCCCGTTATTTGGCTTTGCAACATGGAATCAAGGAGTCATCTACGTTAAAAAGAATGGAGAGATTGACTTCACTTGAAGCTGTTCCGTTTACGTTATTGGATGCATGCCAGCGCGCCTTCATTGCCGCTTTGAAGTTTCGTAGAAATACACCGGTTGTCATTCAAGGGGATCTGCAACATAGCAGTGGGTTCCTGAATGAGAAACAGATGAAACAAAAACAGATTCATTATGAGCTCAGGGATACGCTCGGATTGGTACGACGAGTTCATCGTGCATTGCAAAGACAGTTGCGTTTTGCAGAAGGAGACGCCCATGAGAGAGCCGGCAAGGGGCAATACAGGATTCTGGAATTCGCTGCGTCAGGGAGGGGTCCCTTCCGCCATCGCTTCCATTATGGGAGCCCCTACGGCGCAACACATGGCGTTTATCCGCTCGATGATGAGAGAACAGCGCAGACCTGAGGTTCTGCATACGCCTCTACATGAGCTGAACGCGGTTGTATTTGATCTGGAAACGACAGGTTTTTCGCCCCAGCATGGGGATGAGATTATCTCATTTGGTGCGGTCCGTATCCATGGTGGTGTGGTGCTGGAAGGAGAACAGTTCTACACCGTGGTGCAGTCCAAGACGGCGGTTCCGGAACATATTACTGAACTGACAGGTATTACACAGGAGATGACGCAGGACGCACCGACGTTGCTGAAGGGGTTGCATGACTTCATGTCTTTTGTAGGCGGAAGTGTTCTGATTGCTCATGCAAGTGCGCATGATCGAGCTTTTCTGAATGCTGCGCTGTGGCGGACTTCGAAAGTCAGGCTGACGCATCGCTTAATTGATACGATGATGTTGGCCCGCTGGCTTGAGCCAAACAGGCCGGGGTATGGTCTGGATGAATTGCTGGAATCCAGAGGCATTCCGATCCATGGACGCCACCATGCACTGGAAGATTCAAAAATGACTGCACAGTTATGGTCCTGTTATCTGGAGGACATGAGGCTCAAAAATGTGGAGACCTTGGGTGATTTGTATACCCAGCTAAGTCACGCATAACCGAGCGGGGAGCAAATGGTATGCAGGAGAAACGAGACGCGTCTCATCCTGTGATTCCTTCGAGGCTTCAATCTGATAACCGTTCAGATGCATATGTGTCTTTAACCCGCCTGTTAGGTCAGGTGAGCCGATGAGGTACATCTGAAGCAAACTGGCGAAGGCCGGAAGAGCTTGCAAGTCCTCAACGGAAGGAATGGGCTTAGTATGCGGATGCGAATGGAAGATGCCAATGAGCTCGGGTTCGGAAAATACGCACCGAATCCACTCGGCATCGTCCAAAGCAAAATGATGCAGCGGGTCAGGTGCTACGTTACGAATGGGCTGAAACCGACTGATTCGTATACCGCCCGCTGCGGTTTCACCCAGCATAACCCCGCAGGCTTCTTGCGGCAGCGAAAGGAACATGTGCTTACACATCTCTTGTTCTACGGAAGAAGGGATGTAGAACGTGTTTTGCTGCCCGTGAAGTGCTGCCATTTGTATTCACCCCTCTCTCTTTGGCTCCTGCTTCAGCAGGAGTCCTTTTTCATTTTATTTTCTATGATGTGGATTGTAAAATTTTAAAGGAAAAGGGTACAATATTAAAGAGAACGTTGGTGAATCATGTTCTGAGAAAGGTCATAGAGCGTGATAACCATATAGCATGACAGAAATAGTGTTTCAGTTTCAATAGGCTAATTATATAAAAGGGTGGCGAGTTATGAAACGAAACAAATACATACTCATCGGTGTGATCTTGCTTATTAGTATAACAATGGCCCGGAATACGGAAGACGGAATTGCCGCCGTATTCAAGCAGGATGAACCCATGCCTACGAAGACGGGACCACGTGCGGGTCTTCTGGCACCAGCATTTTCTCTGACTGCAATGGATGGCAAAACGTACAGTGTGGGTGGCGCCAAAGAAAAGGCCACTTTCGTCAGTTTCTGGGCGTCGTGGTGTGAGCCATGTAAACAGGAAGCTCCGGAGCTCAACAAAATGGCTGAGAAATATAAGGATAAGCTTGACCTATATGGCGTGAATGTAACATCCTACGATAAGCTGAAAGATGCCAAAGCTTTTGTGGATGAGTACCACCTGACGTTTCCTATTCCATTGGACGAGAAGGGACAGTGTATGCTCAATACAATGGAGTCGCATTTCCAACGAATGTTCTGATTGACTCCAGAGGCGTTATACAGGAGATTGTGCTGGGCATATTGCCCGAGAAAGAGTTGGAACGCAAGATTAAAAAGTTGATTGCGAATTAATTTTCTGCAAAGAAGAAGCCTTTGCATCCATGGATCATGGATACAAAAGGCTTCTTTTATTTTCCGGGAAATACACCTTAATGATTACTTAACCCGTGAGCAGGGATAGGGAGACTGCCAGGATCATCCTGTAACTTTGCTTGAAGCAACGCATAGCGGAAACTATGCACAAGAGCTTCCCAACTTGCTTCAATGACGTTCTCGGATACACCCACGGTGTTCCATGTGTTTTCCGTATTTTTGGACTCGATCAAAACACGAACCTTGGCAGCAGTGGCATCTTTCTCATCGAGTACACGCACCTTGTAGTCTGAGAGATGCATATTGGCAAGTGAAGGGAAGTATTGTACCAGTGCTTTCCGAAGCGCGTTATCGAGTGCGTTAACCGGACCATTACCTTCAGCAGCGGTGTAGACACTTGTTCCAGCTACATTAAGTTTGACAAAAGCTTCAGACACAACGGATTTGCCAGCCGTTTTCTCTACAAGCATTTTGAATGATTCAAAAGTGAATAATTCTTTCATGTCACCGTTCGCTTCACGAATCAACAATTCGAGCGAGGCATCTGCGCCTTCGAATTGGTAACCCTGATGCTCCAGATCTTTGATTTTCTCAATGATCTGACGTGAATTGGCACTGCTTGGATCGAACTCAAGCCCAAGTTCCTGCGCTTTGGACACGATATTACTCTGTCCGGCAAGTTCCGATACCAGTACACGTTGCTTGTTACCGACCAGTTCAGGCACGATATGTTCATACGTACGCGAATCCCGCAGGATGGCAGAGACGTGTATTCCACCTTTGTGAGCAAAAGCGGCATTGCCGACATAAGGCTGATTAATCGGCATATTTACGTTGGCGATCTCGCTAACATAACGAGCCACGTTGGTAAGTTGTCTCATTGAATCCTCAGTCACACATTCGTAGCCGAGCTTCAGTTGCAGGTTCGGGATAATGGATGCGAGATTGGCGTTACCGCAACGTTCTCCATAACCGTTCATCGTTCCTTGAACCTGACGAGCTCCGGCTTGTACAGCGCTCAGTGTGTTGGCCACAGCCAGCTCGCAATCATTATGTGTATGGATGCCGAGATGGGCGTGAGGCAGGCTTCGATGCAGTGTGGATACAATCTCATGCACTTCGTTCGGCATGGTTCCGCCGTTGGTGTCACACATGACGAGCCAGTCTGCTCCAGCCTCATGAGCTTTGGTCAAAACAGCTTGAGCATACTCCGGGTTATGTTTGAATCCGTCAAAGAAGTGTTCTGCATCAAAGATGACTTCCATATCATTCTGTTTCAGATAGGCGATGGAATCATAGATCATGGACAGATTCTCTTCCAGTGTGGTTTGCAAAGCGGTATGCACATGGAAATCCCAGGATTTACCAACAAGGGTTGCAGCCTGAGCACCAGATTCGATCATGCGTTTCAGGTTGGCGTCTTCACTAGCGACGCTGCCTTTACGGCGTGTACTGCCAAAAGCAACGACCTTTGCGTTCAGGTTTAATTCCTTGACTCTTTTGAAAAACTCGATGTCCTTGGTATTGCTGCCGGGAATTCCGCCTTCAATGTAATGGACACCCAGGTCATCAAGCTTCTTGGCAATCTTGAGTTTGTCGTCTGCCGATAAGCTGACACCCTCCCCTTGTGTGCCGTCACGTAAAGTCGTATCGAAGATGGAAATGGCCTTTGACATGAAGATCCTCCTTTGAGATAAAGCGCTCTTTTAAAAGTTTGGATTGTAAGTTGGGAAAAGCAGTTAAGTACGTTAATGGATAAATCCTTCGATTCGGCAACGCTACACTGTGTTAAACTGGATGCGTTGATTTGTCCTAAAGTCGTCAATTTGTATAATTAATTATTATAGCACCATTATAACCAAAAGCTACATCGAAATCGCAGTTTCATGTAACAATTCTCGGATTTTAGACTAAAAAGAAGGATGTTAATCATCATTCGTAATGTATGTTATAATTTATTATTGCGTTTTATTAGGAATATATGGAAGAAAAGGAGGGTTGATTTTGAGTTTTGTATGGGAAAATACGGTTATTGCCCTGATCACTTTGATCCTTTTTGTGAGTGCAGGCTGGTTGATTATTCGTTCTCTGATCAGGTCTCGCAGAAAATAAAAACCGGCAACTGAATTAACATAACAGGTTTGATATACTATAGAAGAAAGTAATTTGGTTTTTATTATTGAATGTGCATGAAAGGGCGGGGTCATGATGTCTTCAGACGGCAATCCTCCAGCGAATGTGGATCAATATTACCCTGCAGCCGGACGGGTGATTCTGCATGTGGATATGAATGCTTTCTACTGCTCTGTACATGAAGCGGAAGAACCGGATCTATATAGAGGAAAAGCAACGGCTGTTGCAGGCAGTAGCGAGCTGCGCAAGGGTGTAATCGTAACCTGCTCATATACCGCTCGTAACCGTGGGATCTCAACAGGCATGGTTGTGCACCAAGCGATGAAGAAGTGCCCTGATCTTATCGTGATTCGTCCCGATTTTCATTTATATCGTCAATATTCAAGAGCGTTCATGCAGATTGCGTACAGTTATACCCCTCTGCTTGAGGCAACGTCCATTGATGAGTGTTATCTGGATATTACAGGTTCAAGACAATTCGGGAATCCAATGGAGATTGCTGAGAGCATTCAGCGTCGAATCAAGGAAGAATTGGGGCTGCCTTGTTCCATTGGCATTGCACCCAATAAATTATTGGCAAAAATGGCCTCGGACTTGAAAAAACCGAACGGTATCTCCATTTTACGCATGAGGGACGTACCTCGCATTCTTTGGCACAGGCCGTGTAACGAGATGTTCGGCATTGGCAAAAAAACGGCCGAAAAGCTGAAAAAATTGGGCATTGAAACGATTGGTCAACTGGCCAAGTCGGATGAGAACATGCTGACCGACATATTCGGAGTCAATGGATCGTGGCTCAAAAATTCTGCCAATGGCATTAACCATTCCGCAGTTCACGCGGAACGGGAAGCCAATAAATCGATTGGGCATACCACCACGCTGCCGGCGGATGTATCGGATATGAATGAGATTCACCGGGTATTCCTCAATATAAGTGACCAGGTCGCCAGAAGATTGCGCAAGCACGAAATGTTCAGCCAGGGTATTCAGATTACGATCCGGACACCGGATATGAAGACCATCACCCGATCACGTTTAATGGAAGTTCCTACGGAGGATGCAACGGTGATTTACCGTGAGGCATGTAAACTATTCGAGAAGCATTGGGGGAGCGGCAAGCCTGTACGGATGCTGGGTGTGACACTTCAAAACCTGATTCCAAGAGAAGAATCTGCTGTGCAGATGGACTTGTTCGAATACGAACAGAAGCCCAAGAAGGACAATCTGATTCGCATTATGGATCAGCTACGTGATAAATTTGGTGAGAATGCTGTGGTGACCGCAGGCATGCTTGGGGATGATCCTTCCGTGCTGCTCCGCAATCATAAAGTGCGCGGGACTTCCCTGCAAAAAGATAACTTGCAAAGTCTTGATTAAATAGGGGATAATAAAGACTTGTGGTTGCAAAATGATTTGTAATTATTCTTACTTTGGTTTAATATGTTTCTAGATAAAAACACTGTACGTTTCGAATTTTAGGAGGAGAGAATGTAAATGAGCAAATATACTTGGGTTGAAAAAGACACTTGCATCGCATGTGGCGCTTGTGGAGCAACGGCTCCTGACATCTACGATTACGATGATGAAGGTTTGGCAGAAGTTATCTTTGATGGCGATGCTAACCATGGCGTAAAAGCTATTCCAGAAGACTTGTTTGACGATATGCAGGATGCATGCGACGGCTGCCCTACAGATTCAATCAAAGTAGCGGACGAGCCTTTCAATAAAGAGGGCTAAGGTTTTATCACATGAACACAGAGCACTTTCTTTTGTCTTTGCGACAAGGGAAGGTGCTTTTTTTGTTTACATTTAACTGGGATTATCTGATCTGTGGATCAAGGACGAACCTTGTCGAAATGTCTTTTTCCCACCGGGTACTGAAGTCCTATGGATTCAACACATGCTTATGCCGATATATAAGGATATACGGAAAAAGGCGAAATAGTGGAGGATCGGATGCAAAATACTCATCTAAGAACATATGTCAAGAAACATCCAGACAATAAAATGGCCTGGTATCTGCTTGGAAAGGAATACCTGGGCGAAGGACAGGAGGCCAAGGCCAATTATTGCTTCCAGCAAGCGGGCGAGGTTTACGAGGCATTTGAACGCAGTAAGGCTCCTGCTGACATCTGGGTGGACTATCAGGAGAAACTGGTGGAGATGTCGGAGCAAAAGGAGAAAAACAACGCAGACGCAAAATGTGGCTTACGTTGTTGATGCTGCTTGTGCTGGCAGGTCTGCCGCCTGCAGACGCTCCAGGTTTCAGTCGGGAAGCAGCCGATGCACTGTCAGCAGCACTGGAATCCACAGAGGACATCACAGAGCCGGCAGAAACGGATCAACAGGCCGGGACTGCGTCCATTCCAGCAAGTAATGTGTTCACCGCTGCGGCATTTGACGGGGGCAATCATGGCGAGGCTGCGCTTGCAGCTGCATGGTCCGGGTCTGGACCAAAAGTAGAGACTTCCGCTGTATTGGGCATGCAAACCTCGAAGGATTGGTCTCTGTGGAAGCGGAATATGCCCGTGAAGTACATCGTGCAAACGAACACAAGCGGGAAGTTAACTGCACAGAGTTATGATGCCAAACAGTGTAACTGTGAACCTCCTGAAGTCACGCCGAAAATCAAAAAGATGGCTATGGCGTGGACGGCGAAGCAGGAAGTGGCTGCATCATTATCAAGTGCAATTGTCGCCTATCGCAAAAAAAATGACACCTGGCCCAAGAGTGTAACGCAAATGGCTCAGCCATTTCCGAATAATATTCTCGGAGAGACTGCGCCAGGCATGACCGAGATGTTTCCAAAGCTGCTAGCCATGCATCAAGGAAAGGCATTGGAAGGAAAGGGCAATGCGAGCGGTGAGGAGAACGGTTCGACGAATTCGAATTCACCTCAAGGCAAGAATGCCGCTTTTGCGGATACGCTGGGAGGTCAGCCTTTTTTGCAGGCACCGCTTGAGATTGTCATTGATAAGGATATACATAAACTTGCATTAATCAGTGGAGATACCATTGTTCGGTTGTATGATGTGGGGCTTGGTGGTGATCGAACACCAGAAGGTTCATTTGTGATTACGGATAAAGTGGTCAATCCGAACGGACGCTCAAATGGGGAGTTTGGAAGCAGGGGCATGCAGCTCTCCAACACGAATTATGCCATCCACGGGACCAACGAGCCAGACAGTATCGGACTGGATGAGTCCCTCGGATGTGTGAGAATGCGTACAGGAGATGTAGAAGAGCTATTCGCCCTCGCTCCGCAAGGTACTCCGGTACGCATTGGAGAAGATGTACTGCCAGCTCTGACGCTTGTTCCAGAAGCAAAGCAGCGTTATCAGCATACGCTTGTTCCAAAGCAAAATAATCCGAACAAAACGTATCACTGGCTGAATTGATCTGTTTGGTATGTAGAATCAGATGGATTCCGCCTGAATCATCTACATATTGGCAATAATGATAAGAGCACCAATAATGATGATCAAGCCGCCTACACTGGCTGCAGTCCATGCAATGGCTTTGCGATTCACTTCTTCTTTCTTTTGCTGTAATGCAGGTGGTTTACGTTTGGGAGCCATGAGTTATTCCTCCTTATTGGAATAGAACTGGTGTAGAGTAACCATGCTCTCATTGTAAAGAATTCAACTCGTCATTTCCAGTGGGCGGGTGGATTTCTTGTGAGCATTTTGCATCATGCGATTTGTGCTGTCTATGCGCAAACTACTTTCCTTTTTAATAAGAAACAGATAGACTTGTATGTAGAGTGTTTTTTTACATATGAGAAGACGGAAAACGGCTTTTTGGCGTACCGGACCAGAACGGAGTGAGTGAATTGTTATACAGAAGTCTTGCTAAACCTTTGTTGTTCAAAATGGACCCTGAACAGGCCCATCATCTGATTATTGGCGGCCTTAGTGGCGTGGGCAGCATCCGTCCGGTTCCTTCCGGACTGCGGGTGATGTACGGCGTTCGTGAAACGTCTGATCTGGCTGTTGACATGTTTGGGTGTCATTTCCCTACACCTGTTGGTCTGGCGGCGGGTCTGGACAAAAACGGACAGGCCGTAACGGGTTTTTCTTCCATCGGATTTGGGTTCATGGAAGTGGGAACGGTCACACCACTCGCGCAGCCAGGTAACGATCAACCCCGGCTGTTCCGTTTGCCTCCAGATGAAGCTTTGGTGAACCGGATGGGCTTCAACAATCTGGGTGCGGAAGCCATGGCAGGTGAATTGGCACGTCTACAGGATCGACGTATTCCAGTGGCGGTTAACATCGGCAAGAATAAAGCAACGTCGAATGAGGAAGCTCACCTGGACTATTCGAAGTGCATTCAGGCACTATACGATTATGCTGATCTGTTCGTGGTTAATATCAGTTCACCAAATACACCGGATTTGCGTAATCTGCAACATGGGAATGAATTGAAGGAACTGCTCGCTGCGGTTATGAACGAGATGAACGTGCAGCATGCACGGGCAGGCGGAGCGGCCAAATCCGTTCTGGTCAAGATCGCACCGGATGTGAATGATCAGGAACTTGAATATATGGTTCGCACCATTGCAGACAGTGGTGTTGCTGGCATTATTGCAACGAACACAACCATCAGTCGTACAGGACTTTCCCATCAACATGCCAAAGAGACTGGCGGTCTGAGCGGCAAACCTCTGCGTGAGCGTTCTACGGAGATTATTCGCCAGATCTATCGTCAGACCGAAGGCAAACTTCCGATCATTGGTTCAGGTGGCATTTTCACGAGTGAGGATGCATATGAGAAAATTAAAGCCGGTGCAAGTCTGGTGGAAATATATACAGCATTGATCTATGAAGGACCTGAGGTGAATCGGCGTATTCATGCCGGACTGCGTGAGTTACTGCGCAAGGATGGTTACCGTCATATCTCTGAAGCGGTTGGTGCGGAGCATCGTTAAGAAGGATTGTGGATCCCCGGAATAATGATATAGAAGCATGGAAGAGCGTAAAATGCTTCGGGACTCTTCCCCGGCAAACATCATGTATAATGGAATAGAACAGGGGACGCTATAGAGACAGGAGGCATAAGCATGGACGGTAGAGACTGGGGTACATTTTTACTTCCTTATGAACAAGCGGTAGAGGAATTAAAAGTCAAGTTTAAGACAATGCGGGCGGAGCTGAAAAAACGGGAAGAGTATGCCCCGATTGAATTCGTTACCGGTCGTGTCAAAAAAATATCCAGTATTCTGGAGAAATCCAGACGACTGAATGTGTCACTCGATGACGTCGAGACAGGCATTGAGGATATTGCAGGTATCCGCATCATGTGCCAATTCGTGGATGATATCCGTCGGGTTGCCGAATACATTCGAGGTCGCAAGGATCTCACGGTACTCATTGAGAAAGATTATATTACGAATTTCAAAGAGAGCGGCTATCGCAGCTTCCATATGATTATTGAATATCCCGTTCAGACGGCTCTGGGACAAAAGATCGTATTGGCCGAGATTCAGATTCGGACGCTTGCCATGAATTTCTGGGCGACCATTGAACATTCACTGAGCTACAAATTTCGGGAGAGCTTACCGGATGACATGCGAGCCAGGTTGAAAAAAACAGCTGAGGCCGCTTTTGTACTGGATAATGAGATGTCTGCCATTCGTCTACAGATTTTGGAGGCGCAGAAGGCGTTTGAAGATGATTCCAATATCGTTTCAAGAACATTGAATATCATTCATCAATTATACTTCTACCACCTTGTCAATGAAGCGATTGAAGCACAGAAGCGTTTCAACGATTACTGGGAACGACATGATATGGAAGGGCTCAAAGACTTGCTGGATGATGTGAAGAAACTTCTGAACAACGCCAGAAAGGGCGAAAATCCGGATGAGCATCTATGAACCACTGTACATTGACTACTTAATCTACTTCAACCGGGATCAGGATTACTTTGAGTGTCATGAGGTGCTGGAGGAATTGTGGCTTGAACGGAACCGGGATCCTCTGTATAAAGGATTGCTGCAGATTGCGGTTGGTTTATACCATTTCAGGAATGGCAATCTGCGCGGAGGCACGATGATGTTACAAAGCTCACTTGACCTTCTGGAACCTTATCCTGATACGATTCTGGGCATTGACCTTCGGGCTCTGGTATTGGACGTACAGGGGGCGTGAATGAACTGTCCCAATCGGATGCACAGTCTGTGACTTATAGGGATCTGTCCATTCGAGTGGTTGATGAGGTCTTGGAACAGGAGATATCTAGAAGATCGCTGGAGCTAAAACCCAATATTCCGCAACGTCGAAGTCCCACCAGAGGGCGTATATACGAAGAGAAGATGAAGGCGATGGAACAGGGTAAAAGTTGAGTTGTAATCTGCGTTAAATTTCAAATGAGCATCCCATGGTTATGAATTTCCATTTCCATGTATACGAAACACCCCGATGTTTCCTGTAAAGGGAAAGATCGGGGTGTTTTTGAATGTTGCCTCATATTCAGATGATTGCAGGTGTTACAGCATGTCCTGTAATAGAACCGTGCATTATGATCCAAGTGCCTGCTCTGCGATACTGTGTAAAGGGATCTATCCGTTAGCTTGCCGAAGGAGTGGCACTGCCTTTATATTTTTGGAAAAATTGTTTGTAATCGTCCAGCGTGTAGCCCTGGTCACTGCCATTCTCTTGCAGTCCGCCAACCATGCGGTCTTTCTCCACACCAGCCTCATAATAGACGAGTGTAGGCGTGAACTCGATGTTGTAATCGGTCCATCCGGCTTCGAATTCGCGCAGATTGAACTGCGGAAGCTCGATGCCTTCACTGTCAACCAGTGGCATTAACTGAGGTGTTGTAGCTCGGCAATGCGAACAGTCGGAAGCGAAGAAATAAACAAAGAAGCTGTCTTTGTTATCGATTTTCGCTTTGAGATCTGCGGGGAGAATGATTTGTTGGTAATTGGGATCGCTAACAGCTCCCGCGTCGCTGGATTAAGCTTGGACGCAGCGATGCCATAAGCATTTTCCACTGAATCCATCTGTTTCTTGGATTGTTGGTCTACGACAACCAGTGCAGCAATCATAACGACTAAGATACCCAGGAAAATAAGGATCGCAGCACTTTTCTTTTTCTTCTTGGATTTCATCGGACATCCCCCATCGATCATATCGAAATATAGTTTGGGCAAAAATTAAGGTTGGGATAATATGCATAAACACCCGGATTTTTGCTCAGAAATCAATCTACTTGCCATTATACTACATTACACGCTGTAGTGGAATAGATACGATATGATAGGAAAGCAAAGCTTGGATATGATAAAATAAAACGATATTGCAATCTTACCAAGACAGGATGAGTGGGAATATGGGTGTGAAGTTACCTTTGATATTTGCTGAGCGAATGGAACGTTTGCTGGGCGATGAGTTTGAACAATTTATGAAATCGTATGAACAGTCTCCCCATGCGGGATTGAGAGTGAATACGCTGAAAATATCGATGGAACAATTCGATGATATTGCTCCGTATGATCTGAGACCTATTCCTTGGTGTGAGACAGGGTTCTATGTACCTCATGGTGTGAAACCGGGGCTGCACCTTATTATCATGCAGGCCTATATTATATTCAGGAACCAAGTGCTATGGCTCCTGTTGAATTATTGCAGGTGGTACCTGGAGATCGTGTGCTTGATCTGTGTGCTGCTCCGGGAGGGAAAACGACACAGATTGCTGCAAAGCTGCAAGGCGACGGTGTGCTTGTCACCAACGATATCCATGCTGAGCGGACAAAAGCGCTGGCCAAAAACGTGGAATTGTACGGAGTGAGAAACGCCGTTGTTTTGAATGAGTCACCCGAGCGGATTGCGGACGCCTTTCCTCATTATTTTGACAAAGTATTAATTGATGCGCCTTGTTCAGGTGAAGGCATGTTCCGCAAGGACGAAGACATGGTGAAGTCGTGGGAACATCATTCGGTGGAAAAATGTGTACTCATGCAGCGAGATATTCTTGAGACTGCGGCACGATTGCTGGCTCCGGGAGGTACGATTGTTTATTCAACCTGTACCTTTGCGCCGGAGGAAAATGAAGCGATGATTGCGGAGTTTCTGAATGTAAACCGTGATTTCGTTGTCAGAGACATCTCTGAGGAGACAGGATTTGCTCCAGGGCGCCCGGAATGGGTGCGTCAGATGATGCCTGACAAGGCCGATGAGACCAAAGATGTGCTGGATCAAACGCGTGGTACCGCAAGATTGTGGCCTCACCTTTTGGAAGGAGAGGGGCATTATGTCGCTGTATTGCAGCATCGTGCAGGGCAAGAATTCGAAACAGATCAACCAGGAGTAGTTAAAGAAGGAGCAATGGAGTATGGACAGGTCGGGGATGTGTCCAGGCTTGAAGCAGAGGGGAACAAGGATCACTCGATTGCTGCTTCTTCAATTGCTATGACCAAGGCTGATCGAAAAAAGGAACGTTTGTTGCGAATCGAATCCAGAGAGTCCCATGACAGACAGGCTGGTGGCGGCAAGAATGCGGGTAGACCGGGCAAAAAGGGCAAGGCTCACGGTGGACGCAAATCGGAACGGGGTCAGGGACGCGGGGTTGATCCGGCAAATATGGATCCGGTCGGGATCTACACTTCGTTTATGAAAGAGCAATTGGAGATGGAGTTAAAGGGAGAAACGGTATGTTACGGAGATCGTGTGTATCAATCATCGGTTGGTACTGCACGGCTGGAGGGGCTGAAGGTCATTCGTCCAGGCTGGTTTATGGGTACGATCAAGAATGGGCGATTTGTTCCTTCCCACCCGCTTGCGTGTGCGCTGAATGCATCCGAGGCACGGCGAAGCGTGAATCTGTCATCCGCCAATGGCGAAGCCGTGAGGTACCTCAAGGGTGAAACGTTGAATATTGAAGAAGAACGAGTGGTGCTCAAGGCGGATACCATTGCCAAAGGGTACGTTCTTGTATGTGTAGATGGTTATGCCGCTGGCTGGGGAAAATGGCTGGATGGTGTATTGAAGAATGAATATCCGGCTGGTTGGAGGTGGACATCGGTATGAGTGGAAAAGGCAAACAAACGCTGCGTCTGGACAAAATATTAAGTCATATGGGTGTGGGTACCCGAAGTGAACTCAAAAAAATGGTGAAGCAAGGCAGAATCCATGTGGACGGCAAAGCGGTGAAAGACAGTGGTGTACAGGTGAATCCCGAGGTCAACGTCATTGAAGCCGATGGAGAGCGGATTGTGTACCGGGAGATGATCTATCTGATGCTGCATAAACCTCCGGGTGTTGTGTCTGCTACGGAGGACAATAGAGATAAGACGGTGCTGGATCTGCTGCGGAAAGAGGATCGTATCTTCAACCCGTTTCCTGTGGGGCGATTGGATAAGGATACAGAAGGACTGCTCATTCTCACGAATGATGGTCCGCTGGCTCATGATCTGTTATCTCCACGCAAGCATGTGCCCAAAACCTATGAAGCGCGTGTACTTGGAAAGGTGGATGAAGCCGACGTGCAGCGTTTCAAAGCGGGCGTTCCATTGGATGACGGGTACGAGACATTACCTGCTGAGCTGACTATACTTGGTCATGAAGAGACGGAAGAAGGCACGATCTCGTCGATCTCGCTTATTATTCATGAAGGGAAGTTTCATCAGGTGAAACGAATGTTTCAGGCGGTGGGCAAGCGAGTGATTTATTTGAAACGCGTAGCCATGGGTGAACTTGAACTGGCTTCCGATCTTGCCATCGGAAGCTATCGTGAACTAACCGCAGACGAGTTAAATCTTCTGCGGAAGTAAAAGCTCCCGTCCTTCACGAAGTGGAGCAGGGAGTTGTGGAGGTAAGCGAAGCCCCGATACGAACGCCGAAGGCGGGAAAGCTCCCGTCCTTCGCGAAGCAGAGCAGGGAGTTGTGGAGGTAAGCGAAGCCCGATACGAACGTCGAAGGCGGGAGAGCTCCCGTCCTGCGCGAAGCGGAGCAGGGAGTTGTGGAGGTAAGCGAAGCCCCGATACGAACGCCGAAGGCGGGAAAGCTCCCGTTCTTCGCGAAGCGGAGCAGGGAGTTGTGGAGGTAAGCGAAGCCCCGATACGAACGCCGAAGGCGGGAAAGCTCCCGTCCTTCGCGAAGCAGAGCAGGGAGTTGTGGAGGTAAGCGAAGCCCGATACGAACGCCGAAGGCGGAGAGCTCCCGTTCTTCGCGAAGCAGAGCAGGAAGTTGTGGAGGTAAGCGAAGCCCCGATACTAACCGCCGAAGGCGAGAAAGCTCCCGTCCTTCGCGAAGTGAAGCAGGGAGCCGGGCAGAGAGCGAAGCTCTGCCCGTAATGGTCCCGGTTAAGCTTGGACGGGATCACTGCTGAATAGCGGTGTACCCGGCGACAAGCGTTCCTACGCCGACCGTTACATAGCAAGACCCGACCTGCCACCGGTGAGCAAAACGGGAGTCCAGAGGGCAGAGCCCTCTGGGGCCCTCCCTCGAAAGGGAGGGTTTGGGTGGGTGCGACTACTAATAGATGAGGAATGAAGCCAGAATGACTTACAAATTAATTGCACTTGATGTAGATGGAACACTGCTGAATGATCATCATGAACTAACCGAATGGACTCAGGAGACTTTGATCCAAGCTTCCCGTCAGGGAGCAGAGATCGTTCTGTGTTCAGGCAGAGGCCCGGCCAACACAATTCCTTTCATGGAGCAAATGGGACTGGATGGATATGTAATTACGCATAATGGTGCCGTAACGGCGCAAGTGGATACCCGTGAGGTGGTTCATCATTTTGCATTGGATGGACAAGGACTGGAGCCGATCATATCCTACTGTCGAACCAATGGAGTACATTTTGACATTAATACGGCATTTGGTCTGTATGTGGATCAACCGGAAGGTTTGGGGTTGCAGGTGCGTGAGATGTATTACAACTTTATGGCAGAGCCACTGAAGTTACCCAAGTGGGTTGACATGACAGAACCGCTTGCCAAGTTCACTGCATTTGGACCGATTGAACAGATGGATGCAGTGCTCCAGGAGTGGTCTACCTGGAATCTGCCTTATTATATGACACGGAGTGGTGACTTTTTTATTGATCTGATGCATCCCGAAGCGTCCAAAGGCGCTGCGCTTAAAAGGCTTGCCGAATCCAAAGGCATTTTGCCTTCGGAAATCATGGCGATTGGCAATTACTTCAATGATATTACGATGCTGACCTTTGCCGGCAAAGGTATTGCCATGGATAACTCACCAGACGAGGTGAAAGCTGCCGCCGACGAGGTGACACTCTCCAATAACGAGCAGGGAGTAGCACACGCAATCCAAAAATATGTGTTATCCGTCTGACCCTCTATATTAACGTAAAATGCATGCTTTCCTCATAATCTACCGCCCTCAGGGGCATCCTAAGAGAATAACGTTAGGAATGGAGGAGGGCACGTAATGACATATGATGTGGAATTGGTTGCAGACCTGCGGACGTCGGGTGGAGAAGTGCAGGACGTGATGGTCAACGGTCAATATGCAGGTTCACTTTTGCTTGTGTACAGAGAAGGAGATCGTTTATCAGGTAGTCTTCAGATCGAGCAGGAGTCTCTGCCGGAGGGTACAGAGCAACTTATCGTGGAAAAAGTGCACGCCTATGTCCGATCTCTTGCAGATGCATTGGAAGCTGCATATTATGAAGTGCTGGTTAGTTGTGGCTCCCTGCACTCGGTTCTGCATAAGCCTGAGTCAGAGGCCATGTGGTCGTCTGAAGATATGAATGATGACGAAGGCAGCTATGACGATATAGACAGCATGGAGAGTAAGGTAATTCCTGTTTCACAAGCCGAATCGTTTACATATGAAGATCGGGATCAGGTTCTGGAGATGGAGATGGTAAGCGCGGGACGCAGCATATCCACCTATATTTTCAATGATGTCGAAGGCCAGGAACTTGCAGAAGCTTCTTTAAAACAATATGGCGCTGATGTGCAAGGGGAAATACACTGGTACGACGAGCCGGAAGAGAATCAAATGGAAGCTGCGGCAGAGTTGCTGGTCAGAGAGCTTGATGAGGACATCATCGATACGATTACGATCCGTATGTGGCATCAGGGCGACGAACTCGAGACGTTGGAGTGGATACATCGCGATTTCACCGAGGACTTTGAGGATACCGATGAATTGGATCTGGAAGCGTCGGAAGCTGCTGAGGAAGCCTGTTATGTCATGCTGAAGCGTAAGGATCGGGAGTTCCGGGTGTATGAGCTGTTTCTTCAGGAACGAGGTGGGTTGCCTGTCGGAACAGCAACGATAGATACTTCGCAATCCGATCTGACAGGATATATTGATTACGAGGTACCTGGAACCAGCGTGCAGCGAAAGAACCTGGTCGAAGTGTTGATGCAGGAGCTGGACAAGGAAATGGAGTTTGATACGCTGCATCTTACGATGTTGTATCGAAATCAGATTATCGATGAAGCCAGAATAGATGGGTAAAAGGCAACCGCCTTTTACCTTTTTTTGTTCCCATTTTGACGAAAAATCCATTTCCCGGTATAGTACCATTAGTTCAATCGAGATCAGAAGCGGAGGACAACAAGCATGCACTCATTCAGGATCAGTAGCGAATATATTAACGATGGTTTTCAAGCGGTTCAGGCGAAGCCCGAAAATACGGAGGCTGTGATGTCGCTGTTGGTGGAGACAGCCGAATGGTTACAGAGCCAAGGTTCTTCCCAATGGAACGCTTTGCTTAAAGGTGAAGATTCACATGATACGGCAGGTGCAATTCGGCGTGGGGATGTATTTGTTTTTAAAAAAGGAGACGAGATAGCGGGGATGGTCATCCTTATGGTTCAGCCAAGTCCGTGGGATATTCATCTCTGGGGTTCAAAAGCTCACGCGGAGGATGGAGCAGTATATCTGCATCGGCTGGCGATCCGAAGAAAATATGCCCAGAGCGGTCTGGGACGATCCATTTTGCAATGGTCCAGCAACGGCATACAGTTTGAAGGCAAACATACGGTCCGCTTGGACTGTGGAGCAAACAATGCGACGTTGAATGCCTTTTATGCACGGAACGGGTATACCTTTTTGGGTGAGACAGATGGTTACAGTACATATGAGAAGCCTGTGGAGCCACTGAGCTGAGGATTCTGGCTGTCTGACTGTCTGACTGTCCAATGAATAGGTTGACGACAACCGTTAGAAATTGACTGTTGGTTTTAAAGCTTTTGCTTCTGAGAGTCACGTTTCATGAATATGTTGTATATACGAGTTGGTGAACAAAAGCATAGTCAGTTTTGCCTTGACTGAGCGGTGTAAATAGCCAAAAGTTTGCAGTATCTCTCATAATATAGATGTTCCGTCTTCCCTATGTCATAATGGATAGTAGAGCCGTATCCAGATATACATGGATCACGAATGAAGTTGTATTCAAAGAACGCAAGTTAGAGAGGGGAAACTAACGGTGAAATTGCTGCAGGCGCTTTTCTTTCCTCCGGAGCAGCCCGGAGGGGTATCCTCTATGATTCCGTATATGCAGGAGAGATTTACAGCCCCGAGATGGGAAATGGATCTGTTCTCGTTGCCGAAGCGAATTCGCAATAAGGGCAGAGAGGAAGTTCGGTTCGAAACGTTTGACTGGACCGAATATCAGGACAGTCTTATTGTCCAAAAATATATTCAAACTTATCGTGATTATCTATGGTGGACCAAACTGCGTATTCAGAAGCCCTATGACCTGATCCATGCTCACCATCCGATTGCAGGACTTGCGATGAAATCGGTTTTCCCGGACACACCCCTCATCCAGACGATTCACTCCAGTTATGAACGAGAATTAATTCTTAATGGACGCATTGAAACGGATGGACCGGAGCATCGATTCCTGCTTGCAATATATGGTGAGCTGGAACATCGGGCAGAACGCCTTCTAACGGTGTCGGATTCGTTCCGTCGATATCTGGCTCCCCATGTAAAGGAACCTGATGCCATCGGTGTGATTCCCAATGGATTTGATGAGAAGCGGTTTAAGCCGATTCCACATGATAATGCGATACCACAGCTGGTGACGGTATGTCGGCTTGTTCCAGCAAAAGGGTTGGATATTCTTTTCAAAGCATGTGCCGAACTGAAGGGCCGAGGTCATGATTATGTATTACATATTATTGGTGATGGGCCGATTCGTCCTGACCTGGAAGAATTGGCGCAACGTTTGGGGATCTACAATGAGACCATTTTCTATGGTTACACCCTGCACCCTGAAGAATTCATGCCATTCTTTGATATTTTTGTACTCCCTTCACGGGCAGAAGCCTTTGGTTCCGTCTTCGCTGAAGCGGCGCTGAGTTGTCTTGCCCTTGTGGGTACGGATGTAGGTGGTATACCGGAACAGATCGAGAATGGTAGCAACGGATTGCTTGTACCGGCAGAAGATCCTTCTGCACTGGCTGAAGCACTTGAAAAGGTAATGCTGGACCCGGCTTATCGTTACGAACTTGCCCGTTCTGCGTGTGAAAAAGCCAAAACTCATTACTCGCTCGGCAGATCGGTCAATGAACTGAAAAAGATGTATCTGCAGTTTCCCGGCAAAGCCTAGGACGGAAAACCAAAAGTGCAAGCCGCTGTGCTAAACAGCGGCTTTTTGTCATTTTTTTTAGGAAAGAGTACGCGCGATGACTTGAGGTTATGAAGCAATCGGATGCTCCTATTCCCCAAAAGGTACATCACTGTTTATATATTGTTGCGTTTACGAAAGGCGCCCCAGCGATTCAGTACCAATTTGGCAGCCCAGAATAGTGCCATACTTCCGAAGATCGGGTAAAGGATGGATAACAGCGAACTGAATCCAAACTGACTGAGTGAGTAACACAGCAGCATAATGGTTAATGTAATGAGACGGGGATGCACATGTAGATGTTGTCTGAGTTGCAAGGTCATTCCATAGATATCGGCTACAAAGGTACTGAATATTTCCATGAAAATAAGGGATACATATACAGATTGCACGGCCCATCCAAGTTGAAAGGCAATGCTGCCCATCGGGATTTCGAATTGGATGATGCCCGGCATCTGTGCTGACATGGCAAAATGAGCTGCCATGAGCATGAAACCTACGCCGATTCCACCGAGCACGCCGCCCCACTTCAGTACATTACGACTGCGAATCTGGTTGCCAACAGGCACCAGGACAGCTTGGGCTAATACCAGGTTAAACGATGTGTACAGCAGGGGAGACAGCCATACTTGAATCGGGTTGGAGTCTGTGGTCAGGGTGATGAATCGGGAAGCGCCTGGATGATGGATGGTACTGGTGATCATGAGCAGAGATAACAGAAGCATCATGGGAACGACAATGCTATTCATTTGAAGGATGGCCTGAATGCCCCGACCGAGAAGCAGATAAGTCCCTACAAGTGTAACGATCAGACCGGTCTGATAATGCAAACCCAGATGTTCGACAAAAACGGAACCTGCTCCGGCAAGCATGACACTGTTCACGCCAATGAGAATGAGAAGGGTTACCCAGGTAATCCATTTGCCCGCCTTATGGCCGAATAGATGTTTGTTCAGATCCTCATAAGAGCGGGACCCGGTATCGTGAGCAATCAGCATCATTTTGGTACCTAGCCAGACAAAGAGCATGGTGGATAAGCCTATGGTGACGGTGGCCCATTTGCCATACTGGGTAAAAAACTGCAAAATTTCCTGGCCTGTAGCGAAGCCGGCTCCGACAACCGTTCCGATGTATGTAAATGCGATCTGCAGCACCCGAAATGCCTGTTTCATGTGTTTCCCCTCTCAGGCCCCTGTTTAGTTTGGACATGCGGGTACCATGGTACAAGGTATGCTTGACCCACGAAAGTCATGACAATCGATAATGAGCTGTGGCTTGATTTGTGTCTCAAGGACAACGCCGAGGCAATTTCGCTTGAACTTATAGATAGATATATGATACTTTTACCTCATAGGATAGGCTTGGGAGGTCAAATGATGGAATTATTGAAACAACGAATTTTACAAGAGGGTGTAGTCATCTCGGATCAAGTATTGAAGCTGGATGGTCTGTTGAACCACCAGATTGATCCTGCATTGACGATGGAGATGGGGCGTGAGTTCGCTGCACGTTTTCGTGAAAGTGGTGTGACTCGGGTAATTACAGTAGAATCCTCGGGGATTCCGGTTGCGTTTGCCGCAGCCCATGAACTTGGGGTACCACTTGTGTTCGCCCGCCGCAAAAAAACACTTCTGGCTGATCCTGATGCTTACTGTGAACGTGTACCTTCCTTTACCAAAGGCATTGTAACGGACATTATGGTATCTCGCGAGTTCATTCATGAAAATGACCGTATTTTGTTCATTGATGATATTATTGCCAATGGAGATGCCGCTCGAGGCGTTATCAAAATTATCGAGCGTTCCGGTGCGGAACTCGTTGGATTCGGCGTTGTGGTCGAGAAAAGTTTTCAGGAAGGGGCAAGAACGATTCGTGAACAGGGAATTCCGGTGGAAGCCTTGGTACGTATTCGTTCCCTGAATGATGGAACGGTCCAATTTGACGATAACGAAATGTGACATTTTAAAGGAATAGGGCCTATTTTTTGAACTATGCCTTTGCATGACCGCCGATTTCATTTATAATGGGGTTATGTTAGGGAGAGGAGGCAACACCATGGGGAACCAACCGGCAACAGAACAATTTTTTAATGATAAGCTGGCGGAATCGAAAGTTCATTTTGAACGTGCCCTGGATTGTAAACATACGGAATTCGATGACCTTTATCCCTATATGATTGAACATCCTCAATTTTTCTGGTACAAACGCTACGTTGCCTGGTCAGAATTACTGACGATTGTAGGCTTATGCGAAGAGTTGTCCTTCTCTTGGAAAGAACAATTTACACCGCATCAAGTGGAGTACCTTGAAGAACGTGTGATGTCCGCCAAAGTGCTTGATTTTTGGTTCGAGAAGAACGACAGCAAAGAGCACGCGCAGCGGTAACTTTCAGTCGGGACATAATTTCGAATGACATGACAGTCCAATACAGTCACGTGAGACCTAAATGACTTTTCATTTAGGTCTCTTTTTGTAAATAAATTTGGAATATAGGAGCCATGCGCATGATTAGTGATACAGAATTGGATGCCCTGCGTCTGTCAGGTGAGAAAGTCAGAGTCGTACGGGACGAGCTAGAATCGAACGATGTAACCGGGATTGTCGTTGCCTGGGATGGCGAGCAGGTACTTATCCGTCGTCAGAATCGACGTGTCGTCAAGTTGGATCGTGGTTACCGATATCAGTTGTTCAGCGAACCGCGTCAGAGCCCGCTTGGCGAGTAATAGCTTGGCTTTATGGCAGAATGGTGAGCGTATAAATGTTTGGAATTACCATGATTGCTTGGCATAATTGACTCACTCGGGAGAGAAGATAGGTACAGTGAGGAAGATCTGTAACTATAGCCGAAAGGGTGTGCTGCAAGCCATGACATTAATGAATGATAAAGTTCATGCCTACAAGGATCAGATTGGAGCCTTAAGCGATGTGCTGCCAGGTGTAGTGAAGTCGTATCATGAGTTTACGGGAGAATGTTTCCAACCAGGTGTGATTGATGCCAAGACAAAACAGCTCATTGCGCTCGGCATTGGATTGTTCGCCAACAATGAGGTATGTACGTTCTATCACGTAGAAGAAGCCCGTGCCAAGGGTGCTACAGATCAGGAGATCATGGAGACCGTTGCTGTGGCCGGAGCTGTAGGAGGCGGACATGCCCTGTCTCAGGGCGCGATGCGGGTACAGAAGGCGTTGCATTAAGTGCTGATATGGATAGTCCATGAACTGTCCTCGTAAAGGGGAAGCCAAATAAAAGAGGAGGTTCCGGGTTGATTCGGAGCCTCCTCTTTTGATCCTGCCTACATTTTGCCCAACATTTTATTGTACATAAACTGTCCAGTTACCCGACGTGCTGTCACGTAGCGGTCATTGAAATATGGATTCGATAATTTAGTGATGCTTACGCCTTTACTGCTGGAGGCATGAGCAAACTGTCCACCGCCGATATATACCCCTGTATGTGAAATGCCTTTGCCCGTCGTATTGAAGAAGACCAGATCACCTGTGCGAATGTTGCTTTTCGATACAGAAGTACCTGCTTTGGCTTGCTGTTGTGAAGTACGTGGCAATTCAATGCTGTATTTGTTGAAGAGATATCTCATAAACCCAGAACAGTCGAAGCCGGCTACAGTCGTGCCACCCCATTTGTAAGGAATACCTGTCATGTTGTTCACTACGGAGTTGATACTGCTTGCCTCTGTGCTTGTTGCCCCGGATGTAAATAGTACAGCTGCTCCAAAAATGGAGATAATCAGTTTTTTCAAAATCAATGTTCTCCCTTCGATGCCTACGGAGTTAGCTAAGGGTTCGGTAGAAGGTTCCCTATATTTCCTATGTATAAGAATAATTCACCCAAAATGGTTCCCCGTTTTCAAACATGAAACTCGGCAAATGAATAATTAAGTTTTTGTAACTATTTGAAACTATATTGCATAAATGCGTAATTGTCAAACCCATTTAAAACCCTTCTTAGTGCCCCAATGTTATCGGAATTACGGTTTTTATAGGAAAGAAGGGATTAAGATTGGGTATCATTCATTACAAAAACGTCATTATTGATTCGTTTGAGACGAATTTGGATAAATAAATAGGTTTGTCATGAGTTGAAAGAACCATTCCTGTATCTACAATTTGAGATAAACTATTCATTAAGTTGCATATATTGACAAAAACTGATTTTTTGCATACTATCGGATTATCCAACCCATATATTGGATGAAATCAAATGATATTGTGTTATGTATTCGAATTAAGGAGGTTAGGGATTAGTCTTAAAGGTGAGAAGAATTTTAAGTTTTATCAAAATGAACATGGGAGAGTGTTACATTTGAAAGCGAAGAAAATAGTTACTTTTGTCCTGGCATGCACCATGGTGTTCTCAACAGTTGGCATGGCAGTTCTCCCTGTAGAGACAGTATCTGCTGCTGACGCATCGGGAACAACAGCGAGTATTTCTGATATTTTGAAGAATCAGCTGCCGGATGGAGGTTGGAGAAAAGATTATAAGCAAACCAGCGGAGAGTGGGCGAAGTCCACAATAGACAACAAGGCTACATACTCAGAAATTAGAAGATTGGCGAAAGAGTTTAAGAAGACGAATGATCCGCGTTACTCCGCAGCTGCAATTAAAGGAATTAACTTTTTGATCAATATGCAATATTCGAATGGCGGATGGCCACAAGTCTATCAGAGCTCCGGATATCACAAACATATCACTTATAATGATGATGCCATGATTAACGTAATGTACATGCTGGATGAAGTAGCAACGCGTAAAGGGGATTTCTCGTTTATTGACAGTACACTTGCCAATCGGAGTAAAAATTCTGTGGCAAAAGGTGTAGAGGCGATTATGAATACACAGGTCGTTTCGGGAGGTAAGCTGACAGCATGGGGACAACAACATGATTCCAGTTCCCTTAAGCCGGCAAGTGCGAGAATCTATGAAGTACCATCGCTGACGGCTGGAGAGAGTGTTACCATTGTTAAATTCCTGAAAACTAGACCTGCCAACGCCAAAATTACCGCATCCATCAAAGGAGCGGAGGCGTGGTTTAACAAGGTGAAAATTACCGGTTACAGGTATGAAAGAGCCAATGGAGATAGCAAAATTATTGCCGATTCCAAAGCGGCACCGATTTGGGCACGCTTCTATGAGATTGGAACGGATAAACCCATCTTTATTGGTCGCGATGGGATAGTTAAATACAAATTAAGTGAGATCGATAAAGAAAGAAGAGGCGGTTACGCATGGTATGGCAACTGGCCTTCCAAGCTGTAATTTGCAGTTAATTGAAAGCCCGAATCGACACGGATGTCTGGTTCGGGCTTTCATGTTATTATTTTCAGTGTTGACATGATAAATTCCGCATGATATATTATTTCTTGTCGCCGATATTGATTGGTACAATGTGCGGTCGTGGCGGAATTGGCAGACGCGCACGGTTCAGGTCCGTGTGGGCTAACCCCCGTGGAGGTTCGAGTCCTCTCGACCGCATCTCATAGAAGACTCCTCAAGCTAACGCTTGAGGAGTCTTTTTTTTTGCGTTTTTTGATATTTATTGTGCTGCGGTAACATGAATACTGTCAATATTCGGTCCTTCAGTACCTGTGGTAACGATTCGGAGGGTATTTACACCTGAATTCATAGGAACCTGAATGGTTTTCTCACCCCAGGTGGACCAGCTTCCTGTTGCAGTAAAGGGTTCATTGCTGAGCACTTTGGTGCCATTCACGTAGATGTCCAGATTGCGAGTCCCAGTCTCCTGGGCGTAACGGAACTTTACGTTTTTGGTACCTGTAATCGTATTGTTGATGTTATTCCATTGAATGGCTGAGCCTGTATACGCGTTAAAGTTCACATATCCTGATCCTGTATATCCCGGGTAAAGTGTTTCGATCACTGCATCAGTCAACGTTGTTCCCGTCTCGGCTTCATATGTGGTGCCAGTGCCTACATTCCCGCCTCCATTGCCACCAGTGAGATTAGCGACAAATGTAGTTACACTCTGTGCAGGAAGCTGGGCTGTGAATGCGCCATTGGAAACATTAATAGTTGCATTACTTGCCAGATTACGACTGCTGTCCGTCACATACGAAGATACAGTGGAGGCATTACCATTTTGCAACACAAACCGCTGGCTTGTGGCCGAAGTTCCACGGTTAATTGCCACGACAACGACTTTGTTATCCCCTTTGTATGCAGATACATAGGTGTTTGTATCCGGGTTTTTGGTTGCATCCACTCTGAGATAGCCAGGACGCACAAATTTGGAGAAATGGGCCATATTATACCCGCGTTTGCTTATCGTACCGTCCTCTTTCATCGGACCATACTGTCTGCGGATGTACCACCATACATAGGCCTGGAAATCACCTTCTACCATGGCATTGTGCATGTGATAGGAAACTTCCAATGCTTCAGGCCAGCGGTCTGCTGAATTGTTGTCACTGTTCGGAACATACACCTCAGTCATCCACAGTTCTTTACCAGCCCCTTTTTGCTTAAACAGAGGGTAGGCAAAATTAGAAATCTGTGTTCCATACGTATGTGCTCCCAGAATGTCCATGTTGGCAAGTGCCTGCGGATCATTCAGGATTGGGTCGGATATGTTCTTTAAGTATTGGAAGGATTCAGGCGCCATGACTCTGGTACCTTGAATGGAGCCGGCATTTTCTTTCATGAATCGAAGGATTTCTTGTGGAGTCCACCAGGTCCAGTCATGAGCATAATCCGGTTCATTTTGTACAGAGATGGCATACAGATCTACACCGTTATTTTTCATGTAAGTTACAAAGTCGTTCAGATGTTGCGCATATGCCGCATATTTGTCGTATTTCAGTCGTTTGGCATTGGTATCCCCATTGCGGTTGAACGTTTCAATCATACTGCTCGGAGGATTCCATGGGGATGCAAATACGATGGCACCTTTTTCAATAGCCCGTTTGGCTGTGGCAACTTCACGATACCAGTTATTTGAATCTGGGTCGACGTAGATCCGGAGAATGGAAAAGCCCAACTGATTCTGGTCGTTACCGAAAGCAGTCTCACGTTGAGCGGGAGTCAGGTCACCAATCCAGGCAGGAAGGTTAATGCCCCCAAAACCCTTGATCAGTTGTTTTTCCGAGGACAAATTAATGTTGGCATCACTGGCTGCTGACACATGTGTCGGAGTTAACATCAGAGGCAGTGCTGTTAAGCAGGCCAAAAGAACATTGATCGTTTTTTTGAATTTGAATTTCACTACGTTCATCCTCCTCGATAATGGTAAATGGTTACATGAGAAACCGCGACCAGGGATAACAAATAAGAAGAACTGATAATGTGCATTTATTTTATGTAAACCCTTTCAAAACCCCCTTCCACAAATCATAGGAAAGAAATGGAACACATTAACTTCTTTCATTTGTTGATTCTACTAAATAATTCCTATACTGAAAACCTGACAAATTACAGTATTTTTTCTAATTAATCTCTTTTTCTACGATTCAATGACAGTTCTTGTCTGATTGTGAAGATGAAAACATGGGAAGATGGCGTTGTTCCCTCAAAATGCAGGGCTCCAAAAGCGGGAATATTGTTATTAAGGAAGGCTTTGGCTTACATATTCCTCCCTTCATTATCAAACAATGAGATCACAGAAACTTACGGGGAGGTAATCATGATGAAAAAGAAAGAGAAAGCATGATCGATTCATTGCGGGTTGCATGGTATTGCTGATTGTGATTTGCGCAGGCATATCAACAGGAGGGGTTACAGCGGCTGCTTCAGAGTCCACAGCGAACCATAAGCGATTAGCGATTATCATCGACGATGTGGGTAACGACATGAAAGGGACCGCGGAGATCCTGGCGATGCCAGTTAAACTCACGGTAGCGGTTATGCCTTTTTTGCAAACAACGAAGAAAGATGCGATCGCTGCACATGAAAAGGGGATGGATGTGATTGTGCACATGCCCATGGAACCCAAGAAAGGAAGACCTGAATGGCTGGGCCCGGGTGCAATCACATCCAATCTAACAGATGAAGAAGTCCGCTCACGCGTGGAGAAAGCGATTGATGATGTGCCCTACGCCATTGGCATGAACAATCATATGGGTTCGAAGATTACATCGGACAAACGTATCATGTCCATTGTGCTCGATGTATGCAAGGAGCGGGGCCTTTTCTTTGTCGACAGCCGTACGAACTTTCGCTCCGTGGTGGGGAACTGGCCATATCCAAAAATATGCCGCCTGTAGGCAATGACATTTTCCTGGATGATCAAAACACCAAACAACATATTCGAAAGCAAATGGAGCTGGCGGCGCAGCGTGCAATTGACAAGGATACCTGCGTGGTCATTGGTCATGTCGGACATTCAGGGATGAACACGTCAGCTGTAGTTCGTGAATCGGTTTCGCGTCTGAAGGGTCAGGTTGAGTTTGTAGGGATCGGCGATCTGGTCCGAGATGTGTGGCAATGGCAGTCTGCGCCTACACTACCGACAGATAATAAATAATGCCGTGGGCAATGGACTCTGCAATTCGTTTTTGCTCAGCGGGATCACTCATTCTGGCTCGATCTTCGGCATTGCTCAAAAATCCGGTTTCAACGATGACGGCAGGTTGCTTCACATAGTTCAATAAATAGAAGGGTTTGCCCCACACGACTCCGTGCTCTGTTCCAAACAATCGGTTCATGGCATCCTGAATGGACTGGGCCAGCAAATAACTCCTGCCTTCTTTCTGGTGCAATACCACTGGACCGTGTGCAGCTGATCGGGGACTCCAGTTCGCATGGATGCTGACCACGATATCTGTACTTACTTCTTCGCTAAGGCTCTTGCGTTGCGCAAGATCTCTGGTATGACGCGAGCGGCTGTTCAGCCAGCGGTTATCATCACTAAGTGCATAATCACCTAGTCGATTGATGATCACGGCATAACCTTTGCTGCGAAGCAGAAGATAGACCTTCTGGCTAATGGCCAAGTTGATATCTTTTCCAGAACACCTTGGGCTGAGGTACCTCCGTCAATACCGCCATGTCCCACGTCAAGCAGGATCACGGGTGCTGCAAAGGCATGATGACTTGAGCGATAAGCATCTCCATCCGTCACCGGCAGCATGGATGGACTGTTCTGGAACGGGGTGGAATGGTCTGAACCTACGGATACGGTGAAATCAGGAGAGGCTGTTTTTCCATAGGCAACATGGAGCAGCAAGGGAAAGCAATGGAAGCTGATCAGCAAGGCTACCGAAGCGGTCAGCAGCTTATACAAGGGAATACACACTCCTTCATGAAATAGGTATTGGATGCAGATTCATGGCTGTCTGGATACCTTTGGCATTAGACTGTGCATTCTGAGGTTTTTCATACCCTTTTCAATAAAAAAATGTTTAACCATTACGCATCCTGCACACAATAGAATTATCGTAAGCTCCGCGAATGTGCAGGAGCGAAGGAGGCAGCTGTTATGGCCAAAAGTGATGAATTGGTAAAATATATTACGCAGCGTGTTGTTCATTATATTGATACGCCGAAGGATGAGCGGAAAGGCCGCGCCAAAAGGAAAGAGCCATGGGCGATGAAATGGTTTGGCATGATTCCGTTCGCTGTATCCCTGTGGGTCGGGAAGAAGGAAAAGGAATTGGATACACCGTCTCATAAACGAAGTTCTTCAGGCAAAGGCTAAACTGTAGCATACCTGCTTCACTCCGTGAGCTTGAAGACAAGCCCTGATGTAAAACCAAAAGACGCAATCCCTTTACGACTTGGGAAGGCGTCTTATTTGTTGTGGATATTAAATTGTTCTAACGTAATTGAATGATCTGTGGAGTTGGCTGACAGTCAATTCTTCGAGATGTAAAACTGACCGTCTTGTTGCAATGTGCTCAGAGGCACAAAGCGTTGAATGGACGTTTTTCCGCCTAGCGCCACATATAGAATTGATTTTGCTTCCTGATCTGTGTGCCATAGCTGATACCCGCTAACGGGTAGAGGACCCCCGTATATGACGTTACGATCATCCGCTGAGAAAACAATCTCTTGCATCTTCCCGTTTTGTATCACATCTTGTACCCGGTCGGCCGCAACAGGTTTGGAGGTAATCCATAACAGGTTGTCAGCCGGATTGAAGACGACTCGCAGATGAAGTGTATTGACTGAACTCATTGGAGCAGAGGATAAATGAGTTATGCGCGCAGAGCCTTGTTTGGAATCAGCCTCCAGCAGGTTCAGTAACTGTGGTGGGAGCATATCGCCGTTCGTAGCATCAATATAAAGTGCAGGATGGTTGGGTTGTTCCACTTTCCAATAAGCCAGCAGGGGAAGAGCATAACCAAGATGAAGCTCTCCACCGCCAGCAAGTAACGTCTCAAGGTTCGCATGATGCCGATCCAGAGCTTGTCCAAGGAGTTCATTGCTGTATGGTGACTGTTCTCCTTGACCATATTCACTAAGCATCATCTGTCCCTGTTCTGTGGCGGTAATAATCATATATCCGATAGGTTTGCCCTCATACGCAGCTTGCACCAGCCAGCTATGTGTACCCGGACCCAGAGGGTAGAAGTCCAGGTCGGCGTTCTTCCAATGCACTTCGGCGTTAGCCGTACTGAGTGTAACAGCTTGTAGCTCTGCAAACCGTTGTACAGAAGCGGGGGCTAACTTGTCATTCTGGAATGCAGGACGTGTGGGACTATATGCTGTAGATGAAGATGGTACGAGAGATCGTGAAGACGTTTTTTGTTCTTCAGCATTGGCTATCGACCAGAAGGAGAATAGGGCAAGACAACTGAGTAAGCCCAAGGTCAGGCAGGTTGTTCTCCGAGTGTGATTCCAACACGTAAGGAAGAATCGTTTCAAATTTACACCTACTTTTCATTTATCCGTTACCTGAGTGGGTCCTAGTTTCATTCTAGGGGACAGGCTCTGCAAAGGTTGCCGCAACCTGTCGGGCAGCTGATCATGAATAAACACTACTTTTGCCAGCATTTGCTGGAAAAGTAGTGTCCTCGTCTATCTTAAGTGAAACATGCCGCTGTTGATAGCAGTCACTTTCACTTTGGGTTCATATTGCCAGATCATCTCGGTTCGACGTGTTTCATATTGGAGTTTCATAGCTTCACGATCCATTACCGCCTGTTTGGCTTTCTCTTCCTCGGTTTCTGTCTCGGTGTCAATCGGCACGATGGCCTCTGCCGCCAGTTCTGCATCTGCTCCAATGGATTTAGCTTTAGATATATCCAGAACGTTATTCGGTGGTACAGGTGATGTGCGGTTGGAATGCACATTCTCCGTGCCTGAGGCTGTGTTACCTGTTGGTTCCACCTCCGGCGTATCTTCCCGGAGAACAGCTTCATAATAGGTGTCCAACACGTCCAGCTCCAGATCAAGCCGCTCTTGGGCTTTCTCGGCCCAGCTATAATCGAGTTCCAGCAAGCGGTTCGTCAAATGAGATTCCAAAGCAGCTCCGGCATCAGCCAACGAAACTTTGGCTGTCTGCACATGCATGTTCTCCGCAAGCCTCGGACTGAGATCACGACGGTTCAGCTTGGTGCCGAATTTATCTATAATTTCACCCGAGCGGAGGGAGATGCCGAGAAAATGCAATTCCTCCCGTTTCAAATCACAGGCGAATTCCACCTTGAAACAGACACCAAGCCAAGGCTCATATACGGCTGGCGCTGTAGCGCGCAATTGTCGTTTGGCAGCTTGTTCGAACAGGTTCACAAAGGCACCCCCTTCACGGGCCGCGCCGAAGATCTGCTGCAGCCTGCGACTGCCGTACACCACTTCTTCCCGCAGTATCCGTCCTGGCCCCAGCTGTGGCAAAGATGGAGTGATCCCGAAATAACGGCCAAGAATGGTTTCTTTTGGTGGCTCGCCTTGAGGATTGCCATTGTTTAAGCCATTCGTTCCAGCAGGGTGAGGTACAACCGGAGGTGATGCTTGCGCAGCTTTGGCTTCTGCTGCTTCGGTGATCTGCTGATAACTGTCAGGATCGAATATAAATGTAAAGGACATCGTCTCAGCGGGGGCTCCGGTTCGCTCCACAAACCCCCAATAATACGGGCGATTGGTCAGCGCTTTGTCAGCCTCAGGCGAGAGTTTGACGGTTACATGGGCAGGGGAACGCTCCATGATCTGACAATCAAGGGCTTCCAGATAGGTGAGAACATAAGCCTGCACTTCATGAGGAGACATGGTCATGGGTCAGCTACCTCCTTTGCGAAGATCCAACAACCCGGATACGGCAGGGCCTTCATCGGCAACCTCACGTTGAATGGAGTTCAGCGATTGTCCAAGTGAATCCATTTTACGGCGAATATCTTCATCATTTTGTGATTCCAACATGATTTTGTACAGGCTTTTCTCGATGGACTCCTTCTTCTCCAATCGTTCCAGAATGACATCCAGCCCGCCGATCACCATCTCAAACATATTGATCTTCTCATGCAACAGATTCAGAATATGTTCCTCTATGGTTCCAGTCGTGGAGAGGTTGAAAATGTTCACATCATTCTGCTGTCCCAGCCGGTGTACCCGACCAATTCGCTGCTCTACGCGCATAGGGTTCCAAGGCAGATCGAAGTTGATCATATGATGGCAAAATTGCAGATTAATGCCCTCGCCACCCGCTTCGGTTGCAATCATGGCCTGCACACGTCCGCGGAAGAGATCCATCATCCAGTCTTTTTTGCCTCGATTCATGCCGCCTCGATAAGGTACAGCCGTAAGCCCGTTGTTGCGAAAATAGTTCAGCAGATACTCCTGCGTGGCCCGGTATTCGGTGAAGATAATGACTTTTTCATTCATATTGCGAATCAGTTCCATCGTTTTCTCGGCTTTGGTATTCTCCTTGATCGCTTTGATATGAGCAACGAGTTCCCAAATTTTGTCCCGAAGGGGCGAATCCAGCGGAAGTTTCTTTGACAGGTTAACCAGCGTCACGAATACAGCATCCCGACTGCTGCATACTTCCCGCTGCAATGTAACAAGAGAGCATGCTGCTCAGGTTGCCGCCCGCTTCCTGGTACTGGTCTTTAACAAAGGACGTTACACCGTCATACAGCGCTTGTTCTTCGGGCGATAGTTGCAAGTTTACGTTGGAGACATTCCGTTTGGTAAATTGAACGGGGCCTTCGCCGCGGCGGTTACGAATCATCACTTTGGATAACTCGTTCTTGAGCTGTTCCTGATTCTTCGGAACCCGCTTGTCTACGACAAAGTTGGCCGCAAAGTCACCCTGACGACCCAATTGACCGGGCTTCAGCAGGTTGATCAGATTAAACAACTCGCTCATATCGTTCTGCACAGGTGTAGCTGTGAGCAGGAGACAATATTTTTTGCGCAATTTCAGCATGAATTGATAGTTGGTGGTTTTCTTGTTTTTGAGTTTATGGGCCTCGTCAATAATAATCATGTCGTAATCGGTATTCAGCAGCAGATCTTTATGCGGATCACGTTTGGCCGTATCCATGGAAGCAACGACCACTTCATTTTGCCAGGAATATGCCTTTTTCTGGGCAACGGCAGGGATGCCAAACTTCGAATTCAACTCCCGTACCCACTGCAGTACAAGAGATGCAGGTACGAGAATGAGTACCTTGGATACGAGACCCCGAACCATATATTCTTTCAGAATGAGACCGGCTTCAATGGTTTTGCCAAGACCCACCTCATCGGCGAGAATGGCCCGGCCTGACATTTCAAATAATACTCTGCGTGCAGTGTCCATCTGGTGAGGAAGTGGGGTAAGGCCTTGTAGATGCTTCAAACACTGGATTTCGTCAAAATTGGGAATCAGATTGGTCTCTTCGGCTTGAATGCCCAGTTGAAAGAGTCGGTAATCTCCCCAAGGACCTCCTTTGTCCAATCGTGATTCCAACTGATGGATCCAGCTTCGATCGAATTCCAGTGGAACGGGCAGCTCGGCTACAGGTTGATTTGTGTGGTGCGGGTTTTTCCGGTTCATGATGCTTCCTCCCCTGCCATACGTGATGACGTTTTATTCGTAGGTAATAGTATGGACGAATGAGAGTGAGTTCATAACTATACAAGTTGAACTACATTTTATTTGCACGAACACTACGATGAGGCACATGTTTTTTCTGTCCCAAAAAATTCACAAGTTTTGTATGCGTGAGTCTGAGGGTGTGTGAAGAAGCTTGTCCGAGTACGGGGAGTCTATGAAGATGGAATATGATAAAAGTCGCATGGAAAATCAATATATGGTGTAATATACTTGGTTTGTATCACTATATGTGGTGTTTCGTCATATTTTACTTTTATATTTAAATTGGAGCTTTAATCGGGGAGGTTGAATGTAGCGATGAAATCAAACCAACGATCGTACCAATTAGAAGGACTTAGCGAAAAAATATTTCTGGACCGATACGCCTGGAAGGACGCTGATTCAAATCATGCCAAGGTCGGAGATGTGGTACTGGTATTAACGAAGGATGATCCCAAGTTTCCAACCAAGGAAGTGGGCGAAATCATAGAACGTCAGGGTCAGCTCGTACAAGTCAGGACTCGAAGCGGAGAGATCATCGAGACCAGTGTGGAAAAACTGACACTCAACATCGAAAAAACACCTGAAGAGATGTGGGATCGTCTTGCCAAAGCCATGGCTTCTGTTGAATCCACAGCAGATCAGCGGGCAATGTGGGAGTCCAAGTTCCGCTCCGTGTTGGAAGATTGGAAGTTAGTACCCGGTGGACGCATTGCTGCGGGCGCGGGGGCAAGCGATGAGCTGACGCTCTTCAATTGTTATGTTATTCCGTCTCCGCAGGACAGTCGTGGTGGCATCATGAGAACCTTGACCGAGATGACGGAGATTATGGCGCGTGGGGGAGGTGTGGGCATTAATTTGTCTTCTTTGCGTCCTCGTCGAGCGGTGGTGAAAGGTGTCAATGGATCATCCAGCGGTTCCGTATCGTGGGGAGGATTATTCAGTTATACGACAGGACTGATTGAACAGGGTGGAAGCCGCCGGGGTGCACTCATGCTGATGATGAATGACTGGCATCCGGATGTGCTTGATTTTATTACGGTGAAACAAACGATGGGTCAGGTAACCAATGCCAATCTGTCTGTATGTGTGAGCAATGCATTTATGGAGGCTGTCAAGCAGGACGGAGATTGGAATTTGGTTTTCCCCGATACGAACGATCCTGACTATGACACGGAATGGAATGGAGATATGCAGCAATGGAAAGCCGAAGGTCATGCGGTGGTACACTATCGTACGCTGAAGGCGCGCGAAATCTGGCATACCATCATTGAATCAGCCTGGAAATCGGCAGAGCCTGGTGTAGTATTTATGGAGTACTATAACCAGATGTCCAACAGCTGGTACTTTAATCCGATCATCTGTACTAATCCTTGCGGTGAACAAGGTCTGCCTGGCTGGGGTGTATGTAATCTGTCAGCAATTAATCTGTCCAAATTCTACGATGAAACGAATGATGATGTGGCATGGGATGAACTGGCGGAAACCACTCGCATCTCGGCTAGATTTTTGGATAATGTCATCGATGCAACACCATATCATTTTGAGGAAAACAGATTGAATCAGCAGCGTGAACGCCGGGTTGGGCTTGGCACAATGGGACTGGCAGAGCTGATGATTAAGCTGCGTATAAGGTATGGCAGTCCGGAATCCCTTGAATTTCTGGATATATTATATGGATTCATGGCGAAGGAGGCTTATCTGGCATCAGCAGAGATTGCAGCAGAGAAGGGAGCTTTCCCAGCATTCGAAGCTGAACTGTACTTACAGAGTGGCTTCATGAAAAACATGGTTGCGACGTACCCTGAAGTGGGAGAGGCTATTCGTAAACAGGGCATTCGAAATGTCACACTGATTACTCAGGCGCCAACGGGCAGCACAGGTACGATGGTGGGCACATCCACGGGTATTGAGCCGTATTTCGCCTTCAAGTATTTCCGTCAAAGCCGTCTGGGTTATGACGAACAGTTCGTACCGATTGCACAGGAGTGGCTGGATGAACATCCAGGTGAAGCTTTACCAGACTACTATGTAACGGCGATGGATCTGTCGGCTGAGAATCATATCCGGGTACAGGCTGCGATTCAGCAATGGGTGGATAGCTCCATCTCGAAGACGGCCAACTGTCCGGCTGATTTTACAGTGGAGGATACGGCAGAACTATACGAGCTGGCCTTCGACCTCGGCTGCAAGGGAGTAACGATATATCGCGATGGCAGCAGGGATGTGCAGGTGTTGTCCACGTCGAAGAAGGCAAAGGCCCAGACCGAAGATCAGAACACGTTGGAAGCTGAAGAGAAGGCTGTCGTATCTGCACTAGATAACCCGAATCATATCGGAGGGCAGGCAGGTGTTAAAGCGTTCGGTAGTGACGTTGATGGTGAAACCCATACTTCAGTTGAAGCCTCTTCCTCTGCCACAGTGCTGGATAAACAATATCGAAGCCGCCCTCAGGTCCTTCGCGGTGCGACATACAAAATCAATACACCATTCGGAATGGCTTACATTACAATCAATGATCTGGAGGGAACGCCGGGTGAAATCTTCCTGAACGTGGGCAAAGCGGGATCGGACGTGTTCGCCATGGCTGAGGCACTCGGTCGGGTATGTTCGCTGTTCCTTCGATACGGAGATCATGGGCATAAGGTTGAACTGTTGATCAAACATCTCAAGGGAATTGGTGGATCGGGCGCGATTGGCTTCGGAGCCAACCGGGTGGAATCGATTGCTGATGCAGTCGCCAAAGCATTGGAAAGCCATGTACAGAGCAATGTGCAGGAGAATGAGACCAGTGCGACCTTAAAAGAACAGAACCAAGTGAAGAGCGCATATCCACAAGTGGAGGATCAGAAAACCTTAACCGAATCAAGAGATTTATGTCCTTCATGCGGATCGGCATCCCTGATGAATGTGGAAGGATGCAAAACATGCAGCAACTGCGGATACAGTAAGTGCAATTAAATAGCATTTGAAAAAGAGAAAGAAAAAAGGCATTCCTTACTTCATCATGAAGTCAGGAATGCCTTTTAGTCAATTAGCTACAGCGTGTCTTCAAACCTGCCGAAAGCCGGAGCGTAACTGAACGTGTCTGGAGCAGAGCATGGAGCGGGAGCGCTAACGAACCTGTGACATCTTATTGAGCGATTTGAAGCCCCCGCAAGAATCTAAAGAACCTGAAACACGCTATATTGGAATAACCAGCCGTTTACAGCGTGTTTGTTAGGTGAATTTGGTAAATAACGTGTCTCAGGTTCCTTATGAAATAAAAGGAGGACTCGAAGGCTCAATAAGACGTCCTTAATTCCTTAAAAAATCGTCTGGACAATTAATTCGTCAGGATCAGCGAGCCTGGACTTCAAGAATGTTGGACCCTGACATCCTTCAACGTATTGCATGCCTGAGTTTGAAGACAGTCCATAACTAAATTTAGCGAACTAACACCACTCATCACATCGATCTGCAAGTGACTGCAATTCGTTAAATAGAACGCCAGCATGATAGCCATCGCACACGGCGTGGTGTAACTGAACGGATAAGGGAAGAGTGACTTTATCGTTCTGTTGAACATATTTTCCCATCGTGAAGATAGGCAACAAGTAGGTTCCCTCATTGTAAATATTCAGATTAAATCCCGTAAAGTTAACCCAGGGAATGCTGGAAACGGAAAATATATTCAGTGGTTCATTGGGTTTGGCAGCAAATGATTTGTGATCTTTGTAATTCTTCATATCTTCCAGATAACGATTGTGGAACGTCTCGAAATCTTCATGGAATGCCGTCCACATTGTCGAGAAGCTTTTGTCGTCCTCATGAAAAATTGTATAACTCGGGGACATTTCGTCCCAGTAGCCCAATGTCCCCTCGGCATCAAAACAGGTTCGAAACTCTCTGTGTGCATTGACGACCGTAGAGATCATATGAATAAGAGCCGGATAGAACTTTAATGCTTTAAGCTTAAGCTCGGTGATTAATAGCGTAATATCCAGATTAGCCGTTATGCTATAGGTACATCTGACCTGATTCAAATAGTGGTCAAAATATGGCTTTCGATCCCACTGATCTAACACGATTGGATTAAACATATGTTATAACCTCCTAAATTGGAATAATGCCTTCATTTAGGAGGTATATTTGACTGATTTGACCATATCCTATCACATTCCCAGTATCGTATTTTAAGAAATTGATCATTCTCATTATAACATGGGACTGAATGTTGTCACTTATAGCGAAATCCGCGGCAAAGTGCTTTTTCAACCTGGTTCTTTATTTTATAATTAAAGTTGTGTGTATAACGAAGAAGAGAGGGGATTAAATGCGTCAGCCGATAGAAGAACCCAAATTTTATTCTTATCCTGGCATGGTGGCGGTAGTGACTTCGCGTCATGAGGGAGTCCAGAATGTGATGGCGTCCGGATGGCATACATATATCGGATCATCTCCAGGCGTATATGGCATCTCCCTTCGTAAGGAAACATACTCCTATAAACTCATCGAGAAGAGTGGTGTATTCGGTGTTCATTTCCTACCCGCTCATCGATCGGAGTGGATTCAAGCTGCAGGAACGTTCAGTGGAAGAGCTACAGATAAATTCAGAAGATTCGGCATTCCGTATGAGGAAGGAATCAAGGTAAGTGTACCCATTTTGACAGATGCTTATTTTGCTTATGAATGCAAGGTTGTGGATATTACGACATATGGTGATCATGAATGGATTGCAGGCGAAGTGTTGCAGCGATATCAGGATCAGGAGTACTTTTTGGAGAATGGAATGGTTGATCTGGAGAAGTTGAGAATCCCAATGTACACAGGGCGCTCGACATACCGAATCCTGGATGCGAAGACAGAAGAAAAGAATCACCCGTTCTACCTCTAGGGTCCTAGGCAAGAAGAAGCAATTATGAGCAAAACTTTCATTCCGCTCCGACATAGGTTTATAATGGATAGTGGCTGCTGAGCAAGTCGGCAGCCTTTTGTTATGAATTCCATTGTTTCAATGAACGAAAACGTGGGTATGCTGGTATGCGCAAGCGGGACAGGTAATTTTAGCCACTCGATGAAAAGGACTATATTTAACGACAAAATTAGAGTATGATTTTACAGCTATATGAGCTGGCAGGAAAGGTTACATCGGTTTAAACGTTTGTAACTATTCCTGTAAAGTATCAGGCTTATTTCGGGCGTATAATGCTAAACGTGAACTCACGAATCAATATAAATAAAAAAAATACGTAAGAATTACAACTTAATGGACAGGCTACACGTCTTCTTTAAGATTATAGAATTTATCAAGAGTATAGCATCATCGGATAGCGCTTCGACTCAGGAGCTTTTCTTATGCTGTATGCTGTAAATGAAAGATGGAAGGTGCAATACGTATGTTAATGACAACCAGAACGATCAGGAGTTCCTTTATGCCCCCAACACCGATGCCGTTGACCCACAGTAATAAGGAGGGGCATGCATGTCACAATCGCCTAATACCAAGCGACATATGAACGGACTGGATGGCTTGCGAGCCATCGCTGTACTTGCGGTAATCGCGTATCATCTGAATTTGGATTTTATTCCGGGTGGACTGCTCGGTGTAGGTATATTCTTTGTACTCTCTGGATATCTGATTACCGATATTCTCGTGTCACAGTGGCAGCAATATGGACGTATCTCACTCGGTGATTTTTGGATAAGGCGGGTAAGACGTTTGCTTCCGGGCATGCTGACCATGACAGCTGTGGTAATGATCTGGTTGGCTTGTACAGACCCATCCCGGCTCGCTGCGCTTCGTGGTGATATCGTCTCGGGTGTATTATACATAAGCAATTGGTGGTATATCTTTCACAACGTTTCCTATTTCGAAAGCTTTGGCCCGCCATCACCGTTTGGACATTTCTGGTCACTGGCAGTGGAAGAGCAGTTTTATCTGATATGGCCTCTTCTGCTGATCGCAGCCATCGTTATGTTCAAAAGAAAGGGATGGCTGGTCGTCTTCATTGTCGTCGCAGCTGAATTATCTGCTGGCGCAATGGCCATCATGTATAATCCGGATGTGGACCCGAGCCGTGTATATTATGGAACAGACACGCGGGCATTCGCACTGCTTGCTGGTGCTGCTCTTGCCGTGGTGTGGCCTAGTCGCAAGCTCTCGAACTCTCTGCCTGGCATGAATCGGCTTGTACTCGATGTATCGGGACTAGCTGCACTTGCTTTATTAATCTACATGATGCTGAACAGCAGTGAATATGATCCGTTTCTGTATCAAGGGGGAATGGTACTTCAGGCTATAGCAACCACCTTGCTGGTAGCGGTATTGGCTCACCCATCGTCATTCCTGGCACGGTTCATTGGAGCGAAGCCACTACGCTGGATTGGAGAGCGATCTTACGGATTGTATCTGTGGCATTATCCTGTTATTATTTTAACGAATCCGGCGGTGGATACGGGAGGAGCACATCCTGTACGAATCATTCTACAGGTCGCTGCAACGGTTGTATTGGCCTCATTGTCCCTTAAATATATTGAAAATCCGATTCGGTACAATGGATTCCGTGATTCCTGGTCCCGATTATGGGGAAGAGGTCGGTCATCGATCGGTATACGTAACGTGTGGTGGAAGCGGGCAGGTCTGTTGATGACGGTTCTGTTGTTGTCCTATACGGTATCCCAGATGATGGTCTCACATGCAGCGAATTCCGATTCCCATTCGGTATCGATGTCGACCACATTGAATGGAGAGAATGCCGTAGCGGAGGAACAGGGACAGAATGTTTTGCCAGTAAACACAGCGACATCAGGCTCAGGCCAGAAGAACGATGCGAATACCCATAAACCGGAAGTAGGAACGAAAGATAATCCGGGGAAAATGAGAAACCGACAGAAGAGGCGACGCCAGACTCGAAACCTGGGGAGCAGGACAATTCAGCGAGTGCTGGCAAAGACGGTCAGTCTGAAGATAAGCCGGCTAATCACTCTGTGACTAACGAGAATGAAGCTCCGGACGGCGCTGGAGTGAATGAATCTCAAGGTACAGATGACCCACCTGACTCATCGGAGGAACATGAAGAAACGGCTCCTCCTGCCAAGGATGGCAAGGTTCATTATACCGTCATTGGAGATTCCGTGATTTTGGATGCCAAACCGTATCTGGAGCAAAATATATCGGGAGTGTACGTGGACGGACATGTCGGCCGTCAGATGTGGCAGGCTGGCGATGTATTGGAAGGGCTGAAGCGAAACAACCAAATGGGCAGCAAGGTGGTGCTGGAGCTCGGGACGAATGGTTCGTTTAACTCCAAAAACCTGAATGCTGTGCTTGATTATCTTAAGGATGAAGATCAAGTATATCTGGTTACTGTGCGAGTACCTCGTCCATGGGAACGAACGGTGAACAGGGCGTTGAATGAGGCTGCATCCAGCTATAGTAATGTCTCGTTAATTGACTGGAACAGTGCGAGTGAAGGACATGACGAATATTTTGAAAAAGACGGCGTACATCTCACTACGCAAGGATCGGAAGCTTTTGCAGAACTGGTGAAGAACAGTATTCAATAACATGCAATCCATATCATACGATTTAGCACTCATTCATTATATATGGCCTGGTATAAGCTGCCGATGGCTGCAACATAGAGCTCTCATTATGAGGGCTCTTTTTAGTTGATATGAACAATAAGTCAAGAAAGTAAGTTCCAAACAGGGGAACCGATATTTTTCACCCCTGCATCCGTGGATCGTCACCTTACGGTATGATAGCGTTACCATTTACAATAAGTGTATTCAAATCGCCGAGGGGAATATAGAGATGTTGAGAAAATGGCTTTCGGGTGTCCTGGCAATAACGTTGTTCTCCATTATTCTTGCTGGCTGTACTGGCGGGGATACTTCAGAAGGAGGCAGCAGCAATGACAAAGTAAGCGTCACTCTTTGGCACAATTGGACCGGGCAGGATGCAAAAGCGGTTGCCATGCGCCAAATTATTGAAGATTTTCGCTCAGCGCATCCGGATATTGAAGTCGTGGATGAAGGCCTGCCTACAGATGGTCTCAAAACCCGGCTTCGCACGGTCGCAGCTGCCAACGAGATGCCCGACCTGTTCGTGATGTGGCCGGATGCGATGACCAAGGAATTTGTAAAAGGGGATCTGTTACAGCCCATTAATGCAGAGCTGGACGCGAAGCCGGAGTGGAAAGACAACTTTATTCTGAATGCATTAGATGGATACACTGTGGACGGAAATATCTACTCTGTGCCGATGAATCTGGCGCCAAGTTCCTTCATTTATTACAATGAAGCTCTTTTCAAACAGTACAATGTGAAAGTGCCTGAGACGTGGGCGGAATTGGACCAGGCCATTGCTACGTTTAATCAAAATAAAGTTATTCCCATGGCGCTTGGCAACAAGGCCAACTGGGTAGCACAATCGACGATATTCAGTACACTGGCTGACCGGATTACCGGCACAGACTGGTTCCTGAAAGCGGTAGCCCAAGATGGCGCAAGTTTTACCGATCCGCAATTTATTGAAGCCCTGAACAAGATGCAAGAGCTTGGCAACACCAAGGCATTCCAGGATGGATTCAACAGTATTGATGAGACACAGATGATGCAGCTTTATTTTCAAGGTAAGGCAGCGATGGTTATGAACGGCGGATGGGCCTTGGCCAATCTGGTGAATAACGCACCTGAAGAGGTATTGAACAACACGCATATTACAATTCTCCCTCCAGTGGAGGGTGGTAAGGGTGAACCAAGAACCACATCCGGTGTGGTGGGAACCGGGTTGGGTGTAAGCAAAAAGCTGAGCGGTGCTCAAAAAGACGCAGCGATGGAGCTGTTCTATGCACTGGCAGGACCTGATGGTCAGAAGGCCACATTGGATAGCAGCACATTGGTGAGTTACAAGATTGATCTGGACAAAACCAAGGCGCATCCATTGTTCGTTGAATTGTATGATCTGATGCAGGAAGTGAAGATTACGCCGGTATACGATTCCAAGCTGGGATCAGCAACGGTTGAGGTTATTAATAATGCATTGCAAGAGCTGCTCATGGGCGGTAAGGCTGAAGATATTGCAGCCAAAATTCAGGCGGCTCAAGCCAATGCAGTTAGTCAGTAATCAAGCTTCAAGCTAGGCTAAAACCCCTTCCCGGCAGGGGAGGGGTCTTTAAGTATGGAAGGAGAGTGAACAGATGAACGCACTGCGAAGTCGGCGTTTTATTATGCTGGGGCTGGCCCCGGCAGTCATCATTTATGCATTGTTTGTATTTGTCCCGGTCGTATGGTCGGCATACTACGGTTTCTTCAACTGGTCCGGCATCGGCGCATCCAAATATATCGGTATGGATAATTACGTGGAGATCTGGCATGATCCTGTATTTTGGCGGGCACTGAAAAATAACGTTATTTTTGTGTTGGCATCGGTATTTGGACAGATTCCGTTAGCCCTTATGCTCGCGGTCATCTTGCACAAAAGCAATCCGTTACAGCGGTTTCTGCGCTCAGCCGTATTTCTGCCGATGGTGTTATCCACAGTCGTTATCGGTATGATCTGGCAGTATATCTATCATCCGCAGATCGGGATATTGAACTTTCTATTGGATGCACTGGGGCTGGAGAGCTGGAAGCTGCAATGGCTTTCCGATGACAAGATTGCCATTTTCTCATTGGTACCGCCACTGCTCTGGAGCTTTGTGGGGCTGTATCTGATTATCTTCATCTCGGCACTACAGAATATTCCAGGCGAGATTCATGATGCTGCCAAAATAGACGGTGCTTCAGGAATCCGCAAGCTGGTATCCGTCTCTTTGCCCATGATCTGGGGAACGGTTCAGGTTGCGATTATTCTATGTATCTCGGGTAGTCTGAAATCATTCGATCTGGTCTACATCATGACCAAGGGTGGTCCGGCCCATGCAACAGAACTGCTCGCGACGTACATGTACAATTCGACCTTTACAACATACCGTTATGGTTTCGGTAGTGCGATCTCAACAACCATTGTACTGATCTCCCTGCTGCTGATTGGAACAAGCCAGTGGGCGACCAGTCGCAAACGAAAAGAGAATCAATAGGGAGGAGGGGCTATCATGCAAGTAACACCTGTATCCATGCCATCACCACGAAGCGGATCGGGCATCCGATTCGCCGCCTTCGCAGCGGAATTGTTTGGACGCTGCTGAACGGTCTATGGTATTTTAACATTGTATCCGTTCTACTGGCTCGTGATTAGTGCATTCAAAACAAATGAAGATTTCTATAGCAGGCCCTTCGGTCTGCCGGCGAACTGGAATGTAGCCAACTTCAGCAATGCTTGGGAAAGCTCCAGGCTGGGGACTGCTTTTGGCAATTCACTCATTGTATCGGTGGGATCACTTATTCTGACGCTGTTTATTGCAGCGCTGGCTTCATTCATCCTGGCTCGTTTCCAGTTTCGGTGGAAAGGGTTAATCATGACCTTCTTTGTGATTGGCATGCTCATACCGATTCATAGTACGCTTGTTCCTTTATTTATCTTAATGAAACAGATGTCCTTGCTAAATACGTACTGGGCATTAATATTACCGTATACGGCTTTTGCATTGCCTACAGCGATTTTCGTGCTTACTGCCTATCTGACAAGTGTTCCACGTGATATTGAAGAGGCCGCTTTTATTGATGGAACAGGACTGTGGGGACTGTTTACCCGGATCATGCTACCCATGTCGGTACCTGCGTTGTCTACGGTTACCATTCTGAGTTTCCTGCATGCGTGGAATGACTTTTCATTTGCGCTTGTATTTATCAACAAAACCGGATTGAAAACGTTACCGTTGGCCATTGCGAACTTTGCGGATGGGTATCAGACCGATTACGGCTTAACACTTGCTGCCATGACACTGTCGGTGATTCCAACGATTATCCTGTATCTCATATTCCAGGAGCAGGTTATGAAAGGCATGACAGCCGGAGCTGTCAAAGGATAAGCGAAAGCGCATCCAGAGGAGGAGAAACGTTTGGCACGCTGGCTCACATCTTCATTACAAAGGAAGCTATCTGTCGTCGTGACAGCTTCAATGATTGTGCCTTTGCTGGCCTTGGGTCTGTTCGCCTTTCTGTTCTCTTCCCGCATTACAGAGCAAAAAACAAAACTGTCCGGCATGGATACACTGAAACAGGTGGAAGCGAATCTTCGTTATATGCTGCAAGATGCGGAGAACCTGTCCATTTTCCTGATTGGAGAACGGGATATCCAGCACTATCTTAGCCAAAATGAGGACCATGAACTGGACCGTGTGGATATCCTGGGCAGGATGACCAACCTGGCTGCTTCCAAAAAATATATCGCCAACATTGCCATATACCCTGGACGTTTTGATGCTACATTGTCGACCGCTACCTGGTATGAATCCAGTGAATCCAATTTGACGTATCCCTCTGTTCCAAGTGGTGAATCGGTCAAACAATGGACGGGGGTATACCCGGTGCAGAATTACGCAGGCATACAAAATGTGATCACATTGGTTCGGCCGATTCGCAGTATACACGATTATCGCCCCATCGGCTGGTTGGCCATTAGTCTGGATGAGAAGGCCATATCCAAAGGATGGGCCGCTCTGGGATTAGGCAGAGGGGAAGGAAGATTGGAACTCATCAGCAGTTCAGGAGAGATTCTGTCTTCGATGGATAAATCCCGGCTTGGACTCAAGCTGGAGGGGGTTGAACCAGGGGTTACAACGTTAATTCAGGACGGTGGTAGCGGAACCACCACGTATGGCAGTGGTGAGGATAAACGGACGCTGCTCTATTATCCGGAAGAATTGACGGGTTGGACATTGGTTGGAACCGTACCATATGATCAGTACAAATCCGAGAATCGATATATCCTTATTCTGACCGGATTCGCTGTTGCCATGTCCGCTGCGATCAGCGCCGGCTTGGTGTGGTTTACTGTGCGGCGAGTGACGAGGCCGCTGCGTGTGCTTACCCGACATCTGTCTCGAATTGATCCGGAACGGCCTCTTCCGCTGTTTCGGTCTGAAAGTGATGACGAGATCGGCAGGCTTGGGGAGAGTTACAATCTGCTGGGTGCACATATTCAGTTATTGAAGGAAGAGGTTATACGAGGTGAAGCCCGCAAAAAGAAGCCGATCTTCGGGTACTTCAGGCGCAGATTAATCCACACTTCCTGTATAACACGCTCTCTTCGATTCACTGGATTGCCTTGATGTCTGAAGAGAAGAGGATCGCAGATATGGTGGAGGGCTTGAGTGATTTCCTGCGGATCAGCTTAAACAATGGTCAGGATTACTATGCTGTGGAACAGGAGATTGCTCATATTCGCCATTATGTGCGTGTGCAGTCCATTCGTTTCCCGGATCAATTCACCCTGCATTACATTGTAGATCCGGCGCTTGAGAAGCGAATGATGCTGAAGCTGTTGCTGCAACCGCTCGTTGAGAACGCCATGATTCATGGCATTCAGCCCAAAGCTGGCGTGGGTACCATCACCATCATGATTCGCAAAGATCCGGACAATGAACAGATGAATGTGCTGGTGCTGGATGATGGTGTCGGCATGGAACCGGACAGACTGGAGCAATTAAGGATAAGCATTAGCGAATGGAAGGGAAAACAGCCGGAAAAACAGCCAAATCAAGGCGGTTATGGGCTCTGCAATGTGAATGAGAGGTTGCTGCTCCATTATGGAGCGGATGCACAGCTTGAAGTAGACAGCAGGGTTGGGGGCGGTACGCGGATTTCGTTTTCCATTCCAATCTTGGAGGGTTCGCGATGAGACTATTAATTGTTGATGATGAAGTCATTATCCGTACAGGGCTTGCCAGTGTTATCGCCTGGCATGAACTCGGAATTGAACTTCTTCCACCTGCTGCCTCGGCGGAGGAGGCGCTAACACGCATGGCTGAAGAACGCCCACATATCCTGATGACGGATATTCGGATGACAGGCAGGTCAGGGCTGGAACTGGCAGAAGAGGGCCTGCGGTTGCTACCTGAGCTGGAGGTAATTATTTTGTCCGGATTCGATGACTTTTCTTATGCGCAGCAGGCGATTCGCCAAGGGGTCACAGATTATTTGCTCAAAACAAGCAAGCCGGAAGAGATCATCAAGACGGTATTACAGGCCAAACAGCGAATCACGGAACGTTGGGCAGAGAAGTCCAGAGAGGGACAGCTTATGCGGGAGAATCGGGAGCGGTTATTTGCCGGGTGGATCATTGATGGTGATACTTCTTCTGGTCAGTTTCCTTCATTTTTGCGATCTGATGCCGGACTAGAGGAGGCGGTTGATGGCACTGATGATGAACAGCTTCTCAGACAAGTCATTGTTCTTCGAGCAGAGGGTTGGGATCGATCTTCGGATGCGCTCTTGCGTTTCGCGGTGCAGAATACCCTTGAGGATATGTTGCCGGGTGCCATTGCTCATGTCGAGAAACAGCAAATTATTTGTGTAGTTTCATGGTCGCCTATGGATCAGGAATATGCGTTAAGGCTGGAGAGTGCATTACGTCGGGTGGAACAATTATTGAAGTGCGCCCTGCGCGCAGCGGTAGGTCTGCCCGTGCGTGGATATGCAGATCTGCATGAAAGCTACAGAACAGCTTCAGCTGCATTCCGATATCGAGGTTTGATGGAAGATAAAGTATGGCACTATGAGCATGTTAAGGATCGCCAAGGTGGTAAAACAGTACTTACGCACGAAGAGGAGACCACACTCGGCACATTATTGCTGGATAATGATTCAGTCACGTTAACAACATGGACGCGAGAACTTGTGGCTAACCTGATCACAGAACCGCAGGTTACGCCAGAATCGTTCAGTGCTTGTCTGCACTCAGCAGTCATTGCAGGTCATCGCTGGCTTACTCGCACCATGCGAGCTACAGGACGTGAAGACACCCCAAGACTCGAACCCTGGATGCCGGAACCGGATGCCGAACCCGTAGATCTGGGGATATGTTGTTCCAGCATCTGTATGGTCTGATGCATGTCTATCATAGTCGAATGGGTCAGGGACAGGCTGCCCATGTGCAAAAGGCTATTGGTTATATTGAATCATCCTTGGCACAGGACATCAATTTACAGTTGGTAGCTGGACATGTTCATTTGCATCCCGGTCACCTCAGTGAACTGTTTAAAAAGGAAATGGGTGTGACCTTCGGTGATTTTGTCACCGATATGCGTATCCGAAGAGCGATGGATATGCTCGCCGTGTCTCCAGCGAAGGTCAGTGAAGTCGCTGCCATCAGCGGCTACGAAGATGTGAAATATTTTAGCAGACTGTTCAAAAAACATACCGGCAAGACCCCGAGTGAATATCGCGAAGAGGCGTTGTCATTCAAACCTTCGGGAAGTTAGCATTGGCAGATCAGGCAGCATGTCTTGTATTTTTGCAAACGTTTTCGATATGGTATTACTCAGGGTCAAGGGAGAGTGAGGACGTACGGATGAAGACTCATCGTTCAAGTCAGGATTTATCGGGACAATGGAAGATACAACATTATGAAGTTGGGGAGAAGCGGGCAATGGATGTGGCGGCGGCTGCGCTGGATGACCGTTTCTGGATCGGGGCTGAAGTGCCTGGGGATGTACATGCTGCACTGATGGAGCGCAGTATTATTGATCCGCCCTATTACGGACATAATGATGCCAAAAGTCGCTGGATTGAGCAAAAGGAATGGTGGTACCGCACAACCTTCAATCTGGTGAGAGATGCAGAGATGGAAGAGCACTTTGAATTGGTGTTCGAAGGATTGGATACGTTCGCAACAGTCTATGTGAACGGCCATGAAGTCGGGAAAACGGCCAATATGCTGATGTCACATACGTTTAACGTCACGTCACTGGTACGCAGTGGGTGGAATGCGATTGCCGTCAAGTTCGATCCGCTTCACCTGCACCACCGGGACAAAGAAACCTTTGACTGGTCCTCATATACGAAGGAACGGCCATGGTTGCGCAAAGCAGCGATGAACTTTGGCTGGGACTGGGGGCCACGCATGGTGACGGTCGGGATCTGGGGAGCTGTACGGCTGGAAAAACGAACGATTGCCAAGCTGGAAAGTGTGTATGCCCGAACGGAATCAGTCCGTAAAGATCTGGCTGTCTTACGCGTCATGGCGGATGTGAAATCCGTCTTGTCTTACCGTAGCAGGCAGAAACGTGAGCAGGCTGTGGTTGCGTCCTGTACTATTCGTCTGCTGGATCGCAACGGACACGAGATGGCAAGTGCCACTGAACTCCCTGTAGAAGGTGATCAGGCAGAGGCCACGTTGAACGTCACAGCACCTCAGTTATGGTGGACTCATGATCTGGGTGAGCCTTATCTGTATACGCTGGAGGTCACATTGTACGCAGATGGCATTGAGGTGGATCGTTATAGTGAGCCGTATGGAATACGAACGATTGAGCTGGCTCTTCACAATGAACAGGGTGAAGATGCATTTGCTTTTATGCTAAACGGAGTCAAAGTGTATGCCAAGGGAGCCAACTGGATTCCGGCTGATCATCTGATTGGTGCCATCCCGAACTCCCGGTATCGTGAGCTTGTCGAGCTATCGGTAGAAGGACATATGAATATGCTGCGTGTCTGGGCGGGTGGTATATATGAGAAGGATGTTTTCTACGATGAGTGTGATCGGCAAGGGGTGTTGGTATGGCAGGATTTTGCATTCGCGAACGCCTTGTTCCCCGATTTCAATCGAGAGTTCATGGATAATGTACGGCAAGAGGTTGAAAACAATGTCCTGCGCCTGCGTAACCGTGCCTCGCTTGCTATCTGGTGTGGCAATAATGAGATAGACTGGCTCTATGATATGAAATCAGCAAGTGGAGATATTACCAGTCCGTTCTACGGCGAACTTATCTATCATGAACTGATCCCGGAAGTGTTGGATCGCTTGGATTGGTCCCGTCCGTACTGGCCTTCTTCGCCGTTCGGGGACAGCAATGGTCAGGATGCCAATGATCCAGATGTCGGGGATCGTCACAACTGGCAGGTATGGCATGGCTCGGTCTATCCGAGGAAGCATGGAGAGCCGCCGTTGCTGGACTACAGTATTGAAGGTGTGACGTTCAAAAATTATAAAAATGATCATGCGTTGTTCAGCAGTGAATTTGGTATGCATGCCTCGGCCAATCGTTACACGCTGGAGAAAAATATACCCGCAGGGCAGTTTTACTGGGGCAGTCCAGAGATGGCCTACCGTAACAAGGATACCAATCACCAAAAAGGTATTTTGCTGATGGAAGGTTACACGGGCATCCCGCAAAATATAGAGGAGTACATGAACTATTCCATGCTGACTCAAGCAGAGGGATTGCGCTATGGCATTGAACATTTCCGGCGTATCAATCACCGTAACAGCGGTGCGCTTGTGTGGCAACTGAATGATAGCTGGCCAGGAACAAGCTGGTCCATGATTGATTATGAATTGCTGCCGAAGGCATCCTTTTATTATGGGAAAATATTCTTTCATCCTGTTCTGTTGTCACTGGAGCATGAGCCGGGGGAGCCGCTTGCGTTGTGGGTTGTGAACGATACACGTGAAGTCTTGAAAGGCGAACTGCTCTTCAATGTCTACACGTTGAATGGAGAGAAGATCTATTCCAGCATACATGCTGTTGAAGTAACATCTCAATCTGCATTGTGTATTGCCGAATTAACTGAAGCAGAGGTGCTGCAGGGCAGACGTGCGGAGGAAGTCATGGTTGAGCTGGTATCCGAAGGGTTTGCGGCGCCGATGAATCGGTACTTCTTGCGTGATCCGAAGGATGTGGTCTTGCCGGAATCCCAACTGAGTGTACATGTGAATGAAGAGGAACAGTCTGTAACGGTTACAGCCAGTAGTGCGATTGCACGATTGGTGAAGCTGGAGCTGCCTCTTGGGCGTGTGCGATTCAGTGACAATTATTTTGATCTGCTCCCCGGCGAGAGCCGAACGGTAAGACTTCGTCATCCAGAACAATCCTCTCTCCCTCTGACGGAACTTCGGGTCAGTGCCATAAACGGCAGAGAAGGGTGAGATCATAATTATAGACTTCGGTGTTATTCGAGGTTCAAGGTGGTCATCCTGAGCAGGGATGCCACCTTTTTTGTATGTGGAGCAGGTGAGGTAATATCGTCGTGTCAGTTGATCTTATGGGGTTTTAAAGAAACGATTCATAGCGCTGCTGAAAGAGGATTCCATCTCCACTTGTCGTGCAAGTTGCTGTTGAACCTTCGCTCCGCGAATCGCCTGGAGTTCCTGAAGTTGTACAGTGGAACTGAATTGATTAGCAGCCATGTGCACGAGTAATTCCGAGAGCACATCCGCATCTTCCAGCGCGGCATTAAGGCCAAATGCACCGGTTGGGGTCATCGTATGAGCGGCATCACCGATGAGTACAACATTGTCCTGTGCCCATGACTGGCAATAGCTGCTTTCGACGGATAACAGAACAAAATCACTCCAGCTCTGAATATTGGCAGCTACAGAATCAGATAGACAAGGAAACGCGGAGACCAATTTGTCTACAAAAGGAGCAATCGGCTGCTCACGCAGCTTGGCGTATGCTCCTTCGGGGATATTCCATCCAATCTGAACATAACCGCCGAATTGGGAGAACAAGGCAAGCTGTTGACCATCCATGCTGGCCATTCGAACGGCGGGTTCCCAACCTGAGGGTGCCGGAATGCGCGCCCACAGCAGATCATACCCGTGCTTGCGAATCTCGGGGGTCAGACCGGAATGTTTGCGTACAGCAGAGTATCTGCCATCAGCGCCAACAATAATAGAAGCTTCGATGGAGGCAGGCACGCCGTTCTGCCGAATGTTAATACCAACGATCTGGCCTTTCTTGTCTCGAAGCAAACCGGTCATGATTGTATTAAAAAGTACCTGTTCATGTGCACGATGCTGCTGAGCGTGCGAGACAATGGCTTCCAGGAGATGATCCTGGGGTACGTGAATACCCACATGAGATTCTCCACTGCCCGGCGTCACGGTATGAATAATGTGTCCGTTCTCCCAATACTGTATCTGTTCCAAGGGCAGTGCTCCGCGTTCCTGAATGAGTGAATATAGACCATGTTTATTTAAGATCGCTTCTCCGTCGGCATTAAGAGCTCCCCGCGAAACGACTTGTGCAGGTGGGGCTGCCGCTCTATGAGCAGGGTGGATATTCCTTTTTGATTCAGTAAATAAGAAAGTAAGGCGCCGCCAGGGCCAGCGCCCACGATGCAAACATCCGTTTTGAATGGTGACTGTAAATTCTGATTCATGTGCATAAGTCCCTTGCAGTATAGTAGTAACTGTTGTTTACTTTATAACAACAGATTTATTAAAATCATTAAGTAACTAAAAGTAACTTTGAAGATATAGGTTATTATAAACAAACCTGTTGCCATAATGCAATAGGTGTAAATCAAAATAAAAACGCAAGTCTTTCGGTTGAAATAAAGGTTGTCTAATACAAGCGTATTTTTCACAAACATCATAGTGTAAATATGTTACAATATGAGGTAGGTTATGAACAAAGGCAGGAGGAACGTTTATGAGCCCGGATACGGAGCGAAACTCTCAATTGGCAAATGTAGATCAATTGTTGGAGGCCTTCTTCAGATATAAAAATAAAGTATTGGATCAGCAGCAGAAGACCGAAACCAACTGTAAACTGAATCCGACAAAAAGTCATATATTGGGCATGATTTTACGTGAAAAACGCTGCATGGCGGTGGATGTAGCCAGACAACTCAGTTTGTCTTCCGGCGCAACCACGATTGTACTGAATCAACTGGAAACGGAAGGGTTGATCCAGCGTGTGCGCAGTGAAGAAGATCGGAGAATTGTGTGGCTGTCTCTGACGGATGAAGGCGCGCAGCTTGCGAAGACGCTTAATGCGAATCGTGGCCGAATGACCTGGGAATTGTTGCAAGCACTTTCCGAAGAGGAGCAACAGCAGATGTTCGGGATGCTGAAGAAAATCGAACTGAAATTGCTGGAGAAGATGAAGTCGTTCGAGCAGATCCATCGGTAGTTCATATATGACTTGATTGATTCCTTGAAGACGTCAGTCCTCATGAGTTCGTCCCTAATTGCGGGGGATGAGCTTTGAAGACTGGCGTTTTTGAGTTGGTTACAAATGAAAGCGAACCACATGATCCATCAAGCCTTCCTGAATCAAAACTTCTTTTTGTTTACGGCCCATCAGGTCAAAGTGGGGAAATGGCTGCCGCTGATGAATGTATCGCGGGTCCAGCCCATGATCGTGACACCAATGCTCGAGGCGTTCCAGATCCGCACAGCCGACTTTGGTGACACTGGTGATGCCTGGGAATCGATTGTCAATCCAGAAATGAGTGAGGTATGCAATCTCACCGCGAGCCACTTGTTCCTTCCACGCAGCAAGCTCCTGTCGTTTAATTCCAAATGCCATAGATGCAAGTTCCTTTCCGAGGGGTATTGTCCTGAGCATATTGTAACATCTTATATACAGAATCCATCAGAATTCTTCAATCTATATAAGTTGAACTAAAGATTATTTACACTGACACTACGATGACAGAATAACCTTCCAATCGCTGTTATCCCAGATTTTACTGATTCCTTTTTCCAAAGGAGAAAATCCGGGGATAAAGGCGAGCGCTTCGCTTTTTCAGGTTTTTTCTGTCCTCTCCGTTATCGTGTAAATGAATAGTTCAACTTATATATAATGGTCTGAGACCAGTTGAATGGTTATATAGATATGACAACATTTTTATAACAAAGTTTGGATTATGTTAAAATAAGCCTATGCAACAAAGGTTTCACCACTTCTATAGCGGAAAGGGATTATCATCATGGAAATATTTATCGCCGTACTTGTGTTACTGGTACTGATCGGTTTATCAAACATCCTGAACCGGTTTGTACCCTTTATTCCCGTTCCGCTCATTCAAATCGTGCTTGGTGTTGCCGTAGCTCTACTTCCTGCTGGGGTACATCTGCCATTGAATCCGGAATTGTTCTTTGTACTTTTCATCGCACCTTTGTTATATAACGATGGTAAGCGAACGCCAAGAAATGAATTATGGAATTTGCGTGCACCAATACTTCTGCTTGCACTGGGACTTGTGTTTGTGACGGTGATTGTGGCGGGATATGCCATTCATTGGTTGATTCCTACGATTCCATTACCCGCTGCTTTTGCTCTTGCAGCCATACTGTCCCCGACAGATGCTGTTGCCGTTGGCGCCATGGCTGGACGGGTCCATCTGCCCAAAAGCATACATAGGCTTCTTGAAGGGGAAGCATTAATGAATGATGCATCCGGCTTGGTCGCCTTCAAATTCGCGATTGCAGCCACGGTTACGGGGTGTTTTCCCTGGCCCAGGCTACTTTCAGTTTTATTGTGATTGCGATTGGCGGACTTCTCGTCGGTGCCTTGTTATCTTTTCTGTTGATCAGGCTCGGGGTATGGATTCGCAGGCTGGGCATGGAGGATGTAACGATTCACATGCTGTTGCAAATTTTGACCCCGTTCGTCATCTATCTGGTGAGTGAAGAAATTGGCGTATCAGGAATTCTTGCGGTAGTTGCAGGCGGCATTATCCATGCCATCGAGCGAGACCGCGCTGAATCGGTTCAGTTGAAAATGCAAGTGGTATCTGCGAGCACATGGTCAGTCATTTTATTTATACTAAATGGTCTGGTCTTCGTCATTCTGGGTGTACAGGTCCCGGATGTGCTAAGTACCATTTTCGAAAATGTTTCGTTTAATAATCTGCAGGTGTTGGGTTATGTAGGTCTGATCTCAGTGCTGCTGCTGATTCTGCGCTTTCTTTGGATCTATCTGTTCTGGCAGGGAAATGAATTGCTGCGGACCAAATCCTCCATTGGCAGACCGCGGTTCAAGGAAATTACGATCCTTTCTCTCTCTGGCGTGCGGGGGCTGTGACTTTGGCGGGTGCCTTCTCCATTCCTTACGTGCTTCAGGACGGGTCACCTTTCCCTGAACGGGATCTCATTATCTTCCTGGCGGCAGGAGTGATTCTCTTCTCCCTGATCGCGGCGAGTGTATTTCTTCCGGTTCTGGCCAAGGACGATGGGAAATCGACTGAGGAAACTCCTCAGAAGTCCGAACGAAAAGCACATGACATTATGCTGAATGCAGCGATACGAGCTGTCAAATCCGAAATGAATGATGAGAACAAAGCTGCGGCACTTGCGGTTGTCTCCGATCTGTCCAAATATATCAGACAAGCCGCAGGTCAGCTCACCCCAGATAAACGCAAACATATTCAGAAACAGGAAACGGCTATTAACCTGATCGCCACCCGTGCGGAGCGCAAAGAAATCGAAGCGATGCTGGATGAAAATGCAATTGCTTCCGATGCCGCCTTCAAATGTGACAGCTGGCTGGATCGCAAGGAAATGATGCTGTCCAATCGCGCCAACACTCAGATGATGGCCTCCATCAACGAGATCGGGCGTGTACTGGGTCATCTGTTCACCAATCGATCCCAGAAGCCGAATCAACCTTTCATGCTTGAAAATGCAGAATTGTTCCGTCAGGTGAAGTTACGTACCTCTGAAGCGGCAATTAAGGCTATTCGTGCCCATATGAATGATGGGAATCGAGTCGTCGCTCTGTCGGTCATCGCCAAGTATGAGCGTGTAATTGCCAAATTGCGAACCTGGAACCAAGGGAAAACAGAAGATCCGTTTAATCAGGAGAAGCTTGAATTGCAGATGGTGGCGATTCAGGAACAGCGTAATACCGTGCAGCAATTGTATGAAAACGGAGAGATTAATCGTGATGTAGCTGCCAAGCTGCGCCGATTTATCAATGACGTGGAAGCAACTGCCTTGAAAAATACGTAGGATAGTATGCTATTCCGATAAAACCGATATTTTAAATGAGCTAAACAGTTTGATATAATATGGGACAACTAAAGCATCACGACCAAAAGGTACTTATTCGATCAGCGAGGGAGAGATGAGACATGGCAGAACAGCAAATACGGTTGGGCAAGACGGATCTGATTGTGAACCCCATTGGACTGGGGGCGAACGCAGTAGGAGGACATAATATCTATCCAGGCATGCTGAATGATGAGACAGGCAAGGAAGTGGTTCGAACCGCCTTGAAACAAGGTATTAATTTTCTGGATACAGCCTATATCTATGGACCTGAGCATTCCGAGCGATTGATCGGCGAAGTATTGAAGGAAACCGGTCAGCGTCAGAATACGATCATTGCAACCAAGGCAGCCCATACATTTGTGGACGGCAAGATTGTTATCAATAACTCACCGGCTTTCCTGAAAACGGCTGTAGATGAGGCATTAACCCGTCTGCAAACCGATTATATTGACCTGTTCTACATCCACTTCCCCGATGAGCACACGCCTAAGGATGAAGCGGTAGGTGCGTTAAAACAATTAAAAGACGCTGGTAAAATTCGTGCCATTGGCGTATCCAATTTCTCCATCAATCAGTTACGTGAAGCCAACAAAGACGGGCATGTAGACGTGTTACAATCCGAATATAATCTGTTCAAAAGAGAAGCGGAGAAAGAAATGCTGCCGTATACGGCTGAGCATCATATATCTTTTGTTCCCTATTTCCCACTGGCAGCGGGACTTCTGGGCGGTAAATATAATCGCAATACCACATTTCAGGATGGACGGGCGAAGAACCCGCTGTTCACAGGTGAAGCTTTCATTAAAAATTTGGATAAAGTCGAGCAACTGCGTAGCATAGCACAATCCAAGGATGTTGAAGTTGCTCATCTGGTTCTGGCCTGGTACCTGACCCAGCCTTCGATTGATGCATTGATTCCGGGTGCCAAGAGACCGGAGCAGGTCATTAACAACCTGCAAACATTGAATGTGGAATTAACTGCTGAAGAAATTGCAGTCGTGGATCAGATCTTTCGTTCATGAGTTGGGGTGAATCGGGAAATGCTAACAGGGAGTTTACGTATGAAGACAAAGTGAGGACACAACATGAACCTGAAGGCAGCCCGAGTCATCGGAATGTTCACGCTAATTATTTTGCTGGGTAGCAGTTCTGCCTATGCGAAGCCTGTACAGAAGAACCGTCAGTACTATGAGGAACGTGGAGAGATCGTGTGGGAGGTTCCCACACAGGATAAACTTATCGCTCTGACCTTTGATGATGGACCAGATCCGATTCAGACTCCCCAGATTCTGGCGTTGCTTCAGCAATACCAAGCCAAAGGAACCTTTTTTGTACTTGGCAAATGGGCAGAGAAATTTCCTGAACTGATTAGGCAGGAACAGCTCGAAGGGCATGAAATCGCCAATCATACGTATGCACACACGTATGCCGTCCGATCGACACGTGCGGACAAGTATATGAAGGAAATGAGCGCAGCGGAAAGATCCATCATTGAAGCGGGAGCGGAGCGCCCCCGTTGTTCAGGCCACCGGGCGGCTATTATAATGACATGGTCATTCAGGCGGCCAAACAAAAAGGGTATACCATTGTACTCTGGTCCTGGCATCAGGATACACGGGACTGGGCTTCTCCAGGTGTGTCGGCGATCGTTAAAAAGGTATTGAATAACGCTCGTAATGGGGATATTGTGCTCTTCCATGATAAGGTGGAAGGCAAATCCCATACGGTAGCTGCACTCAAAACGATCCTGCCGAAATTGCAGCAGCAGGGATATCGATTCGTGACGGTATCTGAGCTGCTTGCTGTGAAGGCACGTGAAGCTGCGAAAGATGGGACCTCACCTTCTTCTTCGTTGAAGCATGTGAAGCCCTGAATGGCATGAATCAAGTAGAAACCGCAGGTCTCGATATGTAGAGACCTGTGGTTTCTTTGGATTGGTCTCCAGTTGAGACCTGAAACCGGGAGTCGGTGGTTGTGGTCTGTATCGCTTTTGTTTTGCAACCAAAACGTCTACAATAGATGGAGCTTTGTGAGGAAGAGCTACTTGAACCATGCATGATATGAATTACGAATAGAGGAGAGTAAATACAATGAATGGACAACAACGAGTAAATATTAAACCGGGTCTGGAAGTGGACATTGTACTGAAGCAGGACCAAGCTACTGGTAAACTGACCCGGGGCATTGTGAAGGATCTGTTAACCAAGTCCCCACACATCCACACGGAATCAAAGTGCGACTGACGAGCGGCCAAGTGGGACGTGTGAAACAGGTCATTACCGGAGGCTCGAACTAACTGTGGCCCACGGCGGGAAGATGAGCACTACCACAGAAGTCATGGCGCATCTCGCTTCAGGCAATGTACGTCAGCAGGACGCATATCACGTGTTACAGAGCAGTGGATTGCTCGAACTATTAGCTGCCTACCATCCCTATCCTGCGGGGACGGTACCGATTGATATTGATGTTCCTGGGAGTGATCTGGATCTGCTGTGTTACGCAGAGGATCTGGATGCCTTTGAAGCTGAGATATATGATCAGATCGGGGGCGTTGGTGAGTTTCAATGTGTTCGTGGTGGGGATCTTCCAGGCCAACGTCCTTATGTGACTTGTAATTTGCAAGTGGGTGCCTGGCCAGTGGAGATTTTTGCCCAATCCGTACCAGTTAACAGACAGAATGCTTACCTACATATGATTGTGGAGTGGAGATTATTACAACTGTGGGGAGACGCGGGACATCGGGAGATCCGCAGACTGAAACAGGCAGGGTGGAAGACGGAGCCTGCTTTTGCTTCAGTACTTGGATTACAGGGAGATCCATATGTGGAAATGCTGCATCTGGCCGAGATGAAACGTGAAGATCTCTGGAACTGGGCGCGTTCACGCACGTGTTTTGAAATGTCTACTCAAGATAAACAAATGATTTACACGATAACGGAGAGGACAGAAAAAACCTGAAAAAGCGAAGCGTTCGCCTAAGAGCTTTCTGAAAGAAAGCTACATCGGAAGCATATGCTTATTACCGGATTTTCCCTTGATAAAGGGGATCAAAAAAATCTGGGAATAACAGCGATTGGAAGGTGTTTCTGTCATCGTAGTGTCAGTGTAAATAACCTTTGGTCAGATCAGAAAGATAGCTACAATCGTCGTTACTATAAGTCCCAGCACGACAGGCTTCAGATTACGTCTTGCAAGTTCAAATGGACTGACTCCGCAGATGGCAGCAGCAGGAATCAATGCCCACGGAATCAAGGTTCCACCACCAACCCATATGGCTGCGACCTGACCTAGTGCTGTCAGTACAGATGCGGAATCTGTTGAACCTGCGAACATGGACGCAATGGAGCCAACCAGGGAAATCCCCGAGAACCCCGACCCATCCATTCCGGTCACTGCTCCGGTCACCGTCATTGTAATTGCGCTCACCGTATCATTCAAGGGCACCAGTCCAGCGAGTGCAACCCCGAGATCATTCACGATCCCATGTGAACCCTCAGGAAGAGGGTTGATGAACAACTCCGTAATTGCAGCATCTCCCAGATAAAAAACGCAGCTATGGGAATAACCGGTCCAAACACTTTGAAACCGAATTGAAATCCCTCTATTAAATAATGGGTCGTTTCCTCTGGTCCGGCATGACGATGTGCAGCAAGGGTGACAGCGATCAGTATGACCACAGCGGTTCCACCAATCAGAGCAGTTGCGTCGCCGCCTTGCAACTTTAATACAAACATCAGAATCACATCAACTGCGAATAACAGAGGGATAAGCAGTGCAAAAGCTTTTTGCAGACGGGGTGCCATCACTGGATGTTGAACAGGCTGATTAGCGGGTAGGGTGGTGGGCACAGTCTCTGATGAGGAAGAGGCTTCTGTACTCACGGTACCTGATAAGGCATCTGGGGAATGAACAGGTGAGCCTGATCTCATCTCTTTGCGAAGCATCCAGAAGGCGGTAAGGGTAGATACGGTTCCCATGACAATAACCAAAGGGATGCTGGCCGTCATGACGGAAGTCACGGGTAGACCCGCGGCATCAGCCGTAAGTTTGGGAGCCCCCTGAATAATGTAATCTCCCGACAGTGCAATCCCGTGTCCAAACAGGTTCATGGCAATGGCAGCCCCAATCGGAGGAAGCCCTACACGCACGGCTACAGGAAGCAGTACTGCACCGACAAGTGCGACGGCAGGTGACGGCCAGAAAAATAGTGATACGACCATCATAATCAATCCGATACCCCAATAGGCGACCTGAGGAGAACGGATAAACCGGGTGACAGGTGTCACCATGACCTCGTTAATACCGGTTCGGATCAGAACACGGCTCATGGCGACAATAATCGAGATGATAAAGATCGTACCTAGCAATTCTTTTGTAGCATAGATAAAACTGCTGAAGATCCCGGCAACTGACCCACTTAAGGTCTCGGTGGCCAGAAGTCCAATGGTCATTATACCCGCAACACAGATAATCGTGGTGTCCCTGCGCCGGATCATTACGGCGATAATCAAGACGATATATGCCAGATAGACATAATGTAACGCAGTGAGTTGAATATTCATCGAACGGCCTCCCTACATCCTGGTGACTAACCCGAGGAGTGATATATCGTATGCATGTCAAGACCGGGCGTTCGTGGAGTTCGGGGCTTGACGCGGCATTTATTTTTAGGGAGAAGCTTCAGAGTAATAATGAAGGATTTTTTTTACAACTGGAGAATTTATTACAACATGCAGCCTGTACCCTTGAAATTGAAGCGGATGAAAGTCACCAGAAATGATATGTGAAGGTCACGGAACCCCATAGACAATGGCAAGCAAGGGTGATTACAATAAACATGCCATCATAAGGAAGAAAATAGAAAAATATGTTGAATTAAAAAGTGTGTGTTCAAAAAGTCTGGTTTTCAGTACCGAGAAGATGGAATGAAGCTAGAAATGGAGTAGCGGAGCGTAGGCAAACTACGTGAGCAACGGACATTTTCGGCTGAATTTCATATTTGATGCTGATGATGCCGCTAGGCATGATTCGTAATCAAAAGCGGACTTTTTGAACTACCTCTAAAAGGGCGGGAATCGACAATCCATGAGTATGATCCGTTCACTCCGTTTTAAATTTATTGTGGGTCTTACATTGATCATGCTGCCACTGTTCATGCTGCTTTATTACAACAACGTCTACGCCATGAAAGTCGTACGTGACAAAGTATCCCTCACCAATATGAATCATCTCGCCAAGAGTGTGGAGCAGAATGAACAGGTGCTACAGGAGACGAATCGATATTTATATAGTCTGGGCGAGAGGACCCGGATATTATTTCTCTGTTTTTTCTGAAATACGGCAGCGGTGATTATATCATTGCAAAGCAACGGATTATGAATAAGTTCATGACAGATATCGGTTTTTATAATCTGATCGATTCTTTTTTCTATATGATGCCGTGAACGATGATCTGCTGCTGGCCACTTCAGGCAATTATGATGTCAAAAAGTCGGTTGTGCAGGAGAGTATGCCCGTACAGATGCAGCAATTGGAAGGGGATATCCAGAAGCCGGAATGGAGCATTGTGCGTGGGGGAACGTGGAATGCGATTGTGAAAACGGTGCGAATCAATCAGCAGTTCTATGCAGGTGCCCTTGTCGATATGAACGCACTGAATCATACACAACAGTTCACTGAATCCGGAGATCGGGGAGGCGCAGTCATTGTTGGAGCAGACGGCGGAGCATTATCAGACTCCACATTGAGTACGGCGCAGATTCAGCTGGCTGCAGCGCATCTTCCCGGCCTGAAGAATCCGTATCAGGTTATCTCTGAAGTGGTGAACAAGGGAGAAGCGCGTCAATATCTGATGTTGGGTATTGCTTCAGCCATGTCCCAGATGAATTATATCGTGCTGCTGCCTGAGGAAGACATGATGCGAAACCTGCCGTTCTTCCAGCAGATCATTCGTCTGCTTCCCATTGGTGCGGCAGTCATTCTGGTTACTGCACTGATCTTTTTGCGGCATCTGTTATTCCGCCCATGAATGCGTTGATCCGAGGCATGAGAAGGGTGAGCCGTGGAGATCTTGATGTGAAGCTGGATCCGCCATCTTCTTCGGAACTCGAGTTCATGACACGAAGCTTCAATCAGATGACCAGTGAGATCAGACATCTGAAGATTGATGTGTATGAGGAACAGTTGCGGACGCGGGAGGCAGAGTTCAAACAGCTACAGATGCAGATCAATCCTCACTTTTACCTGAATTCACTCAACATTATTCATAGTCTGGCTTCCTTGCAAAAGCATGAATTGGTGCAGCAGATGGCTGGTCATCTGGCTGATTATTTTCGATTCAGTCTGCGTGCAGGTAAACGTGTCATTCGTCTGGATGAAGAGCTGGAGCACATTCGCCATTACTTGGAAATTCAAAAGCTGAGGTTTCCAAGCAGATTCGATTTTGAACTGGATGTGGAACCGAAGGTGGGACATTATGTAATTCCTCCATTAACCATACAGCCCTTTGTGGAGAATGCCATTATTCATGGCTTTCAGCGCCGGACGGAAGCCTTTGTCATACGAATCGTGGCGCGTCTTGAAGAGACGTCTTCCGTTCATGCCATTGGAACGGTGCTTCAACTGATGATTGTGGATAATGGTGTTGGATTTGATGAGGAATTGTTGGAACGTCTGCAACATGGACAATACGCTGAAGATCCGAGCGGACAGCATATCGGGATATGGAACGTGGCTCATCGGCTTTTGGTGAAGTATGGTGATCAAGCGAATTTGCAGTTTGGAAATGAGGCGGATCATGGCGCCAAAGTCATCATTGATTTACCCGCTCAGACCGAAGAGGAAGAAGGGGGAGCCCATGCGGAACCTGTTGATCGTGGATGATGAAGTGTATGCATTACAAGCGATGGTGGAAGGTGTTGACTGGCACGCAGCTGGCGTCGACCAGGTATTCAGTGCTTGTGATGCCGAAGAGGCAAGAAAAGTCCTGAAGGCAAGTTCGATCGATATTATGATCTGTGATATTGAGATGCCTGGCGAAACCGGACTTGATCTGCAGAGCTGGGTACTGAAACATGATCCAGGCATACTGACCATTTTCCTGACGGGGCATGCGTTGTTCGATTATGCTCAAACGGCAATTAAGCTTAACAGCTTTGATTATGTATTAAAACCTGCTCACGCGGATCAGTTGATCAAGGTGGTAAGTCAGGCCGTGGAGAAGATCAGGGATGGAGAGCAACGCACCCGTACCAACGAAGTTTATGAGACCGTATACAAACGCTGGAAAGCGCATAAACCGATACTGACAGAACGTTTCTGGAAGGATGCCATCTCTCAGCGTATCACGTTAACCAAGCAAAGACTGCAAGAGCTCGCAGAATTGTATGGTGCCGAGATTGATCCGCAGGCCCGTGTGTTACCTGTAGTGATCTCGGTAGAAGAGTGGGTGCGTGAATTTGATTTGCGTGATGAAGAGGTATTGGAGTATGCGCTTCGTAATGCAGCCAGGGAAATGTTGCTTGGCGACAAACCGGGTGAAGTGTTTCAGGATCAGGGTGGATTAAATATTGTGCTTGCTTACGAGCAGGATGGCATCATACCAAGTGCGAGTGAAGTGGCACAACGTTCTCAGGACTATATTCGGGAATGCGGTACGTATTTCTATTGCCGATTGTCCTGTTATGTTGGTGCTCCGGTTGCTGTCACAGAGCTGCAGGGCATGTTGAATGAACTTATGGATATGGAGCGGCGCAATATTAAGGAGCTTGAAGAAGTTTTTGTCTATGATGAGCGGGGAAGAGATCAGGAAGATCGCTTTTTGCCTATTCCATGGTTTTCGGAATTATCCATCCTGTTTGAGACCGGGAAGGTAGGGGACCTGCGAGAGCGTGTGGATGAGATTTTCGACTTGCTTGCTGCCCAGGAGGGATTGTCTCCTGAAATGCTGCATCTCTACTATCATGCCATGCTGCATGTGGTCTATCCGCTGTTGCATCAGAAAAACGTATCCATACGCAGTCTGTACCCGGGTGAACGGGAGCCGGAAGAGAGCATGGTGACAAGATCGTTGCCACAGCTGAAGCAGTGGACGTCAGACCTGATTGATCGTGTTATCCCGGTGCTGTACCCGGACGATCATAGTCCCATGACCATTGTGGATCAGTTGTGTGTTTATATTGAAACTCATATTGGTGAAGAACTTATGCGAGAGGAACTTGCAGCTTTTGCCGGATTCAATCCCGCTTATCTATCTCGTCTGTTCCGGAAAGAGAAGGGGATGTCCCTATCTGAATTTATCCTGCAGGGCAGAGTAGCTAAAGCGAAGACGCTGCTGTCCAGTCCACCGTCAAGGTGACGGATATCGCTGGCAAGGTGGGGTATTATAATTACTCGCATTTTACCAAAATGTTCAAAAAGTGCACGGGCATAACACCACAGGAGTTTCGTAAACAGTCACGTACTGTATAGCTCAGGGCGCAGCATGCTGCGCCTTTTGCTTTTTTTCGGATGTCATAATTTGATAAGTCAATAGGTCACCACAGCAGATAGAGGACTTACTCGCCCCGCCGTATACTTGAACCACAGGAGCCGCAACGGAGCTTCATCCTGAGGAAGAATTCAAGAGGAGTGAGGGAGAACACGTTATGAAGACACAACCCCAGGCGGGTAAGGGAGTACGAATATTGGAAATACCGGAAAGATCAGTCCGAAAGCGCAAGTCTGTGTGGCACAACCTTGGCAAATTTAAGGTGCTGTATCTCATGTTCTTGCCAGGGGTCCTGTTTCTGCTGGTGAACAACTATATGCCGATGTTCGGCGTTCTGATCGCATTCAAAAATGTAAACTATGCTGATGGTATTTGGGGGAGCCCATGGAGTGGTTGGGACAATTTCAAATATTTGTTCTCAACCAGTGATGCATGGGAAATTACCCGGAATACCCTCGCGTATAACACCGTATTTATTGCACTGAATCTCTTCGTTGGTGTTGGGCTTGCTATTCTGCTTAATGAAGTGAAGAACAAGGCAATGTCCAAGTTATATCAATCACTAATGCTATTGCCATATTTCCTGTCCATGATTGTGGTCAGTTATCTGGTACTGGCGTTCCTGGGCAAGGATTCAGGGTTCATGAACTCAACGATTCTGCAGATGTTCGGCGGTCAGCCGATTGACTGGTATTCGGAGCCGAAGTATTGGCCGTATATTTTGCCACTGGTGAACACATGGAAGAATATTGGATACTATGCCGTCATCTATCTGGCAGCCGTTGTGGGTATCGATGAAGAATATTATGAAGCAGCTGTGCTTGATGGAGCAACCAAATGGCATCAGATCCGCTTCATCACCATTCCGTTTCTCGTCCCATTGATCGTCATTATGACGTTATTGCAGATTGGCCGTATATTCTATGCGGACTTCAGTCTCTTCTACCAGGTTCCATTGGAGTCGGGAGCACTGTTCCCTGTAACGAATGTACTGGACACCTATGTATATCGTACGTTCCTTATCGGTGGAGATATCGGAATGTCATCAGCAGCCGGTCTATATCAAGCTATCGTCGGATTCGTGCTGGTTCTTGTATCCAACACCATTGTAAGACGAATAGATAAAGATAATGCATTATTTTGAGAGGGGGCAAGTCAGCTGTGAAATCACATGATCCACTAGCCGTATCGAAGCGTTCCGCATCCGTTATTCATGCGATGTTTCTATTCTATGCCATTGCCTGTATCGTGCCGATCCTGCTTGTCTTTGCCATCTCATTTTCGGACGAGACAACTGTGGTTGCCAATGGATATAAGCTTATTCCAGAGAAGTTCAGCCTGACGGCTTATGAGTTTCTGTTCAGGGACATGGATCAGATCCTTCACTCGTATGGTATCTCCTTCATCGTTACAGTCGTAGGTACCATTACAAGTGTTGCGCTGACCGCATTGTATGCATATCCGCTCTCGCGGAGAGATCTGCCTTACCGGGGCTGGTTCGCCTTTTTCATCTTCTTCACGATGTTGTTCAATGGAGGTCTGGTACCTTGGTATCTGGTCTATGTCAACGTATTGGATCTGAAGAACTCCATATTGGCACTCATTCTGCCACTATTGCTATCCCCATTCTTTGTATTGGTCATGCGTACATTCTTCGCGAACTCCATCCCGGTCTCCATTCTGGAATCGGCTCGGATTGATGGTGCGGGAGAATTGAGAACGTTTGCACGTATCGTACTTCCACTCTCTCTTCCCGTAATGGCAACCGTCGCGTTGTTCAGTACACTGAATTACTGGAATGACTGGTACCTTAGCATGATTTTCATATCAGATAACCGGACGATCAGCCTTCAGTACCTTATGTACCGGACGCTGCTCGATATTCAATATTTAACAACCAACTCCAACGTCTCTTCACAGATTTCGTCGCAGGGTGGACTGCTCAATCTGCCTAACAAAACGCTGCAAATGGCGATGGCTGTAGTCGGTATTGGTCCAATCGTACTGGCATATCCGTTCTTCCAGCGTTATTTCATCAAAGGTCTTACGGTTGGCGCTGTGAAGGGATAACTCTGAACCGGTTAGCGGAGTGGGCAAGGTAAATGAAGATGGACTGAAGGGGCATATACAGATGTAGTAATAGGTTTCATTGTGAATTGGGGAAATCGGTTGTAGGGTTCAACACATGACAGGAGGGGTTCAATTGGTAAGATCATTAAAGGTATGGTCACGCATGATGGCAACGGTTATGGCGCTGAGCCTGGTGCTGGCAGCTTGCTCATCAGACAAGGGTGGAACAACAACATCACCTGGCGCAGAAGGTGGAGGAGCAAGTGAAGGTGGGGGCAAACCTTATGAAGTGACACTGTTCTATCCAGGGACACCACAGAAGGATGTCGCTCTGGTGGAAGCCGAGATTAACAAAAAGATGGAACCGAAGATTGGAGCCACGCTTAAGATCAATGCGATTGACTGGGGCCAGTGGGATAACAAGCTGAATCTCATGATCTCCTCGGGTGAAAAATCAGACATTATCTTCACCGCAGCTTGGCAGAACTACACGGTGAATGTTGCTAAAGGCGCATTCTTACCGTTGAATGATCTGCTTGATACCTATGGTCAGGATATCAAGAAAAACCTAGACCCTGCCTTTCTGGAAGGTTCCCAGGTGGACGGCGTGAATTACGGTGTTCCTACGAATAAGGAACTTGCTGCCACACGTGGTGTGTTGGTACGTAAAGACTTGGCTGACAAGTATAAGCTGGACCTGACAGCTGTAAAGACATGGGCTGATCTGGAGCCACTTCTCAAAACAATCAAGGAAAACGAGCCAGGCATTACACCATTCTACATGTCCAACACGAATGGTAACGGGCTGTTGGAGAATCTGGATTGGGATTATCTCGGTGATGCTTCCGTACCTGGAGTGATCTCCAAAACTGCAGGCGGAACAACGGTTCTGAATGAAGTGGAAACGCCTGAATTCAAGGAAGCGGCTGAACTCGCCCGCAAGTGGTATCAAGCAGGATATATCAACAGTGATGCTGCTACGTCCAATGTGTTCCCGAAAGACCAGGCGAAGGCTGGAAAAGCGTTTCTCTGGACCGATGGCATGAAGCCAGGCAAGGATAAAGAAGAAGAAGGGTATGTAGGTTTCCCACTGACTCAGATTGAGATGACACAACCGACAATCACGACAGGTGATGCATCCGGAGCAATGCTCGCGATCTCCCGTTCTTCCGAGCAACCGGAGAAAGCGATGCAGGTCATTAACCTGCTGCATTCCGACAAGGAAATTAACAATTTGTTGAACTTCGGAATTGAGGGCACACATTATGTGAAAAAGACGGACAGGATAATATCATCACTCTCCCTGAAGGCGTTGATGCCAACAGTCGTACCTACAACCCAGGTGCTCAGTGGCAGCTTGGTAACCAGTTCCTGAACTTCCTCTGGGATAATGAAGACCCGCAGAAGTGGGAGAAGTTCAAAGAATTTAACGCCAAAGGTGTGAAATCACCTGCACTGGGCTTTACATTCAACAGCCAATCTGTCAAAAATGAAATTGCTGCGGTCAACAACGTGAACAAACAGTTCAAACCGGGTATGACATCAGGCGCCGTTGATCCAAATGAGATGATTCCGAAATATCTGGAGAAACTGAAAGCAGCGGGTATTGATAAAATTATTGCAGCCAAACAGGAACAACTTGATGCATTCCTTGCCAAAAGTAAATAAGTAATAAATCAATAAAAAATCATCAGCAAGGATAGAGAGACTTGTGTTACTGCAAGCTCTTGTCAGTGACAATGATGGAGGGCGCTTTCGGTCAACAACCGAAGGCGTTCTTTCTATTGTTGTTTTTTTTGATTTGGATTGTTAATCATAATTAGGAAAAATATGATATAATCAGGTGGTTGATTAGGGGGTGTTTGTGTGCCGAGAACCAGACTTGTGTTCTCTGTGGTTTTATTGCTTTTTGCGATCATCTTTACGTTTAACCACCATCTTGGTTTTTCGGTTGGAGATACAATGCTTTCAGCAATAGGTATATCACCGTATACTACATCTTATTTAAGTGGAGTTCATATCACACTTTTCCTCGGATTGGGGATCTTCGCCTGTGGTTACTACCTTACTCGCAAAGAAATCGGAAAGTGGTTCCCGGGTTTTGCGAAAGGGTTGTGGATCGTAGTCCTCGCCATCGTTCTCAGTTACTCATACATGACGGATAAATTCATGTACGTAGCCAAGTGGGGAGTTAGTGGTATTGATGCGATATCCTATGAACAGAATTCGAGTTCCTGTACCTATAATGTGCTCAAAACGGGTGAAACACGAGCAACTTGTGATCTGACACTCAAAAATTACGGCGGGGAAGTCCTGTCTGTCTCACTAATACCAGATCTCGCAAGCAGTTACAAGTTTAAGGGCGATCCACTATTGGAAGCCTTGCAGTCTGTCCAATTAAGGCCAGTACATATTGAGATTGAGCGTCATGGCACGTTTAAGGGCGAGCTGGATTTTTACGGGAAAGCGGAATCCCCTCTGTTCGTCAGTGGGAAACTTATGGATATTGTGCTGGATGTAAGCGTGGATGGAGCGAATACGGTATTTGATTACGATATTCCCTAGGTGATATTTTTATAGAAAAAAACAATAATTACATAAACTGAAGTGGAATAAGGTTTGAGTTGAATATGAAGATCAAAGACATATAATGAAATCAGGTAGGAGCTGGCTAATCGCTGGCTCTTTTTGTGCGTGGAAGTTGCATTTAGTGCAGAAATATTGGTTTTATCTCCTTTCCCCTTGAATTGGTAACGCTTACGCTAGATAATGAATCGGTTTGTCTCAAAAAAATAGTTTGTCTTTACCGCTTACATCATTACAATTAATGTCACGACAAATTAAGACAAGGTGAGATGAAAAGATGACATATCGGACAAACCTGTTTTCAAAAATGGTCATTCTTATTCTGATTATGCTGATTCCTGTAGTGCTTCTATACTGGTACTCCAATCACAAAACAACAGCTGTTCTCAGAGATGAGTTGAATCGATCAAATAGTAACCAGCTTGAATTTTTTCAAAATCAGGTAAACACCCACATTGAGCTGTTATCCTCATGGCCGAATTTGCTTATACATGATCCTGATATTGCAAGCTTCCGGCGAATTTATGCGGACAGTAACTACTTTGACCTGGATGCAATCAATCTGGTCAGACGTATTCAGAATAAGCTAAGTATTCAGGAGAGCTCATCCAATTGGGCCACGAAGTTATATCTGTACTCTCCTTCGCTGGGCAGGGTGGTTTCCGAAAGGGATGCACGTTCTTATGACAAGCAAGCGTTAAGAGAGAACATTATTTCCGGCTGGGATGTACGCAAAATTCAGGATGGGGAAGATGATCGGTTCATGTTTAGCTGGATTACGGTATCTCCGTATGGCATTACAGACCCGGTTAATAATGCGGAGACGATTATCAAACTGGAGTTTGATAGTGACAACATTCGGGATATGCTCGACAAATTCAAGGATGATGGCAGGCATGATCCCTTCTATTTCCGTGAAGAATCAGGGGTCATCTATAATCGGACTTCTGATCGTTCGTTAACGAACCAATTGATGAAAGAACTGTCCATCCATGAACTTCAAGATGTGGATAACCGGACTGTGGTGATAGATGGCGAGCCCTACATGGTTAACACTGTGAAATCAAGCACGACAGGCTGGTATCTGGTGGACTATATGCCTTTATCCGATATTCTGAAGCCGATTCATCAATCGAACATGCTGTTCTATTCTTCAATGATTTGTTTGTTGTTGATGAGTTTTGCTGTGGCCTACTTGTTATATGTCCAGGTGCAGGTACCCGTGAAACAACTGATTCGCGGTTTCCAGCGGTTGAAGCAGGAAGATTATTCAGTGAGGATTAAGCCGAAGGGCCGCAATGAATTCAGTTTCCTGTCTGAACGTTTTAACTTGATGGTGGAGAAGATCCAGCAGTTATTTGAACACGTTTACCTGGAACAGATTCATGTGCGTGAAGCCCGGCTGAAGCAGCTGCAATCGCAGATTAATCCGCACTTCTTCTATAATTGTTTCTCCTTCATTACGAGTATGGCGAAGCTGAAGCGTATGGACGCCGTTGTAGCGATGTCGCATAACCTCTCCCGATATTATCGGTACACGACAAGACAGGAGCGGGACGTGGTTCCGTTGACGGAAGAGATTGAATTTGTCAGCTGTTATCTGGAGATCCAACGGATGCGTATGGAACGGATTCATTACAAGCTGGATCTGTCTGATGAGATGTTAAGACAGGAGGTACCGCCCCTGATTGTACAGCCATTAGTGGAGAATGCGGTGATTCACGGGATCGAAGCGGATGCGGAAGCTGGAGAGATAAGAGTATCCGGAGAAAAACAGGGCAATGTTATGGTTCTTGTGGTTGAAGATGACGGGCAAGGCATGACACAGGAGGAACGTGAGGCGCTTCTGAATAAGCTCAGGGGAACGATGGATCAGGAGATGGGCTGTGGCCTGTGGAATGTGAATCAGAGACTTCAGCTTCGATATGGGGATCAGGCAGGCATCGATATAACGGAATCGGAACTTGGTGGATTGCGGGTTACACTGACGTGGCCAGTGGAACAGAAGCTTCTTTTGGAGAACGAAGGATGAGCCTCTGAAATGTCTGGAGCAGGATGAATCATGGAATGAATTGCAGAATGAACGAGATAGGGAGTGGCTGGCTTGATAGATATATTGCTGGTAGATGATGAAACGTATGTAACAGAAAGTCTGGAACTAACGATCCCATGGGGAGAGCTCGGAGTAACGACGGTGCTTCGTGCGGCTTCGGGTAAAGAAGCCCTGCAGATTATGGAGGAAAATGCAGTAGATATCGTGGTGACTGATATTCGCATGCCTGGCATGTCGGGATTGGATCTCATTGCGGAGGTAAGCAAACGCTGGTCGCATATCCGCTGTATTTTGCTGACTGGCCACAGTGATTTTGATTACGCAAAGAAAGCCATCCAATTGCAGGCAGCGGATTATATCCTGAAACCTGTAAACGATGATGAATTCATGGGTTCCGTGTCGCAGCCATCACCTCTCTTCGCGATGAGTGGGATGAATTCGACAAATATCACCGGCTACTATACAGTCGGAAGTCCGACTATAAGATTCTACGGGAAAATCTGATGCATGATCTGCTGCTCGGTCGTGAGATCACGGCGCGGGCACTTCGAGAACAACTGCAACAATATGAGATTCATATTGATCCGGAACAATCGGTTGTCATGATGCTCATTCGCCTGACAGGACGCTTCTCATCAATGGACCAGCAGTCTCTGGATCTGATGGATTTTGCGGTAGGTAATATTGCAGAGGAAGTGCTTGGAGAGCAATTCAACGTATGGTTTGGTCGCGGGCCCCATGAGTGTCTGGTTATGTTCTTGCAGCATCAGGGACATATCGAATCTCCACAAATGAACCTGGAGACGTTGAGCCTATCGGCTGAAACTTTCCGTGAGCATGTCATTCGGTATTTGCAGGGAGATCTATCGATGGTGGTTACACCTTCATTTCCCTTTAATGAATTGACAGCAGCTTATCGCAAAAGTTTAGGTTCACTTGTCCTTTCCGGGCCGGAAGAACACAAGATTATATACATGGACATGGATCAGGCACTCCATAAACGTCCGGAGAATGATGCGACGCAGGCGCTTGAAGAGCTGTACAAACCGCCCGTACTTCCGCAATTGCTTGAGACCAAGCAATGGGAAGCGGCGGCGCGTAAGCTGAACGCAGTCTTTGATGCAGCAGAGCAGGTACGGTTGTCCAGAGAACATGTGTATGAGATGTATCTGTCCGTAACGAACGCATTCATGTATATCGCCCATAAGCAGGGGCATCTGGTGCATGAGATTGATCATGCGGGTTTCGATCTGCTCCTTGCACATCAGTTGATTCAATCACCCGAGAAGCTGCGGCGCTGGGCCACCGAGATGCTGGCGAAGCTTCAGGAAGAGTTGTCCGATCAGGAAGGTATGCAGAGTCGCAGACATGTAATCAAGCAGGTTCAGGAATTGGTGACAAGAGATACGGGGCAGGATCTGTCCGTGAAGATGATTGCCGACAAAGTCTATTTGCACCCTGTATATCTATCCAAAATTTACAAGGCAGAGACAGGAGAAGGTCTTGGGGATTACATGATTCGTATGCGCATGGAGCGTGCCTTGTACCTGCTCAAGAACAGCAACAAAAAAATATACGAGATTACGAGTGAACTCGGCTATCAAAATCCGCAATATTTCAGCAAAATGTTCAAAAAGCATTATGGGATGACACCCAATGAATTTCGGGATCAGACATAATTACAACAATATTCTTGAATATAGGTTGGCAAAGGTGCAGAAATCTTGATTTCGTATCATAGGATCAAAGTCCTGGTCAGCCTATAATGAAAGGGTAACCAAAACGATTTGAGGGGGAACAACATGAGAGCGCAATCAACGAAAAGAGATTCTTGACGCTTCTCGCTACAACGCTAAGTCTAACTGTCGTTCTTGCAGGATGTTCAGGCGGCAATGGAGGCGGAGATAGTGCAACACCAAGTACATCTGGAACCCAGAACGAATACAAAGAAAAGTATGATCCGGAAGTAACCATTACAACAGCATGGGGTATCGATCCTGAGCTGAAATTTAAAAATGGCGAATCCATGGAAAATAACGTAGCTACCAAGTGGGCCAAAGAACAATTCGGGATTAATATCAGTGCGCTCTGGTCTGTTACAGACACCAACAGTGCGTTTGCAACCAAACTTCGTCTGGCTATGTCCTCTGGGCAGGAGATGCCGGATATCGTGACGATCGGAAGTGCTGACAACCTCGTCGCTCAAGACTTGATTGACTCTGGCATGTACCAAGAAGTGGGTCCGCTGTTCGACAAATATGCTTCAGACACATGGAAGAAAGCGATGGAACAAGATCCTAACGTCTGGAACCAATATAGTCGTGATGGCAAAAGAATGGGTATCCCTGTTCTGGACTACGCATACAACAATGATTACTTGCTCTGGATTCGTCAGGATTGGCTGGACAAGCTGAATCTGGAAGCTCCAAAAACCATTGATGAGCTTGAAACGGTTATGGAAGCATTCAAAAACAATAACCCGGACGGCTTGGCTCCGGATAAAGTAACTCCGCTCAGCGTTGGTTTTAAAACGTCCATGAACACATGGATGGGAGACGTATCCTGGATCTTTGGTGCGTATGGCACCTTGCCTCAACAATGGAATCTGGCAGCGGATGGCAAGCTGGAGTATGGCTCCATCAATCCAGGCATGAAGCAAGGTCTGACCAAATTGAGCGAATGGCTCAAAAAGGATATATCCCACAGGAAGCAGCGCTATGGGATGAGAACAAAACAGCAGAGCCAGCAGTTGCAGGAACTGCCGGTATTATTCCAGGACCTTACTGGATGAGTGGATGGCCACTTCTCGATACAGTGAAAAATGTACCGAGCGCCGTATGGAAACCGATTGAAATTCCGGCCGGTCCGGAAGGCAAAGCGATGCGTCATGGAACACAGTTCGTTAATGGTGTTACGTTGATCAAAAAAGATATGGCACACCCAGAAGCATTCTTTACGTATCAGAACTACCTGTTCGACAATTATGCAGACCCGGCACCAGGCAGCCCTTATGATAATGGTCTGTTTGCAGGCTATGACTATCAATTGGATGCAAATGGAAAACAACTGCCGATTGACGAGATCGAAGGCGGATACGTGAACGTTGTACGTTATTTGCTTGTACGTGACGGTGCGCGTATTCCGGATGCACAAATGAAAGCACTTCTGAACTTGGCGGACGGCAAAGAGCCGGAAACGAAGCTTGAGAAAGATGTTGCTGTCAATTACGGTAAAGAAACACCAGCAGCAGCCAAAGTGTTGCTAAGCCAAGAAGAAATCTCCTACAAAAACATGTTCACAGGTCCAACAACACAGACGATGAAATCCAAGCTGGACTATCTGAACAAAATTGAGAATCAAGCATTTAACGAAATTATCTATGGCAAAAATCCGGCTGATGCGTTTGATACATTTGTACAAACATGGAAATCCGGTGGTGGAGATCAAATCACACAAGAGGTCAATGCGTGGTATGACGGTGTGAAAAAATAGTGTTAAGCAGCGCCCAGATGGTAGTCGTCTGGGCGCTTTTTCTTGTTTATTCAGGTTGAAGCAAAGTGGTTGAATTTGTGCCATTTATATTGCTTTTATGTGCTGTTTGGACCCTGTAAAAGGTTGATATAATCGCATTATAAGCCACTCAGGGAGTACTTGAGTAGGAAGAAATACAGGGGAGCAATCATGAGAACTTTGAAACGTACTTGGCCATTCCACGTAATGCTGCTGCCAGCGATCGTCTTTCTGATCATCTTCAGTTATGTGCCTATGGGCGGGATCATTATGGCATTCCAGAACTACAAGCCATGGCTTGGAATTAGCGGTTCTGAATGGGTCGGGCTGGACAACTTTAGATATTTGTTTGAACGTGAAGACAGTTTACAGGTTATCTGGAATACGTTGATTATTGCTGTACTTAAACTGATTTTTAATTTATTTGTTCCATTTGTTTTCGCCATTCTTTTGAATGAGGTTCGCAAGATGGCTATACAGCGCACCATTCAAACACTTGTCTATTTACCTCACTTCTTGTCCTGGGTCATTCTGGGCGGGATTTTGATAGATCTGTTGTCAACAGGCGGCTTGGTTAACCGGGTTCTGGGAAGCTTTGGACTTGGGCCATATTTCTTCCTGGGAGACAACAGCTGGTTCCGATCTACGATCATTCTGACAGATGTGTGGAAGGAATTCGGGTATAACATGATTGTCTTTCTGGCAGCCCTTGCCGGAATTAATCCAGCATTATACGAAGCAGCGGAGATTGACGGAGCAGGACGCTGGAAACAGACACTGCACATTACAATTCCTTCGCTTGTGCCGATGCTGATGGTTGTGGGAACACTGGCACTTGGTAACGTTCTGAATGCCGGCTTTGACCAGATTTTCAACCTGTACAACCCGCTCGTATATCAAACGGGTGACATCATAGATACCTTCGTATATCGTTCTGCCATGCAAAACGGTGAAATGGGCTTCGCAACAGCGATCGGATTATTCAAATCGGTCATTAGCATGATCTTGATACTTGTATCGTACAGCTTAGCCAAAAAATACGCTGGATACCGCATATTCTAATCGAATGAACAGAGAAAGAAGGGACCACGATGTATCATAAATCATTGCCTTATCGCGTGTTTAATATAGTCAACACCTGCTTTCTGATTCTGATTGCCATCATGTGTATCATACCGATGGTTCACGTACTGGCAGTATCCTTTAGTACAAAGGCTGCTGCCGATGCCAATCTGGTCAATCTCTGGCCCGTAGGATTCTCCCTTGAGGCATACAAAAAGACGATGAACAATCCAATTTTCCTGAACTCGCTCTGGATCTCACTGCTACGTACAGTGATCGGTACAGCCATCACCTTGCTGATTACGTTCCTCGCGGCGTATCCGTTGTCCAAAGAAAATAGTGAGTTCAAAGGCAGAACAATTTACTCCTGGATTTTTGTATTCAGCATGATTTTCAATGGAGGATTGGTGCCATTCTACATGGTTATCCAGAAGATCGGATTGATGGATTCCTTCTGGGTACTTGTTCTCCCGGGGGCAGTTAACACATTCCTTGTCATCCTGATGCTGAACTTCTTCCGCGGTATTCCAAAAGAGCTGGAGGAAGCGGCGCTTATGGACGGTGCTAACCACTTTAGAACATTGTTCAGTATCTTCCTTCCCATTTCGATGCCGTCCATTGCAACCATTGCATTGTTCAGTATGGTGTTCCACTGGAATTCCTGGTTTGATGGATTGCTCTACATGAATAACGCGAAGGATTACCCACTTGCTACCTTTATGCAAACGGTCATTATTGGCCGTGATATGAGTAGCATGAGCATGAATCCAAAAGAAATGGAAGCTCTCTCACAAACAACGGTAAGGGCAGCCCAGATCTTCATCGGAAGTGCACCAATCTTGATTGTGTATCCGTTCCTGCAACGTTTCTTTGTCAAAGGTATGACGTTGGGCTCAGTTAAAGGCTGAGCCTGTACCCCAAATTAATGGAGGTTGATACAGTGAGCAACTTGAGGGAAAAGGCATTCGTTCTGGGAATGGATGTGTCTTTTATGGATGAGATCGAACAGCATGGCGGGAGTTATCGTGATGTGGATGGCAAGGAACAAGACTTGCTGTCCATCCTGAAGTTCAATGACACGAATGCGATTCGACTTCGAATCTGGAATGATCCTGTTGGCGGGTTCTGCAATCTGGAGCGGACGGTGGAGGTAGCCAAACGAATCAAGGAACAGGGCTTGCAATTTTTGCTTGATTTCCATTACTCTGATCGCTGGGCTGACCCAGCCAATCAATGGAAACCAAAAGCATGGGAGAATCTGTCCTATGAAGAGCTCCAACGTGCGGTATGCATGTATACGGCTGATGTTCTGAGAACGTTGAAGGAACACGATGCGCTTCCAGACATGGTGCAGGTCGGTAACGAGATTACGCCAGGTATGTTATGGGATGAGGGGCGTGTCGGTGGAGAAGAGCATGATACGGATGAACAGTGGGAGCGTTTTGCAGGCCTTGTGAAGTACGGAATTGCTGCGGTCAAATCCGTGGACCGGATATACAGATTATGATACACATTGATCGTGGTGGGGATAACGCAGAGAGCCGCAAGTTTTATGATCGCTTTGAAGCACTGGGTGTGGAGTTCGATATCATTGGTCTCTCCTATTATCCTTGGTGGCACGGTACACTTGATGCATTACGGGATAATCTTCATGATCTGGCTGAACGTTATGGCAAACCTGTCAATGTGGTTGAGACCGCTTATCCATGGACGCTGGAGCAGCCGGAAGGCATTGAATGGATTTTGAATCAAGAAGAATTGTTGTTGCCCGGATACCCTGCAACTGTAGAGGGACAGACCCAATATCTGAAGGATCTATTGCAGATTATCCGTGAAGTTCCGGGTGGTTTGGGGCACGGCTTCTATTACTGGGAACCTGCCTGGATACCAAGCAAAGAAGAATGGTCCGTCGGACATCCGAATAACTGGGGCAACCTCACCATGTTTGATTTTAAAGGTCGCAAGTTGGAATCGTTTGCAGCGCTCGCTACTGAAGAAGAGTCAGATGTCGTGACATACGTATAATATTGTTTTAATCAATACAAATTGTTATTCAACAGCAAGGGAGTTGTCCTTATGACATACAAATATCCACCCGTAAGTTCCAAAGCGCCGCACATGCTACATGGTGCAGACTATAACCCGGAGCAGTGGCTCCGTTATCCTGAAGTTCTGGAAGAAGATATTCGCTTGATGAAGCTTGCCAAGTGTAACGTCATGTCCATCGGTATTTTCTCGTGGGTATCCCTTGAGCCGGAAGAGGGCGTATATACGTTTGAATGGCTGGATCAGGTATTGGATCGTTTTGCAGCCAATGGCATCTATGCCTTCCTGGCAACACCTAGTGGTGCGAGACCTGCCTGGATGTCCGCGAAGTACCCGGAAGTGCTCCGTGTAGCCGAGAATCGTGTCCGCAATCTGCATGGTTTCCGTCACAACCATTGTTATACTTCCCGGTATATCGTGAGAAGGTAACTGCGATGAATACAAGACTGGCAGAACGTTATTCGGATCATCCGGCTGTCATCGGCTGGCATATCTCGAATGAGTTCGGCGGAGACTGTCATTGTGATTATTGTCAGGAAGCGTTCCGTGGCTGGGTTCAGAAGAAGTATAAAACCCTCGATGAACTGAATCATTCGTGGTGGACCACATTCTGGAGCCATACGGTTACAGACTGGAGTCAAGTGGAATCACCGGCTCCGCACGGGGAGACACAGGTCCATGCGATGAATCTGGATTGGCGCCGTTTCGTTACGGATCAGACAGCTGATTTTATTGTGCATGAAACGAAACCGTTGAAAGCACAGAATCCCGATCTGCCAGTCACAACCAACCTGATGGAATTCTATGGCGGTCTGAACTATTGGAAGTTCGCCGATATTCTGGATTTCCTCTCCTGGGACAGTTATCCGACTTGGCATGATGCAGATGACGACGCAAAACAGGCATCCCGAATTGCAATGATGCATGATATCGTTCGTTCCATCAAAGGCGGTCAGCCATTCTTGCTGATGGAGAGTACGCCTAGTTCAACGAATTGGCAGGATGTCAGCAAGCTGAAAAAACCGGGCATGCATCTGCTCTCTTCTCTCCAGGCTGTGGCACACGGTTCCGACAGTGTTCAGTACTTCCAATGGAGAAAGAGCCGTGGGTCCAGTGAGAAGCTCCATGGCGCAGTTGTGGACCACGTTGGAACGGAACACACTCGCGTGTTCCAGGATGTGACGGATGTAGGTACGGCTCTTGAAGGCATGGAAGCGATTGTTGGAACAGCGGTTCCGGCAGAAGTTGCAATCATTTTCGATTGGGAAAACCGCTGGGCCGTTAATGATTCCCAGGGGCCGCGCAATATCGGCGTGAAGTATGAGCAGACGGTGGAAGAGCATTACGAAGCGTTTTGGAAAAAGGGAGTCGCAGTAGACGTTATTGATATGGATGCAGATCTGTCCAAGTACAAGCTGTTGATTGCTCCAATGCTCTATCTGGTACGTGAGGGTGTTGGGGAACGCATTGAGAAGTTCGTAGAACAAGGCGGTACATTTGTAGCCACGTACTGGTCGGGCATTGTTAACGAAAACGATCTGTGCTTCCTGGGTGGATTCCCAGGTCCACTGCGGAAGACACTTGGCATCTGGTCCGAGGAAATTGACGGGTTGCATGATCGTGATCTGAACGGCATTATCCCCGAGCAGGGTAATGAGCTTCAGCTCAGTACGGCGTATGATGCCATTGAACTGTGTGATCTGATCCATCTGGAAGGCGCGAAGTCCCTGGCTACGTACCGTTCTGACTTCTATGCCGGACGTCCGGCATTGACGGTTAACCAGTTGGGCTCAGGAAAAGCATATTACTTTGCGACACGTCTGAAAGCACCGTTCTATGATGATTTCTACGCTCAGCTAATCACTGACTTGAACATAGAGCGTGGGCTTGCAACGGAGCTGCCTGACGGAACAACGGCACATACCCGTACGGATGGTACTGCGGATTATGTGTTCGTGCAGAACTACACACCGGATGAGAAGCGCGTTGAATTGGACGGACAGTCCTACACGGATCTGCTCAGTGGTGATGTTGTGGAAGTCGGTTTTAGCTTGAAGCCATATGACATTCGTGTTCTTCGCAGACCGGCTGCCCGGAAATAATCTAGGTTCATCTCCTTCCTTTATAAACGGAGTCAAGATGCCAAAAGAATGCCCTTGAACACCTGACATTGGTGTTCAGGGCATCTTTTTATTTTCTGTATTTGGCGGTTGAACCACTTTTTCTGGACAAGATAAAGGATAAACGTGTCCGCGCAGCGAAGACAAACAGGTAACTTGTAACTCAAGACTTTCAGTCTGGGAGGAATGGAAATGAATCAAAGAAATCTGGATGGTAACAGCATTATTATTCGACTGGAAATGACAACTAGGGATATCAAGTTTGGCGAAGTGGCTTCGGCCATCTCGGAAGCTGGGGGAGACATCATTGCCATCGACGTGATTTCCACCAATCAGGATGTAAGCGTGCGCGACTTGACGGTTGCCGTTACAGATGCGCAAGATAACAGTAAAATTATAGAAGGGGTACGCCAGCTTAAAGGTGTGTCCATTATAAACGTATCGGATCGAACGTTCCTGCTTCATCTGGGTGGTAAGATCGAAGTAACACCCAAGACCCCGATTCACAACCGGGAAGATCTGTCACGTGTGTACACTCCGGATGTGGCTCGTGTATGTTCCGCCATTTCGGAAGAACCCGGCAAAGCCTTCTCATTGACGATTAAACGAAATACGGTGGCCGTCATATCGGATGGCAGTGCGGTGCTCGGACTCGGTAATATTGGTCCTCGTGCAGCGATGCCTGTGATGGAAGGTAAAGCGATGTTATTCAAACAGTTTGCAGGTGTGGATGCTTTTCCAATCTGCCTGGATACACAGGATACCGAGGAAATCATACGTACTGTGAAAGCGATATCACCGGGTTTTGGCGGCATTAATCTGGAGGATATCTCATCACCGCGTTGTTTCGAAATTGAACGTCGTCTGAATGAGGAATTGGACATTCCGGTGTTTCATGATGACCAGCATGGCACAGCAGTTGTGTTATATGCGGGTCTGATCAATGCCCTCAAACTGGTGGGCAAGTCCATAGAAGATGTGAAAATCGTGGTCTGTGGGATCGGTGCAGCAGGTGTAGCATGCAGTAACATATTATTATCTGCCGGAGCCAGTCGACTTATAGGTGTTGATCGTGAGGGTGCAATTGTACGGACACAAACCTATGAGAATGAAGTCTGGAGTGATTATGCAGCTCGTACCAACCCGGAACTGGAAACAGGTTCACTGCGTGATGTCATTCGTGGAGCCGACGTGTTCATTGGTTTGTCCCGCGGCAACCTGTTAACTCGGGAAGATGTGCAGACCATGGCCGAAGATCCAATTGTGTTTGCGATGGCGAACCCGGTACCTGAGATTATGCCTGCATTGGTGGAAGACATTGTGGCTGTCATGGCAACAGGACGATCCGATTATCCGAATCAGATCAACAACGTGTTATGTTTCCCAGGCATCTTCAGGGCAGTTCTGGATTGCCGAGCCACCGAAATTAATGAAGAAATGAAGCTGGCAGCGGCTCAAGCGATTGCTTCGGCCATCACGGACGAAGAGCGAACACGCTATTACATTATTCCGAGTGTGTTCAATGATAAAGTGGTCAAATCGATGCGCCGTCGTGTGATTGAAGCAGCCGTTAAAACGGGTGTAGCGAGACGTATTCCTCGTGAACAGGCCCGTGAAGGCGGGGAATCATAAGATGCCAGAGATGGATGGAATAACGGCAGGAGAGGCTGTTCTGCGAGCCGCCCGATCGTTTGTTCAAAGCGACTTATCCAAGCATAGTGATGGTCATGACTGGCCGCACATCGAACGGGTAACGGCACTTGCGGTCGAACTTGCCCATCGCATGGGTGCAGATCCGTTTGTCTGCGAACTTGCCGCATTATTACATGATGTACCGGATGAGAAGCTGAACGAGAGCCTGGAAGCCGGGATGGCCAAATTGAATGACTGGCTGGATACCCAGCCGCTTGACCCGGATATACGTAATAAGGTTGTGGGTATTATTAGCACCATCTCATATGCGGGAGGTCAGCGTCCTGCCGTCAGCTCGCTGGAAGCGCGCGTTGTACAGGATGCGGATCGACTGGATGCACTGGGTGCGATTGGCATCGCGCGAACCTTTGCCTTTTCAGGAGCCAGAGGGCGCGAGATGTACGATCCGTCCCTTCCCCCACGGGAGCAGATGACCCGTGAGGAATATCGCAATGGGCGTAGCACAACGATTAATCATTTTTACGAAAAGCTGTTCAAGCTCAAGGATCTGATGAACACCTCCTATGGCAAGGAGCTGGCGGAACAGCGTCATGATTATATGGTGCAGTTTGTGGAGCAGTTCAAAAGGGAATGGGATGGCACAGACCGTTAAGCTGGCACGATAAGCGTGTATTCCACAGGGGATAATAAGTAACGGAGGCGAATCTTTGAAGTGGTGAAAATCCATTTTGAAGATTTGCTTCTTTTTGGGTTAATACTGTGTATTAACATACATAAACGAATTCATATCATAATACCTCTGACTTATGGCATGGCAACGGAACACCTTACATGGTACAATAAATCGTTCTCCTGAATGAATTCAGGCAAAAAAAGAAATATGGGGTAATAATGAAAATGATCATCACATGTAAAACTAAAGGTTCGGTAAAGAGGAGGGGTCACCACCATGTCGTTTGGTGCACGTGTACTTAAGACGGGGATCGCGGTCACGCTTGCCTTGTACCTGAGCAGCCTGTTCTTGAACCCGCAATCTCCCGTGCCTGCGGCAATCGCGGCCATATTCGCCATGCAGCCTTCCATCTATCGTTCCTGGAAATATTTCCTGGATCAGCTGCAAACGACCACGCTCGGAGCCATTGTGGCCCTGATCGGAGGCATGGTGTTGTCCAACGAGCCAATCGCTGTTGGATTAATTATAGTCCTGGTCATCATGATCTGTCTTAAATTGAATATGGGGGAGACGGTTGGCCTGACACTGGTTACCGTTGTATCCATTATGGAAGCTTCGGGTGACTGGCATTTTGCACTCAATCGTTTTCTGTTGACACTGGTTGGCATTGTATCGGCGTTTCTTATTAACATTACCGTATTTCCTCCGAAACCGAAGATTCAGTTTGTGAAGCAGATCCAGAGTGTATTTAGCGGCATGTCGTTGCTTCTGCGGACGTCTATCTCGGATGAGATTAAAGAAGTCGTATTCCGGGAGGAGAAAAACAACCTGGGCGGTTCCATTAAGTCTCTGTCCGACAAGTATAACTTGTTTGAAGAGGAACAGAAAAAGATGAAACGTTCGAAGTTCAGCGAAACTCGGCAGATGGTGGTCTACAAACAAATGCTGCTGAGTCTGCAAAAAGGCTATGAGGTGCTGGATTCCGTGGAACGCCACTATTTCCAGGCACCGCGGACAACCGCGATGGATCAGTTCTTTGACTCACATCTTGAACTGGTTATCAAATTCCATGAGCATGCACTGCTCAAGTTTGAGGATAAGCTGAAGCCCAATGGAGAAGAGGCCGCACAGTTTGTGTTGGATAATGATCGTTTCATGGAGCAGGCGATCACCCAGTTTGATATCGACAAGGAAGGCATGTTGCGATTATCGATCGTGGCTGCTGCGATCTATGATTACGGATATCAGTTGGAACGTCTGAATCGACTTGCCGAGCATGTGCATAGCTCCAGTGAAGACAAAGAATCACAGGACAAAATCCTGAACTGGCTCAAGTGGCCTTAGGCATGATTCGTAATCAAAATTAGCTTTTTGAACAACCTCTAATCACGAATTGCGTATCTGCTTCGTGATCAGATACAATGGAACTACAACATTGCCCGGACAATCGTGTCCGGGTTGTTTTGTCATACATAGGGCTGAATCGCATGAATGAATATAATAATGAAAATTAATGAACTGAGGGATAGAGACATGATTATAGCGGAATTGGACGCTGAACTAATGGAGTGGTTAAGTGGGACAAATCTGGAGCATAAACAGCATGAAGCGATGCAATTGCTGACCGTATCAGAGGATCAGTGGCCACATCAGGCGATGATTAGTATGGGGGAAGTAATTGCGTTAAATCCGAATCAACTTCGACTGGCTCTATGGCAGGGCACACAGACAAGTATGAACATGAGCAGAACCGGCAAGGCTACCTTGATTGCGGTTCAAGGACAGCGATTGTTGCATATCCGTATAGAAGTAGAACAGATGCCTGAGATGAAGGGGGCTGTTCATCCGAGGGATCGTTTTGAAGCACAAGTGCTCCATGTGCGTGTGGATCACGCGCCATATGCCGAGATCACTTCAGGAATAACCTTTCAATTAAAAGATGAAGCCGGAGCGATTACACGCTGGAAAGAGACGATTGAGGAATTACGAAAGTAGGCATGGATAGTTGTTGTGTCAGTTGAAGACCCGGTGATTGGGTAATAATGAGGAAGAAAACAACAAAAAACGCCTCCGCTTGCATCGGGACGTTGTCACTGGTACAATAAAAAATGGTTTTCAGAAAATTAGAACTAATTAACATATAATCAAAATGTTTACTTTCTAATAATTATACCATTGCCTTTTCGGGCTTGTCAAATGGGATTTTGAGGACACAATCCGGGGAAAGAGGGGCTATTAACATATGAGTACAGAGCAGCAATGGAGCGAAGAGCAGCAACGGGTCAACATGGTGACCAATCAGATTGAACGCAAGATCACAACGTTAGAAGATGAAGTCGGCTCCTTCCGTGATGAAGTGGTTGGCATGAGAAAAGACTTCTGGGACGAAGTTACGATGAACTTCAGTGAAGCAGATGATGTCGGGGAGACTTCAACCAGCATGCGGCAGCAGTCACAGGTCCTGTCCGATCGGGAGCGCAGTCATCTCAATACAGCGGCTGCGTTGGATAAAATGAAACGACTGCATCATTCACCGTATTTTGGCCGGATTGATTTTAAGGAAGATGGATACCCGAATGCGGAACGCATCTATCTGGGGATTGCATCGTTATTAGACGAGAAGAGGAATCCTTTCTCGTCTACGACTGGCGTGCACCGATATCCAACCTCTATTATGACGGAGCACCGGGCCCGATCACATATCGTACACCAAGCGGGGAGATCAGCGGTGATATAGAGATGAAGCGGCAGTTCGTCATTCGGGACGGACGGATTCGTTTTATGTTTGATACAGGCGTAACCATTGGCGATGAATTGTTGCAGGCCGTGCTCAGCCGAACTTCGGATGCACAGATGAAGAGTATTGTTGCGACCATTCAGAAGGAGCAGAACCGGATTATCCGTAATGACCGGACACGCATGCTTATTGTGCAAGGCGCAGCCGGGAGTGGCAAAACATCTGCAGCGCTCCAACGGGTGGCCTATCTTCTCTATAAATACCGCGAGCATCTGCAAGCGGATCAGATGGTTCTTTTTTCACCGAATCCGATGTTCAACAGTTATGTATCCACGGTACTGCCCGAGCTTGGGGAGGAAAACATGCTGCAAACGACCTTCCAGGAGTATCTGGAGCGCCGTTTGGGTCGGGAATATCAACTGGAAGATCCATTTATTCAGCTCGAATACGTACTTACGGGGACGGAAGATCCGGATTACGATGTTCGCATGTCCAGCATCCGGTTCAAGTCATCGGAATCTTTCCTGAAAGTTATTACGCGTTATAAGGAAAGCATGTTGTCAGGCGGCATGAAATTCAAGCCCGTTCGCTTCCAGGGCCGCGCGATTGTCACGTCAGAAGCTATGGCTGAGAAATTCTACAGTTATGAGTCATCCGTGAAGCTGGTCAGCCGGCTGGAGTTGTTGCGAGACTGGATGCTGAAAGAACTGTCTGCCTTCGGTAAAGCTGAACTGGATGCACCTTGGGTTGATCAGCAGCTTGATCTGATGGAGCCGGAGGATCTGCAACGTGCCTATCAACGGTTGAAGCGCAAGCAAAAAGGAAAGACCCATACATTTAATGACTTTGAGCAGGAAAGAGAAATTCTGGCACGTATGGTCGTCAGTGACCGACTTAAACCGTTACGGAAATGGATCAAGTCCTTGCGATTCGTTGACATAAGACAATTATATGCACATCTGTTCACCGATCAGGCTCAGATGGAGCGATTGCTGGGTGACGAAGCGTTGCCTGCTCAATGGGATGAAATCGGCAAGATGACTTTACGCAGATTGAAGCTTCAGGAGTTGGCATATGAAGATATTACGCCATACTTATACCTGCGTGAGCTTATGCTTGGATTCCATATTAACTCCAATATTCGTCATGTCATTATTGATGAAGCCCAGGATTATTCTGCGTTTCAGTTGGCATTTATGAAGAGATTGTTCCCACGTGCGAAAATAACTGCATTGGGTGACTTCAACCAGGCAATCTATGCCCACTCTTCCGTGCTTAGTGGAACAGGTCCTTTGACTAACCTGTACGGTCCAGACAATACGGAAGTGATTGAGCTGACCAGAAGTTATCGATCCACCCGGGAGATCGTGGAGTTTACCCGTGGCATGGTGCCTGGCGGAGAAGAGATCATTCCCTTTAACCGCAGCGGTGAGAAGCCTAAAGTGATTGTTTCTTCTGATGCCGAGCGCCATATGAACGTCATCACGACAGACCTTAATGACTTGATGAAAGAAGGGTATGAATCAGTCGCAGTCATCTGCAAAACTGCCGAAGAGAGCAGAGACGTACATGCTGCACTAGGTAAGGTGTCTGCCTACGGCACCGAAGCTAATCAAGAAAACGACACTGGCTTTCGAGCAGGGTGTTCATGTCATTCCGGCGTATCTGGCCAAAGGTGTGGAATTCGATGCTGTGCTGATTCATGACGGCTCTGCGAAGCAGTATGCCCAGGAACATGAACGCAAATTGTTCTATACCGCTTGTACGCGAGCGATGCATCTGCTGCACGTTTACTGCGTGGGCACACCGAGTCCGTTCATTACCTCCCAGTCGGAAGAGTGGTATGATCTTGACCAGGTATCTGCTGCACAAGTGGACTGACATAGAAGGTTCATATGCATAAAAAAGGCTTCCGTTCGATGGAACGGGAGCCTTTCTGCATATGATACATATCTCCGGAAGAAGCTAACTTAATAAGAGAAGCATACATGTTGAGGTTCCAACCCATCGGGTGATCGCATTGAATGAATATACCTAACGTCAATCCGTAAGGATTGGTTTCGGTGGATAAATATTGCTTCTTAATTTGTATTCAAGCACAATGGATGTAATTTTTCTTTACACATGAGGTCTGGACTCATATAATCGTAACAATATATTTTTTTGGGTCGTTTATTAGAAGGAGGCAATAATGTGAACAAATCATCTTTTGAACGGCCGCTTATGGCCGATTGTGTACCGGATCTGGTCGCTACAGCACGGGGAGATATGCCGGCGACTTTGGTCATTCGGGGAGGTACGCTGGTAAACGTGATATCGGGTGAGATTTTGCCTGAGATGTCCATAGCTGTACAAGGAGCTCGAATCGCTTATGTCGGTAAAGATGTAAGCCACACCATCGGAGAACATACCCGGATTATTGAAGCGAACGGGAAATATATCGCTCCTGGCTTGCTGGATGGACACTGCCATATCGAAAGTACACAGATGAAAGTAACCGAGTTTGCGAGGGCGGTATTGCCATCAGGCACGACTGGCGGTTTCTTTGACCCGCATGAAATCTCTAACGTGCTTGGTCTCAAAGGTCTGAGATTGATGCTAGATGAAGCGCGAACCACACCGATGGCTGCTTATATGCAGGTGGCTTCCTGTGTGCCTTCCACCCATCCGGGACTAGAGACAACCGGTGCTTATATCGGGCCTGAAGAGGTGGCTGAGGCTCTTTCCTGGGGACCGGACATGATTGGTCTTGGTGAAGTGATGAACTTTCCTGGAGTAGTCTATGGGGACGAGACGATGATCGGTGAGATACAGGCAACCCTCCGGGCAGGTAAAGTGGCAGACGGTCACTTTACCTGGGCTGCGGACGACTGGCGTCTGCCAGCTTACGCAGCGAGTGGCGTTACAGGGGATCATGAATGTGTGACCAAGGAAGATGTGGTCGAACGTCTGCGACTCGGGATGTACGCGAAGATGCGTCAAGGTTCGGCATGGCATGATGTGGCTGAGACAATCAAAGCCTGTACGGAGCTTGGACTGGATACACGCCGGATGATGCTGGTGACGGATGACCGAAGCTCTGAATCCCTGCTCAAAGAAGGACATATGGACTTTGTTGTTCGTCTTGCAATTTCCCAAGGTGTGAAGCCAGTCACGGCTTTCCAGATGGCCACCATCAATACGGCTGAGCGCTTCGGTGTAGCGCGCGACATTGGTGCCGTTATTCCGGGAAATATAGCAGATATTATTCTGCTGGACGGCCGACTGGCGGACGTACGTGTGGGCATGACCATCGCTGCCGGGCAGGTAGTAGCCGAGAACGGGAAAATGACGGCGGTCTGGGACAGCTTCACGTACCCGGAAGAAGCGCTGAATACGGTGAAGTTGGAAGCTACTATTCAGCCAGAAGATCTGGAGCTGGCCGCACCAATTACAGAGGGTACAATAGGGGCCAAAATCATTCATGTGACGGAGAATCATGTGGATACGAAGGAGAAACACCTGCCTGTCACGGTAGAGAACGGCAAGGTTGTGGTTTCAACTTCCGGGGAAGTATGCAAAATCGCGGTATTGGAGCGTCACAAACAAACCGGGAATCGGGCGGTTGCTCTTGTTGGAGGCATTGGCTTCACATCACCTGCAGCGATTGCGATGACAGTGGCTCATGATAGTCACAACCTGTTGATTATCGGCAATAATGATGCCCTGATGGCTGAAGCAGGCAACCGTGTCATTCGCATGCAAGGCGGGGTAGCCGTGGTAACGGCAGGCAGGTGTAACTGAATTCCCGCTGCGAATTGCAGGTTTGATGTCGACCGAGTCCTTCGAAGTCGTTGCAGCCCAATCGGCAGCAGTCAGTGAAGCTTTACAGTCTGCAGGCTGTACGTTAAACAATGCGTTCATGACCCTTTCCCTGCTTGCGCTGGTTGTGATTCCAGAATTACGCCTGTCCGACAAGGGGCTTGTGCGGATCTCGGCAGAAGGTATTGAACTGGTCTCCCTTTTCGATGAAGTGGTTGACGGGGCCCCGGTAGTTCCGGCGGGTAATGAATAAATGGATTTGTCGAATAGAACATCATTAAATTGAGATCTATGCAAAGCCGCCTTAGGGCGGTTTTTTTGTGCATTTTGTAAGAAACCGCTTTCTAGGTCTTCTGGAGCTCGATGCACATATGACAATAATGACTGAAGTCATGCTGAAAAAAGAGTTGGTTTAGAATATAATGAATAATTGCGACTTTGGAACTATACATACAGAACTACGAATTCCCGAAATATAGTTATATGATTCTTTCGTCGTAAGTCTTAAAGATGATATTGCACATAAAAGCAACTCGAATTCGTCGTACCTGATAAGGTTCCATTAAATGAATATGAAACGACACAATTTCATCCAGATTTGCACGTCAGAGCTGATAACTTCAGAGGGAGTGTACAAATATGAAAAGCAAAAGAGGTTACCGTTTTATCGTATTGCTAAGTTGTTTGATCCTGTGTGCGAGCACCGCCTGTTCTTCCAAAGCCATTGCGGATGGTTCAGTCGACAGTTATGCCACGATTCATGGAAAACTTGATACACCCGTGCGAGCGACATGGGTGTGGGATACCACCCAGATCCGAAGTAATCCTCAAGAGGTATTGAATTACGCCACAGCGAACAAGATCAATACCATCTATCTGCAGATGAACCGGGATATCAAAATTCCTGAATATAAAAATTTTATTCGCCAAGCGAGAGCCAAAAATATTGCCGTTGACGTTATGGATGGAAGATCAGCGTGGGGGTTGACGGAAAGTCGGGAACAGATTGCATCTTTCCTGGACTGGATCGAGGCATATCAAGCACAGGCGTTGCCTAATGAGAAATTCGCGGGCATTCATCTGGATATTGAGCCACATGTGCATCCACAATGGAAAATCAATCAGGCCAGTGTGATTACCCAGTGGCAAGGCAATGTGGAGTACATTGTTGACAGAGCTTCACGCATGAAGATGCCGGTAGCGGCTGACTTGCCTTTCTGGCTGGATAACTACAAAATTCCGGGTTCAACGATGGCGGTTAGCAGCTGGATGATTCGCAAGTTTGATTCGATCACCATTATGGCTTACCGTGATACAGCTGCTGCAATCTACAGTGTAGCGAAGGATGAACTTGCAGAAGCGGCTCTGCTTGGCAAAACAATCTCCATCGCTGTGGAAACAAAGCAAAGCAAGGAAGGCGATTTCATTACTTTTTATGAAGAGGGATCTGCTTATATGGAAGCACAATTGAAGTTGGTCGAAAAAATGGCTTCAGTGCATTCGTCCTTCAATGGTTTCTCCGTACATGAGTACACTTCATGGAAAACGCTGAAAAAATGATTCACCAATGCATAAAGAAGGTGTTCGCAGCTGAATGCTGTGGGCACCTTCTTCTTCGTTTTCTTCTTCTATACCTGAACCAAGGCTGCTTCCATAGCCACGTTCTCATAGAACATATTGCGATACTGTGAAGGTGTAGTGGATTTATGCTTTTTAAACGTCGTGATGAAGTAGCTCAGATGCTCAAAACCCACATCCATGGCGATATCAACAATCTTGTGATCTGTATTCTCAAGCTGAACGCACGCCTGTTGAACGCGGTAATAATTAATGTAGTCAACCGGGGTTTTCTGCACCATCTGTTTGAAGAAACGGCAGAAGTGCCCTTCGCTCATGTTGGCTTCATCCGCCAATTCCTTCAGCTTCAATGGTTCAGGATAACGCTTGTGGATATATCCGAGCACGGATTTCAAGCGCTCTACCTTGTCATGACTCCCTGTTGCCACGGTTCCTTTGAGGGGAGCAGATCTCATATGTTCAAACATGCGGGCGAATATGAGGTATAGGTACGCTTTCGTGGACATTTCGCACGTTTCGGTTCGGGCAGCATGGTCGGCAAATATACGTTTCAAAAGATCCAGAATCTCATGTCCCCAAACCTCATCGGGCTTGATATGATTGGGGGAATCACCGTTTTGCGTACCAGTGGACCGATGAATTTCTCTTGAACTGTATCGAAGGTGCGGCTGCCAAGCAGCTCGGGATTAAACACAATGGAAGAGAATACACAGGGAACATCACCCTTCAGATACCCCGCATGAATCTCGCCCCGATTGATGAAAATCGCTTCTCCAGCCTGTACCTCTACAGTGTTCATATCGATCTGGAAGACGGCGCTGCCCTTGGTCACCATGGTGAACTCCATCTCATCATGCCAGTGGCAGTCCAGAATGCTGTCTCCGTTCAGTTGCTGAATATCAGGGTACACACTGACTGGATACATGGCATTACCGTGAATCCGGTCTTCCCGTAATCGTTCACGTTCCATATCCGTTGCTCCTTTTCTATCATTATTAATGTAATCGTTTCCATAGATTGGTGCTGATATGCAAGAATCGGATGTTTATTATCAAAATCGTGATATATTTGGTCAAAATAAGAGAAGAAATTCGTTATTAATATCAATATTATTATAATATAACCAAAGGGGGAAAGAAAACATGAAATTTACTGATGGATTCTGGATGACTCGTGAAGGGTACCACATTCAAAACCCGACTGATATTCGTGATATTGTGCAAAAAGGGGATTCTCTGACCGTATATGCGGCAACTAAATATATTCGTAGCAAAGGCGACACGCTGAACGGAACGTTGCTTAAAGCAACTTACAGTTCGCCCATGCCTAACGTTATTCGTGTAACCTTGAACCACCATAAGGGCGGAGTGAAAAAGGGCCTGAGTTTGAGCTTAACACGCAAGATGCAAACGTTGACATTTCAAAACATGAGCAAGGTGCTGTGTTGAAAAGCGGTAACCTGGAAGTTCAGATCGACAAAACAAACGGGTGGGACGTCAGCTTCCTGTATGGAGGAAAACGGATTACAGGTAGCGGTCAACGAGCGGCTGGTTATATTACAGGTCCGAGCAAGGAGGCGTACTTCCGTGAGCAGCTTGATCTTGGAATTGGTGAATACGTTTATGGACTCGGGGAGCGCTTCACACCGTTTGTTAAAAATGGTCAAATCGTGGATACCTGGAATGAAGATGGCGGTACAAGCAGCGAGCAGTCCTACAAAAACATTCCTTTTTATCTGTCCAATAAAGGATATGGCGTGTTTGTAAACCATCCGGAGCGCGTATCGTATGAGATTGCATCCGAGAATGTATCTAAAGTACAGTTCAGCGTAGAGGGCGAGACGTTGGAGTACTTTATCATCGGCGGTGACAATCCTAAGGATGTACTGGATAATTATACGAAACTAACAGGTAAACCAGCGCTTCCGCCAGCATGGACATTTGGTCTGTGGCTGACAACATCATTCACAACGGATTATGATGAAGCAACCGTTAACCATTTCGTAGATGGCATGGCTGAACGTGATCTTCCGCTGTCCGTATTCCATTTTGACTGCTTCTGGATGAAGGAATACCAATGGTCTGATTTTGTCTGGGATGAAGCGATGTTTCCGGATCCGGAAGGCATGCTTGCACGTCTGAAAGAGAAGGGTCTAAAGATCTGCGCCTGGATCAATCCGTATATTGCAGAAAAATCCTACTTGTTCGATGAAGGTATGGAGAACGGTTACTTGGTCAAAACAGCCGATGGCAGCGTATGGCAATGGGATATGTGGCAAGCAGGCATGGCTCTGGTTGATTTCACGAATCCGGATGCTGTGAATTGGTATAAGAGCAAGCTGGAAGTCCTGCTGGATCAAGGTGTGGATTCCTTCAAGACGGACTTCGGTGAAAGAATTCCGACAGATGTTGTGTACTTCGATGGTTCCGATCCGGTCAAAATGCACAACTATTATACACAGCTCTATAACAAAGCTGTATTTGAATTGCTGGAAGAGAAGATTGGCAAGAACGAGGCAGCCCTGTTTGCACGCTCTGCAACAGCAGGTGGTCAACAGTTCCCGGTTCACTGGGGCGGAGACTGCTCTTCCACATATGAGTCCATGGCTGAATCCCTTCGTGGCGGCTTGTCGCTTGGCCTTTCCGGTTTCGGATTCTGGAGCCATGATATCAGTGGCTTTGAAAGCACCGCTAGCCCTGATGTATACAAACGTTGGGTACAATTCGGACTTTTATCTTCACACAGCCGCTTGCATGGCAGCACTTCGTATCGTGTGCCTTGGTTGTTTGACGAGGAATCCGTGGACGTTGTTCGTGACTTTACCAAGCTCAAAATCAGCCTGATGCCGTACCTGTACAATTCTGCGGTGGAGTCAACGGTAAAAGGTATTCCGATGATGCGTGCTATGCTGCTCGATTTCCCAGAGGACCCAACAACATATAGCCTGGATACGCAATACATGTTCGGTGATTCGATCCTCGTGGCGCCAATCTTCAACAAGGAAGGCGATGTGCGTTACTACCTGCCTGAAGGAACCTGGACGAACTATCTGACAGGAGCAAAAGTACAAGGTGGACGCTGGATCAGTGAAAACCATGACTTCAAAACACTGCCTATGATGGTTAAGCCAAACAGCCTGATCGCTGTCGGTGCTGTAGACCATAAACCGGATTATGACTTTGCGAATGATGTGTCCCTGCACTTGTTTGAACTGGCTGATGGTCAAACGGCTCAAGCGGTTGTTGTGAACCAGGCTGCTGAACAGGAACTGACAGTTAACGTTACACGTAATGGATCAGTGCTGGACGTTCGTGCTGAAGGCGCGGGCAAACCGTGGAACTTGGTGCTTCGCGGTATCGAGAGTGTATCGAGCGTTGAAGGTGGTTCCCAAGTGTCTGGTGCCAATGGTGTTGTCGTTACGGCAGCAACAGGTGCTACCTCGCTTACAATCCAACTGTAACATGATATAGTAGAAATAAAGGACGGTGCCGCAAGGTGCCGTCTGTTTGTCTACAAGGATAGGAGATTGAATGAAATGAGTACGATGAATTCGGGTTTGCACTGTACGATATCAGCAGAGATGCTGCATCAGCTGGTAGAGAATCATTTTAGAAGCGATACCAAAGTAAAGGCGTTTGGTCTCCTGCAAGGTGGACTTTTTAATACAACCTATCGGATTCAACTAGAGCATGCAACCTATACGGATGTGATTTTACGTTTGGCTCCAGAGCGTGGAGAGATGGCGGCTGGTGCTGCGAGTGACCCGCTTTTTTCATTCGAACGCACGATGATGGCGGCTGAACCGATTGTGTATGAATATTATCGTAAGGCAGGCATTCCTGCTCCAAACATTATCGCCTGTGACGACAGCGGGTCCATCATACCAAGAACGTATATGTTTATGGAGGTTATCCCGAGTAAGCAGCTGGATCACGCATCGATTTCAGACAGGGATAAGGAGCGATTGTACCATCAGCTTGGCGCGCATACCGCCATCATGCATCAGATCGAAGGTGCATCGTTTGGCTGGCCACAGGGAGATGGAACGATTAAAGGCTCGAATCAATGGTCCGAGGTACTGCACTCTTTTGCAGAAGAAACGGCACTTAAAGCGGCACAAGCCGAATATATGCCAGGTGTGGGGAAGAGATCGCATCCATATTCACGAAAAATAAAGACTTATTTGATCAGGTGACCCGTCCGGTACTGGTTCATAATGACCTGTGGGAAGCGAATGTACTAGTTCATGAGGAACATGGTGAGCTAAACATTGCGGCCATCATTGACGGAGATCGTTCCATGTTTGCTGACAGGGAGTATGAAGCCATATTGTCGATAGAATCGGCAGCCTTTCATGAAGGATATGATGATCCGCTGGACCCGTCCGCTGAAGGACAGGCACGCAGGCTTGCGTACCGAATCCTGTCTTCGTATTTTAATGCCTACGTTCATGAACATCAGGTCAATCAACCTGAGGATGGTCAGAAGTATCGCCAGCGTACGCTGGATTTACTGGAGCAATGGAAGCAACGTGTACATCACTAATTCGCAGGAGGAATGAAGGATGAAGGAGTATCATCAATACCCGATGTGGGATGCATCACTTTCACTGGAGGAAAGGCTGGATGATCTGATTGCACGTTTGACAACGGAAGAGAAGATCAGACTGATTCCTACACGCGAAGCAGCTGTACCAAGACTGGGCATTCCAGCCTACAACGTTGGGGGCGAAGCTGCTCACGGGGTTGCATGGATTGGGGAGGCAACGGTATTTCCGCAACCTCTCGGTCTGTCCAGTACCTGGAATACGAGGCTCATGCGAGAGATTGGTTCAGTCATTGGCGATGAAGCGAGGGCATACCATCACCGTAATCCTGAGGTTCACGGGTTAACCTTGTGGGCACCCACGGTGGACCTGGAACGTGACCCACGCTGGGGCAGAACGGAAGAGGGATATGGCGAGGACCCGGTCCTCACGGGAGAGATGTCGGCAGCTCTTGTGAAAGGTATGCAGGGCAATGATCCTTTTTATCTGAAAATGGTCGCGACATTGAAACACTTTTTTGCCAATAATAATGAGAAGGATCGGCTGAATTGTTCATCCAGCATCGATCCGCGCAACCTGCGGGAATATTATTTAAAAGCATTTGAGACGCCATTTGTGGAGGGCGGAGCTTTGTCCATGATGACAGCTTACAACTCCATCAACGGTACACCTGCCATTGAAAGTCCGTATGTGAATGATGTGGTTAAGGGCGAGTGGGCGATGCCAGGTTTTATTGTATGTGATGGGGGGATCTGTCTCAAACAGTGAACTATCATGGTTATCACACCAGTCATGCCGAATCAGCAGCAGGTGCATTGAAGGCAGGAGTGGATTGTCTTACGGATGAGGTTGATCTTGTCGTATCTGCGCTGGAGGAAGCTCTTGATCAAGGGCTATTGAAAGTCACTGATTTGGACCGAGCGATTCGTAACATCTTTGGTGTGCGGATGCGACTTGGACAACTGGATCAGTCCGGACGCAACCCTTATGCATCCATCCCCGAGTCGGTATTGTGTGCACCAGAGCATGCCAAACTTAGTTATCGTGCCGCTGCCGAATCCATAGTTTTACTCCAAAATGATGGATTGCTCCCCTTGAAGCCAGAAGCATTACAGAAGATCAGTGTCATTGGACCCCTTGCCGATGTGGTCTATACGGATTGGTACAGTGGCACACTGCCTTATCGTGTATCCGTCCTTGATGGACTGCGCAATCGACTACCCCAAACAAACGTAACATATACAGATGGGAATGACCGTATTCAGCTCCAGACAGCAGATGGACAAGTCATAACCCTGGGTGCGGAAGGTACACTCATTGCTGTACACGAGGGAAGTACATCGACAGCCACCGAATTTATACATCAGGATTGGGGCTGGGGAAGTCACACGCTACGAAGTGTGAACAATAACCGATTCGTAACCTTAACCGAACAAGGCATCTATCAGGCAAACGCACCGGAGATTGGCGGCTGGTTTGTGAAGGAAGTTGTTCAAATTAATCCCGAAACGGATGGAAGTAACACCTTGCACACGTGGAACGGTATCCCCGTTGGCTTGAGCGAACATCAGGGACATTCTGCTTTGACGCCACTTCCCCCACAAGGTGAACAAGCTACGGGATTTCATATTAATAGGGTGGCACACGGAATCGAACAAGCCGTAGAAGCTGCACGAAGCAGTCAGGCATCTGTCGTTGTTGTGGGTAACAGCCCATACATCAACGGCAAAGAAGAAATTGACCGCCCTAGTCTGCTGCTTCCACTGAATCAGGTCGAGCTTGTCAAAGCGGTGTGTGAAGTTAATCCCAATACGGTGGTTGTTATTATGGGCAGTTATCCATTTGCCCTTCAGGAATTGAAAGATACAGCCCGGGCAATCGTATATATGACTCATGCAGGCCAAGAATTGGGGAATGCGCTTGCTGATGTGCTATTAGGCTATTATGCCCCGGCAGGCAGATTGAACATGACATGGTATGCAGATGAATCCCAGCTTCCTGACATCATGGATTATGACATCATTCAGCGTGGCATGACTTATATGTATCATCAAGGACCGGTTCAATATGCATTTGGTCATGGCTTAACCTATTCGGAATTTGAATATGAAGCGATTCGTGTAAGTCGCAGTACCTCAGCGGGAGCCGCCGCCACAGATCAATTGCAGATTGAAGTGGAGGTATACAATAAGGGTGAACGTGACAGTGATGAAGTCGTTCAGATCTATGGATCTGCACATACCTCACGAGTGAAACGTGCACAGAAGCAACTGCTTGCTTTCCGCCGTGTTCATGTGAAAGCAGGGGCGCGTGTTACGATACGTTTCGAGATCCCTGTTCAGAAGCTGGCATTATGGGATGTTACCCGAGATCGATACTGCCTGGAGACAGCGACCTGGGCCATTCGGGCAGGGCGTTCTTCCGCAGATATCCGCCAGTCGGCTGATATTGAGATTGAAGGTGAGACGATTCCTGATCGTCCGCTGCATCTGCTTACCTTTGCCGAGAATTATGATGCTTGTGCAGGTGTTCTGTTGGATGAATGCCTGGAGGGACGTTCGGCAGTTCGGGCCATCACTCGGGAAGAGCCCTTATATCGAGAGGGTCAATCATCCTGGATTGCTTTCAACCGTATTGATGCTCAGGAAGTTCAGGGATTTGAAGCCAGAGTGGCAGCTTTTGGGGAAGCAGGCAGACTGGAGATTCGTTCCGGAGGAGTGGAAGGCGAGCTGCTCGGTGTGTGTGAAGTTTCTGGGCCTGGAGGCAGTGTGAACGGAAAAGATACTAAGTGGACAACGGTCCAGTCTTCGCTTGAGGCACCACATAAAGTGAATGAGCTGTATATTGTTTTCAAAGGTGGAGCAGCCCTGCGTCACTTTAAATTGTTGCAGTTGTGAACATTATGAGCCATAAGAGCTGTCTTGCACAAATACGTGCGGGCAGCTTCTTTATGTGAACAAGCGGTAACATCTTGCATGTCCTGAATAATCAACCTCCGAAACAAGCACAATAAGGCTGTTGTGTGTAGAATCTGTAAAGGTGGTTGTGGTATGAATGATAAAAAGTGGGACCTCGTCGCACTTGCTTCCATCCCTTTAATTATGACCTTGGGTAACTCCATGCTGATACCGATCCTGCCACAGATCGAACGTGAATTGAAGGTGTCTGCATTCAAGGTCAGTATGCTTATTACAGTCTACGCTGTGGTTGCCATCCTGCTTATTCCACTCGCAGGATATCTGTCAGATCGTTTTGGCAGAAAAGCAATCATTATTCCCAGCCTCATCATTGCAGCCGTTGGGGGAGCTGTGGCTGGTGTTGCTGCATGGATGCTGAACGGAAATATAGCCTACTGGAGCATCTTAGGTGGCAGGTTACTACAAGGGGTTGGAGCAGCCGGTGCATTCCCTATTGTCATTCCTTTGGTTGGAGACATGTTCAATGATGAAGATCAAGTGAGCAAAAGTCTGGGAATCATTGAAACTTCAAATACGTTTGGCAAAGTGTTGAGTCCAATTCTGGGGCAGCACTGGCTGTTTGGTTATGGTATCTGCCATTTATGGCTATCCCGGTACTGTGTGTTCTTTCGCTGATTCTGGTTATTTTCCTGGTGAAAACACCCAAGAAAAAGAAAAGCCACCCACCTTCAAGGAATTTGTGTCTTCCATTCGGGATGTACTCAAAGTAAAAGGACGATGGTTGTACGCCCTGTTTGCGATCGGCGGAATCTGTATGTTCATTCTGTTTGGTGTGCTTTATTATCTGTCTGAGACGTTGGAGAGTGAGTTCTCCATGGAAGGTCTCGTGAAAGGTCTCGTGCTTGCCATTCCACTGGCGGCACTGTGTCTGTTTTCTTTTTCTCAGGAAAGTGGATTGGAAAGAGCAAGCCGCGCATGAAATGGCTCGGGTTCGCAGGACTTATTCTTGTAACCGTTACGTTGGGGATTATTGGACTTTTCGATAATATCTACGTTGTGGTGGGTCTGTTCACATTGGGAAGTGCCGGAATAGGTGCAACCTTACCATGTCTGGATGCCCTGATTACTGAAGGTGTGGACAAGAAGCAGCGAGGTACCATTACGTCTTTGTTCAGCAGTATGCGATTCATCGGTGTATCCCTCGGGCCACCTGTTGTTTCATTGCTGATTGGTACACAACATTTTTTGCTTTTTGGTGTGCTCGCCGCGTCTGGTGCAGTAGGCGGATTGCTGACATTATTTGCAGTTAAGCCGGATAAGGGAGATCAACCTACTTCAGGAAGCGGACAGAAAGAGGATGAAACCCATATGGATGTGATCGAGACGAGTAGAGGGTTTACTCCCATCGGTCGCAAGAAAAGTCCATTTTAGATAAACGGTGCCGTATGCCAGGTTCATTCCTATATAAAAAACGCGTTTACGCCTAAGAAAGCAGATGAATTGGCTTTCTCTGTGTAAACGCGTTTTTATGTTCAGAATAATATTAACCCATCATTCGTGTTTGCTTTTATTCGACTGACCAGTTTCGGTGTTGCCAGCTCCAGATTCGGAATTCCTGGATTGATCTTGAGGTGGCTCCGTTGCAGTGATATGCGTATGAGCGAGCAGTGCATGAGCTTCTATGGAGAAGCTGCCGCTTCGTTTACCTTGAATCAGATAAATAAGCAAGAACAGAATCATAAACATCACGGAATATCGGTACATGTCGGTATAACTGGTTATGGACGCAATGGCGCCGAGAAGAAGGGCGCCCGTCGCAATACCCAGATCCAGCGAGTTCAAAAACATGCCATTAGCCATACCTCGTTGAGAAGGAGATACCACCTGAATCATCCAGGTCTGCAGAGACGACTGCATGGAACCATAGCCGATCCCGTAGATAAAGGCAGCAATGAACAGGACCCACATAGAGGTTGCAAATGAGAGCAGAATGAGGCCGATCGCAATGAAAACTGCTCCTGGAATAAGCAATGCTTTGGGACCTTTGTTGTCATAGATTCGTCCTGCAAATGGTCTAACCAATAACACGGCGAGTGCATTGAACAAAAAGAACAGCGCAGGATTGGCCAGATTGGCTTCTTTGCCATACAAAACGATGAATCCGACAAGTCCCCATATGTGATCGATAACAGGCAATTCAGCACACTGGGCAGAATCAGCTTGCGGTTGAAAGGAGTCTTCTGTTTCGGGTTGGCTTCTGATGCACTTGTTGCAACTTGTGGAATGATATTTTCATTGGTATCGGTTCTCACGGCTTTTTTGCGTGTCAGCGTGTAACTAAGTGGATAGATTACAGCAAGCACACCTGCGGTACATAACATCAGGGTTACAAATCCAGCACCCTGGAGCAGGGTCACTCCTATGATTGGACCCATGGACATTGCCAGGCTGGTTGATAGCCCGAAGTAACCCATGCCTTCACCCATTCGTTTGACGGGTACAATGTCCGAGGCCATCGTTGGAAAAGCAGTGCTGCTCATACCAAATCCGATACCAAACAACATTCTCAGTAATAAGAGCACAGCTATGCCCGCAGCAAAATAATAGCCGAGTGTGGCCAACAGGGCTACAGACAGGCCGATATAGATCATGGCGTTACGAAGACCCTTTTCCAATGCTTTCGCGGAATAGAGACGGGCGGCAATGGCACTTAGTGCAAACAGACAGGTAAAGAGGCTGACCTCAAACGCATTAGCGTGAAATCGCTCCTGAACGTAGGACGGAAGTGGAGAAACGATCATGTGCAGCTGCAAGAATAACAAAAAGTTGCACAGCATTAGCAGAATAAAATCGGTGGTCCATAGCCTAACTTGTGTAGATTGTTCTTTCATGATGACGTATTCCCCCTGAGTTGTGATTCATTACAGATTGCGATTAATGAGGGAAAGAGTATGTTTAAATGCTTCCATCTGGTCTTCGGATATACCTTCAGCAAGTTCTTTATTCATTTCTCTTTCGATCGGAACGAGGATATCAATCAACGCTTTGCCTTCCGTGGTGAGATATAACAGATAGGCTCTGCGATCCTGTTCGCTGGTCCGGCGTTCTACCCAGCCTTTTTCTCAAGCAGATCAATAATCCGGGCAGTGGTGGGCTGGTCTTTGAAGACACGTGCAGCGAGCTCCTTCTGATTGACACCTTCACCTCGGTCAACATTGAAAAGGACAGAAAATTGTTCAGTCGTAATGTCATAAGGTTTGAACCGTGTAGCCAGTAAAGCGACTGCTTTACGATGCGTGAAACCCAGCATGAATCCGACAGATTGTTCCAACGTATAGTCCATATGGTTGCGAATCCTCACTTTTCTTAAAAAATGTTCGAGTCAATCAATTAGTTGTTATAACAACTATATGTTAAACAAGTAATTTTGTCAAAATGTAATATTGGATATCCAACAGTAAGTATGCTGTACAATAACCAAAAAATACTGGTAGAATAAACATGAAAACGCTTCTATAAGGAGAGCTGTGTATGCTGAAGAATATTCCCCAATCATTCCTCCCGTGCTGCTCAAAATTATGTCTGAAATGGGGCATGGGGACGAGTTGGTACTAGCTGATGGCAATTTTCCGGCAGCGAGTCATGCCAAGCGACTGGTACGTTGTGATGCACTGGGAGTCGTCGAACTGTTGGAAGCCATCCTGCAATTATATCCACTGGACACCTATGCCAAGCGTCCCGCTGCTGTCATGCAGGTTGTGAAAGGGGATCAGGTGGTACCGATCATATGGGAAGACTACCGCCGTTTAATTGAAGAATACGAAGGCATCACGGATGCTTTCGATCATGAAGAGCGATTTGATTTTTATGAACGTGCTACGAATGCCTATGCGATTGTTGCAACGGGTGAACGTGCACAATATGCCAATCTGATTCTGAAGAAAGGCGTCATTTTCCCTGATGCTGATCCTGGTCATGAACAACAGAACGCTGAATCCAATTGAATCCTTAGGATGGCGACGGAGCACCTGATGCTTTGGTCGCCTTTTTCTTTTGCCATTGCGCAGCCAGTGCACCAGAACGTAAAGAATGGGCATGGATTCAACAAGTACAGTGTAAATTGGAATTGCGTATGAACGAATGGCCAGCTCGTACAACGCAGACGTCTTTGGCATATTGAAGCACAATGGCGGCGGCCGTTCCCCAATCAGATACACTACAGATTTTTGTTGCCTAACCCCACTCAATTTGGAAAGACAGAGGGAAGCGACATACAGCAGAAATGAACTGCGAGTGAACATGGTCGTTGACCATATGGCAATCAGAACAGGATCGAGATTATCCAGGAAATCTCCGTATCGGGCAAAGCGAACCATCTCAAGCAAAGGGTAGCGGAGACTAGCCGCAACATACGGGCCAAAATTCATCAGTGTGAACATCCAAAATATAACGATGAATACAACAACGGTGCTACCGGCGAATAACATGCTTTTCAACATAGGCCGCCTGAAAGCAATGACCGGTGCGAGGAAGAGGAAGAACATCCATTCAGAGAACCATGGCATGGTAGACAGAGATCCCATCACGATCTCCCCCAGATCATGATGGGTAGCCATTGCGAGCAATATGCCGGGATTGCCCCGCCCCAACCGCTGGAATAAGTAAGGTGGACGTAAACAGCTGCACCAGAAAAATGCCTTCTGCCATAAATACAATGGTAACCAGCCCTGAACGCGCAGTCAGGCAGATGCAAAGTAGAGTGAGGGTGGATGTTAACCAAATCGGAGTTTGTGGCAGATACATCGATTGCAGGAAGACAATGAAATTTTCCACATCAATTGATAACAAGTAGATACATAACAGGACAATTAATCCGATATAAAGGCGATGCACAACCTTGCCCACGATATCCTCTCCATAGGCGAGCCAGTCTTTGTCAGGATGAATGGAACCCAAACGGTATGTAAAGAACAGAAAAATCAGACTAATTAAAAAACCGCCGATGGTGGATAACCATCCCTGATAGCCACTCATTTTAAACAAGCGTTGCAGGAGGAAGGCAACAGGTTCGGAATAAAGGTAAACAAACATGAAGCGGTAAGCCTGTCCGGCAGTCAGACGGTTCATTGGTTAATCTCCTTCCTTGTGAATCATAGGATCAGCCCAGCCGAAGACCCATTGAATGATATCATTGGGATTAGGCCATGCTGACCAGCTTACTGCGAGCGTGTTCCATACGAGAAACAGACCAAGCAGGATGAAATAGGTACGTCTGATTGCTTTTTTGCTGGTTTTTACAGATGACCAGTCCAGTAAATACAGTCCTGCAAATACGATAACGGCTATCACGTATGTAACCTCCTTGAAAAAAAGGAATTCTCGTGCAAGCTAGAAGCTTGACTCCGAGCCGACAAATTGAATGTTGATATTCGTTTTGACGGTAAATTGCAGATCGTTTTTCACATAGTTGACCCATGTAGGCCGGAGCTTCTTCCATACCTGCGGGTGTCTCCATTCCAGTCGGTATCCGAGCCTGAGTATATCTGCACCTTGGTGTTTTGCGGTTTGCAGGGCATGGGTAAGATGAGCATTCACTTTGTCGTTGGCGGCTTGTTCGATATCCTTTGTACCGACAATGTCTTTGGCTTTAAGGACTGGAATAACCGAGTTCAACTCCGCTTTGCCCGTCAAGTTAATGATGAAATGGGGTTCGCCATTCTGAAGTTTTGCCTGAATATCAGAGCGCATGTTATACACTGTCATGCTTGCTTTTTGTTTCTTGGTTCTGACCGAGAGGGTCAGTGAATCCAGATTCTCCCCTGCCCACGCAACAGCACGTGCCTCATCGGCTGTGAGTGTCCCGACCATTTGCATCTGTCTGAATATGGTTCCGCCGATCTGGCTGACCCACTTTTTGGTTTCGCCTTCTTCACTGACCATGGCCGTTTTTTGCTGCCTAACATCGATGTGGCGAATCCCTGATTCATTTTATCTGCGGTAAATATGCTTAACATCTGGGTTTTCAAGAGATTTTCCTCTGTGGAAAATTCCCTTAACACATCACTCGGTGTTTCCTCAAATACCGGAGTCAGATCCGAAATATCCTTGGCTCTGCCATTAGTAACCATTACGTAACTGCTCAGGTGGAACAGGGGCTGGCGTGCAATCCATTCCATCGTATCTTCAATTCCTTCACGTGCGTAGGCTTGTCCAAACACGATTACCCGCGTATGACCCCATGAGATTTTACGGGTAAGGTCAGTCTGGATTCTCTCCATGGCGTCTGCAATGGTTGGTGCTGTCGCAGAAACGGCTGCGTAGGGTTCTTTGCCTGATCCGCCCCCTTCGGGCGAGAGACGATTGGGGAGCGGCATGCTCAGTGTAACTTCGATCTCTCCCGGGGTGGCCGCTTTATCCACGTACATGGCGGTGATGAAGGTACGCTCGTTAATCTCAACTTTGGACCAGCACCCGGTGCATAACAGACAGCAGATTAGAATGACGGCAAGTTGTAGAGGAGGCTTTTGAAACATCATGGTGTGTCCTGCCTCCTTTCATTATCGGTCGTATAGGCTTTCGTTCGTTTTTTCATCATGAACCAGGGTACCCGTATAAACGTATCCTTGATATCACGCAGTACGAGTGGGGCGAAAGGCTGCATGTAAGGAACACCAAATGAACGCATGCTGACCATATACCAGTACAGCACGTAGATTGAAATGACGACACCGAACAGGCCCAGTGTTCCACCCATCAGCAGTACAGGAAAGCGGAGCAGCCGGAAGGCCAGTCCCAACTCGAAATGCGGAATAATAAAGGCAGCAATGCCTGTAATGGACACAACAATAACCAGTGGAGCAGAGACAATACCTGCCTGCACAGCTGCCTGTCCTATGACAATGCCGCCAATGATAGAAACCGTCTGTCCTAGCGGCTTGGGAATCCGTATGCCGGCTTCACGCAATCCTTCGAAGGTGATCTCCATGATGAGGGCTTCAATTAATGCCGGAAAAGGAATGTTCTCTCTTGCGGATGCAATGGTGATGAGCAGATTGGTGGGAATAATCTCGGGATGAAATGTAGTGACCGCTACGTATATGGAAGGCAACAGGAAAGCAATGACGGCGAACAGCAAACGGATCATTCGAATAAATGAAGCGGAATGGAACCGCTGGTAATAGTCCTCGGACGATTGCATCAAAGAGAAGAATGTAACTGGAATGAGCAGCGAGAAGGGGGTTCCATCCTGCATGACCCCAATTCGTCCTTCTACCAGTGCTGCGGCAACAGTATCCGGTCTTTCGGTATATTGATACTGTGGAAAAGGAGAGAGCGGGTGATCTTCCAGAAATTCTGACAGATAACTGACACCAAGGCTGCTGTCCATATCAATCTCACCCAGACTGGTTAAGACATTTTCCAAAATGTCAGGTTTGCATAAACCTTGAATATATATGACAAACACTTCGGTTTTGGTATATTTGCCGATGGTGAATTTAATCATTTTGAAATCGGAATGTTTAATTTTGTGTCGCAATAGAGACATATTGACATTGATATCTTCGATAAACGCTTCCTGTGGACCAACGATGACAACTTCATTTGTTGATTCAGGTACAGAGCGCTTCTGATAATTCTGGATGGAGAAAATGATCATGCCAGACATGCCCTCCACATGGAGTGCTGCATTACCTGTTACGATATCATCTACCAACGTATCAGCTGAATCTCTGTGCTGGTTTTCGAGTGAAAAAAAGGTTCCACTGACGACCTGCGTAACAAAATCGGGGCCAACTTCGTTCCGTGCAGCCTCTTCAAGCAAAGGCTTCACAATAGCTTCTCTCATAATCTGAGTATCGACGATGGATTGGATATAGAGCAGGGTACAGTGTAAAGGCCCAATCTGAAGCGGTTGGTAGATCATGTCTGCCACGCCGATCAGGCGTGATTGCACCTGTAGAAGAATGCTTTCTTTCATCAGTTTCTTCCTCCTATATCAATGAATAGTCCAGTCTCTGTCAGTTATGAGTGATATTATAGTGTGCAACGCTTTGACTGAAATATACTCCGAAGGATGAATGTTCGATATCTCCACAGAATTTCCCAAGATACTACAAACTTTGATGCAGATGATGAATGGGGAAAAGGAAAGGGTTGTTTTACAATATTAAAAGATATACAAACGAGGAGACGTTGGTCTCCATCCCAAGGGAGTTGAGTGGAGTGAAACATCAAATTAGACAAGCGGGTCTTCCTGATCGTGATGAAGTGGCAGGATTGTTCAATGAGTACAGAATATTCTATAAACAAAAAGCAGACATTCAGGCAGCATGTCAGTATATTAAAGAACGAATGGAACGCAATGAATCGGTCATTTTGGTAGCAGAAACCGCTGTGGAAATGGTTCATGGGTCAGATGAAAGTAACGATAAGACAATTTCGAAGGGCCAGAAATTTACCGGATTCGTTCAGCTGTACCCCAGTTTCAGCTCGGTATCAATGGGGCCGATCTGGGTACTTAATGATCTGTTTGTACATCCGGATTATCGTCAGCAAGGTATTGCAAGGAAGCTGCTGCAAGCAGCCAAGCAATTGGCATCTGAGCATAGCGTTCTTCGGATATCACTCTCGACCGAGTTAAGTAACACGCAAGCGCAAGCTCTGTATGAGTCCGAAGGATATGCACAGGATACCAAATTCATGTATTATGAACTTAATATATAAAAATTGAATGGCAGACTCGTGCAGTCGGAAAGAGGGAGGGGAGTCGCAACATGATGCAGTGGATTGCCATGATCACGATGTTAATTGATCATATAGGGGCTGTCTTTTTTCCGCATATTATAGAACTGAGAATCATAGGTCGCATCGCTTTTCCAATCTACGCATTTGCAGTGTATATCGGTTACAAACATACACGAGATGTACAAAAATACATATGGCGGCTGTTCTGGATTGCGATACTCTCACAGGTGCCGTTCATGGCTGCGTTCAATCATTATTCTCTAAACGTGGTATGGACATTGTGGTCAGCCTTACTGGTACTATTCGTTATTGATAAATTGCCATCCCGCCTACTGGGTATTCCCATTGTGATTGGGGCAGGCTGGTTCATGGAAATTAGTCATATGGATTATGGGATGTACGGGTTGTTATTGGTTCTGTTATTCCGTTATTTCCAGGGGCCTGTACTTGTCGTTGCACATGTTGTGTTAAATGCACTGTATCTTCTGCTACACAACAGCTCTGTGCAGATGTATAGTGTGCTCGCAACCGCCGGCATTGCTATTGCTCAGTATTACCAAGCAGGATTCCGCATGAAGGGGCCGCGTTGGATCTGGCGCTACTTCTATCCAGCGCATCTCGCCATCATTGCCATCATTCGCTGGATCTAGAAGAATGATCGGGATTACAGCTAAACAAAGAAGCCACTTTCATCGTCATGGACTGACGATGAAAGTGGCTTCTTTCATAAAGTGAACTTACTCCATTGCGGTTGAAGTGCCATAATGTGGCCGAATTGCTGCGGGGAAGTACCCAATCTGAACAGCATAGTCCAACATGACGGAGATGAATCGATCATCTGTTTTTGCACATGAGATTCCGGCAGGTTCCACATAAGCCGTTGTGACAGGGCAAGCATAGACATATGCTGAATCCTTCGCGCCGTCGCCTTCAAGCTGTGCAATGGCCAACTGAAGAGCTTCCGGCTCCTTGCTGATGCTGGCATCGAACAACCAACGGGTGTAATCCGCAAAAGGAAGGGTCTCGACATTGTAACCAGCCCGATTCACAGAACGGATTAGCTCATCATAGCGGATGGGCTCCGGATTACAGATGTGGAATACACGACCGGCAGTATCCTGACGCAAGGCCAGGTGAACGATGGCTTCACTTGCATAGTTGATCGGTGTAAAATCAACCATCCATTCAGCTGCGGGAGCCTTGCCAAGCAATAACATCGCTTTGATCATGCGATAGAAGGCATTGCTATCAATATTGGACTGGAAGCGTCCAGTATCGGAGTGGCAAGTCAGATTACCTGCACGATAAATACTGACTGGTACACCTTCCTCTGCGGCAATCATGAGCACTTTCTCGGCTTCTAGCTTGCTGTCCGAATACAGGTTGTCCACATGCAAGTCAGCCGGGAACCGATCATATTGCAGGGAGGATTCCCATTGTCCGCTGAGTGCGAGATCTTCTGGTATACCCATCGTGGATACATGGTGGAAGGAGGCTCCAGGTTTGCTGCGAATCAGATCCAGCAATGCGACCGTTCCTTCCACGTTTGTTTTGGCGAATTGCTCGGCATCCCCAAAATGTCGTACGTCTGCAGCGCAGTGGATGACACGGTCAATTCGTTCCTGTACATAAGCCGTTTGTTCCGCTGACAGACCGAGATGAGGCTGTTCGAGATCACCTTCAATAATCTCCACGCGAGCAGCCAGTTGGTCAGTCAGTTGTTTGCCGAAATATCCTTCCAGCACGTTAGTCAAACGTTCCATCGAAGTTATTCCATTGGTCGGGCGACGAACCAGCGTATAGATTCGAGTACTGGAATTCAGAATTAACTGTTGCAGCACATGAGAACCCAGATAACCGGTCGCTCCGGTCAGTAACACATGCTCAGGTTCACGAATGACTGGATAGCCCAACTGGGATGTTAGTTCCACAGGGTGTTCGGATAATTGGGTAATCACGCCATCCGCTACTGCCGAATTGGTGACTTCTGCTTCTGCTGCACCATGGGACAATACTTCCACGCGACGAGCGAGAGCACGGATGGTTTTCTCCGCAAAGAAGTCGGCGATTTTCAGCTGCGGGTAATGCGGCTTCAGAATGACCAGCACATGAATGACACGGAGTGAATCACCACCGATATTGAAGAAGCTGTCTTCGATACCAAAGTCATCATGTTCAAGGATTTCTTTCCACGCGTTCAGGATAATGGATTCTGTCTCCGTCTCCGGCATGATCCGATCAGGGCGATCTTCATGTCGTTCCACATGGGGCAGGGATACCATCGCTTTGCGATTGATTTTTCCAGTCGGTGCGATCGGCATTTCATCCAGCTGACAGATCCACTTGGGTACAAAATAAGAAGGGAGTTTCTCGGTCAGAGCTGCCTTGATGTCGGAAACAGAAAGGGTGCTGCCATCTTTCGATGTAAAATAGCCAACCAGCATATTCTGTCCATCCGATTCTTTCTTAGGAATAACCGCAACGTTCTGGATCTGATCAAGCCGTGCAAAGTGATCTTCAATCTCCCCGATCTCAATCCGGTGACCCCGAATTTTTAGCTGCGAGTCACTGCGACCGACATATTCCAATAGCCCCGTGTCCAGCAATTTGGCAATATCACCAGATTTGTAGATTTTCTCACCTATTGCAAACGGATTCTCAATGAATGCTTGCTCTGTACGTTCTGGCTGATTCAAATAACCTTTGGCCAGTGCTGGGGTAGAAATATATACCTCACCAGGAACACCTACCGGGCATAGCTGATGTTCTTCATTAACAATGTATACTTTGTAATTATGAATCGGTTTACCGATAGGAATGTTCACCACATCTTCGGGAACCTGCTTGCTGATGCGGTGCGTGGCAGTGGCCACGGTACATTCGGTAGGTCCGTACACATTAACAATATCAATCTGGTTTCCGAATTTTCGCTGGAAGGCACGAACCTGTTCACCGTAGAGTGCTTCTCCGGCTACGGTAATAATTCTGACTTTGGCCAGCTTGTGGAACCCTTCATCCGATAAATAGGAAGCAAGCTGATTGAAGAAAATGGTCGGCAGGATCGTGATGATGTTTGTTCCTGTTCGTTCGATTGCACTTGCGAATTCTTCTACAGATACACGTTCATCCGCAGATAACAGATATAATTCTGCTCCATAGAACAGGGCGCCAATTGTATCCCACACGGATGCATCGAAGCTGTATGTAGCAAATTGGGTTAATACATCGCCTGGTTGAATGTCACAATCACGCTGAACCACACTGCCGAGATTGGTTACACCCCGATGGGCAATCAGCGCACCTTTCGGTTTACCTGTCGACCCGGACGTGTAGATAATATACGCAAGGTCATCCGGCTGAATATCCAGGTTAGGGTTGCTTGCTGCAAATCCGGCTAGACGACCATCCACAGCGAGAATCTGACGGACCGTAGATATACCGGAGAACAAGCTGGAAGCTTGGGCAAAGAGGCTTCCGTTGTCAGCACGAAAGAGGACGCCGTATCTTCCACAATATAACTGTTACGTTCTTCTGGATGCTCAGGATCGATTGGAACATACGCACCACCTGCCTTCAGAATACCGAGCAGGGAGATGATGGTCTCCAGACTTCGATCCATAAAGATACTGACGAATTCACCTTTCTGCAATCCATTGGACAACAGAACACGTGCCACCTGATTCGCTCGTTCATTCAATTCTCTGTACGTATAACTTTTGGATGGCGATGTTATCGCCGGTGAATTCGGATATGCTGCTGCCGTTGCTTCGAACCAGCCATGAACCGTTTGATGCTCTGGTTCGAGAACGGAAGTATCATTCATTTCACGGTAGAGCAATCGATCAGAGGCGGATAGAATATCTACCGTACCGATTGCTTTATCACCGTCACGCAACATGGCGAGTAGAAGAGTCTGATAATATTCTGCATATCTCAGCACGGTAGACTCTTTCAACAGTGAACTGTCATAGAACAGATCGAGGATGAGCATGTTCTGATCATCTCGAACGTTCCAGTTTAATATTTGAGGAGCTTGAGGCAACTGTACGCTATTCAGCATAAACAAGGTTTCAGGGTATCCACCGGTTTGCAGCATGTAGTCAATCTTGAGCTGCTCTGAAACCTGATCGCATAGTTGGCTGAAGGTCAATTGTCCCTGAATCTGTAATGAAAGATAAGAAGCTGCCTGATCGGGTGCGAGTATACCTATGGCAAGTTCCTGTTCAGCTGACAAACGGAATAACAAGGCTGCATAAGTTGAGAGGAGTACCGGGTACACCATCTGTTCTCCAAATTTCTGTTTAAGATCACGACTCAGAGAAGCCTGTAGTGTAATTTGAGCAGACTGATAAGAGAATGATTGTTGACGTCGCCCAAAATCCAGTGGAATCTGCATAACCGGCAAACTCGATTCCACGGAATGGGAAGATGATGATTGGTTTTCAATCACTTCAGTTATTCCTCCTTGGTTCAAACCGAATGTTTGTGGATTTGAATTATTGTTTGCTTACATTGAAATGAGAGATCAGTTCTTGCAGTTCCTCAGACATGCTGTTAAGACGTGTGGAGGAGTCTACCAGTGTAATCAACGATGCTTTTTGCTCATCAACCGATGAGGAAATCTGTTCACTGCTGTTTGCTGTCTTACTCACGCTTGAAGACAAGTCATCTGCTGTAGCAGTCATCTCCTCCGTACCCGCAGAGATTTCTTCCGTCGCGCTTGATACTTCCTGAATCTGATTAGATACTTTTTCGCTGCTTCCAGAATATCCTCGAATAATTGTCCTGTTTGATCGGCTACGCTGAGCCCTGTATCTACTTCTGACGTACCTTGTTCCATAGCACGTACAGCTTGTTTAATTCCTGCTTGGATCTCTTGAATCAATACGCCAACCTGGCTGGTCGCTTGTTCCGATTGTTCGGCAAGTTTGCGTACTTCACCTGCAACAACTGCAAATCCTCTTCCTTCTTCACCGACACGTGCTGCTTCAATGGATGCATTGAGGGCAAGCAAGTTCGTCTGGCTGGAAATTCCCGAGATGATATTGAGGATATCTCCGATTTCCTGAGAACGACTCTCCAGAACCTCAATGGCAGAAGCGGTATTCTTCACCGATTCTGTGATCAGATTCATCTGTTCAGATACCTGACGGACAACACTGTTACCTTGTTGTGAACGACGTTCCATTTCATAGGCTTCATCCGCTACACTTGCAGAAGCTGCTGGCAATCGTCTGGATTACGGTAGCCATCTCGGCCATGGCACGTGCACTATCCCGGGTTGCCTGTTCCTGTGAACGAATATTGGACGTAATTTGTGTCACGTTGTTATTGATCGAATCTGCATTCTCGCTATTTCGTTCGGAAACCTCGTAAAGTTCTTTGGCAGATTGATTGACTTCCTGTGATGTAATTTGCACTTTTACGATCGTATCGTTGATTTTACGAACCATCGTGTTGAACTTCTCATTTACGAGTCCCAGATCGTCTTTTCCTGTCGGTATGTTGACATTCAAATTACCCCGACTGACGTCATCAATTCCTTTGATCAAGTGACGGATGGGGAAAGTGTGTTTTTAACCACAAGGTATTGGATAATCAGGAATAACAGCAAGAAGGCCACAAGGATGATAATTCCGTTTTTGAGCAAGGAGTTAAGTCCTGCGGGTACGGCTGATGCATCTGCATCTACGGCAAAATAAGAGAAAATCTTACCGTTGCTGTCTTTGATTGGATAAGCAATGGTTGTCCATGTTCCGAAATCATCGGAGTAGAACGTTGTGAATGTTGGGCGATCCGTATTCAGCATTTCTTTCAGTGCATTGGCTACAACGACTGGCTGCTCATACATGTCACCGATATTTACGTTCTCACTTTGAAAAGCCTCTCTTAAGTTGGTTGGCATCGCTACAAGGGAAGTTAATCTCTTGTTATCGCCACCGAGCTCAACACCGAAGATGTAGGCTTGTGCAATGTTAGGGTAATATTCTTGCATTTCATCGAAATATGCTCGCAATTTCGTTTGCGCTGCTCCATCATAGCTGCCTTCCGCAATTGCAGCTTGAACATCGGCAGCATTGATATCTTCAGCCCATTTTTTGGTGATTTGTTCCACCTGTCCATGCAGCTGATCAACAAGAACCGTTTTTTGAAAATAGTAACTGCTTGCAATAAGTGCTACCCCGATGATAATGATATTGGTAAATGAGAGTAACAAATTTTTGGAGAAAAACGACATGCTTTTCCAACTTAATGATTTCACTAAATTCCACTCCTGATCTTCTTTAAATTAAGAAACTTTAGGGTTGTTTTGGTACAGTGAACTAGATCATTCCGTGATCCCCTCCAAAGGAAAATTATGCGACCATGGTCTTGGTTTATCAGTCGCTTTCGTAGAGACTTATGTACCGTATGAACCATAGGTGTCTAATTATTAAAACACATCTATAATTAATATGTCGTATAAAATGTCGTTAAATTGAATAGTATCGTTAAATTTTTTTTAATATTTTACGTATTTATGGACATATCAGATGGTTTATAGGTATTTAGAACTGTTTATTTTAAAATTTCCCATTTTTTTGCTTCATTCTGTATTCTATAACATGGTGGGTAAAAATACATCCTTCAACTAAACAAAAATTAGATGGCAAAGATGCAACAGAAGGCACGGATATACATCGGAAGCGGTTTTATCTATAATAACTACATATGCATTTCTCAAATTATGAGCAGCGGGGGTTTATAGATGAATCTTAAACAGATAGCAGCAGAGCGTGCGGCAGAATATGTTGAAGATGGAATGAAGGTTGGATTGGGTACTGGTTCAACCGCTTATTATGCCATCTGCCGAATCGGTGAACGGGTACGTGATGGATTGAACATTCAAGCGGTTGCCACATCAGAGGCTTCGGACAAGCTTGCCCGTGAATGGGGAATTCCCATCGTCCCATTCGACCAGATTGGACGTCTGGATCTGACCATTGATGGCGCTGATGAAGTAGATCCCGATTTTAACCTGATTAAAGGGGGAGGCGGGGCTCTTTTGCGTGAAAAATCGTGGCGGCCAATAGTGACAAATTAATTATTGTAGCGGATGGCAGCAAGGCCGTGCAAAAGTTGGGAAAATTCCCGCTTCCGGTTGAGGTTGTTCCATTTGCTTCCGAGTGGACCTTCCAAGCGCTTGAAACATTGGGGTGTCAACCACAGTGGCGAATGGATGGACAGCAACGTTATCTGACAGACAACGGAAACCTGATCGCAGATTGTCACTTGGAAGCGATTGATCATGCTGCTGACCTGAATGTTCAATTGAACATGTTGCCAGGTGTAGTGGATAACGGACTATTTGTGGATATGGCTAGCACGGTCATTCTGGCCAATGCAGACGGCAGTATCGAAGAGCTTCATCGTTCTTAATATGGAAGAGGGGTGCGTTGCATCGTATGAACGAATTACCAATCGTGGATGGGGAACTTGTTCTCCGATGTGTGGAGAAAAAGGATCTGAAAGAACTCTATGAATTGATCTACAGTGATGACGTACCCGAATGGAAGCAATGGGATGCACCCTATTACCCACTTCAACATGAAAGTTATGAAAGTTTCGAACAAGGTATGCTCAAACGTATACACGTTGATCCAAGTAATTCCAAACCGGTATCGATCCGTATCATTGAATCCGACAGACAGATTGTGGGCACGATCAGCTATTATATAGAAGATGAGTTATCCATGTGGCTGGAAATGGGGATTGTAATATACAGATCTGCCCAGAGGGGAAGCGGGGTTGGCACACGTTCACTTGAGATGTGGTCCACTTATTTGTTTGAGCATCTGCCATTGGTTCGGGTGGGACTGACCACCTGGTCTGGCAATGAACCAATGATGCGTGCGGCTGTAAAAGCCGGATTACAGGTGGAGGGACGAATGCGGAAGTGTCGTATCGTTCGAGGGGAGTATTATGATTCAATTCGTATGGGGATGCTCCGTGAGGAGTGGGAGCAGAAGCTGGTCTCCCATACGAGCCGAAATGTAAACAACTGATGGAGGATTATTGAAATGCTGAACACGGAGGACAACCGGGAACTGTCTTTACAATTATTCGTGGTTCTTGTTCGGGCTTATAATTCTGTGACCTCGCGTTCCAATCGGGACATTCAGAGTCACGGACTGAATTCGACAGAATTTGGTGTGCTTGATTTGTTATATCATAAGGGACCGCAGGCATTGCAAAAGATTGGTGAAAAGGTGCTAATGTCCAGTGGTAATATCACGTATGTTGTAGATAAGCTGCAAAATAAAAATCTGCTGTTTCGTCGACCATCCAAGGAAGATCGGCGTGTCATATACGCTGAATTAACCGATGAAGGAAGAGAATTATTCACACAAATATTTCCTCAACACCATCAGGTCATCATTGATGCTCTGGAAGGGCTTGATCCTTCCGAGAAAGTGGATGCGATTCGGATGTTGAAGAAGCTGGGATTGGCGGCAGAAGGGAAAACTGACTTGCGTTCATAACGCAGGTCAGTTTTTTTGTGGAACTCGAAAAGTACGGGCTTATACTGGCTGACTGGCTTGCAAGGCCCTCCATAATATAGGAAGATTGTTCTATACATTCATCGTGTGTAAAACATGATCATCCAAAGTTCATGTATAATAGAATAGAACGATTAGGAGCGGAATGGATGGATTGGATCAATGAATAGAAGAACCTATCCTGATTGCAGGTTAGTTCACATCAATCCCATTCTGGATTAGCCACGAATGATGATGGAGATGTGATTCGGGTAGAGGAGAGGTGCATCTATGAGTCATCAGGAAGCAGGAGAACAGTTACTCCAGGTATCGGGGAACCTGGCTGATCGAATAACAGAGAAACAGTATCTCAGACAGCCTGATTTACTTGAGCGATTTGGTGAGAACGGGAAAATGCGAACCAAACAGGATTCTCAATATAGCTTAAACTATTTGGCAGAAAGTGTGCTTGTACAGAGTCCAGGTCTATTTACGCATTATATTGCCTGGCTGAAGGTTCTACTTGAAGGTTATAAGGTATCACCAGAAGATCTGGCGATGAATCTCAATCTGATCAAAGAAACTTTGGAAGAAGAATTTGACCATCCCTCAAAGTCGTTTCTGCTTGAATATCTGGAGATGGGAATATACAGAACAACACAGATGGAGTCACAGGCGGGTTACATCAACGAATCGATGCCATATGGAGATGCCGCACAATCGTACTTGCAGTGTTTGCTTGATAATAATAGGAAAGAAGCCTTTGAGATCATTGAAGCGCAGTTGGAGGCTGGGGTGACGATTCGTGATATTTATCGATATATCTTTCAACCTACCCAGTATGAAATTGGTCGATTGTGGCAATGCCATCAGATCAGTGTGGGTCAAGAACATTTTTGTACGGCAGCAACCCAGTCATTCATATCACGTCTCTATTCTCGCTGGTTGATTCATACGGGTCAGGAGAAAAGGCTGGTTGCCACCTGTGTAGGCAGTGAACAACATGAGATCGGACTGCGCATGCTCACAGATGTCTTTGAGATGGAAGGTTGGGACACACACTATCTGGGAGCTAATGTTCCCAATGGAAGTGTAGTAGAGGCTATAGAGCGGCATCAGGGTGATGTTGTTGCGATATCAGTGACGATGACGTACCACCTTCATCTGGCGAAAGAGTTGATTCATCTGATTCGTCATCATCCGGCAACCGCACATGTGAAGATCATGGTTGGGGATACCCCTTTAATATTGATCCGGAGTTATGGAAAACGATAGGAGCCGACGGTTATGCGCCGGGAGCCGATGAGGCAGTTGCGGTTGCAGAACAATTACTGGCTCAGCCAGCTATATATAGTCACCTTGATATGGTTAGGGATTAGGAGAGGGATGATGTGGTGTCTAATGAGAACGGAGAGATACAGAGGTTACGCAGAACGATTGAGCAGTTGTCAGATCAGATGATCCGTAGTAAGGAGCAAGAGGAACGGACACTTGCGGAATTCTCGGATATGAATAACGAACTGGTGACACTTCAACGTCTGCTTGCGAAGAACAATAACAGTCTTGAAACTGCACGCCAGCAAGCAGTAGATGCTGGTGAATCCAAGAATGCATTTATTGCAGGCATCAGTCATGATTTTCGTACACCATTAAATGGCATATTGGGGATGGCAGAGATGCTTAAACTGTCTCCCTTGTCTGAAGAACAGGAGAATTCCGTTTCCGTTATACAGGATGCTGCCAAACTGCTGCTTAAACTGATTCAGGATCTTCTGGATCTGTCCAAACTTGAGGCGGGTCAGTTGCGACTTGAACTTGGAGAAGTGGATCTGCAAGAGACGATAAACTATATAGTTCGTTTGCTCGAACCCCAAGTCAGAAAGAACGGAAATCAGTTATCGGTAGACTGTGACCCCAGAGTCTCTACGCTTCTTGAAGGGGATTCAACGAGGATTACGCAGATACTGATCAATCTAATTCAGAATGCAAACAAGTTCACAACAGAAGGCTCTGTACGGATAAGAGTCACGCTTATCAAGGATGATGAGAACCAACAAACCATTCGGTTTGAAGTTGAAGATACAGGGATTGGTATTTCCGAAGAAGATCAGACCCAGTTATTCCAGCCCTATGTGCAGACAGAACGTGGACGTTCGAGAGAGTATGAAGGGACAGGACTTGGATTATCCATCTGCAGGTCACTCGTTAGCCTTATGGAAGGTGTGATTGGAGTAGAGAGTCAGGAGGGGAAGGGATCAACATTCTGGTTCGAACTTACACTTGACAAGAAACACGTTAACCAGGCTGATAACCATTCTGCTGCTTCCACTCCAGAGCATCAGGAACAGACTATGCATGAAGAAACCGCTTCGGTATCTGTATTGCTGGCCGATGATAATCTCATCAACCGGCAGCTGGTGATGTTACAACTGAAAAAATTGGGAATAACCCAGGTAGATCCTGTTGTGAATGGGGAAGAGGCAGTCGCTGCTTTTCTCAGCAAAAAATACAGTTTAATTCTTATGGATTACCAGATGCCAGTGATGGACGGTTTGGAGGCTGCACGCACAATCCGCTCGATTGAAATGGATGAGATGCGCTATTCCACGCCGATTATTGCAATGACAGGTAATGTCATGCAGGTTGAGAAAGACAAGTGTATGGAAGCCGGGATGAATGACTTTATTGGCAAACCCTTTACGCTGGAAATTCTGAGTAATATGATCCAGAAGTGGCAGCAATCCTCTGAAGGGACAGAGGTACTGAATATGAGCATTGTGCATGAGATTGCAGAACTAATCACCGATGGCGGTCGCACACTTCTTGGTATGTTGTTGGATGTGTATCGTGCCGAAACACCTGGCAAGATTGAGGTGCTGCGCAGACATATTGTATCCGGCGACCATGTTGCTGCTACCGAGGTAGCCCATGATCTGAAATCGGGAAGTCTGAGTCTGGGAATTGGTTATTTATCATCTTTGTTTGCCCGGATCGAGCAGTTTGCGAAGGATGGTCAATCACGGAAAGCAGAACCTTTGCTGGATGCTTTGTTACCTGCTTATCAAGCAGCATGTGCGGCACTGCAACGAGTAAGTAAAGATTGAAGTTATGTTAAAAAGGAAAGAGGGGAGGACCCGTTCATGTTATTCTACGTACTTGCAGCACTAGTGCTGATTGTTCTTGCTCTTCTGTGGACAGGAGGGCTTTACTTTTTCAAAACCGCCATTCGCCGGACACAAAAAGCGTTTTTGGTGGATAATCCGAATCTGATGCCTGAACCGGACAATGAGATCATCAGCAGTGCTTCTGATCTGAAGTGGCTGGATGCTCAGCCGGTAGAAGAGGTATCTCTTCTATCGCATGATGGATTAAAACTGCACGGTACATGGCTTAGTTCCAGTAACGGGTCAGAACAGACAGTGATTCTGGCACATGGCTATTCGGGCAAAGGTAGGGAGATGGCTGGTTTTGCCCGATTCTATGCGGAAAGGCATGGTTACAACGTGTTAATGCCGGATGATCGGGGTCATGGCCGGAGCGAAGGTGATATCATTGGTTTTGGCTGGTTGGATCGGAAGGATTATGTCCAGTGGACCAACTGGGTGCTTGAAAAGTGGGTACAACAGGCGAAATCATATTGCATGGCATATCCATGGGAGGTGCAACCGTACTGATGACAGGTGGTGAAGCCCTGCCGAATCAGGTTAAAGCGATTGTGTCTGATTGTGCGTATACATCCGTGGAAGAGAACTGACGTTCCAGTTAAAGCAATTATACAGGCTTCCTGCATTTCCGTTTATACCTGTCACGAGTCTGATCTCCCGGTGGAAGGCAGGGTATTCCTTCAGAGAGGCTTCGGCGCTCAAGCAACTTGCCAAAGTTAACGTTCCTGTGCTGTTCATCCATGGTGAGGCTGATATGTTTGTACCCACCGAAATGGTGTACAGGTTGTATGAAGCTTGCCCAACCGAAAAGGAATTGCTGACTGTCCCTCGGGCGGGTCATGGCACAGCGTTTCAAGTGGATCGTACTGGATATGAGCGGACACTCGAATCCTTCATGAAGAAAAATCTAAATAATACATAATGGGTAATAAAGTGATTATCGTATGATATTGTGGGTATTCATTGATAAGGCAGATATGGAAGGAGGCGGAAGATGGCACGCACGCAAAGGAAATGTTCTTATTGCCATGAAGGAATGGCAGAAGATGAGTTCAAGTGCAAATCGTGCGGTAATCTGGTTGCCACCAAAACGGCATTGCCTGAACAACCTTACATGACCGAATATGAAGAACCGGTATTGGATCGTTATTCTATCGCGTTGCTTTTATTGATTACACTGTTTCTTGCTCCGGTGGCTATTTCCATTGGTGGAATCATGTTATTTAACGACAGTTCATACAAGAGGGATACGGGGAAATTGCTCGTAACGGCTGGATTGGTCGTCATGCTCATTTTTTCAATCATACTATTCGCCGGTACAGGGACGTTGACGTTCAACTTCTAAACTATGGGGGTGTCTTGATGGGAAATGAACAATTTGAGGCTGCACGAAAAGCAGAGGCAGGTTATCATTCGAACTTCTATCAGAATCATGAATTATTCGCCTCTGGCACTTGGATGTCCAGGCCAATGCCTATGGTTATGGATATGCTGGAACGTTTACTTGTTCACAAGGATGAACTTCGTGTCCTCGATCTGGGATGCGGCATAGGAAGGCATACGATACCCATTGCACAGCGTCTTGCACAAACGAACAGTGAAGTCATCGGTGTGGATTTGCTCGACGAGGCCATAGATGGACTTCGCAAGTATGCGAAAGAATATCAGGTGGATCATCTCGTGAAGGCTGTAAAAGCAGATGTTGAGCATTATGCCATTGAGCCGAATTATTTTGACTATATAGCTGCTTGCTCATGTCTGGAACATGTATCTAATAAACAAGCTTTCTTGGAAGCGTTAGAGCGATTGCAAGCAGGAACCCGCACAGGTGGCATTCATTGTATTACGATGAGTACCAATGTGGAAGAAAAAGAAATGAACTCAGGCCGTGAGATTGAGCCGTTAATTGAGCTGAACCTGCCAACAGCCGAAGCAATTGCTATACTGGAGAAGGCATATAAAGGCTGGAATATTCTGCTTCAGGAGCATGTCACCCAGACGATTGAAGAGGAAAAGTATGATGAGCCGACACAATTTCGGTGTGAACTGCTTCGTTTTGCTGTGCAAAAGCAATAAATGATCTGCCGGGAACTGCTAAAGCCCCGGCACTTATTGTTTAAAGGGGAGGAGATAGTCAAGGATGAATACATACGTGATTGGGATGGACGGAAGAGGGAGCCAGGTTTGGTCAAATGGCACCTCTGGTGACCGACGCTGCAGCCCGGAATATTCCCCTTGCGGTTAGGGTATGTGATTCTGCTGCGGATACGGCTGTTGTTGGTATCCTTATGCTGGCATCCTGTTTCGATCAGCCAACGGTGTCCATGACGTTGACCGGAAGCTGTCTGAGTTCAGCATATATGGTGGAGGCTGTTCAGAAAGGGCTGGATGTCTGCGGATTGGTCTGAAGGAAAAACAATGCAGTACATAACCAGTAACTTGCCGGCAGTCGGGCGCACTGCTGGATGCCTATCATCTGGCGCAGATCAACGTAACGGATCACATCCCGACTGTGCTTCAATCGGAGCTGAATCGTTATATGACTTGAACTTTGAGAGGTTAACGACTACAATACGATAACGGAAACAAGCAAGGTATAGGAGGAATAAGAGTGTTAATGAATTTGAAATCACGCATAGAGGAGCCGGTAGTGCAGGAGCTGTTATCTTATTCGGTCTTTCCTGATCCGGATCATCTGAAACGTGCGTTGAAACAATATGTAGAGAATGACAAACTGTATCTGGCCGGATACGAAGCAGAGGAGCAATTGATCGGTCTGATCGGTTATGAGCATACAGGCTCCAGCGAGGTTACGATCCACCATATTGCCGTTCTGCCAGAGAACCGCCTCAAAAATTATGGTCGGGGTATGATTTCACAGCTGCTGGAGAAATACAATCCGGATACTTTGATTGCAGAGACGGATCTGGAGGCCGTGGAGTTTTACCGAAATACGGGATTCGTCGTATATAGTCTGGGCGAACGATATCCAGGTGTAGAGCGGTTCCGTTGTGTGCTTGAAAAAGAAGAAGACACAGACGAAGAGTAATGAAGATGTATTCTACTACTTTATAAAATATATAGAGCATACCCTTTACAGGATGTTGGATTTGGCAATTAGCTGAGTCGGACGTCCTGTTTTTTTGTCGTTTTCATTCAAAAAGCAGGAACAAAGTATTGCTTTTCAATATAGTTTCATTATAGAATAGTTTCATAAAAGAATAGTTCGTTAAGTGAACTATATTGTGGAAGGAGAATGCTGAATGAACACACCGGATGCTGGAAGTTTGGTTAACCGATATTTGGATGCTTCTTTCCTGGTAACCAAACGGTTTGATACCCAGATACGTGAACGTGTAGGTCAGATTTTGACGATGGATCAATTCTGTTCACTACGACTCATTAATGAGAAGAAGTCTTGTACACCCTCTGACCTTGCAGAGCTTCTGTGCATTGGCAAGAGCAGCATTACGGCTCTGGTCAACAAGCTGGTGGATCGTGATCTGGTACATCGGGCCGGAGATGAACGTGACCGTAGGGTCGTGTATTTGACTCTGACAGAGACCGGAAGCCAGGTGTACAGGGAGACAGAACAGCAAATACAGCAGATTCTGGAGCCGTATCTGGTTCATTTTACTGCGGAAGAGGTTCGTAATTTCATTGAATCTTTTGAGAAGCTTGCAGCTCTGTTATCGCATGAAGGAGGACGGGAGAACGAATGAGAACGATATTGAAAGCGCGATGGTGGTTAATGGGGTTATGGGTGGTTGTCGCTGCCGTATTGATGTTTACTGCCCCTAACATGAGTGAACTGATTCGGGAAAAGGGACAGTTTTCAGTGCCTGAAGGTTACTCTTCCACCCAGGCAGGCAGCAATTTTGAATGAAGCTGCAGCACAAGAGGGAGAACAGCAGGGCAGCCAGCTTGCCCTTGTATTTTATAATCCCGATGGTCTAGGTACCACCGGTAAACAAGAGGCAGAGAAGGCCGTTAAGCAATTGGAGGCCGATAAGGAGAAGCTGGGCATTCTGTCCATTCTGGAACCGTTCTCTCAGCCTGAATTGTCCGATAAGATGATCTCGGCAGATGGCAAAACGATTCTAACATCGCTTTCCATCGATCAGGGAGATCGCACGGTCAAAGAAATGCGGGAAGACCTGAATGAAGCATTGAAATCCGTCAATGTGGAGCACTACATAACCGGTAAAGGTCTGATTGACGAGGATACCATTGAAAGTTCCCAAGAGGGGCTTAAGAAATCGGAATATATTACAGTTGTCTTTATTTTACTCATTCTGTTCCTGGTCTTCCGTTCGTTCGTAGCTCCGTTTGTACCGCTGCTGACGGTGGGCATCAGTTACATTGTATCGCAGCAGATTGTTGCATTTCTCGTGGATGGTGTCGACTTTCCGATATCGACGTTTACACAGATCTTCATGGTCGCCGTCATGTTCGGGATCGGTACAGATTACTGTATTCTGCTGATCAGTCGGTTCAAGGAAGAGCTGGCTCATCATGAGAATACATGGGATGCCATCATTGCGACCTATCGTACTGCTGGTAAAACCGTACTCTTCTCCGCACTAGCTGTGCTGGTTGGATTCATTGCGATCGGCTTTGCCCAGTTTATGCTGTATCGTTCTGCAGTTGCCGTAGCTGTCGGTATTGCTGTGATGATGCTTGCCTTGGTGACGATCGTTCCATTCTTCATGGCGGTACTTGGCAAAAAGTTATTCTGGCCGTCGAAGGGTTCGCTTGAACATGCCGAGAGCAAGATCTATGGTGCAGCGGGTCGCTTCTCGCTGAAACGTCCATGGGCTGCGCTGCTTATCGTTGCGGCTGTCTGTGTACCTCTTCTGGCAACCTACGATGGTAAACTATCGTTCAACAGTCTGGATGAGATTGGCGAGAAATATGATTCCGTCAAAGCATTCAACATTATCTCCGACAGCTTCGGTCCGGGTGAATCGCTGCCAGGTCAGATCGTCATTCAGAACGATGAAGCGATGGATAATGCAAAGTATATGGCGGTTGCCGAGAAAATTAGCCGGGAAGTAGAGAAAGTAGCCGGCGTCTCTGGTGTCCGCAGTATGACACGACCTACAGGTGATGAGATCAAAGATTTTGAAGTTACACAGCAAGTAGGAACTTTATCGGATGGACTGGGTGAAGGCAAGACGGGTCTGGACAAAATCCGGGATGGCCTGAGTGAAGCCAGCAGTCAGCTAAGTAAAAATGAACCACAATTAAAAGAAGCTGCCGATGGAGCAGGGAACTTACCAAGGGAACTTCCCAGTTGCAGACGGGTATCACACAACTCAGTGAGGGGCTTCAGCAGATTGAAAAAGGGATTCGGGACGGTTCCGCAGGTGCAGGGGATCTGAAAGCGGGACTTCAGCAAGCCAAAACGAGTGCAGATCAACTTGCGCAAGCGAACAATCAGTTACTCGAAGCCTATCGTCAGGCGGGAGCGGGTGTCGCTGCACTGGGCGAAGGAACTCGTGAATTGCAGCAACAGCTGAGCGGTGTTTCAACAGCCTTGACGAGTCTGTCCGAATCCTTCACAGCACTTGAAGAAAAATATCCTGAATTACAGCAAGATGCTGACTACCAGCGTATCAAAGGTACAATTGGTGAAACAGGTTCGGGTACAGCGCAGCTCGCTCAAGGTTTGGGTCAGATTCAGAGCAAGCTGGAGAAGCTGCTGCTGGAATTAATCAAGCCAATGAAGGATTTGCTTCCGCAGCATCCGGACAGAAGGCACTGGCTGATGGTCTGGGACAGATTGTAACGGGGATCAGTCAGCTTGAGACAGGTCTGAAACAGGCTGCTGATGGTCAAGGTAAAGTGATTAAGGAGATCCCTTCCATACAGAACGGACTTGGCCAGCTTCAGGGTGGTCAGGAGAAAATTCAGCAAGGCTTCTCGGATCTGAGTGGTCAACTGACACAACTGACGGATGGATTGAATCAAAGTGTCGATGGTATTAAACAGGTATCCGGGGACTGGAATCAGCACAGGACTATCTGACACAATTGCAAGATGCACCAGATTCCGATCTGGCAGGCTGGTACGTTCCGGAAGAAGCACTGAGCAACAAAGACTTCAAACAGGTATTTGATACGTATCTGTCCAAAGATCGAAAAACAATGACGATTGACGTTATTTTCGCCGAGAATCCATACGGTACAGAAGCGATTGATCGTGTTCCTGACATTGAAGCCGCTGTACATCGTGCAGTACAAGGCAGTACGCTTGAAAAAGCAGACATCGCCATAGGTGGAGTTACCAGTACGTTTGCAGATCTGCAAGAGATCTCGAATAACGACTACACACGTACGGTAATGCTGATGCTGGCGGGCACATTCATTATTCTGGTCGTGCTGCTTCGTTCGGTCATTATGCCATTGTATCTCATCGTTTCCTTGTTACTGGCTTATTTTACATCGATGGCGTTAACCGAAGTGGTCTTCGTTAATATTCTCGGATTCGCAGGCATTAGCTGGGTTACTCCGTTCTTCGGATTTGTTATGCTGATTGCTCTCGGTGTGGATTATAGCATTTTCCTGATGGACCGTTTCAATGAGAACAAAGGCATGAAAGTACAGGATGCCATGTTGTACGCGATGAAGAACATGGGAACAGTTATCCTATCTGCAGCGGTCATTCTGAGCGGCACATTTGCTGCAATGTATCCATCCGGTGTTCTCTCGATGATGCAGATTGCTACAGTAGTTCTTAGCGGGCTGATCTTGTACTCTCTGCTGTTCCTGCCATTCTTCGTTCCAGTGATGGTGAAGATGTTTGGCCGGGCGAACTGGTGGCCGTTCCCTAACAAGGAGCAGGCAGATTCCGTTGATTCGGATCGGACCATAGGCATGTAATATAATGCATTGCAATAAATGGATCAGGCTCTGCCGCGTTATGCGGCAGGGCGTTTTCTTTTTTTACCTCCACAGAGAAGAAATATGGTCTTATGCAAAAGAAAGGTGCATGCCTAAGGACACCATCCCGCGCCTTGTCTTACTGCTCATCATAAGATATAGAGCAATTCATTATTGTTCAGGATATCACAGCAGAGAGGGGCGACGGGATGGTATATCGATATGTGGCTGTAGGAGATTCGTTAACGGTCGGTACAGGAGCGTTGCTGGGCACCGGCTTTGTTCCTCTATATCGGCGAATGGCGGAAATGAATGTTCGTACATTTGTATCTATGGAAAATATGGGCGTAAATGGACTAACGTCGGGGGGATGTTGCAGATGATCTCTTCACATCCCCGAGTGCGGCAATCGCTGCGTGAAGCAGATATCATTACCATATCCATTGGCGGGAATGATCTGATCCGTACGTTCAAAGCAAGTAATGGCATACCTAATGCCAGTAAAATGACACAGGTGCTTGGAGAAACCCGCAGTAATGTATCCCAGATCATGAGGCATATTCGGCAGTTGAAGGGCAACCAGGAGTATATGGTCCGATCCATCGGATTGTACAACCCGTATCCACAAGCGACGGAAGCTGCGTATTGGGTACGCCAATATAATTCCTTTCTGAATGGAGCCGGATCGGGCAATTATGCTTGTGCTCAGGTCTATGACAGGTTTGAAGGTCGTGAGCGTGAACTGTTGTTCTGGGACAGGGTGCACCCTAATGCAAGAGGATATCGTGTCATTGCAGAGCAGCTTAACCGGACCGGTTATTATCCCTTCTCTTGATCATTTGGAACAGAACTAGACCGAGCGATGGACTTCCTTTAAGATAAATAGAAGACCGTTCCATTTTGTGAGATAAAGGGGTTAATTTTAGGTGCCAAACATCAATTCCGGTTCCCTCCATCATTCAGAGCAGCAACGTATATCCGAAGTGTTGGCCTCATATGGTTTCACATCGGACTGGAAAGGCGAGCGTGGAAAGGGTGGGATGAATAATTCTACCTACATGCTCCACATAGACGGGACGAGTTACGTAATGAGACAATATGAAACACATAATGATCCAACGAAAATAGCCTTTGAACATCAGGTGTTGGAAGCCCTCCAACGTTCGAATTTCAAGCTTGATACACCTTTACCTGTAAGGCGGTTATCTGGTGGGGCAGGTACATTCCTATCTATAAAAGATACCCTTACAGGACAGTCCAAAATGGCCACTCTGTTTCATTATCGGAAAGGTGTCAACCCGATCTGGGATAGGCCAGATCAACTATATGGCCTTGGTTTAGCGGCAGGAGCCCTGTCTTTGGCTATGGCAACGCTGGATATAACCCTTGAACCGGTGTATCCACCGTACTATCAAATTCAGGATGCGTATCCGCTCTGTTCACCAGACCGATTATTACAACTATGCGCATCGCCGCCAGCGTCATTAATCGCATGTGTGCATGAGCTTAGGCAACTGGGGATGTGCTGCCAGATCTGTTTGAAGCCCTGCGGGGAATGGAACAGCTGCCGCATCAATTGGTCCATGGAGACGTGAATGCTTCGAATGTATTGGCAGATCAACAGGATGGTGAGATCTGTGCCATTTTGGATTTTGAATTTGCGACATGGGATTTGCGGGTCATGGAATTAGCTGTTCCGATGTCTGACCTTCTGACCATGGACCAGAGCGAGGATTGGATGTGGCAGGCACAAGAGGGGCTGATCAGGGGATTTCGGGAGCAGGTCGGCCTGGAACCGGAAGAGTTGTTAGCCATACCTCAATTGATTCTGCTGCGGAGTCTGGATGTGGTCATGCATTTTATCAGTCGCATGTTCGAGGGTACGGATGAGCCTGGAGTGGCTGTAGATCAGATTGTGAAGCTCAAACAGCGGATGGACTGGATGTCGCTTCATGAAGCTCGGTTGCGTGAGCTATTGGTATATTAATATTGTTATTAAGAAGAAAGTGCACTGTTTCTGCTCATATGAGGGCAGAGATCAGTGCACTTTTATGGTTTAGTGGAGCGATATCCAACATACGGCGTCTAACGGTTGACATTACAATCCACGTTTGCGGAACCAACTGCGGACAGCCCAGCGGCGCTCCTGACGTTTCTTGTATTTGGGCAACGAACGATAAACGTTCAACGATTGCTCATAGGCCTGCTTCGCATCTGCATTACGTCCGAGAGAACGATGAACCGAGCCGAGCAGATAATATGCTTCACTGGAAGAGGAATGAATCTCCTGAAATTGATGCACATAATCCAACGCCTTGTCTTCATGCGTATCTTTGAAAGCACCAGCAAGGGTAAGGTACGGGCGTCCGTACTTGACTCTGGGATTGATCTCGAGTGCTTTCAAAATGTGACGTTCTCCCTGTTCGATGTTACCCAGATGAAGCTCGGTCGTCCCCAATGCCTCCCAGTACTCAGCTGATTGTTCGTATGGGCGCTCCAGTTCAAGTAATAAGGCATGTGCCTCACTGTAACGCTTGCGCTCAATGAACAGGCGAGCCAGTTCCAGCTTGGAAGAAACTTCGTTGGGATTCATGGCAAGCTGTTGTCGAAGCCGGGAGATGTTACGCATACGCTTCAGAGGTTTGGTGAAGCTTGGGAACACTCCAACGTAACGACGATCCAGGAAATACAGGATAACGAGTAAAATGAGGATGGCAATGAACGGATTACCTACAATCCGCCATAGAAGGCCAAAGATAAGAAATTTAATAAGCACAGGTTCAACTCCATTTATGATGTAATCGCATTTCGTACACTTAAAATATATTTCGATTGGTCCAACGGGTTAACGCCTCTGCGTTTGCGAGTGGGATTCACATCCGCAGGACAATCCTGGTATCCGGCAAATGAAGTGGTAAGCACCCCACGGCCGCTAGTCTCGGAACGCAGCTTCACCGGATAATCCATTGACGTTGCAAGAGGCATAACTCCTTCAATGCTGCAACGTCCGCTACCAATGATGGGGGCTTCGAAGGTTGCCCGCATATGTACCAGATCGCTGAGGGCCTTACCGCCATATTCCTCCGGGACCGTTAGTCTGAACCGAAGAAGGGGTTCCAGCAAGGTGGTACCTGTTCTCGCTAATCCATCCATGATTCCCATAGGTGTGGCTACGACAAAATCCAGCGGATGTGTATGCCAGACATGATGCTCCCCTTCCACCAGTGTGATGCGCAGATCGGTTACTTCCCAACCAAGCATGCCTTGAGACAAGGCTTCCGGAATCCGCCGTTCGACTTCATTCTGATAACGGAGCAGCAGATCATCGGTCCTTACAGTGGAGGCATAGATCAGACCACTTCCACGAGGCAAAGGTTCAATCTTGAAGCGGAGGATGGCCCAGCAAGGCTTGGGCATCGTATAAGCGATGTAGCCTTCTCCAGCGGTACGAGGTGTTTCCTTATAGATAACGGATGGCGGATCAAATACAACATCCAATCCGAAACGACTCCGTAACAGGCTGGATAAAATCTCAAGCTAAATCGTTCCCATGACCTTGAGATGCAGTTCTCGTTCCTCCGGCAACCATTGCAGATCGAGTAAGGGATCTTCGTCGGTCAACTCCTGCAATGCTGACACAAGATCGGGGTAACGTGCCGGGTCCTTGCCATGTACCTGTACGGTCAGCAAGGGCACAGCCATCTGTGGTAGAGGAGGTACACCCTCAGGACTACCGATAATGTCCCCCACATGGGTGTCGCTCAGTCCGTACAGCGCAGCAATCTGTCCGGCGTGAACACTACCTGTGTCAGCCCATTTCCGTCCATCCATACGGCGAATCTGTGTTATTTTCTCTTCAAGTTCCCGCGTCGAATTATGGATGGTATCGCGGTTATGGAGACTGCCACCATACATGCGAACGTAAGCTGTGCGTCCCATGGTGCGGTCACGTTCAATCTTGAACACCACTCCCGATACGGGAGAATCCACAGGTTGTGCAGGTGGAGGCAGAAATGCAAGGACCGCGTCGAGCAATGCCGTGACGCCGATTCCTTTGCTGGAAGCACCATAACATACAGGGAACATCTCACCCTGATGTACATAGCGCAGGAACGCTTCATTTAGATCCCTTTGGGATAACGAAGTCTCTTGGATGTAGGCTTCCATGACTTCTTCGTCCAGTTCAGCAAGTAGTTCGACCAGACCTGGGATGGATGGTGTGTCATCGGACCGCGTATCCAGATTCAAATTATTCCATAGGGATTCGATGCCATGAAAAGTATCTTCATGGAGCTGATACGTTTGGATTTCGCATGCGAAAGGGGACAGGTTAGAACGAATCTGCTCCATAACTGCCGGGGCAGATGCGCCAACCCGATCCATTTTATTAAAATAGATGATGGTTGGGATGCGAAGTGAACGAAGGGCATGCCAGATGGCTTCACTCTGGGATTGAATTCCCTCGACTACCGACAGGATGAGAATAGCGCCATCCATCACTCGAAGTGTTCGCTCTACTTCAGAGCTGAAGTCAATATGTCCAGGCGTATCAATGAGGTCGATGATCGTGTTCTTCCAGATCAGAGAGGTCATGGCTGCCTGAACGGATATGCCACGTTCCTTCTCAATGTCGAGTGAGTCTGTGGCTGTTGTTCCGTCATCTACACGTCCCGGACTGCGGACGACACCACTCTCATATAACATATGCTCGGTGGTCGTTGTTTTCCCTGCATCCACATGGGCGAAGATGCCAATATTCCTGCGATTCAATTCGTTTAACATGGAATGCCAAGCTCCTCTGACAACGGAATGCAATGTTTCCGACAAGTAATAATCCAGATTATCATACCACATCTTCCATATGGAAGAATATGTGGATATATATGATTCGTGCCAGGAACCTTCGTCCAGGCTGGTTCAATTTTAACGTGAACTGTTCATGGTTCTACGGTAAGCTGCGGCGTTGTGCCGGTTAATTTTTTGAATTGACGGTAAAAGTGGGGCAGACTGTCGAACCCGCAAGCATCGGCTACGGCGGCCATCGTCTCATCCCCCTGAACCAGATGCTCTTTGGCCATAATGACTCTTCGTGCTAATGCGTAATCCGTCAGCGTCATGCCGGTATATCGTTTGAAGGCACGACTGAAGTGGGCGGGTGATACCGCAGCATATTGAGCGAGTTCATGCAGGGAAAGGCCATTCCGCAAGTTATTGTCAATATGAGAGATCGTAGAAGAGAGCCATGAGGGTCCCTGAGCGGATGTACCCGGATTTGCAGGTCCTGCAGCTTCCAGACGTTCCAGAAAAATGAGCAGCAGTTGCAGCCTTAAGAGGGCCGCATGTGCACTAAGATGATGAGCGAGCTGGAATTCGGTCTGAATATCATCAATAGGGCTGCCACCTGTGACCGCTCCTCTGTATTCAGATGTCTCTTATACACACGTTGTCTGCGACAACGTTCAAACACGCTTAGCAAGGAAGAAGCAGCGCCTCCAGCGGTCGATGCCAGCAGTCCCGGGCTGAAGAACAATGCCGAAGATGTGACGGGATTTCCCGCGTCAGGCAAGGCTCGATGAACCGTGCTGCCCGGTATAATGAACAGATCTCCTTCCTGCATATTCTCGAGTCCCGTATCAATAAAGATGCTCCCCTCACCCCGATATACATAGATAATCTCATGCCAGTCGTGAAGATGATCTGGCAACTCGTTCTGAGGGGATTTGGTGTCGCTGTACACCAGGCGGAACGGAATACCCGATTCTGCCTGAATAGTCGTACGAACAGGTGAACGTTCCATAAATGCTCCTTTCCAGACGATCTTCTTCAACGAGAGGCATACCTGGTCATGAGAGAGTATATTTACCGCAATATAAGCAATTTAATTTCCTTTTATTGATGATACAATGAATTTAAAGCGTTTACAATAAAAGGGTGCAGAGCTTTAGAACTGCATTCCGACAGTACAAATAATCGATGAGGTGAGTGTCCATGTCGGCAAGCACAAAACGGCCAAGGTTGAAGTTGAATTTACTGGGGAGCGATGGTCAGCGCAAGTGCAAGGAGATTATGGAGCGTCCCGTGAAGGTTTTGCAGATCGGAGAAGGTAATTTCTTGCGGGGATTTGCAGACTGGATGCTTCATGAGAGTGCCAGACAAGGCAAATTTCATGGAAGTGTAGCTGTGACGCAACCACGACCGGGAGGCAAAGCCAAACTGGAGCAGATTCGTGATCAGGACGGGTTATATACGATGATTACACGAGGTTTGTCTCAAGGGAAACCAGTTGAGCGGACAGAGTTGATCTCCATTTTCTCACAGTGTATTAACCCGTATGAGGAATGGGATGCCTTTCTGAACTTGGCAGAACTTCCTTCACTTGAATTTGTTATTTCCAATACAACCGAATCAGGATTGAAATATACGTATGCGGACTATAACGAGGGTGAACCCGTTCAATCATTTCCGGGGAAATTAACGGTTTTCCTGCATCAGCGATATTTGAAGTTTGAAGGTGATCCATCCAGAGGTTTGATTCATCTGCCATGCGAGCTGCTTGAAGGCAATGGTGATGTGCTGCGCAGTTGTGTGCTACGGTACAGTGAGGATTATGGGTATTCCGATGGGTTCCGCTCATGGATCGAGAACCATAATCAATTCCTGAACAATCTGGTAGATCGGATTGTCACAGGTGCACCGACCCAGGAAGAAGCCGATTCCCTGACGAATCGCTGGGGGTATGAGGACCAGCTGATAAATACGGCTGAACCATATCATTTTTGGGCCATTCAGGGTGATGAGTCATTGGACAAAAAACTTCCGCTCAAACAGGCAGGTCTTAATGTCCATTGGGTGAAAGATCTGAAGCCCTTTCAGATCCGCAAGGTTCGTATTTTAAATGGGGCGCATACCTTAATGTCATCTCTCGGCATTCTGCAAGGCAAGCAGCATGTGAGGGAAACGATGGAAGATCCACAGTTTGGCTCATGGATCAGGGAAGCTGTGCATCAGGAGATCGTCCCTGCTCTGGATATGCCTGATCATCAGCTGGACCAGTATGCGGAAGAAGTATTCGAACGGTTCCTTAACCCGCATATTGATCACAAATTGCAAGATATTGCACTGAATACAATCGGAAAATTCAAGGTGCGTGTGCTGCCTACACTTTTAGCTTATGAACAAAATCAGGGAGCTTGGCCAGAACGTTTAATTCAGGGGTTTGCCGGATTATTGTGTCTCTACCGACCTGTAAATACGCCAGAAGGCTACAAGGCACAACGACTGAATGGGGAAGACGTTCTGTTGCGGGATGATCCGGATGTCCTGAGTGCTTTGACTGCACATTGGGACGGTTATGACACGCTCAACAGGGATCAGAAGCAACTGGACAACCGCGTAGCGGCTGTATTGTCAGATACCCTGATCTGGGGTGAGAATCTGGATGCAAGAAAAGGGTTGCGTGCAGTCCTTGTTCGTGAAATCGGCAGGTTGGAAGGTGATGGGAAATGAACACCACAAGTACAATTAATGACTGGATTGCCATTCAGCCACAGGATGATGTTATCATCGCGCTTCGAGATTATGTTATAGGAGAACGCATTACACTGCCAGACGGAGTATCCTTTCCCCTGCTGGATGACGTGCCCAAAGGCCATAAGATAGCTGTGCACACGCTCGCACCGGGTGATGATGTGATGAAGTACGGTTTCTCTATCGGGATTGCCAAAGAGCAGATTGAGCAGGGAAGCTGGATTCATAGTCACAACTTGAAGACAGGTCTGCATGGATTGCTTGAATATGAGTACCAACCGGGAGTCCAGGTTCAGACGGACATGCCGCCGGAGCATCTGCGCTCATTCGATGGATATTTGCGTCCCAATGGTGAAGCGGGTATCCGTAATGAGATCTGGATTGTAAATACAGTTGGATGTATCAATAAAGTGTGTGAAGCTTTGGCACGAATGGGGCAGTCCCAGTTTGGAAGTCGGGTAGATGGGGTGTTTCACTTTCCACATCCCTTCGGATGTTCACAGCTTGGCGACGATCTGAAGTATACCCAACAGCTACTGGCTTCCTTGGTGGAGCATCCGAATGCAGGAGGTGTGCTGGTCATCGGTCTGGGTTGTGAGAACAATCAGGTTGACCAGTTCCGTGAATGTATTGCTCCGGAATATCAAGGGAAAGTACGGTTTCTCAAAGCACAGGAAACGGATGATGAGCTTGAGGAAGGGCTCCGATTAATGGAGGAACTTGTGGAGATTGCGGAACAGGAGCAAAGGCAGCCGCTTCCGCTTAGCAAACTCAAAATTGGACTGAAGTGCGGAGGTTCGGACGGGTTGTCCGGCATTACAGCGAATCCGCTGGTTGGTTCCGTTGCGGATATGCTGGTTGCTGCCGGGGGAACGGCTATTCTGACTGAAGTTCCCGAGATGTTTGGTGCAGAGACCATCTTAATGAATCGTGCTGCCAATGAGCAGGTATTTCATGATTTGGTGGACCTTGTGAATGGTTTCAAGCAGTATTTTGTGAACCATGGGCAGAACATCTATGAGAATCCCTCACCTGGTAATAAGGCTGGCGGCATCACAACACTGGAGGAAAAGTCACTTGGATGTACGCAAAAGGGAGGACGTTCTTCGGTAGTCGACGTTCTGCGCTATGGCAAACGGGTGACTCGAACCGGTCTGAACATTGTGGAAGCACCGGGTAATGACTTGGTATCTGTTACGGCACTGTCTGCTGCAGGAGCACATATTGTGCTCTTCACCACAGGACGGGGCACTCCGTTCGGAGGTCCGGTACCTACCGTGAAGATTGCAACCCAATCCGATCTTGCGAACCGCAAAAAGCACTGGATTGATTTCAACGCAGGCCAGCTGTTGGAGGGACGCACGATGGATGAGGTGAAAGTACAGCTGTTCAGCCAGCTCATTGACATTGCTTCAGGACGCACACATACACTCAGTGAGCAGCATGGATTCCGGGAGATTGCCATATTCAAGGATGGCGTGATTCTCAGATCCATTCTGGGCGGAGGGTGTTTATCTTCTGCAATGCATTAAATGGTGAACCACAGCCACTCCCGGTTGAAATGTGCACGACAACCGGGAGTGGCTTTATTTTATTTATATTTCACGGATGCCCAGTGCCTTGGTGATGCTTGATAATGCGGCGGGTGATGCGTGTTTCTGTAATTGCGCAATCAACAGTTCACGGGCCTCTTCTACGCTGCCTTCAGATGGTTTAATGCCGTGACGTTGCATCCAATGATCCGCAGTCTCATATGCAGAGCTGTTCCATGCGACTTTGCCTTCTGCGAGCCCCTCTTTTCTTTGGTTCCACTGATTACAATGTCCGCACAGCCCTGAAGGTCCAGAAGTCCACGGTCAAATGCTTTTTTGTCTTCTTTTGCTCCGAATCCTGCCTGTGAACGAAGGGCGCGTCCATCAATGCCTTCCTGTTCTGCAACCAACGTATGGAGTTTGAAGGCTTCACGGGAGAGCAGACCCGCTTCATACTGTTCCTTGATCGGTCTCGAATCGGCAAGCAGTCGGTGTACCCAGGGAAAGTATTCACGCGAGACAAGAAGCGCTTTCTTTTTGACGAACTTTCCATATGCAGCAATGCCTTCTTCAGCCAGACGTGAACGCCATAACCAGGGGTCGAGTTCATCATCCTTGTGCCAATGTTCTTTGGGTGTTAGCGATGACAGAGAAGGATACCCGGTAAAGAGGGGGCTAGAGGAGCAGCCCTATAGACTGGATACGCTGTACGGCTTCTTCATACGTTATAACGGGTTCATATGTCATGATATCAGTAGGCTCCTTTTTGTGTATATAGTCAGGCTACGACTTGGTTTAAACAAGGTATTTGCGGCTCACTTCCTCGGCATGCTCACGAATCTCACGGCGAAGTTTGAGGGGCTCAAGCACTTCGGCTTCACGTCCCAACCGGTAAAAGAATCGTACGGCCCATTCCCATTCCCCGATGGACAGAGAAATGACAATTCCCAGAGATCCGGGGCAATTTCAGTCATCTTTTCACCGATATGCTCGTCCTGTTCGGCTTCAATCATGCCCCGATAACTCAGTCGCGCCCTAACCAGGGTTGGCGGCTGTTCTGGGGGTTCGGTTTGCTGCACTGTTGCTGCATCTGTTCGTTAAGCACCTGTGTATCCTTGGTTTCAATCGCCTTGACTTCGATCATTCGGTCGACCCGGAACAGGCGCTCTTCACCATGTTCGATGGAATAGGCTTCACAGTACCAGAAGCCGGAGGAAGCATACACCCGTGCGGGGCAGATATGCAACCATCGCTGACGCGATACGGAGCGATACAGTACATTTAGCCACCCGTGTTCAGGGATGCATGCCAGCAGTGCGTCCAGATGAGGAAGAATGTAATGGCGGTCAGGAATATGATGCTGCAGCTGTTTGAGCATGGGTCCATTCGGGCCATGATGTCATCTGGAATGATGGCTTTAACTTTGTTCATCAGGGTCCAGCGTTTCTCATGAAAGGGTGTGTCGGCGTAGCGACTCAGACCCTCCAGAGCGAATATGAGCGTGGCGGCCTCTACCGGGTCCAACTGTAACGGTGGCAATACGTAACCTTCCATAAGTCTGAAACCGCCTCCCGGACCGGAAATGGCAATAATGGGCACATTCATCTCGGAGAGGGATTGGATATCCCGGAGAATCGTGCGACGGGAAACTTCGAATTTCTCGCCCAATGTGTGCGCCGTTTCTTGACCATGCTGTAATGCCATGATGATGGCAGCAAGCCGATTTGTTCTGTTCATGTCAGCCACTCCGTTTCGATCATTGCGCCGCCGAAAGTGATGTCGTAGTTATATCTCTATTGTAACAACCAATAAGTGACATCATGAGTGTCACCAATATTTTAGCTGTATTCTTATTTTCCAGTGGATTAGCTACTTCATGTACACAAGCAAGTTCCGGCGGGCTTCGTTAAAATGTATGTCTCGTCCAATTCGCTCTGCCTGCTGATATTTCCTTCTGTCAAACAGATCACAGATAATGCCAAAAACCCGCATCTGGTGAAGGCAGATACGGGAAGTAGCAGTTTTTGCTTATAAAAGATGATAAAGGTCTGGAATATATACCAATATCTTTGATGATGACATTAACAAGCACAGAAGGAATGAATATGTGACACTTTGTATCACGTGTTTTCCTTTGTGTAAAGGATTCCAATATTACCAATTTAGCAAAAGCGTTTATCTCATTTCGAGCAATTGTACTCCTCTTGCTTCAATCTCCACGCTGCCGGAAAGTTCGTGATCAGTGAGCAGATCATGTGCCTTCGATGTACCGAGATCATAGGATTGTGGGGTTGCGTTATGGTTCATGACAAACAGGTAGGGTTTGCCGTCTTTGGTCCGAGCGCTTACTTCAACACCTTCCGGTGTCTCAAGCAAGGATTCCACGTTCTTGGCTGCTGCAAGCTGTCCCAGTAAACCATCCAGGAAGCGATCTTCCGGGTCGGATGCAACGTACCAGGCTTCACCTTGACCAAAGGTATGACGTGTTACAACAGGCATGCCTTTATAAAAGTCGTCTCCATACTCTGCGATGACTTCGGCGCCTTCACTGTGCAGCAGGTCACACAGCATACCGCACTCATATTCGCCTTGAAGATCGCCGTAGGTTTCTTTCAGGACAATGCGGTTTTTTGCTCAGGCAGCAGCGCATCAATCTCTTCCACCCAGATTCCGAGCAGTTTGCGGAGTTCTCCCGGATAGCCACCTGTGGTCACGAGATCGTTCTCGTTGACAATGCCGCTGAAGAAGGTAGTCAGGAATGTTCCACCTGCTTCAACATACTTCTCCAGTTTGGCGGCGAACCCGGGTTTAACCATGTAGAGGACAGGGGCAAGGACGATATCATATTTGCTCATATCCGTATCCACACTGATGATATCTACTTGTATGTTGCGGCGGAAGAAGGCTGCGTAGTATTTATGGATCTGATCCACATAGTTCAGGGCAACCGTAGGTCCGCTTGATTTTTCGATGGCCCACCAGTTATCCCAGTCGAACACAATTGCTACTTTGGATTCAACAGATGCATCCAGGGTGGTGTCACCAAGGATCTGCAATTCTTTGCCGAGTTCAGCGACTTCGCGGAATACACGCGTATTCTCGTGTCCGGCATGCTCAATAACTGCACCATGATACTTCTCACAGGCACCGATGGAGCGGCGAAGTTGGAAGAACATGATGGTATCGGCCCCGTGCGCAACAGATTGATAACTCCACAGACGCATGACACCTGGACGTTTCAGTGAATTATAAGGCTGCCAGTTCTGCTGACTTGGTGTTTGCTCCATAAGCATAAACGGTTGACCATCCTTCAGTCCGCGCATAAGGTCATGAGCCATTGCCGTGAAGCTGACAGGTGTCGCAAGACCGGGATAACTGTCCCAGGAGACAATATCCATATATTTGGCCCATTTGAAATAGTCTAATTGCTTAAAGAAGCCCATCAGATTGGTAGTTACAACGGAGTTCGGAATGTGTTTCTTGATCGCATCGTATTCCAACAGATAACAATTCAGCATGCTGTCCGAGTTGAAGCGAGAGTAGTCCAGTGAGATTCCCTGGAAGGTTGAATTGTTGTTACCCCAATGTTCACTCAGGTTGCTGGGGAGTACAATCTCGTCCCAATCGTAGAAGGTATGTCCCCAGAAATTCGTGTTCCATGCTTGGTTAACCTGTTCCAGCGTCTGATAGCGTTCTTTCAGATACACGCGGAACGCTTTCTCACAGTTATCGCAGTAACAGTCACCGCCATATTCGTTGGAGACATGCCATACGAGAATTGCGGGGTGATCTTTGTATCGTTCGGCCAGTTTATCCGCAATCTTCTCGGCATATTTACGATAGGTTGGGCTGTTGGGACAGGAATTATGTCGTCCGCCGAATTTGCGTTTGCGTCCATCAGCATCTACACGAAGCACATCTGGATATTTCTTCGCCATCCAGGCCGGATGGGCAGCCGTGCTCGTTGCAAGGCATATATAGACACCATTTTCATATAGACGATCAATCAGTTGGTCGAGTTCTTCAAAACGGTAAGTAACTTCATCAGGCTGAATCAATGCCCATGAAAATACGTTGATTGTGGCAATATCTATGCCTGCCAATTGGAACATGCGCAGGTCTTCAAGGTGGGTTTCATGGTCCCACTGTTCCGGGTTATAATCGCCCCCGTAGAACATTTTGGGCAGCTTGCTGCTAATCAATGTGTTCACCTCTTGTATAAGAATAATCCTATACTATATGATACATATGACTTTTAAAATATAATAAAAGTAATGACTGATATAAGAATATGGAAGTCTTTTTCAGCTATAACCAAGGAGGCGCCTATGTTCATCTCACCCCGACATCAACGATATTTCATGACATCACGCGATCAGCCGTTACCCCTGTATATTGAGAGCATTGGTTATAACGGCAATCAGGAGAAGGTGTCCAGACCTATGGGGTATCCATGTTACCACTGGCTTCAGACCGTGAAGGGAGCCGGGGAATTCAAGTTTTCCGGGTCCACGGTCATACTGGGGGAAGCATCGGGTATTATGCTGCCTCCGAATGAACCGCATGGATATGTGCGAGCCCAGGGAGAGTGGGAGACACTTTACATTACATTTGGCGGTTCGCAGTGTCCGGCAATGATGGAGTCGCTTGGTTTGGGTGAAGCGGCGCTCCATCAGTGGGAACAGAGCAGCCCGTTCAATGACTACGGTCAGAAAGTGCTGGATTCAATCAGAAGTGATCAGGATTTGTCTGGACTCGAGGCGTCAGCGGATATATACCGATTTCTGATTTTGCTTAGAAAACATGGCATGACGGGCAATCGTTCTTCCATCTCACATGCTGTGGAGAGACTTGCTCCGCTCATTGCATTCATGGATCAGCAATATGCGAATCCCGAGATCGGGCTCGAACATATGGCTGCCGTAACGGGAATCTCATCCAGGCATCTGAACACCTTGTTCAAGCAGTCTTTTGGCATGACAGCCTATAGTTATTTCATTCTGCTGCGTATTCGCAAAGCCAAGGAAATCATGACTGGGGATCCCACTCTTACGATTAGAGAAACCGCAGTTCGGGTGGGATTTCGGGATGCAAGCCATTTTGTTGCTACCTTTCGCAGGATTGAGGGAGTTACTCCTGAACAGTTCCGTAACTTGTACTAACATGTACTGAAATGAACAAAAAGTGATGCCAGGAAGGTATTGATGCATTGGGGCCATTACCGTTATGATGGTATCGATTCCTGAGATTGGAAAACGTTTAAACGGAACCATGGTTCCGTTCTATCTGGAGAGGATGATGAAGATGACAACGACGATACCCTTATGGGATCATGCTGCACCTTATGCGGCGCAGGGCCATGAAGACGAAATGCCACATTTGATTCCATTTATTCAGCCTGGTTCCGAGAGCGCTATCATTGTATGTCCAGGTGGCGGGTATGGATTTTTGGCTGATCATGAAGGTGCTCCAATAGCCGAGTTGTTGAACCGAGCGGGCATAAGTGCATTTGTCCTGAAATATCGGGTGGCGCCTCACCAGCATCCTGCACCGATAACAGATGGTCAGCGAGCCATACGTTATGTTCGTGCGCATGCCGAGCAGTACGGCATTAATCCTGCCAAGATTGCCGTGCTCGGTTTCTCCGCAGGCGGACATCTTACAGCAACACTGGGAACGTTGTATGACGAGGGACAACCGGATCATGAGGACCCGATTGAGCGCCAAAGTTCACGTCCGGACCGGGTTATCCTCTGTTATCCGGTCATTACGATGGAGTCCTATGGACATGCCGGTTCCCGTGAAAATTTACTCGGGTCTGATGCGTCAGCTGAGCAGATCAAGGCGTTCAGCGCGGAGCAGCAGGTGAGAGCAGATGCTCCTGAAGCGTTCATCTGGCACACCAGTGATGACCAGGCAGTACCTGTGGAGAATAGCTTGCGTTACGCACTTGCATTGGGCGCGCATGGGATTCCGTATGACTTGCACGTTTTTGAGAAAGGTTCACATGGTCTGGGATTGGCTGAGGTCAATCACGCGGTGCGGGCCTGGTCTGATCTGTGTTTGACATGGCTTAAGAATCAAGGCTGGTAATGACATTAGCGCTTAGAGCGAAGGAGTAAACGACGATGAAATTGCAGAAAAATGACAAGCTTCTGTTTATCGGAGATTCGATTACGGATTGTGGTCGGGAACATCCTGTAGGCGAAGGCAGTTCAGGTCTGGGCCATGGCTATGTTGCGCAAGTTTATGCGCTCTTGCGGTCCATCTATCCGGAATTGATGCTGCGTATTCAGAATGTGGGTAATAGTGGAAATACGATTCGTGATCTGAAACAGCGTTGGGATCGTGATGTATTGGATCTTAAACCGGATTGGTTATCGATCATGATTGGCATTAACGATGTATGGCGTCAGTTCGACAACCCTTTGTCAACAGACTCCCATGTGTTCCTGGAAGAATACGAATCCACCTTGCGTGAATTGGTGGCTTCGGTTCGTCCCAATCTGAAAGGTCTGGTCCTGATGTCGCCTTATTATCTTGAAGCCAATCCGGAAGACCCGATGCGGGCAACCATGGATATCTACGGAGAAGCGGTACGCAGGGTAGCCAATGAGTATGATGCGGTGTATGTGGATACACAGGCGGCATTTGCTCCATTTTGGGACCATTTCTATACGTCTGTGCTGACTTATGATCGGGTTCATCCGGATGCAACAGGCCACATGGTACTGTCCAAAGCATTCTTGGATGCGATCGGATTCGAATGGTCAGGCAGCGTCAAATCTTAAAAAGGACGTGATGGCATGAGCGAAGTAACGGTAGCTGTAGACACCCCGGCACTACTCGGGGAAGGCCCAAGTTGGGATGCGGAGAACAATCGATTATTGTGGGTAGATATCGAAAGCTTCAAGGTGCATGTGTATGATCCGGCTACAGGCCAGGACCAGGCTTATGATGTTGGTGAACATGTCGGTGCTGTTGTTCCTTATCGCGGGGACGAAGTTGTAGTTGCTTTACGCAGTGGATTCCACACGTATCATTTGCTAACGGGTGAGCTGCATGCCATTGAGGACCCTGAACAAGATAAGGATACCAATCGATTTAATGATGGAAAATGTGATGCGAAGGGCCGTTTCTGGGCTGGTACAATGAGCATGAATAATGAGAGCCAAGCCGGGTCGCTGTATTGTTTGGAGGAAGGACAACCTGTGCGCACGATGGTACAAGGTGTATCTACATCCAACGGTCTGGGTTGGAGTCTGGATCGGAAGACTTTGTATTACATTGATACCCCGACACGTGCTATTGACCGGTTTGATTTTGATCTGGAAGCTGGTACGATACAGAATCGGACAAGCATCATTCACATACCGGAGGAATTCGGATATCCGGATGGAATGACGGTTGATGGTGAGGGCATGCTGTGGGTAGCGCACTGGGGCGGAGGGAGAGTCACTCGTTGGAACCCGGATACATCAGAGTTGTTGCAACAGATCGATGTACCGGCAGATCAGGTAACCTCCTGCTGTTTTGGTGGACCGAATCTCGAAGATTTGTACATCACAACAGCACGTATAGGGATTAAGGAAGAACGTCTGAAAGAGACACCGGATGCGGGTTCACTGTTTGTCGTCAGACCGGGAGTTAAAGGTCAGGAGACTCATGCCTACGGTAGCTCGAAATAAACAGGTGCCAATCATGTAGTGAACCGCTACTTGGATTTCCAGGAAAGCAACTGTGTTATCGTTTAGACTTTCACATGCCATGTCGAAGGGGCTGTCTCAGAAGGAATGCCTCGCTCCAAGTCTAACGAACCTACCGCACCTTAAAAGGCAGATCATCAACGTTTGCAAGATTTAACGAACCTCACTAACGCTATTTCGTCCTAATAGGGCTTCCAAACCTAAAAAAACCAGTGAATCGACGAAATAGCGTCTCTGTGATTCGTTAGTTCTCAGATCTGGGCAAGTGGGAGCGAATAGCGTGTGTCAGGTTCATTAAAACAAAATCAAACAAAAAGAGGATGTCCCTCGTCATATTCATGACTTATGGGACATCCTCTTTTTGTTGTGTAAACAAGATAAAATGCTGAAAATATTTTACATAAATAGAAATTTGGACGGAGGTGTTCGTCGTTTTCCATCGAATGTTATTTAATGAAAGAATTATCCATGTGACGACGAATTAAGTTTTTTTGTAAGCGCTTAACAATGTGTATGGAAGGGGGTGAGGCTTCTTGTATCAAGGGATGCATTGATTCGTCTGGCACGCCATCATCAGCATGATGAGACAGCGGGGATAGACCGATATGCAGTAGACAAGTGGAAGAGGAGGATAAGTTGATATGAGAACGTTTATGGGAAAACTACGAATCATGAGCCTGACGGTTGCTGTAGTAACCGCTTCGCTGGGAGGACTTGCTGGAACGACAGCGGCGGCACCGAGTGAAGCTTATGAGTGGAAAAATGTGGTGACGGGTGCAGGTGGCGGGTTTGTGCCTGGCATTATTTTCAACGAGTCGGAAAAGGATCTGATCTATGCCCGTACGGATATCGGAGGAGCCTATCGCTGGAATGCGGCTGACGAGAGCTGGATACCCTTAACGGATTTTGTCGGCTGGGATGATTGGAACAAGAATGGTGTGGACGCACTGGCTACGGACCCGGTTGATCCCGATCGCGTGTATATGGCAGTTGGGACGTATACGAACTCGTGGGACCAAAATAATGGTTCCATCTTGCGCTCGACAGATCGGGGGATACATGGCAGACCACAACACTTCCGTTCAAAGTGGGCGGTAACATGCCAGGACGTTCAATGGGCGAACGCCTGAGCGTGGACCCGAATGATAACCGTATCCTGTATTTCGGTGCACGAAGTGGTCATGGATTATGGAAAAGTACCGATTACGGTGTGACCTGGAACGAAGTCACAAGCTTCCCGAATCCGGGGAATTACGTGCAAGACCCATCGAATGAGTATACCAGTGACATCGTGGGTCTGGCATGGATTACGTTTGACAAAACAACAGGTTCGGCAGGACAAGCAACCCAGACAATCTATGTGGGTGTTGCGGATAAAGCTCAAAGTGTATATCGCAGCACGAATGGCGGCCTCACTTGGTCAGCTGTTGCCGGTCAACCTACAGGCTATATCCCGCATCATGGTGTGCTTGATTCTGACGGCAGCCTCTATATTACGTATAGCGATGGGGTTGGGCCCTATGATGGGACAAAAGGCGATGTATGGAAGCTGAACACCTCAACAGGTGTCTGGACCAACATCAGTCCTGTTCCGAGCAGCAGCACGGATAATTACTTTGGATATGGCGGATTGGCTGTTGATGCACAGAATCCAGGTACATTGATGGTTGCGACATTGAATTCATGGTGGCCGGACGCCACGTTGTTCCGCAGTACAGATGGCGGAGCGACGTGGACACGCATATGGGAATTTGACGGATATCCGAACCGGAAGTTACGGTATACACAGGATATTTCGGCAGCCCCATGGCTCACATTTGGCACGAATCCTGCCCCGCCCGAAATAACTCCAAAACTGGGCTGGATGATCGGTGATCTGGAGATTGATCCATTTGATTCGGATCGCATGATGTATGGAACGGGTGCTACGATCTATGGCACGAAGAACCTGACAGACTGGGATGATGACGAAAAAATCAATATTTCAGTGATGGCGAAGGGGGTTGAGGAGATTGCCGTACTGGATCTGATCAGCCCGCCAAGTGGTGCACATTTGGTAAGTGGATTGGGGGATGTCTCCGGATTCCGTCATAACAATCTGGATCAGGCTCCGGCGACCATATTTACGAGTCCGAACTATCCTTCCACAGAAAGTCTAGATTTTGCAGAGTTAAGTCCAAATACGATGGTTCGCATAGGGAAAGCAGATTATGCTGCCGATCCAAATGCAAGATCCATTGGTTTGTCCAGTGATGGAGGCACGACATGGTATAAAGCGAATGCAGAACCTGCCGGCACAACCGGAGGAGGAACTGTAGCCATCTCAGCAAATGGTAATCGATTGGTGTGGAGCACATCAGACAAAGGTGTACATTACTCGACTGGCGGCAATTCCTGGACGGCAAGCACAGGGATACCTGCACAGGCAAAAGTGATTTCGGATCGTGTTAACCCTAACAAATTCTATGGATTCGCAGCGGGCAAAATCTATGTAAGTGTGAATGGCGGCGCTACCTTTACGACATCGCCAGCGACCGGACTTCCGATCGCAGGTAATGCCGATCTGGATGCTGTTCCAGGTGTTGAAGGCGAACTCTGGTTTGCAGGTGGCAGTGAGGAAGAAGGACCTTACGGATTATGGCATTCCACGGATTCTGGAGCAACATTCACGAAGCTCGCCAATGTAGAGGAAGCGGACAGTATCGGATTTGGTAAAGCAGCCCCTGGGCAGAGCGTTGTTGCGTTATACACGGTTGCCCAAATTGATGGAACACGTGGGTTCTTCCGCTCCGATGACGGTGGGGCACACTGGGTTCGTATCAATGATGATCAGCATCAGTATGCTCGTGTAACCACAATTACGGGGGATCCGCGTCTGTATGGCAGAGTATATCTCGGAACGAATGGCCGCGGAATTTTGTATGCTGACCGTGTTGGAGATAATGGCGGGGGACAACACCAGTAACCAACTCTTCGATTACACCAGTTACAGCCGAATTTGATCGTAAAGCAGGTAATCAGGTTAATATTCCAGTCACGTTAACGCTAAATGGCAATACACTTGTATCCATTCGTAACGGGAATGCAACGCTGGTTTCAGGTACAGATTACACGTTAACAGGCAATGAGGTCGTGTTGAGTAAAAACTACCTGGCTTCACTGCCTAATGGCGCAGCGGCACTAACCTTCCAATTCAGCGCAGGCGCTCCTGCGACCTTGAATCTGCTCATCAAAGACACGACAGCTGCACCAGCTGGAACCATCCGCATTGAAATGTTTAATAGCAACACATCGGCAACGGGCAACTCCATCAGCCCCAAATTCAAACTGACGAATACGGGCACTACAGCATTGGATCTGTCTGATGTGAAAATCAGATACTATTACACGATAAACGGAGAACAGCCTCAGAACTTCTTCGCTGACTGGGCGACAGCCGGCAGTTCGAATGTAACAGGTACATTCAGTGCACTCAATCCAGTACGGACGGGTGCCGATCACGTGCTTGAGATCGGCTTCACACCTTCGGCTGGAATATTAAATGCAGGACAAAGCACGGAAATCCATACTCGCATCTCCAAGAGCAATTGGACCAACTATACGCAAACGGATGATTATTCTTTTGCAGGCAGTCAGACCGCCTATACGGAGTGGTCCAAAGTCACGGGTTATATCGCGGGAAGTCTCCAGTGGGGAATTGAACCATAAGGGATAGATTTAACATAATAAAAGATTGAAAATAGGGGTCCTGATTCGCCAAATGATCGAAAGGCGATTCAGGACTTCTTATTTTGTCGAAATATAGTGTAAACTATAGATAGTTACCATTGAATAAAGAATCATTTTAGGATATAAAAAGATGTACAATCAATTTAAAACTAATGTAACCGCTAACACTGGAAAGTGTTTATAACCGATATATAATAGTGGGTATAGCCTATACAGATATAGAGGAAAGATTAGACAAGGGGGTCGCGATCATGAACCGGTTGTGCAAGGTGCTGATTGTTGACGATGAGTTCCTGGTAAGACAGGGCATAAAACATCATATGAACTGGGAAGCAGAAGGATTTCTCATTGTGGGTGAAGCTTCCAATGGTGAAGAAGGATTACAGCAGGTGAGCCTGTTAAAACCGGATATTGTGATTACCGACATTGTCATGCCTGTCATGGACGGCGAAACATTTGTGCGTACACTGAAAGCCAGTTATCCGCAGATTGAAGTGATTGTACTTAGCAGTTTCAGTGAGTTCGAGTATGTGCGTTCCACGCTTCAGCACGGGGCAGCGGATTATATACTAAAGCCGAAGCTGGATACGAATGAATTATTGCAGGTCCTTCAACGCACAGCAGGTAAAATTCCGGAGCTGCAGTTCGAGCCGTCGCACGATGGCTGGAGACTCGGACAACTGATGGAGAAGATGTTATCCGGATTTACATTGGATGCAGATAGCGAAATGCCGATGATACGAGATACCTTTCCATACGAATCCTTTCGTTTGCTTGTGTATAAACCAATGGATGCGGGAGGGAACCCATTGAAGTTGGATCAGGAAGAGATGGAGTCCAAGCTCCGCAGCGATCTGCCTGAAGTGGCATGTGCAATGATCCCCGCAGAGGGTGCATTACCTGTAATGCTTCTTAATGTTGATCCTGCAAGAGACAGCTGGATGGTTGAACGGATTCGACAGTTGGCCAGTGAAAATGCAGCAGGAGAAGGCAATCCTGGTTGGGTGCTCAGTGAGAGCTTTACTTCATTCGAGCAGATGGGTGATGTCTACCGTGAACGCCTCATTAAGCTGATGGAATATCGTTTCTATTATAAGGATCGACCCATTCTGGTATATGGCGAACTGCCTCCAATGCATCCCGCAGGTTACCAGTTTAACGTTAATATGTTCTTGCAGCATGTGAAGCGTAATCGGGTCGAAGCGGCAAGAGAGTATCTGCAGGATCATGCGACAACACTTGGGCGGGATTATATTGCCGATGTGTTTGAGATCAAATCATTCCTGGGTAACTTGATCTTCAACGTGACCATTACCCTCGCGGATATGGATGTTCAGTCTGCCGGGCTGGAAGAGAGCAAATATACGTATTTTAAAAATGTGGACGGGGCTTCAAGTCTGGGGGAAGTTATGGCTGTGCTTGACCAGTTCATGACGGAAGTTCAGGATTGCATCGCTGGTGCGGGTGGAAAACGAAGTGATCCCAACATGAAGATGCTGCTGGATTACATGCATGAGCACTTTGACCAGCCGCTTGGGCTTGCTGAGGTAGCCAAACACTTTCATTTTAATCCATCGTATTTATCCAGTTATTTCTCATCTCACAAAAAAGAAGGATTTAATGAATATTTGAATAAAATTCGGATTGAAAAAGCGGAGGAGCTGCTGCGATCCGATGATGTAACCATTTCGGAGATTAGCAGTATGGTGGGCTATTCAGATCATAGTTATTTTTGCAAAGTGTTCAAAAAATTCACCGGACTATCACCAAGCCGATACCGGCGCAAATTCTGGGCATAAAGTCAGAAGGATCAGATCATGAAGAAATGGATGAACAGATTATCTCGTCTCGGATTATTTCCCAAATTGTTTCTCGTTATGGTCATCAGTATTGTCCTTGTCTCTGTGCTCATCTTATGGACGACCATTCACATGTCTACCAATCTCTTTACCGAGACGTTCAGCATCACGAACTCCAAGGTGCTTAATCAGATTAAGACCAATTTTGAAGCCTTTAATGAATCCATAGCTGCGGTTACCAACAATGTAGCTCAAAGTGGTGCCATTCGGGGGTTTCTGTCGGAGGGGGATGCAGACTCAGTCTCAACGGCCAAATCTTTCTATAATATGCGTGAAACAATGAATCGGGTTCAAACCATTATTGAGTCTTATGAAGTAGGCATTACCATTGTGGGTGTGAACGGACGAAGTTTCTCCACCAATCCGGCTTACATTAAGAAGACCGGGGACGAGTTGAAGCAGGAGCCTATTACCAAAGAAGCCATCGAATCGCCGAGTCGGCTAATCTTTGACTATTACCGCAGTGATACCAGCGAAGGCGAACTGCAGATGATTTCCGCAACAAAGGCATTGACGGACCGAACAAGAAATCACATATACGGAACACTCTATGTCACCATGAGAGAATCGGAGTTCCAGCAGTTCTATTCCAGTTTCACGAGTCGAGGCAATGATGTGGTTATTATGAACGAAAAGGGCGAAATCATATCCTCGAACCGTCTGGACTGGATCGGTACAATTCAGCCGGAGCTGCTAACATATGCCAAGGATTTGAGTGTGGACGTTTCGAAAAGTGTGAATGCCCGTGTCATGGGGCAGGAGAGCATTATATTATCCGAGTATTTGCCTTTTTATCGGTTTTACCTGATTAATGTCGTGGATAAAGAAATGGCGATGGGACAGCTCATTGACATGAAGACGGTTGCGCTGATCTGTGCAGCAATCGTGATTGGTGCGCTTGTTCTGGTATTTCTGATTACAAGCCAAATCACCAAATCACTGCGCAGACTGGTGAAGCAGATGTCCAATATCACGAAAAGCGACCTGGATAATTATATACCGGTTAGTGGCAGTTACGAGAGTCGGCAACTGGGTCATGCGTACAACTATATGCTTGATGAACTGCATGATTATGTGGATCAGTTAGTACAGACGCAGCATGAACAACGCAATGCAGAGCTTGCGGCATTACAGAGTCAGATCAACCCTCATTTCTTGTACAATACCCTCGCATCTGTCAAAGTGCTGGTGCAACAAGGCAACAAGGACAGGGCGGCGGAGACCATTAATGCATTGATTGGATTGCTGCAAAATACGATCAGTGATGTGAGCCAGACGGTTACAGTGGAGCAAGAAGTCGAGAATCTGAAGAACTATGTCTTCATTAATCACGTCAGATACGGCGGCCGGATTAAAGCAGCTTTTACGTTGCTCCGGATTGCACACACTATCATGTACCCAAACTGGTGATCCAGCCGTTTATCGAGAACGCATTTTTCCATGGATTTATCAAAAAAGAAACGGGCACGATTCATGTCATGGTGTCCCGAGCGGGAGAATCCCTCATCTGTGAGATTATGGACAATGGTGATGGGATTGAAGGGCTTGTCATGGGAGAAACGTTGCCCAATCCCAAAAACAATCGTCAGCTATTCAGCGGAATCGGTATTCGCAATGTACATGACCGTATTGAGTTATTATATGGTTCACCGTATGGTGTCACCATTATGAGTACTGTCGGGGAAGGGACTAGAGTCACCGTTACACTGCCTTTAATCACAAGTTGATTCGTGGCTATTTCTATTAAATACAATTATAATCGAGATCCCTCGCTTCTGTATGTCTGCAGAAACGGGGGGTTTTGCGTGTCAGCGTTGAAGTGAAAATACATATTTGTACGATTTCAAGATCAAGATAATACAAAATCAAAAGAAATTACAAAAAACCAAATTTAATGCAAACGGTTTCTGTAAAGGTTTTCATTGTGGTAATAAGATGACAAATCCGTACAAAATTATTACTAACGAATGGAGATATGGGAATGATAAGATGAATACATCGAAAGCAACCGCTTTCAGAAAACGCAAACAAATTACACACAAAGAGGCTAAAGGGGAGTTGAATGTTTTGAAAAAAATGTGGGTATTGATGCTCGTTACAGTACTGCTGTTGTCCGCATGTTCATCCGGCGGTGGAGGTAATTCTGCCAGCGGTGGAGATGAAAAACAAACGAAATTACGATCTGGGCTTGGGACAAAGCATTTAACGTCGCTGCTCTTGAACAAGCAAAAGAAATTTATCAAAAAGAAAATCCTGATTTGAAAATCAATATCATTGAGAATGCTCAAGATGCGATTATCCAGAAGCTGAACACAGGATTGAACTCTGGAACAAGCAGCGGTCTTCCAAACATTGTTCTGATTGAGGACTATCGTGCACAAAGCTTCCTGAGTGCTTATCCGGATGCGTTTAAAGATATGTCTTCCACGATTAAAGCTTCCGATTTTGCAGATTACAAAATTGGACCAACATCCTATGAGGGCAAACAATATGGAGTACCATTTGACTCCGGCGTAGCAGGTTTGTACTACAGAACGGACTTGTTGGAAGAAGCGGGCTATAAGGCTGCTGACCTGCAAGACATCACTTGGGATGATTACATCCAAATCGGTAAAGACGTAAAAGCAAAAACAGGTAAAGAGCTTCTGTCTCTTGACCCGAATGATCTTGGTATCATTCGCATGATGATCCAAACAGCAGGCAAATGGTACACTGCAGAAGATGGCAAAACACCTGACATCAGCAGTAACCCTGCATTGAAAGAAGCTTTCGAAACGTACAAAAAAATGATGGATGCCAACATTGTTAAATTGCACTCTGACTGGAGTCAATTCGTTGCCAACGCCAATAACGGTAGCGTAGCAACAATTCCTACAGGTAACTGGTTCTCACCATCTGTGCGTCAAGAGGCTTCCCAATCCGGTAAATGGGCTGTAGCTCCAATGCCGAAAATGGCTGGTCAAGCTAACTCCGTTCATGCATCCAACTTGGGTGGTAGCTCCTGGTATGTGATGAACAATGTTCCTGGTGCAGATCAAGCAGCTGACTTCATGGCAAAAACGTTTGGTTCTGACAAACAATTGTATCAAGACTTGTTGACAAATATTGGTGCGATCGGTACGTACAAACCGGCTACAGATGGTGAAGCGTACAACAAGGAAGATGAATTCTTCAGCGGTCAAAAAATCTTCAGTGATTTCGCAAACTGGACCAAAGAAATTCCAAATGTAAACTATGGTAGCAACACATATGCAATTGAGGACATCTTGGTTGTTGAAATGCAAGCTTACCTGAATGGTAAATCAATTGATGAAGTTTTGGCTGAAGCACAAAAACAAGCTGAAGCACAATTAAACTAGGATATCCAAGGTAACTTATAGAACCCCAAGTAACTCGGAGCCGTCTCCCTTGTCTGACGCAAGTCGAACCGGACAAGGCGAGAGGCTCTGTGGGTTCTATCCATGTTCCGTGGAGAGAGAGGAGCCATACTGTGAAAGCCATAAATACAGGAGACAGTCTCCAAAAGAAAAATAATTTGACTGGATGGGCTTTTGTTTTGCTGGCTGTTATCGGAATTGTAGCATTTTACTTCTATCCGATGATTCAAGCGCTGCTCTTATCATTCAAGTCTGGCAAAGGTGCCAATCTTGAATTTTCGGGCCTTGCGAACTACAAAAGATTGTTAGTTGATACAACGTTCCGTACAGCATTATCAAACACATTTATATACTTGATCATTCAAGTGCCTGTAATGATTATTCTTGGTTTGTTTATTTCCGTATTGCTGAATGACAGCACACTTCGGTTCCGGAGCTTCTTCCGTACAGCGATTTTCTTGCCTTGTGTAACTTCATTGGTAGCATACTCTGTTGTATTTAAATATTTATTCGCACCAGATGGAATGGTCAATCAATTCTTAATGGGCTTGCACATTATTGGCGATCCAATTCAATGGATCACAGACCCGTTCTGGGCTAAAATTACGATCATAATCGCCGTTACTTGGCGCTGGACCGGATATAACATGATTTTCTATCTGTCATCCCTGCAGAACATCGATCAATCGATCTATGAAGCTGCAAGAATTGACGGAGCGAATGCTTTTACACAATTCTTCAAAATCACAGTACCTTTGCTTAAACCGATTATCCTCTTCACATCGATCACATCAACGATTGGTACATTGCAAATCTTCGATGAAATCATGAATATCACGAAGGGTGGTCCGGGTAACGCGACCATGTCGATTTCACAATACATCTACAACCTTTCGTTCAAATATTCACCGGACTTTGGATATGCAGCAACGGTTTCGTATTCCATCGTAATCTTGATCATTGTATTGTCCATTATCCAGTTTAAAGTGGCAGGTGATAATAAAAATGGCTAAATTTAAAGCAAAACGAGTCTTCACATATGTGTTCCTGTCCATCGTCGCTTTTGTATCCATTTTTCCATTCTTCTGGATGTTGGTCAGTTCAACGAATGCGTCCGTCGATGTAACCAAAGGCAGATTGTTACCTGGTTCGGCTTTCATTGATAACTTCAACAAGCTGCTTGATTCGACAAACCTTGTTCAGGCTCTCGGAAACTCCGCTATTATCTCGGTGCTTTCGACGGTTCTGGCCCTGTTGATTGGATCCATGGCAGGTTATGGATTCGAAGTATATCGTACGAAGTCTCGCGATATTGTGTTTAATATCCTGTTGTTATCCATGATGATCCCGTTTGCAGCAATTATGGTACCACTGTATCGCATGTTTGCAACGATCTGGGTGTTGCACCCGTAATAGGAATTAACACCATGGCAGCAGTTATCCTGCCGACTATTGCAACAGCGTTCCTGATCTTCTTCTTCCGTCAAAATACGAAAATGTTCCCGAAAGATTTGCTGGAAGCTGGACGTATTGACGGTCTGAGTGAACTTGGGATCTTCCTGAAGATCTACATGCCAACGATGAAAACAACGTATGCAGCGGCAGCAATCATTACATTCATGAGTAGCTGGAACAACTATCTGTGGCCACTCATTGTATTGCAAACGCCTGACCAACAAACGATTCCATTGTTGATCTCGAATCTGGGTGCAGGGTATGCGCCGGATTACGGGGTAATCATGACAGCAATCGTTATAGCAACACTGCCGACAGCCATCGTATTCTTCATCATGCAGAAACATTTTGTTGCAGGTATGGTAGGTTCCGTGAAGTAATGAAAACAGCATAATCCGTGTAAAGGACGGGTGCAGGAAGAAGAGAGGACGCCAGTTATGGCGTACCTCTGTCTTTTTGTTTGTTTATGTAAAGCAAAAAGGAATTCCAAATACACCTTGAATAAGTCAAACTATAACGTTTTAAAGGGAGAGAGAGCCGATGAAAGCAACAAAGGCAGATATCAACTGGTTGGGGGACGTAAGCGTATTTGAGGTGAATCGTCTTCATGCCTATTCCGATCACCGTTATTACCAAACGATGGAAGAGGCTGTAGATTCAGGCGCCATGTCCATGCGTTATGATCTGAACGGAACGTGGAAATTCAACTATGCGATTCGTCCAGACAGCCGTTCCGAGTTTTTCTATACATCCGATTTCTCCAGTGAAGGCTGGGATGATATTGAAGTTCCGGGGCATATCCAACTTCAAGGATACGGACAGATTCAATATGTAAATACACAATACCCTTGGGATGGTCTGAACGACATTCGTCCACCGGCATTGCCACAGGATAAAAATCCTGTTGGAAGTTACATTCGCACATTCCACCTGCCAACAGGTTGGGAGTCCAATCCGGTATATATATCTTTCCAGGGTGTTGAGTCTGCATTCTATGTATGGCTTAATGGACAATTCGTAGGATACGGGGAAGACAGCTTTACGCCATCTGACTTTGACCTTACACCATTCCTTCAGGATGGAGAGAACAAACTCGCCGTAGAGGTGTATCAACGCAGCACAGGCAGCTGGCTGGAAGATCAGGATTTCTGGCGTTTCTCCGGTATTTTCAGAGATGTTTATCTGTATACAGTGCCTGCTGCACACGTACGTGATGTTCATGTTCGTACAGATCTGGACAAGTCCTATACGAATGGTACATTGCAACTCGATCTGAAACTGGAAGGAAAAGCGGTTGCTGGCGCACGTGTGGAGGCTGAACTTCGTGATCGTGAAGGCAATACCGTTAAAACGTTTGAATCCAAAGTTAACGATGGACAAGTAAGTCTTCGCGAAGACATCGGTAAAGTGAGCCTGTGGAGCGCAGAGATTCCATACTTGTACCGTCTCTACATTCGTGTATATGATGCAGCGGGCACACTGGTAGAGGTCGTTCCTCAAGCCGTTGGTTTCCGTACATTCGAAATGATTGACAAAGTAATGCACATCAATGGTAAACGTATCGTATTCAAAGGTGTGAATCGTCATGAGTTCAACCCGCGTCGTGGACGTGCGGTTACGAAGGAAGACATGCTGTGGGATGTTCGTACCATCAAGCAAAACAATATGAATGCCGTACGTACGTCACACTATCCAAACCAAAGTCTGTGGTATGAGCTATGTGATGAATATGGACTCTATGTTATTGACGAGATGAATCTGGAGACACACGGATCTTGGCAGAAGCTTGGCGCCGTTGAGCCTTCTTGGGTTATTCCAGGTGACAAACCGGAATGGCATGATATCGTTATGGATCGCGCTGTATCCATGGTGGAGCGTGACAAAAACCATCCGTCCATTCTGATCTGGTCTTGTGGTAATGAATCCCATGGCGGTGAAGTCATCTATAAAGTATCCCAGTACTTCAAATCAGCTGATCCAACCCGTCTGGTACATTACGAAGGTGTATTCCATGATCGCCGTTTCGATGAGACAAGTGATATGGAGAGCCGCATGTATGCCAAACCGGCGGACATTGAAGAATTCCTGAATGCCAACCCGATCAAACCTTATATCAGCTGTGAGTACATGCACGCTATGGGTAACTCTATTGGTGGCATGCACAAATATACGGAATTGGAAGACAAATACCCGATGTATCAAGGTGGATTCATCTGGGATTACATCGACCAATCCATTTATAAAAAGATCGTTACGGCAAAGAATTCCTCGCCTATGGCGGAGACTTCGGTGATCGTCCATCAGACTACTCGTTCTGTGGTAACGGTATCGTTCACGCCGATCGTAAAGTAACTGCGAAAATGCAGGAGGTCAAATTCCTGTATCAGAACATCAAGCTGTTCCCGGACCGTGAAGGCGTCAAGATCGTGAACGGTAACCTGTTCGCAGATACTTCTGCACTGGAGCTGGTATACAGCCTGGAGCGTGAGGGACTTGAAGTGCTGCGTGGAACATTGGAAGTGAACGTGGATGCGCAAAGCGAGACGGTAGTGAAACTTCCGCTGGGTGCAGAATCCCTGGCAGGCGGCGAGTACGCTGTGAACACTGCATTTGTGTTAAAAGAAGCTACGCTGTGGGCTGACAAAGGCGAAGAAGTGGCATTTGGACAGTTTATTTTCACACAGGATCAGGTAAATGATGCAGTTGAAGTTGACTCGAACCTTGTAAGTGATGTACAGGTGGTTGAAGGTGACGTTAACATCGGTGTTCGTGCTGGCAAGACGCATGCGTTGTTCTCCAAACAGTTTGGCACACTGGTTTCTCTGAAATTGTCCGGTCGTGAGACCATTGCTGTACCACCAGCACCGCTCTTCTGGCGTGCAATGACGGATAATGACAAGGGCATGGCGATGGGCTTCGAACTGGGTGCCTGGTATGCTGCGAGCCTGATGCCGCGTTCCGTGGAGTGGAAAGCCGATCAGAAACCGGATCAATACCGGATTGAGTTCACGTACAAGCTTAACATTTCGGAGGATGTGCAAGTGAAAGTGGTGTACACCGTTCATGCGGATGGAAGCGTACGTGTGCATAATACGTACAAAGGTACAGCCGGATTGCCAAACTTGCCAATTCACGCATTGTCCTTCAGAACATCACCTGACTTCGAAAATGTGGAATGGCTGGCGATGGGGCCTGAAGAAAATTATGCGGACCGCGCATTTGGCGCACGTCTGGGCATTCATGGCAGCAAGGTAGCTGATACTGTAGCTCCATATCTGGTACCTCAGGAATCAGGCAACCGTACTGGCGTACGTTGGGCCAAATTGACTGACAATGCGGGACGTGGCTTCAAAATTGAGGCATCCGGAACCCCGGTTGAGCTGAATGTATCTCCATATACAGCATTCGAGCTGGAGAACGCACAACATGCGTACGAATTGCCTCCTGTGCACTATACGGTCGTGACTGTAGCGGGTAAACAAATGGGTGTCGGCGGTGATGACAGCTGGGGTGCTCCAGTTCATCCGGAATACCTGATCCCTTCGGACGGCGAACTGACATTTGAATTCGTCATTCGTGCACTGTAAGTAAAGAAACGAACAGAATAAAGAATGTATTTTCATAAGAACAGAGGTCTTCGCTCATCGGAGGCCTCTGTTTTGTTATGTAAATATAAACAGCTCGAGAGACATTGTATGAAACCGTTCTCTCTCCAACCTCGTAATGTACGGGACAGGAAACAAGAGAGGGGGATTCAAAATGAGTCGAAAAGCAAAGACAGGGATATGGGTAACAGTGTTGGTCTTTCTGGGCATCATTGTTGGATGTTTCATATGGTATTTCAATACGGCTTCGGGTGAACGTGCACTCAAAACGATGAGATCCAATAACTCGGGCGGCCTGGAGAGAGTTGTTAAAGTGTACAGCGATAATGGTGAATTGATTCAGACTTATGATGGCAAAATCGACGTGGAAGATACGGAATACGGCAATAAGGTATTATTCGATTTGAATGGGAAACGTGTTGTAATCTATAATGCAACGATAGTTGTTGAAGAGAAATAAAGCGTAAATTGGCAGGGTTAAAGAAGCGCTGGTTCGGAATTTGGAATGACACCCTATTGCTTATATGGTAAAATTAAGGAAATGAGATAGGGATCGGGTGAGATTTTTATGATGGATATGTACCTCTTAATTACTGTTGCAATTTTGGGAATGATCCTGTTCTATAGCTTGATCGCTTATTTCGTGGTTCGTTTCATTTCAAAAAAAGCATTCAAGCTTACATTAACCACATATGAAATGGTGGAGATTATGACCTGGCTTGCGGTGCTGTTCATTACCTTCATGATGATTAAGGCACATTCAATGAATCTTCTCTTGCCGATTGTAGTACTTTTCATTCCATTGATCAATTTGCGGAAGTCCGATCGGAAACAAAGAGATATGAATTAGTATAGCTTCCTGAGTTTGGTATTACACAAGAAGAATGAATGATAGGGAAGGTTGCCGGAGATTACATCACAGGTCAACCTTTTTTTTAATTGGAATAGGCATGAGGATTACAAATGTGAAATGAGCGAAGGGGAGTTTACTAATGATCTTGGGCAAATCAACGGATACTTCCGGCTTAACGCAAGTTGCCAATCTCTCGGATGAGCTGCAGCCTGTTTTTGATGAAGTTCAAAGCAAGTATCAGCTCGTTGATATTGAACTGTTTTTTGTCTTCAGGTGTCTTCCTGAAGGATACGAGAAGAAATCGACAGTTAGGCATGTGAAGAAGGAAAATGTTATCTATTTTGATCTGGTGGTCAGTGAGGACCGGTATAAGACATTAAGCAAAAGCAAACAACGGTATGTCTTAAGCCATGAGTTTTATGCTTTTTTGAGCGAAAAAATACAGAAGTATAAGATTGAACATCTAAACACAAACGAATTTATCGCAGATATGGGCATGTGGCTAAGGGAGATCGGATGGTTGCAGACCGAAGAGCAAGCCGACATAAGTGAATTTGAAGAAAAATATAACTAACATAACAAATGAAAAAATAAACAACAAAAAGAAGCCCTCTTTCGAGAGCTTCTTTTCATGGGAGAGGAGAAACCGGACGAAGAGCTTATGGGGAAACGTAAGTCTTCTCCGCGGTTGTCTACGACACTTGTGATGTCGATAATTATAGAATCGCCCGAATGTTTCCTTTTTATACATATGCGTCAACAATTCGTCAACAATTTTCCAAGGCATATGAAGACCGAACATTTTTCAAACTGAACCCGAGTGTGGTACGATAGCTTTATCATTAAACTTACATAAAGAAAAGGTGACTCGTCAGTGAGAGTGGTATCTGGGAGTGCGAAAGGCAGGCCGCTGAAGGCTGTTCCTGGCACAGGCACGCGACCGACCACCGACAAGGTGAAGGAAGCGTTATTTAGCATGGTTGGTCCTTATTTTGAGGGCGGTACAGCATTGGATCTGTTTGCAGGCAGTGGGGGTCTCGGTATTGAGGCACTGAGCCGCGGCATGGACAAGGCTGTTTTTGTTGATTTGGAATCGAAAAGTATTGAAGTTATCCGCATGAATCTCAAGGCGACCAAGCTGGAAGACCAGGCGGCCGTATATCGTAATGATGCAGGTCGTGCATTGAAGGCACTCGCCAAGCGAGGCACTACGTTTGATCTGGTGTTTCTCGACCCGCCATACCGTATGAAGAACGGGCACGAGTTGATGCTGACCATGCACGAACTGGAACTTCTGGAACCGGAAGCAACCATCGTGCTTGAATATGAATCCAAACATGAATACCCTGAGCAATTCGGCCCGTTTGAACAAACGCGCAAGGCTTTGTATGGGGAGACGGCAGTATCCATCTATTATTATGCGCCTGAAGCAGTAGAAGATGGAGAATCCATTACACCGGAAGAGGAGGCTCCTCATGACTGAAATGATACATCGACAGGAACGGATTGCCGTATATCCTGGAAGTTTTGATCCCGTAACGATGGGGCATCTGGATATTATCGCCAGAGCGTCGAAGCAATTCGACCGCGTCATTGTGGCTGTGTTGAACAATATGAGCAAAAATCCGCTGTTTACAGTGGAGGAACGTAAAGAACTCATTACGGAAGTAACCCGCCATCTACCAAATGTAGAGGTAGACAGTTTCCGCGATCTGACAGCCAACTACGTCCGGCAAAAGGAAGCTCAGGTCATCGTTCGCGGTATACGCTCGGTAACTGATTTTGAATACGAGTTGCAATTGGCATCGACCAATAGCAAGTTGAATCCGGATGCGGAAACGATATTTATGATGACGAATCCGAAGTATTCCTATTTAAGTTCCAGCATTGTGAAAGAGATCGCTCATTATCATGGAGATGTTACAGATCTTGTATCACCTGAAGTGGAAGCTGCGCTCCGCCAGAAAATCAGCGAGAAAACCGGCGGTTAAACCAGAAGGTAAGACCCGATAGACTAATCATGATTGCAAGAAGTAATGCAAGACCCATGCAGGCAGCAGGGAAGATGCTCCAAATGGTATTGATTGTGTATGTGTTGCCCGGACTATGCATCCACAGCCAACCCAATGGTGTCGAGAGGTCCTGCGCTGCATGGGTCTGTAATGTGGTCCAGGCTACTGTGCTATAACGGCTGAACGGCATCCATAGGAGCAGACTGATGAAAAAGGCGATCAATCCATGAATCAGACGAACTCCGGCAAAGTACAACATGGATTTGCGGTTTGGCCCCGTTGTTTTCAGGATAGCAGAGACTTGCAGATGGGAGCATAAACCACCCCATCCCAGAACGGCTGCAAGCAGGGGGATGAGCAGGGCGGGTGCAAGTAAAGTCTGACTCAAATGGTAGGTTCCCAGGTGAAGCTCAAAGAAGGCTGGCCACAGCGCAGCAGAGGACCCGGGAGTCAGATAAAGGGACACCAACCGGATAAACACGGCAAAACCGATCATGTATCCTCCAGTCATCATCAAGGTCTGCACAGCTTGGGATACGGTGTCACCGAGTAGTTTGCCAAACCCTCTTCCATCTCGACTATGAGCTTCTCTTGCTGCAATCATCATAGTAGACCACATACTGCGTCTTTTGAACGTAGAGTGCTGAGGTGCAGATAAGCGGCTTGTGGAACTTGCAGACTGAAAATCAAGAGAGCTGTTATCTGAGTGTTTGGCTGTCGAGCCTACCCTGTCTTTTTGGTTACCTGGTGCAGGAAGGAGACGCGTGGCCAGAATGGCAGCGATCCAGCCGCTGATCCAGTGGACCACAAGTATAAAATATCCGGCCACTGGCTGGTGAAGAAATGCAGCACCAACGACCAGTATGATCATCATTGGATTGGCAAAATGAGATGCCGCCGCAAGGACAACCGCCTGCTTGGCGGTAATTTGTCTATCCTGAAATAAACGGGATACCGCATCTGCTCCGGCGGGGAACCCGCCGCACATGCCAACGGCAATCGCCAGACCTGCGTTGCCCGGAAGTCTGAACCATCGTTGCATTAACGGTCCTAGCAAGGCGCCGATCGCATGGGTGAAGCCAAACGCAGTAAGCATCTGGGATAACATGAGGAACGGGAGCATGGCAGGGAAGATAATTTTCCACCATATATCCAGGCCTTGAATAGAAGCATCAAACGCTTCTTTGGGTGAAGCAACTACCGCAATAACCAACATTAAAGCGCCGGTACTTAGGAGAATCGTTCGTAACGGGCCAGAATCTCTAACCTCGCTCTGTAATGTCATCGTTTCACCTCGTATCAGATAACGCCAATTCGGCATATCAATCGTTATGGACGGCCGAATGACGCCCGAAGGGCGGTTCGGCCTTGACCGGACAGGCTATTGTATGCAGCGGCCTATCCGGCCTGTACCATTGTATGCACAGGGGCCAGAGTGTTAGACTTAAAATAAATGATTAAACAGGATGAGCTGAGCATCTGCATGACAAAGAGCGAGAATCTAACTGGAGAATGGGGAATATTCAAAAGCTGGAATTATGGTCGCTGATTAGTGTAGAGTTCAGCTTGTATAGAGATACAAAGAACGGAGGCTCATGCGATGAATCGGATTCGGAAATCTGGCGGATTCAGAGCTTCGATCTTTGTGATCGTGGTGGCTCTGGTCGTCTATGTTGCTGTGTACATGCCAACGCCGTATATCATATATATGCCCGGCAGTGCAGATGAAGTAAAACCAATGGTAACCGTTAAGGGTGGGGACCGGGAAGAACGCGGTGTGTTCATGATGACGACCGTGTCGGCAACATATGCCAATGTGTTTTTGCTAGGAACCTCTCTGTTCAATAAAAATGCTCAAGTGGATAAAAAGGAAGACCGACTGCGCGGGAAAAGCGAAGCGGAATACTCTGCCGAACAGGTATGGTTCATGAGTGATTCACAATCCTCCGCAATGGAGGCTGCATATGAACAAGCTGGTGTAGCTTACTCTATTGTGCCTGAGCATATCTTTGTATTTGGACTGTCGGAAGACCCCAAACCGGAAGGAGATATTGCTCCGGGCGATATTATTCTGGGTGTAAACGGAACTGCTACGCCGGATAATACGGTGCTTTCAGCCCAGTTAAAAGATAAAAAGGTCGGAGATACCGTTGAAATGCAACTGGAACGTGGCGGAGAGACCATTAGCCGGGATGTGAAACTGGTTCAGGTCAAAGACAATAAAACAGGGGAAACCCGCCGGGACTCGGTGTAATGATTGGTGCGGTTCAGAAGGTGAAAGCTGAGGACCCAAATAAACAGATTTCCTTCACAGATACTCAGGTCGGTGGTCCGTCTGCGGGCTTGATGTTTACATTGGAGATCTATAACCAGTTAACCCCTGGAGATCTGACCAAGGGGCATCGAATTGCGGGTACAGGTACCATTACCAAAGACGGTGTGGTGGGCGCCATTGGTGGTGTAGTGCACAAGATTGTTGCTGCTGACCGAAAAGAAGCGGAGATCTTCTTTGTGCCGAAGGATAACTATAAGGAAGCAGCAGCCAAGGCTGAACAGATCGGCACCAAAATGAAACTTGTGCCTGTAAGCACGGTGGATGATGCGCTGGCTTATCTAAAAACCTTAACCGTGAAATCATAGGATGATGATCGGGGAAGAGATGGAGTCGAGTTGAAGCGGATCGTTGAGAAGAACGGCTGAAATCGAGAGAATGGTTTGCATGAATTGAAATAAGTGAAGTGTGATCAAGAGAACTGAGAAAATCAGCAGGTTCACTGGACCCATAAGTCTCAAAGGGATTAAGAACCAAAAGAATTAATAGAATTAGAGAAGTGGATTAAAAAATCCCCTTGTGCGATGTGCCTGAGCGGCGCGCAGCAAGGGGATTTTTTAAGTTGTATAGTTTAGTTTTCAGTAGTCGATATGAATGATCTGTTTGATGATGGGATGAAAATTCTCCTTAAAGATGAAGCCTTATGGCGAGTAACGGCTACACTCTGACAGGCGACTCGTAGTAATCACTGAACATCCTGCGTGTGTCCCTATGCTCACAAGCAAGCCCATACCCAACCTCGGCTTGGATATCGAGTTCCAGCTGATTGTGGGTGAACGTCGAAGGTTTTATCACAACAGGCAACGATGCTGTCTTCTTCATCTGTTTAAGCAGGCTCTGCCCTTGGGCATTGAATCCGAGGACGCGGAGATATCCGGGTCGCCAGCCAATTGCTCTGGTGAACACTCGGCCTTGGTGTGATTCAGGAGCAGGTGGGTGAGCATACGCTGGAGTTTGGTGCGTGTGTAGCGTTTGGTCTTCAATGCATTCAGGAGTGCTTCGACTGAAGGCTCCGGCAGCTGAGCGAGTGCACGGCTCAGCCTGTGTTCCAGGCCCTCCGTGACTTCGGCGATGCGTTCCAGCTCGGAGGCACGGCGGGTAGCCGCAAGGTGCAACAGCGGCTGCGCAAAGCGCTCCCAGTGTATGGGAGCGCGGTTTTCCTGCCATTCGCGATGCAGAATGGCAAGGGTTGCCGCCGGCACGTATGGCGCGGCGGCATCGGGCCCGTCCGCTATCAGCAGGCGGCGGACGGCTGTGGCACTGGCGATCGCCCCCGGCCCGGGCGTCGCGTCATGATACGCGGCACCGGTACGCGCCGCCGTAAAGGGCTGGATCGCGCTGCCAAGTCGTTGCAGTGCGATCAGGTAGTGCAGCCCAAGCGAATTGTTGGGCTGCTCCGGCAGTGCAGCGGCGTCGTGAGCATCGACGCCGCCAGGCGCCAGCGCTGCCGCCGCTCCTGCGTACGCGGCGGGGTAGCTGGCGCCTTCCCGCAGGCGGCGCGCGATGTCCTCGCGCATCCCTGCGGGCTCCACAGCCAGCACGCGCGCAATGCGCTGCAGGCTGTTCAGGTTGCCGGACTCGCTGCCGAAGCAGAGCGAGTCCACAATGCCGGTGCGGTGCAGCAGCGATACCGCACCGAAGGCAAACCACTCCGCCGGTTGCACAGCATAAGCCACCGGCAGTTCAAGCACGAGATCCGCGCCTGCGTGCAGCGCCATCTCGGTGCGTGCCCTTTACCCAAGATGGCGGGTTCGCCGCGTTGGAGGAAAGGGCCGCTCATGACTGCAACAACGGCGTCTGCGCCGCTTAGCCGCCGAGCTTCCTGCAAATGATAGACATGCCCATTGTGCAAGGGGTTATATTCAACAATAACGCCTACGGCTTTCATGATTAGACGTACTCCTTTCAATGGCATAACCGACTATGTATAACATTCATTCCATCATAGGGGATGTCATGTATTAGATCAAATCACGCATCATTCAGGACAACAACAGGACGTTTATCGTCTGCATTCAGCGTGAAGTGGCCGGCAGGAGTGAATAGCTCCGCTTGGCTGCCTTCTTCAACAGGATCGTGAAGACGTGGATATGACTCCATCAGGAATTCTAATCCGCCCAGCTCGCATTTAGTGGAGATATGGCAATAGGGTTTACCCGGGTTATCTGATAGGCTATACTGACGAATCTCGGTAAATGACTGTGCCTCTGGTTTGATTTTAATACTGATGTATTGTCCCGGCTGACCGTCATCTGGAACGAGGTAAAAGGACGTGATGATTTCACTTTCTTGTTCTTTCTTTGCGACCTTGAAGGTACGAAATCCTTCCCAGCCACCCGAAATGTGACCGGTGTTTGCAAGGAAAAGCAACTGAAATGACGACTTGTAGTTTATCTTGAAGTGAGTCTATAATAGACCAGATAGAGTAAACGGCTGAGTGCTCAGTGTTTTTAAAAAGGGTGTAAAGTTAAAAGTGTTGACAAACGTCTTGAAAAATCGGTATAATGATTTTTGTTTGTTAAGTCAATTTCATAATACTTTTAACGGTGAAACGTCACAATACATACAGTCAGGATTTATTGCTTTACAAAAGCAGGCTTGACCTGTATAACTGTCGTGATACGTTTGACATGAATTATGAAATTGGTTTCGTTTGGAGTGATGGAAATGTTAATGCCATTTCGCAAAGTGGCTACCAGTGATGGTCCCCTGAAGTTTAACGAACAGTGGGATATCAAGGAACTGGTTTCTAACCGACAAGATATCACAGCCGTTACCCCCTGACTGCGGACTTATCTGCAGAAATCAGAGAAGGTGACGTTGTGGATGTTCATGGCAAGCTAACAGTAGGAGTGGACATGTTATGCTCCCGTTGTCTTAAGCCGATCAATGAACATTTTCATATTGATTTTCATGAGCAATTCAAGCAGGGAAAACAGCCAGAGGAATTACACGAAGACGACGATACGCTCTATGTGGATGGGGATAGCGTTGATCTGAAAGGTTATGCCGAGGAAGCTTTTCTGCTGGATCTTCCGTTTATACCGCTATGCAGCGATACATGCAAAGGGTTATGCCCCAAGTGTGGCCATGAGCTGAACGAAGGTGACTGCGGTTGTGATAACCAGGTTATCGATCCGCGGCTTGCAGGGCTCAAGGATTTTTTAAATGAGCATGATTGAAAATCGAACGTAACAACTACCTGCAAAGGTTGATTTTGATAAGGAGGTGGGAATAATGGCAGTACCTCAACGGAGAACGTCCAAGACGCGTCGCGACAAACGTCGCACTCACTTTAAATTGGCTGTACCGGGCATGGTGAAATGTGAACAATGTGGCGAACTTAAACTTAGTCACCACGTGTGCAAAGTGTGCGGAACGTACAAAGCAAGAGAGATCATCTCTCAATAATAGTTGGACATTAAGTAGCACTTCATTTCGATGAGGTGCTACTTTTTGCGATTAGAGAGTATAGGTAGAGTGAGTTAACAAACGTGAAATCCTTGCTTCGCAAGGGTGAATTGTTTTTGTTAGGCCAGCCTTTCTTTTTGACACGGGATGAGATATACTATAGTTTAGTACCAGGTTCTAAGATTTGACGTTACATATAGATGAACCATAATCCGTTTGAGAACGACCCTGGTGACCAGGGATGCAACTATAGAAGCAATACGAAAGAATGGTTGAACTGGCCGGAGGGGACGGTTCCGTAAAAGATACAGCGGGGGGTGTCAGGCATCGAACGTGTACCGAAGAGACAGAGGCAACAGCAGTTAACCAAAATGATTGAAGAGAACCCGTTTGTGACGGATCAGGAACTTACGCGCCAATTGAAGGTGAGTATTCAGACGATTCGTCTTGACAGGCTGGAACTTGGAATACCCGAACTTCGGGAGCGGATGAAACTGATGGCAGAGCGCTCGTATGATCAGGTACGCTCGTTGCCCCTGCATGAGATTATTGGTGATATTGTGGATTTACAGCTGGACAAGAGCGGTATTTCCCTGTTTGAGATTAAGGAAGAACATGTGTTTTCAAGAACAGGAATTGCACGTGGGCACTATGTCTTTGCACAGGCCAACTCCTTGGCTGTAGCCATAATTAATGACGAGATTGCGTTGACTGCATCGGCAGACATTCGCTTTGTCCGTTCGGTTCATTTGGGTGAGAAATGTATTGCGAAGGCTTATGTGCGATCGATTCCGGGTCAAACAGGCAAAGCCAAAGTGGAAGTATTCACTTATGTAGGTGAAGAAATGGTGTTTCAAGGCAACTTTGTAATCTACCATTCAGGTGGAGAAGACAGCGGAGAAGGAGGTCATTTGGAATGAAAATCGTCATTGATGCTATGGGCGGCGACAATGCACCCGCATCAACGGTAGAAGGTGCGATTGCCGCAGCCACGGAATGGGCGGACACACAGATCGTCCTGATCGGCGATGAAGCCAAGCTGGAGCCTCTTTTGAGTCAGTCAGGTGTTAGACCTGCTAATCTTACGGTCCGGCATGCTTCCGAAGTGATTGGTTCGGATGATGAACCCGTCAAAGCAGTACGCCGCAAGAAGGATGCTTCCATGGTGGTCGCAGGCCGCATGCTGAAAGAGGGCGAAGCGGACGCGATGATCTCGGCGGGCAATACGGGAGCGCTGATGACAGCGGGATTGCTTGTTGTAGGTCGGATGGAAGGCATTGAACGTCCGGCGCTTGCGCCGATGATTCCAACGATTGATGATGTAGGTGTGCTTGCGCTGGATCTCGGAGCGAATATGGATGCCAAGCCGGAGCACCTTGCGCAATATGGCCTGATGGGCAGTTTGTACCGGCAAAAAGTACAGGGCATAGAGTCCCCGCGAGTGGGATTGCTTAATGTTGGGACAGAGCCAGGCAAGGGAAATGAGTTAACCAAACATGCATATCCTTTACTGGAACAACTCCCCATCCGTTTTGTCGGTAATGTGGAAGCACGTGATGTACTGACTGGTGCTTGTGATGTGCTTGTATGTGACGGTTTTGCAGGAAATATACTGCTGAAGTCGCTGGAAGGCACAGCAGGTGCCATTTTCGCCTTGCTTAAGGAACAATTCTCATCTTCCCTCAAAAGTAAACTCGCTGCGGCTGTGCTGATGCCTGAGCTGCGCGGTTTGAAACGGAAGCTGGATTATACGGAGCATGGCGGTGCGCCGCTCCTCGGTTTGAGCAGACTGGTTGTGAAAAGTCATGGATCTGCTGATGGCAATGCCATCAAAAATGCTGTGCGCCAAGCTCGGATTGCAGTTCAGAATCAGCTGGTAGAGAGCATATCTAAGGAAATTAGCGGGAAGTGAGTGACGACATGAATAATTTGCGCCCAGTAGGGGTTATTGGTACAGGAAAATATGTGCCTGAGAAAATTTTGACGAATAGCGACCTGGAGAAAATGGTCGATACCAATGACGAATGGATCGTCAGTCGTACAGGAATCAAAGAGCGTCACATCGCTGCACCCGATCAGGCAACCTCTGATTTGGCATACGAAGCGGCTATTAAAGCCCTTGAATCTGCAGGCATGACAGGCAGTGATCTGGATCTGATTATTGTGGCAACCATTACCCCGGATTCTTCGTTCCCATCGACTGCCTGCATCTTGCAGGACAGATTGGGTGCAAAAGGTGCGGCGGCATTTGATCTGTCGGCTGCTTGTTCCGGATTTGTATACGGTTTGGCAAGTGCTACGAGCTTCATTCAAAGCGGTATGTACAACAATGCACTTGTTATTGGTGCGGACTGCTTGTCTCGTATTACGGATTATACAGACCGTAACACATGTGTCCTCTTTGGTGATGGAGCAGGCGCAGTGGTCGTTGGTGAAGTTCCGGAAGGTCGCGGATTCAAAGCGTTCGATCTCGGCGCCGAAGGTGCTGGCGGTAGTCTTCTTCAGATGGAAGGTGGCGGTTCCCGTCTGCCTGCTTCTGCAGAGACCGTTGAAAATAAAAAGCATTATATCTACATGAATGGTCGTGAAGTGTTCAAGTTTGCGGTACGTGTCATGGGAACGGCTACCATTGAGGTATTGCGCAAGGCTGGTATGGAGCGTACGGATGTGGATCTGTTTGTTCCTCACCAAGCGAATATTCGCATTATCCAATCTGCGATGCAACGACTTGAACTTCCAGAAGAGAAGGTTGTAGTCAACGTGGATAAGTATGCAAACACATCGGCTGCTTCCATTCCGCTTGCTCTGATAGAAGCGGCAGAGGAAGGTCGCATGAAAGCCGGAGATACCGTGCTGATGGTTGGATTCGGTGGCGGTTTGACATGGGGAGCATCAGTCCTCGTTTGGTAAAATAGACATCTGGGAGATGAATGAGATGAGTAAAATAGCATTTGTATTTCCCGGACAGGGATCACAGGCTGTAGGCATGGCCAAGGACGCGTATGAGTCCGTGCCTGCGGCAACCGAGATTTTTCGCACAGCGGATGAAACGTTGGGTTTCTCGCTGAGCAACCTTGTATTTGAAGGACCGGAGACCGAGTTGAAACAGACATCAAATACACAACCGGCTCTGTTGACAGCAAGTATTGCCTTGCTTGAGGCTTTCAAAGAAAAAGGAATTCAGCCTGACTATACGGCTGGACACAGTCTGGGAGAATACAGTGCACTGGTGGCAGCAGGCGTTCTATCGTTTGCTGACGCGGTTGGCATTGTACGGGCACGTGGTCAGTATATGGAACAGGCAGTACCGGGTGGACGAGGAGCGATGGCTGCTGTGCTGGGTGCGGATCGGGAAGCGCTGGGGGTGCTTTGCCGTGACGTATCCGAAAGTGGTCATGCGGTTGAACTTGCGAACATCAATTGTCCGGGACAAATCGTCATTTCTGGTGTGAAGGAAGGCGTAGCTGCTGTCGCGGAACGCGTGAAGAAGCGGGCGGCAAACGTGCCATTGCACTTGAAGTGAGTGGTCCGTTCCACTCTTCATTGATGAAGGGTGCGGCTGAGCAGCTGGAAGAGAAACTGAAAACCGTTACGTTCTCACCGGCAGCGGTCCCTGTAGTCACTAATGTGACTGCAAGACCTGCAGAGGATGGACAATTTCAGGATTTGTTAACGGCTCAGGTCTATTCTCCTGTATTATGGGAAGACAGTGTGACATGGCTTATTGAGCAGGGTGTGGATACGTTCATCGAGATTGGATCTGGCAGTGTATTGACCGGTTTGATTAAAAAAACAGATAAAACCGTTAAACTGTACAATGTGAACAGTCTTGAAACGCTCGAAGCAACGGCAAGCGCGTTGAAGTGATTAGCAGGGATTAGATTTGGGGAAAGGAGGAATGATTATGTCTAAACCATTAGAAGGTAAAAATGCACTCGTTACCGGGGCATCTGGGGCATTGGGCGCAGTATTGCATTGGCACTTGCAGAAGCTGGAGCGAACGTAGCCGTGAATTATGCGGGTAGCCAAGCGGCAGCTGAGGAAGTGGCGGAAGCGATTCGTGCCAAAGGAGTCAAGGCGATTACACTTCAAGCCAACGTCGGCCTGATGGATGAAGCTGAACAAATGGTCAAAGCTACTCTCGAAGCATGGGGCAACGTGGACATTCTGGTGAACAATGCCGGTATTACCCGTGATAATCTGATCATGCGCATGAAAGAGGAAGAATTCGATCAGGTTATTGAAACCAATCTCAAAGGAGTGTTTAACTGCCTTAAGGCGGTTACACGTCCAATGATGAAACAACGGTCGGGAAGAATTATCAATATCTCCTCGGTTGTAGGTGTGCTCGGGAATGCTGGACAAGCCAACTATGTTGCTGCGAAGGCAGGAGTTATTGGCCTGACGAAGGCATCTGCTCGTGAACTGGCTTCCCGTGGTATCACAGTCAACTGTGTTGCACCAGGTTTCATTGAGACGGATATGACAAAAGAGTTGTCCCAGGAGCTTGTAGACGGTATGCTGAGTGGTATTCCGCTGTCCCGCTTGGGTCAGCCGGATGAAATCGCCGGTGTAGTCACGTTCCTGGCTTCACAGGCTTCATCTTACATGACAGGGCAGACGCTGCATGTCGATGGTGGCATGTACATGTAATTCTTCCCGGACTTGAACAAAAGTCGGGAACAGGCGCTGGACGATCCGAAATGCCGGAAAAGGCCGGGTTCCCCGGCCGGGAGCCGCATATGTCTTCTATGGCATTTTGCCTGCGATTCTCGTATAATACCAAAGAAGGAGGTGAACCGGATGTCCGATGTATTGGAGCGTGTAAAACGCATCGTCGTCGACCGCTTGGGCGCAGACGAAGCTGAAGTTACACTTGAAGCATCTTTCAAAGAAGATTTGGGTGCTGATTCTTTGGATGTAGTGGAATTGGTCATGGAATTGGAAGATGAATTTGATTTGGAAATCTCTGATGAAGATGCAGAAAAAATCACGACCGTAGGTGAAGTTGTAAACTACATACAATCTCATACCTAAAGTCATTTTAGTCCCGCACATGTTTTCGAACAGGCGGGACTTCTCATCATTCATTGGTTTTTCTCATTCCGCAAGCAGCTCTACTCAATTAGGTCTTCCGATCTTGGTTGTATAGATGCCTGTTTGCGGTTATTCCCACAAAATACTTGCGTAATGCAGTCGATATAGAGGTGACTCGGTTTGAAACAAAGAGTAGTAATTACCGGAATGGGCGTAATGACATCGCTCGGAAAAGATTTGGAAACGTTCTGGGGCAGCTTAATGGCAGGAAAGTCCGGAATCTCTCAGATTGAGGCGTTTGATGTGAGTGAATACACGACACAGATTGCAGCTGAGATCAAAGATTTCAACCCGGAAGAATATATGGATCGCAAGGATGCTCGCAAAATGGACCGTTTTGTACAGTTTGCTGTGGCAGCCGGTTTCAAAGCTGTTGAAGACAGTGGGCTGAAAATTGACGAGAATATTGATGCAGAGCGTTTCGGTGTATCCATTGGATCAGGTATTGGTGGATTGGGAACGTGGGAGGACCAACATAATGCATTGCTGCAAAAAGGTCCAAAACGTGTGAGCCCATTCTTTATTCCCATGATGATCTCCAACATGGCTTCAGGCCAAATGTCCATTTCTCTTGGCGCCAAAGGGCCTAACATTAACGTGGTTACCGCTTGTGCAACAGGTACACACTCCATCGGAGATTCCTTCAAGCTGATTGCCAATGGTGATGCAGATGCCATGATCTGTGGTGGTGCGGAAGCAACAATCAGACCAACGGGTCTTGCAGGGTTCTGTGCAATGCGCGCAATGTCTACACGTAATGATGATCCTGCGAAGTCATCCCGTCCATTTGATACAGAGCGTGATGGTTTTGTTATGGGCGAAGGCGCTGGCGTTCTGATTCTGGAATCCCTGGAGCATGCTCAAAAACGTGGTGCACGCATCTATGGTGAAGTAATCGGTTACGGTCTGACAGGTGATGCACATCACATGACAGAACCAGATCCGGACGGAGCAGCACGTTGCATGAAGATGGCACTTCGTAATGCGGGTATTGAGCCTGAAGAAGTGGACTACATTAATGCACACGGAACTTCGACTCCTGTAGGCGACAGATCTGAAACGCTTGCGATCAAAAAGGCGTTTGGTGATCATGCGTACAAGCTCGCAGTAAGTTCCACGAAATCCATGACGGGCCACATGCTTGGCGCTGCTGGTGGTGTAGAAGCGGTCATCTGCGGATTGTCCCTGACACATCAGACACTGGCTCCAACGATCAACCTGGAGAATCAGGACCCTGAATGTGATCTGGATTATGTTCCAAATGTTCCACGTCAAACCAAAGTTAATATTGCTATGTCCAATTCATTTGGATTCGGCGGTCACAATGCCACCATTATTCTCAAAAAATTTGAAGCATAAGGGGCTAGTTCGTTTGAGTGAAGATCTGAAGCAGTTACAACATAAACTTCAAATCAAATTTGACAACAGGCAGCTTTTAAAACAAGCGTTTACCCATGCTTCTTATGTAAACGAACACCGGTTCAGTCAGCATCAGGACAATGAGCGTCTGGAGTTTCTGGGCGATGCCGTGCTGGAACTGACTGTATCGGAATACTTGTATCATCTGTATCCTAACCGTCCGGAAGGCGAATTAACTAAGCTGCGGGCATCGATTGTCTGTGAGCCTTCCCTCGTCAAATTTGCTGAAGCGTTGGGTTTTGGTCAGTATGTACTTCTTGGTAAAGGTGAGGAACTAACTGGAGGACGGACACGGCCGGCTCTGCTGGCGGATGTGTTTGAATCTTTCATTGGTGCATTGTATCTGGATCAGGGGCTAGCGCCTGTCCGGACATTTCTCGACCAGCATGTCTTCCCATTAATTGTGCTGGGCAGCAAGCTGCAAATGAGTGATTACAAAACGGAACTGCAGGAACTGACTCAGCATCACAATATGGGAGCTTTGGAATACCGTATCGTTGAGGAACGGGGACCTGCCCATGAACGTGAGTTTGTCTCGGAGGTCCATATGGGTCAAGAACGGCTTGGCAGAGGTACAGGGCGTTCCAAAAAGGAAGCGGAACGACAGGCTGCATCTGCAGCACTTGATCGACTGAAGCTTCCGGAAGCCGGAGCTTAACCGATAGCGCATAGACAAACGAAGAGCAAAGAGCAGCCGCGGGTCCGCCCCGGCGGAAGTAATCGGCCGGACTGCTTTTTGCTCTTTTTTTGTAAAGAGGCTCAGGAGAAGGTTACCTGATCGTTAACATAAGTTGAACCTTATTTTACACAAAACGAAGAGTGTAGAACCAATCTGAAGAAGCGAAGCGTGCGCATTTATCACCGGATTTTCCCCTTGGATAAGGGAATCAAGAAAATCTGGGGATAAGGGCGATCGGAGGATGGTACTGCAATCGAAGTAGTCATGTGTAATAGTAATGGTCAATTTATTTAGGCGCTGGAGTGCAATACTTGAAATTTGCAAGAGGAGGTGACGAGAAACCCTATGTTTTTAAAACGGATTGAATTGGGTGGATTCAAGTCATTCGCCGACAAAACGGAGTTGGAATTTGTTCGTGGCATTACGGCTGTTGTAGGTCCGAACGGAAGTGGCAAGAGTAATATATCGGACGGAATCCGATGGGTTCTGGGGGAACAAAGTGCCAAGTCGCTGCGTGGTGGCAAGATGGAAGATATCATTTTTGCAGGCAGTGACGCACGGAAGGCCGTTAATTTTGGCGAAGTGTCGCTAACGCTTGATAACGAGGATCACGCACTTGCATTGGATTTCGGTGAAGTGACGGTGACTCGTCGTGTACATCGCAGCGGAGATAGTGAATATTTTATTAACAAGCAATCTTGTCGCCTGAAGGATATCACGGAGTTGTTTATGGATACGGGTATCGGTAAGGAAGCCTATTCGATTATTGGACAGGGACGAATTGAAGAGATTCTGAGTACCCGTTCAGAGGATCGCAGGGGCATCTTTGAAGAAGCTTCAGGTATCGTTAAATATAAATCCCGCAAACGGGATGCTACGCGCAAGCTGGATGAGACAGAACAGAATTTGCTGCGTATTCATGATCTGGTGACCGAACTGGAAGATCAGATTGGACCGTTAAAGGAACAATCGGAGAAAGCCATTCACTATAAAGAACTTCGTTCTCAGCTCAAATCGCAGGAAATTTCCATGTATGTGTACCAGATTGAACAGATTCATGCATCCTGGAGTAAGGCCAACGAAAGGTTGCAATCGCTAAAACAGGAAGAGGTTGGACTGGCAGCGATTGTCTCTACGCATGATGCGAAGCTGGAGAATGATCGGAACGCGCTGCGTATCCTGGAAACAGAGACAGAGCAACTGCAATCCGCCTTATTGCAATTCAGTGAAGCGACGGAGAAAAGTGAAGGGCTTGGAGAACTGCTCAAGGAGCGCTCGCATCATCTGCAAACGAATCAGGAACAGCTCAAAGTAACGCTTGCCGCCAGTGAAGAGAGACATCGCGAACGGGAAACCGAGCTGCTTGCACTGCGTGAAAAGTTTGGCAAACTTGAGCATGAGCTGGATGAGGTTCGAAACCAGTTGTCCCAGGAAGAAGCCAAACTCATCGGTGTCACAGGCGGCATTAGTCAGCAGCAGGAGGAAAGCCTCAAAGGCAACTTGCTCGAACTGATGAATCAGATGGCTCAGACACGCAATGAAATTCGTTATGTGGATCAGCAGAAAGAAACGCTGGAGCGCAGAATGAATCGTGCAACTGAAGAATCAGGCAAATGGGAAGATCAGAAAGAGACATTGGAAAGTCGCAAAGCGGACATTGAGAAAAAAGTGGCTCGTTTGGGCAAAGAAATCAGTGATCTGCGTGGTGGTTATATTACGGAAAGTGAACGACTTCAGTCGCTGCAGAAGCTGCTCGAAGAAAGTCGGGGCACGGTCCGTAAATGGGAACAGAAGCGTGAAGCCCAAGTCTCCCGCCGTGATACGATGAAAGAGATGCAGGATGATTTTGACGGATTCATGCTGGGTGTCAAGGAGGTCCTTAAGGCTTCACGCAAAGGTACGCTGAGCGGTGTTCATGGAGCTGTCGCTGAACTCGTCAAAGTTCCCGAGAAGATCGAACTTGCAGTAGAGACAGCAATGGGGGCATCCTTGCAACATGTGGTCATGGAAAATGAATCAGTTTCCAGACAGGCCATTGCGTTCCTGAAGCAACGCCAGTTGGGACGTGCAACGTTTCTGCCGCTGGATGTCATTCGTCCTCGTGCCATTGGTGCGGCTGAACGTTCCATGATCGAAGGCATGGAGGGCTTTGTCGGGATTGGTGCTGATCTCGTACAATTCGATTCCAAGTATGCTGCGATCATTGGCAGTCTGTTAGGTAATGTTATTATTGCCGAAACGCTGGAGGTCGCCAATAAAATTGCAGCTCGCTGCCAGTATCGTTTCCGGGTTGTGACACTCGAAGGTGACGTGGTCAATGCTGGTGGTTCCATGACAGGTGGTAGCCAGCACAAGAAAAACGGGAGTCTGCTCAGCCGGAAACGGCAGCTTGACCAGCTGGACCAGGATATTTTGGATACCGAAAATCAGATTGTGAAACTGCATCGCAGTGTGGATGATGTAAAAGTTCAACTGGAGCAGTGTCAGGACAAACTGGATGAACTTCGTCAGTCCGGTGACGATACCCGAAATGCGGAACAGCAGGCTTCCATGGAAATGAAGCAGGTAGAGCATGAGCTTCGTCACGTGCTTGAACAGGTTGCCGTGGCCGGGCAGGAGAAGAGCGGGTTCACCGAAGAGATTAAAGAGCTGGATGCGGCACGCATCGTTGCTGAGAAGAAGCTGGAGCAGCTTGAAGAGGAAGAAAAAGCGACTCATCGCGCCATTCATGCAGCTGAGTTTGCTCGCAAAGCCAACGAATCCGCGAAGGAAGAATTGCAGAGCCAACTCACCGAATTGAAAGTACGCGAAGGCAAGCTTGATCAGGAGCGATTCTCCAATGGGGAACAACTGCGACGTCTGGAGCGGGAAGTAGAGTCGCTGGTCAAAGATCTGTGTCAAAATCGCACCTTGCTAGCTTCAATGGAAGCAGATCTCAAGAAAACACAGACTGAGAGTGTCAAGCAGATTGAAGATCTGAACGAGTACAGGCTGAAGAAAGCGGAAGCCTCCCAGGAGCTGGACTTCAAACGTGCTTCCCGAAGCGAGTTGTCCAAAAAGCTTGAACTTGCCGAGAGCGAAACGAAGGAACAGCGCACGCAGTTGAAAGCTGTGGAAGAGCAGATGCGACAGACGGAAATTTCCGTCAACCGGTTGGATGTTGAACTGGAAAATATATTGCGAAAGCTTACGGATGAATACGAGCTGGGCTATGAACTGGCCAAAGAGCGTTATCCTGTGCCGGACGATGTAGAGCATACACAGGCAGAGGTACAGAAGCTCAAGCGCAGTATATCCGCCCTGGGTGATGTCAACTTGGGAGCGATTGAGGAGTTCCAGCGAGTCAATGAGCGATATGAGTTCCTAAGTGAGCAAAAAAATGACCTGGTGGAAGCCAAAACAACGTTGTATCAGGTGATCCGGGAAATGGAAGACGAGATGGCGAAGCGGTTCAAGATCACGTTTGATGCAATCCGCCGTGAGTTCGGCACCGTGTTTACGAAGCTGTTTGGAGGGGGACGTGCTGACCTTGTTCTGATGGACCCGGAGCGCTTGCTTGAAACAGGGATAGATATTGTGGCTCAGCCACCAGGCAAGAAACTGCAAAACTTGCAACTTCTATCCGGCGGGGAGCGGGCTTTGACCGCGATGGCATTGTTATTTGCTATTTTGCATGTCAAACCTGTACCATTCTGCGTACTGGATGAAGTAGAGGCGGCGCTGGACGAAGCTAACGTGGTACGTTTTGCCCAGTACTTGCGTGAATTCTCCGAACAGACACAGTTCATCGTAGTTACTCATCGCAAAGGTACAATGGAAGAGGCGGATGTGCTGTACGGTGTTACGATGGAAGAGGGCGGAGTATCCAAGCTCGTTTCGGTTAAACTGGATGATGAGGAAGCCGTAATTGCCTGATCCGATCCAAACCTGCAAGACCTGCGAGACAAATGAACTCATTGTAGTTATTGAAATTCATTCAGATTGAGCATTGTTGCAAATGCGCTTAGATTATGTACACGATGGAGGGGCTTTATGAGTTTTTTAAAAAGCTGAGAGACAGCATTGCAAGCAAAACGGAGTCGGTCACCAAACAGTTCAAGGATGGATTGGAAAAGACACGTAAAGGGTTAGTGGAAAAAGTGTCGGATCTCGTCATCCGACGCAAAAAAATCGATGAAGAGTTCTACGAAGAGCTTGAAGAGATTTTGATCGGAGCAGACGTTGGCGTAAATACGGTCATGAATCTGGTTGAAGACCTGCGCGCTGAGGTGAAAAAACGCAAAATTGAGGATGCTGCTGAGTTGCAGCCTGTATTGTCCGAGAAACTGACGGATCTTCTGCGCGGTGAACAGAACAATGAACTGAAAATGAATCCGAATGGCATTACCGTCATTTTGTTCGTTGGCGTTAACGGTGTTGGTAAAACAACAACGATTGGCAAGCTCGCACATCGATTTAAACAACAAGGTAAAAAAGTCATCATGGCAGCTGGAGACACGTTCCGTGCCGGAGCCATCGAACAGCTGGAAGTATGGGGACAACGTGCCGGTGTCGATGTGATCAAACAGCAATCCGGTTCTGATCCAGCAGCCGTTATGTATGATGCGGTGCAGGCAGCAAAACAACGCGGTGCGGATGTTTTACTCTGTGATACGGCAGGTCGTCTGCAAAACAAATCAAACCTGATGGACGAGCTTAACAAGATCTATCGTGTCATTCAGCGTGAGATTCCGGAAGCTCCACATGAAGTCTTGATGGTACTGGATGCAACAACAGGTCAAAATGCCTTGAATCAGGCTAAACTTTTCGGTGAGAAAAGCGGCGTAACTGGCCTCGTACTAACGAAACTGGATGGAACAGCCAAAGGGGGATCGTTGTTGCGATCCGTCAGGAGCTGGACTTGCCAGTGAAACTCGTGGGACTGGGTGAGAAGATCGATGATCTGCAACAATTTGATTCAGAGCAATTCGTGCATGCCTTGTTTGCGGGATTGATTCAGGAACAGCCAGCTGAAAGTGTGGAAGAAGAGGAAGCCAATTCCTAGATATTATGAAGATAAATGAATAACGTTTACCGTAATTGCCAGTGATAGACGTGATAAGTGTCACGTGTAATGTCACTGGCAATACGTGTATAATGGGAATAAAGCAGGCAATGCTAAAGGGTTAGAAAGGACGGTTGAAAATGGCCAATACGTATACCTATTCTCGCCGTGAAGAAGTCGCCAATGCTGTGACACATGGAATCGGCGCTGCACTCAGTGTCGCTGCACTGGTGATATTGATTGTATTTTCAAGCATGAAAGGCACGGCCTGGCATGTGGTCAGTTTCACGATCTACGGGGTTACCATGCTGCTGCTCTATACGAGCTCTACACTCGTGCATGCATGGAAAGATGGAAAAGTGAAAGATTTATTTGAGATTTTCGACCATTCTTCCATTTATTTGTTTATTGCCGGATCGTACACTCCGTTATTGTTTATTGCTGTTCGCGGTACACTTGGATGGACCCTGTTCGGTATAATCTGGGGAATCGCATTATTCGGTGTGATTTTTAAGGCGTTTTTTACGAAAAGGTTTCTATTCATGTCCACGATTTTCTATATTGCGATGGGCTGGCTCATCGTTATTGCCTGGCAGCCGCTCATGTCTGCCATTCCTACAGGCGGAATTGTATTGCTGGTCGCTGGAGGCCTGATGTATACACTGGGGACGCTCTTTTATGTATGGCGTGCATTTCCTTACCACCATGCGATTTGGCATCTCTTTGTGTTGGCAGGCAGTATTCTTCATTTCTTTATGGTACTGCTGTACCTGACACCACTTCGCTAGAAAGCCATAAACGGATGCCTCTCCACGGACTGGGACGCATTCGTTTTTCTTCTACATAGGGGCGAACGCAGAGGTAGAGATCGAATCTGCATACTGTGAGAAAACGGCATAAAGCACGTGTTAATCATCAAAATAACATCTCATCAGTGCTGATTTCATTGTGACAAGTATTTTTGCTTGACAACCTGATTTGTTTTAGGTATTATTAGGAACGTTGTAAGAGTGTAAAGTGTTTTTCCTTGACGAAGGGAGTGCCCCGATGTGAGTCAAGAAAACCGGCTTGAGAAGACCAACCGGATTAACTTGCTGTTTGCTTTTTATGAATTGTTACTCACCGAGAAACAGCAGACTTTTCTAAAGTATTACTTTCATGACGATTTTTCACTTGGTGAAATTGCAGCCGAGTTTGAGATCAGCCGCCAGGCGGTATACGAGCATATCAAGCGTGCCGAACAAGTGCTGGAAAATTACGAAAGCAAGCTGGGCTTGCTGGAAAAGCATGAACGGCGTAATCGCAATCTTGAAGATTTGCAAAATGCATTGGAACGCGCAGGCGTCTCCGTTGATAACAACAAACAAATACACGATATCGTTGCTCAGCTCAGCGAATGAGAGAATCATTACGGCTGAGCGGAACGTGTCGGTCTTAAAAACAGTATTAAAGCTTAAGGAGGTGGGATCATGGCATTTGAAGGATTAACGACCCGATTACAGAATGTGTTCAGCAAGCTGCGCGGCAAAGGCAAGGTGTCTGATGAAGATGTAGCCGAGGCTATGCGCGAGGTACGTCTGGCATTGCTCGAAGCGGATGTAAACTTCAAAGTGGTCAAGGAATTCATCGCCAAGGTGAAAGAGAAGGCTGTTGGCAAAGAAGTGATGGAGAGCTTCACGCCAGGAATGGTCATCATCGACATCGTTAACAAGGAACTAACGGATTTGATGGGTGGAAGCCAAGCAAAACTGGCTAAAGCAAACAAACCGCCTACGGTGCTGATGATGGTTGGTTTGCAGGGTGCTGGTAAAACAACCACATCGGGTAAACTGGCTAAAATGCTGCAAAAGCAAAACAGCAGACCATTGCTTGTTGCAGGAGATATTTATCGTCCGGCAGCGATCAAACAGTTGCAAGTACTCGGTGAGCAGATCAAAGCGCCGGTATTCACACTGGGAGATCAGACAAGCCCTGTGGAGATCGCACGTCAAGGTCTCCAACATGCCAAAGATAATGGCAATGACTATGTGATTATCGATACAGCTGGACGTCTGCATGTTGATGAAGAGCTGATGGAAGAGCTTCGCCAGATTCACAGCGTAGTGAATCCGGATGAAGTACTGCTTGTGGTAGACAGCATGACAGGTCAGGACGCGGTTAACGTAGCAGAACACTTTAACCAGCAGCTTAATCTGACCGGGGTTGTTCTGACGAAGCTGGACGGCGATACTCGTGGTGGTGCTGCGCTTTCTGTCAAAGCAGTTACGGGTTGTCCAATCAAGTTTGCTTCCCTTGGAGAGAAACTTGATGCGTTGGAGCCGTTTCACCCGGAACGTATGGCTTCACGGATTCTCGGTATGGGTGACATGTTATCTCTGATAGAGAAAGCACAATTAAACATTGATACCGATAAAGCCAAGGAAATGGAACGGAAGATGCGTAATGCAGAATTTACGTTTGAAGATTTCCTGGAGCAGATGGATCAAGTGAAAAAGCTGGGACCCATCGATCAGATCATGGATATGATTCCCGGCATGGGCAAGATGAAACAAGCCAAGGACCTGAAGGTTGATGATAAACAGATGGGCCGGATCGAAGCGATCGTATACTCAATGACGACCGAAGAGAAACGCAATCCGGACTTGATCAACCATAGCCGTCGGAAGCGTATTGCTACCGGAAGCGGAACATCTCTGGCTGAAGTAAATCGTCTGATCAAGCAATTTGATGAGATGCGCCGCATGATGAAACAGTTCTCGGATATGATGGGACCTAAAGGCGGTAAAAATAAAGCGATGAAGCAGCTTAAAGGCATGAGCAAAGGAATGAAGTTTCCTTTCCGTTGATTTAAGCGAAGCTGGATCATATACAGATTTCATTGAAGGAGGTGAATTTTCAAATGGCAGTTCGTATTCGTCTGAAACGTATGGGTGCTCACAAAGCTCCTTTCTACCGCGTAGTGGTATCGGATTCCCGTTCCCCACGTGACGGTCGTTTTATCGAGGAGATCGGTTACTACAACCCGGTTGAACAACCGGCTGTTGTTAAGATCGATGAAGATAAAGCATTGCAATGGCTTCAAAACGGTGCACAAGCATCTGACACTGTCCGCAACTTGCTTAGCAAAGCGGGCGTGATGAAGAAGTTCCACGAGTCTAAATTATCTAAATAAAGTGCTGATTCGGAGGGTCATCTATGGAAGAATTAGTAAGCATAATTGCTAAGGCTTTAGTCGATCATCCGGAAGATGTGGCGGTTCGGACGGTTGAGAAAGACCGGCTTGTCGTTTATGAATTAACCGTTCATCCTGACGATGTCGGGAAGGTTATTGGTAAACAGGGACGAATCGCGAAATCACTTCGTACAGTCGTCACATCAGCAGCAGTTAAGATGGATAAACGGGTTACCGTTGATATCATATCTTAAAGATATACGAAAGGGGGTTAGGATGCATGTCCTAGCCCCTTTTCGTGCATGCTGAAACTTAATATGTTAGATTAGATATTGGATTAAAATATTTTTGGGTATGAGTGACTTCGGAGTAGTGTAGGGGACGGAATCGATTCTGGAGAAGCGTCAGCGCTCGCCTTTATCACCTCATTTTCACCTTTTAAATTCAGTTCGAAAAATGAGGGGGTAACAGCGATCGAAAGAACGAACCGTCAACGGAACGATCGTACGAGAGTCGAAGTATCTGTTTAATTTGATTTAATTTCGTAGGAGGAAATATGGCAGAGTTTATGAATGTAGGTAAAATCGTTAATACGCATGGCATTCGCGGTGAGGTGAAAATTATGCCTTTAACCGATTTCCCGGAAGTACGTTTTGCGAAAAATGCGGAGTTGTTTTTCTTTACACCAGATAACCATCCAGTGATGGTTAATGTGGAATCTGCACGATTGCATAAAAATATGTATATTCTTCGTCTGAAAGAGTATGGCAATATTAATGAAGTAGAGAAGTTTAAGGGCGGCATGGCTAAAGTGTTAAAGAGAATCTGGCTGAACTGGAGGAAGGTGAATACTACTTCCATCAAATCGTTGGGTGTTCTGTCATCACGGAAGAGGGTGAAACGCTCGGAACGATCTCTGAAATACTGACTCCGGTGCCAATGATGTATGGGTTGTCAAAACGCCAGCAGGCAAAGAAGTGCTGATTCCTGTTATTGATGATGTCGTGCTTGATGTGGACATTGAACAGAAGCAAGTGAAGATTCACCTGATGGAAGGGCTGCTGTAACATGAAAGTGGATGTATTAACGCTATTCCCTGAGATGTTTGACGGTGTGTTCGGAGCAAGCATTCTGGGCAAAGCTCAAACGAAGGGTCTGGTATCCCTCGGTGCAACCAACTTCCGTAATTATGCGACCAATAAACATAATACAGTAGATGATGCTCCTTACGGTGGGGGTGGGGGCATGGTGCTGAAACCAGATCCAATCTTTGCTGCTGTAGAGGATGTTCTGGAGCAACGCGGAGAAGCTGCGGCAACGATGAAACCTCCGCGTATCATTCTAATGTGTCCGCAAGGTGAGACGTTTACACAGAAAAAAGCAGAAGAACTGGTACAGGAAGATCATCTGATTTTTATATGCGGACATTATGAAGGTTACGATGAGCGAATTCGCGAATTTCTCGTGACGGATGAACTATCCATTGGTGATTACGTACTCACGGGTGGGGAGTTACCTGCTATGGTTGCCATCGACAGCATCGTACGTCTGATCCCAGGTGTGCTTGGAAATGAGACAAGCGCCGTAACGGATTCATTCAGTACTGGACTTCTCGAATATCCACACTACACACGTCCACCCGAGTTTAGGGGCATGAAAGTACCGGATATGCTGTTGTCAGGACACCATCTGAACATCGAGGCGTGGCGCAGAGAGCAGTCATTGCTTCGTACGTTGGAGCGCAGACCGGAGATGTTGGAGACGGCCGACTTGACAGACAAAGAACGAATTTGGCTCAAAAAGGTTCGTTTAGAGAATGAAGAGAAGACAAAATAGTGGAATTGTAAACGATGAATTAGATTAAATATAGCTTCCATTTACACTGATCAAAGACTAGCCTTTGTATACCAAGGCCGGTCTTTTTATATTTTCGTTCAATTATAGACAGAAGGAACGTGAACACTTTTTTGCAGATTTGAACATTTTTGCTTGACCACATCATAGGGTTGTAAAAAACAGGGGTTTTCTTTATGGTGAACTCAGTTGTTAGGGAATGTTAATCTACGCTGAGGAGGAAGAAGATGATGAGCAACCAACCTTATGAAATCGCCAGAATCGATATTAGCCAAGCGGGGGAACGCTGCAAAATGCTTTTGGGAGATCTCAATGGAGACGGCAGACTGGAGATGTTGTTGGTACAGGCAGATGGAGGTATAGACGATCGGTACGTTCCGCATCAGGTGTGTTGTTTGACTGCGTTTGATCTGGAGGGAACATTACTATGGCAGGTGGGTACTCCTGATCCCGATGCAGGTGGTCTGGGCTCAGACTATCCCGCTCAGATTGCAGATTGGGATGGAGATGGGAATAATGAGATATTGTGTGTCATGGACAAACAATTTTTCGTGTTGGATGGCCAGAGTGGAGAGATCAAAGAAACACATGATCTGCCAGATGATGAAGCACATGACTGCATTATTCTCGCCAACCTGACGGGTAAACAGCATAAAATGGACATTATTATTGAAAGATCGCTATAAGACGTTATGGGCATTGGACCATGATTTCAATTTGTTATGGAAGCATGAGGGGAATCCAGGACATTTTCCATGGGTATATGATATCGATGGAGACGATATGGATGAAGTGATGGCTGGATATGACATGCTGGATCACGATGGGACAATATTATGGTCTTGTCATAATCTCGATGATCATGCCGATTGCATATGGTTCGGAGACGTTGACGGTGATGGGGAAGTTGAGGTTGTTATCGGTGGCAGTGTCACGGTTATGATGGACCGCTACGGTAATGAGAAATGGCGTTATGAAGATTCGATTGAATCACAGCATATTGCGCTGGGCCATTTTTGTGCTGAAATGGAAGGTTTACAGATTGCAGGCTTGGACCGCATTATCCGGGGGGATGAGCATGGCAAGGATGGAATGTTCATGCTGGATAACGCTGGGCAAGAAATATGGAAAGAAAATCGCACGACTCGTGGCTGGTTAACCATTATAGAGCCTGTTGCGAACTGGGATGAAGGTGGACTCGATTATATTTTGGCTTATCGTCGAGGTGATGGTGTTTTGCCATCTTTGGTGGATGGTAATATGAGAACGGTTGCTGAATTTCGCAAAGAAGGATATGCGGTACATGCAGATCTGGTTCAGACTGGGCAAGAACAGATCGTCATCTATGACGCACAAGAAGCGGTGGTTTACGCCAGCTCTCCGATGATATTATCATTAACCGATGCCAAAAGAGCCCAGCCACAGCTCAAAAGGCTGTATAGCTCGACTCTGTATCCAGGCGGTGAAGTTAAACGCTAGGTTTTACTGGGTATCCTCTAATGAAGGTAATTCATTATGCAGACTGGATTCGGGTTGGAGTAAGGTTGCCAAGTCAGTGCCTGTCGTGACCGTCAAACGAGGCAGTTTCATAAGATCATCTCCAGGATGAACAAATCCGGGCTTTACCGTAAAAGCCATGCGATATCCATGTTGCTGTAACTTGTAGATCATCTGTGTGCTGGTATAACCAAAAGGGTAAGCCAGATAAGGTGTGTCTATTCCGGTTTGCTTCATTTGCTGGATATCCTCATCCAGAAGACGGGTGTCCAGACCAACTGGGACGCTGTTACCACAGCGCATAAATCCCTTATGATGCAGATTATAAGTATGGCTGTTGAATTCAAATACATCAGTTGCCGCCTGCATCTCTGGTTTGGAGATGAAACTGTCAATGGCGGGGCGAGATTCTGAAGGTTGATCTTGAATTTTACTACCAATGACAAACAATGAAGCATGGAAATTATATTTTTGAAGCACAGGGTAAGCTAACGTATAATTGTTCTGGTATCCATCATCAAAGGTAATTACAATGGACTTCATTGGCAGGGAGAGCTTCCCGTTTACATACTGTTCAAGCTGATCCAACGTAATCGTGTGGTAGCCTTCGTCGTGCAGGTATTTCATGTTTTGCTTGAAATCCTCCAGACTAATGATGGATTTGTTATCTGTCTGGTGATCGTTCAGTTCGGGCTCTATGTAATGATACATGAGTACAGGAACTTCTGTAGCCGTACCTGTTTCTATCTTGAAGGTGGAACGATCCAGTGCATTTTGACTGGTGTAGTCAGTGTGTGACAGCTGGAACGCTTTGCGTTTAACGATGTCCCAGGAGGTACAGGCTTTGTGTGACATGGCATTTGTAGGATGGGTTACGGCATAGGCATACAATGTAATGGAGCATATGAGCATGGCTAGTACAGAAAGCGTGATCTTTTCCAATATTTCATGAGTCTTAGAGTTCTCCTTTAAAGTGGTCATTAAGTTATATCATAGACGATATCTCAACACGGGAGGTTACAGTATCTTATCCAGTATCAGGTTGACATGCAGATGAGAGTGCTGATCAACGATTCGCATCGTACTTAGTTTCAGCGCTGCGGATGGAGCAATAGGCATTTGTATAATTTCTCTTGTGTTTTGATATGCTGCGTGATACAATAAGTCTGTTATGTGGAATACGGCGGTCCTCTATGGATAATGAAGGAGACAAGGTGATCTCTGGAAGAAGTATGAACGCCTGTACGGAAGGAGGGAGTCATAGATGAATATCGTTCAAGCGATTACACAAGAACAACTTCGCAAAGATATTCCGAGTTTTCGTCCTGGTGACACTTTGAAAGTGCACGTTAAGGTAATCGAGGGAACTCGTGAGCGTATCCAATTGTTCGAAGGTGTTGTGATTAAACGCCGTGGTGGTGGAATTAGTGAGACTTTTACAGTTCGTAAAATTTCTTACGGTGTAGGTGTGGAAAGAGCTTTCCCGCTTCATTCCCCTAAAATCGATAGAATCGAAGTGGCTCGCCGTGGTAAAGTGCGTCGTGCGAAGCTTTATTATCTTCGTGAACTACGCGGTAAAGCAGCGAGAATTAAAGAAATTCGTTAATATAACGGATACCGGGAAGGGCTTGGAGACAAGCCCTTTTCGTTTTTGTCCGGGAAAAGTTGAACCGGAGGTACACTTCCGAGTAAAATGATATGGCAACACATGCGGGGAAAAGTCGGGAGGCTTGTAAAATCAGTTATTTGAAACATTTGAATTGTGGTTTAAATGTATTGTAATGCTTGCTGTAAGATTACATAACTGATGTGAATGTTTTGTATTCATCCCTTGTGTTATTGGAACGATACAAAATGCTGGATGTGTGTACTGCTATAAACATGTACTGTGAAGAGAGGAAGATCTTGAATGGAACAAGAAGTTCAACATGACCGGGGCAATTCTACCGAAGAGAAAGACAGTCGATCCAAAAAAGCCAAAAATGAAATTGTCGAATGGCTTAAAGCCATTGTTATCGCATTAGTCCTCGTCATTCTAATTCGGTGGTTGCTCTTCAAACCGTTTGTTGTGGATGGACCGTCCATGCAACCGAATTTTGAAACGGGTGAACGTGTGATCGTCAACGAAATTCTGTATGATATCCGAGAACCGAAGCGCGGTGAAGTTATCGTCTTCCACGTACCATCCGAAGGTCGAGATTTCATTAAACGTGTTATTGCTGTCGAAGGTGATACGGTTGAGGTTCACGGCGATACCGTAACGGTTAACGGCAAAAAGGTTGATGAAACGTATATTCAAGGAGCCATTGATGCAGCTGAAGCCAATGGTGGCACCTATAACGTGAAGGATTTCCCGAATGAGCAGTTCCCTGATGGCAAAGTGCCTGCAGGTCATGTGTTTGTTATGGGAGACAACCGTCCAAATAGTACAGATAGCCGTATGATCGGTTATGTTTCATTAGAAGATATTATTGGTCGTGCAGATGTTATTTTCTGGCCGATCGGTGAGATTAAATGGATTAACCACTGAAATTGAAGTAAATAATGAGGTGAAGACAAGGTGACGATACAATGGTTTCCAGGTCATATGACTCGAGCCAGACGCCAGATTCAGGATAAGTTAAAGCTCATCGACGTGGTCATCGAACTGTTGGATGCCCGTCTGCCTGTCTCCAGCCGTAATCCGATGATTGACGAAATATTGCTGGATAAACCCCGCATGATTTTGTTGAACAAGTCGGATTTGGCAGATGCCAAAGTGACGCAAGAATGGATTGAATATTTCAAAAAAGAAGGAATTACCGCCTTCCCTGTGGATGCCTCGACAGGTACCAATGTTAAAGACATTCCGGCACAGGCGAAGCTTCTTCTGAAAGAAAAAATTGATCGTCAACTGGCCAAAGGAATTAACCCTCGTGCGGTTCGTGGATTAATTGTGGGTATTCCAAACGTGGGTAAATCAACACTGATTAACCGACTGGCTGGACGGAGTATTGCGTTGACAGGAGATCGTCCTGGTGTGACGAAGGGGCAACAGTGGATTAAGGTAGGCAAAGAAATGGAGCTATTGGATACTCCGGGTATTCTTTGGCCCAAGTTTGAAGATCAAAATGTAGGTTATCGTCTTGCCGTAACAGGTGCAATCAAAGAGGAAATCCTGAATGCAGAGGATATCGCCTTTTTCGGAATCAGTTACCTGATGCGTTATTACTGGGACGCTCTGGAAGAGAGATACGGGCTTCAGGAGTTCTCCAAGGATGCAGATGATTCCGACAGTGTTATTGCGATTATGGAACAAGTCGGCCGGATCCGTGGTTGTATTGTAAGCGGTGGACGCATTGATCTGGAAAAGGCATCGCGGGCATTTTTGCGTGAGTTGCGAGCGGGTAAATTGGGACGTTTCTCCATGGAAGCTCCCTATTAAAAAAATGGACTCTACACGATGAAGATCATTATCTTTATCTGTTCATTTCATATATACAAGTGCCGAAAGAAGCGGCCGTTACCGGATTACCGGGAGCGGTCGTTTTTTGTGCATAAAAAGCCGAATTGAAGCTGGATTTACATTCAGAACGATAAAAATGGAAGAGGATTGAAGAAGAGTGCGCTTTATGGAATTGCCAGACCTGTATATCAGGTGCATCTGAATCGTGCTATGATGAATGGTGGTGCAATTTTAGATTAGACGAGGTCTGATATATTCAATTTAAACCATCAAATACCGATAAATGAAGACATCACTATCTTTTATTATTGTAAACCTCATGGAAAAGTTTTGCTGAAAGTGACAGGTTGTACAGAACAAAGACAGAGAATCTACGTCTATATTATACAAAGTTGTAAGTGATACGCATGCCTAAAAAAGCATGGGTAGGGGAGATGAGCATTATGGTTGAAAAAAATGAAGAACTCGGGTTGAATCTACTGGATACCCCGATTGGACCAAGAAGAAAAAAGAAGTCAGTGAACCACGGGACCTGTTGCTCTACGAGCGGGAGTATTGGGACAGTGGATTTGAACGTATTGCTGGTATTGATGAGGTAGGACGGGGATGTTTGTTTGGGGATGTAGTGGCAGCGGCGGTTATTTTACCGAAGGACCTCATTCTCGAAGGTGTGAATGACTCCAAGAAATTGACGGAGAAAAAACGTGATGCCCTGTATGAAGTCATTATGGAAAAGGCATTGGCGGTAGGTGTCGGGTACGCGGATGCAGAGACCATTGATCGGCTTAACATCAAGCAGGCTGCGAGACTCGCGATGAAACGGGCTGTTGAAGCATTGGGAGAAGCTCCTGATTATATGCTGGTGGATGCCGAGAAGGTGGATATGAACATACCTCAACTGTCCATCATCAAAGGGGATGCCAATAGTCAATCCATTGCAGCGGCTTCCATCATTGCCAAGGTAACGCGAGATCGGCTTTGTAAGGAAGAATGGGATGCATTATATCCGGAATATGGTCTGTCGATACATAAAGGATATGCAACAAAAGTTCATCGGGAGCAAATTATGGCGTTGGGGGCGACCCCAATGCATCGGCGCAGTTTCCTGGGCAATCTGCTTGGAGAGCAGCAATCGTTGTTTTAATACAAATTTGAAGGAAGGAGGGGAGAGAATTGAATATCGGTTCCGTGATTAAGGGGTTATTGGGAGATAGTAAACCCGGGAATGCCAAGCCGCTTGAATTAAAGGAAGGTCAGGTGGTTCGTGGTTCTGTAGTGAGTGTATCCGAGGACGGAGGCGATGCAGTCCTGCAGATTCAAGGCGTGCAGGTGCGAGCCAAGCTGGAAACCCCACTCCGTCCGGGTGAGACCACATTGCTTCAGGTGCAGCCTCCAGGTGAAAATGGCATAACGGTAATGAAGCCAATGTCGGGTACACTTGCGGAGCTCCCACAAGCTTCCTTGAACAACCTGCTTCAGGATGTCGGACTGCCGGATACAAAGGGGAACCGGGAACTATTGCTTGCCATGCAGCGTAGCGGTTTGCCGCTCACAAAAGATAATGTGGCTATGGTTCAGAATATGATGACTTCCAAACCCGCACAGGTTCCTGTGGAAGAATGGGTACAGGCCACGGGGATTGCTTTTCAACGTGGTCTTCCGGTTACGGCGGAAACGGTAAAAGGATTACATCAGACGGTGTTTGGCCCCCCTCTGCACCAGTTGTTAAGCGGGCTGGCTGATCAGTTGGAAACGATGCTGACTCAAACAACTGGCAAACCGGCACTGATTGGAGAACAGTCTGCTACGTTGAAACCAGCGGTCACAGCTGGTGTAGCTGTATTGTCAAATGCAGCGCAGATGGAAGAAGGGTCGGCTGCATTAGCTAGTGGTCGTCAGGTAGCAGGAACTGGAACCGGAGCACCTGCTTTGTCGACGCAACAAGGACAAGCGGCGTTGGCAGGAGCTACAGCCGTGACGGACGGTGGCGCGGAGGATGCAGCAGGTACTGCTGTGAAAGGAAACGTACAGACGGGTGGAGGCACAGGAAATGCTGAAGCTGCGGTGAAGGCCGTTGCCAGCAACGTTGAATTGGCTGGCAAAGGTGGTACGAGTATTCCGTCAGGAACCGGAATACCTGGAGAGAGCCCACGCGGGACTGACGCGGGTGAAACGGGTGGGAGCCGCCCAGGTACACCGGGGGCGGCAGGTGAATCTGTGGCTGGCCGTGTAAATGCAGGCCAGCCTGAAGCGGGTGCGGCCGGTCGGACTGACGGCCGCGCTGAAACGCCTGCTGCTGCAGGGACGCCGTCCGCAGCAGGCCAGGCGGCGCCAGCAGCGCCTACGGCAGCGCAGCTGGCGCCCAAGCTGCTGGCGCTGCTGGACGCTCTGCGCAGCGCGTCCACTGCCGCACCGGCACCGCCTGGTGCGGCAGCGCAGGCCGCCCCTGCATCGCAGGGCGGCCAGGCGGCTGCGGCTGCGGAGGCGTGCCGCAGCCATTGCCAGCCGGCGCTGATGCGCCGCCGGCTGGTGGTAATGCCGCAGCACCTGCGGGCGCTGCGGCAGTGCACGCGCCTGTCACCCACGAGGGGGACCCGTGGGTGGGGCGCGTGCTGAAGCTGCTCGGTGCGGAGCACGAGCAGCAGGCCGTTCACGGCGCGGCGGCGCAGCCGCGCGTGGGGGGCGATGCGGCGAGTCCGGCGAATGCGGACACGCTGAAGGGCTTGCTGCTGCAGCTTGCCAGCAGCGAAGGTGCACCGGCGGCACTTAAGGATGCCGCCGGGCAGGCGATTCAATATCTGACAGGTCAGCAGTTATTGCTGACGACAGATCGCAGTGCAACCTTTGCACAGATGCACTGGTTTATTCCGATCACTGGACCGGACGGGGAAGAAACGGCGTCTGTCCAGATTCAGTCACGTCGTGGAGCACGTGGAGAGTTGGATGCGTCCAACTGCCGTCTGTGGTTCGATCTGGACATGAAAAGTCTTGGACCTACTCTGGTAGATGTACATGTGGTGAATAACATTGTCAGTCTGCGTGTATTAAATGATCGCGAAGGAATGGGAACGCTCCTGGAGAGCGGACGAGAGGTCATCCATCAGGCATTGGACAAATTGGGTTATCAACTGCTAACCTTCAAGGCGGAACCGTGGCCTGTGGGCCAGGAACCGGCCTCGGAACGAAAAATGAAGGCCTCCGACTATAGTCCCGAACGATATAAAGGGGTGGACTTGAAGGTATGAAAGATGAGTCGACACAACAACCGGACCTGCTCTCGAAAAAGGCAGTTGCCCTGAAATATGTCCCTGGAGAGAGCGAAGCGCCTGTTGTTGTAGCCAAAGGGCGCGGCAAAGTGGCAGAAGCGATTCTGGATAAAGCGAGAGAAAACGGCGTAGCGGTTCAGGAGGATGCCGCACTTGTGGAGGTGCTCTCCAAGCTGGATCTGGATGAACAGATTCCAGCGGAACTGTATCAACTGGTCGCGGAGGTCCTTACGTATGTCTACCGGGCAGATCGATTAGCCTCAGGACGTAAGGAAAATGATTCATGGTAAAACGTAAATTGGGCCAAGGCCAGGAGCCGGGTTTGAAGCTCACACGACAACAGAAGGGCCGATTAGGTGAAGAGGCTGCCTGTCAATGGTTACGAGAGCACGATTATCGGATCATTAGACAGAACTGGCGTTGCCGTAGCGGTGAGATTGACATCATTGCTTCCTGCGAAGGTCTGATTATCTTTGTAGAAGTCAGGAGTAGAAGTGGATCCGCTCGGTACGGTACACCTCAGGAATCGGTTGATCTGCGTAAAATGCAGCAGGTGCGCTCAACGGCATCCGTTTATTTGCAAATGACGGGAGAGACGGAACGCCAGATCCGCTTTGATGTCATTGCTGTAATGCTTGATCAAGCAGGAGAGATGGTCTCTGTGAATCATATTGTTAATGCTTTTTAAGAAAAACAATAATAAACATTGCAATATTTTTAAGATACGAAATGTATCGTTTAGATATGAATGATAGGTTATTTCCGAGTACATGTTTAATTATGTTTTAGCATTGCACTCGATTTAAGTTTTGGTAATTAGTTGCTAGACTAAAGCCGCGGTTCCTCATCACACAGGAACTGCGGCTTTTTTTGATTTAACTATGAAATGATAAAACAGAGGATACGGACATCCATAAAAATTATTGTATTTTAGAAAATGTTAGATACAAAATGTATCATTTTTTATAAACTAAAAAAGTTGAAATTTATAGAGAGGTTGGTGGGATGTATGAACGAGCTTCGGAATATTTCGAACAACGCAGGAAAACGAGTATGGGAGTGTCCCCGGATGGAAGTGCTCAATATCAGTGAGACCATGAACGGTGGACAGGGGATCTGGCAATATGTATGGGACGGAGAATTCTGGAAGCTTGAGCTTTTAGTCAGTTAACTAAAGAGGCTAAATAGAAATATTGGATCCGTAAAAAAAATGGTGAGGTGTAGTGAGAAGATGAAGACAAAGTTCAACTGGATCATTCGACTAGGTACATTATCTTTATGTTTTATTTTGTTCGGAATCATTCATTCCAGTGTTTCTTATGCAGCCGATTCGTCTTCACAGGCAAAGGTATCAGGTAAAGTTACGGATCCTGAAGGGTTTCCTATCCAGGATGCAACCATTAAGTATTCCCTTAGATATCAAGGGGAAGAGACAACTAAAAGTGTGAAGACAGATGGCAACGGAGGTTATTCCATCCTTGAGTCTGTCCAGGATTATACCGAAATTAGTTTTATCATTGAAGCAGAGGGCTACGTGACAGACAGGCATCGTAATACCTACTATTTGTCAGAAGGGAAACAGATTCTGGTTAATTTCGAGCTATATGAACCTTCTACGATTGTAGGGTCTGTAACCGATCACACAGGTAAACCGGTTCCGAATGCTCTTGTCAAAGTAACAGGTGCCCTGGATCGTCCGGTGAAGACAGACCAACAAGGCAGGTACACCGTTACGGGCATTGATTACGACTACAATCCAAACATTGCAATCTGGATCGATTCTGCCGATTATATGCTGTATGAACAGGACCGTTTGAATGTGCAGGCTGGGAAAACCTTAATCGTAGATGTTGTTTTGACAGAAGCTGCGCACGTGCGGGGAAAAGTTGTAGACGAGACGGGCAATCCAGTAAGTGGAGCTAAAGTTAACGCCGGTGTGTTGGCAACAACAGATGCCCAGGGCAATTATGTTATAAAGCGTGTGCCAACGGGAGTCAGAACGATCACAGGGGAAGCTGCGGGATATTTAAAAACGAGCTTGAATGTTACGCTTGTGCAAGGAGATCGAAATACAGTTGATATTGTACTTAAGAAGGATGCGGATATTACGCCGCCTGTAACCAAGTACAGACTGGTGCCTATAACAGATACGGTGAACGACAAGACATACATCAAGGGATTTACATTCAGACTCCAGGCAACGGACGAAGTCAAAGGTTCGGGTGTAAAAACAACGCAATATCGCATCAATGGGGGAGAATGGAAGAACTATGAAGGACCCGTCAAGTTTTATGCTCCCGAGGTCAAGGTGGTAGAGTACTTCAGTACAGATGTTGCAGGTAACCAGGAGAAGTACAACAAAATGGATTTTGTTAAAGGTACATTTGAAGGAGCAGGCGCATACTGATTCGATCGTTGACGAAATCTTGATCTCGTCATGATATAAGATTACTGATTCAAATAGACGGCTCCGACTTGTTGATCGCGATTAATGGATCAGAATTCGGGGGCGTCTTTCTCATTTTTAGCGCTGCGGCCTTATCAGTAAAGCCTTCCCTTTGAATCTCCTGAACAGAAGGGTGTATAATCAAGGATGTAATCTGGCGTTTTAATCTTTTGATTTGTCATACACGAGCTGCTCGAGACCGTAAGGCTTCGTTGCGGTTACAAATCATATTATAATCAGGGAGGTACGGCCGATGGGTAAAGCCACGAAAACAACCAATGAAGTTAGAGAAGCGATTCAAAACCGTCGTACGGTGAAAAAATTTAAAAAAGAAGCTGTTCCAACACAGCAGATTATAGAATTGCTGGACACCGCAGTCTGGGCGCCTAACCATAAACTGCGTGAACCTTGGAGATTTTTGCTGTTTACCGGAAATGGGCGCAAGAAACTGGCTGAAGCCATTGACGCAGAAATGGGTGAAGACAATAAATTCTCAGCCAATATTATGCAAGTCCCAGCCGTTATGCTTGTTGTTTTGGAGGAAGATCCAAGACAGAACATTTGGGACGAGGACTTCGCTGCGGTAAGTGCATTGGTTCAGAACTTTATGCTTGCAGCCTGGAGTGAAGATATCGGTACGTTCTGGGTAACCAAGCCATTCTTGTACGCTCCCAAATTCCGCAAACCTCTTGGAATAGAGGCGGGCGAGAAGATCATAGGCATGATTTACATGGGATACCCCGACGTGATCCCTTCTGCCAAAGAACGTACACCTGCGAAGGACAAACTGACTCTTTTTGAATAATAAATGATGGTCATACAGGACTACACATGTCCTATCAGTTTCATATTCATTGGCGTACAAGTACCTTTCTTTTCAAGAGAGGCACTTGTACGTTTTTTTGTCATGTGGACTACCGCATATCCGTATATTAAAACCTGCATGAAACATCCCTCTTAACCATAATCTTCAGTTTACAGGCTGATGATTGCCTGTCGATGTTTTTTAGTAGGTAAAGCAGTCCTTTTCTTCATATGTTGCTCAAAATAAATTAAGATCCAATTGACGATACTGTATGGCTTCAGCTACATGAGCTGTCACAATTTCACCATCATGGTCCAGGTCGGCAATGGTCTGTGCCATCTTGATAATCCGATCATGTGCACGCATGCTCAGGTTCAATGTTTGCAGCGTTTGCTCTAATAGTTGCTCTGCCTCTTGGGGGAGATGGATCGTTCGCCGCAAAAGCGTGCCTGAAAGCTGACTATTCCAGCGAACGGAACTTCGGGCATAACGGGTCGCTTGAATTTGATGAGCGTGAATTACTTTTGCCTGCATTTCTGCAGAGGAAGGCGAGGCCGCAGACCTCCGCCACTCGCCTGGTGAAGGAACCTCAACCTGAAGATCAATGCGGTCCAGCAAAGGTCCTGAAATCTTGGCTCGGTACGCGGCAACACGGGCTGGACTGCAAATGCAGCGCTGTTCCTCCGAATGAGCGGATAAATAACCGCAAGGACAGGGATTCATGGAACATGCAAGCATGAACTGTGCTGGAAAGGTGAATGCAGCCCGTGCCCGACTAATTGTCACGGTGCGATCCTCTAACGGCTGCCTTAATACCTCCAGCACCTGGCGCTGGAATTCAGGTAGTTCATCCAGAAACAAAATACCCCTGTGGGCTAGGCTCACTTCACCCGGTTTCGGGATACCACCCCTCCAATCAGACCGGAAGTGGATATCGTATGATGAGGGGAGCGAAAAGGTCTGTCTGCAATCAGACCTTGAGGCGCTTCTTTCAATTTGCCTGCGGCACTTAATACTTTGGTCACTTCCAACGCTTCATCTTCTGACAAAGGCGGAAGGATGGAAGGCAAACGTTTGATTAACATCGTTTTGCCCGTGCCTGGCGGTCCAACGAGCAGAATATTATGCATGCCTGCTGCAGCGATCATAAGCGCGCGTTTTACATGATGCTGTCCCAGAACATCACTATAGTCATCTGTAAATAATGGTGGTTGCCTTGGCGTGTTATCCGCCATCTTGTCCGTTTGAACTGTTATAGGAGCAACAAGGTGGGCATAATTTTTCAACACGACAGGTCCTGCATTGGAATGATTTGTTGTCCCCACTGAACTTGCAGTCTTCTCTGGATTTTTCGGAGCAATATCCTGCAAATGGCGAATGCCAAACACCTGAATACCTCGAATCAGAGAGGCTTCCTCCAGGTTATCCAAAGGCAGAAGAACGGACGTAAAGCCTTGCCGTTTGGCCAGATCCACCATGGATAAAATGCCAGGCACGGATCTGACCGAACCGTCCAATGCCAGTTCACCAACCACGAGTGTCCGTTCCTGGGGAGGAAGTACAAGCTGGCCGCTTGTCATAAGTAAACCCATCGCAATGGCTAGATCAAAGGAAGACCCTTCCTTGCGCAGATCAGCAGGGGCCAGATTGATGGTGATCCGCTGTAAAGGATACTGATATCCGCAGTTTTTAATCGCTGCACGAACACGTTCAACAGCCTCACGAATGGCTGAATCCGGTAAGCCGATGATGGATGTCTGGGGCAGACCATTGGATAAATCGGTTTCCACCTCGATCAGAACACCATCAATTCCGTACAAACACGCACTGTGTAATTTTCCGTACATGACAAAGAAACACCTCACTCGATTCTTGGCTCCGCATAATACGGGCCAGTCTACGAATTAAGGTGCTTCCTCAGCTTCTACTAAGCATTTTATATAAAAGGAATCATGGAGTCAACCTGGTCGTATCATGGTGTTTATCATCATTCCTGATCCCTGAATTTTATTTCTGGAAGGAAATCATTAAATGTATCTATTCCCATTTACATTTTACACAATCTAATTTAACATAATTAAATTGAATAGTAAAATCATTTGTGCTCAATTATTCTGTTTTTTTCTAATTTGTGATAAGATAGATTTATAATTCCTTTGTATAAGGAATAGAATGCACAATAGGCAGGTGAGAAAGACATATGCAGACTGACAGTTTGAAGCTGGATAACCAATTATGCTTTGCCATATATGCTTGTTCACGTGAGATTACGAAGATGTACCAGCCTTATCTGGAGGTACTTGGCGTAACATATTCCCAGTATTTGGTTTTGATGGTGTTGTGGGAACGTGAAGAATGTACGGTTAAAGAGATCGGGGAGGCACTATATCTCGATTCAGGAACATTGACACCACTTCTCAAACGTCTGCAGTCCGCAGGACTTATTAATCGCGAACGCTCGGCTCAGGATGAAAGAAAAGTATTAATAACACTAACCGACTCAGGCCGGGAGTTGCAGAACAAGGCATTGTCCATACCTGCATCCATTCAGGGAGACGCGTGTTTGAATAGTGCAGAGTTTGAAGCATTACTGGGGCAGTTCAAAGGGTTGCTGGAGAAAGTTCACGAAACCAACACCAACGCAGCCAAAAAATAAAATGTAGATTACACCAAGGAAACCTTAGCTTTTAGCTGAGGTTTTTTCCATATATACCCAAGCATTCACAATATGGGATCATACTCATATCAAAATACTGTCTATTAACCATTAATTTTTTAAGGAAAGCGTTTTAAAAACGTGTTACAATGAATTGGGTTTAAGTGAAAATAGTCAACATTTGTCTTTTGTTAGTCTACCAACCCGCCTTGTTGCAGTCATGTTGATAGGAGGATTCGAGAATGAATATCCATGAATATCAAGGAAAAGAAGTACTGAAACAGTATGGAGTTACCGTTCCAAACGGAAAGGTTGCTTATACAGTCGATGAAGCGGTTGCGGCCGCAGAGGCACTGGGCAGTCCGGTGACTGTTGTTAAAGCGCAAATTCACGCAGGTGGCCGGGGTAAAGCCGGCGGCGTAAAAGTGGCGAAGAGTACGGACGAAGTTCGTGCCTATGCTTCCGAAATTCTGGGTAAAGTATTGGTAACACACCAGACTGGACCAGAAGGCAAAGAAGTGAAACGTCTTCTGATTGAAGAAGGATGCGATATCCGCAAAGAGTATTATGTGGGTGTTGTTGTGGACCGTGCCACTGGCCGTGTAGTTATGATGGCTTCCGAAGAAGGCGGTACTGAGATTGAAGAAGTAGCTGAAGCTACACCTGAGAAAATTTTCAAAGAAATTATTGACCCTGCCATTGGATTGCAAGTGTTCCAGGCGCGTAAACTGGCTTACAGCATTAAAATTCCGAATGAACTGGTGAACAAAGCCGTTAAGTTCATGCTCGCGCTGTACACTGCATTTGTCGAAAAAGACTGCTCTATTGCCGAGATCAATCCTCTCGTTGTTACCGGAGATGGAAACGTTATCGCTCTAGATGCGAAATTGAACTTTGACTCCAACGCCCTGTTCCGTCACAAAGACATTTTGGAACTGCGTGACCTGGATGAAGAGGATGAAAAGAAATCGAAGCTTCCAAATACGACCTCAGCTACATAGCACTTGATGGCAACATCGGCTGTATGGTCAATGGCGCGGGACTTGCGATGGCAACGATGGACATCATCAAATACTACGGTGGAGACCCGGCCAACTTCCTTGACGTTGGGGGCGGTGCTACAACGGAGAAGGTGACTGAAGCATTCAAGATCATCTTGTCCGATGCCAAAGTAGCGGGGATCTTTGTTAACATTTTCGGTGGCATCATGCGCTGTGATGTAATCGCCAATGGTGTTGTTGAAGCCGCGAAGCAGCTTGGCCTGACCAAACCGCTGGTTGTTCGTCTTGAAGGAACTAACGTGGAGCTTGGCAAACGTATTCTGGGTGAATCCGGCCTGAATATTGTTCCTGCTGATTCCATGGCCGATGGTGCACAGAAAATTGTTGCCCTCGTAAAATAAGTTCATTCCTTAGTACCGGAGCTGTCCGGGAATTGAAAAATAACCGTAAGGATGTGAAGCAACGTGAGTATTTTGATCGATAAAAATACAAAAGTCATTACGCAAGGCATTACGGGTTCAACGGGAATGTTCCACACGAAGGGCGCATTGGACTACGGAACCCAGATGGTAGGCGGAGTTACACCGGGTAAAGGCGGAACGAATGTGGATATCACGCTGGAAGACGGCACAGTAGCCAGCCTGCCAGTGTTCAACACGGTGCAGGAAGCGAAGGAAGCTACGGGCGCAACAGCGAGCGTCATTTACGTTCCTCCGGCATTTGCAGCAGATTCCATTATGGAAGCTGTTGATGCAGAGCTGGACCTCGTCATCTGTATTACCGAAGGTATTCCGGTGCTTGACATGGTCAAGGTTGACCGTTTCATGGAAGGTAAAAATACTGTCCTGATCGGACCGAACTGTCCAGGTGTCATTACACCTGGCGAATGTAAAATCGGTATCATGCCTGGTTATATCCACATGGCAGGACACGTTGGTGTAGTTTCCCGTAGTGGAACACTTACCTATGAAGCTGTTCATCAACTGACAACGCGTGGTATTGGACAATCTTCTGCTGTAGGAATCGGGGGAGACCCTGTAAAAGGTTCCGAGTTCATTGATATCCTCAAACGATTCAATGAAGATCCACAGACTCATGCCGTAATCATGATTGGTGAGATTGGTGGTACAGCTGAAGAAGATGCTGCAGATTGGGTACGCGAAAACATGACCAAACCGGTTGTTGGCTTTATCGGTGGCGTAACAGCGCCTCCAGGCAAACGGATGGGCCATGCTGGCGCTATCATCTCTGGTGGTAAAGGTACAGCCAAAGAGAAAATTGCGAAGCTGGAATCTTGTGGTATCAAAGTGGCACCAACGCCTGCTGAGATGGGCTCGACTTTGGTGAGCGTACTTGAAGAGCGCGGTATTTTGAATTTGTGCACGACACATTAATCCTTTTTCGTTATAATAGAAGAAACGGCTCGGAAATGAACCATTTCTGCTAGACCGACTATTATGTATACGGAAAAGGTAAGCAACCTTTTGTCCTCAAACAGGGCGAAGGGTTGCTTTTTTGCGTTTATTTACGGGAAAGAGGAGAGAAATGACTTCTCATCTGCGTAAACGCTTGCATTCCGTGATCACATAACACACAATATGAGGGAAGATTCTCTTCCCGCTCTGGGAGGTTTAAGTATGGAAGAACGATGGATCTTGTTTGGGTTGCATGAGATGGAGGGTATTGGCAAGAAAACAATTTCGAAACTAATTCAGGGACAGCATCGATTGTCTGATCTTTTGGATTATGAGGAAGGTGACTGGACTGCGGCAGGTTTGCGCAAAGATCAGGCAGCCCGTTTGGCTGGTCAATTTAATAACGTCTGGATTGAACGTAAAAGAGAACACGTTTACAATCAGGGGATAGAGGTTATTACTTATCTGGATCAGAATTATCCCATATTAATGAAGGAAACCGTTCAGCCTCCTTGGGTAATGTATGGTCGAGGAGATGTCAGTTTGCTACATAGCCCTTCAATTGCGATGGTGGGAACTCGTATGCCGACCGTGTATGGGCGCAAGGTGGGTGAGAAACTGGCAGAACAATTATGCAGTGCAGGACTGACGATCGTAAGCGGGCTTGCCCGCGGTATTGACAGTGTATGTCATGAGGCCGTATTACGTGCTAAGGGAAAAACGATTGCTGTATTCGGAACAGGGATTGATCATATATCCACCCGAAAATACTAGTCTTGCCGAACGAATCGCGGAGACAGGTCTGCTTTTGTCGGAATATCCACCAGGTACGAGAGCACGCCAGGGACTATTTCCGGAACGGAATCGTATCATTGCCGGCCTGACGCTGGGAACATTGGTTGTTGAGGCTGATATTCGCAGTGGTTCACTCATTACAGCAGATGCCGCGCTTGAAGCAGGCAGGGATGTATTCGCCGTTCCTGGACCCATTACATCACCAAAGAGTCGGGGGCACACAATCTAATCCGTCAAGGTGCCAAATTGGTCACTTGCACAGCAGATATATTGGAAGAGTATCGTTTGGGCTTGCCAAATGCAGATCAACTTCCTTACAATAGAGGACGTTCGACTGAAACAACGGAGCCTGCCGGGCAAGGGATATTCGCCGAGGTTAAGCTCTCTCCAGATGAACAACGTGTGATTTATCTGTTGGAACAGGAGGAGCAATCACTGGATCAGTTGGTTGAACAGCTAGGGTGGGATTTTGGACATTTGCATTCAGTTCTGTTATCTTTAATCATAAAAAAGCAGATTAGCCAATTACCAGGCACAAAATATGCACGGGTATGACGATGCTGCTACCTATGCAGCGTGTGGAAATATATAATTAGCTGAAGTTATTTAACCTATGCATAAGCATACAGAAACAGTTATATGACAGTTTCATGACTGAGAGGAGGATGAACCTATGGCGGATGCACTCGTAATCGTGGAGTCGCCCTCAAAGGCGAAGACGATAGGCAAATATTTAGGCAGCAAGTTCATCGTGAAAGCTTCGATGGGACATGTTCGCGATTTGCCAAAGAGTCAGATCGGCGTTGAGGTGGAGAATGATTTTAATCCGAAATATATTACGATCCGCGGCAAAGGTTCAATTTTGAAAGAACTGAAGGATGCACGAAAGAAAGTGAAAAAAGTGTATCTCGCAGCTGACCCGGATCGCGAAGGCGAGGCTATTGCATGGCATTTGGCCCATGCGCTTGAATTGGACGATACGGCAGATTGCCGGGTAGTATTTAATGAAATTACCAAACAGGCAGTCAAAGATGCGTTCAAAACGCCGCGCAAAATCAATATGGACCTGGTTAACGCGCAGCAGGCAAGACGTATTCTGGATCGGCTTGTTGGATATAAAATCAGTCCGTTATTATGGAAAAAAGTTAAAAAAGGTTTGTCTGCCGGCCGGGTTCAGTCCGTAGCTGTTAAAATCATTCTGGATCGTGAAAATGAAATTGATGATTTTGAGCCGGAAGAGTACTGGAGCATTACCGCCAAACTGACAGCAGACGGCAATCCGTTTGAAGCCAAGTTTCATAAATTGAACGGGGCCAAACAGAGCTGGGCAGTGAAGCGGAAGTGCAAGCGATTCTGAAACAGATCGAAGGTGCAGACTTTACGATCAAGGAAGTTAAAGAGAAAGAACGGAGCCGTAATCCTTCCGCCCCGTTTACGACGAGTTCTTTGCAACAGGAAGCAGCTCGTAAATTGAATTTCAGAGCTTCCAAGACGATGTCGGTCGCCCAACAACTATATGAAGGTGTAGACCTTGGAAAAGAAGGTACAGTAGGTCTCATCACGTATATGCGTACGGACTCCACACGAATTGCGGCATCTGCGCAAGAGGAAGCCAAGGAATATATCGTTGGCAAGTATGGGGAACCATTTGCACCGGAAACACCACGGAATTACTCCAAAAAGGCAACCAATGCTCAGGATGCGCATGAAGCGATACGTCCAACGTCCATTTTGCGTGATCCCGATTCCATCAAATCATTCATGAGTCGCGATCAGTTCCGGTTGTATAAACTGGTGTGGGAACGTTTTGTAGCGAGCCAGATGTCTTCAGCAATCCTGGATACACTCTCTGTTGATATTGCTGCGGGGGATACGATTTTCCGTGCTGCAGGCTCCAAAGTGCGGTTCCATGGTTTCATGAAGGTATATGTTGAAGGAAACGACGATGGTACAACCGATGAGGATCGTCTGCTGCCTCCACTGAAAAGTGGAGATGTGCTTGAGAAACAGGAGATTGAGCCAAAACAGCATTTTACACAGCCACCACCCCGGTATACGGAGGCAAGGCTGGTTAAGACGCTTGAAGAGTTGGGTATAGGACGTCCGAGTACATATGCGCCGACGCTGGAGACCATTCAGAAGCGCGGATATGTTGCGATAGAGGAAAAGAAATTCATGCCGACCGAGTTAGGTGAGTTGGTCATTGAACAGATGGAAGAATTCTTCCCGGAAATCCTGAATGTTGAATTTACCGCCAACATGGAAGGGGATCTTGACCATGTGGAAGAAGGTTCGGAAGATTGGGTCAAAGTACTCGCAGAATTCTACGAATCTTTTGAGAAGCGGCTTGAGTTTGCGGAAGAAGAAATGAAAGAAATTGAGATTGAAGATGAAGTATCGGATGAGATCTGTGAGAAGTGCGGCAAACCGCTGGTTTACAAACTCGGACGTTTTGGCAAGTTTCTTGCGTGCTCTGGCTTTCCTGATTGCCGGAATACCAAACCGATTATTAAGGACATTGGCGTAACTTGTCCGAAATGTAAGGAAGGCCATGTTGTTGAGCGTCGTAGCAAAAAGGGACGTATCTTCTACGGTTGTGACAAGTATCCTGAATGTGACTTCGTCTCATGGGACAGACCTTCAGCCAAGCCATGTCCAAGTTGCGGATCATTAATGATTGAGAAGCGGAACAAAAAGGGAGCCCGATTGCAGTGTACTTCATGTGATCATCAGGAGCCAGTGGATGAACCGGATGACGAATCAGGGGAATAGTTTAAAAATCGAATCCAATTTAGTGAATAATGAAATTGTTTTGTGGGGGTAAATGATTTTGACAAATGAACAACAAGTAACGGTTATCGGTGCGGGGCTGGCAGGAACAGAAGCAGCCTGGCAGATTGCGAGTCGCGGCGTACGCGTAAAATTGTACGAGATGAGACCTGTGGTGAAGACGCCAGCGCATCATACCGATAAATTTGCTGAACTGGTATGTAGCAACTCGCTGCGTGCGAATGGATTGAGTAATGCAGTGGGTGTGTTGAAAGAAGAAATGAGAATGCTTAATTCTCTTGTATTGTCAGCAGCAGACAAACATGCCGTTCCCGCAGGTGGAGCACTTGCTGTGGACCGGGATGGATTTTCAGGTGAGATTACATCCACGTTGCACCAGCATCCGCTCATTGAAGTGGTGAACGAGGAGCTAACTTCCCTACCGGAAGATGGCATCGTTGTTGTTGCAACGGGACCACTGACTTCCCCTGCATTGTCTGAGCAGATCAAGGCACTGATGGGAGAAGAGTATTTCTACTTCTATGATGCAGCTGCACCGATTATTGAAAAAGATTCAATTGACATGAACAAAGTGTATCTGGCTTCCCGTTATGATAAGGGCGAGGCGGCATATCTGAACTGTCCGATGACAGAAGAAGAGTTCGATGTCTTCTATGAAGCTCTCATTACGGCTGAAGTCGCTCAATTGAAAGAGTTTGAGAAAGAAATCTACTTTGAAGGCTGTATGCCAATTGAAGTGATGATGAAACGTGGAAAACAGACGGCTCTGTTTGGTCCCATGAAACCGGTAGGTCTGGTTAACCCGCATACAGGAGAGTTGCCACATGCGGTTGTTCAGCTTAGACAGGACAATGCAGCTGGCACCCTGTATAATCTGGTGGGTTTCCAGACGCATCTGAAATGGGGAGAACAAAAACGGGTCTTCTCCCTTATCCCGGGACTTGAAAATGCAGAGTTTGTCCGTTATGGTGTGATGCACCGTAATACATTTATTAATTCTCCTAAACTTCTTCTGCCGACGTATCAGTTCAAAGAGCGTCCTAACCTGTTCTTTGCGGGCCAGATGACCGGCGTAGAAGGATATGTGGAATCTGCTGCATCAGGACTTATTGCTGGTATGAACGCAGACCAAAGCAGCGCTTGGGCAGGAACTGGTAGTATTGCCGGTAGAAACAACCCTTGGGAGTATGGCTCAGTATATTACAACTGCGGACTTTAAGCACTTCCAGCCAATGAATGCAAACTTCGGTTTGTTGCCGAAGCTTGAAACGAAAATCCGTAACAAAAAGGAAAAAAATGAAGCTCTTGCACAGCGCGCCCTGGATGGCATCACTAGTTTTGCTGCGGCAGAAGGTCTAACTGTTCCAGAACGCGTATAAATTATTCGTGGGAGGAGGCTGATATCATGGATATGTCATTTCATGCTACAACGATCTGTGCTGTGCGTCATAATGGTAAGCGAGCCATCGCCGGTGATGGTCAGGTGACCATGGGTCAAAGTGTTGTGATGAAGAATACAGCCAAGAAGGTAAGACGTTTGTACCGCGGACAGGTTGTTGCTGGCTTTGCTGGTTCTGTGGCGGATGCGATTACTCTGTTTGAGAAATTCGAAGGCAAGCTGGAGGAGCACCATGGTAACTTGCAGCGTGCTGCTGTGGAGCTTGCCAAGGATTGGCGTCAGGATCGGATCTTGCGCAAGCTTGAGGCCTTGTTAATTGTTATGGATAAATCAGGTATGCTGCTCATTTCAGGCGGCGGGGAGATTATTGAACCCGATGATGACGTTATTGCTATCGGATCAGGTGGAAACTTTGCCTTATCCGCAGCACGTGCCTTGAAACGTCATGCTGTAAACCTGGAAGCCAAAGATATTGCGCGTGAATCACTTCAGATTGCCTCTGAGCTATGCGTATATACCAACAGTAATATTATTGTCGAAGAGTTATAAACCAAAGAAATCTCCCGTAGTGGAGCATGATTCTGTAATCTGCTCCAGGACGTCTAGGGGATTCTTTGTCCTTGTTAGATAAATTGAATTCAACATACTGATAGGAGGGAAGCAATATGAATACTCAAGCGCTAACACCAAGACAGATTGTTGCAGAGCTTGACAAGTATATTGTAGGTCAAAAGAAAGCTAAAAAATCGGTAGCCGTAGCCCTTCGCAATCGTTATCGGCGCAGACCTTTTGCCTGAACACACCCAGGACGACATTGTGCCCAAAAATATTCTGATGATTGGACCTACCGGTGTGGGTAAAACGGAAATCGCCCGTCGCCTTGCTAAACTGGTAGGTGCGCCATTTGTGAAAGTGGAAGCTACCAAGTTCACTGAAGTAGGTTATGTTGGTCGTGATGTGGAATCAATGGTACGTGATCTGATTGAGACATCACTGCGGATGGTGAAGCTGGAGCGGACTGAAAAAGTGAAGGACAAAGCGGAAGAAGCTGCCAATGAGCGAATTGTACATATTTTGGCGCCTTCACAGTCGAAGTCCAAGAATCAGCGCAATCCCTTTGAGATGATCTTTGGTAACAATGGGAACAACACGCAGGAACAGGACGATTCAGAACCCGATACAGGGGTTGCAGAGCGCCGGCGCAAGATCAAGTTTGATCTGTTATCGGGCAAGTTGGAGGATGACATCATTGAAATTGATGTCGAAGACACTGCACCTAACATGATGGATATGTTTGCTGGTCAAGGTAATGATCAAATGGGTATGAATATGCAAGAGATGTTTGGTAGCCTATTGCCTCGTCGTACGAAAAAACGTAAACTCGCTATCAAAGAAGCACGTAAAGTGCTGATTCAGGAAGAAGCAGGAAAATTGATTGACATGGATGATGTTACCCAGGAATCCATTCGCCGGGCGGAGCAGACAGGGATCATATTCATCGATGAAATTGACAAGGTTGCCAGTCAAGGACGCGGTAGTGGACCTGATGTATCCCGAGAGGGTGTTCAACGGGACATTCTCCCGATTGTGGAAGGTTCTACAGTAATGACGAAATATGGCCCTGTGAAGACGGACTATATTCTGTTTATGGCAGCTGGTGCATTTCATGTCGCCAAGCCTTCTGATCTGATTCCTGAGCTTCAGGGACGCTTCCCAATCCGTGTGGAACTAAGCAGTCTGACCTTGGAGGAGTTTGTATCCATTCTGACTGAACCTCAAAATGCACTGACCAAGCAATATGTGGATCTGCTGCGCACCGAGAATATTGAGATTGAGTTCTCGGATGAGGCCATTCACGAGATTGCCAAATTGGCTGAATCCGTCAATCAGAATACGGAGAATATAGGTGCTCGTCGTTTGCATACGATTCTTGAAAAGCTTTTGGAGGATTTATCCTTTGAGGCACCTGAGCTTACACTGGAGCGTATGGTGATTACTCCGGAGTATGTCCGAGAGAAATTGAATGATATCGCGCTTGATCGTGATTTGAGCCAGTATATTCTTTAACACTAGGGCTAGTCAGTAATTGAATAAATGGTTATATGAATGAACGATATGCACTGAAAAGTAGAGAGCACTTGCAAGATCGACGAAGGATGGTCATTCCCTAATCGAATCGTGTAAGGACGCATACTACCAGTGCATGTCGTTTATTTTTGTTTTCACCTAAAGGATTTCGATGCTATAACCGATAAAAGATGTGGGGTTGTATTACGGATCGACAAAAACTAGGACTTGTGCCGCATATATACGGTGTTAAAACCTATCGGAGTGGTCGTTATTCCTTGATTCCGTATCCAATCATTCCCATTATAAGAATTTTCCTTATTCCAAGTCTGGTCATCGGTTTAGTTGATCGATTGGTAAATGTTGCGTAAATGCGCAAAAAGATGAATTATAGAAAAGTGTGAAGTCACCAATTGTTTTCTCGAGAATAAATGATATAGACTCCACATAATTGTTAAGAAAGTGTTGTGTAGAAAAGGCATGTTTTCTTCATTCATGAAAAATAACTTGTCAATTGATTAAGATACAGCTTAATATGTATATCTGCTATATGCTACCTAAACCCTTATTGTAACGCCAAAAAATTCTAATAATAACAACGCTGAAATATTCGGAGACATACATAATTACGATCCTCATGCGCTCATGTAGAGCCTCGAAAGTTTTTTTTTATTTTAAGAATGTTTAAGAACCGCAAGGCAGAGTATTAACAGACTTTTGTTTTGGGCCTTAACATTTACGAAAAAATTCATAATTTGCAGAAAATACACAAAAAGCCCTGTCTTTCAGAAAAGATAGGGCTTTTTTCTTATTGTAATAAATCCCAAACTCGAAGAAACTTATGTTATACGACAACATCAGAGTTAATTCTACTTAAGTCCTAGAAAACCGTGTAAAGACGAATGTTTTTGTCGAAAAAACATAAGAATTTTCAAGGAAAAAGATTGAATCTTTTTCCATAACTTCTAAAGAGAGGAGGGGGATTGTGAATCTTTTAAATGATATCAGCTTTAAAAGATTGCAAGGTGCACTCGACGCGGCCAACATCAGACAAGGAACACTTTCTGACAACATCGCGAATGCCGATACCCCGTATTTCAAGCGCTCGGACGTTTCTTTTGAAGAAATGTTGCAGGGGCAAATGAATGGAGATATGCCTGTTCTTAAAGGCAAAGTAACTGATGCAAGGCATTTTGTCATAGGTCCTTCCTCTTCCATACCAACGCCAGTAGTTAATATGGACCAGTCGACATCCATGAACAACAACCAGAATAATGTCGATATCGACAGAGAAATGAGTCTTCTGGCGGAGAATCAGCTGCGCTATAACGCTTATATTCAGCAAGTGAACGAACAAATTAAAATGATGCGTGTTGGTGTGGAAGGGAGATAATCTAAATTGAACATTAGTAATAGTTTTAGTATCAGTAGCTCGGCACTGACAGCCCAACGGTTGCGGATGGATGTTATATCTTCCAACATCGCCAACGCAGAAACGACGCGCGCGAGCGTATCGAATGGTGAAGCGGTACCTTACAAACGTAAAATGGTCGTGCTTGAGCCTAATAAAACGTCATTCGGTACGATGCTGCAAAATCAGATGAGAGGTAGCGGTTCAGGAGATGGCGTTAGAGTAACGGAGATTCGCGAGGATCAGTCGCCATTGAAGCCCGTATACGACCCTTCTCATCCAGATGCCAACGCAGAAGGATATGTACTTATGCCTAATGTGGATATAGCGAAAGAAATGGTCGACATGATCTCTGCTTCACGCTCCTATGAAGCAAACGTAACGGCACTGAATTCAACCAAAGCGATGATCTCCAAAGCTTTGGAGATTGGAAAATAATCTGCTACGAAATAAAAATAAGAAGTATACAAACCAGGATGAAGGGGAGGGACATTAATGATTCAGAACAACATGTTCAGCACTCAGGCAATACAACCGCTACAGATGAAGAGTGCAACCGAAAGTAAACCTTCTACACCAGCCGAAACCATTCAGAGCTTCGGTACATACTTACAGAATGCATTAGGGTCCGTCGCAGCTCAAGAGACTCAATCGCATGAAATGTCGAATCAATTTTTGGTTGGCAAAGCGAATGTTGATCAGGTCTTGATTGCTTCAGAACAAGCCTTGTTAAGCCTGCAACTCACAACTCAAGTCCGAAACAAAGTGGTCGAAGCATACCAGGAAGTTATGAGAACGCAATTATAAAATAACCTACTTGCGCTTCGATAATAGCGCTGATCATTACAACAAAGCAGCTGCGATGCTGCTCCTGATCATCAACCTATCGAACGGCTAAGGTTGAGTGAGGACAGACTAAGCAAAGTTTCGGATGGGGTGACAGAGTGAATGAGAGAATCGCCCAGTACAGGGATAAGGCATCCCAGTATTGGAATAGTTTTAGCAAAAAGCAAAAAGTATTATTTATATCCACCTTCCTGTTTCTGATCTTGGCTGCAGTCGTACTTACGATGCAATTGTCCAAGACCGAATATGAAGTTGCTTTTACAGATTTGAATGCAAGTGATTCAGCAGGCGTTATCAGTTATCTCGATTCATCTAGCATTCCATACAAACTAAGTTCAGATGGTAAGACCATATCCGTACCGAGTACAAGTGTTGCAATTGCAAAGGTGAATGTCGGTTCTCAAGGGATTATTCAGAATGGTTCATTAGGATATAAGTCATTCGAGGAGTCATCATCCCCCATCGGGATGACAGACAAAGAGTTTGATGTAAAGTACAACAACGCTATAAACGGGGAAGTTGAACAGTTGCTTCAACGGATGCAAGGTATACAGGATGCTAAAGTACTGGTGAATATGCCGAAAGACAACATTTTTGCTGGTCTGGAGGAACAAGACAAAGCATCAGCATCGGTAGCTCTCCAATTCAAACCGGGTTATCACCCAAATCAGGCAGCGGTAGATGGTTACTTCAACTTGGTCAAGACTGCAATTCCTAATCTGCCTATTGAAAACATCACAATTACGAACACGGATGAAGCAGAATTGATTCCAACTGCCCGAGGTGGCAGTGGCGGGTTGTCTTCCGAAGTTCAAGAAAACATGGCATTGCAGAAAAAGTTTGAAAACGATGTCCGCAACAACGTAAAACAATTTCTTTCCCAGATTGTAGGCGAAGACAAAGTTAATGTGTTGGTCGCCTCCAAGCTTAATTTTGACAAAGAAACACGTAAGGAAAATCTGGTCACACCTGTTGATGTAGAGAATATGAAAGGCATCGAGATTAGTGTGCAGGAGATTCAAAAGAGTTACACTGGGGCAAGCAACCAGACGGGTGGTGTTGCTGGTACAGGACAAGAGGAAGTTCCAGGCTATCCATCAGCTGATGCAGCAGGTAACTCGACCTCAGAAGAGTCTTCAAGCACTATAAACTACGATGTTAATCGAATTGCCAAGGATATTATTTCCAGTCCTTACACTGTAAAAGACTTAACCATTAACGTTGCAGTTGAACCACCGGCTGGAGAGACGGAATTGCAGGGACCGGTTCGTGACGCGATTGAGAACATCCTGGTTAACATTGTTCGCGCTTCATTGGCAGACTCGGGCACTGTAATTAGTGACGCAGATCTGACAAAGAAAGTTTCAGTCATGTCACAAGGCTTCCAGGCTGCATCGACAGCAAATACAGGCTTCCAGTTGTCCTCAACGATGATGTGGGGTGGAGGCGCACTCATAGCGGCATTGATTGCAGCGGTTGTAATTTTGTTAGTACGCCGTCGCCGCAAACAAGAGGAAGTCGAAGAAGAAGAGATTCCTCTTCCAATAGCAACAGAGTTCCCGTCCATTACGCTGGACAGTGTAACGAACGAAAGTCAGGTGCGCAAACAATTGGAGAGTTTGGCCAAGAAAAAGCCAGACGAATTCGTCAATCTGCTGCGTACATGGCTGGCTGACGAATAGAGGTGAACGTATTGGCGAAGGCAAGCAGTCAAGGTTTGACTGGCAGACAAAAAGCAGCAATTTTGCTGATTACATTAGGCCCGGAAGTATCGGCTCAGATCTTCAAACATCTGCGTGATGAGGAGATTGAGCAACTTACGTTGGAGATTGCCAACGTTCGCAAGGTTGATTCCTCCGAAAAGGACATGATCATGGCCGAGTTTCACCAGATCTGTCTGGCCCAGGAGTATATCTCCCAGGGTGGTATCAATTATGCAAGAGAAATTCTGGAGAAAGCTCTGGGTTCTTCAAAAGCACTTGAAGTCATTAACCGTTTGACAGCTACGTTACAAGTCAGACCGTTTGACTTTGCACGCAAAGCGGACCCGAATCAAATTTTGAACTTTATTCAAAATGAAAGTCCGCAAACGATCGCGCTGGTGCTGTCTTATCTTCAGTTCGAACAGGCTGCAGCCATTCTGTCATCCTTGCCACAAGAGAAGCAGGCAGATGTCGCTCGCCGGGTGGCGGTTATGGATAGTACTTCACCAGAAGTTATCTCTCAAGTGGAGCGGGTTCTGGAACAGAAGTTATCTTCTACTGTAACGCAGGATTACACCAATGCTGGTGGTATCGAATCGATCGTTCAGATTTTGAACGGAGTCGATCGTGGTACAGAGCGTACCATTTTGGACTCACTTGAAATTCAGGATCCAGAGCTTGCAGAGGAAATCAAAAAACGCATGTTTGTATTCGAAGATATCGTCAATGTGGATGATCGTTCAATCCAGCGTATTATTCGTGATATCGATAACGCAGATCTGCAACTTGCACTCAAGGTGGCAAGCGAAGAGGTTCGGGATGCCGTGTTCCGAAACATGTCGAAGCGGATGTCCGAAACATTCAAGGAAGAGATGGAATTCATGGGGCCTGTGCGATTGCGTGATGTTGAGGAAGCTCAGACGCGCATTGTAGGAACGATACGCAGATTGGAAGAAGCCGGTGAGATCATTATCGCACGCGGTGGAGGAGATGATATCATTGTCTAATTTGATTAAATCTTTCCAGTATGTACCCGTAGAAGATCACAAAAAACTTGAGAATCACCATCATTATGGTGGTGCTGAGGAGTCTGAAACGGAATTATACGGCGAACCTGCTGAAGGTTCTGAAGCAGAAACGCTTCAAGCACGCGTGGACGAAGAAACACAACGTCTTACCGCAGAAATGCTGGAAGATGCCAAGGAGTTTGCAGAAAAGCAAGTACGTGAAGCTTCAGAAGAAGCAGAGCGCATGCTTCAAGAGGCCCGTGAACAGATCGACAGCTGGTGGCAGGAACAACGACAACAGGATGAACATCTGACTGAAGCGCTTCGTTCACAAGGTTTCCAACAGGGTTTTGAAGAAGGCAAAGTACAAGCTGAACTGGATCTCCAGGTGCAGATCGATAAGATGATGATTGAAGCCCAGGAAGTGCTCAAGGAAGCTTATGTGGCTAAAGATCAGATCATTCAGGAAGCTGAACCGTTCCTTGTGGATCTCGCTTGCGGGATCGCTGAGAAAGTCATTGATAAGCAACTTACCATTGAACCCGATCATACATTGGAACTGATTCGTCAGAATTTGTCACGCAAACGCGAGCAGGGGTTAATCACACTTTGTGTGGCGCCTGATCAGTTTGCATTTGTACAGGCAGCTCGCGAAGAATTATCTCTGTCCATTGACTCTCAGGCAGAATTGCAGATTTTGCCTGATTCAACAGTCAAAGATAAAGGATGTGTCATTCGTTCTTCGTTTGGAAGTGTAGATGCGAGAATTGATACACAGCTTGCTGAAATTAAAAAAGAACTGGTCCGCATAGCACTTGAGGATGAGGAGCGAAGAAATCAACATGAAGGTTCTTAGTTCACAGCGATACATGGAACATTTGCGGCAATTCGATCCTGTTCGTATTAACGGCAAAGTTACGCAGGTCATTGGTCTGATGGTGGAGTCCGAAGGGCCAGATGCGAGTATCGGTGACGTATGTTATATCTACCCTGGCAAATCAGCCAAGCCTCTACAAGCCGAAGTCGTTGGGTTTCGAGATAACAAAGTGTTGCTTATGCCGCTGGGTGAACTTCAATCTATCGGCCCTGGTTGCGATGTAGTAGGTACGGGTAAACCACTCGGTGTTCAGGTGGGCTCCGAATTACTCGGTAAGGTATTGGACGGACTTGGACAACCGCTGGATGGTTCCCTCCTTCCGTCCAGAATGCCGATGTACTCTACTTCCAATACTCCAGTCAATCCAATGGATCGTCCACGTGTACTTGAAACGATGGGTGTAGGTGTAAGAGCTATTGATGGATTGCTGACCGTTGGTAAGGGACAGCGTGTGGGTATTTTTGCCGGTTCCGGTGTTGGTAAGAGTACATTGATGGGCATGATTGCTCGTAATACAGCAGCAGATGTCAATGTCATCGCACTTGTGGGTGAACGTGGACGTGAGGTGCGCGACTTTATTGAACGGGATCTGGGTCCGGAAGGACTGGAGCGCTCCGTAGTCATTGTAGCAACTTCAGATCAGCCTGCCTTGATTCGGATCAAGGGAGCCGTTATTGCGACTACGATTGCAGAGTATTTCCGGGATCGTGGAATGAACGTGATGCTCATGATGGATTCGGTAACTCGATATGCGATGGCGCAAAGGGAAGTGGGTCTGGCTGTAGGTGAACCTCCGGCAATGAGAGGATATACGCCTTCGGTTTTTGCAAGTCTGCCCAAACTGCTTGAACGGGCGGGGACAGGACCTTCGGGCTCGATTACAGCCTTTTACACCGTGTTGGTCGATGGGGATGATATGAATGAACCGATCGCAGATGCAGTGAGGGGTATTTTGGATGGACACATTGTATTAAATCGATCCATTGCGAATAAGGGTCATTTCCCAGCGATTGATGTGCTGGCCAGCATAAGTCGTGTTATGAAGGACATTGCTCCGGAAGAACAGTTGGAAGCTGTTAATAATATGAAACGTTTGATGGCTGTGTACAAAGAATCGGAAGATTTGATCAATATTGGGGCTTACCAGCGGGGATCCAATGCAGCCATAGATGAATCGATAGACCAGATTGATAGTATATGGAACTTTACCAAGCAGAAAGTCGACGAGAAAGTCACCTTAAGTGAAGTACAGGAACGTTTGATTCTTGAATTTGCAAGGAGATGAATGGGTAAACGATGAAATTTCGATATCATTTCCAGAAAGTTGTTGACCTGAAGAGTAATGAAAAAACACAGGCAGAGTGGATGTTATCCACAGCGATCGGTAAGCTTCAGACGGAGGAAGAACATCTGATACAACTTCTTAATGATAGAAGTAATCTGGTCAGCATTATCCAATCTGCTACGGAAAATACAGCGTCTGTAAACAGTCTGCAAGAGATGCAGCGTTATGTACATCACCTTGATGAGTGCATTTCACGCAAAAATAGTGATGTTAAACATGCTCAGGTCAATGTGCAGCGGAATCAGACCTTTCTCAACGGTAAGATGATTGACGAAAAAGTATGGCTTGGAGCAAGAGACAAGGCCAAAATCAAATTTCAGCAGGAGATGCTCCTCCGGGAACAGAACGATCTGGACGAGATGGCTACTGTACGCTTCGCTGCCAAAGCCGGACGCGCGAATTGATGTGAGCCGGAAGCGAAGTTGTCTCGTGAAGGAGGAATGAACGATGGCTGTTAAAGATGATAGCGACATGGAAAAAGAGTCGGGAGGCGGTTGGGAAAAATTTCTCATGATCTCAATCCCGATTGTATTCACCGTAGTATTGCTAGGTGTATTACTTACGCTATTTAATGTAGATATTCGAAATAATTTGTTTGAATTCGCCAATAAGATACCGGTAGTCAAGGAATGGGTACCTGATCCTGTACTTGATCCTGAGAAAGAGAAGCTGGAGAAGAGTGAGCAGCAGGTTGAAAGTGCTGAAGCCACAATCGAAAAGCTGAAGTCCCAGGTAACTGCCAAAGAAACAGAGCTTAAGGCAGCACAGGAAGCAACAACAACCGAAGCGAAGAAAGCCACGGAACTTCAGAAGAAGCTGGATGATGCGGAAAAAGCGGCTGAAACGGCTGCAGCAGCAACGCCGGAAACGGAGTCCGATTATCAAAAGCAAATAAAAGATTTGGCTAAAATGTATGCTGACATGAGCCCGAGCAAAGCTGCACCAATCTTGCAAAATATGACGAATGAGGAAATGGTGTTGTTATTGAGCGCCATGCAATCCTCTGCTCGGACCAAGGTGCTTGAAAAGATGGACCCAAAAACAGCAGCCGATGTCACCATGATGATGAAGGATGCCAAACCGTCCGGCGATCTGGCACTGGATGCACTGCAATCCAGATTGAAAAAAGAAACTGCAGCAACCTCAACTGCATCCACAACGACAAGCAAAAACCTGGATAAAAACCAGCTTAGTCAAACATTTGCTTCGATGTCCGCTTCAAGCGGCGCCAAGTTATTGTTGGAAACATACAAGTTGAGTCCTGACAAAACATTAACCATCCTGAATTCGGTAGATGATGCAACACGCTCTCAATTGCTTGAGAACATGTCTTCTGAGGACTCGGTTGAAACTGCAAAAATACTGAACAGATTGATGGGTAACAAGTAAAGCTGATTACACTGCTATCGAGAGGAGGTGAAAATAAATGTCGATTGTATATCAAATGGCATCCACAGCATCTGCAAAAGCAACGGGAACAGCTCAGACGACTGGAGCACAATCGAAAGGTTCAACTGCAGGGACTAGCGGTGAATTCCTCCAAACTCTTGCACAATCGTTATCGGGTGGAAACACAGAAGGTGATAGTTCAAGCGCTGCTGGAAGCCTAACTGCCAATCCGTTGGTCTTTTCTTTTGCTACAAGTGAAGAAGGGGAAGAGACATCAATCACGGATGTGCTGAACTCGTTGTTCACGGACTTGGATTCGCTTGACGAAGCTTTGGAAAATGATCCAACTCTGCTTGCAGGCTTGCAGACTCTGATTCAACAGTTGTATGCACAGCTAAATGATGCTTCTGGTACGAACGCAGAAGGTTCCGACGAGTCTCCGGATGGAGCAAAAAGCGCAAGTGTAGTACCTGCAATTGAATTGTCACAGCATCCGGCAGCTGTACGGTTTGTTCTGCAGGATGTGCTTACACAATTAGTAGCCGCGATGAATGAACCTGAGAGTACTGTTGCGAAGAACGCTCCTGAATTCAAGCATCTGCTGCAATCTCTGCAGAGCCAGCTTCAAGAGGCTGGAGTGGATACGACGAGTAACAAGGGATGGACTGAACTGAAGTCCATACTGGATACATTGACTGCAGTTAAGGATCAGGCTGTGCAAGTTGCTCCAGCGACTTCACCTCAAGCGTCGAAACAAGATTCGGCCGTACCTCAGGTTATTGTTGCGGCAGTGGCGAACTCTGGAACCCAGGTAAAAGATGAGACGGAAACGACCTCTGCTTCAAAAGCAGGTGGAGAAGTGGAACACACAACCATCATTACTGCGGGAGAGCTGTCCTTGCGTTCATCAGGAACTACAGCAGGAAAACCGGCTGAGCCTGTAATGCAAACCTCACAGTTCGCCAAAGAAATTACACAGTTTGTAGTCAACAAGCTGGATATTGTACAGCAAAAAGGATTTTCCGAGGCGACCATCTCGCTACGGCCTGAGCATCTAGGGAAGTTGGACGTTCAAATCACCTTACAGAACGGGCAATTGGTGGCACGGTTTATGACTGAGCATACGATGGCCAAAGACATGCTCGAACAACAAATGACGCAGCTGCGTTCTTCACTTCAAGCCCAGGGAATTCAAGTGGAACGACTTGAGGTGACCCAGAACAGTTCAATCGGATCACAGATGTATCAGGACGGAGGCCGTCAGCCGGGAAGTAACTCTCAGCAACAACGCCGTTCGCGTGAGCGTGAGGAACAATCGGATGATGCTGTAGCTACCGCAGGAATGCAAGAGGAATTGCGTAACTGGCGGAGCGAGCAAGTCGAAGGAAATGAATTACAGAGAGATACGTTTAGTGCTAAGGCTTAAACAGAAATGAGGTGAGCAAATGGCTAATGAAATTGTTTCAACAAATAATACTTGGCCGAACTATTCGGCAGCTAATAAAGCAACCACAAGTGCTGCAACAAAAGAATTAGGTAAAGATCAGTTTCTAAAAATCCTGATTACCCAACTGCAAAACCAAGACCCTATGCAGCCGATGGAGGATAAGGAATTTATCGCTCAAATGGCACAGTTCAGCTCCGTGGAACAACTGGTCAACATATCTACACAGCTTAAAACATTGAACCAGTCACTTGGGGCTGTATCCGGCATGATTGGCATGGAGGTAAGTTGGCTTTCTTCTAATAAAGATGACAACGGAACTTTGCGTCAGGGTATTGTGGATTCCATCATAGTAAGAGATAGCGTTCAATACGCAAAAGTGGGCAACGACGAGATTAAGCTTGATGAGATCATTCAGGTGAATTATCCAAAACAGGCAGAAGAGAGTCAAACTCCGGTGCAGAACGTTCAGGATTTAACCCCTGGAACGAACGAGAGCCAGGAAGTTGAATCTTCCGCTGAAACGGGTGAGACGGAAGATAGCGGGAAAACGATATGAGTGATCGCATAACGGTTGGACAGTTATATTCAGGCACAATTAAACCGAATATGCTTCAAAGACCCAAAACGGGAGAATCATCGGCTGTTCCCGAAAAACCTTTTGCAAAGGTACTGGAAGATAATCTTCTGAAATTGAGCAATCATGCTGCCAAACGATTGGAACAGCGTGGTATTGAGCTCAAGACCGAACAAATGGAGAAAATTGGTTCTGCTTTGGACAAAGCTGCTGCCAAAGGAGCCAAAGAGTCATTGATTTTAATGCAGGATATGGCTTTTATCGTCAATGTCAAAAATCGCACTGTGGTTACAGCTATGGATAGTGAGAGCATGAAGGACAATGTGTTCACTCAGATTGATAGTGCTGTAATCATCTCTTGACCGGCTGGTCCTTCTCGGGAGCCGGAATGCCGCTGACCGACTGATGCGGTAACCAAATGAAGACTGGGAGGATTTTTAAAAATGTTGAAATCAATGTACTCAGGCGTTTCCGGGATGCGGGGTTTTCAAACCAAACTTGACGTAATTGGTAACAATATTGCGAACGTAAACACGGTTGGCTTCAAAGGCAGCCGGGTTATGTTCAAAGATATTATGAGCCAAACGACCGCGGGGGTAACTGCCCCTGGAGATGCTTCTGGTGGTGTCAATGCGAAACAAATCGGCCTTGGTGTATCCGTGGGTTCAATTGATACGCTGCATCTGGCAGGTAGCCCAATGACAACGAATAATCCAACAGATCTTCGGATTAATGGAGATGGATTCTTCTTGGTACGTTTGAGTGAAGATCAGGAAGTACCTTATCTGACTCGTGCGGGAGATTTTCATGTGGATGCTGCACGTAACCTTTTGACATCGGATGGATTATTTGTTCTGGATAATGGTGGCGGAAATATTACCATTCCAGATGATGTCGTTTCCTTTACGATTGGTCAGGATGGAACGATTAACCAGACCATGGCAGATGGAACGATTGAAGCAGGTCCACAGATTGGAATAGGTAAAGTTGTCAATCCAGAAGGTCTTGAGAAAATTGGGGCAACTTGTACCGTATGACAGCAAACGCGAATCCGGAAGGGGCACTTGAACCATTGACAGCGAACAGTGCTGAGGACGGAACGGGGGCAATCATTGCTGGACAGCTTGAAATGTCAAACGTGGATCTAACCGGAGAATTTACTGAGATGATCGTAGCTCAGCGTGGATTCCAGGCCAACTCCCGGATCATTACAACGTCGGATGAAATACTTCAGGAAGTTGTTAACCTGAAGCGTTAATAGCTGATTCATGAATTTTTTTAAAACGTGGGGAGCTTGCTCCTCCCACTCTGATCAAGGGGGCTTAGCATGATTTCGGTTACGCGGTTAAATGGTTCTCCCATGTGGTTAAATGCGCTGATGGTTGAAATTGTGGAAGAGACGCCGGATACGTATATTACTCTGGTAACTGGAAAGAGGCTCATTGTGCTTGAAAAAGCCGCTGACGTTATTTCCAAGATTAAAGATTACAACCGTGAAATCGGGGTTCAGCAGCCACTATTAAAGTGCAGCAAACGGAGGAATCCTGATGAAAAAAATGATGCCCTGGCTAGCAACCATGTTGCTGGCTATAACACTCATTGTGGTGGTTGTGTTTGTATTTATGCAAGGACAGAACGGGAATAAGAACGACACACATACGGCAGCTGCTGAAGAAAAGAAAATGACTGCGGATGAGATTGTAGAGGTTTCCTCTGAGCTTGGCGAAATTAAAACCAACTTGGCTGATACGGATCATGTTGTAGTCGTTAGCTTCTCATTCAAGCTGTCAGACAAAACAGCCAAAGAAGATTTTGAGAAAATTAAAGAAATTACAGTGAAGCCTATTATCATTCAGACGTTTGCGGATACAAAGTCTGAGGAGCTGGCTACAGCGAAGGGTCGAATTCAATTTAATGAAAGATTGACCGGACTAATTAATGAAGCTTTACCTGAAGGTAAGTTGAGCAGCACCAGTTTTTCAGCTTTTGTAATGGCGCCAATGTAAATGAACAGAACACGCTGTAGACCTGTAAGGGGGTGAGAACATGGTGGATGTATTATCACAAAATGAGATTGACGCCCTATTAGCAGCCCTTTCTTCTGGTGAAATGGATGCAGAAGAATTGAAGAAGGAAGAAACTCAGAAGAAAATCAGATCGTACGATTTTAAGCGGGCAGTGCGTTTTTCCAAAGACCATATCCGAAGCTTGACTCGTATTCATGAAAACTTTGCACGCTTTCTCACCACTTATTTTTCAGCCCAACTGCGGACGTTCGTTCAAATCAATGTCGTTCAGGTCGAACAGTTGCCTTATGATGAGTTTATCCGTTCTATTCCTAAGATGACGATATTGAACATTTTTGAAGCGGAGCCACTACAGGGACGAATGGTGATGGAAGTCCATCCGAACGTGGGATATGCGATGCTGGATCGCCTGCTTGGTGGAACCGGGAGTGCTCCGACCAAGATTGCATCGATGACGGAGATTGAAACGACCATTATGGAGCGGATATTCAGCCGTGCATTTGAAAGTTTGCAGGAAGCATGGAAGACCGTGTTGGATATTTCTCCGAGGATGGAAGCGCTCGAGACCAATCCGCAGTTTATGCAGATTGTATCTCCCAATGAAACGATTGCTCTGATCTCGCTCAGTACCAAAATTGGTGACACGACAGGCATGATCAATCTATGTATACCGCATGTCGTTCTTGAACCTATTATGTCACGGTTGTCCACGCATCAGTGGTTTGTTTCGGAGAAGAAAACGAGAGCTCCGGAAGAGTATGATGCTCTAAGAGAACGTGTGAACAAAGCCAAGTTACCCATCGTTGCGGAATTGGGAGAATCCAGAATTTCAATCGCGGAATTTCTGGGTCTGTCCGTTGGTGATGTCATCACGTTGAACAAACCCGTTGATGAGGGACTTTCCATTAAAGTGGGTGACAAACTGAAATACATGGGCAGTCCGGGACAATCAAGGACCGTGTGGCTGTGCAAATAGACGAGATTGTCACCGAAGGAGTTGAAGAATTTGACGAGTAAGGATTATTTATCCCAAGAAGAAATCGATGCTTTGCTCAGGCAATCGGAATCGATAAACAACTCGGAACCCGCTGAAAAGACGGTTGATGATTTTTTGACCGAGCTGGAACAGGATGCCTTGGGGGAGATTGGTAACATTACATTTGGTAGCGCGGCAACAGCCTTATCCACGCTATTGGGCCTTAAAGTAGATATTACAACACCTAAGGTTTCTATCATTAGTCGAACACAGTTTGAAGAAGCTTTTCCTAAACCGCATGTTGCCGTTCATGTGAATTACGTGGATGGATTTGAAGGCATTAACTCACTTGTTATCAAGAAGAGAGATGCTCAAGTCATCGCTGATTTGATGCTGGGTGGCGAAGGAAATCCGGCCGATGAAGAACTGAATGAAATCCATATCAGTGCGGTACAGGAAGCAATGAACCAGATGATGGGTTCCTCTGCAACCTCAATGTCCACGATTTTTAATCGTTTTGTGAATATTTCTCCTCCGGGAATTGATATTCTCAATCTGGAGAGTGGAGAGGGCGTAAGTAATCTACCAGCAGATGAGACACTTATTCAAGTTTCGTTTCGTTTGTTAATCGGGGATCTGATCGATTCCAATCTGATGCAGTTGCTACCAGTGCATTTTGCCAAAAACATGGTAGATATGCTGATTGGAGGCGCTCAGGAGTCAACTGCTAGCGCACCAGTCGCATCAACACCTGAACCTGCACCAGTGCCAGCTACGCCACCACCAGTGGCTGAGCAGCCGCCGGTTCAACACCAGCAGCCCCCACAGGCACCTCAGCAGCCTGTTCAGGACTACAACGGATATGGACAGGCCCCAATGGGAATGCCGCAAGGGATGCCTCCACAGCAGCCGTATGGGATGCCACCGCAGCAACCTTATGGTGCACCTCAACATTACGGTGGAATGCCAAACAGGAATGTTAACGTACAACCAGTTCAATTCGCCAATTTGCAAAATGGGGCGTTTGGCCAGGTAGACGAAAACAATTTGAATTTATTGATGGACATTCCCCTTAAAGTCACCGTAGAATTAGGAAGGACCCAGAAGCAAATTAAAGATATTTTGGAACTGTCACAGGGTTCAATTGTCGAACTGGATAAGTTAGCCGGGGAACCTGTCGATATTTTGGTGAATAACAAACTGATCGCCAAGGGAGAAGTTGTCGTTATTGACGAAAACTTTGGTGTTCGTGTTATAGATATCGTTAGCCAATGGGACCGAATTCAGAAATTACAATAAGCACAATTTAGGGAGGACTTGAATCAAGATGGCAAACCGAATTTTAGTCGTAGACGACGCTGCATTTATGAGAATGATGATCCGGGACATTTTGTCCAAAAACGGATATGAGGTTGTTGGTGAGGCACAGGATGGTTCACAAGCAATTGAGAAATTTAAAGAGCTTCGTCCGGATCTGATCACAATGGATATTACGATGCCCGAAATGGATGGCATTGCAGCTTTGAAAGAAATCAAGAAGATTGATGCTAACGCAAAAGTGATTATGTGCTCTGCGATGGGTCAACAAGCCATGGTTATTGATGCTATTCAGGCAGGTGCCAAAGACTTCATCGTAAAACCTTTCCAATCTGATCGGGTTATCGAAGCGATTAGCAAGACACTGGGCGTTTAAGAAACATGATGATGGCTCAGGGTGATATACCAGGAGGAGCTGGCGCGGGAACCAATTATTATTTACAGCTTGTATGGGTGATTGTTGTCCTGGCCGTCATCCTGGTCCTTATTGTCTATCTAATCCGATTCTTAAATAAACGGAATCAACAGTGGTTCCGGAACGGCACGATTCGTATTCTGGGCGGGGTTGGACTGGGACAAAACAAGTCGCTGCAAATAATAGAAATTGGTGGAAGTGTATATCTGCTTGGTGTAGGTGAAGACATCCAGTTGGTAGATAAGGTTTCAGATTTGGAAGAGGCGCAAAGAATCATTGATTCCTTCGAACGAGATGCTGCTGCACAACAAGGTAGTTTCTCTCCTCTGATTGCCAAGCTCGCAAAACGCTTCCGTAAAGATGAACCGCCGCGGGAAATGGAACTAGAGGACACAACTTCTTTTCACGAAATGTTTGAATCCAAACTGCGGCAGATGCCTAACCGTAAAGAGAAGATGGAAAAGCTCCTGGATAAAGACAATACTACAGATCGGTCGAGGGATTCATGAAGAAAAAGATTTGGTTAGCGTGTTGTTTATTAGGACTTATCAGTCTGGCATCTGTAACGGTTGCCTTTGCCGAACCGATTCCGAATATTGATATTCAGATCGGAAACGGGGACGGAGGCACACCAAGTACGAGTTCACTGTCCATTATTTTGTTAATTACGGTGCTTAGTATTGCTCCAGCAATGCTTGTACTGATGACCAGTTTTACTCGGATTGTGATTGTGCTCGGTTTTGTACGTACATCTTTGGGTACACAACAAATGCCACCCAATCAGGTGCTGGTCGGTTTGGCGCTATTTCTGACACTTTTCATTATGTCGCCAACGCTATCTTCCATAAATCAGGTAGCGCTTCAGCCCTATCTCCAGGGAGAACTTACGCAAACTGAGGCACTTGAAAAAGCAGCAGATCCCATAAAGAAATTTATGTTTACTCACACGAGAGAAAAAGATCTATTGCTATTTATGAAGTACAATCAGACTGAGCAGCCAAAAACCTATCAGGATATCCCAATCACTGTGATGGTGCCGGCATATGTAATCAGTGAGTTGAAGACAGCATTCCAGATGGGGTTTATGATTTTTATTCCGTTTCTGGTTATAGACATTGTTGTCGCGAGTACACTCATGGCAATGGGGATGATGATGCTTCCGCCGGTCATGATCTCATTACCTTTCAAAATACTGCTTTTTGTGCTTGTGGACGGGTGGTATCTGGTTGTCAAGTCACTGTTACTGAGTTTTAACACTTGATACGGAAAGTTAAAGGAGGACGGTCATGACTTCGGAATTTATTATCGGTCTGGCCGGGAAAGCGGTATACACGTCATTGCTGGCCAGTGCACCCATGCTTATACTAGCTCTGGTTGTAGGACTCGCAATCAGTATTTTTCAAGCCACAACTCAAATTCAGGAACAAACATTAGCTTTTGTGCCCAAGATTGTGGCCGTACTTCTGGCGGTACTCTTGTTTGGACCTTGGATATTGAATATATTGGTCGATTTTACGTTCAACATTCTCGATAATCTATACAGATACATAGGGTAGGCTTTAGCAGATGGAGACATTATTGCAAAGTTTCCCTGTCGCTCTGCTTATGTTTTGTCGAATCACATCATTTTTTGTAACTGCCCCCATCTTTTCGGCTCGAAATGTACCGGCTTCAGTCAAAATTGGACTGTCTGCTTTTGTCACATTGACTGTATATATGATATATGGCATTAACCAGACGGTACCTACAGATCTGAGTTATATTTTGCTCATCATCAGAGAGATCTTGATTGGTTTGCTTTTGGGGTTTGTTGCGTATCTGTTGATGACGGCTGTACAGACAGCAGGTGCTTTTATTGATATACAAATTGGTTTTGGTATTGCGAACGTATATGATCCGATGACTGGTGCTTCAGCGCCGCTTACAGGTAACTTCAAATATGCATTTGCAGTACTTTTATTCCTTACCATGAATGGACATCATTATCTGCTGGATGCTCTCGTATATAGTTATCGATGGATCCCGTTGTCAAATGTATTTTTCTTAAGGTTAGCCGATGGAAGTATTGCTGAATTTTTGATTCGTACGCTAGGGGAGTCATTTATGCTTGCTTTTCAGATGGCTGCACCGATGGTCGTTGCTTTGTTTTTGACCGATGTAGGATTAGGATTTTTGGCCAAAACGGCTCCTCAATTTAATGTATTTGCTGTGGGAATGCCGCTTAAAGTGCTCGTCGGGCTTGCTATTTTGCTTTTGTTGGTTCCCAGCTTCGCCTTTGTATTTGGTCAATTGTTCGAAGTAATGTTCAGATCCATGGAAAAATTGCTTGGGACCATTGGGCAAAGGCCGGGATGAGTGAAATGGAGGACAAGATTCGAATGAAACTTCAACTCGACCTCCAGTTGTTTTCAGGGAAAAGACAGAGAAAGCTACCCCGAAAAAGAGACAGGATACGCGTAAAAAGGGACAGGTTGTCAAAAGCATGGAGATATCAGGTGCTTCAATTCTCCTGTTCACCTTTTTAATCATGATGGTTTTTAGTGATTTTTACAAGGAACGTACGGTTCGGCTCTTTACGGATATCTTCATCAATCGGTTAAGCATGGAAGTTACTGACGAAAATGTCATGTCTCTCATGATGCGATACGGTATAGAAGTGATGTTGTTGCTTGCTCCTGTTCTGCTTGGTGTAGCATTAGTTGCTCTGATCGTTAACTACATGCAGGTAGGTTTTCTACTTGTAGGTGAGGGTTTGAAGCCGAAACTGGAGAAGTTGAATCCGATCAAGGGATTCAAAAACATTTTTTCTCTTCGTTCTTTAGTCGAATTTGCTAAATCTATTTTGAAGATGACAATCATCGGCTATCTTGTGTATGGCACAATAACAAGTTACCAGTCCGATATTGCATCGCTTTCTCATTTTTCAATGGATGCCATTTTACATTTTGCTGCTTCAATTACTTTAAGTCTTGGAGTCAAGATTGCGGTAGCTCTGTTGGTACTTGCTATATTTGATTACATGTACCAGAAGTATGATTATGAGAAAAATATCCGAATGTCTAAGCAAGATATCAAGGACGAGTACAAAAAAATGGAAGGTGATCCGCTGATCAAAGGGAAAATTCGGGAACGTCAGCGTCGTATGGCCATGCAGCGTATGATGCAGGAAGTGCCGAATGCGGATGTAATCATCACGAACCCGACTCACTTTGCGGTTGCGCTAAAGTATGAAGGTTCCGAAATGGAGGCACCGCAGATTATTGCCAAAGGTCAGGATTATGTTGCCTTGCGTATTAAGGAAATTGCCAAAGAAAACGGTGTTATTACGATGGAAAACAAGCCGTTAGCACGGGCGTTGTTCCAGAGAGCCGAGATTGGCGACGCCATACCGGCCGATTTGTTTCAAGCGGTAGCCGAAGTGCTGGCTTATGTATATAAACTAAAGGGCAGAACGAAATAAAAGGGGATCGGAGGCCGTACATTCATTGAAAACAAAAGATTTAGCTGTCCTTGCGGGTATTATCGGCATTGTGTTGATGATGATTCTCCCGATCCCAATCTGGTTATTGGATATGTTGCTCGTTGTCAACATTTCAATTGCACTGATGATACTCCTTGTTGCCATGAACAGCAAAGAAGCGTTGCAGTTTTCTATTTTTCCAGCTTTGCTGCTGATCACTACACTATTCCGTCTGGCTCTGAATATTTCGACAACCAAGCTAATCCTTGGTGAAGGAGATGCCGGAGCCGTAGTTGCTACGTTTGGTAGCTGGATTGCCGGTGGGCAAATTGCGATTGGATTTATTGTATTTTTGATCCTGGTTGTCGTTCAATTTATCGTTATTACCAAGGGGTCTGAGCGTGTAGCAGAAGTTGCTGCCCGATTTACCCTTGATGCGATGCCAGGTAAACAAATGAGTATTGATGCGGATCTGAATGCGGGTCTGATCAACGAGCAGCAAGCTCGTGAGCGACGTTCCAAAATTGAACGCGAAGCCGATTTCTATGGAGCAATGGATGGAGCAAGTAAGTTCGTAAAAGGAGACGCCATTGCAAGTATTATCATCCTCTTGATCAATCTGATTGGTGGATTCATCATCGGAATGACCGTGCATGGTCTCGATTTTGCTGAGTCACTTTCTACCTATTCTGTTTTAACCATAGGAGATGGATTGGTCAGCCAGATTCCTGCTCTTCTTATTTCAACGGCAGCGGGTCTCATCGTCACAAGAGCATCATCCGAAGGAAACTTGGCAGAGGATATTACGGGGCAACTGTTTACATATCCAATACTTATTTATATTGTAGCTTTTGTTATTGCCATGCTCGGTTTCTTTACACCGATTCATGTTATAACTACACTTCCGTTGGCAGGTGTCTTGGCATTTGCCGCATGGCGGATGCAGAATAATCTGAATCTGAAACAGGAAGCAGAAGAACAGCTAGAAGAAGAACAGCAGATTGAAGAGGTCAGAAGCCCTGAAAGTGTCATTAACCTGCTTCAGGTTGACCCTATCGAGTTTGAATTTGGTTATGGGTTAATTCCGCTTGCGGATAATCAGCAGGGTGGAGACTTACTGGATCGGATCATTATGATTCGGAGGCAGTGTGCTCTTGAACTGGGGTTGGTCGTTCCGGTCATACGGATTCGAGATAACATCCAGCTCAGACCCAATGAGTATGTCATCAAGATCAAGGGTAACGTGGTAGGCGGTGGGGAACTGTTGTTGAATCACTACCTTGCTATGAGTCCAGGTTATGATGAGGAGTCCGTGACAGGTATTGAAACAACAGAGCCTGCTTTTGGCCTTCCGGCATTATGGATTGATGAAGTAACCAAAGACAGAGCTGAACTTGCAGGATATACGGTCGTCGACCCGCCTTCCGTTGTGGCTACACATCTGACGGAATTGATCAAGAAGCATGCGCATGAGTTACTTGGAAGACAAGAGACGAAAGCACTTGTGGACAATCTCAGAGAGAACTATTCTGCTCTGGTGGATGAACTGATCCCTTCCCTGCTTTCCATTGGTGATGTGCAGAAAGTACTTGCCAAGTTATTACGTGAGAAAATATCTATTCGGGATATGGTTACCATCTTCGAGACACTGGCCGACTATGGCACGTATACGAAGGACCCTGATGTGCTAACAGAGTATGTCAGACAATCGCTCTCACGTCAGATTACTCAGCAGTTCTCACAGAAAGGTGAGACACTTCGAGTGATCACTGTTGGACCTGGTCTTGAGAAGAAAATTGCTGAAAGTGTGCAACAATCGGATCAAGGCAGCTATCTTGCGCTAGACCCTGTTTCTACACAAAGTGTGTATCAGAAGCTGAGTGAACAAGTGAACCGTTTGATTCAGTCAGGTCAACAACCTGTTGTATTAACTTCTCCAACCATTCGGATGTATCTGCGTCAGGTTATTGAACGTACCATGCAGGACATTCCTGTGCTTTCCTACAGCGAGTTGGAGCCGAATGTTGAAATTCAAAGTATCGGGGTGGTGAACTTATGAGAGTAAAACAATACGTTGTTGAGACCATGCCCGAAGCTATGCTTCAAATTCGCAAAGACCTGGGAAGTGATGCCGTCATTCTGTCCACCAAAGAGATTAAGGTGGGCGGTGTGATGGGAATGTTCCGCAAAAAAAGGATTGAAGTTGTAGCTGCAGTGGATAAGGAAGAAAACAAGCAAACGACAAAGCCCGTACAAAATCAATTTACACCTGTACCTCGTGCATTTGTACCTGAGGCTTATCGGCAAACAGCTCGTTCGTTTGTTGCGGCTTCGGATGAGTCGGTGACAACGGATACATCTGATCAAAGTGTACAGAACAAATCTGCGGCTACGCCGTCTGTGTTTGAATCGCCTAATATCGGTTCAGACATAGACAGCGGCTCAGGTTCTTCGAGCACGGATCATAAACCGCGACCGCAAGGGGCGGATTTTTCGGGTTTAACAACTGATCCGAAGCCAACAGGTTCAGACTTGCAGCAGGATAAGTTAATGACTGAATTGCAGGATCTCAAACAGATGGTGACCAGGCTTTCAAAGCAAGGTACTTCTGTGGATCCCATACCAGAGGAACTGCACAAGATTCGAGAGCGTTTGACAGAACAAGATGTTTGGCCTGAAGTATGGGAATCCTGGTTCGATTCAATTCAGGCAAAATGTTCTGAGGATGGTTGGAAAGATCAGGATGTAGAACAAGTGGTGAAGCATGAGGTTATGCATTTTTTGGAGCAACGTATTGAGGAAGGGATTCTTCCTACCACTCGAATCGTATATGTTGCTGGACCAACCGGTGTGGGGAAAACAACAACAATTGCAAAATTGGCTGCTGAACAAATGTTCAAAAAACAGCGTAAAGTTGGATTCATTACATCGGACACATATCGGATCTCGGCGGTGGAGCAGCTTAGAACATATGCATCCATACTGAATGTTCCACTTGAGGTGGTACAATCACCCGGTGATACTCAACGTGCCATTTCTCGATTAGAGAATTGTGACTTGATCTTTATGGATACAGCAGGTAGGAACTACAGAAATGAATTACTTGTTTCGGAACTGCAAAGTTTGCTCGCTCCTGTTGAGAACAGCGAAACCTTTCTGGTCATGAGTATGACTTCCAAAAGTGCTGATATGGTTCAGATCACGGAACATTTCAGTAAATATGGACTGGATAAGGTGATTTTCACCAAAATGGATGAGACTGGGAGCTGTGGTCCGCTATTCAACCTGTTACACCGTTTTCCACTCAAGCTTGCCTATGTGGCAAATGGACAAAATGTTCCGGACGATTTGTTGAAGCCGGATGCAGAGTCGTTGTCTAAACAGTTGCTGGGAGAAGGGTTACAATGAAGGATCAGGCAGCAGCACTTCGAAGTATGATCTCCACGCGATTGGAATTGGAAGGCATTCAGCGAGATATTCGATCCTCGAAAATCATTACTGTGGCGAGTGGTAAGGGAGGTGTTGGGAAATCCAATTTTACACTGAACTTTGCGTTGGCATTGCAGGCTTTGGGGCAAAAGGTACTTGTATTTGATGCCGATATTGGAATGGCTAATATCGATGTTCTGATGGGGACTTCATCTTCCTATAATCTTTACCACCTGTTGTACCGACAAAAATCTATAAGGGAAATCATACAACTGGGTGCAAGTGGTTTGCCTTACATTGCTGGAGGATCAGGCATGAAAGAGCTGTTCTCATTGTCTGATCGTGATCTGGAATTCTTCGCCAGTCAAGTGGAGGATATTGCCCAGGAAATGGATTATGTCATCTTCGATACTGGAGCAGGACTCTCCAGAGAGAATATGAAGTTCATTGGTGCTGCTGATGAATGCCTGATTATAACCACACCTGAACCGACTTCGATAACCGATGCTTATGCTTTAGTCAAAGTGATGCACGGCCAGGAAAATGCTACGCCCTTTCGGATGATCGTTAACCGGGTGGAGGACGAACGAGAAGCGGAACGTGTGGCAGACAAAATAGCTGGAGTAGCAAGGCGGTTTTTACAGACGGATATTCCGCTGCTTGGGTATATCTCAGAAGACGCCCAGGTAGTCAAAGCGGTTAAAAGGCAAATGCCTTATAGTCTGGCTTATCCCAATGCCAAAGCCTCCAAAGATATAGAGAAACTTGCTCTTCGTTATCTGGCTGTACCTGCAGCTCCGGGATCCGGAACCTTGACAGGAATCAGGGGATTTATGAATAAGTGGCTTAAACGGACAACATGATTTCTGAATTAAGGAAAACAGGGGTGACACAACATGGCGGTGTATCAAGTATTGGTTGTCGATGATTCCGCTTTTATGCGCAAGATCGTTACGGATTTGATCCAAGCGGATCCGGAATTTAAAGTCACGGCAACGGCATCAAACGGTAGAGAAGCGATTCAAAAGTCACTGGAATTGAAACCAGATATTATTACAATGGACGTTGAGATGCCCGAAATGAATGGGTTGGATGCATTAAAATCAATTATGAAGGAATCCTTCGTTCCCGTGATCATGCTCTCTGGTATCAATGAACAAGGCATGAAAGAAACCATTATGGCACTTGAAGCCGGGGCATTTGACTTCATTCGCAAACCATCCATTTCACATGACCAGGATATTGCTCAAGTCGGTAAAGCCCTGGTAGAGCGCATGCGTGCTGCAATGAATGAAATCAAACGTAAAGCTGATCGTGATTTATCCTTGAAACATAGAGACATGATGCGAAAAGCAGTTGCTCCACCAACTCAGCCAGTGCAGAAAGAAATGCCAGCCAGAGATCGAGCGGAGCCTGTTAAAAAAACGATCGAACCTGCGGAGACGGGTCAACGCTCTCTTCGAGAGCAGACAGATGTTTTACAGGCCAGATTAAAGAAACCAGTCGAGCCATCATCAGCTTCGAAACCAGGCCGCGTTACGAGTAAACCTGAGCCTTTGCCGAAGGTAGATCGTAATGTGGGTGCGAATGCAGAAAAGCAGCTAGGTCAGCTAATCCAATTCAGACTCCGAAGGAAGTTCGACTGCCTAATGCAGCTAGATTGGCAGCGGATCAAGTAGCGGCAACCTCTGCCTCTGCAAAAGCGAAAGATGTAATCAAGCCTAATCCTGTCCCCAAAGGTCCAGTGGGGCCGGAAGGAACATTCAACAAGCTTGTGGCAATAGGTTGTTCTACGGGTGGACCGAGGGCTCTCAAGACATTGCTTGAGCAGTTGCCTGCAGATTTGCCTGCACCGGTCATTATTGTGCAGCATATGCCGCCCAATTTTACACGTTCTCTGGCTCAACGACTAAATACGTTCAGTCCACTGCATGTGGTTGAAGCTGAAGAGGGCATGGTCTTGAAAAAAGGGACTGCTTATATTGCACCCGGCGGATTCCATGTGAAAATTAACAAAACAGCAGACGGAAAGTTTGTTGTGAAGCTGACCGAAGATCAGCCAGTGAATGGACACAGACCTTCAGTGGATACGATGTTTGAGTCGCTTCTGCCGTTCACATCTCTACAAAGGCATCTTGTTTTGCTGACGGGAATGGGAAGTGATGGAGCACGTATGATGAAGAGATTATACGAAGCTGGAGTTACATCAACCTTTGCCGAGAATGAAGAAACATGTGTTGTATATGGTATGCCGCGTTCTGCTGTAGAGCTGCAATGCGTTCGTCATCTTCTGCCACTGCAGGAGATTGCGTCTAAACTTGTTCAAGCAGTGAAATAACAGAGTGTAACTCACGGAGGAGGTGCCTCACAATGGACATGAACCAGTATTTATCCATGTTTATTGATGAGTCTAATGATCATCTGCAATCGCTTAACGAAAACATGCTTCAACTTGAAGGCAATCCGGAAGATCTGGGCATAGTTCAGGTTATATTCCGCTCTGCTCATACCTTAAAGGGTATGGCAGCAACCATGGGCTATGAAGATCTGGCATCACTGACACATAAAATGGAAAATGTACTGGATCTGGTTCGTAATGAGAAATTGAAGATGCAGGATTACATTTTTGATACCATGTTTAAGAGTCTGGATGCCTTGGAAACGATGGTTCAGGATATTACCCAAGGTGGACAAGGTAAAGCGGATGTGTCATCCATCGTTGCTTCACTTCAGGCTATTGAAAATGGTGAAATGACAAGCGGAGCTGCTCCGGCAACTGAAAAAACAAACCGGCTAACGCCTCAATTGCTTCGGCTGTGGAGCTGGATGAATTCCAGTATTCGGTGCTGGATCAGTCCATTGCCGAAGGCCACCGTGTATTTTATGTGGATGTGCTTGTTAGCGAGCATAGCCAGTTAAAAGGTGTACGAGCTTATATGGTCTTTGATATGCTGGAACGTTCAGGTGAAGTCGTTAAGGCGTACCCGTCCGTTCAGGATATTGAGCAGGAGAAGTTTGAGCGCAGTTTCTCGTTGTATTACATAACAACTAAAGAGGCGCACGAACTGGAAGAAGGCATCATGAGTATCTCTGAAATTGAAAGTGCAAAGCTCATTCAACTGGATCAAGAGACTCTTCAACAGATGGCCAATCAGGTAGCAGCTACAGTTGAAGCACCAACCGCACCAGTAGCTGTAACGGAGGTTGCTTCATCGGATAACAATTCTGCACCTGCAGAAGAATCCAAAGCGGCACCAGCCAAAACAGCTGCGCCGAAGCAAGCTGCTGCGCCTTCACGTACCATTCGTGTCGACATTGAACGTCTCGATGTATTGATGAACCTGTTCAGTGAATTGTTGATTGACCGTTCACGTCTGGAGCAACTGGCCAGTGAGACAGGCAACAATGATTTATCCGATACGGTAGCCCATTTAAGCAGAGTTAGCACAGATTTGCAAAACATTGTATTGAAATTGCGGATGGTTCCAGTGGATACCGTATTTAATCGATTCCCGCGCATGATCCGTGATCTGGCTAAGACACTGGATAAGAAAATTGATTTGGTCATTACAGGTGCTGAGACAGAACTGGATCGTACCGTAATTGATGAGATTGGTGATCCGTTAGTGCATTTGCTGCGTAACGCGGTTGACCATGGTGTGGAATCTATTGCCGAGCGTGTAGCTGCAGGCAAACCGGAGATGGGTACAGTTAACCTGCGCGCTTTCCACAGTGGAAATCACGTATTTATCGAGATTGAAGATGATGGTAAAGGGATCTACCGCGACAAGCTTTTGAAAACCGCGATCAAACGTGGAGTTGTTACTGAAGAACAAGGTGCCAAGATGAGCGACGATGAAGTAAATCAATTGTTGTTCGCACCTGGATTTAGTACTGCGGATATTATCTCGGACATCTCTGGCCGAGGCGTTGGTTTGGACGTAGTAAAATCGAAGATCACTTCGCTTGGCGGTAATGTAACCATTCATTCGACTCCGGGCAAAGGCACGAACTTCTCTGTTCAGCTTCCGCTGACTCTTTCCATTATCGCGGCAATGCTTGTAAGACTTGGTTCAGAGAAATACGCTGTTCCATTGTCCTCCATTGTAGAGACAGCCATTGTTCAGCGTGAGCAGGTTCGCAATATTCACGGCAATAAAATGATCACGTTCCGTGAGTCACTGATTCCATACTTGTCCTTAAGCGAAGTATTCTCCGTACCGGATTTCAATGACGCTGATGAGCAGGAAACGGAAATTGTTGTGATTCGCAAAGGTGACCGTCTTGCAGCTGTAGCTGTTGAGGAATTCATTGGACAGAGTGAGATTGTTCTCAAATCAATGGGAACCTATCTTCCTGCTATTGAAGGAATCTCTGGAGCAACCATTCTCGGAGATGGACAAGTAGCCCTGATTCTTGATCCTAATGCATTTATTAAATAAGCATAGAGCGAAGTCTTACATTTAATAGGGAGGTTTTTTACATGGAAGAAGAGTTGAAAGTCATTGTCTTTAAATTGGGTACCGAGGAGTATGGTATTGAGGTAGACAAGGTTCAGACGATTGAGCGCATGATGCCAATTACCCGTGTTCCCAAGACCCTTTCCTTTGTAAAAGGAGTTATTAATCTACGCGGTGTTGTCATTCCGGTCATTGATCTGCGCGGTCGTTTCTCCCTGCCGGAATCGGAATACACGGATCAGACTCGTATTGTTATCGTAGGTGTGGACGACATGCAAGTTGGCTTTATCGTGGATTCGGCCAATGATGTTATTGACATCAAGAGCAGTGCAATCGATAGCCCACCAGAAGTGGTTGGCGGTGTCAAAGCGAGATACCTGCGAGGTGTTGCTAAATTGGAGGATTCACGCTTGCTGATTATGCTTAACCTGAATGAAGTATTAAATAAAAGCGAGATAGTACAGCTGGAAAGTGTTGAGGGCTAGTACCGTGGAGATGTTCAACCGATTTGAGGTATTCCAGATGGATGTGCTCAAAGAGGTCGGTAACATTGGAGCAGGCAACGCCGCAACGGCGTTGTCTCAACTCCTCAACAGACCGATTGACATGGGTGTACCTAAAGTACAGATGCTCCCTTTCGAAGAAGTTGCCGAAAAAGTGGGCGGTGATGAACGTATCGTTGTTACCGTGTTTCTTCGTGTAGAAGGGGAAGCACCAGGAAATCTTTTCTTCATGATGACACCAGAGGCTGCTAAAATGTTGTTGAATAGACTTGCCGGGTTTGATCTGAGAGAAGGACTCGATTTTACGGATATGGAGCAATCGGCCCTTTCCGAGATTGGAAATATTTTGGCTGGCTCCTACCTTTCTTCTTTGGCAGATTTCACGAAGTTGTCCATGTATCCAACCGTTCCTGGACTTGCCATTGACATGGCAGGTGCCATTCTAAGTTATGGCTTGTTGCAGTTTGGCGAGATGGGTGACGCTGCATTGTTGATTGACACATCTTTCTTTGAAGGTCAAGACCAGGTTGAGGGTCAGTTTTTCCTCATTCCGGACCCGCCATCTTTTGCAAAGATATTTGAATCGCTAGGGGTGCCACTGAGCCATGATTGAGGACAAAAGCGTCGTTAAAGTCGGTATGGCGGATTTGAACATCGCTCATCTTCCTGGTGTAATCCGTACGACTGGCTTGGGTTCGTGTGTGGGATTAACAATGTATGACCCACATTTGAAGCTGGCTGGAATGGCGCATGTCATGCTTCCTACTTCAGAGATCGCACGCGAAGGGAAACTGAACACGGCGAAATATGCGGATACGGCGTTGCCTGAGCTTTTAGAAAAGATGATCAAACTAGGCGCTTCTCACTCACGTATTGTGTCCAAAATGGCCGGAGGCTCTCAGATGTTTGCCTTTGCTGGGGCTGGTGATACAATGCGGATTGGACCACGGAATGCAGACTCTTGTCGAGAGTGGCTTCAAAAACTCAATATCCCTCTTCTTGCAGAAGATACGGGTGGGAATTATGGACGAACGATTGAGATGGATTGCGAAACTGGACTTTTGACTATTCGAAGTGTACAAATGGGTGTAAAGGAACTATAAGACTATGATAGGAAACTACCGCATTAATCTTGGAGCAGGCATCGTTGGATTTATTCTTACTTTTTTTGTAGCATACAGCAGCAATGTGTTGATGACCAGTTTAATTCGCGGATTGATCGGATTCGTAGCTTGGTTTGTCCTTGCATACGGTTTACGCTGGGGATTGGGATTGCTGCTGAACCCTCAGGCCGAGGGAAATGGATATGGTTATGATTCACCAAATGCTCAAGATCAAAGAGGTTCACAGGTGGACATTAAAATCGAAGACGATGGACAAGAGCTGAATGATTTGCTCAAGAGTGGACAGAACGCTTCATCCGGGGATGATCTGCCGCCATCTGAGACGAAAGCTCCAACGGGATTCGCCCCTTTGGATCCGCCTAAACTTGTCCGGACCAAGGATCCGGAGGAATTGGCGCAGGCCGTTCGTCACCTGACAGACAAATAAGGAGGGTGAAAGCAATTGAACGAGCGTAAAGCTTCACATTTGAACCATTCTGATCTGTGGGAAAAGTGGAAAGAACATGGAGATCTTGAAGCCAAGAAAACATTGATTGAAAAGTATCTTCATATTGTTAACTATGTATCCGGCCGACTGGCTGTTGGTTTGCCCAAAAATGTTCCCAAGGATGACTTGGAGAGCAATGGTGTTATGGGCTTAATTGATGCATTGGAGAAATTCGACTATGAGCGTGGTTTGCAATTTGAAACGTATGCATCATGGAGGGTCCGCGGAGCCATTCTTGACGGACTGCGTCAAGGGGATTGGGTTCCGCGTTCTGTTCGGGAGAAGGCCAAGCGAATCGAAGACGCCTACCAACAGTTGGAACAAAGCTATCTTAGGTCTGTTAGTGATGAGGAAATGAGTCAGTATCTGGACGTGTCTACCAAAGATTTTCAACATATGCTTCAGGAAGTGGCAGTCATGTCACTTTGTTCACTGGAAGACCCGATTCGTGAAGAAGAGTCTGAGACTCGTCTGTCGTTGATGGTGGATGAGAAAGCCAAGAATCCGGATTATAAAGTGAATGAGTTTTATTTGAAGGAAGCTTTGGTGCAGGGACTTGACAAGTTGACGGTAAAAGAGAGAACGGTTGTTTCACTCTTGTATTACGAAGATCTTTCTCTTAGTGAAATTGCGGAGGTCATGTCTCTTTCTCCGTCTCGCATATCCCAGTTACATTCCAAGGCAATATTACGACTACGCGGCACGCTGGACAAACAGAAAGATTTGTTGATGCGTAAAGATTAATAGAGAAAAGTAATATCATTGGTGCTTGGGGAGTGGAAAATCTAAAAGGGGAAGAACTGCAGTGACACAGCGGACTGCTTTGGAACAATGTTTAAACATTGTTTTATCGGACGACAAATGCACAGCCTACCTTGAATTTTCCAAAGAGGAAGAAGGCTTTGCCTGCACAATTGATGAACTTGAACAATTCGTGGCGAACAAGGGCATCAAACAAGGGGTCTTGCGAGAGGCATTATTACTTTTTGTGAGCAACCCTGAAACTTATTCAAAAGATAAATACAAGATTGCCGAGGGGATCGCTCCTATTCAGGGAACCGATGGATTCATCAAGATTCTGGTTGGGATGGATGATACGAACGAACGGCGACCGCTCGAATCGGAAGATGGAACCGTCGATTACAAAGAAGTGACCCGCTTAAACAATGTTCGTAGTGGTCAGATCATTGCAGAGCGAATCGCTCCTAGCGAGGGCATCCCAGGCAGGGCAGTAACGGGTGAAGAAATTCCTTATCGTCCGGGAAAAGAAGCACGATTTAAAGTTGGAAAAAATGTTGTGATTAACCCGGATGGTTCTGCGATGTATGCTGCACTGGATGGTCTGGTTACCAAAACCGACGGTAACAAACTTAACGTGTTTCCGGTCTATGAAGTTAATGGTGACGTTGATTACAATAACGGTAATATCGACTTTGTAGGCACGGTTGTCATACGAGGCAATGTACTTACCGGATTCAAAGTAAAAGCAGCAGGTGACATTCGTGTCGTCGGTGGTGTCGAAGGAGCGGAACTGGAAGCAGGCGGCTCAATCGAAATTACCGGTGGCATTATTGGTTATAACAAAGGACTGGTACAAGCAGGTCACAATGTTAAATGTACATTTATTCAAGAAGGCAATGTGGATGCTGGTGAAGATGTTTTGGTATCCCAAAGTATTATGCATTCCAATATTCGTGCTGGCCATGGTGTCATCTGTGCGGGAACCAAAGGTCTTATCGTTGGTGGCTCGATCCAGGCTGGTCAGAACGTCTCTGCGCGTGTTGTGGGCAACAGCATGTCCACGGTCACTTCCATTGAAGTGGGTGTGCTACCAAAGCTTCGTAATGAACTGAATGATTTGCGCAAGGAAGTCAGAGAACAGATGGACTCTTTGGACAAAACGAAGAAGGCTTTGACATTGTTAGATCAGTTCAGCTGCCGCTGGACAGTTAAGTCCGGATAAGATGTCGATGCGAATCAAGTTAAGTGCTACGCAGAAATCTGCTCTTCGTATAAGTGAAGAAACGAAATTGCGTATCTTTGAAATTGAAAAGGCACTTGAAGATACAAGTAAGGCTCGTGTTGATATTCTGAAGATGATTTATGGAGGCTCTAAAATAGTTATCGGCAGATACACGAAATTTATTAAAGATCCAGTGAGTCGAATTTCATTTTATTATGATAATGGCGATATTACGATGGTTCCATACGTTTAAGTACAGCATTCAGGCACAGGAGAAATCCATTCGAAACCGTGAGGTGAGCGTATGAGTTTCAAAGCAGTGGAGTTGCAGATTGCGGTACCACGAACAAGTGAGGCAGGTCGTTATCAAAGTGAAGCCCAACAGCGACCGATTACGGATCAGAACCTTTTGGCAGAGCAAACGTCGAAAGAAGCAAATGAAGCAAGGCAACGAAGTGAAGCAATGGACGAAACTTCACACACTTCGGTGCGCGATGGTCATACCAATGATGGGAATCAGCAGAGTGGTTCCGATGGACAGGAAAATGCTCAGGCTCAAGAAAATATCAAACCTGCAGAGCATCCGTACAAAGGTAAACACATAGATCTGTCTTTATAATAGATGGTTGTTATGAACATGCAGTCTTGCGCACCGATGGTTGAATCAGAAGGAGAGAACCCAATTTGTCACCATGGATCATTATTGTCATATTAGGGGCCTGTGCCATCGCCTACGCTTATATTATGCCTCGAAAAAACAAGGCGCAAGAGCCTGGGCATCAACTGGTGCAGGAGATGGAATCTACGCTTGAACACTACATGACCGAGATCGAAAATGATAATGATGCTCTTATTCAACGTGTTGCTGAGATGAAGGGAGAAGCGACAGCAGCCGATCAACGTATGCAATTGCAACTCCAGGAATTACAGCAGCGGTTGGATCAGCTGGAACAGAGCAATAAAAATGAACCTGTCGCATCGCCTGTGCCACATTCAGCGAATGTATCTGTACAATCTTCAGAAGGGCTCCAAGCACAAGCGCTTGTGAAAAGTGTACAAGCTGAGGCGGCCCAGCAGGCGTCAGAAGCAGAGCTACGGACCAGCAAAGCTGAATCTTTACCACAACGTGAATCAATTAAAGATCGATATGCAGAACTCTTTAATCTACATGCTGAAGGGAAATCAATGGATGCCATATCCAAACAGACAGGCATTCAGCGTGGTGAGGTACAGTTAATACTGCAATTGGCGGAACGGGAGGAGAGCTAAGTCATGGACAAGCGATCCTTATGGATTGGTCTGGGGAGCGGCATGATTATTGGTGCAGTTTTGCTTCAACTGGCCACAGTCGGACAAAATGCACTATCGGATAGCAATCTGGACCCCGTGCGGACCACCAATATGACCAAAGAACAGCTTGAAACAGCGGCAAAAAGCCTAGATATGAAATTGGTCGGTTCCGAAGAGGAATTATTCACAGAAGCAGAATGGGTCGAGAAGAAAAACAGGAGAGCAGTGAGCTCCAGGGGAATACAGCAACATCACCTGAGACAGTAACCTCCACTGCAACACCAGCAGAGCCTGAGAAGCCACAAGAGCCTGCTACAAGTGAAGTTGATGGGCAGAAAGAGATAACTGAGCCGAAGACAACAGAACCTGTAACGCCGAGCAAACCGAAAGGCGCAACAGTGTCATTCAAAGTACGTTCAGGCAATAGCCTGGCAATCGTCGCAGCAAATCTAAAAAATGCGGGAATCGTGGATGATGCTCAAGCCTTCATAAAGGCTGGCAAAGCCGAGAAAATCAACACCAAAATCCAAGTGGGTACTTATGCGCTTGAGAAAGGTGAAAGTTTCAAATCCATTATCGCGAAAATTACGAAAGAACCGTCAAACTGAGCATGCTCGGACAGGGCGGTTCTTTTCGAATAAACGGGGCAATGTTAAGGTCTGATAATAATTAACGTTGAATTACATATCAACTGTAAAATGATGCAAATACCAGCAAAACGTAAAAAGCAGATTTTAGCTATAAAGACTGTTGCATCAGATATTCAGATGTGCTATATTAGATAACGGTGTTAAAACACACGCATGTGCTAATTTTGTTGAGGGTGCTTTCCTTTTGGAGAGTCTTGGCGAAAAATGATGCCGGCGGAGGACACAATAAAAACCATATTAGGAGGTGTGTGAAGATGGCAGTAATCTCCATGAAACAGCTTCTCGAAGCAGGGGTACACTTCGGTCACCAGACTCGTCGTTGGAACCCAAAAATGGATCGTTATATCTTCACTGAAAGAAACGGAATTTATATCATCGACTTGCAAAAGACGGTGAAAAAAGTCGAAGAGGCTTACAACTTCGTTAAAGGAATCGCAGGAGAGAATGGTACAATTCTTTTCGTGGGTACTAAGAAACAAGCTCAAGATTCCGTTAAAGAAGAAGCTGAACGCGCTGGTCAATTTTATATTAACCAACGTTGGTTGGGCGGTACCCTGACTAACTTCTCAACTATTCAAAAACGTATTGATCGTTTGAAACAGTTGGAAGCTTGGGAAGAAGACGGTACATTCGCTGTATTGCCTAAAAAGAAGTAATTTTGCTTCGCAAAGAAAAAGATCGTCTGGAGAAATTCTTGGGCGGTATTAAAAATATGAAAGGCCTGCCAAGCGCCCTGTTCATTATCGATCCACGCAAAGAGCGTATCGCTGTTGCAGAAGCTCGCAAATTGGGTATCCCAATTGTTGGTATCGTTGATACTAACTGCGATCCGGATGAAATCGATTATGTTATCCCAGGTAATGACGACGCGATCCGCGCTGTTAAATTGCTGACAGGTAAAATGGCTGATGCTGTAATCGAAGCTAATCAAGGCGAAGAGACTTCCGCTTAATAGATTCGAACATAGGCTATAAACTAAATGAAAAGGGTGGTTGGCAGGTGGATAACCTCTCACTGCCCTTTTTTTAGAGTGTACGTACAATACTTATTTTGGAGGGAATTTATAATGGCAGTTAATGCGAGTGCAGTAAAAGAACTTCGCGAAAGAACGGGCGCTGGTATGCTCGATTGCAAAAAAGCATTGGAAGAAGCAAACGGTGATGTGACGAAAGCAGCTGAATTGTTGCGTGAGAAAGGTCTTTCTGCAGCAGCAAGCAAAGCAGGCCGTGCAGCAACTGAAGGTGTTGTTGAATCTTACATCCACGCTGGTGGACGTATCGGTGTTCTGGTTGAAGTTAACTGTGAAACAGACTTCGTTGGTAAAACGGATCAATTTAAGGATTTCGTTAAAGATGTAGCTATGCAAATCGCTGCAGCTAATCCTAAATTCATTACACGTGAAGAAGTTCCTACAGATGAGTTGGAAAAAGAAAAAGAAATCTTGAAAGCTCAAGCTCTTAACGAAGGCAAACCAGAGAAAATCATTGAAAAAATGGTTGAAGGCCGCATTGGTAAATACTACGAAGAGTATTGCCTGATGGAACAAACTTTTGTTAAAGATCCAGACAAAACGATTTCCCAATTGCTGAACGAAAAAATCAGCCAAATTGGTGAAAATATCTCCATCCGTCGTTTCGCTCGTTACGAACTGGGTGAAGGTCTTGAGAAAAAAGTAGACAACTTCGTAGAAGAAGTAATGTCCCAAGTAAACAAATAAGACGGTTTTTAAGCCGGCGAGCAGAATTGATTTTCGAAGATATAAGAATGATGATAAAACTTCGAAGCGTAAACTCCCTTATATCTCAGGAAAACAATGCCTAACCGGTTAAACGTTTTTCCTAAAAGAGCGGAACACAACTGTGTTCCTTTCTTTTTAAGCAGGAGGCCATGCGCGAGAAGTTTTGTTGGTTGAACACCGAGCGTGTTCAATTCAAAGTGGAGGGTGAATAATTGGAACAGCCAGTATTTAAACGTGTTGTCTTAAAGGTCAGCGGAGAGTCTCTTTCCGGTCAAAACGGCTACGGTATTGATGCAGATACGATCTCGTCAATTGCCCAACAGGTAAAAGAGGTTGTTGCACTTGGTGTACAGGTTGCTATTGTATGTGGCGGCGGAAACATCTGGCGTGGAATTGCCGGTAGCGAAAATGGCATCGATCGTGCAACTGCCGATTATATGGGTATGCTTGCGACAGTAATGAACTCGCTGGCACTGCAGGATGCTTTGGAACAGATTGAAGTACCTACGCGTGTACAGACATCGATTGCAATGCAACAAATTGCAGAACCCTATATTCGTCGTAGAGCTATTCGCCACTTGGAGAAAGGCCGGGTCGTTATTTTTGCAGCAGGTACAGGTAACCCGTTCTTCTCTACGGATACAACAGCAGCACTGCGCGCAGCGGAGATTGAAGCAGAAGTTATCTTGATGGCCAAAAATAAAGTTGATGGTGTATACTCAGCAGATCCGTTTAAGGATAGTACAGCTGTGAAATTTGATCAGTTGACTTACATGGATATTCTTAACAAAGACCTTGGTGTAATGGATTCAACGGCATCCTCGCTTTGTAAGGACAACAACATCCCGTTGATCGTATTTGCCATTACGGAACAAGGTAACATCAAACGTGTTGTTCTGGGCGAACGTATCGGAACAATCGTTAAAGGGAGTGTAGATTAATGCCACAAGCGGTTAAACAACATGCCGAAGAGCGTATGGAAAAAGCCATTCAAGCATTGCGTCGTGACCTGGCTACTTTGCGTGCAGGCCGCGCAACTCCAGCTCTTCTGGACCGAATTCAGGTAGAGTATTATGGAGCGATGACGCCATTGAATCAACTCGCCAATATCAGTACTCCGGATTCCCGTACACTGATGATTCAACCTTGGGACAAATCTTCCATGGGCGAAATTGAGCGTGCCATTATGAAATCGGATCTGGGTCTTACTCCAGCTAATGATGGCAACATGATCCGTTTGTCTATTCCGGCTTTGACGGAAGAACGCAGAGCGGATCTTGTAAAGCTGACGAAGAAGTTCGGTGAAGAAGGTAAAGTAGCGATTCGTAACATCCGTCGTGATGCGAATGATGATATCAAGAAAATGGAGAAGTCCGATATTTCCGAGGATGAATCCCGTAGACATCAGGACGATATCCAAAAATCGACCGACAAGTTTATTGCTGAAGTCGATAAGGTACTTGCTGCTAAAGAAAAAGAAATCATGGAAGTGTAAGACAAGCGCAGCCCCTCCAATACGGTGGGGTTTTGTCTCTTTTCCAAGCTTCAGATGAAGAAACTTCAGGGATTTTGGAGGAACAGGAATGATCAAACGGGTTCGGTCGTGGTGGAATGGGGCTGACAAGCAGGAAACGCTGACTATATCCGAGGACAATATCCCGCAGCACGTCGCCATCATCATGGACGGTAATGGACGATGGGCCAAACGTTTGGGACTCCCGCGTATAGCCGGGCACCAAAATGGCATGAAGGCGGTCAAACGTGCGACCATCGCGGCGGATGAACTGGGCATCAAATATCTGACGATGTACGCTTTTTCGACAGAAAACTGGACGCGTCCAAAAGAAGAAGTGGATTTTCTGATGCGACTTCCGCAAGAATTTCTGGCTATAGAGCTGGATGAACTTATAGAAAAAAATGTGCGCATTCGCATGATGGGCCAAGAGGAACATTTACCTTCTCATACCATCAATGCCTTGCGGGAAGCCATTCGTCTTACGGAACATAATACAGGTCTCGTTTTGAACTTTGCAATGAATTATGGAAGCCGGCGTGAAATGACGGACTGTGTTAAACAGATCGCTCTGCAGGTGAAATCGGGGAACTATCAGCAGAGGATATAACACCTGAACTCATTGACAGACATATGCTGACGGTAGACATGCCTGATCCGGATCTGCTGATCCGGACGAGCGGAGAGCTGAGATTAAGCAACTTTATGCTTTGGCAGCTTGCCTATAGTGAATTATGGTTTACGGATATATACTGGCCCGAATTTGGCAAAAAGCATTTGCTTGAAGCAGTAGCCGAATATCAGCGCAGAACAAGGCGTTACGGCGGTTTGAAATAGATGGAGGATGAAGCCGTTGAAACAGCGATTAACGACAGGAATCATAGCAGGTGTGTTGTTTTTAGGTTTTTGCATGCTGGGCGGACCCTGGTACCATGGTTTGGTATTGCTTATGGCTCTCATCGGTTATTATGAATTTGTTAAAATGACCGGGGTGATGCCTTTTTCAGGTGTGGCCCTGATTGGATATGCCGGTGTTTTTGCCATTGTGTTCCCTTGGGAAATGGTCTGGGAAGCAAGACCGCTATCCTTATTTCAGGTCATTTGGATCGTAATGCTTGTACTGATGACAGCTTCAGTTGTCACCAAGAATAAGGTCCCGGTGAATACGGTGGCCATGCTTTTCCTCGGCGTATTGTATATAGGGATCGGTTTCTATTACATTGCAGAATCCAGACACCTGCATCACGGGTTGTTTTGGACGTTCCTGTTGCTGGGCTCCATATGGGCCAGTGATGCAGGTGCTTATTTTGTAGGGAAGCTAATGGGTAGAAACAAACTATGGCCTTCGATCAGTCCAAACAAAACGGTGGAGGGTGCACTAGGTGGCATCGTAATTGCCATTGTTACTTCTGTTATTTTTGCATTGGTATCAGATGGTTTGCTTTCCTGGCAGAGAGCAATTGGTATTGGAATTGCGTGTGCAGTCGTAGGTCAGATGGGTGACTTGATCCAGTCTGCATACAAACGTGTATATAATATCAAGGATTCAGGCAGTCTTCTCCCAGGGCATGGAGGCATTCTTGATCGGTGCGACAGTTGGATTGTGGTATTTCCATTCGTACATATACTAATGCTACTGCCCTACTAAAGATGAACATGAGTCTGAGATAACAGCATTGTTCGATGTAGGCATTGGATAATTAAAGATGAGGTGCGGCATGAAAAAAATTGCGATTCTCGGCTCGACCGGTTCCATTGGAACCCAGACGCTGGATGTAGTTGACATGCATCCAGAACTCTTTCAAGTGGAAGGACTGGCTGCCGGAGGCAATGCAGATCTGCTGATTGAACAAACCAAACGTTACCGACCAAAGAAGGTATCGGTGGGGTCCAAAGAATTGGCAGAGAAGGTAGCTCCACATTTGCCTGCAGGAACGCAACTGTATTATGGCACAGAAGGACTTGTCGAAGTTGCGGCAGGAACGGATGCGCATACGGTTGTTACAGCGGTGGTGGGAAGTGTTGGATTGGAATCAACGCTTGCTGCCATAGACGCAGGCAAACAGATCGGATTGGCGAACAAGGAGACATTGGTTACGGCGGGACATATTGTAACTGCTAGAGCTGCTGCCAAAGGAGTCTCTTTACTGCCCATTGACAGTGAGCACTCGGCGATATTCCAGTGTTTGAACGGTGAAAACAGACAGCGTCTGACTGGCATCACACTTACCGCTTCAGGCGGATCATTCCGTGATCTTACCCGTGAACAGTTGAAGACCGTGACGATAGAGGATGCGCTTAAGCATCCGAATTGGTCAATGGGGTCCAAAATTACGATAGACTCGGCAACGATGGTAAACAAGGGACTTGAGGTCATTGAAGCACATTGGTTATTTGGTCTTCGATATGATCAGATTAATGTATTGCTTCACCCGGAGAGTGTTATTCATTCCTATGTGGAATTCGATGATACCAGCATCATCGCTCAATTGGGGAATCCGGATATGCGAGTTCCCATTCAATACGCACTGACTTACCCTGACCGCTTGCCGTCCCCAGCACAGCGTCTGTCTCTTGCTCAAGCCGGGAAATTACATTTCCGTGAGATGGATATGGAACGGTTCCCATGTTTAAGAATGGCATATGACTGTGGTAAAATGGGAGGAACCGCAACAACGGCGTTCAACGCAGCCAACGAGGTTGCTGTAGCCCGTTTCTTGCGTAAAGAGATTTCATTCCTTAAAATAGAAGATATTATTGCTTCTGTGCTGGAAACACACCACAATGTGGACGAGCCTGATCTGCAGGAGATCGCCCGTTGTGATCAGGAGAGCCGTAAGCTTGCATCCAGTCTGTAATCTCTTTTTTCATAACAAATTGGAAGAAGTGATTCTCTTGTGCGGCATCAGAGAATAATGATAATCTAGAGGGACAGACTGCGGTATGTGCCGTGAAGGAGGATGGATAGGGATTGGAAACCATACAAGTGGTATTTCTAACGGTGCTCATGTTCTTTGTCATCGTGACGGTTCATGAATGGGGGCATTATTATTTTGCCAAACGCGCCGGTATTCTTGTACGGGAATTTGCGATCGGTTTTGGTCCCAAATTGTTCTCATATAAAAGAAACGAGACCCAGTTTACATTGCGTTTGTTGCCTTTTGGCGGATATGCACGGATGGCAGGGGAAGATCCGGAACTGGTAGAGATCCAGGAAGGACAGACCATTGCGGTAAGATCTGCAGATGACCAGGTGAAGATGATCTATCTGGATCAGCTGGATAACCGTAAAAATGTAATACGTGGTGAAGTCATCTCCATTGATATGGAAAATGCCCTGAAACTGCGATTGGACGTAGATGGTGAAATTCAGGAGTACCGAATTCATCCTCAAGCGATGTTGGTAAGTCGGGGTAAACAAACGCAGATTGCACCGAAAGATCGTCAATTCGGCAGCAAAACGGTTGGCCAGCGGGCACTGGCCATTTTTGCGGGACCACTGATGAACTTTATCCTGGCCTTTGTGTTGTTTGCTGTATATGCGCAAATGGCAGGAGTTCCGGTGGAAAATCCCAAAAATCTAGAAATTGGTGAAGTGCTTGAAGGTGGGGCGGCTGATCAGGCCAACCTGCAAAAGGGTGATATTATCGAGACGATCAATGGAACTGTCATTGGTACAGATTCACAAAAAATGGTGTCGATGATTGCCGATTCCAAAGACAAGCCAATGGAATGGACGCTGCGCCGGGGTTCGAATACGTTTAATATTACAATTACTCCACGTGCTGTAGAAGGACAAGAGGGCGGTAAGGTGGGAATCGTACCTACATTGCCAACCCGTTCTGTTGGATTTGCGGAGACATTCAAAGTTTCAGGTGTGGCCATGGTTGATACAACCAAAGTAATATTTGAAGGTTTCAAACATCTCATCAATCAATTCAACATGGATGATATTGGTGGTCCGGTTCGTACGTTTGAAGTAACAGGACAGATTGCTAAACAAGGCATTGAGCAGTTAACAAGATGGGCAGCGATTTTGAGTCTGTATCTTGGGATTTTCAACTTGCTACCAATACCTGCACTGGACGGCAGCCGTCTCGTATTTTTGGGAATTGAAGCGCTGCGCGGCAGACCTGTTGATCCCAATCGCGAAGGCATGGTGCATTTCATCGGATTTGCGATGTTGTTTGTATTGATGCTGGCAGTAACTTACAATGATATATTACGTTTAATTAACGGATAATTACGGTTGGACTGCGCTCTGAACATTTCATTCAGAGTGTAGTCGTTATGGGAGGACGCTGGAGTCTTATGTCAAAGGAAAATGATAAACAGTTCGTGACTGAAATTACACCACAGGGTGAGGATTTCTCACGCTGGTATATTGATGTTATCAAAAAAGCTGATCTTATGGACTATGCACCTGTACGTGGTTGTATTGTGTTCAAGCCAGATGGATTCGAAATCTGGGAACATATCAAGGATGAGTTGGATCGTCGCTTCCGGGAAACAGGGCATCGCAATGCGTATTTCCCGATGTTCATTCCAGAGAGCTTCTTTCAAAAGGAAAAAGAGCACGTGGAAGGTTTCAACCCTGAATTACCATGGGTTACGGAAGCTGGCGGAGAGAAGCTGGAAGAACGTCTGGCAATTCGTCCTACATCCGAAACAATTATTGGTCACATGTATTCCAAGTGGATTCAGTCTTATCGGGATCTTCCGGTATTGATTAACCAGTGGGCTAACGTAGTTCGTTGGGAAAAAAGAACGTTGCCTTTCCTTCGCACAAGTGAGTTCCTGTGGCAGGAAGGTCATACTGCGCATGAGACCGAAGAAGAAGCACGGGAAGAAACGATGAAAATGCTTGAGATTTATCGTGAAGTAGTCGAGGAGTACTTGGCTATTCCTGTGATTGTGGGTCAGAAAACCAAATCCGAGAAGTTTGCGGGTGCGGTGGATACGTACTCGATCGAAGCCATGATGAAGGATGGACGTGCAGTACAAGCAGGTACATCTCACTACATGGGTACAAACTTTGCAAAAGCATTTGAAATCCAGTACCTTAGCCGGAACAATGTGCTGGAGCTGGCTTACACGACTTCATGGGGAGTAAGCACGCGTTTGATCGGTGCGTTAATTATGGTTCATGGAGATGACCGTGGTCTTGTACTTCCTCCTAAAGTCGCACCGACACAAGTGGTCATGATCCCAATCGGACCTCCGAAAACGCGTGATGCGGTGGTTGGCCGTGCAGATGAGCTGTTCACTGAGTTGAAAAAAGCTGGAGTCCGCGTGAAAATGGATGATCGCAGCGATGTTCGCCCAGGCTGGAAGTTCAACGAATACGAGATGCGCGGTGTTCCGATTCGTCTGGAGATTGGTCCACGTGATATGGAAAATGGCGTTTGCGTACTCGTATCACGGATTACAGGTGAGAAAAAAGTTGTAGAACAAGCGAACTTGGTAGAAGAAATCCAGTCTATGCTGACACAGATTCAAGTAGATATGTTAGAGCGTGCTCGCACGTTTATGACGGATAACTTCTATTCCGTGGATACACTCGATGAGATGAAAGAACTAATGGAGAATAAACGCGGGTTTACGCTGGCCGGATGGTGCGGTTCAGAAGCTTGCGAAGATAAAGTAAGAGAAGTTACTGGTGCAACAAGCCGGAACATTCCGTTCCAGCCTGCGGAAGAAAAGCATACGTGCCTGGCTTGTGGTGAAAAGGCAGAACACACGGTTGTGTTTGCGAGAGCGTATTAAGTCAGGATTATATACATTGAACTAAACATTTACATGAGAACGTAGAGAACAGAAATAACCTGAAGAAGCAAAGCGATCGGAAGGTTGTTCTGTTATCGGAGTGGTAAGTGTGACTATCTCTTTGTTCAATTTATATAATGGGACGTACGGACTGTAAGAGTAATGAGTGGGGAGCTTCTGTCGGATAAATGAGTCGGTGCGAGTTCGGATCGGTGACATTTTTGAATGCAGAGGCTTTTCATGCTTTAAGGGGGTACAAGGAGGAACACGATGAGCGGATTCGAGGAGAAGAGAAAACGGTTTGAGTTGTTGATGAAACAGGCAGAGCTTCCGTCTGGTCTGTTAGAGCCCTATTTTTTGGATGGATGGATTGAACAAGTAGAGACCAATCGAAGTAATCGGGAATGGAATATTCTGATTGCAAAGGATACATTGGTGCCTGCTCCGATCTATCGCACATTTTGTCTGCATATTCAAGAGAAGATGAATCATATCGCCAAAATTTCATTTGGCTTCAAATATACGGACAAGGTACAGAATGGTGATATCGTCAGTGAATATTGGAATCTGTTTTTGGAGTGGGTTACCCGTGAGATTCCATCAGTAAATGGTTGGATCAATCGGACAACCTTTGAATGTGAACATGATCTTCTGCAACTGACAATGAGTGATGCCACCTCCATGGAGTTGGCGCGTAAAAAACAGATTGATCAGGCTATCACAAAATTCTATGAAAAATATTTTCATCTGCCTCTTCGCATCAAGATGCAAGTAGGCGAAGTGGGAAGCAATAAAGAAGCCATGGAACAGTTCCAAGCTCAAAAGCGTGTTGAGGAACTAGAGGTCATCGAAAAGATGATGAGTGAAGTGGATACAGAAATTCCGGTGGATGAGGAGCAGGGCGATCTGCGTTTGCAGATGGGTTACGATATCAAGGAACCAGCAGTGCCTATGCAGGAAATCCAGGATGAAGAGAAAAAGGTCACGCTCCAAGGTACGGTGTTTGGTCTGGATCGCAAAGAACTGCGTAACGGGAATACTTTGTTTACCTTCTATCTGACGGACTTTACAGATTCCATGCAAATGAAGATGTTTGCCAAAACAAAAGAGGATGTTAAAATTCTCAGTTTGCTGGCTAACGGTAAGTGGGTCAAAGTGCGTGGTCGTGTAGAGTATGACCGGTTTATGCAGATTCCTGAACTCGCGATGATTCCATCGGATCTGATTGAAGTCAAAGCACCGCCGTCTCGCAAAGATAATGCACCAGAGAAACGGGTGGAGTTCCATCTGCACTCTACCATGAGTACCATGGATGCAGTAACTTCAATTGACAAATACGTGAAAATGGCAGCGGAGTGGGGACATAAGGCCATTGCAGTTAGTGATCATGGTGGGGTGCAGGTATATCCCGAGGCTTCCAAGGCTGCCAAGAAAAATGGAATTAAAATGATCTATGGTCTTGAAGCCAATGTCGTGAATGACTCCGTTGCAGTTGTAATGGCTCGCAGCCTTTGGATCTGCAAAGCGCGACATACATCGTGTTTGATATCGAGACCACAGGTCTTTCGGTAACGCAGAACAAAATTATTGAGATTGCTGCCGTGAAGATGCAGGATGGCAAAGAAATCGACCGGTTTGCGACATTTGTAAATCCACATGAACGCATTCCCTACAACATTCAGCAATTGACCAATATTAATGATGACATGGTAAAAGATGCACCTGAACTTGAGCCGGTTATCCGTGATTTTGTGCAGTTTGCGGGAGATGGTGTACTTGTTGCCCATAATGCCCGTTTTGATATGGGCTTTATCCAGGCCTCCCTGAAACAGATTGGGATGCCGGAGCTTCCTAACCCGGTCCTTGATACGCTGGAACTGGCGCGATTGTTATTTCCAAAAAATAAAAACCACCGTCTGAATACGATGGCGGATAAATATAAGGTTGGACTCGAAAGCCATCACCGTGCGATTGATGATACGGTTGCACTCGCGGGGATCCTGGTTGGATTACTGAATGATGCTGCACAGATGAAAGGTTTGACGAGGCTTGATCGTTTGAATGATTTTGTAGGTGTCGACTTGTCGAATACAAGACCTTTCCATTGTGGAATCTATGCACTGAATGATATCGGCAAGAAAAATCTATATAAGCTGGTCTCTCTCTCTCATACGGAACATTTCAAGCGGGTACCGTGCATTCCCAAATCAAAACTGATTAATTTGCGTGAAGGTCTTGTTGTCCTATCGGGCTGTGAAAAAGGTGAGTTTTTCGAAGCGGTACTAAACAAATCGCTCGAAGAAGCGGAAGAGATTGCCGAGTTCTATGACATACTGGAGATTCAACCCCTTACCATGTATATGCATTTGGTGGATAAAGGGCTGGTGGCTACACCCGAAGAAATCAAAACAGCGATTCGCAAAGTCATCGATATTGGTGCAAAACTTAACAAACCGGTCATAGCCACAGGTAATGTGCATTATTTGGAGCCGCGTGACAAGTTATATCGGGATATCACCATTCACGGAATTACAGGATTTAGTCCACTGAAAGATCAACGTAAACCGGATGCGCATTTTAGAACGACAGAGGAAATGCTGGAAGAGTTCCAGTTCCTCGGTCAAGACAAAGCCTACGAGGTTGTTGTTACTAATACGGTGGAGTTGTCTGACCGATTTGAGGAAATTAAGTTATTCCCGGACAAACTGTTTACTCCGATTCTGGAGGGTGCAGACGATGAGATTCGTAATACCTGCTATAACACTGCCAAGTCCATCTATGGCGAGGAATTACCAGAAGTAATCGTGGCACGACTGGAAAAAGAACTCATTCCAATTATTAAATATGGTTTTTCTGCCAACTATCTGATCTCGGAACGCTTGGTTAAAAAATCGAATCAGGATGGTTATCTCGTGGGTTCGCGGGGATCGGTAGGCTCATCTGTCGTTGCTACATTCCTGGGTATATCCGAGGTTAATCCGCTACCAGCGCATTATATTTGTGTAAATTCGGAATGCAAACACAGTGAGTGGTTCCTGGACGGCAGCGTTCGGAGTGGATTTGACCTTCCAGAGAAAGAATGTCCGAATTGTGGTGGAACGCTTAAAGGAGAAGGTCAGGATATTCCGTTCGAAACCTTCCTTGGATTTAAAGGAGATAAAGTTCCCGATATTGACTTGAACTTCTCAGGCGATTATCAGCCTCATGCTCATAACTATACGAAAGTACTATTTAGTGAGAAGAGTGTTTTCCGTGCGGGACCATTGGTACGGTGGCTGAGAAAACAGCATTTGGTTTTGCCAAGAAATATGAGGAAGAACATCACAAGAAATGGCGCGGAGCTGAATTGAATCGATTGGCTTCGGGATGTACAGGGGTAAAACGGAGCACTGGACAACACCCTGGCGGTATTGTCGTGGTACCTGATTACATTGAGGTCGAAGACGTTACACCTGTTCAATTTCCGGCTGATGACGTTAATGCAGAGTGGAAAACGACACACTTTGATTATCATGCTTTTGAAGAAAACTTGCTGAAACTTGATATTCTGGGACACGATGATCCGACGATGATGCGGATGTTGCAGGATCTGACAGGGGTAGATCCAACGACGATTCCAATGAATGATCCCAAAGTTATGAGCATGTTTAACTCCACCGAAGCGCTGGGAGTTACACCGGAACAGATTAGATCGCCAGTTGCAACGTTCGGTGTGCCGGAAATGGGAACGAAGTTTGTACGTCAGATGCTTGTTGAATCCCAGCCGACATCTTTTGCCGATTTATTGCAGATCTCCGGATTGTCCCATGGTACAGGGGTATGGCTTGGAAACGCACAGGATCTGATTAAGAACGGAACGTGTAACATTAAGACGGTAATCGGTTGTCGGGATGACATCATGTTATTCCTGATCTATAAAGCGGGAATGGATGCCAGTCTGGCATTTAAAATCACGGAGAGTGTTCGTAAGGGACGTGGTCTGCCACAGGAATGGATTGACGAGATGAAGAATTGCAAAGTGCCTCAATGGTACATTGATTCCTGTCTCAAAATCCAGTACATGTTTCCGAAGGCGCACGCAGCCGCTTATGTTATTTCGGCAGTGCGTACGGCGTTCTTCAAGCTGTATCATCCAATTGAATATTACGCAACTTACTTTACCGTTCGAGCGGATGAGATTGATATCGAACTGATGTGTCAGGGATATGACGCGATTTATCGAAAAATAACGGAAATTGAGCAACTGGGTTTCCAGGCACCTCCGAAAGAGAAAAACATGTTACCTGTCCTTGAGATGGGGCTGGAAATGACAGCACGCGGATTCTCACTGAAATCCATTGACTTGTACCGTTCGGAAGCGACGAAGTTCATCGTTGACGGAAAATCATTAATCCCTCCATTTTCAGCGTTGGCAGGAATCGGGGATAATGCGGCTCGCAATATTGCTGCAGCGAGAGATCATGGTGAGTTTTTGTCGGTCGAGGACTTCCAGCAGAAGTCAAAAGCAAGTAAGACCATTGTTGAACTGCTGTCGAATATGGGATGTTTCCGTGGCTTGCCAGAGAGCAATCAGCTTTCCCTTTTCTAAGCTTGAATTTGGATCTTAAAATGGTGATTGATGGGGGCAACGTAATTTTTCCTTCATTAGTAAGTAAACCGCCTGAATCATCGCTTACTTGTCACTATTACCAGACTATGTTATAATTTTTGAAGTGAACGAGATAGTACGAATTTCTAAAGAGTGGGGAAACCCACTCTTTAGTCTTTGGTATACAAGAATCTTGGGTATTGAATAATCTGCCAGTGCTTTTTGCTGGTGTAACCTAAGTTGGAGGTTATTGGTTTTGAGCACAACGAACATTAAATCTACCGTGGAAGAAATGATCCAACCCTACTTGAACGAACAAGGCTTCGAGCTGGTTGACATCGAATACGTCAAAGAAGGCAGCAACTGGTTTTTACGGGTGTATGTCGACAAAGAGGGTGGCATCGACATCGACGATTGCGTCTTAATCAGCGAAAAGCTGAGCGCCAAGCTGGATGAGAACGATCCGATTCCAACCATCTATTTCCTTGAAGTGTCTTCTCCCGGTGCGGAGCGTCCACTGAAAAAACCTGAGGACGTTACCAAAGCTGTAGGCAAAAATGTTTTTGTTACAACCTACGAGCCGGTGAACGGATTGAAGGAATTTGAAGGCAAGCTGCTTTCCTTTGATGACGGGGAACTCGTGATCGAAGCAGGCAAAAAACAGCATGCCATCTCTTATGATAAGGTTGCCAGTGCGCGCCTAGCTATTTTGTTTTAAGTGCCTTGTTCACTTTATTAATGAAAAAGACACATCTCACGATAACGGCAAGGTGCTCATGAGTTCAGAGCCTTTCGCCGTTTTACGTATGAGATGCCATGTTTGAAAGGGGGATCAACATTCATGAGTATGGATTTTATTGAAGCAATGAATGAATTGGAACGGGAAAAGGGATCAGCAAGGATGTGCTGTTTGAAGCGATCGAGGCTGCACTAATTTCCAGCTACAAGCGGAATTTCAACACGGCCCAGAATGTGCGTGTTGACATGAACCGTAATACGGGAGTTATTCGGGTGTATGCCCGTAAATTGATCGTGGAAGAAGTCCTGGATTCACGTACCGAAATTTCATTGCCTGCTGCACGCGAAATCAACCCACACTTCCAGCTGGAAGATATTGCGGAGATTGAAGTTACGCCGCGTGATTTCGGACGTATCGCCGCACAGACTGCCAAACAGGTAGTGACCCAGCGGATTCGTGAAGCCGAACGCGGCCTGATCTACAACGCTTTCGTAGATAAGGAAGAAGATATCGTTACGGGAGTGGTGCAGCGTCAGGATTTGCGCAATATCTACATCGATCTGGGCAAAATCGAAGCGGCATTGCCGCTGACCGAATTGATGCCGAACGAGAAGTTTGTTCATGGTGACCGCATTAAAGCGTATATCACCAAGGTCGAGAATACGACTAAAGGGCCGCAAATCATTTTGTCCCGTACCCATCCGGGCCTCTTGAAACGTCTCTTTGAACTGGAAGTGCCTGAGATCTTTGACGGTGTAGTTGAAATTCGCTCCGTCGCTCGCGAAGCAGGGTTCCGCTCCAAGATTGCCGTACATTCCCGCAATGAGGAAGTTGATCCAGTTGGATCTTGTGTAGGTCCTAAGGGAATGCGCGTGCAGACCATTGTGGGTGAGCTGCGCGGTGAAAAAATCGACATCGTTCGTTACTCCGATCAGGTAGACGAATATGTTGCTAATGCACTGAGTCCTTCCAAAGTATTGGAAGTTCATGTATTTGAGGAAGAAAAGATGGCTCGGGTTATCGTTCCGGACTATCAACTGTCGCTCGCAATTGGTATCAAAGGCCAAAATGCCAGATTGGCAGCCAAATTAACCGGCTGGAAAATCGACATTAAGAGCGAGAGCCAGGCGGAACAGGAATTCGGCAGAGAAAAAGATTCTTCTTCTGAGATGCATCAGGATTCCGTCTCCGTCGACTAAAGTAAAGTACGGGGGGCGCTGACGTATGAAACCAAAAAAAGTGCCGCTGCGCAAATGTGTAGCATGCCAGGAAATGATGCCCAAAAGCAGCTGATCCGCATCGTTAAAACACCAGAGGATGAAGTGCTGATCGATTTGACTGGCAAAAAATCCGGACGTGGAGCCTATTTATGCGGCAAAGAGTCCTGTTTTAAGCTCGCACTCAAAAACCGGGCTTTGGATCGGGCGTTAAAAGGCAAAGTTTCACCTGAAATTTATGAGCAATTAGCAGCTGATTTCATTGCAGTGGAGGATGAATTCAAAGCAGCACAGGAGCGTGAAAATGACTAATATTAAAACGCTGTCTTATCTGGGACTCTCTATGCGTGCGGGCAAACTCGTAACAGGTGAAGAAATTGTACTGAAAGCGATCCGTTCTTCCGAAGCTAAAATGGTTATTGTTGCGGGTGACGCCTCAGCCAATACACAAAAGAAATTTCGCGATAAATGTGGAACGTATAAGGTTCCTTTGTTGATCGGATTTGACCGGGATAGTCTGGGTTCAAGTATCGGTAAAGACACGCGTGTAGTTCTTGCAGTAACGGATCGAGGGTTTGCAAAAATGATCTCCAAGCAAGTCGGTATAATGTCGGAGGTGGAGTATATTGAGTAAACAGGAAAACAAGGATAAATTGCGAGTTTATGAATATGCGAAGTCCCTTAATATGAGCAGTAAAGAAATTATAACCATTCTTAAAAAACTGGAAATTCCCGTAAACAATCATATGAGTGTCATGGAGAATGGTACAGTGGGTAAGGTGGAACAATTTTTTAAAGATATAAAATCCACTGCGGCTTCCAAACAAGGCAACGGAGCTAAACCAGTTGCCACTTCGGCAGTACGCAGTGACAAACCAGTGGACAGCAACAAGCCGGCCGGCGGAGCGAACACGCCGAATAGCAGTAACACATCCGGTAGTCCCGTACAAACAAAAATACAACAGGAAAAGCAGGTAGGTATGAACAATAGACCAAATTCCAACAATAACAATGGCACCCAAAGACCCAGCGGCCAAGACAGCCGCAACAGAACGAACTCTTCCCAAGGCTCAAGCCAAGGAGGACAATCAAGTAACCGTCCAAGACCAGCTCAAGGTGGACAAAGCAGTACTGCATCCCGTCCGCAAGGATCGGGTCAACGTCCAAACAACAGCGGTGGCGGTCAAGTAAGAACTTCAGGACCTAACAGCGGTGGTAATACAGGTACTGGCGGCAACCGTAACGGTAGTCAAGGTCAGAGCCAAGGACAAGGCCAACGTCGAAGTGGCCCAGGTGGCAACACTGGCAACAACAATAATGGTGGCAACCGATCGAACAGCGGTGGCGGTGGACGTCGTTATGATGACAATCGTGGCGGCAACTTCCGTGGTAACCGTGGTGGCAAGAACAACCGCAACAGAAATCAGCAACAATACCAACAGCGTGAGAAAATTGATAACACACCTAAGAAAATCATCGTTCGTGGTGATATGACCGTAGGTGAGACAGCGAAGTTGCTTCATAAGGATGCTTCCGAAGTTATCAAAAAACTTATCGCTATGGGTGTTATGGCAACAATCAACCAAGAGCTTGATATCGAAACGATCCTTCTGCTTTCAGGTGAATTCGGTGTCGAGGTTGAAGTGAAGATTGTACTTGAAGATGATCGTTTCGAAACGCTTGAAGAGAATGATGATCCTGCAGATTTGCAGTCCCGTCCTCCAGTAGTAACCATTATGGGTCACGTTGACCATGGTAAAACGACATTGCTTGATGCCATTCGTTCTACAAATGTAACAGGCGGCGAAGCAGGCGGAATCACGCAGCACATCGGTGCATATCAAGTCGAAATCAACAACAAAAAAATTACGTTCCTGGATACTCCGGGTCACGAAGCGTTTACAGCGATGCGTGCACGTGGAGCACAGGTTACGGATATTACAATTATTGTTGTAGCTGCGGATGACGGTGTTATGCCACAAACGGTTGAGGCGATTAACCACGCTAAAGCTGCTGGGCTTCCAATTATCGTTGCTGTCAATAAAATTGACAAACCGGGTGCTGATCCGGATAAAGTAAAACAAGAATTGACTAACTATGAACTCGTTCCGGAAGAGTGGGGCGGAGATACCATCTTTGTTAACGTGTCTGCTAAACAAAGAATGGGTCTGGAAGGTCTGCTTGAAATGATTCTGCTCGTTGCAGAGGTGAATGAATATAAAGCGAACCCGGACAAACGTGCCCGTGGTACCGTGATTGAAGCCGAGCTGGATAAAGGACGTGGCCCAGTTGCCCGTATCCTCGTACAGCACGGTACATTGAAAGTCGGAGATGCTTTCGTAGCAGGTAACTGCTTCGGTCGTGTGCGTGCGATGGTCAATGATAAAGGTCGCCGACTGAAAGAAGCTGGACCTTCAACACCTGTAGAAATCACAGGTTTGACTGAGGTTCCAGGTGCGGGAGATCCATTCATGGTGTTCGAAGATGAGCGCAAAGCGCGTTCCATCGCTGACAAACGTGCGATTACGCAACGCGAATCCGATCTGGGTACGCATACTCGCGTAACGTTGGATGATCTGTTCCAGCACATCAAAGATGGTGAGATCAAAGATCTGAATGTGATCATCAAAGGTGACGTACAAGGTTCGGTTGAAGCATTGAAAGGTTCCCTTGCGAAGATCGAAGTTGAAGGTGTACGCGTGAAGATTATTCATAGCGGCGCTGGTGCAATCACTGAGTCCGACATCATTTTGGCTGCAGCATCCAATGCCATCGTGATTGGTTTCAACGTTCGTCCGGATAACCAGGCGAAAGCAACTGCAGATCAGGAGCAAGTAGACATTCGTCTGCATCGCGTAATCTACAGTGTTATCGAAGAGATTGAACAAGCGATGAAAGGTATGCTTGACCCGATCTACAAAGAAAAAGTTATCGGTCATGCTGAAGTTCGTAGCACGTTCTCGATCAGTAAAGTGGGTACCATTGCGGGTTGTATGGTTACCTCGGGTAAAATTACGCGTTCTGCGGAAGCACGCCTGATTCGTGATGGCATCGTCCTTTACGAAGGTAAGCTGGATTCCCTGAAACGTTATAAAGATGATGCCAAAGAAGTAGCCCAAGGCTACGAGTGCGGTATCACACTGGATAAATACAATGATCTCAAAGAGGGCGACGTTATTGAAGCCTTCATTATGGAGACCGTACAACGATAAGCAAGGAAGCATGAGGTGAACAACAATGGCTAAGATTCGTACAGGTAGAGTGGGCGAGCAGATCAAGAAAGAATTGAGTCTGCTCATCCAGTCTGAACTGAAAGATCCACGTATCGGCTTTATTACGGTAACGGGAGTCGAAGTGACAGGAGACTTGTCGCAAGCCAAAGTTTATCTGAGTGTCTTCGGTGAACAGGAACAAAAAGATAACTCGCTCAAAGCACTGGCAAAAGCAAATGGGTTTTTGCGTTCGGAGCTGGGCAAACGTATCCGGTTTCGTCATGTTCCCGAGTTGATATTCAAGATTGACGAATCCATCGCTTATGGTAGCCGAATTGAGAAGCTGCTTGGCGATATAGGTTCCGACAAGAACGAATCCCAGTAACAGAATAGAGGAGACGGCAATGCACACTTATGAACAGGCGCTCCAGGCCGGAAAGCAATTTCTGCTGGAGCATGATGATTACCTGGTCGTGTCGCATGTACAGCCGGACGGTGACGCAGTCAGCTCGACGGTAACGGTGGGCTGGCTGCTGTCATGTCTGGGTAAAACATTCACGATGATTAATGAAGGCGAAATCCCCGGGCGCATGCAGTTTTTGTGGGAAGCAGGCAGCATCGTGAACATGACCGAACAACCACCACAGCGAAAATATAAAGCGGTTATCTGTGTGGATTGTGCAGACTTTGCCAGAGTAGGTTTGACACGTCATTATTTCGAAGAAGATGCTGTTATTCTAAATATCGATCATCACCCTACAAATGACGGGTATGGTACAGTCAACATCATTAAGTCAGATGCTGCTGCAACGGCTGAAATTTTATTTGATTTTCTTAACCTGTTCCAAATAACATGGGATAAAGATGTTGCGACAGCAGTTTATACAGGATTGCTTACGGATACAGGTGGGTTCCGCTATGCCAACACCAGTCCAAATGTAATGACAACGGCCTCCAGACTGCTTGAGCATGGTGTGGATGGACCCTATCTCGCCCAGACGTTGTTAGAGCAGGTGACTCTTCCACAAGTTCGGATATTGAATCGAGCACTTTCAAGCCTGCAGATGACAGATGATGGCAAGATAGCTTGGGTTGTTATTACTCCAGATGATATGGTAGCTTGCGGAGCAGCTAACGAAGATCTAGAAGGGGTAGTGAACTATCCTCGCAACATTCAAGGCGTGGAAGTGGGCATCTTTTTCAAAGTCATTAACGAGAATGCCGTCAAGGTGTCTCTGCGTTCGGCTGGCAAGATTAATGTTGCTGCATTGGCACAGACCTTTGGCGGAGGCGGGCATGTACTCGCAGCCGGATGTCGACTGGAAGGCAAACTGGATGATATTGTCGCAAAAGTATTGAAGCAGGTGAATTCACAATGGTAAAGCCTTTTGAAGGTGTACTTCCGGTATATAAACCGGCGGGATTTACTTCTCATGATGTTGTAGCCAAAATGCGCCGAATTCTTAAGATGAAGCGCATTGGGCATACAGGCACACTGGACCCACAAGTTACAGGCGTTCTGCCGCTCTGTCTTGGGCGGGCGACACGAGTGGTGGAATACATGCAGGAGTTGCCGAAGGAATATCTGGCTACGCTTAGATTGGGACTGTCTACTGACACAGAGGATATGACGGGGGAAGTCATCGATCGTGCTGAAACAACGGTGGAAGTAACACAGGATCAGGTTCAACAGGTGCTTGAGCAGTTTCTGGGCACGATCTCACAGGTTCCACCGATGTATTCTGCTGTAAAGGTAGACGGTAAACGGCTTTATGAACTTGCTCGTGAAGGGAAAACGGTAGAGCGCAAGAGCCGTGAAGTCACAATCTATGAGCTTGAGCTTACAGGGATTGAGAGTCAGGGCGAGACGACCGATATTTCTTTTCGGGCCTTGTGTTCAAAAGGTACCTATATTCGGACATTGTGTGTAGACATCGGCCGACAACTCGGATATCCATCGACCATGGTTCGATTGGAACGCACAATATCGGCAGGTATCTCTGCAGATCATTGTCTTCGTATTGAAGAAGTGGAACAACGGATGGCTGATGGGACTTTGGCGGATGCACTGATTCCTGTTGACAAGGCTATTGACTCAATTCCGGCCCATAAGGTTGGAGAAGAACAGGCCAAAGGAGCACTTCAAGGTCAGAAACTGTCTGCACGTCTCCTGGAACCGCCTGTAGAGCAACCGGGACTATTACGGTTGTATGCTCAGGATGGTACGTTCCTGGGGATATTTGAACGGGATGAACTAAAACCAACGGTGAGGGCAGTTAAAGTCTTTTTGCCGGAATAAAGAGGTTTCGGGCTTGGAGTGATGAAGCTCAAGCTTGGCCTATCTAGTGAAATGCAGGTGAATGATTGTGAAAACCGTAATGCTAACCTATCCGCAGACGTTACATTCGACTGAACTGAGCACACTTCCGCAAGTGCTTGCGATTGGTCAATTCGACGGACTGCATCTCGGACATGCAAGTGTCATATTATCAGCTGTCCGCATTGCGCGGGAAACGGGCATGCAGGCAGCAGTCATGACCTTTCATCCACATCCGAAGGAAGTTATGCGCAAAGGGGATTACGAGGGTTATTTAACTCCCTTGAGAGATAAAGAAGATATCTTGGCAGGTATGGGCGTTGACGTACTCTACGTGGTGGAGTTCAATGAAGAGTTCTCACGGCTGACCCCGCAACAATTCGTAAAAGATCTGTTGATTCCTCTTCAGACACGAACAGCGGTGGTGGGTTTTGACTTCCGTTTTGGTCACAAGGGTGCAGGGGATGAACAGCTTCTTCGTACGTTGGGAGAAGGAGAGATGACGGTGGAAACCGTTCCTCCTTCTTGTTAAATGGTGAAAAAGTGAGCAGCTCTCTTATTCGTAGTCTATTGAAGCGTGGGGAGATGGATGAGGCCAGTCAGTGGCTTGGCCGACCTTACAGCATCAGGGGAACTGTCATTCACGGGGAGAAGCGTGGACGAACGATTGGATTTCCTACAGCCAACCTTGAACTCACGGATCATTACGTTACCCCGTCCAAGGGCGTTTACGCTGTTCGTGTGCAGTATGGTGAACAGGAATTGCATGGCGTAATGAATCTCGGTGTGAAACCTACGTTTCACGAAAGCGGGATGAAACCTACGTTCGAAGTGCACCTGCTTGATTTTGATGGACACTTGTATGATCAGGAACTAAAGGTTGAGCTCGTTCACTATATTCGTGCAGAACGAAAGTTTGACTCCATTGATGCATTGATTAGCCAGATTCGTGAAGATGCATTAACTGCCGGCCGCCTGTTATCTTAACGGTTCAGGATTAAATGCATGTTTACATTTACTTTAACTAGGCAATTATGATATACTGTACTACGTTGTCGATTGAGACAACATTAACCTTGGCTTGGTTACTTGCTCTCACCGGCGGTGACGAGGCTAATGGCGATTATATTGAAGGAGGTGAACAGGATGGCATTGACTCAAGAACGTAAACAACAACTGATCGACGAGCACAAAACTCACGAGTCCGATACAGGATCTCCAGAGGTGCAAGTTGCTATCCTTACGGAAAACATCAGAAGTTTGACAGACCACTTGCGTACGCATAAGAAAGACCACCACTCACGTCGTGGACTTTTGAAAATGGTAGGTCAACGTCGTAAGCTTTTGGCTTACGTGAAAAACAAAGATGTTAAACGTTACAGCGCACTGATCGAAAAACTCGGATTGCGTCGTTAATTATCGTACATGTTTTCAAAACCAACCTGGCTGTTATCCGTCATTCTTTTGTCTAAAAGGACAAGCGGAACCTACAGCCGGGTTGTTTTGTAGATGAACATGTTGCCATATATTTGTAGATGGGGCTCCGTGAGGAGCTTTTGTTGTGCAGGTTAGCATGTTGAAAGATCCATACATAGCTAATGAATGCAGGACAAGCAGGAAATACTGTGAATATGCAGAATCCATTGAATTAGGAACGAATAAAAGGAGGGGTTTCATGGAACAGCGTGTTGAAATGCAGCTTGGTGGAAGAAAACTAACGCTTGAGACCGGGCGTTTGGCCAAGCAGGCTAATGCTGCCGTTAAGGTAACATACGGGGATACCGTTGTATTGTGTACCGTAACAGCATCAAGTGAGCCGAAAGATCTGGACTTTTTCCCATTAACGGTGAACTATGAAGAAAGATTGTACGCCGTAGGTAAATCTCGGGTGGATTTATTAAACGTGAAGGCAGACCGAGTGAGAAAGCGATCCTTTCAAGCCGTCTGACAGACCGTCCAATTCGTCCTTTGTTCCCGGAAGGCTTCCGGAATGATGTACAAGTTCTGAATATCGTTATGAGTGTGGATCAGGATTGCGAACCGCAAATCGCTGCAATGATTGGTACATCAGCAGCATTGAGCATTTCGGATGTTCCATTCAGCGGGCCGATTGGTGGCGTCAAAGTTGGACGTATTGATGGCGAGTTCATCATTAACCCAACGATTGCACAGCTGGAAATCAGTGAACTTGAACTGGTGGTTGCAGGAACCAAGGATGCCATCATGATGGTTGAAGCTGAAGCAAACGAATTACCGGAAGAAGTGATGCTCGAAGCAATCATGTTCGGACATGACGAGATCAAAAACATTGTTGCGGTAATCGAACAACTCGTGCAAGTGGCTGGTAAGGAAAAAATGGCCGTTAAGCTGCATGCGGTGAATGCTGAAGTCAACAGCAGTGTGCGTGATTTCGCAAGTGCTCGTCTGGTTGAAGCTGTTAAAATTGCCGAGAAACATGCTCGTCAAGATGCGATCGATGTCGTGAATGACGAAACGGTTGCTCACTTCGAAGAGAAATATATTGAAAGTCCTGAATTGCTTAAAGACGTGAAGGAAGTGCTGCACGATATCGTTAAAGAAGAAGTGCGCCGTCTGATCACGCATGATAAAGTTCGTCCGGATGGTCGTGGACTTGCTGAGATTCGTCCAATTGAATGTGACACTTCCCTGTTGCCACGTACGCACGGTTCAGGTTTGTTCACACGTGGTCAAACGCAAGCACTTAGCATCTGTACACTTGGTGCACTGGGCGATGTTCAGATTTTGGACGGAATCAGCCTTGAGGAAACGAAACGTTTCATGCATCACTATAATTTCCCACCATTCAGCGTAGGTGAAGCTCGTCCATTGCGTGCTCCAGGCCGTCGCGAAATCGGACATGGTGCTCTGGGTGAGCGTGCGCTTTCCAAAGTAATCCCTTCCGAAACAGACTTCCCATACACGATTCGTCTGGTATCTGAAGTTCTGGAATCCAACGGTTCAACTTCCCAGGCTAGTATCTGTGCCAGCACATTGGCGATGATGGATGCGGGTGTACCAATCAAAGCTCCAGTTGCGGGTGTAGCTATGGGTCTGATCAAAGACGGAGATCATGTATCCATTCTGAGTGATATTCAAGGTATGGAAGATCACCTCGGTGACATGGACTTCAAAGTAGCCGGAACACCAGAAGGTGTAACTGCGATTCAAATGGACATCAAAATTGATGGTATTGATCGTCAAATCTTGTCCGAAGCATTGGCTCAAGCCAAAGAAGGTCGTTTGCACATCTTGAGCAAAATGACTGAAGTAATGAATACGCCACGTGAGCAGTTATCACAATATGCGCCTAAAATTACAACGATGCATATCAACCCGGATAAAATTCGCGATGTAATCGGTGCAGGTGGTAAAATTATCAATAAAATCATCGAAGAAACCGGTGTTAAAATTGATATTGAACAGGATGGACGTGTCTTTATCGCTTCTTCCAACCAGGAGATGAATGATAAAGCCAAAGCGATCATCGAAGGTATTGTGCGCGAAGTATTGGTCGGCGAGATTTATGTCGGTAAAGTAAAACGCGTGGAGAAATTCGGTGCATTCGTTGAAGTACTTCCGAACAAAGAAGGTTTGGTACACATCTCACAACTCTCAACAGAGCGTGTTGCTAAAGTTGAAGATGTTGTAGCCATCGGTGATTCCATTACGGTAAAAGTAACGGAAATTGACCCGCAAGGTCGAATCAACTTGTCCCGTAAAGCGGTTTTGACTGCTGAAGCTCCGGCTCAATCCTAGGATACCCGAAGCAACAGGTTATAAATGGATAGATTGAATGAAGAGACAGAATGTGAATTTCTGGCTCTTTTTTAACGTTTAAATTCGTAAAACAAGAAGGAAAGCATGGCTTAGTATTCATATTCTTGCCCTTGTCCTCATATGATGGGGACAAAGACGGCGGGAGGATGGAGCTGTGGGAAACCAATCCAAAAAGCTGGCGGTTGTTCTGGCGGGTGTGACTGCGGTCATATTGATCGGACAAGTTGGCAGTGTACGTACATACATTACGGAGATCCGTGATGGACCAGGTACGCAAAATGCTTTTGACATGTTCAAGGAAGCAACGGGAGAAGATGCGCTGTTGTCGGCAATTCGGGATAAAGCGGCTGAAACGAAAATTGCTCCGGTGAATGCCAGAGTGGATCGGGTATGGAAAGCGATTCCTGGCTATAATGGCATGGAGATTGATGTGGAAGCGACATATCGCAAGGCGCTGAGTGGGACGCTGAATACCAAAATTGCTTATGTCTACCGTCAGATTGAGCCGGAGATCCAGCTTAAAGATTTGGGTCCACACCCAATCTATCGGGGGAATGCGAATAAACCGATGGTTTCTTTTATGATTAATGTCGCGTGGGGGAACGAATATATCATACCGATGCTGGACACGCTGGATGCGGAGAAAGTGAAGGCTACTTTTTTTCTGGATGGAAGCTGGTTAAGCAAAAACGTTGAACTGGCCAAGGAAATTCAGAAACGAGGGCATGAGCTGTCCAATCATGCATATTCTCACCCGAATATGAGTCGATTGAGCTCAGAACGGGCCAGGCTGGAAATTAGTAAAACCCAGGATCTGCTCCATAAAACACTGGGGGTAGAGAATCGCTGGTTTGCTCCGCCTTCCGGTGACTTTAATCAGAAGACCGTTGACATTGCTTCTTCCATGGGATTGCAAACCGTGTTATGGACAGTAGATACTGTAGATTGGCGTAAGCCAAGCCCGGATGCCGTTGTAGCCAAAATTGCGAAAAATACCGAGGCAGGCACGTTAATTCTCATGCACCCCACAGCTGCTTCTTCGGGAGCGTTAAAGGGTATGATTCAATCCATTCGGGCCAAAGGTCTCGTGCTCGGAACGGTGAGTGAGACATTGTCTTCGGAACGTGTAAAGACCTCTGTGGTTGAGTGAACGTTGTTTTTTTGTTAATATCAAAAAGTTGGAACCAAATGTCTATTTCAATTACATGATTGAGATGAAGGCAATTATAGAGATGTAGGAGGGCCAACCATGAAAAAAATTCAGCTGGGCAATGGCCTCAGAGTTGTCATGGAACAGATACCGACCTGCCGTTCTGTGTCTTTCGGAATATGGGTCAAGACAGGTTCGCGCAATGAGCAACCTGCAAGTAACGGAGTATCACATTTTATTGAACACATGTTATTCAAGGGAACAGACCGTTATGATGCCAAGGCAATCGCGGAGCAGTTCGATGCAATTGGTGGTAACGTGAATGCGTTCACTTCCAAAGAATACACGTGTTATTATGCTAAAGTATTGGATGAACATTTACCGATCGCTGTTGATGTGTTATCCGATATGTTTTTCCGTTCCAAAATGGATGATGGTGAATTGATCAAGGAGAAAAACGTCATTCTGGAAGAAATCTCAATGTATGAAGATACGCCTGATGATATGGTTCATGATCTCATGGCCTTGGCTGCCTATGGTGAGCATCCGCTCGCATACCCTATTCTGGGTACGGAAGAACGACTCAAAGCGATGGATTCCAGCCATCTGCGTGCATATATGAAGGAGCACTACACGATTGAGAACACAGTCATCAGTATTGCGGGTAACATTGACGACAGTGTAATTGATTTGATGGAGAAGCATTTTGGTGACTTTGATGTCAATGGCGTAACGGAAGCAGTTACGATGCCAACGTTCCAAAGCGGACAGCTCTTCCACAAAAAGAAAACGGAACAGAATCACATCTGTATCTCGTTCCCGGGCTGTAAAATCGGGGATCCGCTTCAATTCGCTATGGTTGTTTTGAATAACGCGATTGGTGGAGGCATGAGCTCCAGACTGTTCCAGGAAATTCGTGAGAAGCGGGGGCTTGCATACTCCGTGTATTCATATCATAGCTCTCATGCGGACAGCGGACTCTTCACGATATATGCAGGTACAGCACCGAAGCAGACCAAAGAAGTGCTCGACCTGACCAAAGAGGTTCTGCGTGATCTGGCTGTGAACGGCTTGTCCGAAGATGAACTCCGCAAAGGGAAAGAGCAGCTGAAGGGTAGTCTTATTCTTAGTTTGGAAAGCACAGGCAGTCGTATGAACCGTCTGGGTAAAAACGAGCTGATGCTGGGCAGACACCATACGCTCGATGAGATGATCACCAAAATTGAGCAAGTGACCATGGATGATATTAACGCGGTGCTTGATCTGATGTTTGCCGAGCCTTTTGCACTTGCCATGGTTGGGGCTTCAGATAAGACGATCGCTGGATTGAGAAGGGATGATTTTGTTGCATTACGTTCAAATACAGAAACTGCCGGGAAATGAAGATATTAAGCTGCCACAAAAAATGTCGGAGCTGGCATCCGGCTTTGATGTCGTAGCTGCACTTCAGGAAGATGTGGTATTGCAACCGGGCAGCGTACGCTGATTCCAACCGGACTTGCGATGGCCATGCCAGCTGGATTGGAAGCACAGATCCGTCCTCGGAGCGGACTGGCTTTCAAACATGGAATTACCTGTCTCAACACACCGGGTACTATTGATGCAGACTATCGTGGAGAAGTTAAAGTGCTGTTGATCAATCTGGGTCAGGAACCGTTCACGATTGTACGGGAGAGCGCATCGCACAGATCGTCTTCCAGACGGTGCCTGCGGTTGAATTGACGGAAGTAACTGAACTTTCAGAAACGGTACGCGGCGAAGGCGGATTTGGTCATACCGGGAAATAAACAGCGTAAATATACCTATTCTTTAGAGTCGACCCTGACAGGGGCGGCTCTTTTTTGCATTCGAGAAACAGACGGTTGAATCAATTATTGTTTTCACCCCCCTGTGGGCCCCTGCATACGATAAGGCATACATGTGGTGAAAGGAGTGACGTCCCGATGCTGACCGGAGTCCGGATTGTAGTCCTGGGCGGAGATGCGCGGCAGCTTGAAGTCATTCAAAAGTGCGCTGAGCTGGATGCAACGGTAAGTGTGGTGGGTTTCAATAAAATAGAGCGTTCCATTCCAGGGATCGAGCACCAGAAACTGGAGGACGAAGTATTTGCTTCCGCAGACGTACTGGTACTGCCTGTTGTCGGTTGCGATGACCAAGGAAAAGTGAGTACTTCATTTAGTGACACGCCGATCTATTTGAAAAAGGAACATATTGCAGCATTACCGGAGCATTGTATCGTGTTCACAGGTATGGCTAAGCCGTTCTTGCGCGAGCTTTGTCTTGAAAATGGGCTACGACTTGTTGAAGTACTCGATCGTGATGATATTGCACTTTATAACTCCATTCCAACAGCTGAGGGAGCCATCGCCATAGCTATTCGGGAGACGGACTTCACAATCCATGGTTCGGAATGCATCGTGCTTGGCATTGGTCGAACAGGTTTCACCATGGCCAAAACACTGCAGGGACTTGGAGCAAATGTACGGGTGGGAATCAGGCGGGAAGAGGATGCTGCCCGCGCAACAATCATGGGCTGGAAGCCTTTCATGACAACGGATTTGGCCGCTCAAACCGGGGAAGTTGACTTGCTTTTTAATACGATACCGACTATGATAATCACAGCACAAATCCTGTCCAGAATGCCGCAAAAGGCTGTTATTATCGACCTCGCATCCGCTCCAGGCGGCTGTGATTTCAGGTATGCCGACAAACGCGGTATCAAAGCGCTACTTGCGCCTGGCCTCCCCGGCATTGTTGCTCCCAAAACGGCTGGCGGCATTATTGCCGACGCGTTGATCCGTTTGCTTTTGGAAGAACAGAACGCACGGGAGGTTAAATCATGAACTGGCAGGGAAAAACGGTAGGTTATGCAATTACGGGGTCTCATTGTACGTTTGAAGAGGTTATGCCGGTGATTAGCCGCTTCGTGGCTGAAGGCGCCAACGTCATTCCGATTATTTCGAATTCGGTTCTGACAACCGACACACGCTTCGGTACGGCGCAAAATTGGCAAAAACAGTTGAAAGATATAACGGGTAATGATATCATTTCTACAATTGTTGAAGCGGAGCCATTAGGGCCTTCCAAGCTGCTTGATGTGCTGGTAATTGCTCCATGCACAGGCAATACAACAAGCAAGCTGGCTAATGCGATGACCGACAGTCCAGTGCTAATGGCAGCCAAAGCGCAGATGCGCAATCAGCGTCCGCTTGTACTTGCCATTTCCACGAATGACGGTCTGGGCTTGAATGCTGCGAATATCGCCAAATTGCTCGTGGCCAAATATTTGTATTTTGTGCCATTTGGGCAGGACGATCCAGTGAAGAAACCAAACTCGTTAGTCGCCAAAATGGAATTGATTCCAGAGGCTTGCTGGAGTGCCCTTGAGGGCAAACAGCTACAGCCGATGATTGTGGAGCGTTCTTCACAAGCTTAAGGAATTACTGATTTGGTGACAACGTTTATGCGCTTGGAGAAATGAAGGGTTTGAGAGACAAAGAAAATCATGGGGGACGATATGCTGGATTGAACAGCTACTTGTGTCCACGTTCCTGTCTATAAGACATTCCTGCTTGCGGGCAGCAAAGGTTAAGCAAGCGGGAGAGGTCTAAGGAGCGGCATGGAATGCCGTATAAAATGCTGAAATTATTGCATCAGAACGCTCCCAAGAGTGATCCATTTGTTGATTTGACCCGTGTCCAGTCTTCTTGCGTACACAAATGGAGGAATAAAGATGCGTATCATGGTACAGAAATTCGGAGGCACGTCTCTCTCCACTGTTCAGGCGAGAGAGCATGTGCTCCGTCACGTTAAACGTGAACTTGAGGCAGGATTGAGTCTAGTCATCGTTGTGTCTGCAATGGGGCGCCGCGGCGAGCCATATGCGACCGATACGTTGCTGGACTGGGCTGCACAGAACGGAAACGCACTATCCGCACGCGAAAAGGATTTACTGCTGTGCTGTGGTGAAATCATATCTGCAACGACTTTCAGCAGCTTACTCGAACACGAAGGCATTCCAACTACAGTGCTGACCGGTGCACAAGCAGGTTTTGTGACGGACGACAATTTCGGGAATGCCCGGATATTGGATGTCCGTCCTGTTCGTGTGTTGGAGCAGCTGAAGCTGGGCCGTGTCGTTATTGTAACCGGATTCCAGGGGCAGACGGAGAACGGAGACTTCACAACATTGGGTCGTGGAGGAAGCGATACGTCTGCAACAGCTCTTGGTGCAGCCTTACGGGCTGAAATGGTGGATATCTACACAGATGTGAACGGGATACTCACTGCTGATCCGCGAATTGTTGAGGATGCGCGTCCGCTGACTGTTGTGAGTTACGCTGAAATCTGTAATATGGCCCACCACGGCGCCAAGGTAATCCATCCACGTGCGGTTGAAATTGCCATGCAATCCCAGATTCCAGTGCGGGTAAGATCTACTTTTGCAGACACGGAAGGAACGCTGGTTACGCATCCGGAAGGTTTTCGGGATGTACAGACAGGCATTGTTGACCGTTATGTAACAGGCATCGCCTACGTAAGCAATGTAACGCAAATTACGGTGGATGTGCCTGGTGGTGCAGATCGATTGCAACTAAAGGTGTTCAAAACCATGGCTGAGAATTCCATCAGCGTTGATTTTATTAATGTTACCCCCTCGGGAGTTGTCTATACGGTTTTTGACAGTGATTCCGAGAAAGCCATACAGGTATTGCAGGAGATTGGACTCAAGCCACAAAGCCTGTCCGGTTGTGCCAAAGTGTCCGTCATTGGCGGAGGCATTAATGGTGTACCTGGAATTATGGCTCGAATCGTCGAGTCCTTGACACTGGCTGACATTCAGATCCTGCAGTCGGCAGATTCAAATACAACGATCTGGGTGCTCGTAAAAAAGAAGATATGGTTCAGGCCCTGAGGGCACTTCACGCCTCATTCGAACTTCATTTGTAATGAACTGAAGTTAGAGGAGCCAAACCTGTTTTGAAGGAGGAATCGAATTGGACTTTGGAAGATTGATTACAGCAATGGTCACTCCGTTCAATGAACAAGGAGAGATTCATTGGGAGGAAACGGCACGTCTCATCGACTATCTGATTGTAGATCAAAAGTCGGAGACGCTGGTGGTTTCCGGAACAACAGGGGAGTCTCCAACACTTAGTGATACTGAGAAAGTTCAATTATTCGAATTTGCGGTGAAACATGCGGCCGGCCGGTGTAAAATTATAGCCGGCACGGGAAGCAACAACACGGCACATTCCATCCATTTGACACAGGAAGCTGAACGTGCCGGAGTGGATGGCATATTGCTGGTTGTTCCGTATTACAACAAACCAAGCCAAGAGGGTTTGTACAGACATTTTGAAGCGATTGCAAGCTCTACCAAGCTTCCCATTATGCTGTACAACGTGCCTGGGCGTACAGTAACCAGCCTGTCAGCAGCAACAACGCTTCGTCTAGCACAGATTCCCAATATCGTCGCTACGAAGGAATGTGCGTCTACGGAGCAGGTTACGCTGATTGCGGCAAGCGCTCCAGAACATTTCAGAGTGTACTCTGGTGATGATGCTTCAGGCTTACCAGCGATTGCGGTTGGAGCACATGGCATTGTCAGTGTGGCCAGTCATGTCGTGGGGGCTGAAATGAAGAAAATGATTGACGCCTTCTATGGCGGAGCACCTCTTCAGGCTGCTCAGATTCATCAGCAACTGTTCCCTGTGTTTAAAGGCCTGTTCGAATGTCCACAACCTCTGCCAAACCCGGTAGCGGTGAAATACGCGCTGACATTGCGTGGTTTGAACGTTGGATCTGTCCGTTTGCCCCTTATTCCGGCAACGGAAGAGGAGCAGGTTTATATCAAAGGTCTGCTTAATTTGTAATCATTTAGGTTGCAAATGGAACTATTATATTAATCATTAGAATTTCATCTGATCGGCAAAAGAATCGCTTCTCGTATTCGAGGCTGCGGTTTTTTTTTTGCGAAGAATGTGAGGTTTCTTTTCCATTGCCAAGGGGAAACCTACAGGTTAACGAGAGAGTGACTTGTTTTTTTTGTTTTTAATCATGTATAATGATGTCAAGTGACTGGGTGCGGTATTTTTTTGAAATTGAAAGCGACATCGTTTCGTGGTGTGGCTTTGCGGTGAAAAAGGAAGGAACGGCTAAGAGGGAATTTTCAAATCCAACTTGTTGGTAAAAGGGAATAACTTCGAAGAACTTCTTCCAAATATCGTGAATAAAGGTGTTCTTTTGCATTCATCCCGATAGATGGGTATGTGATGTATGGACTACTTTCTTAACTTACAATAAATAATAAGGTACGACGTCCAACTACCATAGGAGGTTTAGATTCATTTGTCTAAGAAAAATAATAACGATAAACTGATGATTTTTGCTTTGGGCGGCGTAGGCGAGATTGGTAAAAATATGTACGTCATCCAATACGCCAACGACATTGTAGTCGTAGATGCTGGTCTTAAATTCCCTGAAGAAGATATGCTTGGTATTGATATTGTCATCCCTGACATTTCTTACCTGACTGAGAACCGTGACAAAGTAAGAGGCATCATCCTTACTCACGGACATGAGGATCACATTGGTGGTCTGCCATATGTCCTCAAACATCTGAATGTTCCTGTCTACGGAACAAGACTTACGCTTGGACTTGTAGAGAACAAGTTGAAAGAAGCGAACTTGCTGGGTGAAACCAAACGTATTCTGATTGATGCCGATTCCGAGATTCAACTTGGAAACGCATTGAAAGCTTCGTTCTTCGCTACTAACCATAGTATTCCGGATTCTGTTGGTGTATGTATCGAAACACCGGAAGGTGCAGTTGTTCACACAGGTGACTTCAAATTCGACCATACGCCAGTTAACGGTCAATATGCGGATCTTCAGCGTATGGCACAGATCGGAACCAATGGCGTGCTAGCACTGTTGTCTGACAGTACGAACGCTGAGAAGCCTGGATTCACACCATCGGAGAAAAATGTGGGTATCGTTCTGGAAGATATCTTCCGTAAAGCGAGTCAACGTGTTGTTGTAGCGACATTTGCCTCCAATGTACACCGTATCCAACAAGTCATCAATGCAGCAGAAGTGACTGGACGTAAAGTTGCAGTTATCGGACGCAGCATGGTGAATGTCGTGGGTATTGCTTCAGAACTGGGTTACCTTGAGATTCCGGATGGCATGATCATTGAACCTGAAGAAGTAGGCAAGATGGCTGCTGATCGCGTTGTAATTCTCTGCACAGGAAGTCAGGGAGAGCCTATGTCGGCACTGACACGTATGGCTCGTTCCACACACCGTAAAGTGGACATCCTGCCAGGCGACACTGTCATTATCGCAGCAACTCCGGTTCCAGGTAATGAGAAATATGTAGGCCGTACGATTGATGAACTGTTCCGTCTGGGCGCTAACGTGCATTACAGCGGTGCTAACAGTGGGGTTCACGTATCTGGTCACGGTAGCCAGGAAGAGCTGAAACTGATGCTTAACCTGATGAAACCGAAATTCTTCTTGCCAATCCACGGTGAATTCCGTATGCAGCGCCGCCACGCGGTTCTTGCAGAATCTGTTGGCGTAGAACCGGAAAACATTTTCATCACGGACATCGGTGAAGTGATTGAAATCCAAGGTGGAGCCGCACGCAGAGCAGGTAAAGTCACTGCAGGCAACGTGTTGATCGATGGCTTGGGTGTAGGTGATGTGGGTAACATTGTACTGCGTGACCGCAAATTGCTTTCACAAGATGGTATCCTTGTTGTCGTGGTAACACTGAGCAAACAGGATGGAAAAATCGTTTCCGGTCCGGACATCATCTCTCGCGGATTTGTGTATGTACGTGAATCGGAAGGACTTCTTGATGAGGCCAACCGGATCGTTAGCAGCACATTGCAAAAGTTGATGAGTGAGAACGTTAACGAGTGGGCTTCACTCAAAACGAACGTTAAAGATGCATTGGGACGCTTCCTGTATGAGCAAACTCGTCGTAGACCGATGATTTTGCCAATCATTATGGAAGTTTAAAATAGGATAAACAAAAACATATATTCAGGCACACAGTCGCCCCTTCTCTACGAGTAATATTGGACGGTTCCTCGTAGAGAAGGGGCTTTTTTTACGTTTTTACGAAGCTCTGCAATAGAATCATCCGGTGAAGCAATTTGGATGAAGCGGGTATAAGGCAGCTGGAAAATTCCCCATACTAAGGAATACATTAAATGTTTCTGGAGAAGGGGATTACTGAAATGAATGAACGTATGAATGGCAAGCAGGCATCAAGATCCAATCAGCCGGAAGTTGAAGCACCGGAGATTCCAATACAGGAGGAGAAGAACATCTCTCCCGTGACGGAGACTATTCAGCAATTTGGGCAGACACAGTCGCCGGCAGGTGAATCGAATATTTTCTGTATGACCATTATCGGGCAGGTCGAAGGGCATTTGATTTTGCCCCCACAAAATAAAACAACAAAGTACGAGCATATCATTCCACAGCTGGTGGCTGCAGAACAGAATCAGCGTATCGAAGGCATTTTGATCATTTTGAACACGGTAGGGGGAGATGTGGAGGCAGGTCTGGCCATTGCAGAGATGATTGCTTCTCTAAGCAAACCTACGGTTACGGTGGTTATTGGCGGCGGGCATAGCATTGGAGTACCGATTGCTGTAGCTTCAACGTATTCCCTGATTGCCGGAAGTGCAACGATGACGATTCATCCCATCCGGATGAACGGCCTTGTCATTGGTGTACCTCAGACGTTTGAGTACATGGAGAAAATGCAGGAACGGGTTGTTCGATTCGTGACTTCTCATTCGAATATCTCGGAAGAGATGTTCAAAGAACTGATGTTTAAGACCGGTGAGTTGAATCGGGACATCGGGACAGCTGTAGGAAGCGCAGATGCGGTGAAATATGGTTTGATGGATGCGGTAGGCGGAATTGGACAAGCGATTGCCCAGTTAAATCAGCTCATAGGCGACAAGAGACAGACTCTGCAAGCGGGAGGTTATACCCAATGACGATGTATACAGTGATGCCCCCTGAACAGCTTTGGTCGGGAATGTGGAAAGAGGGCGAAGATACAAGGGAAATCAAGATGAATGGTCTGTTGATGCAGGTGCGGCCTGTTAATGACAATGAAGCTGTTATTGTACGTTTGCTGGATTGTCCGCTTGAAGCCTATCTCGATCCTGCCAATATGCCCGGTTCAACCATACCGCTTTCAGGTAACCCGGGATCAGCATAACGCGACGAATTCAGACAAATTGAGCAGAAAAAGAACATATGTACGGAATATATATGTATGGTATAATATTCTTCTGGGGGTGACCTGATTTTGGCCAGAAGAAAAAAGAAGAAAAAAAGGGCGCTGGTTTTAGCGGCGTTTTAAAATACGAAATTTACGGGATTGTGCTTATTACGCTCGCTGTCATTGCATTATCGGGTGAAGCCACCGTTGGACGTTCGCTTTCCAAGATGTTTGGATTGATACTTGGTAAGTTTTATTTTGCGATTCCACTTGTAGGTATTTATTACGGTCTCATGGTGATGATTCATCGGAAATGGCCGAGTGGCTGGACCACACGCAAAACAGGATTGGTATTGCTGGTTTTTGCCTTAACCCTGATGAGTACCGTCTCTGCTATGCACCAGAAGCTCATTCCGGTTGGTGCGCTTGAGCCTGGTGCTGTGATTACACAGGTACATAACGATATGCAAACCGAGTTGCTAACCCCCGCTGCACCAGGGGAGAGAGACTCCATGCTTAATAAGGATATCAGCGGTGGTTATCTCGGAGCTGGGCAATTTGCTCTTTTCCTGTGGCTGTTCGGAAGCCTTGGTGCGAGACTTATCATGATTGTCATGTTTGTCATCAGCTTTATGCTGATTACGAGTCTATCCTATGTGGATCTGATTCGAATATTCCGTACAAAGATTTGGGATGCCGGGAGTTCGATGTACAAGAAGATGGAATCGCGGACTTCTGCACGATCAGCTGTGGCTTCTGATGGAAGGAAAAAAGGTAACGCTCGTAAAGTGGTGCCTGTTCCTGTCGAAGATGATGAAGACGAGTACGAGGATGAATTAGAGGAACAGCGTCTGCCAAAACGAAAAGCCCCAATATTCTTTCAACTTTTCGGAAAATGGGGAGCTAATCGAGAGCAAGCGACATCAGGACATGAAATGGATGAGGCCGATTCTGCCGAAACAGAACAGGTTGTATACCGCGCTGAACAAGATCACAATGCAGCAGTGTGGCAGGATACAACCGAAGACGCAGTGAACACATCAGCCTCTTCGCATGTTCCTGTTCAGGCTAAACCTAACTCAGCGCCGATCATTCGAGACTTTTTCGAGCATGTCAGAGCCGAGGATGCGAGCATGGAAGATGATCTGGACGATGCGTATCCTTTCCCTGACGATCTTGCCGATCCAAATGTAGCTCAGCAGGACGAACATGCGATCAAAATAACGGACGAACTGATAGAGACAGAGTGGTCTGCATCCGATGCGGGTATGGCCGAGTTGAATGCTGTGGATGGAATTCAGAGTGGAGAAGAACTGCCGAATGATCCACCTGCGGCTACAGATAGTGCAACTCCCGAGGGGCAGGACGCTCAACCCATCAAACCACCGCCACCGCCTCCAAAACCGTACAAGCTGCCATCCTTCCGTCTCCTTGCCAAGCCGAACAATGGAGGCAAGGCGGGTGACCAGAAGGATTATATGCAGACAGCGCGCAAGCTGGAAGCTACACTGGAAAGCTTCGGTGTTCGTGCCAAAGTACTTGAAGTGGTTCGGGTCCTGCCGTTACAAGGTATGAAATTCAGCCTGATATTGGTGTCAAGGTCAGCAGGATTGTCAGCCTGACTGACGATATTGCGCTGGCTCTGGCGGCGAAGGATATCCGGATGGAAGCGCCAATTCCCGGGAAGTCTGCCATAGGTATCGAGGTCCCTAATGGTGAGGTATCGGTTGTAACGATGCGAGAGGTAATGGAGACAGCTACGTTCCAGGATGCAGAATCCAAAGTAACCATTGCATTTGGTCGAGATATCTCCGGACAGACGATCATTGGTAACTTGGCTCGTATGCCCCATTTGCTGGTCGCGGGTGCGACAGGTTCCGGTAAGTCCGTGTGTATAAACGGAATTATTACCAGCATATTGTACAAAGCCAAGCCGGATGAAGTGAAGTTCCTGATGGTCGATCCCAAGATGGTTGAGTTGAACGTATATAACGGCATTCCGCATCTGATGGCGCCAGTGGTAACTGATCCTAAACGAGCGTCACTCGCTCTCAAAAAGATTGTGGTGGAGATGGAGAAACGATATGAACTGTTCTCCAAATCAGGCACACGTAACGTCGAGGGCTACAACAATCTGATGAAAGATAATCCTGCGGCTGTTCTGCCTTATATCGTTGTCATTGTGGATGAGCTCGCAGATCTGATGATGGTTGCCGCCGGTGATGTGGAGGATGCCATTGCGCGACTCGCTCAGATGGCTCGTGCAGCCGGTATCCATCTGATTATTGCTACACAACGTCCTTCGGTTGACGTTATTACCGGGGTTATCAAGGCTAACATTCCATCACGGATTGCCTTCGGCGTATCTTCACAAGTGGATTCCCGTACAATTCTGGATATGGGTGGGGCCGAGAAGCTGTTGGGTCGTGGAGACATGTTGTTCATGCCAATGGGTGCATCCAAACCGGTTCGGGTACAAGGTGCATTTATGAGTGATGAAGAAGTCGAGAATATTGTAAATTACGTACGTGGTCAAGGTGAAGCGCAGTATGATGAGTCCATTGTACCTGAAGTGGATGATTCCATTCAGGCAGCAGATGAAGTACAGGATGAGTTGTATGAACAAGCCGTTCAGATTATTTTGGAGGCAAAACAAGCGTCAGTCTCCCTGTTGCAACGTCGTATGCGGGTTGGTTACACACGTGCTGCGCGTTTGATTGACTCCATGGAAGCACGGGGTGTCATTGGTCCCTACGAGGGTAGCAAACCACGGGAAGTGCTGGTTTCGCTTGAACAGTATCAACAGAATAAAATAAGCTCATAATTCTTGGAGCATTGGTCGTTTAAGCCCTCAACCTTATTGGTTGAGGGCTTTTTATATGCTCGGCAGCCTGAAGTTTTGCCATCTACTCCAAAGATCGGATGATTTGGTGCATAGGAAACAAGCAGGCTTGTCATAATAACCTTAGCGATTCTGTTAATCCCACAAGAGAAAGGTAGAGCACAGTCGATGCGAAAAATGAACCTATGGCTTTTCACTGCTATTTTGCTGATATCCGTATTGGGAATTCGTTATTTGCTTCCTGGGAATACAGCAACTGATAGTACAGTCGAGCGTACACCGCAGGTAGAAGAGAAGGCCTTGCCTACGTTTAGCAGCAATACAGTGAAATACGGAAGTTACGGTCAGGATGTATATGAACTTCAAGGGCGTCTGAAGTACCTGGGGTTCTACAATGGCAAGATCGACAGTAATTTCGGCAGCAGCACACTGAAATCAGTCAAATGGTTTCAATCCGAGTTTGGCATGAAGGCAGATGGTGTGGTTGGAGCTGCAACCAAGCTTAAACTGTACAATGCTTCAACCAAATGGTCGCCAACCGAACCGCCACTTCACAAGGGATCCTCAGGTGGCGATGGGGGAAGCGGCAACAATACAGCAGACAAAGAGCAGGATAATATGGGGTCTGCGAATGCACTAGGTCTCTCCGAAAATGAACTCAAGATTATGGCTAATGCCGTATATGGTGAAGCCCGGGGTGAACCGTTTGAAGGTCAAGTCGCAGTGGCGGCAGTCATTCTGAATCGCGTAAAATCACCAAGTTTTCCAAGTACACCCTCAGGCGTGATTTTTCAACCAGGTGCATTTACGGCTGTAGCGGATGGACAGATCTATCTGGAACCGAACGCACAAGCCAAAAAGGCAGTTGAGCAGGCCCTGAATGGCTGGGACCCTTCTGGTGGTTGTCTCTATTATTTTAATCCAAAGACAGCAACATCCAAATGGATCTGGACCCGTCCACAGGTGAAAACAATCGGGCAGCATATTTTTTGTATGTGATGATGTTGGAAGCAACCAGAAGGCGTGACTTCGGTTGCTTCTTGGCTTTTGAATGGGTTAAAATGGTTGTTACGTTTATCTTCATACGATTGCATGACAAATGACGCCGTAAAGGGGTTTTGACATTTGAATACATCAGGATTCGAACGAGGCAGCAAGAGAGAGTTTCGTATACATGTGCTTCCGACTAAACGATTCAAAACGTTTGCTATATCGCTGTATGCAGGGGTTCCCTTACGAGAAGATACAGTAACCAAAGTAGCGCTGACACCTTTTGTTCTGCGACGCGGGACGGAGTCTTATCCGGAAACAACGCAATTCCGTGAGCAATTGGAGCATCTGTACGGAGCAGGTTTTGGTTTTGACGTCTACAAACGCGGCGATTATCAGATTGTACAGTTTCGGATGGATACCATTAATGATTCCTTTGTTGGAGGAGATGAACAGCTGCTGGATCGTTCATTTGCCTTCCTTGGTGAGGTGCTTACCCGACCTGCACAGGAAAATGGACATTTCAGGACGTCGTATGTACAAGCAGAGCGAGAGACCGTTCGCAAAAAGCTGGAGTCCATCGTGAATGATAAAATGCGCTATGCCGCTGAGCGCAGTATTGAGGAAATGTGCAAGAATGAACCGTACCGTCTTCACCCACTGGGTGAGCGAAAGGATCTGCCCGGGATTGAGCCTGACACACTCACTGCGTCTTACCAGGAGTGGCTGCAGCAGGCGAGTATGGATCTGTATGTGGTTGGGGATACGACACTTGAAGAGGTTGAGAACCTTGTTCAACGTCATTTCAATGTAGATCGAACCTCCTCCTCCGATTACCAGGCACAGGCGGCAGTACGGGGAGATAAGGAAGTGGAGACCGTTGTTGAGCGACTGAATGTCAGTCAGGGAAAACTCAATATGGGGCTCCGTACATCCATCACTTATGGAGATCCTCAGTATGCAGCAGCACTAATGTACAATGGGATACTCGGTGGTTATCCTCATTCCAAACTATTTGTAAATGTTCGTGAAAAAGAAAGCCTGGCGTATTACGCATCTTCGCGATATGACGGACATAAGGCCATTGCCACCATTCAATCCGGGATTGAAATCCCCAATTATGAAAAGGCCGTTACCATCATCAAACAGCAGCTGGAAGAAATGAAAAGTGGAACGATCAGTGATCTCGAAATGTCCCAAACCAAAGCGATGATTCGTAACCTGCTTAAGGAAATGCAGGATTCTGCTTTTGAGATGATCGCTTATGACTTCAATCGACAGTTGTCCGGCAAGGAGAGAACAGCTGAAGAACTGTTGACTCAGGTAGAACAGATCAGCAAGGAAGATGTTCGTGAGGCGGCAGAACAATTCCGTCTGGATACGATTTATTTCTTGCGGGACGAGAAGGAGGAATAGTCGGTGGAGAGCATTCGGTATAAGCATTTGCAAGAGACACTATATTACGAAGTAATGGATAATGGACTGCATGTCTATATTTTGCCTAAACCGGGATTCCAGAAAACGTATGCTACGTTTGCAACCAAGTATGGATCGGTGGACAATCATTTTCAGGTTGAAGGACAGGAAGCCGTGAAGGTTCCGGATGGGATTGCCCATTTCCTGGAGCACAAAATGTTTGAAGAACCGACAGGCGACATTTTTGCAACATTTGCGTCTCACGGTGCCTCAGCGAACGCATTTACGAGCTTCGATCAGACGGTTTATTTGTTTTCAGCGACCGAATATGTGAATGAAAATATACAAACATTAGTTGACTTTGTGCAAAATCCGTACTTCACGGATCAAAATGTGGAAAAGGAAAAAGGCATTATTGGTCAGGAGATTGACATGTATGCTGACAATCCGGATTGGCGTGTTTATTTTGGATTGATCGAAGCCATGTATCAAAAACATCCGGTGCATATCGATATTGCCGGAACGGTGGAATCCATCCGTACGATTACCAAAGAGATGTTGTATGAGTGCTATAACACCTTCTATCACCCGAGCAATATGCTCCTGTTTGTGGTAGGTGGTGTAGAGCCGCAGGAAGTCATTGATATGGTTCGTACGAACCAGGAACAGAAGGATTATAAGCCGCAGGGGAGTATCGAACGTTTCTTCGAACCGGAGCCAGAGCAAGTAGGAGAAGTCAGACGGGAATCGAAACTGGCGGTTTCACTGCCCAAATGTCTGTTTGGATTCAAAGAGACGGAACTTGGACTCACTGGGGAAAAATTGTTACGGCGAGATATGACAACGCAGCTGATGATGGATCTTTTATTTGGCTCAAGTACACGATTGTTTCAAAAGCTTTACGATGAGGATCTGATTTCGGACAGTTTTGGACACGAGTATAACAGTTCGCCGCAATATGCATTTTCAGCCATTGGTGGGGATACGAAAGATCCGGACCAACTGCTCGCTCGGATACGTGAAGAAGTGGATGCCATTGTAGAAAAAGGGTTCGAATCCACGGATTTTGAACGTGCACGCAAAAAGAAAATAGGCGGCTATCTGCGCATGCTCAACTCTCCGGAGAACATTGCGCATGAATTTACACGTCAGCAATTCCGTGGCGGTGATTTTTTCAATATGCTCCCGCTCTATGAATCGATTACACTGGAAGATGTAAATCTCAGACTGAGAGAGCATATTCGCTGGGATCAACTGGCTGTTTCGCTAGTCGTGAGTCCTTGATATGGAGAGGGGGAACGGGACAATTGAAGGCAATTGGGGAAATGACTGTACTGGTAACTGGAGCAAGCGGTGGCATTGGGGCGGCTATCGCAGAACGTTTCGCCAGAGTGGGAATGAATGTTGTTATACACTATATGAAATCGCATGAAGCAGCGAATGAAGCCGCCAGACGGTGCATGGAACAGGGCAGTGGAAGAATCATGACCGTGTCTGCCGATCTTCGCAGCCGGGAACAGATTGAGCGTATGCGTGAGAAGCTTGAGTCACACCATCTCATGCCAGATATCCTTGTGAACAATGCAGGCATCTCGCACTATGGGATGTTGTCTGATGTGACGGAGGAGATCTGGGATGAAGTGATGGCGATTAACCTCAAAGGCACGTTTATGTGTACACAGGAGATGATGCCTCACATGATCTCCCAAAGGTATGGCAGAATCATTAATGTATCGTCAATCTGGGGACTGTCTGGTGCCTCTTGTGAGGTGTTGTATTCCACAACCAAAGGTGGGGTGAATGCGTTCACCAAGGCACTTGCCAAGGAACTCGCACCTTCCGGAGTGACCGTAAATGCCGTTGCTCCCGGAGCCGTTCAGACATCCATGCTGAACCATCTGGACCAGAGTGAACTGAAGATGCTGGAGGAGGAAATTCCGGCAGGGAGACTTGCTCAACCTGATGAAATTTCATCACTGGTTTATTTTCTGGCCCTCCCGGAATCAGGTTATATCAATGGGCAGATTATCAGTCCAAATGGCGGTTGGTTAACGTAAAAGCAGAAACTTGAGTGTGGTTATGAACGAAACAGGTAAGGTTGCCAAGTTGCCGAGAAGCAGGCTGCCTTGAGTATTATTTTCAACATGCTCGTATATAAAATGTCTCGAAAGCACATATTACAACTGTTGATTTTAAATCTCATGCGTTATCTAAGGAGGATTTATCATGTCAACAGAAAAAACAGTGCTCTCCAGTTTTGACACATGGAAGAAGTTCCTGGGTGACCGCGTACTGCAAGCAGAGAAGATGGGGATGAGTGAAGAAACCATTAACAAACTTGCGTATGAAATCGGCGATTTCCTTGATGAGAAAGTCGATCCGGCGAACCATTCCAACCGGGCATTGAAAGAATTATGGGATGTCGGCGATGCAGATGAGCGTCGTACGATTGCGTGCCTGATGGTCAAATTGGCCAAACAAAACGCATAAGATTACAGATGAAGAGCTCCCGCAAGGGGCTTTTCTCTAATGATTACAAACGGATTACAGAGCGGTTCTTGTAATTCATTTTCATTTTATATATCATTAACGTGACCCATTTTTAGAAGATGGCTCAGATTATTGTCCAGCGGACACGTTCTGTTGCTGTCGAATAATGTGGAATAATGCATTACGGGGTGTTGAAATGGAATCTAAACAATGGTACATGGAATATAAAATACATAAGAACAGACCTGGTTTGTTGGGCGATATTGCCTCCATGCTGGGGATGCTTGAAGTAAATATATTGACCATTAACGGTGTGGAAGGCAAAACTCGGGGCATGCTGCTTGAATCGGATGATGATGAAAAAATCCGTTTGCTTGGTGAAATGCTTGGCAAAGTCAACAGCATCACCGTTTCGGCTTTGCGTCAACCCAAATTGGTGGATATCCTTGCCGTTCGTCATGGCAGATACATTGATCGTGACTCGGATGATCGCAAAACATTTCGTTTCACACGAGATGAACTTGGGTTACTTGTGGACTTTTTGGGTGAAGTATTTAAGAGGGAAGGCAATCAGGTCATCGGTCTGCGCGGGATGCCTCGTGTTGGCAAAACGGAGTCCATTATTGCGGGCAGCGTATGTGCGATGAAGCGATGGACGTTTGTTTCCTCCACACTTCTTCGTCAGACGATAAGAAGTCAAATGTCCGAGGACGAATTGAACCCAAACAATGTATTCATAATTGACGGTATTGTTAGCACCATTCGCTCCAGTGAGCGGCATTACAATCTGTTGCAGGATATTATGACCATGCCTAGCACCAAGGTTATTGAACATCCGGATATTTTTGTACAGGAATCCGAATATGATTTTAATGATTTTGATATTATTATTGAACTTCGTAACAATCCGAATGAAGAAATTATTTATGATACGTTTACGGCAAGCTATACCGACGAACTGTAAGGCTCCGTACGGAATCATGGAATAGATTAGCAACAACTCATGAGATAAACATAAGGAGGAGATGGCATGTCTGAACTGGGTCAGCAGTTAAGAGAGGCCCGGCTGCAAAAAGGGATGAGTCTTGACGATGTACAGGAAATGACAAAAATTCGCAAGAGGTATCTGGAGGCCATAGAAGCAGGAGACTATAAAGTGCTGCCGGGCAGCTTCTATGTGCGTGCTTTTATTAAAACCTATGCGGAGACCGTAGGACTGAACCCTGATGAGCTGCTGGAGGGACACAAAAAAGATGTACCGGCAGAAGAGACGGAAGCAACGATGGAACCGGTGATACAGAAGCGTTCTAGCCGTCCGGTTGAGCGTAGCAACAGGTGGATGTCCGTCGCACTGATGTGGACATTCCCGGTTTTGATCGTAGTCCTGTTGTATGTGTACGTAGTGTATAACAAGGGTGATGATGCAGATAATCCGGGGCTTGATCCGGTCAAAATTACAGACAGTCAACAGCAGCCTGAGGATAAACCGGATCAACCTGCCGACAACGGACAGGCATCTAATCCGCCTGCGACAGACTCAGGTACTGAGGGTACTGGTGAAGGCGACGCTGGCGGTAACGGTGGCGGTACGGACACGGAAGGACAGACGGATGGCCAGACGGACGGAACGACGGGAGAAAATGAGGAAGAACCAACAGATAATTCACCGTCTGCTGTAACGGTTGCTGAAGATGGGAAATCGGGCAATATTACAAACTTCAAAGTTAACGGAAGTGCAGGGAAACCTGTGACGGTTACGATCAAAGCCACAGGTCATAGCTGGCTGGAAGTGTATAAAGGCGAGAACTCCAGTGGGGAGAAGCTGGAGTATGGTAACACAGCCGAAGGCGACAGCTATACCTTTGAGCTTGATAGTGCAGGCATGTATATTAAGTCGGGTTATGCTGCCGCGACAACCATTGAGGTCGGCGGGCAAGTTGTAACGGATGGCAAGGCAACCAATCGGATCCGTTTGAAGCTTGGTGAAGACAGTGGCAGTACGGCTTCGTCCACAGGTGTTGAAAATGGTTCAACGGACAGTACAGGAGCAGCCACTGGTAGCGAATAACCGGGTCAACTGCAGGGGACAATAAGCTTGTCTTAACTTGCAGTTAACTTATGGTGAAGTGAGGTGGATGGCTATGACAGTTAGCTGGATCGTAACGGGTTTGGGGATTATTGTCAGCCTCCTGGGTTATTATCTGACTCCAACTGCTTGGGGTTACGGAATATTGGGCTTTGGACTTGCACATGTGCTTCTGGGTGTGCTCGATATGTTCAGACAACCCAACCGCAGCCGTTATTAGTTGGAAGCTGGACCCGCAAGCATTTTTGGCATCCACCTCAAGTGGAAGCCAAAAATGCTTTTTTCTTTGTATAAAACAGCTTGAAATTAGACTTTTGCTTAAGGTATCCTCTATAATGTTACAGAACATACGATTAACTGAAAGGGTGACTGGTTTGAGTTCAGAAAATTCATTTGATATCGTGTCCAAAATGGACTTGCAAGAACTGACAAATGCCGTTACACAAACGGAGAAGGAAATTGGCACTCGTTATGACTTCAAGGGCAGCAAGAGCAGTCTGAAACTGGATAAGGATGCGTTAACGATCGTATCTGATGATGAGACCAAACTCAAGGCTGTCATTGACGTGCTGCAATCCAAAATGGCGAAGCGTGGTCTGCCGTTGAAAAATATCGATTACGCCAAAGTAGAGCCAGCGTCTTCTGGTACAGTCCGCCAGCGTTTGAATTTCAAACAGGGGATTGATCAGGACATCGCCAAGAAAATCAATATCCTGATTCGGGATTCCAAGATGAAGGTGAAGAGTCAGATTCAAGGAGACCAGCTCCGGGTATCAGGTAAGAGTAAAAATGATTTGCAAGCAGTCATGCAGCTGCTAAATGGCGCTAACTTGCCTTTGGATTTGCAATATACTAATTTCAAGTAATATGGCCTTTTTGTTGCAGAAGTGTTTTTTGACACGATATTAGGCGTATATTATACTAAGTGTGCATTGCTGGCAGTCATGCATCAAGTCCAGTCCTCATCGTTTGCTGACTTTATGAAAAGCAGTACATCTTTTGGAAGTCACCGGAACGTTTAAAGCGGTTTTGCTTTTGAGCGGTTGACTTTATTTTTTGCGTTTCTACATAGTGGGATCATGTGAATACGGATTGACATTGAAACTGTACATTTCATGTTCCGGATGATGATAACGGGATTATGATGATTGTTTGGAGTAATGGAGGATATGAGGGAGGGCGTCTTGTGAATTTACCCAACCGGATTACGCTTGCACGAATTTGCTTAATCCCTTTTTTGATGGTGTTTCTGCTCGTGGACTTTCCGTTTTATCCAGAGCCGTTGCAGCTTGGAAGCTTTTCGCTTCCTTATAATCAACTGATTGCTGCTGTTATTTTTATCATCGCCGCAAGCACAGATGGAATTGACGGATACCTTGCGCGGAAAAATAACATGGTTACCAATCTGGGAAACTGCTCGATCCACTCGCAGACAAGCTGTTGGTTACTGCGGTTTTGATTTCGCTTGTGGAGATGGGCAAACTGGATTCCTGGATTGCAGTTGTTATCATTAGTCGCGAATTTGCAGTTACCGGCTTGCGCCAAATTGCATTGCTGGATGGTTCGGTTGTTGCCGCAAGTAATTGGGGCAAGCTGAAGACGGTAGTTCAGATTGTGGCGATTGTGCTGTTACTGCTGAACAATTTCCCGTTTTCATACACGGGTATTCACGTCGATATTATCGCCGTATGGGCAGCAGCACTTATTACCATCTGGTCGGGTGTCGATTACTTTATCAAAAACAAAAACCTGCTTCATTTAACAAAAGCATAATGGTTGGTCGTTAAAATGGGTAATCATGAAGAAAGCATTGGGTCGGGGCAATAGGAATTTATCCTATTGCCCTTTGATCACTCACCACATGTACAGGAGGATGCTCAAAATGAAGGCAGAAATCATTGCAGTTGGCACCGAGCTACTGCTTGGACAAATCGTAAATACCAATGCCAGATACCTATCCCGTGAACTGGCTGCGATGGGGATCGATGTCTATTTCCAAACGGTGGTTGGGGATAACCTGAACCGTCTTAGTGAAGCTATTCGCATAGCACAGGGCCGTGCAGACGTTATTTTATTTTCCGGTGGCATCGGACCTACCCAAGATGATCTGACCAAGGATGCGCTCGCAGCTGTTCTTAACCGAAAACTGCATATAGATCGAATGGCTATGGACAAAATTGAGAGCTTTTTCAGAGATCGCAATGTGGACATGACCGAGAATAACCGACGTCAGGCGATTGTTATTGATGGCGGCACACCTCTGGCTAATGAAACGGGCCTTGCGGCAGGAAATGCGATTTCAGATAATGACAAGTATTATGTTGTAATGCCTGGACCTCCTAAAGAGCTGATTCCCATGTTTGAACAGGAAGTTAAGCCTTGGCTGTTCCAGCATGTACTCACGGAAGAGATGCCGATCTATTCCAGAATGCTCAAATTCGCAGGGATTGGTGAATCTGCTCTAGAGGATCGACTGCTGGATCTGATTGACGCACAGACAGACCCTACGATTGCTCCTTACGCGAGCGAAGGCGAAGTTACTGTACGTGTCTCCACCAAGGCTGCAAGTGAGGGAGAAGCGAAGCTGAAGCTGGATGCGATGGAGGTTCAGATTCGGGAGCGTCTGACAGAACATCTCTACGCGAACGAGGATGTTCCTATTGAGTATACGATTGTAACCATGATGTCTGACATGGGTCTGACACTTAGCGCTGCTGAGAGCTGTACAGGAGGGCTTGTTATGCAAAGTCTGACTTCTGTACCCGGAAGTGCCTCCATGCTCAAAGGTGGGATCGTGTGTTACTCCAATGAAATCAAAGAAAAGCTGCTGAATGTGCCTCATGATTATCTGGAAGGTGAAGATGCACCTGGGGCGGTAAGTCCGGAGGTTGCAAAAGTGCTTGCTGAGCAGGTCCGCATGATTGGCGACGCTGATTTTGGCCTGGCTGTTACCGGTGTAGCCGGACCAGGATATTCGGAACGCAAGCCGCCAGGACTTGTCTTCATCGCTCTTGCTGAACGTGGAAAAGAGACGGAAATCCATGAGTTGCGTATCAACGGTAATCGTGAGACGGTTCGCATTCGTTCAGCCAAAGCAATTCTCTATCGCCTATGGCAAAAACTTGTGGCCATGGATTGATTCGTTAATCGATTCGATTGCATTTGGAACTCCAAGCAGGTATAATTAAGGAAGACGGAAGAACCGCAGTAACAGGCTTTGCAGCCTTGTTCACGGTTCTTTTTTCTGTTTAAGGGAAGGTTTCTTGGAGGAAGAGGCGCCTCGGCCTTTACAAAAAAAACGAATGTATGTTCGAAAAAAGCTTGGCAAACGTGTTAAAACAAGGTATCATTATCTTATAAACAGTAAAGGGTGTGAGCTTATTGTCAGACCGTCGTGCCGCGCTTGATATGGCGCTCCGTCAAATAGAGAAGCAATTTGGTAAAGGATCCATCATGAAACTGGGTGAGTCCACGCATATGAACGTGGAAATTATTCCCAGTGGTTCCTTGGCTTTGGATATTGCATTAGGAACAGGCGGCTTGCCTAAAGGCCGTATTGTTGAAATATATGGACCTGAATCCTCAGGTAAAACAACTGTCGCATTGCATGCGATTGCTGAAGTACAACGTGTTGGTGGACAAGCCGCATTTATCGATGCCGAGCATGCTCTTGATCCTCAATATGCAAGCAAATTGGGCGTTAACATTGACGAATTGCTTCTATCTCAGCCAGATACGGGTGAGCAAGGGCTGGAAATTGCAGAAGCTCTTGTGCGCAGTGGTGCAGTAGATATCGTCGTTATTGACTCTGTAGCTGCATTGGTTCCAAAAGCAGAGATTGAAGGCGAAATGGGTGATTCACACGTTGGTTTGCAAGCACGTTTGATGTCTCAGGCGCTGCGTAAGTTGTCTGGTGCAATCAGCAAATCAAAAACAATTGCAATCTTCATTAACCAGCTTCGTGAAAAAGTCGGCGTTATGTTTGGTAACCCGGAAACAACACCTGGTGGTCGTGCTCTGAAGTTTTATTCTACGATACGTCTGGATGTACGTCGTATTGAGAGTATCAAATCAGGCAATGACATGATTGGTAACCGTACTCGTATTAAAGTGGTGAAAAACAAAGTGGCACCTCCGTTTAAACAAGCGGAAGTGGATATCATGTATGGCGAGGGTATTTCGAGAGAAGGCAGTATCATCGATATTGGTACAGAGCTGGACATCGTTAATAAAAGTGGTGCATGGTACTCTTACGAAGGTGAGCGTTTAGGACAAGGCCGTGAGAACGCGAAGCAGTTCATGAAAGAGCATAAAGATATTGCTGAAATCATTGAACAAAAAATTCGGGTAGCTAGTAACTTGACTACTGCAGTTCCTGTGCCAACCAGTGAAGAGCAACAAAAAGAAGCAGAAGAAGAACAAGAATTGTTTGAAATCAACGAGTAATCTCTCGAATCCTCCCTTGTAGGGAGGACCCTGAGGGAGTTTCTCACTGGACTCCGTAAACTTATCTGATTGAGCTTGCATCAATCTGGATAATGGATTGTAGTGGGATTGCTCTTGCTGTCCAACAGCCCCTGTCCCAATGGACAGGGGCTGTTGGTACGCTAACTGTGGAGATGAAGGCCGGGCTAAGTTCCCGGCCTTTTATATTAGCGTTTTCGTCTTAGTTGCAGAGATGCTTGGCGGAGTCAGAATGAACATGTTATGAAAGGAGAGACCTGAATGAATCAACATGACGAGGATTTATATGAGGAAGCAGAACAGGACGGCCTATCCCAATTTCCGGACAATGAAGAACTGGTTATTACACGTGTAGAACGAACGAAGCACAGGCAAGCTCGTTATCGAATCACGTTTGGCATCCACTCCCTTACGGTTCTTGAAGATGTGATGATTAAATACAGGATGACGCAAGGCAATACCTTTATGAAAAAGGATCTGGAAGAAATCGTTGTAGCTGACGAGCGACAGCGGACGTATGCACAGTCTTTGCGCTTTTTGGAGCATAAGCCGCGTAGTCGCCATGAATTAAGTCAGAAACTTCGTCAGAAGGAGTTTGCTGCCCCTTAATTGAAGAGACGCTGGATCGACTTGAGCGGGAAAAACTGGTGGATGACGATCTATTTGCAAAGGAATGGACAAGACAGCGTATGGAGGGCAAGCGGAAGGGAAAACTGTGGATAAGGCAAGAACTCCGTCAAAAGGGCATTGCCAGTGATCTCATTGCTGAAGTACTGGAAGGTGTGAGTACGGATGCGGAATTTGAGACAGCTTTGAGTGCCGGACGCAAAAAATGGAATCAGATCAAAGGGGATGTCAAAGAGAAGAAAAATAAAACGCTTCCCTTCCTGATGAGACGTGGTTTTTCAATGGATATGGTGCGCCGCGTCGTGAATTGTTTAATTGAAGAAGATGAGGCTATGGACTTTGAAGAGGACGAAGCGTTGTTATGGGATTAGCAGACTGGAGTCTCTATACGGCATTCTCTTGACAATTTCTTTCGTCAAATACTAAAATGGACATGAGTCTGTAAGAAACGGACAACCCTTTTTCCTTCCAAAAAAGCGGTTTCGGTTTCTTAAGATTTATACCATTTTTAATTATGGGTTCGCTGGAAACAGTGAGTAGTACGTGGAAACATGTACATGTGAAATGAAAATCGGCGGGGATCGCCGTGAGTATTCGTTATTCCCAAACATATGTAAGGTTTGAAAACTGCAAATTGACCCAAGGAATGCCTTGGAGGAACCAACGAGGAGGTGAACAGTATGAATCCTGCAATCACGATCGCTCTCGTTGTGGCCGCGCTAATCATTGGGTTCGGAGTAGGATATTTTATTCGCAAATCTCTTGCAGAGGCTAAAATCTCTAGTGCGGAACAAGCTGCCGTACAAATCGTGGAGAACGCGAAGAAAGAGGCAGAAGCACTGAAGAAAGAAACGGTGCTGGAAGCGAAGGATGAGATCCATCGCATTCGCGCCGAAGCTGAAAAAGACACTCGTGAACGTCGGAATGAAATTCAACGACAAGAAAGACGATTGTTGCAAAAAGAAGAGTCGCTGGATAAAAAATTGGAATCACTCGAACGTAAAGAAGAGCAAGTGGCGAACAAAGAGAAACGAATTGATGAGACACAGCAGCAGATCGAAATGATCTACAAAAACCAAGTGACGGAGCTGGAACGTATATCCAACCTCACGATGGAAGACGCACGCAGTATCATACTGTCCAACGTAGAACAGGAAGTTCGTCATGAGACGGCTCAAATGATCAAGGACATTGAACAACAAGCGAAGGAAGAGGCGGACAAAAAGTCCCGCGAGATTATTACACTCGCCATCCAACGTTGTGCGGCTGACCACGTAGCGGAAACAACGGTATCTGTTGTTACCCTGCCAAATGAAGAAATGAAAGGCCGGATTATCGGTCGTGAAGGACGTAACATCCGTGCGCTTGAAACCCTTACAGGGATTGACCTCATTATCGATGATACGCCAGAAGCTGTTATTCTGTCGGGCTTTGACCCGATTCGCCGTGAGATCGCCCGTACTGCCCTGGAGAAACTTGTGGCTGATGGACGTATTCACCCGGCACGCATTGAAGAGATGGTTGAGAAATCCCGCAAAGAAGTGGATGAGCGCATCCGTGAATACGGTGAGCAAGCTACCTTTGAAGTGGGCGTGCATGGTCTGCATCCGGATCTGATCAAAATTTTGGGCCGGTTGAAGTTCCGTACAAGTTACGGTCAGAACGTCTTGAAACATTCGATGGAAGTCGCTTATCTGGCTGGATTGATGGCTGGCGAACTCGGAGAAGACGTAACTCTGGCAAGACGTGCAGGTCTATTGCATGACATCGGTAAAGCGCTGGATCACGAAGTGGAAGGATCACACGTCGAAATTGGCGTGGAACTGGCGAAGAAATACAAAGAACATCCGGTTGTAATCAACAGTATCGCGTCCCATCACGGAGATTGCGAAGCGACTTCGGTCATTGCCATGTTGGTTGGTGCAGCAGATGCACTCTCCGCAGCAAGACCAGGTGCACGCCGCGAAACGCTGGAAACGTATATCAAACGACTGGAAAAGCTGGAAGAAATCTCGGAATCCTTCGAAGGTGTCGAGAAATCGTACGCCATTCAGGCCGGACGCGAAGTTCGCGTTATGGTGCAGCCTGAGAAGATCGATGATGCTGAAGCCTTCCGCTTAGCCCGTGACATTACGAAGATGATTGAGAATGAACTCGACTATCCGGGTCACATCAAAGTCACCGTCATCCGGGAAACCCGTGCGGTTGAATACGCAAAATAGAGCATTACGGAAAAGTGGCCGCAGTAGTGGGCCACTTTTCCTGTTGATAGCCTGTTAAAAGGCAACTATACATCATGGAAACAAGAGATAGAGTCCTGCAAAGGTTCAATATTTAAAAAGGACTTTGCAGGAATTGAGGAGGCAGCAATCAATGAAAGTTTTGTTTATTGGTGACATTGTAGGCAACGTGGGACGTAAGGCATTAAAGGAAAATTTACCGTACCTGAAATCGAAGTATAAGCCCCATGTAGTGATTGTAAATGGTGAAAATGCAGCAGCAGGTCGCGGTATTACCGGTGCGATTGCGAATGAGTTTTTCAACTGGGGCGTACATGGGATTACACTTGGTAATCATACTTGGGACAATAAGGATATTTTTGATTTTATAGATGATGAACCCCGCATGATTCGTCCAGCGAACTTTCCACCAGGTACACCAGGACGAGGGTACACGGTTGTCAAAGGCGAAGGAAAAGAGCTGGCTATTGTCAATCTGCAAGGAAGAACGTTCCTGCCTGCTCTGGATTGTCCATTCCGTGTAGCTGATGAAATTGTAGACGAGCTGCGCCAAGACTATAAATGTATTCTGGTCGATATGCATGCTGAAGCAACGTCGGAGAAGATTGCCATGGGATGGCATCTGGATGGACGTGCGTCTCTGGTTGTAGGTACACATACGCATGTACAGAGTAATGATGATCGGATTTTGCCTGGAGGAACGGCTTATTTGACAGATGCGGGCATGGTGGGGCCGCGTGACGGCATATTGGGTATGGAACGTGAGGCTGTGCTGCGTAAGTTCTACACCCAGCTACCGGTACGTTTCGTTGTGGATGACGGCAAATGGCATTTCCATGGTGTGTTTGTTGAAATTGATGAAGCAACCGGTGCAGCAACACGCATCGAAAAAATTCGTCTGATGGAGGACGAGTGGCGCATGGAATAGGGGTATTGTCCCATTTTGCAGGGAAACCCGTCTAAAAAGAAGGAATTTTTTTGCCTCCCGCGAATAACATCTAGTAAGTGGAAACAAACTTTCAACATTCCCAGGGAGGTACTTACCATGGATGTATTAAAAGTTTCAGCAAAGTCCAATCCTAATTCTGTAGCCGGCGCTCTTGCAGGGGTTCTTCGTGAACGTGGAAATGCTGAACTGCAGGCAATTGGAGCGGGAGCACTGAACCAAGCCATCAAAGCGGTAGCGATAGCCCGGGGATTTGTAGCACCAAGCGGAGTTGACCTGATTTGTATTCCAGCTTTTACAGACATTGTGATCGACGGCGAGGACCGAACGGCCATTAAGCTGATTGTGGAGCCCCGATAATACATGTAGTATGCACTGAACCTGTTTACGATGTAGACAGGTTTTTTGCGTTTTTTGGCAGCGAGCTATAAAAGGAGGGTTACCGATGTCCATGTCGGATTGGCGTGTAGCTGATTTTCACTGTGATGCACTGAGCAAAATGTTGATCCAGCCTGCTCTTTCATTTGAAAATGCTCCGCAACTGGATGTGAACCTGCAACGTTTGCAAGAAGGCAGGGTAGGGTTGCAGGCGTTCGCCATCTATTTACCCGAAGTGCTTGGCAGAGGCAAGTTTGAACATGTTATGGGGCAGTTGGAAATTTATCGTGGACGTGTGGAGAAAGTCAGAAGCAACCCGGGGGCACAGAGACGTTGTTATGGCGTGACCAGGTGGCTCAGGTGGGGCAAACAGAGGGGCCGTGGGGAGTCATCACACTGGAGGGTGTGGATGGTCTGGAGGGCAATCTGTTCTATCTGGAGTTGTGTTATCAGATGGGCGTTCGAATTATTGGATTAACGTGGAATTATGCCAATTGGGCGGCGGACGGAGTCATGGAGAAACGTGGAGCAGGCCTGACCGAGAAGGGGAAAGAACTGGTGCGCCAGTGTGATGAAATCGGAATGCTGTTAGATGTGTCACATTTGACAGAAAAAGGGTTCTGGGAACTGGCTGACTTGAGCAAGCGTCCTTTTATCGCCTCGCACTCCAACAGCTATAGCATATGTCCTCATGTGCGTAATCTGAAAGATGATCAGATCCAGGCCATCATTGCCCGGGAAGGGCGGATTGGGCTGACGTTTGTTCCCTGGTTTGTTAAACAGGAGGGGGAAGTGCTTATAGAAGACCTGCTGCCTCATATCGAGCAGATCTGTTCCTTGGGCGGGCAGCATCATCTGATGATGGGGTCTGATTTTGATGGAATTCCAACGTATATTCAGAGACTTGAACACTCAGGGCATTATCCGAGACTGACGGAAATCTTGCTCAAGCATTATGATGAACAATTAGTACGGGGCTGGTTGTGGGGAATGCGATGGCTTATCTAAGGGAACACTTGCCAGAGCGTGATACGAAGATATAGAAGGCACCGTGACATAGTAAATTCAATAAGATCCAATGTATTGAATGGTAGTCTGTTTTCCAAATTAAGGAGTGAAATGGTGGTGAAATAAGTGTATTTCATGAATTTTCACCAGTTCGTTTTCATTTCACTCCAAAAAGGGGTATAATACCATTGGATTGTTAAGAGCCTGAGTACAGGCCATAGATAAACAAGGAGTGAAATTTACAATGAGCAAAACAGTACCTGTGGGCGTATCTGCCCGTCACATTCATGTATCCCAAGAGCACGTTGAAATTTTGTTTGGCAAAGGTTATGAACTGACTGAATTTAAACCTCTGTCTCAGCCTGGCCAATACGCTGCTAACGAAACGGTAGCGGTTATTGGTTCGAAAGGACAGTTTGATAAAGTGCGTATCCTCGGACCTGTTCGTCCTGAAACGCAACTGGAGATCTCCATGACAGATTCATTTGCGATTGGTGTTAAAGCACCTGTACGTGAATCCGGAAGCATTGAAGGTACACCAGGAATCACGATTAAAGGTCCTGCTGGGGAAGTTACAATTGACAAAGGAGTTATCGTTGCTGCTCGTCACATTCACTTCCATACTTCTGATGCTGCCAAATGGGGTATCGAGGACAAACAATTGCTGAAAGTGCGCCTCGGCGGAGATCGTGGTCTGGTACTGGAAAATGTACTGGCTCGTGTATCCGACTCTTTTGCACTGGACATGCATATTGATACAGATGAGGCTAACGCTGCTGGCGCTCGGAATGGCGACACTGCTGAAATCATCGATTAATACCACGAATAGCCTTCAGCCGCGAATTACAGCGGTCTGAATAACGTATCAACCTGAGCACAGCCAACCAGGGCCGGTTAATTCCAGCCCTGCTGGCAAAGCTCAGGTTTTTGTATTTTATGGGGGTTCTTGTGCGCATTGCATGTTTCGGATTGACGAAGGGACATGCGGTTTGCATGTGGAACTACAGCCCAATTCATGCTATAATTTGCTGTAATGCTCTTTTAATGTTCCCGGCAAGAAATTCACGTGGAACAAGGATGAATGAATCGATTTTTTATTAATAGAGGCTGTAAGGAGTGACCGAAGGAAATGGCTAAAGACTCAAAAAAGGATTACTCCCAATATTTTGATTTCTCCGATGCCAAAGTAATTTCGCAAGATGAATTCAGCAAAAAGATAAGAATCCGGGGCCGTGAGATTAACATCAAATCGGAACCCAATCATCGTCAGGAGAAACAGCGGGGCAAGGAAGACGTTCAGGTGTTATACGAAAATGCCGTTCCCGATGAACTGAAAAACATAGGAACAGGCAAACACTATATTGTATATACGTATGGATGTCAGATGAATGAGCATGACTCAGAGACGATCAAAGGACTTCTTGAGTCGATGGGCTATCAGGCTACAGAGGATCGCAAAGAGGCTGATATCATCCTGCTCAATACATGTGCCATACGAGAAAACGCGGAAGATAAAGTATTTGGTGAGCTGGGTCACCTGAAAACGCTAAAGCTCGAACGTCCGGGATTGTTACTTGGCGTATGCGGTTGTATGTCCCAAGAAGAAGGCGTCGTCAACCGAATTATGCAGAAGCATGGCTTTGTGGACATGATCTTTGGTACACATAATGTGCATCGACTGCCACATCTAATCCAGGAAGCACTGTTCAGCAAAGAAATGGTTGTTGAGGTGTGGTCCAAGGAAGGCGACATTATTGAGAACCTGCCGAAGAAACGTGAGGGTATGCGCGGCTGGGTGAACATCATGTATGGCTGCGACAAGTTCTGTACATATTGCATCGTTCCGTTTACGCGGGGCAAAGAACGCAGCCGTCGGCCTGAAGATGTGATTGCCGAAGTTAGGGATTTGGCACGACAAGGCTTCAAGGAGATCACTCTGCTTGGTCAAAATGTGAACGCGTACGGCAAGGACTTCACCGACATGAACTACAGCTTTGGTGACCTGATGGATGCCATTCGCCAAATAGATATTCCGCGAGTACGGTTTACAACGAGTCACCCACGTGACTTCGATGACCGCTTGATTGAAGTGCTGGCCAAGGGCGGAAATCTGGTAGAGCACATTCATCTTCCTGTGCAGTCTGGCAGTTCGGAAGTTCTCAAACGTATGAGCCGCAAGTATAGCCGGGAACACTATCTGAAACTGGCTGACAAAATTAAAAAAGCCATCCCGGATGTTGTTTTAACAACGGATATTATTGTTGGTTTTCCGGGGAAACGGAAGAACAGTTTGAAGATACACTTTCCCTTGTCCGTGAAGTAGGGTATGATTTTGCCTATACCTTTATTTACTCCCCGCGTGAAGGTACGCCGGCTGCGGTGATGGAAGACAACGTACCGTTGGAAGTGAAGAAGGAACGTTTGAAGCGCTTGAACGAAACGATCAACGAATATAGCCACCGAAGCAATCAAGAGCAACGCGGCAAAGTGGTTGAAGTGCTCGTTGAAGGCGAAAGCAAGCGGAATTCCGAAGTTCTCGCAGGACGTACACGCAGCAACAAGCTGGTGCATTTTGAAGGACCCAAAGAATTGATCGGTACGTTCGTACAAGTGGAAATCACCGATCCGATGACTTTTTATATTCGGGGCAACCTGCTCTCAGAGCCGGTAGCTGCCAATCAGTAATACACACACTAATAAGATGAATCATTTTTTACACTTAGCGGGTTACGGCCGAGCGTAGCGAAGGTGACGGAATCGATTCTGTAGAAGCGAAGCTAAAGGCTTTCTGAAGAAAGCCACATCGGAAGCTTATGCTACGCCTTTGTCTCCGAATTTTAACCTTAAATATGTTCAATCGAAAAAATTCGGAGACAACAGCGATCAAAAGAACGATCCGACACCGCAGCGGTCACTCAACAGTCAACTGAGCTTAGTGCAACATGAGTATTCATCTTATATCATCTCATAGAATGGAGCGATTTCAGTGGCGCAGGAAGAAGTGCAGTACAACCATTATGGAATGCCAACCTACGATACGCGCAATCTGGTCATACGCGACGACATTATGGGAAAAGCCAAAGAGTTGGCAGATATGCTCGGAACGAGTGAGGAAGTTAGACAGTTTCAACAGGCTGAAACCAAAATTCGTGATCATGAGCGCATCCAGCAATTGATTGCAACGATCAAGAAGAAACAAAAGGAAATCGTTGCTTTTGAGAGCTTCAAAAATGTGGAGATGGTCAAAAAAATTGAACAGGAAATTGACGATCTGCAAAGCGAACTGGACAGTATCCCATTGGTTACGGAATTCCAGCAGAGCCAGAGTGACATCAACTACTTGCTTCAGTTAGTGATCTCTGTAATCCGGGATACGGTTTCCGAAAAAGTAAACGTGGAGGCTGGAACGGATTCACCTCCGACCAGTTGTGGTTAAATGACGGAAGGGTGCGGACGCTGTCCGCGCCTTTTTGACGATTATAGAATTATAAGTTTTCAGCGGAGCTGAAGGATTCGATAATCGCAAGAAAAGCAACTGCCAAACCACGAATGTGGCATCATCGTTAAGGCTTCGATCAGAAGTTTTTCTTACATTGCATAACCGTTAACATGGAGTGGCTATCGCCAAGTACTCGGAATATCATTTTCCAAGCAAAGCTCCACGTTGTGGGGTTATTTTGTGTGGCGCGTTGATGTTGAATAATAAAGCCACCTGACATCAAGAGAGCATGATACGTACAGTGAATAAAGGAGAAATGAATAATGAGCATTTTGGACAAAATGGTTAAAGACGGCGACGGACGATTCTGGGGATTTCTCGGATGTCGATATATTAAAGGGGATGGCAAGGAAGTACAGATCGCATTGACAGCAGGTGAACATCATACCAACTCCATGGGCATTATACATGGGGGTGTATTGACTTCACTGATGGATCAGGCGATGGGGATGGTCGCCACAGCAGCCATGGAAGTAGATGGTTGTGTGACAACGAACCTGAATGTACATTTTCTGTCACCGATGAAACAAGGGGAATTAGCGGTGACGGCTACGGTACTGCATCAGGCTGGACGCAGTGTTACGACGCAATCGGAGGTTCGTGATGCATCGGGCACGTTGGGATGCATGGCTACGGCGACATTCCGGATAGCTCGTTCGAGAACGTAAGCAAGAATCCCGGAGTTGACAAAAGATATTATTATGTCATAATGAGATTATCAAAATGAAAATAGTCGGTGGTGCCCATGAACGAAAACTACGAACACTTCAATGCAGAAAGTGACGAACAAGCAGCACGTGCCTATAGTTCCAAGAAATATCGTACACCCGATGGTGTTCCTGCGGATATTGTTATGTTCACATTGACCAAGCGGGAGCGCAAGACGGTGACGAAGACACTTCCCATTCGGGAACTGAAAGTGATGCTGATCAAGCGCAAAGGCTGGCCTTTTGCGGGGAGATGGGCATTACCCGGTGGTTTTTGTCAGGAGAATGAATCCATCTATGGTGCAGCCAAGCGTGAGCTGATGGAAGAGACAGGTGTTGACGGTGGACATCTGGAGTACTTGAATGTATACAGTCAGCCGGGTCGTGACCCGAGGGGCTGGATTATCTCTCACGCATTTTTCGCGCTTGTGGAAGAATGGATGCTAGATCAACGTCAAGCAGCAGATGATGCTGAGGATGTTGGACTGTTCACCATTCAGGAGGCGCTGCAAGAACTGGAACTGGCCTTTGATCACAGAACCATTATCGAAGATGCTTATCGACGTATTCAACAGCAGATGCTGGAGACGACGATTGCTCGTCAGTTCCTGCCACGTGATTTCACATTAAGTGAATTATATCAGGTAATTCAAAGTGTTGTACCGGATTTTGAAGAACCCAACTTCATTCGCAAGATTACGTCTACCCGCAGTCGCAAAGGCATTGTGGAAGAAGTACGGGATGAAGAGGGGAACTTGGTAAGTTCCAATCAGTACTCGCAGCGTCCGGCGCAGCTATATCGTTTTACGGAACTCGTACCACGCCTGTCCATCTATACGTAATAAAAATTAGATGTGTCAATCCGATTGAATCGGGATCAACCATTTCTGGACTAAAGGAGTGTTGATGATGAAAGCACTGATTGTAATTGATTTTACACAGGATTTTGTGACAGGTTCTTTGCCTGTAGGTCAGCCGGCAGTAGAGATCGAAGAGACGATTGCAACTGTAACCGAGGCCTATTGCAAGAACAAGCATGAAGTCATCATGGCTGTGGATCTGCACGAGGAAAATGATCCGTATCACCCGGAGACTGTACTTTTCCCACCTCATAACATCAGAAATACGGAGGGAAGACAGTTATACGGTCGTCTTGCGCAAGTGATGGAAGAACGGAAAACCGATATTCAGTGGATGGATAAGACGAGATATAGTGCATTCTGTGGAACCGATCTGGAACTCAGACTGCGTGCACGTGGCATTACGGATATTGCACTCATTGGGGTGTGTACGGATATTTGCATATTGCATACCGCAGTGGATGCTTACAATAAAGGTTTTCATATTACGGTATATGAAGATGCCGTTGCCAGCTTTAATCCGGCAGGACATGAGTGGGCGCTTGGACATTTTCGTTCCAGCCTGGGTGCTTCGGTGGTTAAGGCGAGTGAGACCGTCCTTGCGTGATCTAATCGATAGTCCAGTTTGCCTGACTTCCTGTTAGGAACCGGATGAATGTGGTGAATGGTGTATAGTGTTTTTTTAAGGGAGACTTGTTTGTTTAATGCGGATGAACAGAATCATGAAGAATAAGTCTCCATATGTTAACCCGTGTCCGCAAACGAAATCTGTGGGCACGAGCGGAAGTCAGAGAGGATGAGACAAATGCAGACAACTAGCCTGGCTTTACATACGGATAAATATCAGATCAATATGATGTACGCCCATTGGGTGAATGGTACGCACAAGCGGAAGGCAGTATTTGAAGCCTATTTCCGTAAGCTTCCTTTGGCAACGGGTATGCAGTATTTGCCGGATTGGAACGAATTGTGAACTATATCAGCCAGCTTCGGTTTACGATGGACGACATCAAATTTTTATCCAAACAAGAGGAAAATTACGATCCGGCCTTTCTGGAAGAATTGCTCCAGTTTTCGTTTCAGGGGACGATTCATTCCATGAAGGAGGGGGCCGTTGTTTTCCCTGACGAACCGCTCATTCGGGTAGAAGGCTCCATTATGGAGACACAATTGGTGGAGACGGCGATACTTAACTTCATGAATTATCAGACGTTGATTGCAACCAAGGCTTCGCGGATCAAACAGGTAGCACAGCAGGATACGTTACTCGAATTTGGTACACGGCGTGCACAGGAAGCCGATGCTGCCATCTGGGGCGCACGTGCTTCGTATGTAGCAGGCTTCCATGCAACGTCTAATATGCTGGCCGGAGAGCGCTTCGGAATCCCAACAGCAGGCACACATGCCCATTCCTGGGTACAGAGCTTTATGAGTGAACAGGAGGCGTTTGACGTGTATGCCAAAGTGTTGCCGGATCAGGTTACATTGTTGGTCGATACCTTTGACACGTTGAATAGTGGGGTACCTCATGCCATCAAAACCGCCAAGAAGTTGGAGAGCCAAGGCAAAAAGATGAATGCGATTCGTCTGGACAGTGGTGACTTGGCGTACTTGTCCATTCAGGCACGTCAAATGCTGGATGAGGCTGGCCTGGATTATGTGAAAATTGTAGCATCCAATGATTTGGATGAAAATACGATTTTCAACCTGAAGGCTCAGGGAGCACGGATTGATACATGGGGTGTCGGCACACAGTTGATTACCGCTTCCGACCAGCCATCTTTGGGTGGAGTATACAAATTGGTGGAGCGTGAAGTGGACGGTGCCATGCTGCCTACGATCAAAATATCGGCTAACCCTGAAAAGGTGTCCACGCCAGGTAAAAAAGAAGTGTTCCGAATCATTGATCCGAAACATGGCAAAGCGATTGCAGATTATATCTGCTATCCTGATGAAGAGCAGCCGCTACAGGGCGGACCGCTCAAGCTGTTCAACCCGCTACACCCTTACCTTAAAAAGACGGTTACCCGCTACGAAGCTATCAATATGCTGGAGCCAATCTTTGTAAATGGACGCAAAGTATATGAGCTGCCTAATCTGGATGAGATTCGGGCGTACCACCGGGAACAGATGAACCTCTTCTGGCCGGAGTACCAACGGAAGCTCAACCCGGAGATCTACCGTGTGAACATCAGCCCTGCGGCATGGAATATGAAGCAGAAGCTTATTGCGGAACATGTGAAATCCACCGAGGAATGATCAACACATAAGCATTACAGAGAGGCATAACCAGGGACAATTACTGGCTTATGCCTTTTTGATGGTCATAAAGTGTATACGTTCTTCTTCAACGACCCGATGAGATGGACCAATGATGTAAGAAATCTCACGGACAGACCGCCAAGGTAGCAGGCTATACTGATAATGGTCATCCGCAATTCTAGAGGGTGCGGGTACAAGCAAACATTATTTCTCGGGAAAGCGCAGGAGACGCCAAATTCTGCAACGATTGATTCAATCCCACAGCTGTAGGGGATGAAAGTAAAAGGAGGTGCAGACATGAGATGGATATTGGGCCTGGTCTGGATCGCTTTCATTGCCTATGCATTGTTGTTGGCACCGGGGCAGTCACCTGGAAGTGATCCGATATTCCAAGAACTGATCACAATGCAAAGTAAAGAGCCCTGGTTGCTTACTGTGTTTTCGTGGTTAGGTATTTTTCCGGCAGTTTATGCCTGTATGTTGTTAAGAACATCTGTAAAAGCACGAGGTGCACGTGTACCCGCTTGGCCTTTTGTCTTGCTGTCTTTTGGACTGGGTGCTTTTGCGCTGCTTCCCTATTACGTATGGTCATCATCCGCCAATAGAACGTCGGGTTATGCCAGCTTGCATTTTGGTCGGCAGCGGGAGTCGGGAATTGCACGGGTAGCGGCCCACAAGCTGACGCATGTAGTCCTTCTGCTGTTAACGCTGGGGACAGCATGCTATGCCCTGATGCAAGGTCATCCGGATGTATATATGGACGCGTTCAAACACTCTTCCTTTGTACATATCATGACCATTGATTTTGTACTGCTGACCTTGCTTTCCGTGATTGCGATATACAGGGACGCCAGAAGCAGTCGACGTTCACCAGCTTGGGCAGTGGCAGGCATTATCCCCATTGTGGGTCTACTACTCTATCTGTTGACGCTCAGGAAAGACAGAGCGTGAACATTACGTTAAAGCCTGAATGCGAACAATTCATGTGCTTAATGGAAAGATATATAAAACTCAGTAGAAGGAGTGGCTATTAATGAAAAACAAGTTTAACGCATATGTTGTCCGACAAGAAGAACAGGGCGGAGTGAAAGCCGCCATAGAGCAACTGAAGCAGGAAGATCTGCCAAATGGAGATGTAACGGTACAGGTGCAATATTCCAGTGTCAATTATAAAGACGGACTCGCGACGCTTGAAAAAGGGGGCGTTGTTCGCGAATACCCAATTGTACCCGGAATCGATCTGGCCGGAACGGTAGAGGAGTCGGTAAGTGGACGTTTTGCACCAGGAGATCGGGTGATCAGTACAGGATTCGAACCGGGTGTATCCCATTACGGAGGGTACAGCGAGTATGCGCGTCTGCGCAGTGAATGGCTGGTGCCGCTGCCACCGGGTCTCAGTGAGAAAGAAGCCATGGCGATTGGAACCGCAGGATTCACGGCTGCACTTTCGGTAGATGCGCTTTTGCAAGCTGGAGTTACACCGGAGATGGGCAAGATTCTGGTTACGGGTGCAACAGGTGGCGTTGGAAGTATGGCCGTTGCAATCTTGGCGAAACTTGGTTTTGAAGTAACAGCCAGCACCGGCAAGAAGGATCAGGAGGAGTCATTGCTCCGAAACCTGGGAGCCTCCGAGGTGATCACGCGTGAACAAGCTGATGCTCCAGCGAAAGGAGCCATGGGGAAACAGCTGTGGGCGGGCATTGTTGATCCAACAGGTGGACCAGCTCTCGCGGAGCGATTGAAACAGATTCAATACGGAGGCGCGCTTGCGGTATCCGGGTTAACGGGTGGCACAAACTTTGAATCCACGGTACTTCCGTTTATTTTACGTGGGATCCAGCTTATTGGTATAGACTCTGTATATTGTCCGATGGAACGTCGGGAGCGCTTGTGGAAACTGCTTGGCGGAGAATGGAAACCGGAGCGCGCGCTGGAACTGGGAATCCGTGAAATTTCTTTAGATGAGTTGCCTCATACGCTTGAGACGATACTCCAAGGTGGTGCAGTAGGTCGAACTGTGGTCAATACAGTTTCAGATGTGCCATCCGCATAAGATTCCAAGTCCTTAGACATGCTAATTTTACCTGATTGTGTCACAGTACACGTGGCTGGAAAGGAAGGATTAGCATGTGGTTGGGTAGAAAAGGGCGAAATCTGTTTCGAAGAACAATGAGATCTGTACTTGTAAGTGCAGTATTGATCACGAGTGTCTGTTCCCTGGTGGCTTGTTCGGCATCATCCATTGAGCAGGAGCGGAAGGTCTACACCCGTGAAGCGACAGATGAAGGGAATATGCGAGCACAGAATCAAGGACATGGCTTAAACGGTGAATTGGTGAGTGAGATCAGTAAGAGTTTTGAAGCAAAAGGCATTCAGCTGATGAATAATATGACGGCCGATGACGGGCATGGTGGGATTTCTTATCTCTATTTGTTAAATGGAAGTGGCAGACACATCGTGAAAGTTCACATTTTCAGTGATACAGCAACCCGGGCTGCCAGCATGAAACAAATGTATAGTGAGAATCGTGATGAGGCTGTTTTGGAGAATGCACTTGGCCGGACAACGATTCGCAGCAAAGGATACGTCTCACTCGTGTATACGGCTTCGGGTGGGGAAAAGGACAAGTATGAACAGGATGTTATGCAGGTGTTCCAACATGTACTGGGGCAACTAAAGTAAGCAGAGCGAGCATCCTTCGGACTTTACCATACAGCTGAAAATAAACCTGAAAAACCCGTCTGATCCTTCAGACGGGTTTATATATTTCACGCATGACATGCCGCAATTCAGGCAAGATGAGTTTTTCCATGGCCAATTTGACGGCCCCTTTGGAACCCGGCATGGAAAATACAGCTGTGCGTCCAATCGTACCAGCGACGGCTCTGCTCAGGATCGCAGCTGAACCGATATCTTCGGTGTAACTGAGAAATCGGAAGATCTCACCGAAGCCCGGAAGTTCCTTGTCAAGCAGGGAGGATACTGCTTCGTAAGTTGTATCTCGGGGTGCAATTCCTGTTCCGCCGCTAAGCAGCACGGCTTCAATATCATCACGAACGGCTGCATCCTGCAAGATGCTTCGAATATTCTCTGTTTCATCAGGTGTGATGATGTAATCAACAATCTCATATCCCGCTTCATTCAGAAGCTGGTGCATGAGCTGGCCACTGGTATCGGTGTCTTTGGTGCGCGTGTCAGACACTGTAACAATCATGCACGATACCGTGGTTGGCGCTTCCTGGCGATGTTGTTCCACTGAATTAGTCATGAAACTTCCTCCTTCAATCCACATGTCCTCATAGCATAGACCATCCGCAACAATCAGGCAATGCATGGGGAAAGAGTTGTACGTTATTGCACAACGAATGCGGGATGGTGTACACTCGCTAGATACAGATAGATCAGGTTACAAGAAGCACAATCAGAGAGGTGTATACGCATGAATGAAACGATTTTAAAAGAACAATCCATACCTGTATATATACTTTCAGGTTTTTTGGGAAGTGGCAAAACAACACTGCTTGTTCAGTTGATCGAACACTGGCAACAGCAGGGATTGCGTCCCGCAGTAGTAATGAATGAGTTAGGCGAAGTCAATCTGGATGGTCAGATTGTAGATTCCACCGTTCCCATGACAGAGATGTTGGGTGGATGCATCTGTTGTACCGTACGTGGTGACCTGGGATTGCAACTTGCTGATCTCGTTCAGGAGGAATCACCTGATGTCATCATCATTGAAGCAACCGGTGCAGCGAATCCAATGGAGATTCTGGATGCGGTCACGGAGACATCACTTTACATGCGTCTGGAACTGAAAAGTCTGATTACTGTTGTGGATGCAGCACATTTGTCTGGTTTGTATCAGGAACAAAAGGGGCAGACGTTCAAACTGATGCAGGAGCAGATTCGTTGTGCGTCTGTGCTTCTTTTGAACAAAACGGATCGGGTGAGTGTACAGGAACTACAAGATCTGGAACAGCTTTTGGCAAAATGGAATGGCTTCGCACCTGTAATCCCTACAGTCAAATGTGAGGTGGACATGGATCTGTTGCTTCGCAGCGGGGCAGACGTGCACGTGCGTGATTCAGCTTCTGAAGCAGGGAAGCATGTTCAACAAGAGCGTCATGTACATACGGAAACCTGTGGAACACATGGATGCAGTCATGGTCATGAATCTGAGCATACACATCATCCAGTCGAAAGCAATGTTGCCAATACTGACCTATCCCATAGCCATGGCGAGGCCCATGACCACGCTCATGAGCATTCCGCTCCTCATGCCTCACACGAACATGTCATGGTATATACGCACTATTTCAGTCATCCGGTGAACAGCGAGGCGTTTGAACAATTTGTATCCGCACTGCCACGGGATGTGTATCGAGCAAAGGGCATTTTATCGTTTAGTGACACGGCGAGTCGCTTCTGGTTCCAGTATGCCTACCGCGAATCGGACTACATGAAGATCACACCTCAGGGAGATGTTCCGAATGTTGCTGTGTTTATAGGTGAACATTTTGACCAGACTGTCATTCGTGACCAATTACTGGAATTGGAAGCGATAAAGTAGGTTAGATGATTCAATATTCCTCCCAACTGGGTATTAAGAAGCATAGCAAACTTTGCCTGGGAGGTAACTTTAAATGACACAACAACAATATCAACAATGTATCGATGCTTGCCTGGAGTGCATGAATGCTTGCAACGTATGTTACATATCGAGTCTGAAAGAATATGATCTGGCGATGCTGCGTGACTGCATTCGTTTGAATCGGGAATGTGCGGAGATCTGCAGCTTTGCTGCACAAGCAATGACACGTGGAAGTGATTTCATTGCCGAAATATGCGAATTGTGTGTGAAAGCTTGTGAAGCTTGCGCCGCAGAGTGTGGCAAACACCAGCATGGTCATTGCCAAGCATGTGCAGAGGCTTGCCGCAGATGTGCAGAAGCTTGCCGGTTGATGGCAGCCGTTGCGTAAATATATATTCTTTGAAATGTAATAAAACGGATAATTATGTTGGTCCCCTTCGAGAATGTAGCGGAACCTAAGACATCTGCGACGATGTGCTTAGACGTTATCTTCTGGAGGGGATTTTTAATGTGCATTTTTCTGCATCAGCGAGTGCATTCATCTTGGCTAAAATCCTCTGGTTGCCAGATCAGACCAAGGTATGTATAATGATGGCAATGAATTGAAACAAAGAACATCAATGATCGGGAGAGTAACCAGATCCATACATGACAGCGAGCCGGGAGAGGTGGAAGCCGGTATGACATGACCTGAGTGAACCGCACCCGTTAGATGGTTATCCGAAAAGATGTGCGCATTCCGATGGGGATTGGCCAGATCTGTCTGAGGGTAACCCGGCTTGCGACCGTTATACGCATCGAGCGGAACAGTTACTCTTACTATGCATGTTGATGCATAGTAAGAGTAACTGTTCACCTAGAGTGGTACCGCGGGAACTGTTAAGTCAGCTCTCGTCTCTTATGTAGAGACGAGAGCTTTTTTGTGTTTATTTTCAGCTTATATAGAATGGATAAGGAGTGTTCGACATGTTGATGAAGCAGGCTGCGGCCGAAATTGCCCCTTTAACGGGATTGAATGAAGAAGAGGTTCTGAGATTACTGGAGGTCCCACCTCAGGCGGAGATGGGGGATGCAGCATTCCCTTGTTTTGCATTGGCGAAGTCATTAAAAAAAGCACCAGCAGTCATTGCGACTGAGCTCGCAACTGGCTTGCAGGCCTCTGGAATTGAAGCGACTCCCGCCGGGCCGTATGTAAATATCCGTTTCAATCGGGAGAAGATCGCACCGAATCTGCTAAACGAACTGGAGAATGCAACATTTGGCAAGCTTCAGATTGGTCAAGGTTCACGTGTTGTGATTGATATGTCTTCCCCTAACATCGCAAAACCCTTCGGAATTGGACATTTGCGTTCTACTGTAATTGGTGCAGCACTGTATCGATTGTATAACGAAGCGGGTTATACTTCTGTAAGTGTGAATCATCTGGGAGACTGGGGCACCCAGTTTGGCAAGCAGATCGCAGCATACAAGCGGTGGGGCAATGATGAAGCGTTGCAGGCAGACCCGATCCGTACGTCCCTGGAGTTGTATGTGCGCTTCCACGATGAGGCGGAGAACGATCCTTCTCTGGAGATTGAGGCACGGGAGTGGTTCCGCAAGCTGGAGCAAGGGGATGAAGAAGCACAGCGGTTATGGGCCTTCTTTGTGGAAGTGAGCATGCAGGAATTCAACCGGATGTATGAACGTCTGAATGTAAAGTTCGATCATACGCTGGGCGAGAGCTTTTACAATGACAAGATGGGCGCGGTGGTTGAAGAACTCCAGGCGAAAGGTTTGCTTGAAGAGAGTGATGGAGCACTCGTGGTACGACTGGAGGATGAGAACATGCCCCGTGCCTGATTATCAAAAAGACGGAACCACAATCTATCCCACACGGGATTTGGCTACGGCGGTCTATCGTCATGAGGTGATGAAGGCAGATCGGTTGTTATACGTGGTCGGAGGCGAGCAGAAACTTCATTTTCGGCAGGTATTTGCGGTCTTATCCCGTATGGGGCATGAGTGGTCTGCGAAGTGTGAACATATTCCGTTTGGATTAATGCGTTTTGAGGGACGAAAAATGTCTACACGCCGGGGTAAAGTCGTCTTCTTGCAGGAAGTGCTGGATGAGGCAGTCGCTCGTGCTTTGCAGATTATTCAGGAGAAAAACCCGAATCTGGACAATCCTCAGAAGGTAGCCGAGGCTGTAGGTGTAGGTGCCATTATTTTCGGTGATCTGCGTAATTATCGGTTAAACGACGTAGACTTCTCACTGGAAGATGCGGTGAGCTTTGAAGGAGAGACCGGACCTTATGTGCAATATACCCATGCCCGGATTCAAAGTGTACTTGCCAAGGCACGAGAGGCAGTCCGTGTGGAAAATGAAAACCATCTAACGGACACCAACCTTGCAGATGGTGAAAATGAAACAGTGAGCACTCCATTCATAATTGGAGATACCTCTTGGGCGTTGCTGAAACTGCTCAGTGAATATCCCGAGTATCTGGCAAAAGCAATTTATCGGAATGAGCCTTCGGTCATTGCCAAATATGCAATAGATGTCGCTCAAGCGTTCAACCGCTTCTATCACGCTGAACGGATTGCAGATGCGCCATCAGATGAAAGAACCTTCCGTGTGGCATTGGCTGAGCGTACCGCTGAACGACTCTCGCACAGTCTGTATTTGCTTGGTGTGCAGGCCCCAGAACGGATGTGATTCCAGTGATATGGAGTACACGCAGACTTTACAGGAATTCCGTGCAAGCTGCACCAGAATCAACTGGTCGAGGGATAAGGCTTCAACAAGTAGGCAAACGATTAGGCACGGCTCAAGTACTGAATCAAATTAATCTGGGAGTGAAGCAGGGTGAATGTGCTGTGCTTGTTGGCCGAAACGGCTCGGGCAAAAGTACATTGTTACGTATATTGGCGGGTATTTTGTTGCCTGATAACGGATCGATTCAGCGTACAATAAAAGGTAGTTCTGTGAAATACGCAGTCGATGGCTTACCACGTTTACCATTCACTTCAATAGAGTACTTGTGGGAGATGGGCGTATTCGGGGCATTCGCCCCGAAGTACTGCGTGGGCGGATTAGTGAACTTAGTGAGCTTTTATATCTGGGTACCGCAATCAATCAGAAGTTAACTCTATTGTCCAAGGGCACATTGCAAAAAGTGAATTTGATACAGGCCCTGTTACCAGGACCGGGTGGTGTTTTGTTGCTGGATGAACCGTTATCAGGCCTGGATATCTCAGCTCAAGAGGCTGTCGTATCCTTATTGGGGCAATGGAAGGATGAGGGCACATCCATCGTTACAGCCTGCCATGAACCTTTGCTTATAGAACGCTTGGCAGACCAGGTGATTGTGTTGAAGAAAGGCAACGTGCTCCATTACTGGAGTCGAGAGGATATACTGCAAGCTGGCAAACCGGTTGTATATATTCAAAGTCTGGCCCGTGCTGGAGAGAATCTGGCGAACGATCCATCCATATCACATCAACGGGGAGTGTTGTCTTTAGTTCGTAATACGAGCTTGGGGAACGCAGAATCTTGGATGTGGGATTGGAAAGTGGTTCAACAATCAACAGATGATGTCCTCAGAATGATTCTGGCATCTGAAGGTTCGATTGTGTCTGTGCAACAGGAGCAAAGTCAATTACATATGGAAAGTCTGCTGGAAGGACAACATCCGGCTGTACTTGCGAATCGTGAAGGTGTCACAGAATTGGTGGACTTAAGCTCTTCCATGGATGATGCAAGGGGAGGATCCGAATGATCTATCTGACCCGATATTTGTTAAGGCATCACATTCGCTCACAGAAATATTTTGCACCGGTTATCTTTTATATCATCGCCATGCTGCTGATCTATTCCTACAAACCCAACCCTATTGCGGACAGTTACAGTGTCACGGCTATGCTGTTATTTCTGGCAGCAGCTTGGCATGGAGTAATGGTGATGAATACCGAACCTGGGAAGCAGTTTCAATTACTCGTCCTTCATGCAGGGAGCAGGCGTCAGGTTGTAACCAGTCAACTCATCTGTGCCCTGATCATGCAATTCATGCTCACCGCAATCACTGTGTTGTATCCCGCATTCGCGGGAATGTTCGAAAGACAACCCACAGTTGAGGAGTGGATGATGACTTGGTTAGGACATCTGGGTTTATCGCTGCTGGGATTGGGCATAAGTGTATTCTTTCAAAAATCGTACATTCCCTTGCTTGGTCGCAGTATGCCAGCCCTTATTATTGTGTTATTACTATCGTTTATCCAAGGTTCCTTAAGTGAACGTTTGCCTGAATCGTTGGAATGGCTTGGCCGCATACTTCCACCTGCCTTTTATCTGGTTCGTGAGATGATGTTATTTGATGAATCAAAGATGGATTCGTTCGTTTCGGTTACCCTGTGGACGTGGCTCTACGCATTGGGGCTACTAATCATCCATGTGTGGCTGTCCGGAAGAAGAGATCTGCGGGGTTAGAAGACGCGCTTCCCGACAACTTGAATGTTGCTCTTGGTTTGGTTAGGATAGAGGGACATGAAATAGATAACATTGTACGGTTGAAGGAGGCGCTCGCCATGCAAAATACAGATATCCAGAATGGTGACATGCTGGACAGCGAACACTCCAGAGAATTGTTTGCCTATTACGGATTGGCAGTGTACTACGGGCAGGCGCTTGAGCAGCAGCTGGTCAATCTGATTTTGTTAATGAAAATGTCTCAGGGCAAAGCTGTATCCGAAGAAGATCTGGAAGATCTGTACGAACGAAAGATGAGCAGTTCATTGGGCAGCTCATTCACGAAGTGCGCCATCATTTTACATTCTCTGAGGAAGAGACTCGCCAGTTGAATGAATTATGGCAGCAACGTAACCGTATCGTACATCATTATTTCAAGGAACGCATTCATGAGACATTCAGTCCGGAAGGACGATCACGAATGATTAAGGAACTGGAGGATTTCAAAGACCGTGCACAGGAGTTGGAGATCCGTCTTCAGCAATATGCGGGTGCCTGGATTGCAGAGCTTGGTCTGGATGCCGAATCCGCAGCAGCTCTGCAAACGCTGGAGCGTATGCATACCGAGAGTATGCAAGCAAGGGCTTTGGAAGAGGACGAATGACAAGCAACCGGATAACGAAACGCTGGATCGTAATTATGGCTCTGGTTGTAGTATTCGTTGGAATCCTATGGACTGTGGTTACGGCAGTACGAATATCTGCATATACGCATGAGGATTCACCCCGGATATCAGACGCAGCAATCATTCTGGTGCAGCCGTGGAGGGGGATAACCCTTCACCGGTATTTCGTGAACGTATTGAACACGGGATTGAATTATACCGTCAGGGTACAGTACGTAATTTACTTTTTACAGGTGGATCAAGTGGGGATGGCGAACATACGGAAGCTGAAGTTGGTCAGAGATATGCCATTGCACACGGAGTAGATCCTGCGGACATTCACATAGAGACGGAATCCAGAATTACCGAGGAGAATCTGTTCAATTCCATTCCGATTGGTGAACAGGAAGGTTATCAAACCTATACGATTGTGAGTGATCCGTTACATATGAAACGGGCCATGAAGCTGGCTGCCGGACTGGGTATGGATGCCGTACCCTCTCCGACACGAACAACGGCTTATCGAACCTGGCGCAGCAAGTTTCCTTTTCTCGCAAGGGAGACCGTGATGTACATGGGATATACGATCAAAGGATGGATCGACAATCCGCAGTAGCCGTGAGGTTGCACGCGGATTGTTTTTTGTCTGGGCGAAATAAACAGTAACGGAACAGGGCGGCCTGATGAAAACACAAAAAAACGATCTACACTGCAAACCCCTAAGGTAGCTGAGTAGATCGTTTTTGGTATTGCCTGTTGCCCATATAACATTATTGATTACTTAGTAAAAGAGATTTCTGCATTACTATTTTATGCATTTCCTCCTGCAAAGGAGGCGGATGTGCGAACAGTCTCACCCGACGGATTCTCCGGAGTTGCGACCGCTGCTGCTTGCGCACCTTGCTGAAGCTGATACATCTTATAATAGCGGCCATTAAGCTCCATCAGTTCATCATGTGCACCCTGCTCAACGATTCGCCCACGATGCAGAACCAGAATCTGATCTGCTGAACGAATGGTGGAGAGGCGGTGAGCAATGATGAAGGTGGTACGTCCTTTTTTGAGGACTTCGAGTGCATTCTGAATAAGGGCTTCCGTTTCCGTATCAATATTGGCAGTTGCTTCATCCAGAATGAGGATAGCCGGATCAAACGCCAGTGCACGGGCAAAGGAGATCAATTGACGCTGTCCAGCAGACAATGTGCTTCCTTTTTCGATGACAGGTTCGTCAAAGCCTTGAGGCAGATGAGCCAGTATACGCTGCGCACCTACATCACGCAGCGCCTGTTCAATTCGTTCACGGGAGATCTTCTCATCGCCCAGACTGACGTTGGAAGCAATAGTGCCTGTGAACAGATACGGGTCCTGCAATACAATCCCCATATGCTCGCGAATCCACTGTTTAGGCAGATCCTTGACGTTCTGACCATCGATTGTGATCTTGCCTTTTTGCGGATCATAGAACCGGAACAGCAGGTTAATGATTGAGCTTTTACCCGAACCGGTGTGACCAACCAGAGCCACCGTCTGACCTTGTGATGCGTTGAACGAGATATTGTTGAGCACGAAATCCTTTTTATAGGCAAAGGATACATCGTCGAAGACAACATCCCCCTTGTATCTTGGCATGGAGCCATCCGTTACGGGTTCTCCCTTTTCATCCATCAGTTCAAAGACGCGACCAGCGGATACGAGGGAGGAGTCTAGATTGGCGAGTTGATTGACCATGCCGGTAATTGGCTGGAACAAGCGGCCCAGAACATCAACGAAGGCATACAGAACACCCAATGAGATCACACTTGTGCCATCCAGCACGCTCGAACCGAAGTACCACAGGACCACCGCAAAGGCGATATTCCGCAATACGTTAACCAGGTTATGTGAGGTGAAGGCATTCAGGTTGAGCATTTTGTTCTGGTGTTTCATATAGTCATCATTCAGATCTTCGAATTCCTGTTTGGTTTGTTTCTGATGGCGGAATACGCGGATAATGGACATTCCCTGAATGGACTCGTTAATGATCGCATTGATCTCACTCAGTCGTGACCGAATTATCGTATTGTAGCGCGTGGCGAATTTACGATAGAGCACAATCCATGTAATGAGCATCGGTACCACGAATAACGAGATCAGACCCAGGCGAACATCAAGCAGGAAGAGTGCGACATACACACCTGTAATCGTGATGATTCCTGAGAAAAAGTTCGAGAGAACAGCAACGAACAGATCCTTGACGGCTTCTGTATCGTTCGTGACCCGAGATACAACTTTACCTGCGGGCAGATTATCAAAAAAGTGCACCGGCAGTCGTTGAATGTGGGCGTACACATCGTTACGCAGTCTTTGAATGACCTTATTGGCCGAGGACTGCAGCCAGAATGTCTTACCGAACTCCATAATGACCGAGATCACGAGGAAGATCATATAGTACACAATTAATTGATAGATGCTGGGCATCTCCGGTTTGTAAAAAGCAAACAGTTCACCTGCAGACAGCGGTGCTGCCGCATATTGGCTTGTCACTTCTCCTGCTCGTGTAACTGTGAGGATTCCATCCGCATACGTGCGGTCCCCGTCAGGTGCATTGACTGGTTCGTTTACAAAATAAAAACTTTTGCCGGCTTGTAGTACCCGCACTTCGGAGCCTTTGTTTTCATTTGGTTCGAACAAGCCTTCGCGTTTGTAGTTCTTACCGTTGTAGACTGCGGCTTCATCTGAAGCGATCGTCTCATAGAAAGGCTGCTCGATCGCAAGCAAGTGATTGTCGATCATGGATTTGGCGATGAACGGCCCGGCTAACTCGGCCGCAACACCAATGGTAAGCATAATTAATGCAGCGATAAATGTTCCTTTGGCTTTCAAGGCGTAATCTAGCAGCCTTTTGCCTGTATTAGACTTCAATGAATTGACCTCCTACGTGGACAGATTGGACTCGACCTGTTGCCGTTCATACTGTTCACGGTACCAGCCGTTCATGGCCAACAATTCCTGGTGAGTGCCTTCTTCCGTAATTTTTCCGTGCTCCAGTACGATGATTCGGTCAGCATGTTCAATAGCAGACAGGCGATGAGTCGAGATCAGCGTCGTTTTACCCGAGCGTTTGTTGCGAATATTTTCAATGATTTTGGCTTCAGTTCGTGCATCGACGGCAGACAAGGCATCATCGAGGATCAGAATATCAGGATTAGCAATAAAGGCACGCGCCAGCGATACCCGCTGTTTCTGTCCACCGGACAGCGAGATTCCTTTTTCACCAACGAGTGTATCCAGTCCATCGGATAAGGTTCCCAGATCCCCGTCAAAAGCGGCAGTACGAATGGCTTCCATGATGACTTCATCACTGGCCCCAGGTTTACCGAATTGAATGTTTTGACGAACGGATTTGGAGAACAGAACCTGTTCTTGTGGTACGTACCCGATCCAGCTATGCAAGTCATCTTTGGCGATCTCCTGAATCGGATGACCCGAGATGCTTAATGTGCCCGAACCCGCCGGGTATTCATGAAGCAGTTGTTTGAGCAGAGTGGATTTACCGCTACCCGTACGACCCACGACACCCAATGTCTGACCCCGTCGCAGCGAGAAGCTGATATGACTGAGATTGTCGACCGTGGAGCTGGGATAACGGAAGGTTACATCCTGCATCGCAATCTCTTCCGGATTCGTAACATGAGCTGGCTGCTCCACATCTTGCACAGCGGGCTCTACCGATAATGTTTCGTTAACCCGATCAAGGGAAGCGCTACCGCGCTGCATCAGGTTGATCAATTCGCCGATGGCGAACATGGGCCAGATCATCATCCCCAGGTACATATTGAACGATACGAGATCCCCCAGGGTAATTTCATTATGAAATACAAGATATATGCCGTAGGCAAGTGCAATCACATAACTGAGTCCAACGAAGAGTCGGATCGTCGGTTCAAACAGGGCATCCATTCTGGCAACAGCAAGGTTTTTGCGATACACATCTTCAGTTACATCGGCGAACCGTTTCTCGTCCAGACGTTCCTGCACATAGGCACGCACGACACGAATCCCGGCGATGGATTCCAGCACCTGGTCATTCATGTCTCCAAATGCATCCTGTGCGAGGGTATAACGTTGATGTACAGCTTTACCGTAGATCATCATGGCAATGGCGATAAAAGGCAAAGGCAGGATTGCCGCCAAGGTTAGTTTCCAACTAACCAGGAAACCCATGGCGAACAATACGGTGGCCAGAAAGGCTGTAGAGTCCGTTAAGGTCAGCATGCCGAAGCCTGCTGTAGTGGCAATGGAACGAAGATCATTGGTGGCCCGAGCCATCAGATCTCCGGTTCTGTTTTTCTCAAAAAAGGGAGGAGTCATTCGTAACAGGTGGTCCATAAAGCGTGAACGGAGCAATCGTTCCACCAGATTGGCACCTCCGAACAGTTTGTGCATCCAAACGTATGTAACCAGATAGATAATAATGACCGTTCCTAGAATAAGCAAGATATAACGGGTAAGTGAGGTGCCGGTAATGGAACCGCGCACAATCTCGTCGATGGCATTGCCAAGGAGACGGGGAGGCAGCAGTTCAGCAATGCCCACCAGAATAAGCAAGATGACACCGGTTAGGTATCGTTTACGTTCCAGCCGGAAGAACCAGGCCAGGTTTTTAAGTACAGAGAACAAGTGTTATCCCTTCCTTTCGATGTCCGAGAACTGCAGATTCCGTTCATGTATGCCGAAATGTACCCACAAAAAGACATACCGCACGCAGGCGGTATGTCTTCATATATTCATACGGCAGCATGGCTCCGAGCACAGAGCCGCCACCATATATAAGTTCGATTGTGAGTAAACATCACAGAAGTTCTAGTGAAAGAACGCCATGTCATGCCGACTTATGAACGGAATAATGATTTCGGGTGTGCTCCGGTATTTAATTGTGTGTTGAATTGACCAATCATATGTTTGTTAAACACCGTAATCACCCTTTCTTTTTTTGGAAATAAAACCAATGTAGACCTCGTATGTTTGCATCTTAACACCAGCTTTTACAATCTGTCAAACATTTTTCACAACTTAATTTGTCTTCATATGCTCCCTCGGGTTTGTATTCAAGTCCCTGTCGAGATATGATGGAACATATATATACAGAAGGAGCTGACACCAAATGAGTACCATACATGTATCCGATCAAGCTGCTCGCTGGTACAAGGAAGAACTGAATTTGAACGAGGGGACAGCATTCGATTTTTTGCCCGTTATAGCTCTGGCGGAGGTCTTCATCCTGGATTTTCGCTCGGTATTGCTGTGGAGAAACCAAGACATCCTGCGGATCAAATCGAAGTGTCAGGGATTCAATTCTTTATGGAAGATCACGATTATTGGTATCTGAAAGGGCACCAACTGCATGTGGATATCGTTGATGAAGGTCAGGATATCGAATATCGGTATACCGAAATCTAATTCTAGAAGTATCTCTGGGCAATAGATGAATTACAGTCGCCACCGGCTTTCGAGTAGGAGGAGGGGATAAGCAGTGAATCTGCCACCACGAGATTTGGCCCAGTATATCGCCAAACGCTCTCATATTGTTGTTAAAGCGGCGGTGCGGGCTGAGAACGAACAAGGTGAATTGCTGCTGATTCAACATGCCGGGCACGGTCATTGGCGGCTGCCAGCCGGTGAAATGCGCCCGGGGAGGCCATTGAAGATGCTGCACATCGGGAGTTATGGGAAGAGACAGGTTGGACTGCGGGTACCATGACTCTGGAAGGTCTGTATTCGGGGCCTGATCTTCGGCACATGCACTCCAGCGGAGATGAAGAGTATTACGTCATTGCCTTGTTCCAGACACTGATCATTCAGGATGACCTTGTGGAATCACGGGTGAATAGTGATGCGGGTCTGAAGTTTTTTGCACTGGAGTCGTTACCACCTCTGAATGAGATTAGCCGAATTCTGTTAGCGCGGGATATTGCGGAATAATGCGAATAAAAGAAGTGCTGACGCAAAAAATGACCTTGGCATCCACAATAAAGTGGGTACTGAGGTCATTTTTTTGCGTTCGGATATCCGTGCACTCCATGATGAATTACACCTGATCCAATGGTTCATCATCCATGGCAAAATCAAAATCGTCAATATCAAATACCTGTACAGGTGACTCCGATTCAATAATACGTGCAATCAGTTCAACCTGATCGGTGAGAATCGGGACACCCAGGCGCTGCGATGTGAGGAGCAGTTCAGTCTCGATGGGATCAAAATACTCTCCGTACTGTGCCGTATCTATTGCATTGATAATGGCAATGGATACTTGGTTACCCAATAAAATGGAGGGGCTTTTGGCCCAGGGTACAAGTAATGCACGCTCTATTTTTTTCTTATTCAGAGGTTCCTCGAAATAAGAAATCATTTCATTGATTTTGGATTTTACATGCTGATCATCTGCCGGGTTATCCATCATGGGATCAGGACTGGTCTGAAATTCATATAGCTCAAGGATGGTGGTATAAGGAACAATATATTCAACAGGCGCGGGCGGCGCTAGCAATTGACCGTAAATGGCCACCATCACGGCTTCTGTAATAAATTGACGTGACATGGTTCCTTAATCCTCCTGCGCCAATAATAGTTGCAAAGTGAATCTATAATTTCATGCAACAGCAGCATAACCATAATAGTAGGCATCCTTCATAATCAAAAGCGGACTTTTTGAACAACCTCTGCTATGCATGATCTGCTGTAGACTCGTATACATGATTTGCCTGAATAGAAGTATATCACACAACGGTGGGAAATACAGCCAATCAGCCAAGCATGTCACGACCCTCACAACTTGAATCAGGATTTGCCCAGTAGCAATGATAAAATTCCTGCCGCAATCAATGGCCCCACAGGTACACCCTTGAACAGGGCAACCCCAAGTACCGTTCCGATTAACAGCCCTGCAACAATAGTTGGCTGTGTGCCCATCAGCGTAGCTCCGCGTCCGCCGAGATAGGCCACAAGTAACCCTACACCAATGGCAAGCAGTGATTTCCAGTGCAGGAAAGACTCACCGATCGTCTGAAGACTCATCTTGCCACTGGCAAGAGGCGCCATTACGCCAATAGTCAGAATGATAATGCCCAGTGTAAGTCCGTATTTTTCAAGCCATGGAAATGCCTGATTCAGGTTCAGGACTCGTAGCAATAACAGAAATACCATCGCTACGGTCACAGGTGTGTTGCTGCTGATAATCCCAAGAGCCGCAAATGCGAGCAACAGCAAGGAAGTCATATCCATGGTTTTCATTTCCCTTCAGTCTGTCCACGTTGTCTGCTAACGATATGTTCAGCAATGTACCGCCCATGCCAACGCCCGGATTCAATAAAGACTTCATTCGCATTACGCCCCGAAGCAATGACTCCGCCGACATATATGCCGGATACGCTGCTTTCCATCGTTTGTGGGTCATATAGCGGTTTATCCATATCATCAGACATCTCCACACCCACCGACGTGAGTAGTTGACGATCCGGACGGAAACCCGTCATGGCGAGAACAAAGTCATTCTCCAGTTCACGAGTGGAACCATCTGTGTGTATCAGACGAATCGAATCATCCAGAATTTCATTCACGCGTGATTCCAGGTGCAGTGTAATGCGACCTTTTGTCACCATGCTCTCGAATAACGGACGTACCCATGGTTTAATGTGCTGGGACAGACCACTGCCGCGATAAACCATATCAATATGTGCTCCGACACGAACCAGTTCCATGGCCGCGTCCACAGCTGAATTGCTTCCGCCAATAATGGCCACACGTGTACGTGTGTAAGGATGGGCTTCCCGGAAGTAGTGGGTTACTTTAGCTTTATCTTCTCCAGGAATGCCAAGATAGTTAGGATGATCAAAATAACCGGTAGCTACAACGACATTGCGTCCAACATGTACGATGGCCTCCCCGCGGCGATTGAGCGTATGTACCTCAAACGTGCCATCATCCTTGCGTTTGATTTCACGGGCTTCCTCATAGTTATGAACACGCAGACCAAAATGTTCGGCTACCCTGCGATAATAGGCAAGTGCTTCATAACGAAACGGTTTATCATTCGGTGTGCTGAACGGAACGTTTCCGATCTCAAGCAGCTCGGCTGTGCTGAAAAACTGCATATGGGTTGGATACAGATAAATAGATTGAACGATATTGTATTTCTCAATAATCACAGCGGACAGTCCCAGCCGCTCACATTCAATGGCAGCAGACAGACCGCATGGGCCTCCGCCGATAATAATGACATCTTCCATGTTCTTTATCCTCCTTATTTCAAGCAATATAATCCTACCGTAAATAACGAGCCAATGCCAGTTCAAGCGTGAGTTTAACTCAGAGAAGCTTACTTGAATCCAAAGGAGTTGACGAGGGAAGAAGAAAAGACTAATATCAAATTAGATATTTATCTAAATGAAAGCGAGATGAACGATGATGCAGCTGGAGAAAATTGTGGCTTATCATAAAGCTTTGGCTGACCCGACCCGGCTTCGCATGCTGTTGTTGTTGGCACAGGGCGAATTGCACGGGCAGGCACTTGCCGAGCGGCTGAATCTGTCACAGCCAACCGTGACACATCATGCATCCAAGCTGAGAGAGGCGGCGCTGATTAAGGAACGACGGGAGAAAAATACCGTGTATTTCACACTGAATCCTTCGTTTATCCGCGAGAATGCACAGGCTTCGGTTGATTTTATCTTTAAGCGAGAGGAGGTCACGGATATGAATGATGTGAACGAAACCTTGAAAGCGTCGGTCATGAGAAATTTTTTCTCCAAAGATGGACGATTGCGTCAGATTCCGGCTCAATATAAGAAAAAGCTGATTGTACTCGGTCATTTGGTGGAACAGCTTGAATTCGGTCGGAAGTATACTGAGAAAGAGATTAATACATTTATACAGCAGTATCATGAGGATTTTGCGACTATTCGGCGGGAATTTATCATGCATCAGTTCATGTATCGGGAAGAGGGGATCTATGAACTGAATCCGAAGGAAATGTGGACGCGCTGGGATCAGGTCAAATAGATTGGACGGGTAATACAATAATTTGGGCTTGACAACTGTAGAGCGAAGTGTGTAACATATGGATAATTCTACAAGGGAGGCGATTGTTTATGACAAACTTAAATGCAGTATACGTTAATTTGAATATGAACAGCGTCTCCGGAACGGATCAAAGCATGTAATTTGCGTTAGCTGGATAGCAGTATCCATTTTAACGTGAAGTATCGCATGCTCAGATGAAGCCACGGGTGACGCACCCGTGGCTTTTTTGTTTGCCGATAAAAGGGTGTTCCTGAATTGTTTATAGCGGATGTTTAAGTTGGTTATCCGGTATATTAACAAGAGGGATGATCTTTGATTCGGCTAACTACGTATTGCCGCGGTGTATTTCAGCTCGTGGTTTTTTGTTTTGATCCGAACCGGAGATGGTTGTTCAGTCGGCTTGCACGAAGTAAACAAATTTGTTTTGGGAGGAATTTTTATTTTAGATAACCTTATTGAGAAATACGGCTGGTCAGCAACGTGGCAGAAGCTGTGGCAAGAGACAGGAATGGAAGAACAGGAGAGAAAGCCTGCCAGAATTATCGCAGACCATGGACATCTGCACCGGTTGATTACCGAAGAGGGCGAGTGCTGGGGGAGAATTTCCGGCCGAATGCGTCATGATAGTCTGGAGACGAGTTTGGTACCAGCGGTTGGAGATTGGGTAGCGATTACAGGACAGGCGGGTGAAGAAGCAATTATTCACCAGCTGGTGCCGCGTCAGAGCAGGGTGTCGAGACAGGCGGCGGGTCCGGTGACCAAGGAACAATTAATTGCCGCAAACGTAGATACACTGTTAATCGTGGTCTGCACTTAATCATGATTTCAACCTTAGACGACTCGAAAGATATGTGATGATGGCTTGGAATGGTGGTGTAAGGCCAGTCATTGTTTTAAGTAAAAGTGACCTGTGCAGCAATGTGGAAGAGCAGATCCGAAGTGTAGAAGGGATAGCTCCAGGTGTCGAAGTATTTGCGATATCTGCAGTGGAGGGGCAAGGAAAATCGTTACTGGAACGATATTTACAGCCAGGGTTAACTGTTGCCCTCACAGGATCTTCGGGAAGTGGCAAGTCTACGCTGGTGAACTGGATGATGGGTGAGGATGTACAGCTTACACAATCCGTTCGCGAGGGAGACAGCCGGGGAAGACATACGACAACACACCGGGAGATATTTGTACTTCCACAGGGAGCTGTATTAATTGATACGCCGGGAATGCGTGAGCTTAATCTCTGGGATGAGGGGAATGATGGGCTGTCGCATGCGTTTGGAGAGATTGAAGAACTTGCGGCCACATGCAGATTTCTGGATTGCAGTCATACAAGGGAAGCTGGATGTGCAGTGCAAGAGGCCATACTGGAAGGTTCATTGGATGAAAAAGACTAAATAACTATCTGAAAATGCAGAAGGAATTGCAGTATCAGCAACGCAAGGAAGAAGTGGCATCTAGAAGGCGTACCGCCTCCAGCAAACCGGCCAGCAGTCGCAAACCCAAGCACTTGCGTAAGGTGAAAGAGTGGGAGGAAGCCTGAAAACCAGGCGGGCATCATCCGGTACCTTGCATAAGATAGGTCAGGAGGGATGTCACTATGCCAGATTACAGGATTATTGTAGATCTGTCTGACCACATGTTATATCTTCTGGATGGCAATCAGGTGATTAAGGGCTATCCCGTGGGCACTGGCAAGATGCTGACGCAGACGCCAAACGGGGAGTTTACGATTGTTAACAAACAATCCAATCCAGGTGGGCCATTCGGCGTGTTGTGGATGGGGCTGTCTGCCCCCATTATGGCATACACGGAACCAATGAGCCTTGGTCTATTGGCAAATCCGTCTCCCATGGTTGTATACGCATGTACAACTCGGATGTACTGGATCTGTCTTCCAAAGTTTCTGTAGGTACGAGGGTAACGATCCGGCCGTAGGGCCGGATTTTACTTTATAAGAGGTAATGAGGTGGTTGAATTTGGAATAATAGAAAGAAGAACATATAATATGGTAAAGTTGCGGGAGTTACGAAGAAAGCGAGTGATAGCGATGCTGATCAGGCCGGCGCACGAAGGGGATGCGCAAGGAATAGCCCATGTACATACGGAGAGTTGGAAAACAACATATCGGGGAATTGTGCCGGATGATTTTTTGGATCATTTGACTATTGAATCAAGATTGCCCCAGTGGGAGAAGAGCATCCGTTCTGGCGAAAAAGATCAAATCCTGGTTGTTGCTGAACAGGAGCATGGGAACATTGTCGGATTTGCATGTGGGGGTAAGGAGCGTGAAGGAAAATTACCTTATGATGGAGAGTTGTACGCTATATATTTGTTGAAGGAAGTGCAACAAACCGGGATAGGTCAGCAACTGGCGACTCATGTCGTTAAGCATCTGCAGAACCAGGATATGAAACGGTTAATCATATGGGCTTTGGAGCGTAATTCAGCTTGCCGCTTCTATGAAAAGATGGGAGGCACTCCGGTTCACACACAGTCCATCCGCATTGGCGGTCAGGATCTGATTGAAGTTGGCTACGGATGGGAAGACTTGAACCTCTTTGGAAAGAAGAGCCTGCCCGACGGATGAAAGACGTGCAGATGGCGACGGAGTACTATGGGTTGTGTTGTAATCCTTAAATTTATAGAATGAAGTGCTGATTCAGTGCTGCGCGTTTGCGTAAATCTGAACAAGGTTAATGATGTATTACACCGTTGTGCAGGTGGGACATTCAATCTTGATCAGGAGGCGTATATACATGACTTTAATGAACACTGAACATACAACATGGACGAAACAATATATCAATGGCCAGTGGGTAGATGGCTCCGGGGAGAAAACAATGGAGAATATCAACCCTTATACGGGTGAAGTCATTGCCACATGGCGCTCTTCCAATAAGAAAGACATCGATAAGGCTTATGAGTCAGCTCAGAAAAATTCAAGAGAATGGGCGAAATCATTACCTGCTGTAAAGGAAGAAGTACTGCGTAAAGTTTCATCCCTGATGACAGAGCGAAAAGAGGAGATCATTCAACTCTTGATCACGGAATCCGGGAGTACCCGAATTAAATCGGAAGCGGAGTTCGCAGCGGCTAAACGCATTGTGGACGAAGCAGCATCTTTTCCTTATCGCATGAAGGGTGAGATTATCCCGTCCAATACCACTGGCAAAGAGAACCGTGTAGTTCGAGAGCCGAAGGGAGTGATTGGTGTAATCGGGCCGTGGAACTTCCCTTTGCATCTATGCCTTCGATCTGTAGCTCCAGCGATTGCTCTTGGTAATGGTGTGGTGATTAAACCGGCATCCGATACTCCGATTACCGCAGGCTGGCTCATTGCCGATTTGTTCGAACAAGCTGGTCTGCCTGAAGGGGTGCTGAATGTCGTTGCGGGAAGTGGGAGCGAGATCGGGGATTACTTTGTCGCTCATCCGGTTCCAAAAGTAATCTCATTCACAGGTTCCACGGAAGTTGGACAGGGGATCGGTAAACTGGCGGGCGAACATTTAAAAGAAACGGCATTGGAATTGGGCGGCAACAACGCCATGGTAGTGCTGGAAGATGCGGACATTGAACGGGCTGCCGAAGCTGCGGTCTTTGGCAAATTTCTGCATCAGGGACAGATCTGCATGGCTCTGAATCGGTTCATTGTTCACGCGGATATTTACGATCAATTCGTTGATTCATTTGTGGCCAAAACGAAGAATGTCAAGGCAGGTGATCCAGCGGATGCCAAAACACTCGTGGGTCCTCTCATTCGGGAGAAAGAGGTAACACGATTGCTCGAGCTTGTGAACAAAGCCAAGGATGAAGGCGCACGGTTATTGCTAGGAGGGACAAGTAAAGGGAGTGTGCTGTCTCCAACTGTACTTGCCGATATTAAACCTGAGCAAGATATCGTGCAGCAGGAATTGTTTGGCCCAGTGGCAGTGATCATGAAGGCTCATAATGAGGAGGAAGCTGTACGTTTGGCGAATGATACGCCTTATGGACTGAGTGGTTCTGTATTCACCAAAGATCTGAATCGAGGATATCAGGTTGCCCAGCGCATTGAATCAGGTATGGTGCATGTAAATGATCAATCTGTTAATGATGAAGCGCATGTGATGTTTGGCGGGAAAAAGCTTCGGGTATTGAACGTTTCGGTGGCGATTGGGCCATCGAGAAATTTACACGGACTCGCTGGATCAGCATTCAGCACCAGTATCGGGAGTATCCGGGGTTGAACTAAGTCGAAAAAGGAAGAACTAGCGAGGCATATACGACCAATTAAAACGGATTACAAAAAGATCGACAAATCATGCGAAAGTCCGCCTCCAGCTTGGTGGGACGGGCTTTTTGCATGATTTTACACCGAAGCAAAATACGGCTTAATATAAGAACTGAAAATCTGTTTGGGGTTGACGCTATCTGGTTATTTATGGATACACGGAAGAATTGATCCGTAAATCCAATGGCAAAGGGGCTTGTTATTCATGTCCATTGACCGCTTTATTCTGAGGAAACTGAATACCTGTCAGGAAGAACATACACGTGCCAATTTGGTTCGGCTGTTTGTCATTCGTATTCGTAAAGCCGAGATTGCGGAAGAACATGATGCCGCCTATGTCCTGAGCAAACTGCACTGAGTGATGGTTGATCATGATTGAGACTCATAGATCACGTGCATACAACTCAAAAAAGGAAGCTTGTCTTTAGAGACAGCTTCCTTTTTCATGTCTTGCAGTAAATGTGAATGTGGCTTGAATGACTCCTTTTAATATAACGATAAAGCAAGGGAGTCGTTCTCACTTCGACTGTGGAGAATGGCTTCTCCATTGACAATCTCAATACTAATTAAAGAATGCAGACATTTTTGAAGAGCGCGTTTACCATTGCTGATTTTATGCTCCAAAGCACTGCTAAGCAATCTTAATGTCTTCTGCATAGGTTGTTTGTTTTCTTGATTGAAGTATACAGGGATTGATTTGTTTTGAAAGGTTATTAGGGTTCTCACTTGAAATCACCTCACGGTTGTTATTTCATACAGGTAATATTAAATTCCAATGCTTAAAATTACCTTAAAATCAGCTTATTAAAACATAAAGGTGGGTAATGTTTGAAAAGTGTTCACAATTCAATTGTGGGCGAAGCAATAACAGTCCTGAAAAACGAAACTAAATTACCATTTTAATGGAACAAAAAGAAAAAATTTCGTATCCTCGCAAGATACAAATGCATAACTGCCACGAAAGTTCTGAGTCGAATGTACGATATTTTAATATATACGTGGGTCATATGTAACAAAATTACAGATGGTACATTGCAAACAGGGTGTTTATGTAAGAAAATAGGGTTGATATAACGATTCATTCTCTTTTTTTGATTTAATCTGACATTAGGACAATTTACATATGAGACCATGGGAGGGATTCGCATGATTCTAACCGTGTATTCCGGCCGCGAGGAAGGTGAATGGTTCGACATCGACGTTCCAGATGAATGTACAATTGAACATTTAAAGACTTTGCTTGGCGTTCGCATTTTTGGACAGGCACCGGGAGACGGCATTCAGTACATTCTTGAAGCCAAGTTTCCGGAAGGTCTGTGGTTCTCTCCGCAGAACGGACAGCAGTTAATGGAAACGGGGCTGCGGCAAGGCAGTTGCGTACGTGTCCAGCGGGCTTTTTCTACGACTTCGGAAGAAGCGCCTGTGTATGGAAGACGTTCATTGTTTCAACAGGACAGCAACGAATAGGGCTTTTGAACGTATACATTCTATTGAAAGAACTAAAGGAGGTCTTCTCTTCGTGAATGTGTTATATCAGCGTTCTCCAAGAATGACACCGGTTCTCAGGGAAGAGGGACTTGAAATACTCAGGCCTCCAACAGAACCGAGCAAACCCACGTTTTCCATGATATCTATTATTGTGCCGATCATGATGACCATGGTCAGCATTGGTTTCTACGTATATATCAATATGACCGGCAAAATGGGCAACAGCAATTATATGATGTTTCAGATGATGACGGTCATGATGATGCTTACTTCTTACACCATCCCATTCTTCGTTTACCTGAGCAACAAGAAATCATATCGCAAAAAATTGGAAGAACGCAAAGCAATGTATCTCGCCCAACTGGACAAACACCGGGAAGAACTAAAAGAAGCTCAGACTGAGCAAGTGAAGAGTCTGTATGAAATTCATGGTGATCCGGGTGTGTGTCTTCAAGTGGTGAAGAACCGGAACAGTTCCTTGTGGGAGCGTTCACCAGAGGATGATGATTTTCTTCAGGTGCGCATTGGTACGGGAGAGATTCCTTTCCGTATCAAACTTCAGGTTCCCCGGATTGATGGTTATGAGAAGGATGAGCTGATTGAGGCGGCCCATGAACTTGCGGCTGAATTCCAGACGGTACCAGATGCTTCCATTACATTGCCTTTGTTCCAATCGAAGGTTATGGGACTGGTCGGTGATCGGGAGGAAGTGCTTGCTTCCCTGCGAGTCATTATCTCGCAGCTGACGGTTCGTCATTCCCCGGATGAGCTGAAGCTTGCTGCTTTCTATGAGGAGAAGGACAGCAACGAATGGGATTGGCTTCGCTGGATGCCCCATATCTGGGATGAAGACCAGGGACAACGCTATATGGCCGACAGGCACAGCGGTGCGCATCAATTGGCGGACAGCTTGTTTTCCGTGTTGAACCGCCGCCGCAACAATAAGGAAGAACGTTACAAGAAAAGCATACAAACGCCGTGTTACGTTGTGATTCTCTCCGATACACAATTGATTGAAGAAGAACCGTTGCTTCCGTTGCTTCTGGAGTCGGCTCAGGACATCGATACATGCACCATCATACTGGCCAATCGCAAGGAGTCACTACCGATGCATTGTCAGCTGATTATGGATGCCTCCAAAGGAAAAGGGGTGTATATCAAAAAACGGAAGATGCAGATGTAGTTCAACAGACGTACAAGCCTGATGTGATCTCGAAGGAGATGGCCGAGGCGCTTTCCCGTTATATGTCACCGATCCGCTTAAAGCGGTCATCTGCTTCAGATATCCCGCAAGTGCTTCCGTTATTCGATATGCTCAGCACATCACGCGTAGAAGATCTTGATGTGGTGTCCAGGTGGGGACAGACGAGATATCCTGACACACTTCCCGTACCCATGGGGGTTCGAGCTGGCGGCAAGAAAATTGCCATAAACCTGCATGACAAAATTGAACGTCAGGGTCATGGACCCATGGTTTGATTGCAGGTACAACCGGTTCAGGTAAAAGTGAAGTCATCCAGTCCATCGTCGCTTCACTCGCTGCCGAATTCCATCCACATGATCTGGCTTTCATGCTGATTGACTATAAAGGTGGCGGTATGTCCAATACATTTGTTGATTTGCCTCATGTGGTAGGGACAATCACCAATCTGGATGGAAATCTGATTGAGCGGGCGAATATCTCACTTCGGGCCGAACTGGTCAGAAGGCAAAAAATATTAAATGATGCGGGAAACCTCCAGCATATTGATGAATATTACAAAATTCTGCGTTCCAGACATGAACAGCCACTTCCACATCTCGTTATTATTATTGACGAGTTTGCTCAATTGAAGCGTGATCAGCCGGAGTTCATGGATGAACTGATCAGTATCGCAGCCATTGGCCGGACACTTGGGGTTCATCTAATTCTGGCAACCCAGAAGCCAGCCGGTGTTGTGGACGATAAAATATGGAGTAATTCACGCTTCCGAATCTGCCTTCGCGTACAGAGTGAAGGCGATAGCAGGGACATGATCAAGATTCCAAATGCGGCCTGGATTACGAAGCCGGGTCGCGGATATTTCCAGGTGGGTAGTGATGAGGTGTTTGAAGAGATGCAATTCGCCTGGAGTGGTGCGCCTTATAACCAGCAGGAGGATTCATCGACCGTATTACCTGTCATGGAAGTACGCCTGAACGGTAAGCGGGAGCCGCTGTTAACCGGTGAGCGCAGAGCCGTTCTCAAAGGTGAAGATGTCCCGAAACAGCTTCAGGTATTTATTGATTATGTTGCGCAGTCTGCAGCAGATGCGGGTATCCGTCGTTTGCCAGGACCATGGTTGCCACCTTTACCAGAAACACTGGAATGGGAAGGGCTACAAGACTGGCAGGAAGAAGAGAATCATGATCTGCTGCTTGATGGCGGGGCCAGTGGTCTGAAACCACTGGTTGGTTTGCTGGACGATCTCCCTAATCAGCGCCAACAACCGCTCGCATTGCCTATGGATCAAGGCCATCTGGTCGTTTACGGCATGCCGGGACTGGGAAAAACAACATTTGTTCAGACCTTGCTTATGTCTCTGGCCCGTTCCCACCGAACTGAACCTTGGCATGGCTACATTATTGATATGGGCCGCATGATGAAGGACTTTGCAGGACTCCCTCAGATCGGTGGCGTGATGATGGCTGAAGAGGAAGACCGGATCAAACGGTTATTCCGCTATATCCTCAAGCTGTCCGCACAACGCAAAGACATCATCTCGGAAGCGGGGGTTAAAACCATTTCGGCCTACCGCAGGACAGCTCACGCGGCTGTTCCGCAGGTTGTGGTCGTTATCGACGGTTATCTTTCGTTCCGTAATGCTTATCCCGAAGAAAATGAACTTCTGGAGACGATCCTGCGTGAAGGCGGAAGTCTGGGTATTACTTTTGTGCTTACTGCCAATCGGGTAACCGATGTATTTGAGAAATTCAGAAGCAATATTCCCAATGCGGTTTCATTTGAGTTATCCGATCCTAGTGATTATTATTATGCGGTGGGAAGACCTTCTAAGGCACCAAGCCAACTTCCGCCAGGAAGAGGTCTGGTCAAAGGACAGGTGCCTCCGCTCATGTTCCAGGCGGCATTACCTTCTTCCGGGGCAGATGAGGGCAAGCGTTCATCGGCATTGCGTCGTACGATTGCTGAGATTCGCCAAGGCTGGACAGGGGAAGAAGCGCCGCAGATTGCTCCGCTTCCGGAAGAGATCAAGCTTAAGGATCTGCTCATTCGGACAGGATCATATGGTCAGGCTTGGGATAATTCATCTGTAACTGTCCCTGTGGGATTGCTTACGGATGATCTGGAACCATTCGAGCTTAATCTGCGGGAAGGTCCGCATTTCATGGTGACGAGTCCGATGGAAGGCGGAAAAACAACATTTTTGTTGACATGGATGTTATCCCTGGCTTATCATGCTTCTCCGGAAGATGTACAGATATATACAGTAGATATGCGTTATGGCGCAGGTGGGCTGGGAGAGATCAGCAGTTTGCCCCATGTCCGTGGACATGTATCCCGAGAAGAACAGCTTGCACCTGTGATTCAACAGTTGTACGATGAAGTTCTAAAAAGAGGCGAGATAACCGGTGGACCGGAACTTGTACTTGTAATCGACGATGCGGACACCTTGTCCAAGCAGCTAAACGATTTTAACGTAAAAGATCAATTGGGAGCGATTGTTCGTCAAGGCAGGGATCGCGGTGTGCACGTGATTCTATCCGGGGTTCCAGCAGACTTCCCGACGTTTGGTTCTGACTGGGTGACGGATGTGAAGGCTTCCCAGAGCGGAATGCTGTTCGGGACTTTAGACCCTAACGATCTCTCGTTCTTCCGTATACCTTATTCGGAATCCGGAGGTAGCTCAGGTGGGCTGAAGGTACTGCCTCCGGGTCAAGGTTATTATGTAAAACGTAAATATTCCAGGGTTAAAGGTGCAGTTCCATGTGATGACAGCTGGAAAATGACCGATTGGATTTCTGAAATTCGTGACCGATGGCATGTTGTAGTTTGAGGGGAGGTGGCTCATAATGTTGACGGTTCATGATTCTAAGCAAAAGGTAGTCACGTTGCAAACAAAAGAACTTTTTTTCCTGGCCGGTATTCTCGGTTCAGACCGACTGCTTGGTGTGGAAGATCCGTTTCGCGGCTATATGGCGGAGGATATCGCGATGGAGTGGGAGCGGGTCAAAACCTCTCTGCTTGACAAAGGATATCTGATTCGAGATCAGGATACCGATGAGCTGATCATGACACCGACCGTTTTCTCCAGAGTAGCCATTGCCGGATTGTCCGACAGAGCTTGTTGGATTCGCTACACGATCAACGGCAAGTCGTATGAGAGTTATATTCATTGCACGGATGAGCGGGTCGTTGAAGTTTCCCGTGTGGAGGATGTACCGGACTCATTCCGGCTCAGCGATCTGGGGAGTGTTCGTGAGGCCATTGATGTTCTGATAGAGCGGATGAAATGGAGCGGCCATTCTCCTGCGGAGAAACCGGCCCTGATGTGCTCCAAGAAAAAATTTTATGATGTCATGAATGAGCTCGAAAACAGCGGGGTACAGACCGTAGCAGATGAACTCGAACAGGAGACAAGCGATCCTGAGGGCTCACTTGCACTGGCACGCTGTCTGGTGGGTAAGGAGTCAGACGGAGAGCTTAAGTTGCTCGTATGGAATGAAGATGGGTGGAAGTCGCAGTCGGCAGCATTTGCTGCAAGTGCGGTATCCAACTGGTTGTTCCGAATGAGTACCGCGGCTTCAGATGATTGGCTTGTTGCAGCACTGACGACTAGAGAACAGTTTCACGAGATGCTGCTGGACTGGCTTAAACAGCCTGCAGGGGAAGAGGAAAGGTGATGGTAAATGCGCATTCGTGTGGAACCGGATGTGCTTCGGGCACTGAGCAAGCAGATTCAGTATGCAGCGGAGCAAATACAGCAAAAGATGGCAGTGTTGGATCAGGCGATTCATTCGCTGGATTGGGATCTTGAATCCCGCGCAGCGGTGATGAATGAATGGAATCACAGTAAACGACTGGGCGAGGATGCGCTTCGTCGATTTATGGACCTGAGCGTACAGCTGGGACGCAAAGCGTTGTTATTCCAGCAGGCAGACATGGAGTATCGTTCCGTGCTGAGTCATGTGAACACAGCCTATGGTAATGCGGTCAATATGCTGAATGTTCTTCAGAACAATCGTACAGGAGAAATCATGCCTGCACATTCTGCAACTGTAGCTGTTGTATCCGATCCCCTTTCCGCAATGGCGGCCGTATATCGTGTACAGGATGCCGCTCCGCCTGATGGCTCCCCGGCTACACTGGTCCAGGCCATCCAGCCTGAGCCTGTAGCGTGGAGATTCACAGATCCGTCCTTTCGGGGAAGAAGAGGGACCGAGCCTGTAGTTTCCTGAACGGGCGAATAAAAGAAACAGCAGAAAGTGAATATTTTTTTGTAAATAGGCTGTTAGGAGAAGTTTCATGGGCTGAAAATGGGGTAAATAGGATTAGGTCCTTCGGCTTTTGTCCGATCGATCCTGGTATAGTACAATTTGAACAAGTCAAAATTAAATTGCACAAACCGAGGAGGAATTTACCAATGGCAGGACGTATTTTAGTTACCCCAGAGCAGCTTGATCAGGTTTCCAACCAATTTAAACAAAGCGGTGAGCAAAGTCAGCAAATCGTATCTACATTGACGCAATCCATCACAGGCATGGAAGGGCAATGGGAAGGTATGACCAAGCAACGCTTCTTCCAGGAGTTCCAAGAAGCTAGCAAACAGATGCAATCCTTCGTTCAAACGTTGAACAGCATCAGCGCTGAACTTACAGCGATTGCTAACAAATTCCGTACAGCTGACCAAGCTCGTTAATCTGCTTTACATAGATCAGGCCGATTTGAAATCTGAATTCGCCCTGAATTATAGGCGGGTAGCAAGCTGAAGATGTACAACTACAGCAAAAACCGGGCGTTGTCACAACACCCGGTTTTTGCTGCAACTATGACACTAGGACAGAGAGAGGGATAAGCATGTCTTTTCAACCAAATCCCGGGGATGAAGTGGTGATTAACGACATTGCCTATACGATTGGGCAACATCCGGCTGCGCCGGGTCTGGCTTATGCCCAAGCCGGAAGGCAGGGGATTGTTTATCAGTTGTTACCCCGAAATGGTTCCATTCATGGGGCCAAAGCACTAAAAGTGTTTTTTCCTAAATTCCGTATTCCGGCTATGGTATATCAGTCTGAGCATATGGAGTCCTATAGTGAACTGCCAGGTTTGCAGGTATGCAAGCGTGATGTGCTCACTCCGGAAAGAAACGGAGCGCTCATTGGAAAACATCCCGATCTTTTGTATGCGGTGTTGATGCCATGGGTGCAAGGTCAGACCTGGTTCGATGTAATCAGTGATCAGAGACAGTTGACGGCTGAGGAGAGCCTGAAGCTGGCCAGAGCACTTGCTGGAACAGGCTCGGCCATGGAACAACGTGGACTGGCTCATTGCGACATGTCCGCTCCCAATGTAATGATTCCGTTTTTTTCCGAAGTGGAGAACCTGGGAAATATGTCCGCGGTAGAACTTGTGGATGTCGAGCAGATGTACGGTTCCAAGATGGATCGTCCGGATGCCCTGCTTGCGGGGTCTCCCGGTTATGCGGCCCATCGGACAGTGCACAGCGGTTTGTGGAGCTCATATGCTGATCGATTTGCCGGAGCTGTTATCATTGCCGAGATGTTAAGCTGGTCGGACCCTGTGATTGTAGAAAAGCGTGGGGAGAAAGTTATTTTGACCAGCATGAAATGCAAACGGTAAGTGAGCGGTATTATGCAATGCGGGAATCCCTTGAGAAACGTTGGGGCTCCAATCTGTCGGATCTGTTCATTCGAGCTTGGGAAAGTCACGATCTAAGCAGTTGCCCAACGTTTGGTGAGTGGTATATTGCATTGGCTGCGGTAGACGTGGATCAGGCTAATGCGGCGGCTGCGACATCGGAAGAAGAAAACGCCAATACGTCTGAAGCTGATGGAAGTCTGAAAAAGAGTTCGGAACCAGTAAGTGAACCGGTGAACTCGCAAGACGGTGACATTCCCCAAACGCCACAATCTCCTGACCAGGAAGCGGTTGTGAACCGTCTCTTCCTGCAAGCCAGAGCGCTGGAAGATGAAGATAAACCGGCTGCAGCATTGGAAGTGTACCGTTCGCTTTATCATTTCATTCCTCATAACAGCGCGATGCAGATGGAAGTGGAGGCGGCAATCAAGGAACTGGATGCCAAGCTTAATCCCAAAGAAGACACTGACAAGCCTGTACCTGTGCCATTCTACAGATCCAAAAAGTTCATGATATCCTCCGCTGTGCTGATTGTATTGCTGGCAGGTGGTGTGCCAACGGTCAAAATACTTGCCGATCAGGCAGAAGTGAAGCAGAAAGAACAGCAGGAAGCGACACGACTGGCAGAGATCAAGGCTGCGGAAGAGGCTGAAGCTGCAAAGGCAGCTGCGCTCAAAGAGCAGGAAGAGCAAGAGAAGCAAAAGGCCGCAGAGGCTGCAAAACTGGACGCAGAGGAAAAGAAAAAGCTTGCTGAAGCCAAACAGAAGGAAGCGGAAGCAAAGAAAAAAGAAGAAGAGCGCAAGGCACTACAGGCCAAGTACGACAAACAGGCGAAATATGAGGCCTATCTGGTAAAGCAGGAACAGCAGAAAAAGAAGCAGCCAAGAGAGCGCAGCAGGAGAAGTACGATAAACAAGCAAAATATGAAGCTTACCTGGTCTGGAAAAAGAGAATGATGCCAAGCTTGCAAGACAGGAAGCGGAGCGCAAAGCGGCAGCTGAAGTCAAACGTCAACAGGAGATTGCCCAGAAAGCTGCGCTCAAGAAAAAACGTGCCCAGAATGTGGTCACGTTGATTGCTCATTACAATAAAACGTATAACGCACAAAAAGGCAGAAAAATTGAAAATGCGGAAGCGTATGCCCGTGACTTCAAAAAGCTGTACAATACCGATGCTGCTTATTTCAAAGGGGTCGGCAAAGTGGCAGCTCGAATGAGTGCCATTAATAAATTCCTGAGCAACACCAGTTATACGTTGCCCAACTTATAAAGAGAATGACGGAGGTGACACACCCTAGATGAACTACACGATTCAAGCATCACAGCGTACACCTGCACTTATTATATATTTGATTGATATTAGCGCCTCCATGAATATGGTTCTGGAAAATCGTCGACGGATTGATGTCGTCTATGATGCCTTATCTCTCGCGATCCGGCAAATGGTGTTTCGTTCTACCAAGGGAAATCGTCTGACTCCTCGCTATCGCATCGCCATATTGGCCTACAGCGATGACGTATATGACTTGTTGAACGGGATCAAAGGAATTGACGAGATTGCTGCAGTTGGATCTTTGCCTGACCTGACCCCGAGACGGTTTTCGGATTCTGCGAAGGCTTTCCTGCAGGCGGAAAAGATTTTGCAGGCCGAAATTCCGAATATGCAGGATTGTCCTGCGCCACTTGTGTGCCACATGACCGATGGGGTTGCCACAGGTGAAGATCCCGAGCCCATTGCGAAAAGAATCATGGGCATGAGTGTGCCTGACGGCAATGTGCTGGTGGAGAATATCTTTATATCGGATCATCTGCTGGAAGGTCCGATTGCTGAACCTAGAAGATGGAAGGGAATCTCTTCGGAAACCAATCTACAGGATGAGCATGGTGAGAAGCTGCGGAATATGTCATCCGTCCTGCCCGAAAGTTATCGGGAAATGCTTGTTGAAGCTGATTATTTGCTTGCGCCCGGTGCACTCATGATGCTGCCAGGTACATGTGCAGAATTGGTATCGATCGGGTTCCAGATGTCTGCTGCTACGCCTGTAAGATAGGAGGGGAATCATGAGAGCGATGCGTTTGGCAACATTGTCTGCTGGTGATAAGGGGGGCCATGCCGATCAGCGGCATGGCAGCTTTCGCTATGTGAGTGTGCAGACCGGAGAACAGCCATTAACCCGTTATCAGGGCACGTTCAAGTGCAGATATGGTTATGGCAGAGCGGCTGAGACGGTACATCAGGGAGATACCGGACAGGACTTTGCTGCGGTACGTATGAACGGGAATGTCTGCAATTTTGTATTGTGTGATGGAGTAGGCATGAGTTACCTGGGAGACTTTGCTGCACGTTTTTTGGGGAATGCTTTGCTGGATTGGTTGGAAACGACGCAATCCCCGACGGAAGAGGGCGTTCAGCGACTTCTTCATGATCTGACTCTACCTGCATCCGAGCAGCTGAAGAAACTGCAGCCACTGGACAGCTCCCCTCTTTTACTTCGGGAAGTGTTGATGGAGAAGCGAAGTCGGGGCAGTCAAGCCATGTATGTATGTGGGCGGATTGAGCTTACAGGAGGCGGCCGTAAAAGTAGGGTGTGGCTCGCGTGGCAAGGGGATTCCCGTATTCGCCTGTGGCGTAATGGCCAGGAACAGTCTGAATTATTTCAGACTCACTGCAAGACAAACGAGCGCTGGTCTACACTGGAAGGACCTGTTGGCGGTAAGCCGCACATCTACGAGACCAAAGGGTCCGTCAACGATTCTCTGCGCCTTCAGTTATATACAGATGGACTGAATGATCTGGATGCCATCCAAGATTATGTCCCCGACGAGCACATTCAGGTACTGCTGGATGCTACACATATCGGTGGTCTTGAAGATGATGCCGCTTTCATTGAATTGGAATGGTGAGTACAGAATATCAAGTTTTGTTTTGATCCTTACGTTGTTGTGACATGGATATAGACAACGGTGAAAAAACTTGCTGGTGTTGATTTAAAAGACACTCTTTTTGGGTAATCTTGTGAAGAATTGGCTTTCACGATGAGCTTGAACGTACATTCTTACATAATTGCTAAATCAAAGGAGTGGAATGGATAATGACACAACAAAACGGCAGGTCCCGGTTTCAAGGCAAGGTTGCGATTATTACCGGAGCAGGCTCCGGTATCGGAAAGGCCACTGCGGTCAAGCTGGCAAAAGAGGGTGCACATGTAGCATTGTTCGATCTGGTGAATGATCGCATCTCGGAAACGGAAGCAGAGATTAATGCGCTGCACCCAGGTGCGGCTAGAGCATTTGATGTAGACATTTCCGACCCGGCACGTGTGGAAAAGGCTGTACTGGAAACCGTAGAGTTATTCGGCGGTTTGGATATTGTTTTTGCCAATGCGGGTATTAACGGTGTATCGGCACCGATTGAGGAGATTCAGGTTGAAGATTGGCAGCAGATTATTACAACCAACCTGAATGGTACATTTTTCACGATTAAATATGCATTGCCTCATGTGAAAACGGGGTGGCGGCAGTATTATCATTACGAGTTCGATTAACGGCAATCAACGTTTCTCAAGCTTTGGCATGTCGGCGTACAGTACGTCCAAGGCAGGGCAGGTTGCTTTTGCGAAGATGGCTGCACTTGAGCTGGCGAAGTTCAAGATACGTGTGAACGTGATCTGCCCAGGAGCGATTGCGACTAATATCGATCAAAGTACGGTCAAAACGGATGATCTGCAACAGATCATTATTCCAATGGAGTTCCCGGAAGGACAGCAGCCGCTTGCAGATGGGCCGGGTCAGCCGGAACATGTTGCCGATCTGGTAAGCTTCCTCGCCTCGTCGGAATCCAGACATATTACTGGAGCTGAGATCGTCATTGATGGTGCCGAGTCATTGCTCAGTTAAGTGAGCACTCGGGATAAATTTCATTTTGATGAAAGGCGTGTCTTAGGGTATGTCTGTGATAGTCGTTCCTCTGGAACGGCTTTTTTTGTTATAATGCTAACATTCGAATAGAGATACTGAAGTTGTAGGGTACATTCATTAGGAGCGATCATATGCAGATAGAGTTACCGATACAAGAGATTCTTCCTGAATTAAGGCAGTTATTTCGGGATCAAGATACAGGTGTGTTAATTGCAGAACCGGGGGCGGGTAAAACGACGGTTGTACCGCTGGCTTTGCTGGATGAGCCATGGGTTGAGGGACGGAAAATCATCATGCTTGAACCCCGAAGACTCGCCGCCCGTTCGGCTGCATCAAGACTGGCAGCTACACTTGGGGAAAAAGCGGGACAGACCGTAGGATATCGTGTACGCATGGATACCCGGGTGAGTCAGGGGACTCGCATTGAAGTTGTAACGGAAGGGGTATTGACCCGGATGTTGCAGCAGGATCAGGGTCTTGAGGATACGGCGATGATTATATTTGATGAATTCCATGAGCGTCACCTGCACGGGGACTTGGGTTTGGCTCTGGCATTGGAATCCCGTGCGATGTTACGTCCAGATCTGAAATTGCTGGTCATGTCGGCGACCCTTGATCCTGTCCCGGTCTGTGCGTTGCTCGGTGAAGATACAAGATCAATTCACTGTCCGGGACGCACATTTCCAGTGAAAACACGATATGTGCCGAGACCAGCAGCCATGCCACTGGAACAATTCACGGCTCAGACGGTGACCCGGGCATTAACCGAACAGGAGGGGACGTACTTGTTTTCCTTCCGGGGGCAAGGGAGATACATCGTACAGAGCGGGAGTTATCGAATGCTTCTCTTCCCGGACATGTGAAAGTTCATTCTCTCTATGGCAGTATGCCGGTGGAACAACAGGATGAGGCCATACGTCCTGCGGCTGAGGGCACGCGCAAAGTGGTACTGTCCACCTCCATTGCGGAATCCAGCCTCACACTTGCTGGCGTTAAAATTGTGGTGGACGCAGGGCTGAGTCGTGCATCGGCTTTCTCGCCGCGCACGGGCATGAGCCGGCTTGTTACCCTGCCGGTGTCCAAGGCGTCAGCCGATCAACGGCGGGGTCGTGCAGGGCGAATTGCCCCGGGGGTGTGTTATCGGCTATGGAGCGAAGAGGTTCATGGGGGACTGCCTGAGGCAGCTCGCCCGGAGATCACCTCCGCGGATCTTGCGCCGCTGGCGCTGGAGCTTGCCGTCTGGGGTGTCCTGTCCCCAGCAGAGCTGCAATGGCTGGACACTCCGCCTGATGCCGCCTACGGTCAGGCACAGGCGCTGCTGCGCCAGCTGGGCGGCCTGGATGACGCAGGCCGCATCACGCCCTTCGGGCGGCGGATGAACACGCTCGGCGTGCATCCGCGACTGGCCAGCATGCTGCTCCGCGCGGCGGAGCTTGGGCTGGCCAGCTACGCCAGCATGCTGGCGGCACTGCTGCAGGAGCCCGCCGGCCTCCGCAGCAGTGGCAGTGCAGGCGCGGGCACGGACCTCCGCCCGCGCGTAGAGGCGCTGCTGACCGCGGACAGCAGCGGCATGCCGCAAGCGGCAGCGGCTGCCCTAGACGGCGCGGCCGTGCGGCGCATGCTCCAGGAGAGCCGCCAGCTGCGCTCGGCGCTCGGCCCGGCGGCCGATCCGGTGCGGCCGGATGAGGACAGCTGCGGATTGCTGCTGTCCTTCGCCTATCCGGACCGGATCGGGCAGCGCCGGGAGGACGGCCGCTATCTGCTGAGCAGCGGCCGCGGCGTACGGCTCGCAGCGACAGAATCGCTGAGCCGTTCAGCGTATCTGGTCGCAGCCGAGGCAGACGACCAGGGCGCAGATGCGCGCATCCTGCTGGCTGCGCCGTTGCAGGAGCAGACATTGTTGCAGGCAGGTCAGCACCTGCTGCACACGGAAGTACAAGTGGCCTGGGATGCCAATACCCGAAGCGTGCGCGCACATAAGAGGCTTCGTATTGGAGCCCTTGTGATCAAAGAGAGCAGTATTGCACAGCCGCCTGAAGATCAGGTGCTGGAAGCACTGTTAGCCGGAATACGAATGGAAGGGCTGGACTGTCTGCCGTGGACCAAAACATCCAGACAACTTGCGGACAGGCTGCGGTTCCTGCATCTCCATGTACCTGAATGGCCCGACCTGATCGAAGATGATCTGACCGAAGAGTTGGCTGAACATCTTACACCTTATCTGACAGGCATGCGTTCGGCAGCCGACCTCAAGAGATTATCGATGCACGATGTATTGCTTGGTGGGCTGAGCTGGGCGCAACGACAACAACTGGACGATGAAGCTCCAACGCACATACAGGTCCCCAGTGGCTCACGTATCCCTGTGGACTACAGCCGTCCAGAGGACCCCACTCTGGCGGTTAGATTACAGGAGATGTTTGGACAACAGGAGACACCACGTATAGCTGGTGGGCGAGTCCCATTGACCATTCATTTGTTATCGCCAGCTCAGCGACCTGTGCAGGTCACACGAGACCTGGCTAATTTTTGGCGTGAGACATACTTTGACGTCAAAAAGGATCTGAAGGGTCGGTATCCGAAGCACTACTGGCCGGATAATCCACTTGAAGCGGTCGCCACAAATCGGGCCAAGCCACGGGGGAAATAGATGAATGATTTCATTTTTCAGATATTAAAGACTGGCTTTCTAAATGGGGCGATTTATTTTCAGGCGTAGATTTGGATGAACCACAACGTTCAGTTTTGTAAATGATCGAATCATCTTCTACCTTAAGTAGTCACCCTCTAACCAGGATGTGTTTTCAAACCCGCTGAGTGCATTGTATACTGCTTTTCGTCCCGTATTACGTCAATTTTCCTTTTCGCCACTTGCTGCGTCACTTTACCTTTTGAACCCATGTTGCGTCATGTTCGCTTGGCGTGCCCTCGGTTCGCTTACGGCAAACTTCCGACATGGAACGAGATTCGGCGAATTCTGTTTCTTGTAGAGCTTAAAGGCACGTCCCAGAGCGTGTCTTCAACCCTAGGGAAAGTCTAGTAGAACTGAGTACTACGTACTTGAACAATATGGAGATAGAACGGAGCGCTAACGAATCAGTGACGTCTTATTCAGTGATTTGAAGCGGTCGCAGCATTCTAAGGAATCTGAAACACGTTATAGTTGAACAACCAGTCATTTAGAGCATGTTTTCCGGGTGATTTAGATAAATAACGTGCCTCAAGTTCCTTACAAAATAAAATGAGTATCGAAAGGCCAAATAAGACGTCCTCAGTTCTTTAGAAATTTTCTTAGAACATCCCTAGAACATCTTTAGAAAATTGTCTTAGAAAATCTTCAGAAAATTGTCTTGAAAATCACCAGGAAAAACGTCTGGATAACTGCCAGTATTACACAGCCCATTCTTTAAGATGTTTTGGAACCGCCATCCTTCAACGTATGATTAGACCATGGAGCGGAGCGCTAACGAACCTGAGAAGTCTTATTCAGTGATTTAAAGCGCCCGCAGCATTCTAAGGAATCTGAAACACGTTATAGTTGACTGATCAGCCATTATGAGCATGTTTTCCGGGTGATTTGGATAAATAACGTGCCTCAGGTTCGTTACAAAATAAAATGTGGACCGAAAGGCCAAATAAGACGTTCTCAGTTCTTTAGAAATTTTCTTAGAACATCCCTTAGAACATCCCTTAGAGCATCTTTAGAAAATCGTCTTAGAAAATCTTCAGAAAATTGTCTTGAAAATCACCAGGAAAAACGTCTGGATAACCGCCAGTATTACACAGCCCATACTTCAAGATGTTTTGGAACCGCGATCCTTCAACGAATGATCGACCATGAATCGGAGCGCTAACGAACCTGTGACGTCTTATACAGTGATTTAAAGCGCCCGCAACATTCTAAAGAATCTGAAACTCGCTATAGTTGACACGTTATAGTTGATTAACCAGCCAATGATTGCTATGAACACATACTATATTGGCGTGCAAGCGTTTGAAAGAAACTTAGGCGGGTAATAACATAGCGAACCACTCAATAAGATGAGGAGGGATTCACTATGCAGAAGAAAATCGTAGGTGTGTTTAATACAGAACGTGAAGCATCGCAGGCTATCGAGGGTCTGAAGGCACAAGGATTCACTTCAGACGAGATCTCCGTTGTTACGCAAGATCGGGATGAATTGAAGGCGATTCGGGAAGAGACGGGTACAAAAGCCCCTGAAGGTGTGGCCGCAGGTGCTGCAACAGGTGGCGTACTTGGTGGCGTAGCCGGTCTGCTTGCAGGTATCGGTGCACTGGCTATACCCGGCATAGGTCCCATTTTGGCCGCAGGGCCCATTGCAGCGGCATTTACCGGTGCAGCTGTAGGTGCAGGAGCTGGCGGATTGGTGGGTGGCCTGGTCGGTCTGGGGATTCCGGAAGAGGATGCCAAACAGTATGAGGAGTATGTACAAAATGGCAAAATTCTGCTGCTTGTAGACTCCACTGATCGAGACACCGATGTCTACGATGTGTTTAGCAGTAACAGCCAACTTAATCGGGATAGAGCTCAAGTTCATGGTACAGATGTACCTGCTGAACGACCGGATCTGGATATGGAAGAACGCAGATTGGAAGCCCAAACCAAGGCAGCGCGATTCGGTAACAATACATTCCTGTAATCTTGCCGCGAATTTGGTTGATATGAATTAGAACCCAATGACTTTATATCTGTAAAATGGAATGACATATATGATACACAAGATGGTCATTAGCCGGTTTCCTTCTGGGAAGCCGGCTTTTGTCCCTGTGTGATATGCGGGCATCCATAGTGCCATAGTGCGGATGATGTTTTTACCCGGTCAGAGAGGGAATAACAGTACATATAACAGTACAGCCAAAGCGAGTCCAGTCACCAGTAGCATTATCGTGAGAAAACGAATTAAGCCGGTCGATGCCTGAAAGGTTTGTTCATTGATTTGTGTACGCTTCCGATGGTAGGCTGTTGCCGAATACACAATGATGGATATGCTACCAACCAGAGATGTGATCCCGGTAATCATGGCCGCAATATGCGCAAGGCGATCATAATCCGATGAATTAAAGCCGAATCCGGCTGCAAGAAAGCCGATGCCTGCCATGGCAATACCGGTGCGTACCCAGGCCAGAAAAGTTCGCTCGTTAGCCAGGTGCTGCTGGACATACTTGGAATCGGTAGTGGTTACGTCTTTGTCTATTAACGAAATGTGAATCAACCCCGTTCATTAGATATACGGCTTCATTTTACGTTGTTTTAATTGCAAAACCAAGAAAGGAAGGCTGAATGTATGCCTCGCAAAGAACGAATTACAGAAATAGAGAGTTTAAGGGGAATCGCCTTTGCCGCAGTGGTGCTACAGCATTCCATCGCACATTACTCGTTGGTTCCGGAAACGAAACTGGAGGATGGCGTGTTACTGGCGATCCTGTTGATGCTCTCCAAATTTGCAGTTCCTTTATTCATATTCATAACAGGTATGGTGCTGTTTTATAACACGGGAGATAAGCTGAATTATAGCCAGTTCATGAGAAAAAGAGTAAACGATGTCATTGTGCCTTATCTGATCTGGTCACTCATTTATTTTACACTTGCACCGCGTGGCTGGGCGGATTTGGATGGAATGACATCCCGGACCTGGGCCTGAAGTTGATTACTGGAAAAACGACTTCACACTTTTGGTACATTATTATGCTGATCCAGTTTTATCTGTTATTTCCGCTCTCTTGCGTGCAATTCGTTATGTATATAACCGATATGAGGCCAAGGGGCGTCTGATTTCTCTGCTCATTTCGGGTGTGGTGTATCTTGTGCTTGCAGATCAATTAAGAAACATCGCCAAGATCATGGAATGGCTGAATATCCCGGTGCTGACAGATGCTTTTACAACGTATGCAGACCGCAATTTCCTCTATTTCTTTATTTATTTTGTGCTTGGTGCAGCAGCGGGGTTATCCGTGCAACACTGGAATGAATGGATTCATCGATTGCGCTGGATATACTGGACCGTGTTTATTGTTCTGGGTCTGCGGTTTACTTACTTATTAATGCTGGAGTTTCAGAAGCCGGAAGGAATTAAAATTACATTTTACACCGTCAGCCTGATTCGCCCTGATATGGCCCTCTTTCTGATCGCTTCCATTATGGTCATGTACCAGTTGGCCGGGAAGCTGCATAATCTCAAGGCTACACGATTGCTCGGATGGATGGGTGGTGTATCGTATGGCGGTTATCTGATGCATATGTTGATGCTGCGGTACAGCTATATTCCGGATGAGTTATTCTATGTGGCGATGGGCTGGAACCCTGTCGTTCGCATGATCATTACCTGGTTGCTTGCTCTTGCATTATCCTGCGTACTGACATGGCTCATCTCTCGTGTAAGCTGGGGGAAATGGATTGTGGGAGCCGTGCCAAAATCGGTCCATAACAAATGAATATATCAACATACAGATTCGCAGCTGTACAGGAATTTACAGGATTGTATAGAGGATATGCCGTTATAGAAATACAGAATTCAGAATTACATGCAACAGAGAACTCAATAATGCAGATTACACAGGATTCAGTAATAAAGACCACTCAGAACCCAGTAATACAGGCCACTCAGGATTGATGTATGCAGGATAAAGGATTCAGAAGTACCCATGTAACAGCCTCCGCACAGTCATAGGATTAAAATTCAAGCGAACGACTCGCTGAGTTCATGAATCAAAACCAATTTTCCAATGCAATTTAAAATTTCAATACATGAAAAATTCACAACAGAAAACCTTTTTCCATGCTACCTCAGGCCATCCGGTATCCATACGATTTCTTGCTCACCTCCTTATGAAGATGGTTAAAGGAAGGTAAAGCGGAGAAAGATGGCAGAACCCGAACATAAGTTTTATAATACTAGATATATAGGTTCTGACAGGAGGGGGAATGAACGTGGCTTTTATGATTGCACAGCGGGCATTTATCAAGCTGTATCTGATTACGATGGTTGAACAGCACAGGGGGTATGGTTACGAGATGCTGGAGGCGATGAAGCAGGAATTCAAAGACTACGGTTATGTTCCACCCCAGAGCGAGGTTTATCGGGCACTGCATGAATTGGTACAGCAGGGGTATTTTATCGCACGAAAAAGCTGAAAGGCAATGATCCAAAGGTCGATTTTCAGGAAATCGTTCTATATCATTTCACGGATGATGGTGCGGAGAAAGCGGAGTTATACAAGAAACAGGTCAAAACGGACCTGGATCGTTGTCTCGGCATGTTACACAAGGCAGAAGAGGACAATTACGGTACGAAAGGAAGATGAGCATGAACAGACAGTTACAGTGGGGTGTACTCGGTACGTCAACCATTGCCAAAAATGCAGTCATTCCGGCGATCCAGCAGTCCGAACGTGGCGAGGTGTTGGCGATTGCCAGCCGCAGCAAAGAAAAGGCCGAGACCCTTGCCGAAGAACTCGGCATTGCCAGATCGTATGGCAGTTATGAAGAGCTCATCGCTGATCCGGATATCGAAGCCGTCTATATTCCTTTGCCTAACCATATGCACAAAGAATGGACCATCAAAGCAGCACAGGCTGGCAAACACGTATTGTGTGAGAAGCCAGCTGCCCTGAATGCAGATGAATCCGCAGAAATGATTGAGGTGTGTGCACAGCATGGTGTTCTTTTTGCAGAAGCGATCATGTATCGATATCATCCCAAGCACAGACGTGTTCAAGAGATTATAGCCAGTGGGGAGATTGGTATTGTCAGAGCCATCCATGGCAACTTTACCTGTAATACCGCCGATGACAAGGAAAATGTAAGGTTCAAAAGAGAGATGGGCGGCGGGTCTTTGTTCGATCTAGGCGTATATCCGATCTCGGCAGCCCGAATGTATCTGGGACAGGAACCGGAAGCGGTGACGGTACACGCGTTATTCTCGGACGAGCACGATGGCGTGGATATGATGGCATCGGGACTGGTGGAATTTCCGAATTCGGTGGCCTTAACCTTCGACTGTGGCATGTGGGCTTCAGGGCGAGCGGAGATGGAGATTCTCGGGACGGAGGGGCGGATTGAACTGCCAAAAGTGTTTGGCTGGGAGAACAGCGATATTCCACCTCAGATCATCATTCATACCGATTCGGTCAGCCGTGAGGAGCGTGTGTCGGTATCCAATTCCTATGTTCTTCAGGCAGAGACCTTTGCAGCAGCTGTGCTTGAAGGCACAGCCTTGCCTTTCAGTCCGGAAAATACCATACAAAACATGCGCGTTATTGATGCCTGTCTGGAATCAGCTAGAACGCGTCGACGTGTACAGCTGATTGATTAGATTAGGTCAAGTGAATTTAAACATACTAGATAATGCAGACTCCATCTTCAGGGATGAGAGTCTTCTTTTTCTGTCTTAAAATGTTACAATTATAATATTTTACAATTTTAGCGTTTAAATTTGATATTTCTACCAAAATGGTGTGATATAAATAGTCATGAGATGACTTGTTTACTATAATCTAGCAGAACGTACAACGAGACAGTTACAGCTTACAGTACGTATATCGTGACAACGTTCATCTACTTTGAGGGATCGGGAGGCCGGATTGATGAAAAAGTTGATATCGACCGCTTTACTGGCATTGTTGTTAACATTTGTTTTCTTCACAGGTTCACAGTTCTCCCCAGTTCCACAGCAGAAGGCATCTGCTGCATCATGTACCATCATTAATACGTTTACAGGTGTCGCAAACTATTTGAGTGCAAACGGAACGTTGCCATGTAACTTTATTACCAAATCACAAGCCACAGGACTCGGCTGGGTAGCGTCACAAGGAAACTTGGCTGTAGTGGCTCCCGGGAAAAGCATCGGCGGAGACGTATTTGGCAATCGGGAAGGGCTACTGCCTGCGGCCAGCGGACGTACATGGCGTGAAGCGGATATTAACTATACTTCCGGCTTCCGTAACTCGGATCGAATTGTGTATTCCAATGATGGACTCATCTACAAAACGACAGATCACTATGCTTCATTTACACGCATGAAATAGAGGAGACAGCAGACCATGAACCTCATGATTCTGGCTGGAGAATGGACCAACTACGGAATCAGCGAAGACCGACTGGGGAATGAAGCAGGATGGGTACGCGATTTGATGTTGGAGGTACAGGCGGAACAGCCTGGATTTATATTGCGTGTTGGAAAGTAGCAGCAAATAAAGGTAGTTCAAGTAAATGCAATCCAGTCCGAGCAGACCACATGTGGTCTGTTTTTTGTGTTGTAGCAGATTGTTCAAAAAGCCCTTGTGTTGATTACGATTGATTTGAAAGCAGAACGAGATTTTACTTTGCTCACCTAACGTTAAAATTATTTTCACGAAGGTATTGATTTCTGCTTAACTTGCGTTAAAATAAAATTAACATGAAAAATATTTTAACGTTGAGGAGTGGAAGTTCATGAATGATAGCACAGCCGTTGGCAAGCAAGGTATAGGGGAATTAATACGAATTAGGCCATATATGCAGTTTATGCTCAGTAAAGTTGTATCCCGATTTGGTGATTCCATTGATTCGATTGCATACAGCTGGATGGTGTACATTCTGACCGGTTCAAAAGTGCTGATGGGTACTTTGCTAGCGGTGAATTTTTTGCCCAGTATCTTTCTCGGTCTGTTTGCGGGGGCTTTGGTAGATCGCATGTCTCTCAAAAAAGTGATTGTGATTACGAATACCGGCAGGGGGCTGTTCGTAGGCATTACAGCGCTGCTGTTTGGATTGGGTCAGCTTGAAGTCTGGCATCTGTTTGTCATTACCATTCTGAATTCTTTGCTGGAATGCTTCACTATTCCTGCAGAGGTGTCCAGTGTGCCCAGACTGCTTCCCCATCGATGCTGCTATCGGGTAATGCCATGTCCTCTTCCGCTACCCGAGTAGCCGAACTCGCAGGACTGGCAGTGGCGGGTGCACTCATTGCTTCAATAGGCATTGCCTGGACGATCCTGATTGATGCGGGGTTGTTTGCGCTTAGTGCTTTGATGATGAGTCGAGTTGGCTACCCTGAAGGTTCCACATCTGCTAACAATGAAAATAAAATACTATCTGAATCGGACTCTGTTCCACCCGATAAACGCAGTATATTCTCCGAAATGGCGGAAGCTTTTTATTTTCTCCGTAAACATGCCTTATTATTGATCGTATCCCTGTTGTTTGCCTTCGTCAATTTCTGCCTGATGCCGTTCAATGTGCTTCGTACGCCCTATGTCATTGAAACGTTGCACGCTGGTGCCGGGGGATTAAGTCTGCTCAGTGGGCTAATGGTAGGAGGCATGGTGCTTGGTGGGGTGTGGATGACGCAAAGGGGTGCCCATTACCGCAAAAGTGTTCTGGTTATCAGTGGTGTTGTTATGTTGGGTCTCAGTTATGCCATGACCGCACTCCCGGCGTATATGACGTCCTTCCAATTGCCTGTTGCAGCAGTCTTTTGTCTTCTGATGGGATTGGGTATTCCACTGGCTACGACCCCGCTGGCGACGTATCTGATGGAGGTTACCCCTTCCGAAATGCTGGGCAGAGTGTATGCTCTACAGAGTATGCTCGTCGTGAGTGTCGCCCCCCTTGGAAGCCTGGCTTCGGGAGCACTTGCAGATTGGATGAGCATGCCTGTTCTGTTTATCGTCTTTGGTATTATGCTTGCCATGTCAGCAGGTATGCTGTTATTTAGCAAAAGTTTTCGAAGTGCTCTGTGAAGTATATTCAGAAGCAATCATCAGCTGATTTTCTGAATCCATTCATTTCCGGCTCGTTTTGACCGAACCCCAGACGGAGCGGTATAATAGAGACATTGATGGACAACAGGTAGCCCGGAAATGAGGATACAGGAATGGAGCACAAGGTTCTTTCAACCATTGAAGAAATTAAAATCTACTCCGATCCGTATCGGATACAGATCATGAATATGTTTAACAGGCAGGGTAGACCATCCACTGTCAAAGAAATCGCCGACCAGATGGGTGAGGTGCCAGCCAAAGTTCATTATCATGTGAAAAAGCTGGAGAAAATTGGTCTGCTGACCATCGTTTCCACGCGTGAGATTAATGGCATTATTGCTAAATATTACGAACCATTCTCCGGAGAAATCCATCTTCGTCATGAAGATGAAGACAATGAAAACTCACCACTGAAACAGGTGTTTCGGTCCGAAACGCTCAAATTATTAAATGAGATGTTCGAACAGAGTCGTCAGCGGTTCATGCATCAGGCAGAAAACGAAGATCGGATGTTTCTCTCGGACATGACGCTGTATGCAACTCGTGAGGAAGTAGAGCAGTTATATAATGACATTATAAAACTCTGTGAACCCTATACAACGAAAGAGAATCAACAAGGGGATCATGAGGTGTTTCAGTTATTCTCTGCCCTTTCTAAACCTATAATGCAGACACCTGCTTCCAAGACAGATACGAAAGAGAAAAAGAAAGCCACTTCGGGTAAGGCCAAATCAAGTCCGAAAGCATCCCGATCTGTTTCGAAGCGGCGGGAATCTGCATCATCGGATAATGATTCGGAAGAATAAGCGTACGGAAAGTGTTCAGTGATTTGGTTGGAAGTAAGTAATGGCAAATGTGGAAGACTACATTGGAGAAAACTAGAAAAAGCCGCCATTGGCGGCTTTTTGATGCGTGGTAATGAAGGCTGACGGTGGAGCAGCCTATTGGATTAAATTCACTTTTTGACGCGTCCGTCTCAGTTCATAACGAACTTACATGTTCTCATCATAGTCCTTCACATCCCGTTTGGCTGCTGTTGCAGGGGAGTTGGATGTACCGTATTCTTCGACCGCTTCCCAGGCATCTGCGTTGTCGAACTTGCCGGCGTTACGCTGTCTTCCTTCTCCAGCACCGCTTGGAGGCATAGTCATGACTTCCTCTTCAACGGGTCGATCGTTGCTAATATCCCGGTTAGGCGTGTCATCTATACAGTAAGCGGTATAGGGGATAGCTTCGAGACGTTCAAAAGGAATATCTTCACCGCAGGTTACACAGGTTCCGTATGTACCTTGTTCCATACGTTCCAATGCGTCGTTCACTTGATTGAATTCGTCTGTTAATGTATCGTCAATCGCCAGATCACGGCTGCGTTCAAATGTTTCCGTACCGGCATCCGCCGGGTGATTATCATAGGAGGACAGCTCACCAGTTGAATCTTTCAGCGACTCGACTGGAGCACCGTCTTCCATGCTGGATTCAAAATGGCGCTGCAAGTTTTCGCGTTGCTCTAAAAGGGCTTTTTTTAATTCTTGCATCTGCTCTTGGGTTAATGTACTCATAACAACATGCTCCTTTCCCGTTGTGGGGTGTAGAGAGTCTTTACCCGAATTGCACGAAAAGCAATCATTTTCGTAAGGAATAGGGTCGTATCATTTTATATCTGACGGATTATGTGTTATAAAAAATAGAGAGAGAAAATGCCGTATGTTCTTCATTGATAAAAGGACCACGGCTTGGCTTATAATGGAGGTTGTCAATATGGATGAACATATGAAACGAAGATTGGATAAACAAAGACAATTGTTTAAACAATTGGGTGTACAGCTAGATGCGTTATCGATACATGAAAAACAATTCAATTATAAACTTCGTGGTTATGATCCGGATGAGGTAGATGCTTATCTTGATCTGGTCATCAAAGATTATGAACGTTTCTATGCCAATATTGCAGATCTGATGGACAAATGGCAAGAGCAGCAGTTAACGATCCGCGATCTCAAGTCTTCCGCGAAACCGGTGGAAGATCCGACCAAGATTGATCGCAAACAGCTGGATGATATTGTGAAGCAATTGGAATACAGTGTGCGGCAGCTCAAGATCAGAGCACGTCCCGAAAAGGATCTGTTCTCTGAATAACGTCAGCATGTCCTGGATTATATTAAATAAAGGTGGTTAATCATGAGTACTCATTTTTCGGTCAGTGTGCATTGTTTGTTGTTATTGTCACTCAGCGCGCCTGAACGAATCACGTCTGCACACATTGCAGGTAGCGTGAATACCAACCCGGTCGTTGTCAGACGTATTCTGGGCGGGCTGAAAAGGCGGGACTGGTGAATTCTTCTCCTGGAACAAGAGGTTTCTATCTGGCTAAGCCGGCAAGTGAAATTACATTGGCCATGATCTATCAGGCCGCCAAGGACGAAGGTCCATTATTTCCGATTCATGGAAATTGTAACCCAGATTGTGAAGTGGGCTTGAATATAGACAGCCTGCTGACCAATCTGTATCAGGTTGCCGAGGAGAAGGTGGAGCAGTTCTTTGCATCGATTACACTTGAAGATATGGAGCGCTCCAGTTCCCAGATGCAAGCTGTCTCATCGCAGACAGAATAGATTGTAATAAGAGGTAGAGGAAAGGTGGGGTGTCCATATGAAAAAAATCGTAGTCATTTCCGATACGCATTGTTCACGTAAATCACAGAAATTACCTGCCAGGCTCGTGGATGTACTTGCGAGTGCCGATCTCATTCTTCACGCGGGTGACTGGTCGGATTGGAGCGTATACCCATTGCTTAGCGAGTATGCACCTGTCGAAGGGGTAGCTGGTAATACAGACCCGTCTGAAATCGCTGAAAAACTGGGTTATTCCCGTATTGTTGAAGTGGAAGGACTTCGTCTGGGGCTAGTGCACGGGCATCTGGGATCAAAGGGTACGGAGCAGAATGCAATTCATACCTTTGCAGGCCAGCATGTGGATGCTGTGATCTACGGACACTCACACATCCCGGTGATGCATACCGTGGATAATACACTGGTATTTAATCCAGGGTCGCCTACAGATAAACGTTTCCAGAAGCAATATTCATTTGGAATCATGACAATAGAGCAGGGTAAATTACAGGCTGAACACGTGTTCTTTGATCGGGAATAGAGAGATATGAGTTCATCCTATATATAAAATAAATGATTGTACAAGACATCTTTGAACAGAATTGACTCTGTTCCCAAGGATGTCTTTTTGATTTGAGATCCTAAACTGATCTTGAGAAGTTATCTCTGAATGGGGAATGTGCGCTGTTCGTTATCTGTCATTCATCTGTTGGCGTTTTCCTCTATGTGGACGTTCAGTGGAGTGATACAATGCCTTTACGACATAAAATGAATACGTTTACATAAGGAGATGGATCATGATGAAACTGTCTGTATTCACCGTGGCTACCCCTGATCTGAATGCAGAAGAATTGGCATCGGCTGCGGCAGCAGCGGGGATTGAAGGAATAGAGTGGCGTTTCCGCGGAATTCCTGAAGATGCGATATCCGAAGAGCCTTCTTACTGGAGAAATAATCGATGCTCCGTAGATCCAAGCCGCTGGCAAGAACAGGTCCCTGTTTTTCGTGAAGCGACGGCAGGGCAAGGCAGAAAATCCATTGCACTCGTTCCGTATCTGAACTGTGGAGATCTGTCTGCCACCGAGCAGGCGTTTCAGGCTGCGGCCGGGTTGGGAGCATCCATGATGCGTGTGGGTGTTCCTGGATATGATCGCCAGACCCGTTATCCTGAGTTGTATCGTAAAGCCGTTGATTACCTGAGTGAAGTACAGGATCTGGCCAAACAGTACAACATCAAGGCGATTGTTGAGACGCATCATCAGACGATTGCACCGACGGCGTCGCTGGCCTATCGGCTTGTGCAATCGTTGGACCCGCAGCATGTGGGTGTATTGTACGATCCAGGCAATATGGTGCATGAAGGATATGAGAATCATCGGATGGGACTTGAGCTGCTAGGCCCTTACCTGGCTCATGTGCATGTGAAAAATGCCGGGTGGTTTGCACCAGAAGATAAAGATTCGCAAAAAGCTAATGTGACTGAGCAGAGCAGTGGAGTGGCACTGAATACAGTCTGGAAATGTCACTGGACGCCGCTGACTGAAGGCATGGTCGATTGGGTACAGATGGTGCGGGATCTTCGTACCGTCGGATATGACGGATATTACGGCATTGAGGACTTTAGTGGTGCCTTGGATTCCAAGGCGATGTTACAGCATTTTGCAGACGTATTCGCCGAAATTGAGCGTCGTGTGGACGAGGAGGAGCAGTCATGAGTATCGTACGAGTAGCGGTTATTGGCATAGGTAACATGGGGCAGCACATGCCAGAACGTTGGTGGCCGGAGAAGTACCTGGTGCAGAACTGGTCGCGGTATGTGATGTAAGAAGAGAGATGGAGAGCTGGGTATCGAGTCATCTGCCGGCTACGGTCACCTATTGGCAGGATGCAGAGCAGATGATGGCTTCGGGTACGATTGATGCAGTCATTATTGCAACGCCGCACTATGACCACCCGGAACAGGCCATCCAGGCTTTCCAGCATGGCTTGCATGTCATGATCGAGAAGCCGGCCGGGGTGTATACGAAACAGGTGCGCAAGATGAATGAGGCGGCCGCAGCCAGTGGTAAAGTCTTTTCCATGATGTATAACCAGCGGACCAACCCACTCTACATTAAACTAAGAGACTTGATTGCGTCGGGGAACTTGGTGAGGTACGGCGTACCAACTGGATTATTACGAACTGGTACCGATCCCAGAGTTACTATGATTCCGGCGGCTGGCGGGCAACTTGGGCAGGTGAAGGCGGCGGTGTACTGATTAACCAGGACCCGCATCAACTGGATCTGTGGCAGTGGACCATTGGCATGATGCCGGTGCGAATGCGTGCTTTCTGTTCGTTTGGCAAGTATCGGAACATTGAAGTGGAAGATGATGTAACCGCTTATGTGGAGTATGAAAATGGTGCAACAGGTGTCTTCGTAACGACTACAGGTGAAGCACCAGGTACGAACCGATTCGAGGTCAACGGAGACCGAGGTAAAATCGTAATCGAAGATGGAAAGCTGACATTCTGGCGACTTCGGGAATCCGAGCCTGAATTCAATCAGCGGTTTACCGGAGGTTTTGGACAGCCTGAATGTTGGAAATGCGAGATTCCGATTACAGGTGTGGAAACAGGTCACCCGGGTCTGATTCGCAATTGGGTTGATGCGATTCGTACAGGCGCACCCCTTATTGCTCCCGGTGAGGATGGTATACACGGATTAACATTGTCGAATGCGATGCTGCTGTCTACCTGGACGGATAACTGGGTGGATCTGCCGATCGACGAGGATCTGTTCTACGAGCATCTGCAGGAACGCATTGCGGGTTCCACGACGAAGAAAGACAAGGCATTCAGTGGCAGTCAACCTGCTGATCTGAGTCAGACGTTTAAATGAAGACGTTATATTAGACCAATCATTGTAAACAAAATTTTATAATAGGGATGGGATGACATGGCTAAAGACGGGATGTTCTATGCACCAAAAAGTGTCACAAAAGAGGTCGTATGTGGTCCGGGTGAGTTCACGATTGCTGCTGTTGCGCTAGATCACGGGCATATCTACGGCATGGTTGGAGGATTGTTGGAGGCTGGAGCTACCCTTAAGTGGGTATATGATCCCGACCCGGCGAAGGTAGAGGCATTCCGGAAGCAGTTCCCGCAGGCTCAAGCCGCTGGATCTGAGGCAGAAGTGCTTGCAGATGATGAGGTGTTATTGGTGACAAGTGCAGCGATCACTTCAGATCGTGCGCCGCTTGGCATGAGAGTTCTGGCCGCAGGTAAGGATTATTTTACAGACAAAGCCCCATTTACCACGTTGGAGCAATTAAAGCTTGCACGAGAAGAAGTAAAGCGAACAGGCAAAAAGTACATGGTGTATTACAGTGAACGACTGCATGTAGAAAGTGCGATCTATGCGGGGCAGCTCATTGAACAAGGGGCAATCGGCAAAGTAGTGCAAGTTATGGGTACAGGTCCGCATCGCCTGAATGCCGGAGGAAGACCCGACTGGTTCTTCAAGCATGAGCAGTATGGCGGCATTCTCTGTGATATCGGGAGTCATCAGATCGAACAATTCCTGACGTTTGCATCATGCACGGACGCTGAGGTAGGGTTCAGTCGTGTGCATAACTTTAATCACCCGCAGTTCCCGGAACTGGAGGACTTCGGTGAAGCTTCGCTGATTGGTGATAACGGAGCATCCGGTTACTTCCGAGTGGATTGGTTCACACCGGATGGTCTGGGCACATGGGGCGATGGACGTACGGTTATTCTGGGAACGGACGGTTATATCGAGCTGCGGAAGTATATTGATGTAGCGAGAGAGCCGGAAGGTGATCAAGTCTATCTGGTAAACCATGAAGGCGAGTTTAGGTACAGTGTAAAAGGCAAAGTCGGTTACCCGTTCTTCGGTCAGCTCATCCGCGATTGTCTGGATCGCACCGAGACAGCCATGACACAGGAACATGCATTCAAAGCGGCAGAACTCTGCCTGATTGCACAGCACAAAGCAATGAGCGAGCGAGTGGTCTGGAGTGGTGGAGCAAAGTAAGTGCTTTGTGTGAAGTAGCGCAAGGGGAGAAAAGTTTGATCACGGAAGGTTATCGGCGATTCTTCTATTGTTGAGTGAGGAAAGAGCAGCCCAGGTGTGAACTGCATCCTACGTGTTAGTTATGGCTAACATAGGGATAGTTTACTCGGGCTGCTTTTTTGAGTACGTTGGTGACTTCGCAGATGGATTATTATGGGTTATATTATACGTAGTTCGGATAATCGTAAAAAAGAAATGTATTTACGATGTTCGTAGATATGATGTTATAAAAAACCAGTGCAAATTTTTATAGCAACAATTTATTCGAGTTTTTCATGGGAGGTTAACATTAATGAGCAGTCCAATTGCAAACAGGGTAGATACAATCTTTATTCATGTAAGAAACTTAGAGAAGTCTGTACACTGGTACAGCAAACTTCTTGGAATTGAAGTAAAAAATGAAATCCACGGACCAATTTATACCTTCGATATGGGACCTGGACGTTCGGGGATAACACTTGATAATCATTGTTTTGATGAGATATACGAACTGAAAACGTCGAATCAACCATTATTTACTGTGAGTGCGGTTGATATCAATGCAGCATATCAGTTTGTAAAAGAATTGGACGCAGAGATTGTAACTGAAATTCAAACATACCCTGATTTATCGGATTTCACATTTAAAGATCCTGATGGGAATATATTAATGATTTGTACTTGTTTTAGTTAGCCGTCGGACACATCGTTATATGTAATCGAGGCAAGTGAATATAATAATTTTCAAAACCTTAGCTTTATAAACATAAATGATCGTTCTCATCTTTATTAAGAGGGTGTGTATAATGAATGAAACAGGTGGAAGTTATGTGACATACACAAAACACCACGAAGAAATAGTTAACAGTGGTGCTGTAGCCATTAATGAATTTTTGACTAATGCTAATTTTATTGAGAAACGGAGCTTGTTGTTTTGTTTAGATAAGTATCTGGATCCTTATTTTGGATATAACTTAACTTATTTCGATGAGATTATTATAGTATTGGAGATGCATTTGTTCGTTGATCATAACAAGGAAGTTAAAGAAGATATTTTTCAACTAATTACTGATTATTCGAGGAATTCGTTGGATTATTTAGCAGACAATATCGAACAAATTAATTCTGAACTACTTCCAGATGCGATTTATGCTTTGGGTTTAACCTTTAACAAGAAATATTTATCGTTATTAAATCATTATGAAAACCACAAAAATGAAGGGATACGAATAATAGCCAAAGAAGCTATTGAAACAATTAAATCTACAAATAGTGGGAGTATTACGTAGAAGGACCTGAATGTTTATAACAACGTATTTACGTGGCGGTCCTAACAGCCTTGGTCTGCAGATTCTTTTCGAGGAAGTGGATTCAGCAGATAACCCCTCGAGTTTCATGAATACAGGAGCTTTAGGTGAAAGATCGGCCAGTACCTTAAAAACATAAAATGAAAGAGGAAAAAGTATGACATTGATAGGACTTATAAGACATGGAGTAACAAACTGGAATGATGAATACAGGGCACAAGGACAAGTCGATATACCTTTAAATGATGAGGGACGAAGACAAGCTGAATTACTATCTAAGAGAATGGAGAACGAGGAGTGGGATTATATTTATTCAAGTGATTTATCAAGAGCACTCGAAACAGCAGAAATGATAGGAAGGATTAAGAATGTTGAAGTGAGAACTGATTCACGATTAAGAGAAATAAATTGCGGTCTTATTGAGGGAACAACTGAACAAGATAGAGTTAGTAAGTGGGGATACGGATGGTCCAAACTAGATCTTGGTATAGAATCCAACGCTGAGATAATCACAAGAGGAATGGAATGCCTAATGGACATCTCTGAAAGACACCCTGACAAGAAAATATTGATAATAAGTCATGGAGCACTGATTGGACTGACTTTAAAGAAATTAATTCCGCACATCGATACAGAAGAACACCTCCATAATACATCGGTAACCATTTTAAATAAAGACCAATTCAGATGGGATTGTCAATTATATAATTGTATTTCTCACTTAAACGTTGAATATTAGGAATAGCAAAATCGAAGAAGGCCAATTAATAACAAATATTAAATATAGGAGAAAGAATACATTTACAACGTAACAGTTGAAAAGTGGGATGAATGGAATAACAGAAGGTGTACCATATAACAATGAATTTCCATATCGTAGTTATGCTCCTTGGCCATCAAGAGGAATATCACATAATAAAGTGCAAACTAAAGAATATTTCTATTATGCGAAAGAGAGGATCAAATGAAATATCATTTTGGTTTTTCATGGAAGGGTCTGATCATCTTTTTATTGTCAATGATACCAAATATATTTTATTTTTTAATTCCTGCGTCAGATATATTAGGAAATAATGCAAATAGCCATTTGATTTTAGATGTTTTGGAGCACGGCAGTCAGGCGATATTTTTCTTTCTTCTGATATTTGTTGTAAGAGAACAAGCATCTGAAATGCGATGTCCATATATAATTGGTATGGCAATAATGTTGATTTTTTATTATGGGCTATGGATATTGTATTTTACATCAAACGCAAACTCGATTATTTTTTTGGGGATGGCCGTTCTCCCGGTCGTATATTTTATATTAGCTGAGATTTGGCTTCAAAATTATCTGGCTATTATACCAACAGTACTTTTTGGTATTGTGCATGTCATTAATACATATTTGTCTATTGCGAATTAAAGGGAGGACAACAATCCTCTTGAATTTTGATTGTGCGTTCAGCATGTATTCTATATCAAGGATTAAGTCCCGTATGGTGGGGCGGAAACGGATTTGATAGGAGCAAAAGAGAGAACCAAAAGATAAAATACGAAAGACATATTAAAGACAAAAACACACAAGACATATAAGGATGTGGAATCGAAGAAGAAGGGCAGCTTATAACAATGCATTTTTGCTTCATCGTTGATGCTCTGCAAGTGCGAAAAAGAAAATAAAAGGAAGTGAGTCATTTGGAGTATTCAGATTTGTTCAATGTAAAGAATATTTATCTCGATCAAATATATGAACCTGAGGAGAACACCCTTAGATTACTCTTCAGTCGAAGTAGAACTAGTGATACTCCTGAAACGATAACAATTGGAAAGATTGAAATCAAAGATACATATTCGATTGATGTAGATGAAACATTGCCTTTATTACAAATGGATTTTGAATGGTACATTGGATATTCAATTCGAAATGAAAGTTACACTTCATGGGATGATTATGAAGAGTTTGAGGGTAAGATCTTTAGGATTTACAGTAAATCTAGATACTTAGACTTTATTAAAGTAGGAACATTTGCTTCTGAGGATTACCCAGGTCCCTTTAAGCATTATGGCATCGCATGTCTTAACCATATCGTGGATGTTGTATCCGTTTCTGAACCAATTATTAAGGAAGTTCAACGGACTAAATAAAATTAATGAACGCGGAAACGTTAGGTGAAATAAAACTTACAGATAGAGGAGAAAAATATGAGTGAGTTTACTGCGGGAAATCTTACAATTACGAAGTATAAGGACAGGATTGAACAGAGTAACCCCATTTATTTTGCTGAGTTGAATGATAAATGGCTATTGTTTTTCACTAAAGAAACAGAGGTGAACGATGAAGTTCCCATTGACATTCTTACTACTTCAGAAGAAATACCCATTCTATATTTTTATAATTTTGAGGATCATGGTTGGGGATATTCAATCATTCTCAAGGGGCAAATTATTTCAAAATTTGATTTGTCTTACGAGTTCGAAGACAATTTATTAATTGAAATTATTGAAGAAGATTTTCCAGAGGCAGATCCTCATGAGTTCTTATATACAAATTCTGAAGGAGAAGCCTTGAGGGAAAAACTAAAAAAGAGTGAGAATTTTAATAACTCGATCAAAAATCTTTTCATTGATTGTGCACTGGATAATTTCAAGCTGTTTGAACTGGAATCAGACAAAATTGATCAGCTAAAAACAATAATGAATTATGAATATATTAACGCTCTCGAATCCTACTTTAATTTAGTGGACCAATTTAAAGATATTTTACAAATTAAAGAAATGAGTTGGATTAGTTCTGATCATATTGAGGATCTTCAAGATTAATAATTTGTTGTTTACTCAAGAAGAGTCATACTCTACATAACATATATTAAAGCATCGGCTCCTTTGGAGCCCTGGTCTGGGATGGATTTCGAAGATGAATTTCAGCAGACAACCTCTTCGGGGTTCATGAACGCAGGAACGTTAGGTGAAACAACTCAGGAGTAATTGCACAATGATATGCAAATTAAGGAAGGGGATAAATTGAATGATATTGAATTTGGAACTAGCGGATAGGTTAGAAAAATCTGAAATTAATTATATGGTTGATCGAATGACTGCAATTAGAGAACGAGAAGGAAATCCTGAGGGAATTGAAATTAAACGATTCGGGGAAAGCACAGCGTTTTATAGTAAAACCATGCCCTGGGGTCTATTTAATAATGTTAAGGGCAGAATTTCTGAAGATGTCATTGAAGATATCTTAAACTTTTATAATGAGCGGGAGCGGAATTATGAGATTCAAGTCATCCCTGGTAAGATAGATCAAAAAGTAATGAAAACGCTTCATAATGAAGGCTTTTATCAAACAGGATTTCATACAACGCTTTTTTGTGAACCTGGGAATCTAAACTCATTTGCTAATCAGAAGCTGGAAATTCGTGAACTACACGAAGATGAGTTCGATACATATGCAGAAATTCATTGTTTAGGTACAGGATTATCTCTTGATGGGAAAGCACACGTAGCTGCAAATAACCGAGTATTGTTTTCCCGTCCGGGATGGCACTATTATCTGGGATTGGATCAGGGGAAGCCAGTTGCAGTAGCTGTGATGTATATAGAGGACAATGTTGCTTCATTAACATTTGCGACAACACTACCGGAATATCGAAATAAAGGATTTCAAACAAATCTATTACGTAGACGAATTCATGATGCCTACAAAAATTGTAATCTCGTTGTTAGTCAGTGCTCATATGGCTCGCAAAGCCATCGGAATATGGAAAGAGTAGGTATGAGAATCGGATATACCCGGGCAACGTGGACTAGGGATTAATTGTAATAGGGAGATCAGGCCGGCATCGCCTAACATGATATTCAAGCAGCGGTCCTTCAGCCTTGGTCTGCGGAAGGATTTCGAAGAGGGGTTTCAGCAGAAACCCCTGTGCGGTCATTGAATACAGAAACTTTAACTGAAATACCTGTAAAGATCGTTAAAGACCATTGAAAACTTTTATAACTAAGATTTATTGAGGTGAGAGGCTTGAAATATTTTTATGGGATGTTAACCATTCTGGGAATAATAATTCCTTACATGGAGTTTATTCCTTGGATTAGTGAGAACGGATTTAATCTGAAGATCCTATTAAATGAAGCAACAGAGAATCGAATTAGTGCATTTGCTTGGTTGGATATAATAATCTCAGCAGTTGTTTTGATTGGATTTATTTTATATGAAGGAAAGCGAATTGGCATAAAGCATAAGTGGATACCGATCATTGGAACATTAACCGTTGGCGTTTCATTTGGATTGCCATTCTTCTTATTATTGCGTGAAATTCAAATGGAAAAAATGAGAGATAGTTAAACATTTTCACGAATATAATTTCCTGTTTTCTAATAAGCAAATCGCAAGGAAGAATGGTTTTATGAGGAATCCGGAAAAACGTTGAACAGATAAAAGGAGGAATTTCGATGCAATTTAAATTGTATACGGATGTGCATGAGTTTTACAGAGACACTTATGAAGTGCTGATGCGTCATGAGGCACAAAATATGATTCCTCTTGGTAATATCATAATCGGACATGAAGGAAAAGACAAAACAGATTGGCGTGACCCTGTAAATTGGCTTATGGTAACTATTTCGGATGATACAGGCATACAACTTACCGCATTAATGACACCTCCACACAATGTTACACTTTATGCAACAGACAACGTAATTAACGCAGAGGCTATAAGCTGTTTGATAGAAGGGCTACAGGGCCATGAAATTCCTGGTGTGATAACTGAAAAAAACTTGGCAGAGTATTTTGCCAAAGAATACACCAAGCGCAAGGGGATTGCTTTTATAACAACCATGAGCCAACGTATATATGAACTTACAGCAGTAAACCCATACATCCAAAAACTTGGCAGAGTTCGATTGCTAAATGAAAAAGATATTCACTTTTTCCCATACTGGGTTGAAGCATTCTCTGCAGCGGCGAGTTATGGCAAAACAGAAATGTCTATCCCGCAGGATCCAGAGCCTTACCTCTACAGAATAGCATCGAAAAAACTCTATATTTTAGAGGACGACAACGGGATCCCCGTTTCTATGGCAGGATACACAAGGGAAATGGAGACGGCTATCGGTGTGGCGTTCGTATATACCCCTCCATATGAGCGTAGAAAGGGTTACGCTACTTCAATTGTTGCGCAAATAAGCCAACTTGCATTGGATAAAGGATTTACTAAATGCGTCTTATATACAGACTTAGCAAATTCCACTTCAAATAAGATCTATCAAAAGATCGGCTATAAGCCAATTTGTGATTCGCTTCAGCTCAAATTTGAATATTAGACTGATGTAAACAGAAGCGAAGAAACTGAAGAACAAGTAAAAAGAAGAAAGATAATAAAACTTAAATGAAGGTGATAATGATGAAAGAATGGGACTACAGTAAACCTTGGTTCCATGGCTCTCCAATGCTCTTAAATGAACTACTAGTCGGAAGCACAATAACTCAGGATCGAGAGCTAGCAAGAATCTTTTCACATAAACCATCTATGGTTGCTTTCGATGAGAATGGTACAAGACTTCATAATGGTAAGTTACGTGGATACATTTACATCATTGATGAGGAAATTACAAGTAAGGATGTATACCCACATCCAGCAACTACAATGCATCCCGGTGAAGAATGGCTCATAAAAAGAGGATTAAAAGTACGAAAGATAGATGAAACAATAACTAGAGCGGAAGAACAACTTTCAGAGGAAGAGGAGTTAGAGTTATTGGAAGAGTTAAAAAACAGATAGCGAATAGCTTGTTCGTAAAGGAGGGTTCTGTGTATAACCACATATTCACGTATCATTCCATTTGGTTATCGGTCCAGAGAGACATTTCGGGAAAGTGGAATTAGCCGGACAACCCTCCACTATCCAAAGCCTTCTGACCGGGGGCATATCCCCTTAAGCCAGTGAAAGTGAATACAGGAACGTTAGCAGAAATTAGAGAAATGCCTAATCAAATTACAAAGATTGATAAACTAATAGTTAAGGGCGGGGAGTTCAATGAGTAGCCTGTTACTAACCTCTTGTGGCTTTTATACTGAAGATATTAAAAATCAATTTGTGGATTTGATTGATGGAGATATTTCTCAATTAAAGGTCTCAATTATTACGACAGCGTCCCCTTCAAAAGAAACGAATAGATATGCACAAAGGGCATTGCAAGAGTTTAAGGACATGGGATTTCGGCATATCCATTTTGTAGATATTGAATTTGATGATCCTAAAATTCTCTTACATAAAGATGTGATATATATTAATGGTGGAAATCCATTTACATTATTGTATTACGCTAAGAAAAGTGGTGCTGATGAAATTATCAGAACACTGGCCGCACAGGATGTAATTATCGTTGGAGTAAGTGCAGGAACGTTATTACTGGGGCCGAATATTAACATTGTGGATTTCTTTACTCCACAGATGAACATAATGAATTTAACGGATTTTAAGGCATTAGGTGTGACAGACAAGCTTATTTTTCCTCACTATGATCGAGAGGACATATTTAAAGTTAGTACGAATAAAACAATTGAAGAGAGAATAGTTGAGTTTGAATTCAATGAGAAATGTAAGGTGACAAGGCTTAAAGATGAAGAATATATCCTCTCGTGTTCGTGAATACATTAACGTTATGGGAAAGAACCTTAAATCGTAAGAAATGAGGGGGATAAATGAAAATTATAGTAGAAAAGTTCAATCGATATGGTGAGCAAGATTACGACAAAGAATATATCAAATGGGGTTTCGATGATCTTGAAACCCAGATCGTTATGGCTGAAAAGCTGCAAAAGTTATTTCCTGAGAATTCAACCAAAATTCTGGACATTGCCTGTGGAATATCTAGGTATCATCAAGTATGGTTGGAACCAGGTTATGAGGTTACAGGTATAGACATCTCAAATACTTTCATTGAATATTCAAGGGATTACAATAGAGCTTTTGAAAAGGCAAGTTATTTTGTTTGTGATTTTAATGAGTTAAACTTTGACAAAGAATTTGATGTAGCGATTTGGACTGATCCTGTTGGATTAACAGGGGTATCTACGAATCGAGTGTTCAACGCTTTAAAGCCAACTGGTATCTTTATCTATGAGATGTGGAATGAAAATTATTTTAAATACCATTCTGATGAACGACACAATGACTGCCGCACTTGGACATATCGCGATGGAATTTATCGCTTGGTACGACACGAATATAATAGAGCGACATGTGTTTCGGAACACGAAGAGATCATATTTGATATACCCAATGATACAATGATTCATAAGACAGGATTGGGTGCAAAGAATGTAAACAGTTATTGTTATGTACAAATTATGGAGGCTGCAGGTTTCAAGAATGTGCGGTTTGTAGATTATGAGGGGCAACCATTTAATACGGAAAACCAACAGATTAAACAATTTTTTATGATTGGTGAGAAGTAGATACAAGAACATTAGCCGAAAAAATTCTTAGGTTGGGAGCAGTCCATATGATATTAGAGAAGGTTATTAACAGAATTACCATACAAAGTGAATATAAGGATTTGGTTGATAAGTATGTGGAGTATGTACTTAAGGAATTCAAAGATAAGATTCATAGCATTTATATGTGTGGCTCGATTCCAAAAGGAACAGCTACACCTTTTAAGTCAGATGCAGACTTTACTATTGTATGTGCAAATCCCGAGCATATTGATTACGAAAGATTGTCAAATATCAAAGACAGGCTGTTGAAAGAATATCCATTCGTCACTAAGGTGGATACGATTATTTGCTCGATTGATGATGTATTGAGTAGACCGAATGATTGGGGTTTTTGGGTTAAGGTCATCTGTGTATGCATCCATGGGCAGGATATTGGTGAAAAAGTAGCACCGATCATAATTTCTCCAGAATTTATTGTAGACTTGAATACAGATACCAAGGAGGAAGTTGATCGTGTACATCGTTCACTTTCTAATGCTAGTGATAATGCAATGAAAACTAGATATATTAAAGGTTACTCGAAGAGATTAATTCGCGCATTATACTCTTTGGTTCTAGAAGATACAGGGGTATGGGAAGATGAAATCATTAAGATGAAGGATGCCATAATAAATTATTGCTCGATTGACGGCGCTTTAGTTGAGTATCTGTATGCTTGTTACTTGGATAGCGATGTATCTGTTGAAGAGTTTCTGAAAATTGCAGATCAAGTGTATGACTATTTTGAGAATGCCTTAAATAGAATCGCTGCTTCCAGAACTTCCACTGGCTAACAGCATATTGTCACTCTGAGAAGCGAGTGACCAGTATCCAGCCCCTAAGCCCATCGGACGTCGTTGTATGAGCACATTTACCAGTAAGTAATTTACATCAAAAGGAGGGTTATACATGAATATGAATATCTTCATTATTGAGGATGACCTTCTTCTTCTGGATGCGCTTAGAGAAGGGTTAAGTCAATGGTCTTATGAAGTAAGTCACCCTAATGATTTTTCTCATGTGATGGATGCCTTTGCAGATCATCGGCCTCACTTGGTGATTATTGATATACAGCTTCCCAAGTTTGACGGGTTTCATTGGTGTAGGGAAATACGCGCCGTGTCCAAAGTTCCGATTATTTTTCTTTCATCCAGAGACCATCCGACGGATATGGTAATGGCCATGAATTTAGGGGCGGACGATTACGTTCAGAAGCCTTTTCATATGGATGTACTTCTTGCCAAGGTCCAGGCTATTCTTCGTCGAGCGTATACGTATGAAGAAGCATCCTCCGATGTAATGGAGTGGAATCAGGCGATTATTGATTTGAAAAGTTGCGAAATACATAAGGATGGGAAGACGATTGGCCTGACCAGAAATGAATTCTTTATTCTTTCAATTTTAATAAGGTCCAATAATAAGGTCATCTCACGACATGAACTGATGAAAAGACTCTGGGATGATGATCAATACGTGAATGACAACACGCTCACTGCCAACATTACAAGATTACGGCAACAGCTCGCTTCTCTCCATTTAGCTGAGGGGATTGTAACTGAAAAAGGTCTGGGGTACATGGCCGTTACGCTTTAGGAGGTTTCACAGTGTTCATCGCTTATCTTGTTTATAAAAAAAGTTGGATTGGCTTAATCGGGTTACTGTTGCTGCTCACCAATGCTCTGATACAATTTGACGCGGGTATAGATGTGGATCCTCATTCACTAATCTATTTAAATACGTTGTTTCTAACCATCAGTATTATTTTTCTAATATGGAGATATCAGAGGGAAACAGCCTATTATAAGTCTTTGCATACCCTGTCTAACGAAGTGGAAGATGACTGGTTTGAAAATATTTCCGAACCCCAAAGTCGTTTCCCTGACGGGGTGATGTATACCCTTTTGCAAAACATTCATGAGCATGCTCAAAACAAACGTCGTGAGGATCAGTTAACCCAGCGGATGGAACATGATGACCTCTCTTCATGGGTTCATGAAGTGAAAACGCCCCTTACTGCGATGAAGATCATCCTTGATGGACACCGCTCCAATGAGTTAGTGCAGAGGTTAAATGCCCCCTGGTTGAGGATGCACTTATTGATCGACCGGCAGCTTTATATTTCGCGATTAGCTAACCTAGAGTCAGACTTGCTCCCAGACAAGCAGAATGTGCAAGATTTGATAAGAGAAGAGGTGCGTGAGTTATCAACATGGTGCATGGAAAAAAATATAACCATTGAGGTGACGGGGAATACCGGGGTTAGCGTGTATACGGATAAAAAGTGGTGCGGATTTGTAATGAGACAGCTTCTAACAAATGCGATAAAATACAGTCCAACCGATGGAAAAGTCTCCATTCATATGGATCTCCAAGAAAATGAAGATGTCATGGTCTCGATTAAAGATGAAGGACCTGGCATTCAAGCACATGACCTGCCACGTATATTTGATAAAGGCTTTACTGGAGAAAATGGAAGGATTCAGCATGCAGCCACCGGAATGGGACTTTATCTTGCCAAAGAAATAAGCAAGAAGCTACACATTCGACTTGAGGTTGCTACAGCTGTTGGTGAAGGGACATCGATTGGGATGGTATTCTCAAATGACAATCCATTTGAACAAATTAGACGATCACCTATGGATAATAAGCATGATTAAAGCAGTTAGGAGATAAAACCTGACTGCTTTTTATTTTGGCAACGTGACAAAAATATCACATTGGATCTTATTTTATCACCTAAAGCATACGACCAATAGATACAAAAGGATTACACTGTGTATAGAACAACAAGATTGGAGTGTATGGGATGAAAGATCAAATCACACCGAAGACCGTTTTACTTGCGGAAGGACTACGTAAATCATATGGTTCGAAAGGAAACGTCCAACAGGTATTACAAGGCATCAACCTTCGCGTGACAGAAGGAGAGTTTGTTGGCATTATGGGACCTTCAGGCTCTGGCAAAACCACCCTTCTCAATACTTTAGCAACCATTGACCGTCCCACAGATGGCGAAATTTTCATACAAGCATACGAGATCTCCAAAATGAAGGATAGACAGCTTTCAGATATTCGTCGTCAACATCTAGGTTTTATCTTTCAGGATTACAATCTGCTTGATACGTTAACGGTCAAAGAAAATATATTACTGCCGGTGTCTTTAACGAAAATGAGCACAATGGAAGCTGAATATGAGTTTAATGAGATTGCAGCGATTTTAGGTATTACGGAATTAGCGGATAAGTATCCTACTGAAATTTCAGGTGGACAAAAGCAGCGTACCTCTGCGGCACGAGCGTTAATTCACTCGCCCTCACTTGTTTTTGCAGATGAGCCTACCGGTGCCTTGGATTCCAAATCAGCCTCTAATCTGTTAGAGAATTTACATGAAATCAACCAGTCCCGGCAAGTCACCATTGTTATGGTTACACATGACCCGCTGGCATCCAGCTATTGTAGCCGAGTCGTTTTTCTGAAGGATGGCAAGATTTTTGCTGAATTGTACCGGGAGAAAAAACGAGAGAAACGTTCTTTAAAGACATTCTGGATATGCAGGCGGTTCTTGGAGGGGCAGCCCGAAATGAATATACGGAAACTGGTGATGCGCAGCATGCGGAAAAACATCAAGATGTATTATCTTTATTTTTTCGCGATGATTTTCAGCATCAGCTTGTATTTTATCTTTTCAACTCTACAAAATGATCAAACCGTCATGGAAACCGTTCAAACCAGTGTAAACTTCTCAACGGCTTTTCAGATCGCAGGCATATTGCTTATTCTGATCACCATTGTGTTTACAATGTATGCGACAACTATTTTTATCAGAAGGCGTAGTCAAGAAATCGGATTGTATCAGTTCATTGGCTTGTCGAAGGCTTGGGTCGCTCGAGTACTGATTCTGGAGCACACCATACTTGGCCTGGGGGCCTTGTTGATCGGAACATTCGTTGGAACCATGCTCTCACGGCTCTTTCTCTTGCTGTTAATGAACCTGTTAGGGCTTGATGCCAAGTTCGGATTAACGTTCTCTGGCCAGGCATTTATTCAAACGATTGCTGTATTTACCTGCTTGCTCGCGGTTACAACCTTACAGATCCTATGGACGGTATATCGCAGTACATTACTGCAATTGTTTCAGGCTAATCATCAACATGAAAGTTTTGTCAGACGTCCAAGCATCGTGTCAGCCATTTTAGGAGGGGCCGGAATAGGTCTTATCGGGTTTGGTTATTATGTGTCAACCTTTATTGGGTACAATGCAGATACGTTGGTTTTTATCATGTTAATTGTTCTCGGTAGTACCATACTGGGAACCTATTTCGTCTTTCACACGACGATTAGCTGGATACTCTATGTTTATCGGAAAAAGCAAAACGGGAACCTCGGGCTGGTTAATAGTCTCTCGATCGCATCTCTAATGCACAGAATGAAAGGTCATGCCAATTCACTAACCTTAATCACGATCTTGTCCGCGATGACCATTACGATGACTTCCCTGTCCTATTCCTTATATTATTCCATTGAAAAGGATGTACGATTATCGATGCCTTTTGATTTTGCAGTGGAAAATATGCCGGAGGAAGCTGCTGTGATCACAAGTAAGTTAGCAGATGCACAGATTGAATTTGAATTTCATCAAGTGCATGCCCTTCGATTTGATGGTGCATGGGTGGATCAGGATCAGCATTCAAAACCAAGCCACCGGAACAGACCATTTTTGCTTTTCTCAGCAGAGCAGATGTCGCAGGTCGGATTAGATTTGGAACGTCCCCAAGATGGTGAGGCCATCTATCATAGTTCGCGGGCCATTATAGAAGGATTGGAGATTTCATCTCCCTGGGAAGTCCAATATGCATCTAATGATGAAACCAATTTACTACCCGTCTCCAAGTCTGTGCTTAATAATGTAATGAATTACATTCTTCATGGGGATCAATTAATAGTCAATGAAGAAACCTTCGAGCGAATGAGAGACAGCATTCAGGAGGATGAGTCCAAACAGTTGGTGACATTTGAAGTATTTAACGTGTTGGACGCGGAGAGAACAGATATCGCTTCGGATATCTTTCGAACGAGCGTGGAAAGTGACCTGTTACTCAGGGACTTTTATTCCACATACGAGGGATCACGTCAGAACTTTGGACTCCTCATTTTCATTGCCGGATTTTTGGGCTTGGTGTTTATCCTTTCAACAGGAAGTATTTTGTACTTTAAACAAATGACCGAGGCAGAGCAAGAGAAAACTCAGTATCGTACACTGCGACAACTCGGTTTTCAAGTAGACGACATCATGAAAGGCATCATTCGTAAACAACTCTTCGTATATTTAATCCCTCTGGTCATTGGGTTAACACACGCTGCTTTTGCCTTGAAGGTAGGTTCTATCCTCATCGCCGCTAGCATGCTTACCCCGATCCTAATCAGTATGGCAGCATACATTTTGATTTATTTAGTATTCACGGTCGTTACCATTCGGTATTACAAAAATATCGTTATCCATGCTCTATAGAAGGAGGAAAAATGATGAAAAAAGAATCCTCATTTCTTGTCTCGTTGTGATCGTCATGATGACTGGTCTCTATATCTTCATGCGTGAGCCATTTGATCGGTTTAATCCAATGATGAAAGAGGAATATGTATATGTTAAGGTTCAAAGTGAACCTGTAGATGATGAGGGCAGATATAAGTACAGGGAGCAGGGGTTCACCGAAAGTGGCGAGACGAAACGAGTGGTATTCAGCACCAGTACCAGACTCGATCAAGGCACACTTTTAAAAGTGCTCGCCAAAGGTACCTACACAGCAGACTATAAGTTGATCAAAGAGAATGAAATGCCATCAAATTTGAACTGAAATTTACAGGTGAAACGGCTGAAGGTACAAATAGGAGAGAAGTTCAATAGAGGAGCAGCCTGAGAATAAAGGTTGTTTCTTTTTCGTTTTTACACTTCGCAAATGGAACATTGTGGGTTATATTGGATATGATTTGGTTCTATAGTAGAGAAATGGAGAGGTGGTCAACTTTGGTTGGAAAAGTGCGCTTGCCGATAGGACACGTTAAACCAAGTCTTAAATTCTCTAATGAGGGCCGAATCCTAATGATGTTTATGTAAACGGATTCAGAACTAAGGGGGTTCGGATATTGATTGAAGGTGAGAACGTATACCCTGACTGTTCAGTTGAAATAAGAACTGTAGACATTGGCGGCTTAACAAAGCCACAGCTTACTCAGCAACTGGATAAACACTCTATATCGTTGAATAAATATGGAGAACAGTTGTTAAATGATGAGAGATTTATAGTTTCCAGTATGAAGCAAAGCTTGCAAACGGTTGAGTTGACCGTCAGACAACTTGGATTTTCGGATGGGGCTACGACTTTTGATCTCTTTCGAAGAGCAAATGATCTGGGGTTGGAATGTTGTCCGGTTGAGTTAGGACCTTATCTAAGAATGCAATATTTGGATCAGCCTGAGATGTGTTCTACCAATATTTCAGAGGACAACAAAGCTCCGTCCGGCTCCATCACCATAGCATCTGAAGCCCTTACGGAGGATCATGATTTTCCAAAAGGTTTTTATCTCAGGCGAATAAACGACACGTTATGGTTACGAGGATATCTTGCGGACCATTTGCATATTTGGAGTCCTCATGATTGCTTTATCTTTTGCAGGGCTTAGCTTCTATTGCATGAAGATCGAAAGGTATTATGAAAAAAAGGAGTGAAAGAACAATGGAGATCAAGAACAAAAGCGGAGATGTACTTGGAAAAATTCAAATTGAATCCATACGTAGTGAACATGCGATTGATCGGATCGTCATTGACTTAAAGCCTGGTGAGGGGAAGGCAATTTACACTGCAGATGTTACAGAGAACCAATTTACGCAACAGAGCAATTATGCAGCCATTCCATGGGAAGATGGTTTGGAACAATTGCAACAGCTTTATTCTCCATGGCAGCCGAAATTTCCGATTGATTCTGGTATAGATGCCATTCGTGTCTTTTATGGATTTGATAATTTAACTCACCAAGAAATCGATGAAATGATTGAAGAAAGCAACAGATCAGGCAGAAATGTAGTGATACGAGACCTGAAGCCCAATAAGAAGGTTGTGGGCATCAGCATAACGTATCAAGAATATGGTGGGTATACACTTAACATTTTTGGGACAACGAAGAACCGGATCGCATTGCCTGATCATGGTGGAACTTCGGTTAAACAAACAGCTATACGTGGCGTCCAAGCATTTTATATTTTCGCTAACGAAGCTTCCCAATTGATATGGATCGAACAGGATGTGCATGGGAAGGCGCTGCAATACGAGATCATTGGCAGAAACATGTCAGAAGATCTCGTGATGGAGATTGCGAAGTCCATGAACGCATAATATTTATATTAATCTGCGGGAGGTGTAGCGATGAGTTATAAAGCGATTCTCATAGACCAAATGAACGCCTGCTATCATGACAAAAGCTGGTTTATCCCGCTGCATGATATATTAACAGACCTCAATGCGGCGGAGGCCGCTTATGTAAAGAATGAGGGGGATCACTCCATTTGGGCGATCGTCAATCATCTTATTTTCTGGAACGAGAAGTGGCTTGAGAGATATGTTGCCGAACAGGTCGACGGGCAGCATACAGTGAACAATGAGGATACATTTGCCGTAGATCTGTCTAACTTGAATGAAGTGGAGTGGAGTAAGACATTACATAGACTGAAAACCGTCTTTAGTGATTGGAACAGGGCGCTTGAAGATAGCGAAGAACATAAAATGACCCAAGAAATCCCTTCCTACTTCAATGCGCCATGGTGGGGAGTTGTATCTAATCTATGTATTCATAATGCCTATCATATTGGCCAGATCATGCTGCTCAAAAAATCAATGAAACACACGTAGCACATGCTGCTGTATGACATTTATAAAATTTACTTAAGTAAAGGAAGATGATCATCATGGAAAAAGGCAGAATTATATTTTTGAACGGGGTAACCAGCTCTGGTAAAACTTCAATTGTAGAGGCGATGCAATCATACGATGATCCGTTTTTCTATGTGGTGGCCAATGACTTATTTGAAAATACGATCGGTGATAAACATCTTCAGACGGACTACTGGAAGTATCTGAGTGAAGCGATTCTAATGATGTATCATACGGCAAAAGTATTTTCCGACCATGGCAAGCATGTTCTGATCGATGGCATACTAGTGGAAAGACCGGAGCTTGCGCCGCATTATGAACAAGTCAAACAGATTTTTGAAGGGTACCCACTGGATATCATTGAGTTATATTGCCCCCTCGATATCTGCCGTCAGCGGAACATCGAACGTGGGGATCGCAGAGTAGAGCAATCGGATGAGCAGCATCAAATCATGGCTTCCGACATTCAGTATAGTTACTCGGTGGATACGAGTGTGCATACACCTGAGGAATGTGCCGAGATGATTATCACAGCGCTGTTCGAGCCCCATCAAGAACCATTGAAAAATATGTGAAGATGATATTGCGAAGCTGGACATTCATGAGCATGGTGTTCCAGCTTCTTGACTATTTGGAGAAGGGCGGGTGTAATTATGACCAAAGAGATTGAACTTTTGCTTCAAACTTTTGAAGAATGGACGCTCTTTGTCAGAAGGTTGACTAATCTTGAAGAAAAGATTTGGAATTCCAGTATGGAAGAAGGGAAATGGACGATAAAATCAATCGTAAGTCACATCATGTTATGGGATCGATATTTTTACAAAGAAGCGATTGAGAAGATTGCTTTGAAGCAGGCAGTTACGTTGAAACATATCAATTTTGAAGAGTTTAATCGCAAAGCTATTGAGTATGGTTCCCGCACAGAGACGTCGGAAATTGTAAATAAGGCTATCACGTACCTCCATAAAATTATGAATGATATTCGAGGGCTACCGGAAGAGCAACTTCATCAGACGTATTTGGACGCAGAGGGTAACGTATTTTATATTCCTCAATACCTGAAAGATTTTATATGGCATGATCAGCATCATATGGAACCATTGAAGAAATACCTTGCCAACCTCGAAGCATAAAGGATTTAGCCTGTAGAGGCAGCATGGGATGCAGCATGTGGCTTGCTTTGAATATAATACGTATCTTAAACCAGGGAGGGATTGTAGTGAGTACTCATACGATTGAACTAACTCAAGAAAGTCTGATTGGGTCATTTACCAATGAGGTAACTCCCATGTTGAGCGTGAAATCTGGTGACTCCATTCGTTTTCAGACGCTGGATGCGGGCTGGGGAACCGGGGTGAGTTATGCGGAACGCATGAAACCTTTTGAGCGACAAGGTGAAAAAGATGGAGGTCATGCATTAATCGGTCCGATCTATATTGAAGAGGCGAAGCAAGGACAGACATTGGAGATCGTTTTCAATGAAATCGTGCCCGGGAGTTATGGATTTACTTCCGCTGGGGGATATCCGAACTGGCAGAATCAGAAGTTACATCTAACAGAGGTTGAAGAACTGTCGCTGAACTGGACACTTGATCGCCACACGATGAGTGGAACCTGTAAATAAACGGGAAACCCTTCACGGTATCTCTCTCTCCGTTCATGGGTGTAGTGGGAATGCCACCTGAAGCTGGAGGAATTCATACGACTTGGCCGCCACGTTATTGTGGAGGGAACATCGACTGCAAGGAACTGGTGCAGGGAAGTAAATTATACTTACCTATTCCTGTAGACGGTGGTTATCTCGCGATTGGTGATGGTCATGCACGTCAGGGAGATGGTGAAGTCAGTTGTCAGGCCATTGAATGTGCAATGGAGGTTGTGGATATTACGATCAACGTGATTGATGATATGGTTCTGACCAATCCTCGTGCACATACGCCATCCGGCTGGCTTACCTTCGGTTTTCATGAAGATCTGAATGAGGCTACCGTTCAAGCATTAGACGGGATGCTCACTCTGATGGGGGAGTTATACGGCTTGCAGCGCGTGGAAGCGATTGCACTTGGAAGCGCGGTAATCGACCTGCGTATCACCCAAATTGTGAATGGCGTGAAGGGTGTACATGCTGTACTTCCGCATGATGCTTTTAAGTAACTTGAGGCCTGTTATACGTCGCATTAGATGAACTTGGGGAGGCGATAAAATGAAAGGCAGACCTCAGATCGTTTTAGATATCGCAGGTGTTTTGTTAAGTAATATGTCGTTGACGTGCTGTCCGAGCGAAGGACATCTTAACCAATTCAATTGTTCCCTTACCAGCAGCTCAATACCTTGAGCGATGGAGTGAATCCGCCGATAGCCATCTACTCAGCAATCATTGCAAGGAATGGATTGAGCCGAATCTGAGCCGTTTAAGCTCATTTACCAAAAGTGTAACCATCTCTAATCAAGTGGGTTTATGCAAACCGGAGATTGAAATATACCAACGGGTTGAAACCTTTCTGGCAGCTGGAGAAGAGGTTCTATTTATAGATGATCAAGAGAAGAATTTACATTCTGCTAAGCTACTCGGTTGGAAGACTTTACTGGCTGACGAGGAAGGAGATTGGGTTAATGAAGTTGAGTCATTGCTAATTTAGACGGTACATAACCGCTAAACTCCAAATTGCTTGAGATGATGATCTAAATGCTTGTATATGCCTTTACCCCATTGCTCGGCTGTTAATTTTCCGAAGAAGGGATGGGGGTGGCGGGAGAATTTTTTTGATGCACCTTGCTGAAAGGTATTAATCTGCTGCTCAAGCTTTTCTTTTTCTGCGATAAACTGTCGTTGGTCGTCAATAATGATTGTCGGGATCGTAGACATATTATGGGGCAAGGGCTTGTCATTATAAAACATTGGTTTTGCGAACCGTCCGATAAGTCTCCCAAGTAATCCTCTAGGTGGAAAAGCATTCCCTAAGGGGATATCATGAAATGCTGAACAATGAGCCAGCATTTGAGAGACCTGCATCGTGCCCCATTCAGGGACGGATTTTTCACTAAGCTGATCCATGCGCTCTTTAATTTCAGCAGCATTCATCGTATCAAATATACTTTTCACAAGAACACCCCAGTCCTCCAGGATAAAAAATTTAAACTTAAACTATCATCATTTTCTTATTGGAAGGTTTACCCTCTTACTATCAATAATAATAATATATGGTAAGTTTAGTCAATGTATTATGGGAAAATCACAATTGAAATGGGGTTGCTGAAATGGAAAATAAGGAAACGTTTAATCTCGTAACAAATGAATATGAACGATATAGACCCGTCTATCCGAGTGAAATGTTTGATGATATTTTTACATACCTGAATCTTAATTAAGAGGATTCCATTCTTGAGATTGGCTGCGGAACGGGACAGGCCACAGGCGGATTGGTGAGCAAGGATTATACAATTGGGCAGCAACTTGGCACAGTTCACCGCAGATACTAAAGAACAGGAGGGAATATATGAGTGATTCGCGTTCAACATACAGTATCCAAACAGCAGTGTTAAGTTTACAAGAGGAATTAGAGAGGTTAAAGATACAGGCATTAATGGGGTGGCCCAAAGAGTTCCGAAATCTGGAATGGTATGGTTTGAAAACAAGCCAAAGAACGGCTGAAAGCTGTTCCTTCCGAGCGATTGCAATTTGTAGAGTCTTCCATCTACCAGATGGATCTGCCTGATGATTCTTTTGATTTTGTCGTGGCGAGACTTATTTTTCTTCACTTGAACCATCCTGATGAAGCTGCAAAAGAGATATATCGTGTGCTTAAACCCGGCGGTCGCCTTGCCATTATTGATGTGGATGACGGCGTTTTTGGAGCTGTGAATCCTGACGTTCCTGCATTGCATACGGTATTAATGAAAATTTCGGAGTATGTGGCACAACACGGCGGTAATCGCATCATTGGCAGAAGTCTTCCACGTCTCCTCTCAGGGTGCGGATACATCGATGTTGACATTGATTCTGTCCTTCAACATAGTGATCTGTTAGGCATAGAAGGGTTTAAGCAGCAGTTTAATCTTAATCGCTTTGTACATTTTGCTGAAAAAGTTGTGATCAGTTCAGAGGAGTTTGCTCAGCTGCAACAAGCCTCTGATGCGATAAATCATTCACCAGAAGCCTATGCCATGATGAATTTCATTACAGCTTGCGGTACGAAACCCTTGTAAGAGCAGTGTACGTTTGAAATAAGCACTACTTGCTCAGTGCTCGGGCACTGTCTATGACAGACTAAGCTTCCTAAGAGACGGAGGATGGGAATGAATATCGCTCAAGCTTTCCAGGAAACTGTAGTGCAAGGAAATCATCAAGGTATGATTGATTTGCTGAAAAATATGAACAATCCAGCAAGCTATCTGTCAATGAACGAGGTTGGGTCTTCTGGAATGTTTCCGATGGTTACGCCTTGTTAAGAGAGCCTGAACCTCTATATGCCAATCATCGGGCATTCTTCGAATGGGGAAAGAAAACCTCGCTCCCGAGCAGTTACACTGGATCGTTTCGGATTCGACTCAAGCGTTATCATTATCTCTGGGGAACTATTTTGATCATTGGATGGATTGGTACCAATATGCTTGTGATCATGCCCCAAAGTTGGATACCAACCGAGGTGTTCGATTCGAGAGCCATCGGGCTTTGGGTGGTTCGCTTTGGGTTTTGGGGAGATACAGTGAGATGGACAGTGTGCTTGAAAATATGAACCAGCTCATACAAGAAGATGAGACATGGTCCAACATTCTTTTTGCCCGAATTACATACAACAAACAGCGTATGACCAGGCTTTATCATGCCGGGGACGTCGTCGGAGTCGAAACTCTTGTGAACGAAACGATGGACTGGATTGAGGACCTCAATATTGGAGCGCCCCCTATTTCAAGAAAAGACGAAGTGGTCGGTAGCTGGAAGGATATCAATGTCTCAAGAAATTCGCAGAGAGATATCGACATTGCGTTGAACAATTTGGCCTGTATTTTATCGGATATCGAAAGGTATGAGGAAAGTGTGAAATTGTTCATGCAGATACAGGAACGTGGTCACCGCATGAATGCATATGGTTTTTCCAAAATGATATATTCGATCTGGAAGACAAGAGGAGCTGAGGCAGTTAAAGCGGCTTTAGCAGCAGAAGCAGCTTATGGAATAGCTGATCTTGTCAAACATACTCCTGAACTCTCAGATATCAAAGGTTTAGCATGAGGGATTGAAGAGGCTAAATCTCACGCGATTTGGATTGTAGAGGAGGTGCTTGCTTTGAAACATGTACACATTATTTTCTCATGGCTCTTTATCATGTTAGGTATTGTGATTATTACAATCTCAAAGATGATTGAAGAGGTGATTCCGAAGTTAGGGTATGCAGCATTCCAGTCAGCAGCAGCTGGCAGTTATACTCCGAGTGATTATCAAGTGAATTTTGAACTAAATTATTGGATAGGTGCAATATGCATTTTGGGTGGAATTATCTCTATATTAGCTAGAATGAATTGGATTCAGAACTCCATTCGTGAAATAAATACAAGAAATAAAGAGTTTGATGAAACTCATCATTATGATGACACAAGAGAACTGAAATAAGTTATGATATGACATAAAAAAAGAAAGGGCAGATCAACTTGATTACATTCCAATACTTTGAACCGGAAGATTTTGATCAACTAATCGAATGGAGTGGAGATGAAGCGTTTCTGCTCCAGTGGGCCGGACCGGGATTTCAATATCCACTTTCCAAGGAACAGCTATCAGATTATTTGCAAGATGCAAATGATAAGAACACTTCGAATAAGTTCATTTATAAAGTGATGGATGAAGAGACTCAGGAGATTGTGGGCCATATTGCTCTTGGCGGTATCGATCGATATAATCGTTCAGGGCGTATCAGTAAGGTGCTTCTCGGTAAGCCCTATCAGGGTAAAGGTTATGGGAAGCAAATGATCGATGAGGCACTTCGAATTGGATTTGAAGAGGAGAAGTTACACCGGATCAGTCTGGGCGTATTTGATTTTAATACCTCGGCCATCCGATGTTATGAAAAAGCGGGCTTTGTATATGAAGGACTTATTCGTGATGCGAGAAGATATGAAGATACCTTCTGGAATCTGATCGAGATGAGCATTCTGGAGGATGAATGGAAAAAATAGCTTCTCAAAAGGGATCATACACTTGAGAGGGAGGTTAACCCACTCGTCATGCTGAACATAGTGAAAAAGCTGACTTTTTGGTTTGTCAGGCGGAGTGGGGTTCATTCTGGATCGGCTCATTATCAAGCTTAAATGTAAATAGTAGATATGAGCAATTCTCAGAAAAAGGTCATCTTTCTTGAGAAACACTTGATGAACGGATGTAATAACGACGTGTACGAAAATTAAAATGGGGATTGTCGCTTGTCATCTGAATGACAGGCGGACATCCCCTTAATGACTTCCTTCCTGATTTATTTCAATGATCCCCGTATCAATAAATTCCTTCACAGGCTCACCGTCGCTTGCGAGTAACAAGGTTTCCATCATTTTGGCGCCCCAGACTCCTTCATTCTGTGAAATAACGGCAGATAATTGACCGTTCAGCAACCCGTTCTCACTGGTCGGGCTATCACCGAACGCGATTAAATGCCGGTTAAGCCCTTTTGCTTTCCAGATCAGGGTAGAGGCAGAGACCGAAACAAAATCGAGCCCGATAATGGCATTGAAGTGAGGGTGAGCTTGAATCATGTTTTCCATATCGGACATGGCTTGATCTTCATTCCCTTGATGGTAACGAACCTCCAAGATTTCGATGTCTGTTTCACTGCGGATATAGTCAATGAATCCATTAAGCCGCTGCTGCAAACCTTGCATCTCCTGCAAACCATTCTCGACAAGAATCATGCCCTGATTATGCAAAAGTCGTGTGGTCGTTATCGCAAACTGTTGGCCAGTGCGATAGTTATCGGCACCCACATAAGCGATTCGATGACTGGATGGAACATCTGACTCAAATGTAATGACGGGAATACCCGCGGCGTGGGCTGCATTAATAACAGGTGTAAGTGCAGCAGCGTCCACAGGAGATATCGCTATTCCGTCCACATGCTGTTTGATCATATTCTCCATGATACGGACCTGTTGTTCAGTATTGGCTTCATCAGGTGCGTTTACGATTAACGTGATATGGTTTTCGCCTGCATATTCCGTTGCATCCTTCGTAATCATCTCATACGTTGGATATGTCATTGGATATATAATTCCGAAAGTTTTGCTTGCTACAGGTTTCTCTGCGGGTGAAGTTGCAGGACGTGTTGCAGCCATTTGCTGTGGGCCGATGTGTGCGGAACCGGATGAGAGAATCATCGGGAACAGCAGTATAAGTGTGAGTAAAAGTGCACATCTGGCTTTATTCATACATGGGCTCTTTTCTTAGTTCTGAAAGTCTGGCTTGCGATTCCTCGGTTCCTTGAGTTCGGTATTCTCTTGGCGTAAAACCTGTTACTTTCTTGAATATATTAGAAAAATAGTGAGAATCGTTGTAACCAACTTTGTAAGCAATCTCAAAGGTTTTGTGGCTGGTCGTTTTCAGCAATTCCTTGGCTTTGCCGATTCGAATCCGGGTTAGATACTCCGTTATCGTCTGACCAGTCTCCTGACTGAAAATCTTGCTTAAATGACTTGGGCTGATTCGGACATGTGCAGAGATCATCTTCAACGAAACCTGATCGTTATTGTATTCACGAGATACATAGGCTTTCACCTGATCAATGACATCACTGTATTTCCCGGAGCACGCTCTCTTCTCCCATAACAGGTCAAGCAGGGAACACAGATATTGAATGCAATCCTCCCAGCACGTAATCTCCCGGATGGTCTGTTGCAGGGAAGTAATGCTCTCATCCGAATGGTCACTCATGCGGAACAGCTGATTCGCGAGCCGAAACGACTCCAGCGTAAGATCATTCAACAGATAGAAGCCATATGATGAGGACTTCCAGTCGAAAGACTGTAATGGATCGGCAAACTCCTGCACATAAGGGTCACGCAGATTGGAGCTGCCGATTTTGAGAAATTCAAGAAACGAATTCCTGTCGAGAAAAAGAGTCGTTTGCTCATCCAGGTGGAATTCACCCAGAGAAGCTCTGTTCTGAAGGGTGAGCCGGGTAATATACTTATCCTCCTCCGCTTCCAGATATGAGACATGAATGCCTTGCAGACGTTCCTGTTGAGTGCCTATGCCCACAATAATTTTACATTTGAACATATGCTCAAGTTCCATACGAACCTGTCCGCGAAGCCGCTCCAAATATACGGAGATGCTGTCATCGGCGTTATACTTGAGCAGAAGCACAAGTTGCGTCCGGCTTTGAATATAAGGGAGAAGTTCTACAAGGGGATCACGGGTTTCCTCTAATATTGGAATCAGCTTCTTCATCAAGGATTCCGAGTCCCGGGAATCCTCTGTTAATCGAACGTCGATGATGACAATGGTATAATACCTGGCTGAGAGAGGAAGCGAGAGTTGTTTGGCTGATTCAATCGCATCGGTTGTGCCAATGAGTCCTCCGCACAGATCGGCCAGCAGTTTTTCTTTGGTGATCGTCCGGCTTGTCATGCGTTGGTGTTCTTCGTCCATTTGTTTGCTGACCTTATGAAGCATGTGGATCAGATCTGCTGCACTAATGGGCTTCAGACAGTACTCGGTCACACCGAGCCGGATGGCCTCCTGTGCATAGCTGAATTCATCATGACCGCTCATGATAATGATTTTGATATCAGGTTGTTGAGTGCGAACGATGGAGGTCAGTTCCAATCCGTTCATAAATGGCATTTTGATATCCGTAATCAGAATATCCGGAGCCCATTCTTGAATTAAAGGTAATGCCAGCTCACCGTCAGGTGCATCCCCGCAATAGTGAAAACCTTCCTTTTCCCAATCAATGCAACTGCGTATATTCTCCCGAATTCCAATTTCGTCGTCCACAATCATCACCTTTTTCAACGATTAACCTCCTTGCTTCTGGGGATACGAATCATAAAAGTGCTTCCTTCCATATACGTACTTTCCATTTCAACACCATAAGCAGGGCCGAAATAGAGCCGAATCCGGTGGTGCACATTGAGCAGACCGAATCCGCCTTCCTGATCGTCATCCTGTGGGGAACGGGAACCTGCCGGCTTCTCCAGCTCTTCACGTAATTGGGCCAATCGATCCGCTGACATGCCGATTCCGTTGTCTTGTACGGTGAGAATGATGCTATGGTCCTCTATATATCCGTGTATGGATATCAGTCCCTGACCGCGTTTGTTCTTGATGCCATGGTAGAGCGCATTCTCAATCAAGGGCTGCAAGGTCATTTTCAAAATGGGATAATCCTGAAGCTCACGATCCACGCTGATCTCGTAGGTGAGAATATCGTGGTACCTCATCTGTTGAATGACCAAGTAACTGCGCGCATGCTCAAGCTCGGTTTGAATGGATACCCAGTCGAAGCCTTTATTCAGACTCAAACGAAAGAACCTCGAGAGGGCCTGCACAAGCTGGATTACATGTTCTTTTTTCTCTGCTTCAGCCATCCATAGAATGGATTCCAATGTGTTATAGAGGAAGTGAGGGTTGATCTGAGCTTGCAGCGTACGTAGTTCAGCGATTTTTACCTGTTCATTCTCTCGAATGCTCTTTTCGATTAACATTTTGAGCTTATCCAGCATCACATTGAAGCTTTTGCCCAGATCAGCAATTTCGTCCGAACCGTGTGGCGTGACTTTGGCTTCCAAGTAACCGTTTGCAGCTTTACGCATCTTGTTCATCAGAATTTGGATGGGAAGAATCAGTCGATTATTCAGGAAAAAATATAACGATATCGCAAAGAACGCACTTAACAAAACGGTAATAATGATCAATTGGCGAATGCTATTGGCCTCTGCAATTATTTCCTGATAGGGAGCCACCCCGATCATTTTCCAGCCGGTCTGTTTAGAGGTGCTGTATACAACAAACTGGGGCTTGGATCCTGCCGACAGGATAAAGCTGTCATGCTCTAGATGTAAAGGGATCGATCGAATCTGATCCATCATGGTTATGGATGCCGGGGTGGCATCTGGCCTGAAGAGTGTATTTCCGTGCTGATCACTAATGTAGAAAAAACCGGAATCCTTAATGGGAGTGCTCGTCAAAAAATCATCAATGAACGCATCATTTAAATCAATCACGATAAATCCGATGACCTCATGCGTAATTCGCTCTTTCACCGTGGTTATAATTGAAAGCGCATTCTGTTTAGGGTAAGCAAAACCATCCAGCCTGTTGTATTCGGCATAGGCTGCAGAATGAGGGATGCGCAGAATGGCATCCGGATACTGTATCAGATACTTGAAGTACGGGTTACGCAGCGGATTCCGTTCCAGCTTGAACACGCCTTTTCGTTCACTGATGCCTTTTCCATAAAAATTCACGAAGGAGATATTAAGTACCTTGTCATACTTGTAGGTTTCCCGGTAAAGATTGTACGTCTGTAGGATGGCCTTGGCTTCCGGATAAGATTCCGATTGGGAATACAGGTATTGAAGCACTTGCGGGTTCTTGCCCAGTTCGAGCAGCCGTTCCGTATCCTCAAACAAGATGTCAATGTTTCTGGCAAGCTGGTCAGCGACCAGTTGTGTCGAGGCCTTGTTGTGATTCGATACGACCGTATAGGATTTGTGGTACGAAATTAATCCAACCACGATCAGTGGTACTGAACTGAGGATGATAAACATGCTGAGCAATTTAAGCCTGAGGCTTGAAGTAATCCACTGAATGAGTTTCAACGTATTCCACTCCATCTGAAGGGATCATAAATGTACCATTAGTATAACATGATTTTCTAATATATAAGAGAATCGCTAAATACTACACCATTAAACAAAGAAATTACACTTTTTGGAACTCTATTTTTGAAATTGCCAAATGATTACATTAAAAAAGCATGAAACTCCATATAAGCTTGGAATGAAAGCGTTCTATAATGTGGTCACACCTCAAGGTGAAATGAAAAAGGGAGGATCACAACATGCGAATCAAAAAAAAGTGGGGACTTGCCATAACGTTGGCTATGGTGATGCTGGTCAGCACGGCATGTAGCAGTACGAATGGAGGAGCAGGCTCCGATAATACAACTTCATCGAGCGGAGAAGGCAGTACACCCGCCAGCGCCAAAACAATTACGCTCGGTTTTTCGCAGGTTGGTGCGGAGAGTGGCTGGCGTTCGGCAAATACCAAGTCAATTCAGGATTCAGCCAAAGAAGCAGGTTATGACTTGAAATTCTCCGATGCGCAGCAGAAGCAGGAAAATCAGATTAAAGCGTTGCGATCCTTCATTCAGCAGAAGGTGACGGTGATTGCCTTTTCCCCTGTAGTGGAATCCGGTTGGGATACCGTATTGAAGGAAGCGAAGGATGCAGGCATTCCCGTGATTTTGACGGACCGTGCTGTGGATTCGCCGGATAAAACCCTTTACAAAACCTTTATCGGCTCCGACTTTGTAGAAGAAGGACGCAAAGCAGGTCAGTGGCTTAGTGACCAATACAAGGACACACAAGAGGAGATCAATATCGTGGAGCTGCAGGGCACAACAGGCTCCGCACCGGCGAATGACCGTCAAGAGGGCTTTATGGAATTGATTGCTTCCAATTCAAAGCTTAAAGTGATTGCTTCACAATCGGGTGACTTTACACGTGCCAAAGGCAAAGAAGTTATGCAAGCTTTCCTCAAAGCACATAAAAAAATAGATGTGCTCTATGCACATAATGACGATATGGCACTTGGTGCAATTCAGGCCATTGAAGCGGCAGGATTGAAACCAGGTGTAGATATCACCATTATCTCTGTTGATGCTGTGAAGGATGGAATGCAGGCTGCTGCTGATGGCAAGATCAACTTTATCGTCGAATGTAATCCGTTGTTGGGACCTCAATTAATGGAAGCGGTTCAAGCGGTAGTGGACGGGAAAGACATCGAAGCCCGAATCGTAACGGACGAGACCACGTTCACATCGGAACAAGCCAAAGAAGCATTGCCAACACGCGAATATTAAAAGCAGATTCGTATAACAACGAAAAGTCATTTTTCGACCAGGCTGTCGCTAAATGACTTTTTTCCATAACAAAGGAGAGGGTTATATGGCCGAGCAAGCACCCATCTTGCAAATGACAGGCATCACGAAACAATTTCCCGGGGTTAAAGCGCTATCCAGTGTCAGCTTTCGCTTATTTCCAGGCGAGATTCATGCCCTGATGGGTGAGAACGGAGCGGGGAAGTCGACGCTGATTAAAGTTCTGACTGGCGTTTATTCCATTGACGAAGGAGCGGTAACGATGGATCACCGTGATCTTTCGATCTCCGGTCCACTCGAAGCACAAAAGGCGGGAATCAGTACCGTTTACCAAGAGGTTAATCTCTGCCCGAATTTAACGGTCGCTGAGAATATTTATATCGGGCGGGAACCGATGCGATTTGGCAAAATCAATTGGAAGCAAATGAACCAAGATGCGGAGAACCTGCTGCGAGACAGATTACATCTGTCCATCGACGTTAAGGCTCCTTTACAGAACTACTCGGTCGCAATTCAACAACTGATTGCGATTGCAAGAGCACTCAGCATCTCGGCAAAAGTGCTCATACTGGATGAACCCACGTCCAGTCTGGACAAAAACGAGGTTCAGCAACTGTTTCGAATTATGCACAAATTAAAGAATGAAGGTCTCGCCATTCTATTTGTTACTCATTTTCTTGATCAGGTATACGAGATGTCGGATCGTCTAACGGTGCTCCGTAACGGGGAATTGGAAGGAGAGTACATAGCCGCAGAACTTCCACGCATGGAACTGGTGCTCAAGATGATCGGCAAGGAGCTTGAAGTGTTGGAGGAGCTTCCGAAGGAAACGGATGTTATCGAGAACAAGTCGGGCGAACTGTTAATTACCACCAAGGGACTTGGACGGAAAGGTGCAATTGAGCCGTTCGATCTGGATATTCGCAAGGGAGAAGTCGTGGGTTTGGCTGGGTTATTGGGGTCTGGTCGAACCGAGATCGCTCGCCTTTTCTTTGGTGCAGATCGTTCGGACGAAGGCAAGCTGCTCGTTGTGGATACAGGAAGTACGGTCAAGTCGCCGCGTCATGCGATTGATCAGAATATTGCCTTTTGCTCCGAGAATCGTAAAACCGAAGGCATCATCGATGATCTGACCATCCGGGAGAACATTATTCTGGCTTTACAGGCTACGCGAGGTTGGTCCAAACCGATTTCACGCAAGAAGCAGGATGAGATCGCCGAAAAGTACATCAACCTGTTAAATATCCACCCGAAAAACCCGGAGCATTTAATTAAAAATCTGAGCGGAGGCAATCAGCAGAAGGTGTTGCTTGCACGGTGGCTGCTGATGAATCCCGATCTCTTGATTCTCGATGAACCTACGCGTGGCATTGATATTGGTGCAAAGACCGAAATTCAGAAACTGGTGCTCTCTCTGTCTCAGCAGGGTATGGCCGTGCTGTTCATTTCGTCCGAGCTGGAAGAAGTGATTCGTGTTAGCCAGCGGATTGCCGTACTTCGGGACCGCAAAAAAGTGAAAGAGCTCAGCGGGGATCAGATCCACCAACAGCAAATTATGAAAGCAATGGCAGGGGGTGAAGGAATGGCGGGCAAGATGCGTAAACATCATTTGTTTTGGCCGTTATGTATGCTTGGTTTACTTTTGATTTTTAATTTGCTGTACTCTCCGGATTTCTTCTCTCTGGTCATGCGTGAAGGAAATCTGTATGGCAGCTTGATTGATATTCTCAATTTCGGAGCACCTTTAATTCTGGTATCGATCGGCATGACGCTGGTGATTGCGACCGGAGGTATCGATCTGTCCGTGGGCTCCATTGTAGCGATCTCCGGTGCCGTGGCTTGTATGAGCATCAGCAGAGGAGTAGATCAGAGTTCCTTTGGCCTTGTATTGGGTGCAGTTGCATTATCGATAGGTCTCTCCCTGATCTTGGGCATATGGAACGGGGCGCTGGTTTCGGTTGCACGAATCCAGCCCATTATTGCAACGCTTATTCTGATGGTAGCCGGACGCGGGATTGCGCAATTAATTACGAGCGGACAGATTATTACGGTATCCAACGCGAACTACGCTTATATCGGGGCAGGTTCGTTAGCGGCATTGCCTTTTTCCATCTTCATCGTATTGACTGTTCTGTTGGTTGCTTCGCTGTTAACGAGAAAAACGGCACTGGGACTGTTTATCGAATCGGTCGGAAGTAACGCGAGTGCGAGCCGACTGGCAGGTATTCGGTCAAGAACGGTAATTCTCACGGTGTATGTCTTCTGTGGTCTGTGTGCCGGCATTGCCGGGCTTATTCTCAGCTCAAATGTGTCCAGTGCGGATGGAAATAACGCAGGTCTGTGGTATGAACTCGATGCCATTCTTGCTGTCGTTATTGGGGGGACTTCGCTCAATGGCGGTCGTTTCTATCTCATGGGTACCGTTGTTGGAGCGCTTATTATTCAAACCTTAACAACGACGATCTATATGATTGGTGTACCACCAGAAGTTACACTGGTTGTCAAAGCCTTTGTTGTACTGGCCGTATGTTTGATTCAATCCGATTCATTCCGCAATTCCATGATAATTCGTTGGAAAAAACGGAAGTTTCCAGCCGAACAGGGGGTTAACCGCCATGTTTCTTAATCGTAAGTATCTCCCGGTCTTGGTCACCTTCGGCTTGCTGGCCGTGATGTTTGCCATAGGTTCTTTCCGGTATACGGGTTTCTTTTCCACCCAGGTCCTGTTTAATCTACTCATTGATAACGCATTTCTGATTATCACAGCCATTGGCATGACTTTTGTCATTGTATCGGGAGGGATCGACCTGTCGGTTGGTTCTGTGATTGCGTTGACAACCATTATTAGTGCAAGTCTAATCGAAAAACAGGGCTGGTCACCTGCCATCGTTATACCCATGGTGTTGGTCATGGGTGCGTTGTTTGGCACAGTCATGGGTGCAATCATTCACTATTTTAAAATTCAGCCCTTCATCGTGACGCTGGCCGGCATGTTTTTGGCGCGGGGGCTGTGTTATGTCATCAGTCTCGACACGATCACGATTACGAATCCATTTTACACGCAGGTTGCACAGGCAAAAATTTCTCTGCCAGGCGGCAGTTTTGTCTCCATTAATGTAATTATTGCTTTGGTCATTCTACTGCTGGCAATTTACTTGGCACACTATACCCGGTTCGGACGCAACGTTTACGCTATCGGCGGAAGCGAACAATCCGCGCTGCTCATGGGACTGCCGGTTGCACGTACCAAAATCCTGGTGTACACGTTCAGCGGTCTGTGCTCCGCGCTGGCGGGTGTCGTCTTCACCTTCTACATGTTATCCGGTTATGGATTACACGCCATGGGTCTTGAACTCGATACCATTGCGGCTGTTGTGATCGGTGGTACTCTGCTAACAGGTGGTGTGGGGTATGTGGCGGGAACCTTTATTGGCGTGTTGATCCAGGGGGCTATCCAAACTATAATTAGCTTCGAAGGCACGCTCAGTTCATGGTGGACCAAGATTGTGATTGGCCTGATGCTGTTTGTCTTTATTTTGTTCCAACGACTTCTGAGCGGCCGGCGAGTGTCTTCGAAATCACTGCATTAAGTTCAAAGAATGGGCGAATGACTGATATTGAACAAAATTTATTGAATAATGATATAACAATAGTTGCTCTGTATCGGTGGCTGTAGAGACTAATTGAGGGATGGGGGAAGCATGAATGAGAAGATATGTGAATGGGGTGTGCTTGTTCATACTGCTGCTACTGCTTGTCGGTTGCACAACACCTGAGTCTGAATCTGTGCCTTCTCCCATCTCATCTAACAACTTGGAAACTCTCCCTTCTGTTGAGGAATGGATGGAATCAACAGTGGCAAGGGATACCTCTACGAAACCGATTGTCTTGGGTTTTTCACAACTCGGCAGAGAGAGTGCCTGGCGGCTGGCAAACTCCACCTCAATACGCAATGCTGCGGCAGAATCGGGAATCTCCCTAGTGATAAAAAATGCAGAACAGTCTCAGACGAAACAGTTCGAGGCTGTTCGGTCGTTCATCAGGCAAAAGGTGGATGTCATTGCCATTGCACCTGTTGTGGAATCGGGCTGGGATGGCATTCTTCAGGAGGCCAAGGATGCAGGCATACCCGTGATCATTGTAGATCGGTCAGTCGATGTGGAAGACACTTCACTTTTTGTGACAACGATTGGATCGGACTTCTATGAGGAAGGGGTGAAGGCAGGGAAGTACATTCTGGATCGGATGCGTAATCATCCGGGTTCGATACGAATTGCCGAACTGCAGGGCACGAGTGGTTCTACGCCTTCCATCCAGCGTGGTGAGGGATTTCGAAGCATTTTGGACACCAGAGCAGATATCATTTTCTCACAAAGTGCTCCCGCTGATTTTATGGAGGATAATGGTAAACAAGTGATGAAAGAGTTCCTTCAGGTTCCGGAAGAAGAAAGGCCACAGGTCCTTTTTGCCCATAATGATGAGATGGCTTTTGGCGCCATTCAAGCGATCGAAGAAGCTGGGCTGAAGCCGGGAGAGGACATTATCATTGTCTCGGTGGACGGCTCTCGCAAAGCACTTGAAATTCTGGCCAGTGGAAAAATTAACGCTGTGGTGGAATGTAACCCGTTGCTTGGCCCTCAGCTTATGCAGGCTACCAAAGAAATTATTGCAGGACGAACACTTCCGAAACGTATGGTGCCCCCGGAGGACATTTTTACACAGGAGAGTGCTCGTAGGGAGATGTACAACAGGCGATTCTAGCAAAAAAATAGAACATTTTGGATAAAATTGAATTTACTTTAAATATAGGTATCGTTTATACTGAATTCACCTTGAACAAAAGTGCATATCTGAGAGAAAGTACGCAGAGGACCAGATATATTTGAAAGCGCTTTTTTGAGAGGTGGAAGTTCGATAAAGAGAGGGAGTGTAGAAAGTATTGTGCTGTGAATATAATATGAGGAGGTATTTTGATGTTTAAAGTAAAGTTGGCAAAGGTGGTAATATCTCTCGCACTTTTCGGTACCTTGTTTTCCATTCCGGCGGTGCCTGACGCTCGTGCAGCAGATGCAAGTTGTCCGAATGGTTATGTAGGTCTGACGTTTGATGATGGTCCATCCGGGAATACAACAAACATACTTAACGCCTTGAAGCAGGCTGGTTTACGGGCAACGATGTTTAATGTTGGGCAAAATGCGCAAAATAATCAATCTCTGGTTGCTGCTCAGGTGGCAGCTGGCATGTGGATTGGCAATCATTCCTATACTCATCCGAATATGACAACATTAAGCAGCGCTCAGATGTCGTTAGAGATCACACGCACACAGCAAACAATTCAGTCCATTACCGGGAGTTCACCTAAACTGTTCAGACCTCCTTACGGTGCGACTAACGCAACCTTGAAATCCGTTGTAGCCCAAAATGGCCTGACGGAGGTACTGTGGAACGTAGATTCCCAAGACTGGAATGGCGCCAGTGCAGCTCAGATTGTAGCGGCTGTGAACACGATGAAAAGTGGTGACGTCATTCTAATGCATGATCAGTACCAGACAACACTTCAGGCGATTCCGCAGATTGCTCAAAATCTGAAGAATCGTGGCCTCTGCTCTGGCATGATCTCACCAACTACTGGTCGGGCAGTCGCACCGGATGGTAGCACTACCAATCCCCGAGTAACACAACCAAAGTGGAAGCGGAGAATATGACTAAAGGTGGACAATACACCGGCAATATCAGTTCTCCTTTCAATGGTGTGGCCCTATATGCTAACAATGATCTGGTTAAATACACGCAGTATTTTGCAACGGGCACTCACAATTTTTCACTACGTGGAGCTTCCAACAATGCCAACATGGCCCGAGTTGATCTGAAGATTGGTGGACAGACCAAGGGGACCTTTTACTTCGGAGGAAACAGTCCTGCGGTGTATACCCTCAATAATATTAGTCACGGTACCGGAAACCAGGAGATTCAGCTGGTTGTAACTGCAGATGATGGAACATGGGACGTGTACATTGATTACTTGGAAATAAATTAATTATCGCAGGTTTAATTGAAAAATAATGCACTAAGATGAAATCCCGTTGGGTTGATCCCATGGGATTTCATCCTGTTTTGGGCATTTTGTAACACAAAAGTGGAAAGAAAACACTTATAATGGATGAAATTGCAGATAGGAAGAATCTGGTGTATATTGAAGCCATTTATGGAATAGGAGTGAATTGATTCAATGATCATTATGATTAATGGAGCATTTGGTTCGGGAAAAACTTCTACAGCAGGAGCACTTCAGCCTTTAATTGCCAACAGCATGATCTATGATCCTGAAGAAATAGGTTATATGTTGAGAAAACTTCTTCCGGAGAGTTGTAGAGAGGAAAAGGAACGGACGGATGATTTTCAAGATATCGAACTATGGAAAATTCTAACCGTAAAAACGGCCAAAGAAGTAAAGCAGAAATACAACAAACATTTAATCATCCCCATGACCATTTATAAAGAGGAAAACTTCGATTACATCTATAACGGGATGAGAGAGATCGATCAGGACATTCATCATTTTTGCCTAACGGCTACAGAAGAGACGATTTATCATCGTTTGGCTAAACGCGGAGATAAATTGGGCGGCTGGCAGTATCAACAAGCACCCAAGTGTGTTGAAGCTTTCAAGGATGAACGATTTCAAACCCACATTGTTACTGATCATCTGGAGACCAGTGAAATCATAGAGCTCATATTGAAGCAGGTCCTATCCAAATAATGATGTTTTCTAATAAGGAGGGATTAAGGATGATGATTGTACATGCACTCTTAAGAAAAGATTGGGAAGTCGCGTTGATTAATGGGGTTTACACAGCAGCATCTTTGAAAAAGGAAGGTTTCATTCATTGTTCACCTGTAGATAAGATTGTAGCTGTGGCTAATTATAACTACCGTGGGATAAAGGGGTTAGTACTGCTTTGCTTGGATACCTCCGAAATAAAAGCAGAAGTTATATGGGAAGATCTGTATAATGAAGGCAGGGAATATCCTCATATTTACGGTGAGTTAAATCTGGACGCCGTATTGCATACATATGATTTTGAACCGAATGAAGAAGGGAATTTTCGCTACCTGCTGATTTAGAGAGCATGCAGTGATTTCGGATTTTTTAGATAGATGTAGTATGGTTGGGAAAAAACGAACAGCAGGGGATGGATGGTAATTGACGACAGTGACTTTTGAAGAGGTAACCGAACAGCACCTTCCTGAAATTAGAGTGATTTATAACTATTATGTAAGGAATACAACGATTTCGTTTCATACGGAGGAATTAGATCTTGATCAGATTAGATCCTCTGTGATGAACAAGGATAAGCGGTATAAAACTTACGTAATTCTTGAAAACAATCAAATGGTGGGTTATGTTCTGATCACCCAATATAAGAGCAAGCAGGCTTACGACATCTGCGGAGAAGTCACTATATATTTGAAGCCCGATATTTTGGGGAAAGGCTTGGGCAAACAAGCACTTCGTTTTATTGAGAGGGCTGCAAAAGAACAAGGATTCCATACCTTAATTGCGACGATTTGCATGGAGAATACGAGAAGTAAATCATTATTCGAGAAAAATGGTTATGAACAATGTGCTCTGTTTAAAGAGATCGGATATAAATTTGATAGAAAATTGGATATTGGAAGTTTCCAAAAGATATTGTAAGGGGAATACGAAATGAGTAACAACCTATATATTGTATCTGGCCCCCCAGGAGTAGGGAAATCTACAACTTCCAAGCTGCTGGTTCAGACTTTAGATAGAAGTGCATACATCTCTGGAGATGCGGTTAGTCACTTTCCGGTTAAAGGGCGAGGTAAACCCTGGCTGGATAAGGATACAAACGACTTAACGTGGAAAAATATATCTAGTCTAGTGAAAAACTTATTGGAGTATAAATACGATGTAGTTTTGGATTATGTGTCCTTTCCAGAAGATGTCGATGGATTAATGGCAGATTTGGCAGACTATCCTGTTCGTATAATCTATGTTGTATTAATGGTAGATCGTCAGACCGTTATTCATAGAGACCGTTTAAGAGCAACAGAATATCAAATGAAAGAAAGAAGTGTGCTTCTGCTGGATGAGTATGAAAATCATCTGAATTTGAGCGCAGATAACAAGCTGTATACTCATCATTTTACAGAAGATCAACTGCCTGAAATCGTCAGTGAAATTATAAATAATGAGAAGTATCGATTGAAATAAATGCATGCTACTATGCTACGAATTGTAATAATGATAAGAGGGTGAACCATGATCAGAGGAATACGTTTTGAAATACCAAATGCCTATGGTCGCTTTCTTGGGGAGATTTTAAGACCAATGGGAGTATCTAATTACGATTGGTTTATTGGTGGAGAAGAATCCTATTTCATTGAGGACGATACATTAGGGGATGAACTTTTTCCAGATATGATTATTGGTATGAATGGAGAAGAATTACAACAAATTATTGATAACAACGAGTATTATTTGATATTTGCGAATTTAAAAGCATTTCCAAAAGCTGTGAAAATAACAGATGTAATCACCTATGAAGATTATATGTTAAGTGACTGTCAAGTGGTTCTTCTTGTAATTGATAGTATCTACGTCACAGTTTATTGTAAAGATTTACAAAAAGTCGAGGAATTATATAATCATATAAGTAGACAAGGATTCGAATTTCTTGAATATTTAACTGATGAGAACGATACGAGGACAAAACTATCGGTCTGGTGATAAAGGTACTTGAGATGAACTAGACCACCCCTCTGTTGTCGCAAGTAAAACTTAAGTAATTTTTCTAACGAACCTGAGACGTCTTATTCGGGGATTTGAGACGCTCTCCGAAATCTAAGGAATCTGAGACACGCTATAAGGGGATAAATAGCCTTTTGTAGCGTTTTTGTCAGATGATTTTAGGAAATAAGATGTCTCAGGTTCCTTACAATGTAAAAGGAGGACTTGAAGGCCGAATAGGACGTCCTGTGTTCCTTAGAAAATCACCGAAGTTTAAAACACACTCTAGCCCTTCTACTCGTGATATTTGAATGTTTATGAATACGATTACATCGTATGAAGGAGGGACTTTTCTGTCTGATTACGATTGGGATGACCAAATGGAATATCTGAGAAATACGCGTTGGCTGTATTACAACGATGATTATCTTGAATTTTTGGTTGAACGTGTATGGAAGATTGAAAAGTCAGTAGATATTATCGACTATGGATGTGGTTATGGCTATCTCGGATTGAAGCTACTTCCTCTATTACCCGAAGGATCAACCTATACCGGATTAGACAAGGGTGAGGAATTGATAAAGCAGGCCAAAGAGATTTTCTCAAAGACCTCTTATCAAACGACTTTTATTGTAGATGACATTGAAACAGTAGAAGTGAAACGGCAATACGATATTGCAATAAGTCATGCCTTCTTATTACATATGACAGAGCCGATCACCATTCTTCAGAAGATGATCGAAAGTGTAGTAGATGAGGGTAAAATAATATGTTTTGAACCCCATTGGATTGCTAATATGTCCAACTATGAATTACATGGACTTGAACAATCCAAGATGATTCAGTTGGGTTCACTCCAAAAATTGTTTGAGAAGGATTGCAAACGGAGTGGAAAAGATGGAAATATCGGTATGAAGATTCCAATCCTGCTTAGCCAGCTTGGCTTGAGAAATGTAGAATGCCGGGTGAGTGACAAGGTTAACTTCTTAGATCAACACTTGGTAGCTTTAGATAAAGAAAAACTATTTCATGCATTAAAAGAAGAAGGATTGGGACAAGAACCGAATGCCAGACATGAAGTTGTTACTCAATTGATGGAAAGAGGACTGAATTCAGAAGAAGCGAATAGACAATATGAAGCAGAGAGTGTATTTGCTAAGGAGTTTAATGAGAACTCGTGGTTAACCTATGCCCCAAACATGAAAATTACATCGGGGATCGTGACGAGATAGGTGTATAGCAGAAACTAGACAAAAATTTTTCACATCGACAGTAGATCGCGAACAAACGATTTTGAAGTGAAATATAAGAAAAAGGAGATGAGAGTATGATAGAGACAGAGCGACTTATATTTCGGAGATATACCAAAAATGATTTTGATTTTCTTTTTGAGATGACACGTGAGCCGAATATGATGAGATTTATAAGACATGGAGGTCCCTGGACGAAGGAAGAAACCATGCAAAGCCTGGAAAAGTTCATCAACTGGAACAAAGACGATAAAGGGCTGTTCCTCGCATTCAATAAAGGGGATAACAAGTTGATTGGAACCTCCGGACTGATTCCTCAAATCATTGAAGGCACTGATGAGCTTGAAGTTGGTTACTGGGTTATCGAGCAATACTGGGGAATGGGTTACGGATATGAACAAGCTAAAGCATGGAAAGTTTATGGCTTGGATCACTTGAATCAGAGACGATTAATATCTTTAATTCAACAGGGCAATGTGGGTTCTATGAAAGTCGCGCAAAAGAATGGCATGAAACACGAGAAGGACGTAGACATCATTGGGAAAAATGTTGGGGTTTACGCCATTGAGGTGAAGTGAATATGATTCCTTTTCCTCAATTAGAAACCAAAAGATTGCTATTAAGAGAGATTAAACAGAGTGATTCGCAAGACATATTTCAAATTTTCTCTTCAGATGAAGTTACAAAGTTCTATGATGTAGAAAGTTTTACGAATATAAAACAAGCAGAAGAACTCATACAAAGATGGAATGAACGATTCGAGCATGGTCAGGTCATCCGTTGGGGAATTGCTTTGAAGTCAGACAACAGAATTATTGAAACATGTGGATTTCATGGTTGGATGAAACAACATTATAAAGCCGCGATGGGATATGAGTTAGCACCGGAATTCTGGAATCAGGGTCACATGACCGAGGTCGCTCAGGCAATTGTTGCGTATGGATTAAACTCCCTTGAATTAAACCGGATTGAAGCCTTTGTAGAGCCAGAGAACGAGGGATCAAGAGCGTTGCTTGAGAAAATTGGTTTCAGGGCAGAAGGCATCTTGAAAGAAAACTATTATTGGAAAAATCGATTTGTCGATAATGTCATCTATGCATTGTTGAAGAAAGATTGTGTATGAGAATTCGAATTATCGGATCTTGCGGCAGCGGGAAATCAACATTAGCCAAAGAATTATCGGATCAATACGGTATTCCTTCCTATGAATTAGACAATCTCATCTGGGACAGAAGCGCCGAAAATCTGAGATACCCTGAAAGTGTGAGGGATGAATCCGTGCAATCTATTGTCAGTTCAGAGGCTTGGATCATAGAAGGAGCACAGTGCAAAGATTGGACATTAAAGTCCATTCAGGAAGCGGATTTGATTTTTATATTAGCCCCCAATGTTTTCATTAGAGATTATCGAATTATCAAGAGGTTTGTATTGTCCAGAATGGGTTTGCAGCCGTGGAATTACAAGCAGTCATTCAAGAACTTAGGCAAGATGATTGTGAAATGGAACCATCAATATAATATAGAAGAAGTTAGATGTACAGTTAACGAAAACCGTAAGACTGCAATAATCACGAAGAATAAAAAACAAGTGATACAGTTGATTGAACGTCATTTGCAAGAGGTTGTAAGTGAGAGTGAAAAGAACGTTAGCAAGCATTAATCGAGGATTACCGAAGGAGGAGAAACTGCAGGATATAAAAACATTTAACTGGTCTCACGAGAGAATGGAGGAATGAGATGAGCCAATGGTATGATCTAGATAAACTTGATCCAGCGTTAATCAAATTTGCAGTTGTGGTCGCTAAATACAACCATCAATTCATTGTTATAAAAAATAGAAAAAGAGGAGGTTGGGAGATCCCGGGAGGCAACATAGAAATAGGGGAAACCCTCTTACATACGGCAAGTAGAGAACTCTATGAAGAGACAGGCGCAGTACGATTTGAATTAACACCTTATGGCGTATATGAATGGAATGGGAGCTTTGGTATGGTCTCGTACGCTGAGGTTATATCGCTCGGTAGCTTACCCGATTCGGAAATTGATGAGATAAAGCTTGTGGATGTTTTACCTGAAGGCATGAATTTCGGGGATATGTTTTATCATTTCTCGGAAAGATGGGATGGACTTGAGAACGATGATGGGCTTAAGAAATACACCATCGAAATAAATCATGTGAATGAGTTACCCGTAGTTACAATAAGCTGATTTAACTTGAAGAACTCTGTTTTGAAAATAAAGGAGAGAGGCAACGACCATGATAACGTATAGAACATTGACCCTGGATGATGTGAATCAACTGCAGGCAATAGATCGCTCGGAACATATTGATCTCATCTATGAAATGAGAGAGAACCGATTGGTTGAGCTTGAACAAGATCATGAGTGCTCCAACTGGGATGAAAAGCTTTTGCAAGAGATTCAAAATCGATACGTCTACGAATTAGAACAAGGTGGCATGGCCTATGGCGCGTTTGCTGACGATCTATTAATTGGATTTGGAGTGCTGGCACATCAACTTAGAGGAAGAGAACAAAATCAATTACAAGTTGACTTGATGTATGTCACACGCGGGTACAGAAGACAAGGTATTGGAAAACGTATTCTAAACCAATTAGGTGAAGAGGCTAAGAAACGTGGCGCACAGATCTGTATATCTCCTCCACAGAGACGAGATCGGCAGTATCCTTTTACAGAAGCCAGGGCAGCCAGATTACTGGTGAGATTGATCAAGAACTCTACGACAAAGAGCCGAAAGATATACACATGATAAAGGAGCTGGGCACATGACATCGGTTGGCATACTTGGCACCATTCATAATCCAGAACTCAGGGAGCGATATCATTGTTCGCTTTCCCTTTACAAGAATGTGATAACTGAGTTTAAGCCAGATCTTATTTGCGGTGAAGTTCATCCACAGAGTTGGTTGAGGCATTTGAAGGACAGACAGGATAGAGGATACTGGGGAGAACCGGCCAGTGAATATTGGGAGTTGGTATTTCCTTTATGCGAGAAGCATAATATCCCATTTGTCCCTATTGATTGGTTTGAGTTGGATGTGTGGAATGCTTTTGATCCGTTTAACGGTTATTCGGGCGAGGAACGCCAGGAACTTGAACAACAGGATGATCATTGGTTTGCGGAGCAAATGGGAGACGTATCGGTTTGGAGAGATTCCTTTTAATTCAAAAGAGTTCGATCGCGTAACCAGACAAAAATATGAATGGTTGCATAAGGTAAATGCCAAGGCACAGAACTTTCGCTGGGTGGTCCGTAATCAGATTATGATTCAAAGAGTCAAAAATGCAATTGAAGCACATTCAGGAAAACGAATCCTCTGTATTGTAGGAGCCGATCATAATTACATCTTCCAAGAAGAACTGATGAAAGAACCCGTTGAATTGCTGTATCCGTTACGATAAAGGATCTGTTGGCAGAATTACATACGAAACATATGAAACTTATCAATGAAGGAGCATTACATGCGCAAAAAAATATGTAAAACACTCAAGTACAGCTTATTGAGTATCATTTTAATGATTATCGTAGCTCTGATATTTCCCACATGGACACCCAAAATTAAAGGTGAGCACAGCATCAGCAGGATAGAGCAGGTCGAAATTAACGGTGCAGGACACGAAGTCATGATTAGGGGTGTTGATCGAAGTAATCCTATCCTGATTTTTGTGCATGGGGGGCCGGGATGCTCGGAGATCCCTTACGTAAGAAAGTATCAGAAAGAGCTGGAGCAGCACTTTACTGTGGTGCATTACGATCAACGTGGGAGTGGAAAGTCCTATCATTTTTTTGAGGATTACTCGAATCTGACAACAGATGTATTAGTAGATGATCTGATAGCTTTAAGTGATGTTGTATCTAAGGAGTTAAATCAAGAGAAGGTTATATTAATCGGTCATTCATTTGGTACATACATCGGGATGAAAGCTGCGGCTAAAGCACCTGTTCAGTTTCAAGCTTATATAGGTATTGGACAGATGGCTAATACGTTTCAGAGCGAACTGGAGAGCTCGGCGTACACGTTAGAACAAGCGAAACAGGCCGGTAACATCAAGGACGTACAAAAATTGGAACTGGTTCGAGACTCGATCGAGCAAGGAACAGGACTTACACCTAGAATATTGTTGCAAAAGTATGGAGGTGCAGCCAGACTCATCAGTGAGAATCGAGATTATATTTCAGGCTTCCTTTTTAATCCCGAATACAATGGGCTGGATATGATTCGCTTTTATACAGGGATGTTCAGTTCACAAGACATCTTACTGAAGGAAGCATTTGATCAAAATTTACCCGATGTTGTTGATCATCTGGAGATTCCCACTTATTTTGTGATGGGTAAATATGATTATATGACCACGGCGAATGCAGCACGTGATTATTTTGATGTATTGAATGCACCGATCAAAGACTTCATAGTATTCAACGAGTCAGCGCATTACCCGCAGTTTGAGGAGAAAGAGAAATTCGTCAAGTGGTTGAATGAGCGGTTTTAAGATGTATGGAGAGTAGAAAGTTCAATGCTATTTTGTTGATATTGAGAACCAATTCATGCAATCAACTTAGATAGTTAAATGAAGATTTTTGTAATAAATAGTAAAAAAAAGATCGGATATATCGCTTTATTTTCCATAAATGTGTTATTATGTTGATGAAAGACGGCAATTTCATTTGTTTGATCGATAGGGAGAGGAGGCATGGATTCTCGAATCATTCAATCTGTATCAATAGATTAACTGCACTGCTTGTTAAAAAATAATAGAATAAGCGGAGGTATGGTTATGTTCAAAAAATGGAAAAAATTTGGCGTCAGCAGCTTGGCGATTATGTTAGTGGCTGCGGTGGCCTTCACCGGATGGAGTCCCAAAGCATCCGCAGCAGACGCTTCGCAAATTGTGGCTGAGATGGGTGCAGGATGGAATCTGGGCAATCAGCTGGAAGCATCCGTGAACGGCACACCGAATGAAACTTCATGGGGCAATCCTACAGTGACTCCAGAGTTGATCAAAAAGGTAAAAGCGGCGGGTTTCAAGTCGATTCGTATTCCCATTTCCTACTTGAGCAACATTGGAAGCGCTCCCAATTATACAATCAATGCAGCATGGCTGAATCGAATTCAACAAGTCGTAGATTATGCCTACAATGAAGGTCTGTATGTCATTATCAACATTCATGGCGATGGTTACAATTCTGTACAGGGTGGATGGCTGCTCGTGAATAGTGGCAATCAGACGGCCATTAAAGAAAAGTATAAAAGGTGTGGCGGCAGGTTGCTACCAAGTTCAGCAACTATAATGATCGTCTTATCTTTGAATCCATGAACGAAGTATTCGACGGCAACTATGGCAACCCGAACTCGGCGTATTATGCCAATCTGAACGCCTACAATCAAATCTTCGTGGATACGGTTCGTCAGACTGGAGGTAACAACAGTGCCAGATGGTTGCTGATTCCGGGCTGGAACACCAATATTGACTACACTGTTGGTAATTATGGTTTTGCTCTTCCGACAGATAATTACAGATCCTCTGCAATTCCTAGCTCACAGAAGAGAATCATGATCTCGGCACACTATTACTCTCCGTGGGATTTCGCTGGTGAGGAAAATGGCAATATCACGCAATGGGGGGCAACGGCAACGAATCCTTCCAAAAAGTCGACTTGGGGACAAGAAGATTATCTGGAATCGCAGTTCAAGTCCATGTACGATAAATTTGTGACTCAAGGCTATCCTGTAGTGATTGGTGAGTTCGGTTCCATTGATAAAACGTCGTACGATTCCACCAACAATGTATATCGCGCCGCTTACGCCAAAGCAGTTACAGCAAAAGCCAAGAAATACAAAATGGTTCCTGTTTATTGGGATAACGGATATAACGGTCAACATGGATTCGCATTGTTTAACCGTCAGAATAATACCGTGACGCAACAAAATATCATTAATGCGATCATGCAAGGTATGCAATAATAGACGAACCCGCTCAATCCGTGCAAACGGCGTGTTCCTGCAAAAGGGACATGCCGTTTTTTGTGCTACCGGAAGGTGATCTAAAACAACATTTGCCAATGCATTTTACATAAGACATATACAGAATTCATTAAACTCCACAATAGCTTTTATATACTTAATTTGCTTGATATAGCGAACTAAAAGGACTAGGTGGTAGACAGAATGTTAAAAAAACGTGATTTGCAGGAATGCCATTCACTGTACAGCTTAATGAGGGACCCCGCGGTTTCGCCTTACGTTCGTTATCTATATCAATCGTATGAAGAGTATCTATTTCTCACGAAACAATTGATGGCCGAAGAAGAGCAAAAGACAGTAATTTCCCGAACCATTTTGAATGAGACAGGACAGCCTATTGGGACGATTGATCTGTATCATATTGAGCGGCATACTGGTTTTTTAGCGACATGGATTGGATCACCTTTTTCGGAAATGGGTATAGCCAAAGAGCCAAATCAGCTTTCTTTGTGGAATTGTTTCTAGAACATGACATTGAAACGGTATATATGAAGATACGCAAGCAAAATATAAGATCCAGAAAAGCGGTCCAAAAACTGCCTTATGTGAAATTAGCCAATGAGCTGTATCCAGAAGTCTATCAGCGGATTAATAGAAATGAACAGATATATGATCTGTATTATGTTGAACGGTCAGTCTTTTTCGAAATTAGTATGGATCTGCACCAAGTGGTGGCTACGTAACTTATTCGGGGAGGATTAACAGCGGCGTCAGTGATGACGGCGCTATTTTGTTATGATGAGATTAAAGATGGAACATATTTGGACTTAAATGCAGGAATATGGAATGGAGAATCGAAAGACACTTAATGGATAAAGCGTATGCAATAGGGTGTATGGTTGATGGAGGAGGTGTATCATGAACAATATCAATAAAATTTTGGGTGTGATACTCATGCTTGGCAGTGTGTTCATTTCGACAATAGAAAGAATCTCAATTCGAGTATCTGTTGCTATAGTAGAAGCAGGATATGCTTCGGGAGGAACCAATGTACCCCAGTTCGCTCAGACGAACGAGCATCCAACAGGTTTGCTTGTATACTTCATGTTCTTCGTGGGATTCATACTATTGGTTGCGGGATTTCCGGGGAGTTACAAGAAAAATCGTAATCATAGGCATAGCAAGGAAGTGTAGCTAGAGGAGGAATGAAAGTGTCCGAACAGGAGGAAGTATTAACGGGCGGTAATGTGAATCAGGTTGTCAGAATCGGAGCGACAGTTCGCCGGAGTGCCAGACCTGATCCTTATGTGCAGGAGCTGCTGGTGCATCTCGAAAAAGTTGGATACGATCATGCTCCTCGATATCTGGGAGTAGATGAAGAGGGAAGAGAAATACTCTCCTATCTTGACGGACACGTTCCAGGCAATGATTATCCCGATCTGGAAGAGTATATGTGGTCAGACGAATCTTTGATTGAAGTCGCTAAACTGTTGAGAAGTTATCATGATGCGACCATTGGATTTACAACAACATCAGAATCAACGAACAGATATCCAGATATCACTGAAGATGAGGTTGTATGTCACAACGATTTTGCGCCATATAATATGGTGTATAAGGCTGGCCATCCGCAAGGAATTATTGATTTTGATATGGCGGGCCCGGGTCCGCGCATGTGGGATATCGCTTATACCTTGTATACATCCGTGCCACTTGCAAATTTCTCACCAGAGCTGAATGGAAAAGGTGTTATAACATACGCTAGCGAGCTGCACGGAGCTATTCGAAAGAATCGCATTGCATTATTCATGACCAATTACGGTCTGGGTGTTCCGGCAGACTTGAAGGAGTGGATTGTGGCCCGCATTCGTTTTATGTGTCAAACCCTATCTGATCGTGCTGCTGCCGGGGAACGCGCTTTTATAAACATGGTAGAGGAAGGTCATCTTGCACACTATGAGAGAGAGCTTATCTTTCTTGAAAAGCATTTTGATGATTGGACTTAAAAAGGACAGTGCCTATCAACTATTGGATTCGGTACATATCATTACAAGTATGAATCATTGGAGAAAATAAAACGTTCAATCTATCGCATGAACATGATGACGTAAAGACAGGCAGTCTTGATGATCAAGACAACCTGTCTTTTTTGCTTGAGTCTTCCTACTGTGTACCTTCCCCGTACGCCCGAATCTCGATCAACTCCGCGTACTTGCTGCCATTGGTCGCATGAATGATAACCTTAAATGCTTGCGCGTACATAGGAACATCCAGGTGATGAATGATTTTTCTTCTGCGATTTTCCGTAGCGTTGATAATCTCGATCCACTCGCCAGACTGAGCCAATACCTCGACTCGATAATCACGCACCAGCTCAGGCATCACACGGAATGCAGTCTGATGGTGATGCAAATTAACCAGATCCTCGTTCACATCATCATTAAACGTCAGGTGCAGTTCAGCCACCGTTTGTGGCTCTTCCCATGCCAATTGCACCCATTCCGGCTTGCCAGACTGCATCGGTTGCGACATCCACTGCTGAGGCCCGCCGTAAGGGCGATGATAACCGTTGATCGTGTTGTCCGCTGAATAGGCAGAAGTCTCAGCGAGGGTACGACAGCAGAAGGGCTGGCGCGCCAACCCTTGCATGGACCACAAGACAACAGGCTGATCTGTGGCATGATCCTCCAGATTTTTGGACACATGATTCTCTTCTGTTCGGAAGAAGATCAGTACCCCGCTATGTGCTTCCGTGGAATGGTAGAGGGTGACGGCTTCATTTGCCCGGATAATGATAAAAGCATTTTGCGGTTCTTCCGGTCGCCATTCGAGCGGAACCTTCACCCACTGCCTACTTCCTGTTGTTACGTTAACAGTCGCCGTAACTTGTAATGAATGCGGGACGTAGTTCTCCTTACGCCCCGTATCCCATAGCTCTACCGTTAGCGTGGTATCGCCGGATGCATCCAGCAGCAGCTCCAGGCCGCTGAGCAATGGATGCACTGGCAGCAGCAGGGCAACATCCGTACCCAGCGGGTACGTCTCGCCAGGCTGCTCAAGAGCAATGCCCATCAGCGTGCTGGAGGCGGTAGCCTGGGCACGCCGGGCCAGATCCAGCTCATCGCGGCGCGCACGCCGATGATGGAAGCGTCCTGCCGCAGCAACGTCTGCTGCAGCGCCGCCAGATGCCGCGCGTGCAGTTCGCGCGGCGATACCCCCATGGCCGCGCAGAGCGCCGCGCCCGTACCCGCGGCTTCGCCGATGACCGCGCATGTGGCCATGACGCGGGTCGTGCCAAAAGCGACATGCGATGCGCTGATGTCGCGTCCGGCCATGAGCATATTCCGCACATTGGCGGAATACAGCGAGCGGAACGGCACGTGATATATGCCGTCGGCATGCATATGCTTCGAGCCGCTCGCTTCGGCGTACATGCCCTGCGGGGGATGCAGGTCGATGGACCAGCCGCCAAAGGCAACGGCATCCGGGAACTCCCGCTGGCTTATAATATCGTTCTGGGTGAGTACATGGTCACCTGTGAAGCGGCGGTACTCCCTTTTGCCAGGCAGCGAACCAATCCACTCCAGCGTCATATGATCGGCATCGAACTTGCCGGAGTTCTTGATATAGTCCCAGATTCCATAGATCACGGACCACAGCTCATCACGGATCAGCTCATTGTCATGAACGGTGTCATGTTCACCGCCCCATTCAATCCACCAATAATGGCAACCGGAATCCCCGCTGCGAATAACCCGGCGAATGGGAATACTCGTCTGCGTGATATCCTTGGCAAAAGAAGGCGGGATATAGCGGACGGGCGCACCTGTATCTTTGGTATAAAAGAGCAGTGTACTGCCCAGCGTGATCTGGTCGGCCACCTCCGGTGCCCATTCTTCACCATATTCGCTGCGGGCTTCCCGGCCGAGTGCAAACTTGGCACCTGCCAGAAAACCAACCAGTCCATCACCCGTACAGTCCAGATAGATCTGACTCTCGAATCGGATTTTGCGCTCAGAGCCCATCATCCACCCGGTAACAGAGGTGATCATACGTTCCTCGCCATCCCCAGTGGCCTCAACTTCATGGACATCCGTGTTCAGGTACAGGCTGATGTTGGATTCAGCTCGAACGGCTTCCAGAATGATCAAGTCCCAGAGATAGGGATTGCCCTCCGGATTACGATACTGATTCTCTACAAACAGTTCCCCCATGATGCCTGTCTCGCGGGCATAACGGTTAATCCCGTGGGCGGTAGCGCCGCAGACCCATACGCGTACTTCACTGCTGGAATTGCCGCCGAGTACAGGACGATTCTGCACCAGAGCGACCTGTTGGCCCAGCCGGGCAGCAGATATGGCGGCGCATACGCCGGCAAGCCCACCCCCGATGACGGTGATATCCGGTGTAACGAGTTCATGCTTCATACGAACACCTCTCTCATTGAATATGGATAAGCCTTAGCCAAGATTTCATAGTTCATATCTATAATTTCATAATAGTTCTATATATTTACTTTTCAAATACACTATATTATCATCGAGCATATACTTTATTTCATAACAAAGGCAGGTGTGTCATGGAGCTTCTTAATCACATCTACTGGAAGAAGAAAGCTGAATTTGCTCTGGCAGAAGATATCTACGACGCTTGGGTGGTCTTTGCCGTGGAAGAGGGCGTTTTTCGTTACGAGATTGATGGACAGAGCGGAGAGGCGGGTTTTGCTGATCTGGTGTTGTGCCCACCCCGCGTTCCTTTTCGCAGAGAGACGGTAACCCCGCTGACATTTCACTATATGCTGTTCCGTTGTCACTCCGCAGATGCCGAGACCTCCTGCCACCCATCGGCAAATCCCTCATTAATGATACAAAGCGTCTGGCTTCTACCTATGCCTATCTGCGTCTGGCGAGTGAGGACAATGATGAGGCTGCAACAGGATGGAAAACCCATCTGATGATGGATTTGTGGCGGCTGTATCAATGGGAGCGCAGGCAGAGCAGTATAATGGAAACGAAGTTCACGGAGGATACTCTGATGGCTGAAGCGGCAGTGATGTTGGAAGAGTGGGCTGGAGAGGCAGTGAGTCTCCGAACGTTGGCGGAACATCTGGCATTGAGTCCAGTCCAGCTTACCCGAAGGTTCCGGGAGGCCTTTCAAGAGACACCCTCCGATTATCTGAAAGCGATTCGTCTCAAAAAGGCAAAAGCCTTGCTGGCCAATAGCCGTCTGACCCTGACGCAGATCGCCGAGAGATGTGGATATGAGAACGGATTTTATCTGAGCCGTGTATTCTCGTCTTCCATAGGAATAAGCCCCTCTGAATATCGGAGACGGCATCAAGTGTAAGGTAAGAGTCCCATCCATCCATCCATCCATCCATCCATTCATTCATTCATTCATTCAATCGAACGATCGATACATCAAGTTTTTCCGAACATCAATAGAACATATCTGTGCATTTCCCATGGATGCAGGCAGCGAATATCACAAATCCATGCAAATCAATCAACTCCGGCTGTATATGGCAGGGTGGTGCTATAATGGGGTCATTAATTGCAGGGGAGCGAGCCAAAGGAATGAAAAAGCCATATTGGAAGAATTGGTTGCCACAGCGGCTCAGGTACCGCCTGTTCGGTGCGTTTGTAGTGTTGATTCTCTTGCCGTTCAGTGCATTGAATGTTTACAATTATCAGCAGATTGAATCGCTGGTGGAGCAAAAAATCAGTGAGCAGAGTCATGAGCAGCTCGTCCAGATGTACCGCTCTCTGGAGGACCAGATGAGCATTGCCTTCAAAACGCTCATTTTTCTGGAACAGGATTCCGCGGTAAGAAGTGTGCTAACCTCCCCGGACAGTCGCACACCGCTGGAGAACAAGTCACTGGTGGAAGAAAAGTTCAAAATGATCAACAACAGTTTTTTTCTATATAATCCTTCCGTATACTTTACCTTACTGGACTTTCATGATAGCGTTTACACTTCGTATTTGCCGAAAGAAGCGCTGTCTTACGGTCCCTATCTGGAACAATTCCGTGATCGGCTGGGAGAGATAACCATTCCACAAGGCGGTGCGAAGTCACAACCGAGTCAACCGGAAGAACTCTTCTATCGCTGGGATGCACGGGATACCAATCCTGTGCTCAGGGAGTTATCCTCCAGCCCGTACCTGTTGTCGCTGTATGCTTACATGAAAGATAGCGGCGGCAAGCGATATGGATTGGCCCGAATTAGCATCGATTACTCCTACTGGTTCCAGACCATGTTGAAGGATTCCCAGAGCAACCAGGAGTATTACCTGATTACAGGCAGTGGAGAGACCATAGCCAGTTCATCCAAAACAGCCGCGCTTTCCCCGGACGTTACGCGTGAAATTGCTCTTCATCCGGCACAGGCTTATCTGACCGATCCAGCCTCGGATACGCTGATTAACTACGTGTACATCGAATCACTGGATTGGTATATGGTGAACCGCATTCCACTTTCCATTCTGTTTACAGAGATATCCGAGCTTAAACAGCGATACTTTCTGACCTTTTTTGGTTTCACAGGCGCATTTGTAGTGATGGCTTTTATGATCTCGGCAACGTTTACGCGCCCTTTGTCGCACTTGCAGAATAAGATGAAAGAGGTTGTCCGCAAAAACCTCAAGATTCGTATTCCGGAAGGCCGCAGCCGCGGGGAAGTACTGGAACTGACACGTACCTTCAATACGATGCTTGATGATGCCAATCAGCTGATTAACAGACTCAAGGCGGAGGAACGCCAGAAGGAAGCGGTACATTTTCACATGCTTCTCGCCCAGATGAATCCGCACTTTCTTCTAAATACGTTGAATACAATGAAATGGAGTGCGATCCGCAGCGGGAATGAGGAGATTTCCGAGATGTGTGTTTCCTTGGGCAAGTTATTGGAAGTCAGCCTGAATTCACAGGTTGAATTGGTGTACCTAAAGGATGAGATCGAGTTGGTTCAAGCCTATCTTCATATCCAGCGGATTCGATACCGCGATAGTTTTGAGGTGACTTGTGAATTTGACGATACACTGGAGTATGCGTTGGTGCCCAAGCTGAGCTTGCAGCCACTGGTGGAGAATGCCATTCATCATGGTGTCGGGCCACTGGAGCAGCTTGGTCAGATCCGCATCGAAATTTATAGGCAAGACACAGGCATGCTGATGCTGGAGGTGGCAGACAACGGAATTGGAATGGCGGAATCCCGCCGTCAGCAGACAACCCGCACGCGTCCGGGGATTGGTCTGTCCAACCTCAGGGAACGATTGCGGTTATTGTTCAAAGGCCAAAGTGAACTTGAAGTGATCGATACCGAGCCAGGGACATTAGTGAGGTTCAGCATTCCTTTTTTATTGTCGACGCCTTATGTACAGAAGCGCTCAGACTAGCCGACTACTGGAGAGGGGAATCGGGCATGTGGAAGGTATTGCTTGTAGAGGATGAGGTATTTGTACGGGAGTCGGTGCGAGAGATTATTTCCTGGGAGGAGCTGGGCTTCACGGTCATCGGAGAATCCGGTAATGGAACTGAAGCGCTGGCGATGATCATACAGGATACACCCGATCTGGTGCTGACCGATATTGTCATGCCAGGCATGGACGGTCTGGAATTACTTAGGCAGACCCGTCAGGCCGGGTTGAAAACCAAGTTTGTGATGCTCACCTGTATGGGGGAGTTCGAATATGTACGCCGAGCGATGGAATACGGGGCTTCGAATTATATTCTAAAGCTGTCCATGAGTGTGAATTCACTGCGTGATACACTACGCAAAGTAAGTGCGGAACTGGGAGCTTCGGCGGAAGCCCGCATAGAAACAACTCATCATGAAGTGCCATCATCCACACCGGTTCTCACTTCAACGCCAGCTTCACCTGATTCTATTACTGTCTCTTCTGCGCAGTCGTCTGATACGGATCTTCCGTTCATACCTGTGCGTGAGCCGGTTGTGAAGCATCCGGAGATTAGCAAAATCATTGAGTACATTGGACAGCACTACGATCAGGACATTACCGTCAAATCCATGTCACGATATGTGATGATGGGCGAGAATTATGTGAGTGCTTTGTTCAAAAAGAAAACCGGTCATACCTTGATTCATTACCTGCATGGGGTACGGATGGAGAAAGCGGCTGAATACTTGCGCGAGACGGATCTTCCTGTACAGGAGATTGGTTACCGGGTAGGATTCGGAAGCGATAATTATTTTATCAAAATATTTAAGCGCTGGACCGGTTACACGCCCAGCCAATATCGCCACCGCTCATGACGCACAGGATGAATAGAAGGAATATGTGTACCCAAGTGTTTAGACAAGGTAGAGTAAAATCCGTATTTTTGTTCCATTCAAATCATGGATATGTATCTTATGAACCCAGCAAGGTCCCTGCTACGATGTAACGGAAGGTACACTTTCAATTCAGGGAGGTCATGTGACCAGATGAGAATCAGAAAAGGATTAACCGGGTTAATCGTAGGTGCGCTGATGCTGGGCTTGCTTGCCGGCTGTGTTGGTAAAAATGAGACGAACGGTGGAGATAACGGAGGTGGAGCGGCGACGGGAAAAGTGAAGCTCACCATGTGGGGCGCGGTGCCGCCCGAGAATGGTCCGCAGGAAGTCGTGGATACCTGGAATGCGGAGCATCCGGATATTCAGGTGGAATATGTGCGGTTTGTGAATGATGATGATGGCAACCTGAAGTTGGATACAGCGCTGTCCACCGGTCAGAACGTTGACCTGTATGTCAACTATACCCTCACCAATCTGGACAAACGCATCAAAGGCGGAACAGCTCTGGATCTAAGCGAGTTCACCGACTACAACATTGATGAGAAAATGGGTGAAGATGCGGCTTCCTGGAAAGTGGATGGCAAATACTACGGGATGCCGACCAAGAAAACGCTGCCTTCTTCGCGTTAAATATGAAAGCGCTTGATCAGGCCGGACTGAGCGTACCTACAGCCTGGACCTGGGATGAAGCCCGTGAATATGCGCTCAAGCTGAAGTCCGCTGGGTTCAAGTACGGATTGGTGCAGCATACCGCTTCCTATGTGGACCCGCTCGACTCCGTTCTGGTGAAGAACGGCTATGTTAAGGCGGACGGAACCTCCAACCTTGACGATCCGCTCGTTACCAAATGGCTGGAGACGTTGAACGGAATGATGAAGGAGGATGCAACCACGCCACCACTTGGTGAGCAGTTGACTTCCAAAATGCCGGTGGAGAACATGTTCCTTGGCGGCGAGTCTGCCATGATTAATATCGGTGAATGGCTGATCCGCACGTCGAACAATATGACCGAATTCCCTCGGGATTGGAAAATCGCCTTTGCCCCTGTACCGAGACTGGTTGCACAGGAAGCGGATATGGTGAAGAGTGGGGGACTGGGTGACTTTATTGCGATCAATTCCAAGTCGAAAAATAAAGAAGCCGCATGGGAGTTCCTGAAATGGTATGCGGATGGTGGAATGATGCCGATGGCTCGGGTGGCCGCCTGCCGTCCTCGAATGCAGTTGATCAACAGACGGCTATTGATCATCTGCTGGGCGATTATGCCGATTCTTATGACAAAGAGTCACTTGAATTCGTGTTGTATGGTGATAAGACACCTACGTTTGTCCGCAGTATTGCACAGGAATTGGTCGATCTGCGTGCACAGGAGTATGAAAAGTTCTTCCTTGGGAACCAGACTGCCGAAGTTACGGTACAGAACATGGTCAAACGTCATAATGACTGGCTGAAGCAGAATCAATAGAATGTAGAGACAATGAGTCCAAAGACCGTTCCCATTGGGGCAGTTTTTCTTTTTATATAAGCAATAGACCAAAAAGAGCATTAGAGATATGACATGAGCCAGGGCTATCCGGACTAAAGGAATAGAACAATTCCATGTTATTTTCATCTCGAAGGTCACTGCCAAAATACATAGTTCTGTGATACCAGGAACGGGGTTATGTTCCTTAAAAGTGAAAGGACATCTTGTTATGCTTAATTCCAGAACAGATGTTAAGGAGTGGGGGAGCATATGCATAAATCCTGGATGAAACGGCAGAGCAGGCTCGGGTATCTGTTTATTGGGCCCAATATGATTGGCGTGCTGTTGTTTTTTATTATACCGGCTGTCTATTCGTTCTATCTCATGTTCACGGATTACAAATTCATGAGCCCAGAGACGAATTTTGTGGGGCTGGACAATATCCGCCGAATGATGAATGATGATCTGTTTGGGGTGGCTCTTCGAAATACATTTGTATTTTTGTTAGCGGTTCCAATATCGATGGGGTTGGCATTTATCGTGGCGGTGGCGCTGAACAAGTCGGTGTACTGGCAAAAAACGCTGCGCGCCCTCTATTTCATGCCCTATATCACCAGCGGTGTTGCCATCGCCTTTGTCTGGATGTTGTTATTCCAGCCATCGTCAGGGCCAATTAACGGTTTCTTGCGTGGCATTGGTATTACGAATCCACCGGGCTGGTTATCGACAACCGAATGGTCCATGTACGCGATTGATATCATCTGGATCTGGTTCATGCTGGGTTACAACATGATCATCTATCTGGCCGCGTTGCAGGAAATCCCGGAAGAATTGGTCGAGGCAGCACGAATTGATGGAGCCCGTCCATGGCAGACGATACGCCAAGTGATCTGGCCGCTGGTAAGCCCGACTACCTTTTTGCTGCTGATTACAGGGCTGATTATGACGATCAAAAACTTTGGCATTATTCAGGCCATAACTCAGGGTGGGCCGGGAAACAGTACAACGGTACTGTCGCTCTTTATCTACCAGAATGCCTTCCGCTACTACGAGATGGGATACGCTGCTGCCATTAGCTGGGCGCTCTTTGCCATCATCATGATCTTCACTGTATTGCAGTGGCTCGGTCAGAAACGTTGGGTTCACTATTAAGGAGGGGAGGGATTCGATATGGAGAAATTAAATGCTGCGAACGTGACACCTGTAGTTCCGCAATCACCTAAAATTAAAGTCCGCAGGGAGTCTATGACCCAGATTCGGAAGATCATACTGACACTTCTGATGTCCGGATTTGCTTTGCTGATGATTATGCCGTTTATCTGGATGATCAGCACGTCGTTCAAATCTCCTGCAGACGTATTCACCTACCCGATCCAGTGGATACCCTCCAGCCTGAACTGGGAGCATCATATCAAGGTGTGGAGTGGGGCGAATACCTTTGCAACATATTATCTGAACTCGTTGAAAATATCGCTAATTAGCACAATCGGTGCTGTATTTCTTTCGGCGTTTGCAGCCTATGGTTTTGCACGAATTCAATTCAAAGGTCGAGAGACACTGTTCCTGATTTATCTCTCGATGATGATGGTGCCGCCGCAGGTGCTCTTTGTGCCCAAGTTTCTGATGTTTGAATGGGTAGGCATATATAATACACACTGGGCCTTGATCCTGCCCGGAATGTTCACGATCTTTGGGGTGTTTATGCTGCGGCAATTCTTCCTGTCAGTGCCTTCGGAGATCTCGGAAGCGGCGTTTATCGACGGTGCCGGTCACCTGCGCATATTCTTCAGGCTGATTCTGCCCTTGGCGAAGCCGGCGCTGGCTACACTGGCGATCATTGATTTCTCCTGGCACTGGAATGATTATGAGAATGCGCTCGTGTTCCTGATCGATAAAGACCTGTACACCGTGCCGCTTGGACTGCAGAACTTTATACTGGAGAACAATGTCGACTACAACGGTATGATGGCCGCTGCCACGGCAGGCATTATTCCGATGATTATCGTCTTTCTGGTGGGGCAGCATTATATCATCCAGGGCGTGGCTGGAAGTGCTGTGAAGGGCTGAAGCTGCTATCAATGTTCAATGTGGTTCCATAATATAACCCTTTTGCTGAACGAGTAAATTTTCGCGGCAGAAGGGTTTTCTGTTGAAAAGGAGAATTAATCCATGATCTGAGTTTACCCATTGGAGGCGATTCTTTTGGAAATGAAAATTGTTACTTTGCCTGCTTTTCACGTTGTAGGATATTCACTGGAAGCGACTGTAGAAGAGTTCGAATCGGGGCTGGGCAAGAGCCATTACGATAAGCTATTGGAGAGAAGAAGGAAATTCAACATCGAAAAAATGACAACATCATGTTGATACAGATCTATCCGATGAATGAGGATTTTAACGCAAAGGTCGATAAGTTCACACATCTGATAGGATATGCAGTAACCAGTTTGGAGAACGTCCCAACCGGGATGATAAGTCATGACGTCCCTGTCAGCCAGTATGCGACGTGTACGCATAGAGGAATTGAGTCAGAGATTGGTGATACATATGATTATATATACGGACAGTATCTTGGTGAGACGGGACATGAACCGAAATGTTATGATTTTGAAATCTGGGATGAGCGTTATGAGCCGGAAAGTCCCAATAATGAAATAGATATATATGTAGCTTTGCAATCATAATCCCGGCAATCTTCCGCAATACAATAGTTCAAACTTCGTATATAATGAACAATGACATATGATGCTGTATGACTACATAACTATCGCGAGGTGCACTAGACTTATGCCAACCATCTACGACTTTACTGTAACCCGAACCAGTGGTGAGCGATTCCCGCTCTATCAATATGAAGGAAAACCTGTGCTCATCGTAAACACGGCAAGCAAATGTAAATATACGCACCAGTTTGATGACATGCAGAAGCTGTATGACCAGTACAAGGATCAAGGACTTCAGATTATCGGTTTCCCGTGCAACCAGTTTGCAGAGCAAGAGCCTGGAAGTAGCTCGGAAGCAGAATCCTTTTGCCAGATTAACTATGGTGTGAAATTTCCGATGTTCTCCAAACTGGATGTGAATGGAGAAGCGGCGCACCCGCTCTACGACTTTTTGAAAAGATCAGGGCCTTTTGCTGGTTTTGATGAAACAGATATACAGGCCAAACTATTAAAATTGATGGTGGCCGATAAAGCACCAGAATGGTTACATGGCGATGCGATCAAATGGAATTTCACAAAATTCCTGATTGATGCAGAGGGCCATGTGGTCAGACGTTTCGAACCTATCGACTCCATCGACGAGATTCAAGAAAGTATCAAGCAGCTTCTATAATTTCACTTTCATATATCCTACAGGGACATGACACGCGTCCCTCTTCCGAACAGGAGGTGCATGAATGTGCCGAGCATGATGCAATTTAGTGCTTCACTGGAGTATAGTTACCGTTCCACAAATACATTTGATCCGGGAAAGTCAGATGGATTCCATTCACATCCACACTATGAGATTTATTATTTTCATGAGGGAGAATGTACGTATATTATTGGAGACCGGGTATACAATCTGGAGCCGGGTGATCTGGTGTTAATGCATGGTTTGACTCTTCATCGACCACATCCGAGGCCTGGCAGTGCCTATGAGCGAAGTACATTGCATTTTGATCCGTCTGCCATTCGCAGCAGTCTGCATCCGGACCGTCTGGTTGAGGTTCTGAGGCCATTCGAAGAACTCCGAAATTGCCGAGTCAATCTGACGGGAGATAGTCGCTCCGAATTTGAAGCTTTATTGCATGATCTTCATCGTCTGTCTCAAAGTGAGAGTACGTTCAGACAGGAGCGAATGAATGTCAGATTGTGTGATCTGTTGTATTTTGTAGCGGGTATCTGCCAGGGCGATGTTGAAGAACAACTTCCTTCATCGGAGAAGGAGCGGCATGTTCAGCATATTATTCGTTATGTGGACACCCATTATATGAAGGATATTGGTCTGGATGATTTGGCACTGGAATTACATCTGTCCAAGCCATATCTGGCCGGCATGTTTAAAGAAATGACAGGTTTGACGATATTCAAATACCTGTATGACCGTCGCATTAATCAGGCGAAGCTATTGTTTCAGTTCCAACCGGAGATCACCGTGACGGAAGCAAGCCGCTTGTCCGGCTTCAAACGCCTTTCGCATTTTAGTCGGATGTTCAAACAAAGTGTGGGATGTTCGCCGGATCTGTATCGTACCCAATTGCATCGCCAATCGTAGAAAACTTCTGTGAGCTGACCAGCTTGTCTGGTTGGCTTTTTTTGTTGATTTTGGTTCGAGCAATGTCTATCCCTGTGTTTAGAGGGCGTGCATAAAAGGTAAAGAAAGGTAATGAACCCAGAGGAGGCGATTATGCATGAAACAGCGCACACCGGATCAGAATAATAGCGATACCTGTCAGGATCAATCCCGTGACAATCCCGAACAATATAAGACAGAGCACGAAAGTCTGCTTGATCAATATGAAGAGGAACAGACTGTAGATCCAATTCCGATGGAAGATTTGAATATGGAGGCTCAGGAAGAGAAGAATAAGGATCAGACGAAAAGCAACTCGTCTACCGAAGAGAAATATCGGGCGGATTATCGCAAAAAGGGTAGCGAGTGAAGGGTAGCTCCAATGGCTGATTTGAGCATACTGCTTTAGTCATACATCTGTCACTTTTTGTCGAAAATATATTTAGTGAAAATAAAATAGTTTGTTGACTAATGTATGTTACTATATTATAGTTACTGTGTTGGCAAATGAATAAAAAATTTTGGGAGGCGAATAAGAATGACTACTTTTTTTGATGCGTTGAAAAACAGAAGATCTTATTATGGAATCAGCAAGGAATCTACAATTTCGGATGCTAAAATCCAGGAAATCGTAGAAGAAGCGGTGAAATACACACCAACTGCATTTAACTCTCAAACATCCCGTGCCGTTGTATTGCTCGGTGAACAACATGATAAATTGTGGAATCACACAGAAGAAATTTTGCGTGAAGTGGTAGGCAATGAAGAAGCCTTCAAATCCACAGCAGAGAAAATGACTGGATTCCGCAGCGGATATGGTACGGTTCTCTTCTTTGAAGATAACAATGTGATCGCACAGCTTCAACAAAATTTTGCAGCTTATGCAGATAACTTCCCGATCTGGGCGAACCAATCCAACGGTATGTTGCAACTGGTCATCTGGACTGCTCTGGAACAAGAAGGTCTGGGTGCAACTTTGCAGCACTACAATCCGTTGATTGACGAAAAAGTGAAGCAAGAATGGAACATTCCTGAGAACTGGAGATTGGTTGCACAGATGCCATTTGGTAAACCAACGGCAACACCAGGTGAGAAAGAATTCCAACCGATTGAAGAGCGCGTAAAAGTACACAAGTAAGCTTCGCATTTCCCAACATTTAACCACATACGGCCTCGCTTCAATTTGATACGATGATAATTGATCGTAATCCAATGAAGCGAGGCTTTTAGATGTGAATAATAGATTAAAAGACATAACGAACCAACGTGTGTGGAAGATAGCTTTATGCGGGTTGTTAGCACTTGGGTCGATGGTTGGGTACAGTTCTGGCGTTCAGGCTGCAGCCGTGCAGCAACAGTTTCAGGATACGCGTACAAGTTATGCGAAGGATGCCATTACACATCTGGTGGACAAGGGCATTGCTGCCGGTACGTCTGAGACTACGTTTGAACCAAAGAAAGCTGTTACTCGTGCAGAGTTTGCGACGTTTGCGGTGAGATTGCTAGATTTGAAGCCTGTTAAAAATAACATTAATCCCTACCAGGATATAAGCATGAATGCTTGGTATTACGGCAACGTTGCAGCCATGACGAATCTTTTCATTCTGGAAGGAAAGGGTCAGGGGACGTTCCAGCCTAATGCGTCCATTACGCGCGAAGAAGCGGCTGCTCTTCTTGTTCGGATGTTAAAACAACAGCCCGTAGAGACGTCACTTTTATCTTCAACGTATTTCGACGCAGCGGATATCTCGGACTGGGCACGTCCTTATGTGCAGACGGTGTATCAACTTGGATTGATGCGGGGAAGTGGAGGCATGTTCCGTCCGCATGACCAAGTAACGCGCGAAGAAGCTGCTGTCATGCTTGATGCGATCTTACAAAAGAAAACATGGTCTGAACAGTTACAACGTGGAGATGAACTCGGCGTTCAGTTGGGGTGGCAATATAACTCCACTACCGCTGAATTCAAGAAGCAGGTGGAACAATCTGAAGTGAATACACTCGTCCCGCGCTGGTTTTTCCTGAACAGCAGTATGAAAGTAACAGATCACGCGGACCCGGCATTGATCTCCTGGGCATCCGCCACAGATAGGCAGTTATGGCCATTGCTTGGGAATCGTTCCGATTCGGCACTTACCCATCAGATGTTATCCAGCTCTACGAACAGAGCGGCAGTGATCTCACAGGTAGCCGCTTATGTCAAAACCTATAAACTGGATGGCATTAATGTGGACTTCGAGAATGTTGATCCTGCGGATCGTGAAGGGTTAACGGCATTTGTGACCTCCTTGACGGCTACGTTGCACGCACTGGGTGCAGTGGTATCTGTGGATGTATCACCAGACTTGGGTACAGATTGGACGGAGGCATTTGATTATGCCAAACTGGGCGCTGTATCGGATTATATGGTGCTGATGGGATACGAGGAACACTGGAACGGTGATCTGATAGCTGGATCCGTGGCGTCTCTTCCATGGGTGGAAAAGGCACTGGATACTATGCTCTCCGAGGTGGTACGTGCCAAAACCATTTTGGCCCTTCCGTTATATACACGAGACTGGTCTTTAGTGAATCCGGCAACCAGTTCTTGGGACATTACACTGTCAGAACAGGGAACACGTGCGCATGCTGCGGGATCTGTAAGACGATGGGATGCAAGTCTGGTTCAATATATAATTGGCTACAACAATAACGGCTTGACAAGATATATATGGGCAGAGGACAGTCGTTCTTTATCGGCCAAAGTGTTAATGAGTGAGCAACGGCAGATTGCCGGACTGGCATATTGGTATATGGGCGGCGAAACAGCCGATGTGTGGAACGCCATTTCGAATGCTTCGCGATTTGAATCATATAACTTCTAACCATTATGAATTGGATAGACTCAAACGAACCGTGATACAGGCGGATGGTTTGGGTCTGTTTGTTTTGGTATAAGATAAGCAATATGAGGAATCGTTTAGGCTTGGCTGAACGGTTTAATGTATATAAGGACAAAATATAGATATATTGAACTAAACATTTACACAAAACGGAGAGGACAGAACGAATCTGAAGAAGCGAAGCGTACGCCTTTATCACCGGATTTAACCTTTGTAAAAGATATAAAAAAATCTGGGGATAACAGCGATCGGAAGGTTGTTCTGTCATCGAAGTGACCAGTGTAAATACTTGTTAGTTCAATATATATAGTTCAGGAGGAGAAGGAGCATGCGAGAGGTTGATTGTATAATCGTAGGTGGAGGGCTCGCAGGGCTTCAGGCAGCCATTCAGCTTGGACGTTATTCCGCTCATCAGGTGTTGGTCATCGACGCGGGAGAAGGCAGATCTACGTTGTGCCGGACTTATCATAATATCCTCGGTTTCCCCGATGGGGTATCTGGTGAAGATCTTAGAGCCCGAGGCAGGATGCAGGCAGAGCGAACAGGTGTATCTTTTGAGAAAGACCGTATTGTGAAAGCAGGCCGTCATGGAGAGAAGATTCAATTGTTCGGTACTTCCGGCGTTGAATATCGGAGCAAAACGGTGTTATTGGCAACGGGGTTAACGGATCGAGTGCCGGATATTCCGGGATTAACCCCAACGCTGGGACGAACAGTATATGTCTGCCCGGATTGTGATGGTTATGAGATTCAGGATCAACGTACCGTACTATTGGGATCTGGCGAAGCAGGTGCCAATATGGCGATGATATTAATTCAACGTACGAATGATCTGTTATATATCAATCATGAGCAGGCCCCCATATCTGCAGAGCTTCATCGCAGCATGAAAGAGGCGGGAGTGCGTTATCTGGAAGCGGCGGTTCAGGAAGTGCAACAGATTGAGGATGGCCATATCACTGGTGTTCTGACCGAAGATGGACAGATTTTTGAGTCGGAGCGCGGATTTATCGCATTTGGCGGTAATCGGGTTCACTATGAATTGGCAGAGCAGCTTGGAGCCGTGATCGCAGATAATAAACATGTGGAAGCCGATTCGCGCAGCTTGCAGGCAGCGACAAATGTATGGATAGCCGGGGATCTGGGACTGCATGCCGAACAAGCAACTGTTGCGATGGGTGAGGGCTCCATTGCCGCGATCTGGATTCATAAAGCGTTGCAGCAGATGGCAGAGGATTAACTGCGGAATTTATCATCATAAGTTTCAGAGTGAGTAGAATTGAAAAATCATTCTTCCATAACCCCAAAAGACCTCCGAGCCATGAATAGCCGGGAGGTCTTTTGGGGTTGAATTCGTGTAGAACAAGGACAATCATTTATCCGATGAATCCGTTGACTTGGAAGAAGACTTCTTGTCCTTCGAGTCATGGGAGAAGTCTTTGCGAATGTTGTCCACGATATCACCAACCACGCCTTCGATCATATCGGTTGGTCCGGGATTATGTTTGTCCGGATGGATCACGGTATTCACGCCTGGTTCAAGTTCATCGTTTGTTTTCTCATGTTTCGCTTTATCACGCATGGGAAATCCCTCCTGGTTCGATATTATATAAGTTGTAAGGTGTTCATTAACATATCCAAACACCCTTACGTATATGTAAACGATTAACCGCTGTCGTGCTTTTGAAACGCGTACTCGCTCATATCTATTGAAGATTTATATAGAATTGAACCTGCTGATTAAACTTCTGCAATACGTTTATATTATAGATAACCGCTTGATAATTAAGTCTAAAATTCAAAATCAACAAACAACTATAATACTGGAGGTTATTCAAATGAACGAACAAAATCATGTAATCCATAAAGATGGACAGGTTTCAACTGACAAGGTGGACAATGCAATTGAGAAGATTGCACCAGAAGAAAGAGAACAGATTCTGCAGAACTTTGATGCATTCAAAGAATACCTGGGCAAGCGAATTGCCATGGGAGAATCCATTGGACTAAGTGAAGAACAGATGGCAAAAATCGCCGAGAAAGTAGCTGATCATCTGGCTGCTAACGAAGAGCCCCGTAACCGTGAAGAGAAGTTGCTTCAGGAACTCTGGAATGTCGGCAAGGAAGATGAACGTCACAAGCTGGCTCATATGCTCGTTCGTCTGGCACAAAGCTCCACACCCAATCATTAAGAAAAGCATCTATGCGTAGGCATAAGAAATACTAGAGCTGATCTTCATACTTGCCAAAAGCCGGATTTGTAACTGTGAACGTATCTGGAGCTGGGCAGAGAGAGGCGCGAGGAGCGGGAGCGCTAACGAACCTGTGAAACCTTATTCAAGGGTGTGAGAGCCTCACAACAAACTAAGGAATCTGAGACACGCTATATGGCTATAAACCGCCGCTTACAGCGTATTTCCAAGAAATTTTGGCAAATAACGTGTCTCGTGTTCCTTACAAAATAAAAGAAGCACCAGAAGGGCAAATAAGACGTCCTCGGTTCCTTAGTCGTCAGGACCATTTGTCAGGGATAGGAAGCTTGCCCTTCACGATTTTTGGAGAAGCAATAACTTCAACGCATCTCTTGCTTGAGTATAAAAGAAGAAACATCCTAATTAATCCCCCCTGAATGACGAGGTCTTCAGGGGGATTAACATTTATGAAGACCACAGACAAGAGTAGTGACGTTCATTGTAACTATTTTTAATCTGGCTGATACTTTTATATTCCGCCTAACAAGTATGATAGGAAAAGAAAAAACGTTGGAATGAATAGTCCACTTGAGCGTTTGATAAGCATGACTTCCGGTTAAGGAATAATAACGTTCATATTAAGGAGAGATGTTACTCATGAAGAACGCGACAAAACAATGGAAACTACGAATGATCGGTGCAGTTGTTGCTTTACTTGGCATGATTGTGCTGACTACATATTTGCTTACACCGGCGAATGCGCAAGAAAGTGCAGATGCCCAACAGCCTACTGCCAAAGACGCACAGGTTGCGAACTCCGAGATGTTTACAGCCTATGTTGAAGGGATGCACATCGAAGACGGTAAATTGTTTATGAAAGTGGACAAGATTGGCTGGTATCAGGGTGAAGAAGCCGATGCGATTTTTGCACAGCGCAATCCGGAAGCGGGTATAGATGGTGCGCCAGATGGTTACTATATTGTCAATGACAGCAAAGAGCAGGAACAGGTTGAGGTAAGTGCCAATGCTGAAGTATTAATGCAGTTGTATGATCGGGATGGTACGATGCAGGGTGCAGACATTCAGTGGAATGAACCTGTGACATTATCCAAGTTCGAATCGTTGTATGAGAATACCCGCATTCTTGATCTGTCTGTATTCCCGTATCATCTGACGGTGCAAGACGGTAAAGTCACTAAAATTGTGCAACAATACATTCCATAAAATAAGATGAAATTCATCATTCAAGCATTCCTCCGGTTCATTGGAACGGTGAGGGATGCTTTTTGGTTATGACAAATTCATGAAAGCGATTGTAATTAATGGTAGGTCCATGTATCATTATTGGAATGGCGTTTTTACATAGTTCAGGAGGAGCCTCATGCTTAAAGACATGATTGCATTAACTAAGCCCGGACTTCTAAGGTTGAATGTGTTTGCGGTAGCCGTAGGATTCTGGGTAGCTTCAAAATGGGATATCAACTGGTTAACTCTACTTCTGGTCGTGATTGGATCAACTTTGGTTATTGCTTCAGCGTGTGTGATCAACAATTATTGGGATCGTGAATTGGATCAAAAGATGGAGCGCACCAAAAAAGGATGGATTACATTAACCATCTGAAGCCAGGGTTTGTACTTGGCTATGGCCTTATCCTTGGTGTTGTTGGACTAGCAGTGCTGTATCTCCTGGTGAATCCGTTATCAGGCTGGATGGCGTTGCTTGGATGGTTCGCTTACATCGTGATTTACACGATGTGGTTGAAACGCAGTTCAACGTGGAGCACGTCGCTCGGTGGAATTGCAGGGGCGATGCCGCCTGTCATCGGGTATACGTCTGTAACCAATGACATTGATGTCGGAGCCTGGTTGCTGTTCGCGCTTTTGTTCCTGTGGCAACCACCACATTTCTGGTCATTGGGAATTCGCCGGGTAGAGGAGTATCGTGCTGCCGGGTTCCCCTTGTTACCTGTGGTTAAAGGGGTGAAACGCACCAAGTTTCAGATGATCCCTTATGTTTTTCTGCTGCTTCCAGCAGTATTCCTGTTGTATTATTACGACTACGTGGGTCTGGTATTTCTGATTGTATCACTGGTCGGTGGACTGCTCTGGTTTGTGCATACACTTAGCGGACTGAAGACACAGGATGATGAGAAGTGGGCCAAAGTAAACTTTCTGATCTCGGTGAACTATCTCATGCTCGTATTTATTGTGATGGTTGCGAACACGACATGGTCATAATCGGGTGATGAACAAGAACGTTTTGAGAAAGATTTCACCTTTGTGAAAATGATTCGAAAAATCCGGGGATAACAGCGATCGGAAGGTTGTTCTGTCATCGGATTGTGCAGTGAAAATATGGTTTAGTCCATCTTATATAACAGCCTGCACCGAATGAAAAAGCACACGTTGGAATAGCGTTTGGACAACTTTCTGTTGTCACAACATATTCTCCGGTGTGCTTTTTTGGTATAATAAAACAATTGAATCATATATGTGGAAAATAGAATGCAAGACGGGAAGTGACAGCATGAGTAATTTGGAACAGGCCGTACGATGGAGACAAGAAGGCAAGGTGCAGGAAGCGATTGAGCTTCTGCAAGAGATTACAGTTCAGGAACCCGAGAATGCGAATGTCTGGTATCAGTTGGCTTGGGCACATGATTCGCTTGGATTGGAGCGGGAGGCTGTCCCGCATTATGAGAAGGCACTGAGTCTTGGGTTATCCGGTGAAGAGAGAGCAGGTGCAATACTCGGGCTAGGCAGTACATACAGAACGCTTGGAGAGTACAATCAGGCGAAAATCTGGTTTGAAAAAGGGATGAACGAATTCACGACGTACCGGGAATTTGAGGTTTTCTATGCCATGGTGCTCTACAATCTGGGGAACATGCAGAAGCGATGCAACGGCTGCTCGTGCAACTTGCGGATACATCAAGTGATCAGAGAATCAATGACTATAATCGGGCAATCCGTTACTACGCAGATCAGCTGGATCGGGTGTGGGAATAGTTCGAATTTCAATACGTAGAAAAGCGAGGTGTACGAATGAACTCCAATGAAGATTTGAAACAGGTTAATGACAGGCTGAATCAAATTGAGCAGAAGCTGGATAACATGGGAGGTAGTCAGCAGAACAAACGCTCACCTGGCGTGCGCTTCCTGATTGGCTTTGGCATCACAATTGTGGTTATATTTGTATTACTGCTGACTCTTGGTGTTATCCAATTTGTTAGTAACGGATAGGAGCAATGGATTATAACGACAACCTAGTGATTCTCCCAATTATTGCGACACAGACGGGGAGTTTTCCAAAGTCACATCGTCCGGCCGAGCCACTGCTGCACCTCTTCAATGAAACGCCGGGTAGCTGGTGATAGATTGCCCAAAGATGGGCAGGCCATGCCGATTGTGCGGTACGGATCTCCAGTGAGCGGCACGAGCGCGAGTGCATCAGCATGATTTTGAAGGACCATTTCCGGTAGCAGGCTGATGCCGAGACCGTTACGAACCATCGCCATGATCGCTTGATCTTCTGCGACTTCATAGACGACATTGAGCTTGGCTGCATGCTGACGAATCAGTCGTTCAATCTCATTATCTCCGCCCCACTTGGGCAGAATAAAGGGTTGCTCCAGTAGAATATCAAACGAAACAGATTCCTCTGAAGCGAGAGGATGATCCAGAGGCAGGATGCACATCATCCTGTCTTTTTGTAATGGGATCGTCTCAAAAGGGGAGGAATCGCCCAGGGATAGAAATCCGAGGTCGATGGCCCCTCCAGCCAGCCAGCCCTCAATCTCAGCATAATCGCCCTCCCACAGCTTGATCTCAATTCCTGGATGACGCAGGCGAAATTGTTTCAGGATGCCTGGCAACCATTGCGTGGAGACACTTGCGAAGGTGCCGATCCGCACGGTACCAATCTCCGCACCGCGAATGAGGGAGATTTCCTGGTTCATCAGTTCCGTCCAGCGCAGAATCTCACGTGTATATCCCAGAATACGTTCACCTTCAGCGGTAACCCGTACACCGGAGCGGCCGCGATGGAGGAGTGAAAAACCACATTCGGTCTCGAGGCTTGCGATGGCATGGCTGACTGCGGATTGGGTGACATTCAGCGCTTCTGCTGCTTTGGTGAGACTGCCATATTCCACGACGGTATTCAATATTTCATATTTGATGAGTGACATGAATGGTTCCGTTCCTTCCCATTTTGGATACATGAGTTTATTTCATATAATCTATTATAAATATTCATTTTTATAATGCAAAGAGATCGTATATACTTGCCAAGGCGAGTTAGTTTGACGTACGATCACACAGCTCAGAATACATAGAATGAAGGTTGAAGCAAGATGAATGGTGGACAGGTTAATCAAGGTCAGGCAACAAGAAGAGCGGACATACAGATGCTGCTCGCAACGGTCATCTGGGGATCATCCTATCTGTTTATGAAATCGGGACTGGAGTCCATGCAGGAATTGAATCTGGTCGCATTCCGTTTTGGAATTGCCTTTATTGCGGCAGGGCTTCTTTTTCATCGGCGGTTGTTGAACATGGATCGCAGAACACTTGTGGCAGGAGCCATTATGGGGACAGCTTTATTCGCTGCATTTGTATTCATCACCTATGGTGTACAACGAACAACAACATCTCAAGCGGGATTCCTGATTAGTTTGGCGGTTATTTTTGTACCCATCCTGACGACGATCCAGCATCGTCGCATGCCTGATAAACGATTGACGTTAAGTATATTGGTTGCTGTTACCGGGCTTGGCTTGCTGACGCTTCAACATGAGCTGAGTCTGCACACGGGAGATATTCTCTGCATACTTGCAGCACTCGTATACGCCATCTATATTATGATTGCTGGCAAGTACACACAGAAGCATGATCCACTAACATTGGGGACAGTTCAACTGGGTGTTGCAGCCATGTGGGGAATTGCAGCTACATTCATGCTGGAGACGCCACGTATGCCCGATACGGCTGAATCCTGGGCAGCCATTCTCGGCTTGGGTGTATTGTGTAGCGGCTTGGGATATATTTTGCAGACGCTCGCACAGCGTCATGCTTCTCCCACTAGAACGAGTCTGATCTTCTCACTCGAACCGCTGTTTGCAGCAGCCTTTGCCTTTACTTTTCAAGGGGAATCACTAACGTTGCAAGGATATGCAGGAGCGGCGTTGATGTTGGCCGGTGTTCTGATCACGGAGATCAAACTTCCACAGCCTGTCTTCTGGCGCAGGAAACGCCCGGTTTTACAGTCGGAACTCAGCGATCAGGGAGCACCAGGCGTATAATTAGGGATAATGGCCCTTTTGTCATCTTCTATGGAAGGTGGGGAGAGGGTCTTTTTTGGTTATGTCGCACATCTGGTGTAAGAGATAATTAAACACCTAACAAAATTACCGAATAACATAACTTGTTTTGTTGATTTTTGTTTTTTATGCTACACTGAATGAAAAATCAGGAAAAACGGGTGAGTCAGATGGCCAAAAGAGTAACCATGCAGCAAATTGCGGATGCTGCGGGGGTGTCGAAATTCGCAGTTTCCCGTGCGCTGACGGGTAAGCCTGGTGTGAGTGAGCATACACGCGAGATGATTGTCAGAACGGCGGGGCAGCTTGGATATTTCAGAACAGAACCCAAGCGGTATCCGGTGGATACACAGGCGACAGTAGAAATTAAGCCAGAAGCGAAGCGACAAGGCACGATATTGATTTTGTTTCCCAACATACGTTCTCAGAATCGATCCTCCTTGTATTGGGGCCCTGTGTTTGACGGCATTTCTGAAAGGCTGAATGCTCAGGGCATGGATATCTTAACGCTAACAGAACCCTCTTCAGATCGGATGTTCTCGGTCCTTAATCCCGAAGCAATTAGCGGAGTCATTACGGTAGGCACCATCTCGACATCCGTATTGCTGGAGATTTACAGGCTGCGCATCCCGCTTGTAATGGTGGACCATGAAGACCCGGCCGTATACGCAGACTCGGTTTTTACGGACAATATGAAATGTATGAAAGAACTGGTTCTCATGCTGGTTGGTAAAGGGTACAGAAGGTTCCAGTTTGCCGGACAACTGCCTGATGCGGTAAGTTTTAGAGAACGCTGGCTTGGATATCGTACAGTGCTGGAAGAGAAGCAGTTGCAGGGAGAACAGCAGGAAGGCTTGCTGGGACAGGAGTATGATCAGATTCAAAAATCCATTGCTGAAATGAAACTGGAGGACATGCCGGAGGTCTTCGTATGTGCTAATGACCATACGGCTGTCATCGTGCTTCAGGAACTCCGAAGCCGGGGCATTCAGGTTCCTGAGCGCTGTGCCGTAACCGGGTTTGACAATACGCGGACGGATGAACCCATTCTTGCTTCGGTGCATATCAAGAAGAGAATCTGGGCACAAGAGCAGTAGATCAGCTGTTGTGGCGGATCAAACACCCGGATGAACCATATGAACGCAAGCTGATCTATTCGGAATTAATTATTCGTGATGAATATAACGCCAGCATACAGTAACGGGATATGAGCGTATGGGTCATTTTAACAATGAATCTGGTGAAAGTGAACTCAGTTGAGAGACATGAAGGGGGTAGAGCTTCGTGTCTTTTTGGTATGCAGAGATATTTCAATAAATTAAATTACAAAACAGATTGACTCTAAGAAGCGTATCGTGGTAATTTTGTTTTGTGAGTTATTTATTTTTTTACTAACAAAACCTAACAAAATATTGACTAACAACTCTAACAACAATGGAGGCTGTCATGAGCACAAAACAATCACAGGTTTTTCAGAATTGGACGTTCAAGGCTTGCGAAGATCAAGAGTGGATGCCGGCTCAGGTACCCGGCTGTGTGCATACTGATTTGCTGAAACTGGGCAAGATTCCAGATCCTTTCTATGGAACAAATGAGAAGGAAGTACAATGGATTGATAAGATAGATTGGGAGTATCAGACGGAATTTGACGTGGCCGAGACGTTGTTCTCTCAGGAATATCTGGAACTGGTGTTTGATGGTCTGGATACATATGCGGATGTGTACGTGAATGATGTGCATGTATTATCCGCAGATAATATGTTCCGGGTATGGAAGGCGGATGTGAAGGCTGTCTTAAAGGGGAACGGCAACATCCTCCGAATACGTTTTCGGTCTCCGATTCAGGAAGACCTGCCGAAGCTGGAGAAGCTCGGATATGCGTTGCCTGCATCTAATGATCAGTCCGATGTTGGCGGACTCGGTGATAAGAGAGTAAGTATTTTTGCCCGTAAAGCCCCGTATCACTATGGATGGGACTGGGGTCCACGTTTTGTAACCAGTGGGATTTGGCGTGAAGCACGTCTTGAAGGTTGGACAGAGGTCCGAATTAATGATGTGTATATCCAGCAAAATGAAGTAAGCGCTACCTCAGCGTCATTAACGGCTGTTGTGGAAGTTGAGACCTCACAAGTGGTAGATACGGTCATTCGTATCGGCGCAGATGCTCAGAGATGGGAAAGATCAGTATCGCTGCAGCCCGGAGTTCAGACGGTGGAGATTCCCATCTCCATGAATGAACCGAAACTGTGGTGGAGCCGCGGACTTGGTGATCCGCATATGTACACCTTCCTTGCCGAAGTGCTTCAGGGTGAGCGGGCTGTGGCTGAATCCACAGTGAAGACAGGACTACGTTCCATTCGCCTGGTACGTGACAAAGACGAAGCGGGAGCATCCTTTTACTTTGAACTAAACGGTGTTGCGGTCTTTGCCAAGGGGGCCAATCATATTCCGAATGACAGCTTCATCACCGAAATAACCCGTGAACGTTATCGACATGAGATTATCTCCGCTGCCGAGTCCAATATGAACATGCTTCGTGTATGGGGTGGCGGGATTTATGAGCAAGATGACTTCTATGAGCTGTGTGATGAATACGGCATCCTGGTATGGCAAGACTTCATGTTTGCATGCAGCATGTATCCGGGAGATGAAGCGTTCCTGAACAGTGTGAGACATGAAGCGATCGATAATGTAAAACGTCTGCGTAATCATCCAAGCATTGCACTCTGGTGTGGAAACAACGAGATTGATTCGGCCTGGGCTCATTATGTTGAGAATGGTGGCTGGGGTTGGAAGAAAGATTATACTGCTGAGCAACGGGAACACATCTGGGCGGATTACGAAGCCATCTTCCATGATCTGCTGCCAGAAGTGGTTGAAGCGTATGCACCAGGTGTGGATTACTGGCCTTCTTCACCACTTGTATCTCTGACCAGGGATGAGAAGCAGCATGCGCACCCATCCACAGCAGAAGGAGATATTCACTACTGGGGCGTGTGGCATAATGTAGAACCGTTTGAAAACTACAACGTGCATGTGGGTCGTTTCATGAGTGAATACGGATTCCAGTCTTTCCCGGAGTACAAGTCAGTTCGCACCTACGCGGAAGAAGAGGATCTGGCGCTGGAATCGGAAGTGATGCTTGCGCATCAGAAGAATGGCGCAGGTAATCGTCTGATTAAGCAGTACATGGATATGTACATGCATGAATCGAAGGACTTCCCATCGTTCCTGTATATGAGCCAGGTGCTTCAGGCGGAAGCGATGAAGACCGCGATTGAAGCGCACCGTCGCCGCAAACCATTCTGCATGGGTACACTTTACTGGCAAATGAATGACTGCTGGCCAGTGGCTTCATGGGCAGGCATGGACTACCTGGGTCGTTGGAAAGCATTGCAATATTATGCGAAACGCAGCTTCAGCGATGTGCTTGTATCCGTAGACGGGACCCAAGAAGATACGACAGATATCTATGTCATCTCCGATCAGCTCGAGCCAGTGCAGGGTCAATTGCAGGTTCGATTGATTGGATTCGATGGCACGGTGTATCGTGAAGAGAATCATGAAGTAACCGTGGCTTCCAACTCGGGTCAACAGGTGTTGTCCCTGAACCAGGCTGAATGGCTAGAAGGACATGATGCAGCGACAACGTTGTTGCGGATTGATCTGAAGCAGAATGGCGCAGTAGACATCGTGCAGGAGCATTATTTTGCCCCATCCAAAGATCTGGCGCTGAAGCCTGCACACATTAAAGTAACTGAGGTTTCGGATGAGGCTGGTACCCATCTGGTGCTGGAAAGTGATGTGCTTGCCAAACAGGTATGGATCGCCTCTGAAGCGGAAGGGGTATTCTCGGACAACTTCTTCGATCTCATTCCTGGCATTCCGGTGAAGGTGCAGTTTACTTCCAGAGAAGGGCTGCAATCTGCCGATGCGGTATCCAATACAGGACTCATTCAGGTTCGTTCCATGGCTGACTTTATCAAATTATAAAAAGATATAACATCAGGACGGTTGAGATCTCTCTTAAGAGGGATTTCGACCGTTTTTATTTTGCGGCAGCATTCAACAAAATACGAAGATAGGCTTCAAAGATGATGCCATCATTGCTATAATTGATAATCATTATCAATTAATAAGTGGGTTTACAATCACAACGCCGGGGCATTGTACATGTTTGATCGCTGAGGAAAGGGAGTCTATATGGGAATTCAGAATGACATCAAGCTGTGGGATCAGGTACAGGTTCGCGTGCTTGATGTGCGTATTATATCACTGGAAACCAACGAGTTCATGCGTAATTATGTGTTGCCGACCAGTGCATTTGTATATGTTCAAGGCAGGGGTCAGGTCTGGCTGGATGAAGAGGTATGGACCACAAGCCAGTTCTTGCTGCTGCATGGTGGAAAAGGAAGCCGTCTGACCCTTGAAGCGACCGGGGTGACAGAGGTGCATCTGATTTTGTACAAATCAACGCTGCCATTGAACGTACTGGTGGAGTACCGAATGATGCTGAACCAGCACAATCCGTTCGAAAAGTCTTGGGCGACAGCGCCGGATCATGCACTTGAGCTGCGTGAGCTGGTGCGTAATATACATGAATGCTGGTCAGGGCAGGAGCAAGTGGGCAAAATTCAGGTCAAAGTGTACTTCTTTCAACTGGTACAGATTGCATTGTTACAGCGGAGTCGCATGTTTAACGAAGTTCAGCAGCCTTCGCTTACCGATCGGGTTTTGCGATACATCAAAGCTCATTATCGGGAATCGATCTCACTTGATGCGCTTGCCCAGTCCTTGAGTTACAGTCCGCAATATGTATCACGCAAATTCAAGGAACAGACGGGGTGTACTCCGACAGAATATGTGATTCGGTTACGAATAGGGGAGGCAAGGAGTTTGCTTGGCATCCACGGAAGCTTCATTACAGGAGATTGCGGCGTATGTGGGTTATACGGACCCGTTCTATTTCAACCGTATATTCAAAAAGAGACCGGCATTACACCGGGACAATATCGGTTGAAGCAGCAGGAGCATTCGAAATCTGTTTCAAAAAGTGCATTATATGCAACAAAAGAATCCATTGTAACAGGAGAAGAGGAACGTTATCCTTTAATTGATGATGATAATCATTATCAATATATTGGAGATGAGGAAATCAACATGTTTAACCAGTTTAAATCAGCGATCATGTCGCTTGCACTTGTACTCACATTGAGTGCTTGCGGAACAGCCCAACAGGGGCAGAATCATCCGAGGTTGCGGCTGAACCCGAACAACCGGCAGTGGTAGAAACCAAACTGGTCAAAACGACCTTTGGAGAGGTAGAGATCCCCGCACATCCAGAACGAGTTGCTGCCATTGATTATCTGGGAACGGTGCTTGCTCTTGGTGTCAAACCGATTGGTGGAGGACAGTTTCTAATGAATAGTCCTTATCTGGAAGGTCACATGAATGGTCTTGCAACGATAGGAGATTCCGTCGAACAATTGATGGAGCTGGAGCCAGATCTCATTATTACACTGAATCCGGACAAGGCGGCTTATGAGAAATATAGCAAGATTGCACCAACTGTTTCGATTGCATCCATCACTTTCCCGTCACTGAAGGACGAAGTAAACTATTTCGGTGAAGTCCTTGGCAAAGAAGCGGAAGCTAAGAAGTGGCTGGCGGAATTCGATGCGGAGATTGCCAAAATCAAGCAGGAGGTTCAGAACGTTGTCCCAGCTGATGCTACATTCTCTGTAATGCAGGAATATGATCGCCAAGTTTTCATTTTTGGCAATCAGTCAGGCCGAGGAGGACGTAATATCTATGAATTGCTTGGTTTGCAGGCACCAAAGAACATTCCATCCGAGTTGATGCAGGGCGCCTATCATGAATTCTCGATAGAATTGCTCTCCAAATACGCGGGAGATTACATTGTTCTGACCAGTAATTCTCAGCTGAAAGACCTTCAGGCAGATCCGGTCTGGGGTTCATTACCTGCTGTCAAAAATGGAAGGGTGTACATATGGACAGAGGAACAATCCTGGTTCCGTGATCCCATCGCTTTGTTGAAACAGACGCAGGATCTGGCTGAATGGATTATTGGACTTAACACACCGTCTAAATAAGAGATCGGTCGTTCCTGCCCACAGTTAAAGGCCCGAGTGCATCGCAAATGCACAGCGGGCCTTTTTTCATTTTTTGAAATCATTGAATCTCCAAGACCTCGAGCTCATAACCGTCCAGTTCCAGATGAGGACCTTTCGGTTTGCCGTCCAGTGCACTGGTGAATGAAGCGTTAAGTTCAATGGAGACAGGTTCTGGGCTCAGATTCAGAATAAAACGGAACGTTCCATTTGGACCCGAGCGGGTGGTCACCTGTACACCATGTGGCAAAGTCTGAATCACGGAAAGGTCACAGCCTTCTGCGATGCTTCGCAATAACTGGCTCAAATACGCTTCTTCCGGCTGGGTTGCCACATAATAGACCTCACCTTTACCCCAGTGATTCCTGGTTACAGCGGCGGTTTCGGCATAAAATTGATCCGCATATACAGCGATCGGCTGCGCTGTATCCAGTTCCAATACATCCACCCATTGAGAAGCAACATAGAGATGACCTTGGTCATCACGAATCTGAACGGTATCCCCGCCAACAGGATCATACTCCGTAACTCGCACACCACTACATTCAGATAATAGACCTGGGAGCGGAGCCATGACACAGACGTTATTGTCATTCTTGACACCCGTGCGATGGGTTAAGACCAGGATGCCCCCAGCCGCTGCAAAAGTTTGCAGATGCTCTGCTGTAGTCTCATCCAGCAGGTACAGATGCGGAGCAATGATGATTTTATAGCCATCCAGTGGCTCCAAAGCGTGTATAACATCCGTGCTGATGCCCAATTTGGTCAACGCGCGATGCCAGACCTTCATATTTTCGTAGTATTCCAGTCCTTCGGCTTGCGGCTGAATCCGAAGGGCGTTCAATTGATCATGCGAATGCAGAATGGCGACTTCATTATGCAATGTTGAACCCTGTAGTCGCTCACTGAGTCTGTTCACTTCGTTACATAGCTGTTGAAACTCCTTGAAACGTCGCCCCGGAACGTTGCTGTGATCAATCAGTCCATGCCAGAACTGTTCAGCGCCCACAGTTGCACTCCGCCAGCGGAAATGCATAACCGCATCAGCCCCGCGAGCAATGGTCTGCCAAGCGTAAGCGCGCAGGAAGCCGGGCTGCGGTGTACGCCACATCGGGAACCAACATCCCGGAGGGCCGCTCAACTGCTCCATGATCCAGAAGTTGCGGCGCTTAATACCGCGTGTCAGATCCAATGAGAGTGCACCACTGTAAGGCGCGGTATCTATTTTGTTCGGTGAAGGGTTCGGATAATAATCAAATGAAGCGAAGTCCAGCTCCTGCCCGATTTTATATTGATCTGCTTTTTGCGGATAGCTGTGAAAATTATGGGTGACAACATGTTCAGGACAATTGCGGCGAATAATCTCGACCTGTATATGTTGAAAATCCACAATGGAGTCCGACTGGAAGCGGGAGTAGTCCAGCAGGAATGAAGGATTCTGAAACGAAGAGCCTCCATACGGCGGCGTGACTTGTTCCCACTCGCTATATTCACCACTCCAGACCACAGTCCCCCAGGCTTTGTTGATCTGATCCAAGCTGTGGTAGCGAGCACGAACCCATTCGCGAAAAGCATCCGCACAAGCGGCGCACTGACAATCCGTGAAACTGAATTCATTGTCTGTCTGCCATCCGATAATTGCCGAATGATCTGCATAGCGCTCAGTCAGTTTCTGTACAATTCTTGCACTGTACGTTCGCATACTGGGACTGTTATAACAACGATGTCCCCGAACGCCTTCATGATACGGTTGACCATGCGGAAGCACAGGCAGGACATCAGGACATTTTTCGGTAAGCCAGCGTGGGGGTGTCATGGTGGGTGTACCAATTACAATTTGCATCCCATGACGATGTAAGGTATCAATCGCTTGATCAAGCCATGCCCATTCAAATTGTCCATCAGTGGGTTCCATTCGGCTCCAGGCGAACTCACCCACACGCACAATGCGCACTCCGCTGTCAGCCATTAAACGGGCATCCTGTTCCCACAGGGATGGGTCCCAATGTTCGGGATAATAATCGACGCCCATTTGCACGGGCCGGTCTGTATTCATATCGGTTGTTCTCCTTTGGTATCAGCATCATGATCTTGTGAATTTTGCACGAGTCTATTTCATTGTATACTGGATCATAACAAGGGAATATAACAACATGTTGCGACAGGATATCATGATCTTGCTATTCCATATTTCTATATCCTAAACGTAAACAGGAGGATGAACATATGCGAAAACATTGGTTTATGCCGGAGCCGGGATTCGCCGGGTACACCTGTTATCCAGTGGCTTACGGAAGATATATCGATTCAGAGCATGGGGAGCATCGTCCAGACGGGATACGTGAATACAATCTGCATCTGATATTCAGTGGACAGGGGTATGTCCGAACAGAACAGGGAAACGTCCGATTGATGGCTGGGCAAGGTTTTCTATATGCACCAGGACAGGCGCAGCAATACTATGCGGACCCCACTGCTCCCTGGGACGTCAGGTGGATTCATATGCAGGCCTACGATCTGGAGCGATTGCTGGACCTCCGCAATCCAGACAAGATTTGGCTGTTTTCATTTTCGGGATTCGAACGCTTTGAGGCGTTGCATGAACAATTATGCCAGCTCGGCAGAACTTATGAGAGTGTCCATGAACCCAGATTGTCTGCTGTACTGTACGAGTTACTGGCAGAACTTACGAGGAATTCGGATTCGCTGGCGGGCACGTCTACACTGAGTCATCAGGATACCATTCGTTCAACGGCCGATTATATCCGCCGTCATTGTACGCAGCAGCTAAGTCTTGCCGACATGGCCAATACAGCCGGATACAGTGTGTATTATTTTAATCGCATGTTCAAAAGTATCATGGGGGTTCCCCCAGGCCGATATCTGCTGGATTGTCGTATGCTTGCGGCGAAGAAAAGTCTGGTAGATTCAGATCTGACGGTGAAACAAATTGCTTCTCAATGTGGTTTCACACACAGCAGTTACTTTATTCGCATGTTTCGAACATACATTGGAATGACCCCGCAGCAATTCAGGCTGCTCTATACCTCAGGCAGTGCAGAAAAGGGAACTGCCGTAACGAGGGAGGATTGAATGAATATGTAACTCCAATCAAAAACCGTCAAAAACCGTGCAACCCAGTTTACTGAGCAGCACGGTTTTCTTATTCGTATGTAGGACTGAACAGTAGAAGGGGAGTTGCATTCTGTGAGTCTGGGCGGGGATGAACCAACGGTGTGATTGTCCTATAAGAGATATAGGTTATGGTTTCTGCTGTTCATTTTGAATTTCTTGCAGATCCTCCAGTTGCAGTGTGAGGTCATTCTCGGGGTTGGCGCTCACAATAACTTCTGACTGTGATTGTTGCTGGCCTGGATGGTTCGACTTGGCGGCAGGTTTGATCACGTAGAGACTCTGAACGGAGTTAAGCAGGCTGGCAGGTGTATCTTCATACGTTTCGAGGAAAAGCACATAGTCTTTGGTGGGGATTAGCTTGAGGTTGTCATCATTAATAATCTCGGTGTTACCTGCTTGTCCACCAAGTTGCTTAACTTCAAGCTTTTCCCCGGCCTTGTAACTTCCCTTATAGGATTCAGCGACCTGAATGGTGTGGATCGTATAGATTTTGTCAAAAGAAGACGGATCTCCGCCCGGGTCGGACGCGGGATTTAACTCGTTATCATTGGCAGCATCGGTAACCTGTACGATATCGTTCAGAGCTTCCACACGCGTCTCAATAACACTGCCTTTTACAATGGTATTTGCTCTCGCGGACAGGTCGCCAATGCTGGAATAACTCGGGTAATCTTCAGAAGCAATAATGGTCACGGGCGCATCGGATGGGGAAGCGGCAGGTGTAACAGAAGAACATCCAACAGCAGATAAAATAAAAATGGAAGAGAGAAGTAATGTTAATACTCGATTTTTGTTCATGGATAGAATCCTCCTTGGATTATGGGATACGTTCGTAGTGGATTAGTACTTGGATCTTACGTTGTTGATATCAAAAGTTTGGGGCTGGGTCATGGAATTGCGGTTGCGGGAGTAAGACATAATGGAAGGACTGCTTGTCGTTGGGTTGTCACCGAGCCATATGGAGTGGCCGAGTTCGTGGACGAATACGCTTTGGATGAAGTTGGATAAGTTGGTCGCGTCAGGGGTGATCGTGGATGCATTGAGTTCGATGCGGAAGCTTACGACTTGACTGCCGGATACAGAGGCGTAGTTGACACCATAAGCGGTGTTATTGAAGTTTCCTGCGGTGATGGTGTTCGGAGAATTACTCGTTTTGGTGAATTGGACTTTGGCACCGGCATTGTTCCAGTTGGCGAGGGAAGCATCCATGGGAGTTTGCCATGCAGAGGTGTAGTTATACGTGCGAATGGGGATGGTGGTGCTGGGATAACCGTAGTTCAGAAAGGTTGCCGCATAGATGGTACTGCCGAACATCGCAATCGCTGAGAACAACATGATGCTCGCTAGAAACTTCCTTTTCATACTTAAAACCTCCAATAAATGTATTTTATTCTCTATTATAGTAACAATTAATAGTTAGATTGAAATGAGTCGGAGGTCATTGTTTTTGTCGTCAAAAACATGAAATAACACTTGATCAGACACCAATCATGTCAAAATAAGTCATTTTCCGTTCGATGTGCATGCATAATTTCCCTGAAGTTACAAACAATACATCCAACTCACTCAGGGAAAGGTAGTGCTAGAGCATGTGCAACCGTTTTTCATTGGCAACCGATTTAGACGAAGTCAGAGATCACTTTAAGATCCAGCGGGTAATGTACTATTACAAAAACCGATACAATATCAGCCCAACACAGCATACGCCGATTATTTTGCATCAGGATGGTGAGCGTGTATTGGATGAGTTCCGGTGGGGGTTCATTCCATTCTGGGGCCGTGATGCCGTTAACGCGAATCTTATGACGGTGCATGAGAATCCTTCCTATTACAAACTGGTAGAGACCAAGCGCTGTGTCATTCCCTGCAATGGATTATATTACTGGCGGCAAGAGGGCAAGAAAAGTTATGCGGTTCGTGTTGTCATGCCGGATCGCGGTCTGTTCGGCATTGCTGGGTTATACGAGGTGTGGAGAGATACACGGAAAGAGCCGCTTCGTACCTGCACAATGCTTATGACAGGCGCGAACATGGTTACACGCGAGTTTGGCAGTAAAATGCCGGCGATCCTTTCCGAAGAAGAGATCAACACCTGGCTTGACCCGGCGAATACACGAGTGACTCAGTTGCTGCCGCTATTGAAATCGTATAACAGTACAGAGATGAATCTGTATCCTGTTACCCCCATGGTCGCGAACGACGAACACGACTGCTACGAGTGCGTGGAAGAGATGGATCAGAAGCTGGCTTACGTTCGGAGTTTCTGAACATCCATTGGATAGAGTGAAGGACTTGGGATAGAATGAAGAAGATGAAGGGGCTGAGAGTCTGGAGACACTCTGCTCTTTTTTTCCTTTCTGAAAATGAAGAGTTGCAATTGCAAAGAAACGTAACTATAATCATTACAGTAAGTGAACGCATATATTCATATATCTATTAAAAGAGATATTTATAATCAGGAGGGAACCACGAATGAATCCAAAGTTTAACCAGATGTTTGAACAAGTTTCACTGCCGACTGGTATTACACTGAAAAACCGTATCGTGCTCGCTCCGATGACTCATATGTCCTCCAATGCTGACGGTACCATATCCGACGCGGAACTCGCTTATTATGCCCGTCGCACCGGTGGTGCAGGCATGTCGATTACGGCTGTAGGGCATGTAACCGAGTATGGCATTGGTTTCCCCGCTCAATTTGGTGTCTATGATGATCGCTTCATTCCTGGTCTGAAGAAACTGGCTGAGACGATTAAACAACAGGGCTCCGTAGCCGTATTGCAAATATTCCATGCGGGCCGTCTGACACCTGAACAAGCTGTACCTTCGGGTCAAGTGGTTGCTCCTAGTGCGGTTGCAAGTGAGCGTCCAGGTTCGCCCGAACCAAGAGAACTGACGGATGCCGAGATTACTTCCATTATCAAAGACTTTGGTGAAGCGACACGCCGTGCAATCGAAGCTGGCTTTGATGGTGTTGAGATTCACGGTGCGAACGGTTATCTGATCCAGCAATTCTTCTCCCCGCATTCCAACCGACGTGAAGACCGCTTTGGCGGAAGTGTGGAAAAACGTCTTACTTTCCCGCTTGCTGTCGTGGATGAGATTCAGAAAGTGGTTGCCCAACATACCAAACTTCCGTTCATCATTGGTTACCGTTTCTCCCCAGAAGAACCGGAAACACCGGGACTTACAATGGAAGATACGTATGCACTGGTGGATGCATTAAAAGATAAAAACCTGGATTACCTGCACGTTTCCCTGAACGAATTCTGGTCCAAGCCAAGACGCGGCGAAGCAGATACACGTTCAAGAATGGAATTCATCCTGGACCGTGTGAACGGCAAATTGCCTGTAATTGGTGTAGGTGCGATTCATACGGCTGATGAGGCCGCTGAGGCCCTTCAAACGGGAGTACCTTTGCTTGCCATTGGACGGGAATTGATTATTGAACCGGATTGGGTCGAGAAAATCGAGAGCGGACGGGAAGAAGATATCGAGACGATTCTGACGAAATCGGATCAGGAACGTCTGGTTATCCCTGATGGGCTGTGGAATGCAATCATCCACACACCTGGCTGGTTCCCTATGGCAGAAGAACAATAATAACACTTCTTGACCGGGTTGGAGGGGGCGAAAGCTCCCTCTTTTGCACGTGGTCCAAATTCTCCTTGTGTTTGTACTGTGGTATGATGGATGAACAGGATCAACTGGATAATCAACGGTTTGGAGTGAAGGGAAATGCTCGTAGCTGAACGGTATGAGAAAATAGTGGAATGGGTGGATACGCAGGGCAGCATGCGTGTCACCGAACTTAGTGAGCGCTGCGGGGTGACGGAAGAGACGATTCGTCGTGATCTGGACAAGCTCGAACAGGCGGGCAGACTCAGACGATCCCATGGCGGGGCGGTCAGCGTTAAATACAAGGATGAGTTACAGTCGGAGATTCCATATCCGGAACGTGCTGTAGCCCATGCAGAAGAGAAGCGCCGAATTGCAAGCGAAGCGGTCAAAATGGTGGAATCCGGCGATCGGATCGCCCTGGATGCAAGTACAACGGCGTGGTATATGGCGGCAGGATTGCCGAACATTCCACTGACGGTGTTAACCAACTCGATTAAGGTCGCGGCAGAACTGAGTAACAAGGAGCAGATTCGTGTGATTGCAACAGGTGGGCAATTGGCTTCGAAGTCACTTTCTTTTGTAGGGCCGCTGGCGGAACGTTCGTTGGATGCGTACCATGTGGATAAAGTGTTTTTGTCTTGCAAAGGAGTGCATCTGACCAAAGGCATCAGCGAGTCCAATGAGTTACAGGCTTTGGTGAAGCAGAAAATGATCCACATTGCAGATGAAGTCATTCTACTTGCAGATTCCAGCAAGTTTAACATACAGGCGTTTACGAGAGTCGCTGAGATGAGCAGTGTAGGGAAAGTGATTACAGATCAGGGTGTGGACGAAGAACATGTTAGCGCATTGATCGAGCAGAATATTACGTGTATACGTGTGTAAATCAGAAAGGAATGAAGGTCATGAAACATCCTTTTCATCTAAAAGCGGTATGGAATGGTGGACGTAACAGTGAAGGAACCATTGATGCGGGTGGGTTAAAAACGGTCATATCGATTCCGCAGGAGATGGGCGGACCCGGTACGGGAACTAATCCGGACGAGATGCTGCTGGGTGCAGCCTCCACCTGTTATCTGATCACGCTGGCAGCAATGCTGGAGCGTTCGGATATTAAGCCGGATGAATTAACGCTTGAATCCGAAGCAACGGTAGATGTTACGAATAACATATTTACCTACGAACGGATCGTCCATAGACCCCGGATTGTACTCAGCCCAGATGCTTCGGAGGCGGATATCAACAAGGCTGAGCGCTTGGCCCACAAGGCTGAATCATCCTGCATGATCTCCCGAGCGGTGGCAGGTAATGTCCAGATGGAGACACAGCCGATCATTGTTACTTCTGGAGCTAACGCGGTGTGATATACTGAAGTACAGACAATGCAAGTTGTCATTTGTGTAAAATAAGGAGTCATTCGGCATGAACACACAGAATCGCAAGACTAACCGCTGGGTACGTTTAACACGTGCTATGAAGCTGAACTTTCTCAAATTGTTACGTGCTCCCGGAGGTGCGCATAAAGTATCCACCGGATTCGCCATAGGGTTCGGATTGGAACTGATCGTGATCTCGACCGCATCCCTGATATATCTCATATTCTACCCCATTGTACGACTGTCTGGGGTTCGCTGCCAGCAGCGATTGTGGGTAACGTGATCGGAAAACTTACGTTTTTGCCTATCATTCTGATGCCGCTCGCCAAACAAATTGGTTCCTGGATTTTGCCTGCTCACAGCATGGGACAGGGACTGGTTCATGAGAGTGCATTCATGGAGCTGTTTCGCGGGAACTGGTCGGCCGTAAGCGAATTGTTGCTTGGTGGGCTGGATATCCTGGCGGGTATGTCCGTGTTTGGTGTTATTCTCGGTGTGATTTCGTACTTTGTCGTGAAATTCTTCTACGTCAGAGCACTCAACCGGCGTTATGAACGCCGGCTGGAGAAACGTCGACAAGCGGATATGGCGTCAGTATCGCCACCTGTATTAATCAGGAAGCCAACACAATCATAATCGGCAACATCAACATGGATGCAGCCGTTGTCCACAGAATGCAGCGGGATACGAACTGAGGAGAAGCATTGAACTGTTCAGCCAAAATAACAGCGTTCACTGCGGTCGGCATGGATGCAAGAATCAGCAGCACACGGAACAACGTACCTTCGACCTGAAGCCCGGTCAGAATGAGCCAGGCGAGGATTGGGCAGCTGTAAGACGCACCACAAGTCCAGTCCAGAAGGCTCGGCGTACATTGGGCAGCCAAGGTACCGCTGTACCCTTGGGTCTGAGCATCTGTGCTCCCAGAATGGCGAGAACGACAGGAGAGTAACCGGCAGCCAGCATGGAGATTCCTTCATCCAGCGCTTCAGGAAGGCTTAGATTGGACACACGCAGTATTATGGCGATACCAGCAGCATAGATGGATGGCATGCGGAAAACGGAAAGAATCGCATGTTTTACGGTGAATTCGGATCTCGCGGCAAAAAAGATACCTACTGTATTAACAATGATCATCTGTCCAATAACGTAGACGGAAGCCTTATCCAGTCCAAGCTGACCAAAGGCAAGCAGTACCAGCGGGAGCCCGTAATTCACGCAGTTCGTAAACGTGGAGACGAGGGTGAGGCCCGCTTTTTCGCTTGCACCCAGATGGAAAACCCGGCTTAACAGCTCAGCCAGTGCCCACAGGGCAATCAGATTAATAATGGAGAACCAGAACGTACTGGTGACGTCCGTCCAGGTAATCTCTGCATGCAGCAATGTATTGAAGATGAGCGCAGGGCTCAAAATATATAGGGAAAAGGTCGAGAGCGACCGGGTATCCCAATTCTTGAAGCGTTTTAACAGAATGCCTCCGATCACAGGAAGTGATATCGGCAGGAATACATGGTACAACGTGAGTATGAATGAGTGAAGCAATGCAATTCAGTCCCTTCTGGATGAAAAACTGATCTTATCATAGCAGAAGATACACCTCATATGAATGGATTTCAGGATGATTGTGTGCATTCCGCGCGCAGTTTGACCGATGATTTTACGGATGTGCAGGGACAGTTGATTGCTATTTTGATATGGCAGATTTATTATAGAAGAGGTGCAACAAGATTACATACACATAGAGGAGGAAACTGTAATGAGCGAATCAAAACGCTTGCTCGTACTTGCTGGCTCTTATGCCGAAACGGAAAATGAGGGCATTTATGCATATGAATTGAATGAGGATACAGGCAGCTTGTCCAAGCTTGATGGCATCGCGGGCGTGAAAAACCCAACGTTTGTCAACGTGGATGCTGAGGGTAACAAACTGTATGCGATTGGTGAAACAGCGTCTGCCGAAGGCAATAAAATGTCTGAAGCTGTAGCTCTGAGCATTGATCCTTCTACAGGAAAATTAACATTGCTGAACCGGAATAACTCCATCTCAGCTCCACCATGCCATATCCAGCGTGATCCTTCCGGTAAATACTTGATCCTGTCCAGCTACCACGGTGGTCTGGTAGGTCTGCAAGCCTTGACGGATAACGGTGAGATCGGAGCGCTTCTGGATGAGAAGAAACATGAAGGCCAAGGTGCTCATCCTGAACGTCAGGACAAGCCCCATGTGCACTCCGCTTTCTTCAGCCCGGATGGCAAATACATGATGGTACAGGATCTGGGTGCGGATAAAATCGCGATCTATTCCATTGATGCAGAGAAAAATGAACTTGTGCTGCACAGTGAAACCAAAACGCATGCGGGTGCAGGCCCACGACACTTGGCATTCCATCCGAATGGTCAATTCGCTTATGTGATCAACGAAGTGGATTCTTCGATTACTTCGTTCCAATACGATGCAGCAGCGGGTACATTGACAGAGGTTTCTACGGTATCCACACTGCCTGATGGATATGATGGCAAAGAGAACACAACAGCGGAAATCGCCGTTTCCAATGATGGACGTTATGTATACGGTTCTAACCGTGGACATGACAGCATTGTTGTATTTGCAGTAGATGCAGACAAAGGTCACCTGACACTGGTTGAGCATGTATCTGCTGAAGGGGAGCACCCGCGTCACTTTGCTCTGACACCTAATGGCAAACTGCTGATCGCCGCTAACCGCGATACGAACAACATTGTGTCATTCACGGTAGATCAGGAGAGCGGACGTCTGAAATACACAGGTCACAGCACAGGTGTATCCAAGCCGGTATGCGTGAAGCCTGTATATCTGTAAAACGATCAGTTCGTAAACCAGCGTTGCTGGCATAGAAAATGATAAGGACCCTGCCATATGGCGGGGTCTTTTATATTGAACATCCAACGTAATAATTAGGTTGCAGTTCTGCTCTAAACGAATCGGGACAGTGGATTAATCTTGTTATTTAATTCGTTTAACAACGGGTAATTATCAATAGTATCGTCCAAGTAACTACCCCACTTCAAAGTGCGTACTTCCTGAATGGATAGTCAGGGTCTACAATGAGTGAGTAGCCAAAACAAACACTGCATGCATCTCTAAAGACCAATTGGTGCAGGCTAAATATCTAATTATTATTTTTATAGAACGGCCCATATTTGAACAACAAAGGAGAAATACATGATGAAATTGCAATTGGCACTCGACTTGGTAAACATCCCTGAAGGTATCGCACTGGTTAAAGAGGTTGAACAATATATTGATATCGTTGAGATTGGTACACCAATCGTTATTAATGAAGGGTTGCACGCGGTAAAAGCGATGAAAGAAGCATTCCCTAATCTGCAAGTTCTTGCAGACCTTAAAATTATGGACGCTGGCGGTTATGAAATCATGAAAGCTGCTGAGGCGGGTGCGGATCTGATCACTGTGCTTGGGGCAACCAACGATAGCACGATCAAAGGTGCAGTAGCAGAAGCGAAGAAACAAAACAAACAAGTTCTTGTGGACATGATCAACGTGCCTAACCTTGAACAACGTGCTCGTGAAATTGATGCGCTTGGCGTAGATTACATCTGTGTACACACAGGTTATGACCTGCAAGCTGAAGGACAAAGCCCGTTCGAAGATCTGCAAACAATCAAAGCTGCTGTGAAAAATGCTAAAACGGCTGTCGCTGGTGGAATCAAGCTGGAAACATTGCCAGAAGTAATCAAAGCACAACCGGATCTGGTTATTGTAGGTGGCGGTATCACAGGACAAGCAGACAAAGCCACAGTTGCAGCTGAAATGCAACGTCTCGTTAAACAAGGGTAAGCACATGAGCAAAACACAATATGCAGCGGACATCTTAAAGGAGCTGGAGCGTACGTTAAGCCAGATCGATGATGCAGAGATGCAAGCGATGGCTGAACATATTCTGGCTGCGGAACAGATCTTTGTGGCCGGGGCAGGCCGGTCAGGTCTAATGGGGAAGGCCTTTGCCATGAGACTGATGCAGATGGGACTTCGTGTATATGTGGTAGGTGAGACCGTTACACCCGGGATTAGCTCGAAGGACTTCCTGCTGTTGTGCTCAGGCTCAGGAGAGACAGGCAGTCTGGTAGCGATGGCTCAGAAGGCCATTCAGGCAGGCGCACCCGTGGGATTGATTACGATCAAACCAGAATCCACAATTGGGCAATTGGCTACTACGGTAGTGCGTCTTCCGGCATCAGCCAAAGAGGACACAGCAACTTCCGGAGCAGAAGTAACCATTCAGCCGATGGGCTCTTTGTTCGAACAGGGACTGTTAATCGGCATGGATGCTCTCATCCTTACGATGATGGAAATGAAGGGCATGACTGGAGCGGACATGTTTGGCCGCCACGCCAACCTGGAATAGAGAATAGATGAAAGACCGGAATCCTTTGATTATGAAGGGTTCTGGTCTTTTGTGCGATGTACAGTTCTTATGTGAATATGTTTTAGTCGTGTTTATTGATTTCAGTTAAACTATGCATCCCGTGCAGGCTGTAGTAGAATTAATAAATAGCTGTATCGAATGAATGTACTTATTACATCATGCATGGAGCGGAAAGCTTACCTGATGTGAGTATTCCTGTGATATGCGTAATATACGCGATATAAGATTGAAGATGAGGGGGCTCGGAGCCATGGCAGCCGAAGTCAAAGAACGGATTAATCTGAAAGAAATCAACTGTGAGAAGGAACTGACTCTTGCGGTGATTGGTGGCAAATGGAAACTGATTATATTGTGGCATTTGGGTCTGGAAGGCACCAAACGTTTTAGTGAATTGAAACGGCTAATCCCTCATATTACCCAGAAGATGCTGACCAACCAGCTACGTGAGCTGGAGGAAGACAAGCTGATTGAGCGAAAAGTGTATGCAGAGGTCCCTCCTCGGGTGGAATATACGCTGACAGATCACGGCCAGAGCCTGATGCCTGTCCTGCACGCAATGTATAACTGGGGCAAAAATTACGGTGAAAATGTAATCTGGAAAGAAAGCTAAATAGTTATATTCATTAAAACGCTTGGTGTATGGAGTTTTTCCATCACCTAGCGTTTTTTTTAGTTACTTCTAAACCATGGTCAGTGGAACAAAAGTTTATACGAAACGTAGAGGACAGAAATAGTTAGAAGAAGCGAAGCTAAAAGCTTTCCGAAAAAAAGCTACATTAAAGCATGCACTTCGCCTTTTTTCCAGATGCCCCTTTTATATAGATTGAACTACACATTCACACGAGAACGTAGAGGACAGAAAGAACCTGAAGAAGCGGAGCGTTCGCCTTTATCACCGGATTTTCACCTTTATAAAATTGAATCAAAAAATTAGGGGATAACAGCGATCGGAAGGTTGTTCTGTCATCGGAGTGGTAAGTGTGAATATTCTTTAGTCCAATCTATACTCCCCTGAACCAAAAGTCTCATTATTTGCAGATGTCATGTATACATAAACCGAATATGATACGATGAGAGATATTGGAAAATGAAAGGAGGATGACAACTAAAGATGGAAAAAATACGTACACGTGCTGAGGTAGGCCAGGAAACCACATGGGATCTGAGAGACTTGTTTGTAACCGATGTAGAGTGGGAGCAGGAGCTTCGATCCCTTCCTGAGGCTGCTGCCCAGATTGAAACGTTCAAAGGACGTCTGGGCGAAGGCGCTGAACAATTGTTGGCTTGTCTGGATGCCCGTGAAGCTTTGCAGGAGCGCATTGGCAAGACGGCTTCTTATGCCCGCTTGAAACAGTCTGAGGACAGCACCAATCCGGTGAACATAGAGAATTCAGCCAAAGCAGGAGATATCCTGTCGAACCTGTCGTCGTCCTTGTCTTTTGTCAATTCGGAGATCGTTGAACTTCCGGATGGAACGGTAGAGCGTTATATTCAGGAGCTTCCGGGGCTGGAGCCGTATGCGCGCAGTTTGGAGCGTTTGATTCAGGAAAAAGCACATCGGCTCACACCGGAAACCGAGAAGGTACTCGCTTCACTCGGAGAGGTACTGGATTCTCCATGCCGAATCTATCTGCGTGGTAAACTGGCAGACATGACGTTTGATGATGCCCTCGATGGAGAGGATAATACTCGTCCACTGTCCTGGTCTTTTTATGAAAATAATTATGAGATGTCGTCCGATACGAAGCTGCGCCGTTCTGCTTATGCTGCATTCAGCTCAACATTGAATGATTACAAAAATACGTTTGCAGAAGGTTATGCAACCGAAGTGAAGAAACAGGTGGTCCTATCCAGGCTGCGTGGTTACGACGATGTTACAGATATGCTTCTCAGCCCACAGCAAGTGAGTAAAGAGATGTACAATAATATCCTCTATATTATTCAGCAGGAACTTGCACCACACATGCGCAGACTGGCGGCTCTCAAGAAACGTGAGCTGGGTCTGGACAAGCTGATGTTCTGTGATCTGAAAGCCCCGCTGGATCCTGAATTTAGCCCTGCCATTACATATGACGAGGCTTGCACTCTCATCCGAGAAGCACTTGATGTGCTTGGGCCGGAGTATGGCGAGATCGTAGAGCGCGCATTCAGTGAACGCTGGGTGGATTACGCAGATAATGCAGGCAAATCGACAGGGGCATTTTGTTCCTCTATATATGGTTCACATTCCTATATCTTGATCTCATGGGCGAACAATATGCGCGGAGCATTTACGCTTGCCCATGAAGTGGGACACGCAGGTCACTTTATGCTTGCGGGACGGTACCAACGGCTCACGAATACAAGACCATCGCTGTATTTCATTGAGGCACCTTCGACCATGAATGAAATGCTGCTCGCAGATCATCTGTTGAAGCGTTCCGATAATCCGAGAATGCGTCGTTGGGTCATTTTGCAGCTGTTGAACACGTATTACCATAACTTCGTTACGCATCTGCTGGAAGGTGAATTGCAGCGCAGGGTGTATGCACGCGCTACTAATGATGAGCCGATTACGGCGAAGACGTTAAGTCAGCTCAAAGGGGACATCCTCTCTGAATTCTGGGGACCTGATCTGGTGATTGATGAAGGGGCCAAGCTCACGTGGATGAGACAACCTCATTATTACATGGGACTATATCCATATACCTATGCGGCAGGTTTGACTGCTTCCACAGCGGCAGCGCAGCAGATTCGGGAAGAGGGACAGCCTGCGGTAGATCGCTGGCTTGAAGCACTCAAAGCTGGTGGAAGTCTGACGCCGCAGGAGTTAATGAAGCTTGCGGGTGTGGATATGTCCGGACCTGAGCCGATCCGTTCTGCGGTTGCTTATGTCGGCAGTCTGGTCGACGAACTTGAACGTCTGTATTCCTGATCTGGTTCATATAGTATACGGACAAGGCAGAACGGGTTGTCTGCATGCACCGCCTCCCTTGCGTGGGGCGGTGCATTCTTATTTTGCAAGGGGAAAGGAACGATGATGAATGGCGTTAGCGAGCGTGTCCTCATCTATGGGCCGATTAAGCGTGGATGGCTTTGGTGTGTTTGACGACATGAATGGAGTACCGGGTTTTGAAGGTAACCAGGGTGGTTTCTTTTCGGGATTCAATGAATTTGCTACAATGAATGCTTTTGCCTCGATTTTCATTGGCGGCATATTTCTCATCATTGCGGGAATTATTGTTTTTGTTATTATTTCCGGGGTACGCACGTGGTCCTCGAATAACGCTGCCGCCGTATTAACCCTGCATTCAACGGTGGTGGCCAAACGAACGGAATTTTCAGGTGGAAGCGGGGATAGCAGTGCGACTACCCGGTATTATGTTACATTTGAATTCGATAATGGGGAGCGCATTGAACTGATCGTTGGCGGCAACCATTACGGCATGCTGGTGGAAAATGATCGGGGATGCTGACGTATCAGGGGACACGGTTCAAGCATTTTGAGAGAGATGTACAGCCCCAGTCGGGGGTAAGCAAAGGCCAATTTTATACGTGAAGAAAAAGAAATGCGGCTCCTCCCATGTGGAGAGAGTCGTTTTTGGTATACCCAAAAGAAAGAAAAAGCGAAGGGTATTCAAACGCTTACAATGGTGATATACTCGTAAAATAAAGTTAAACAGTATTAAACAAAAATAAACAAACAACAAATACAACAAAAAGTACAGGATTACGGACTTGTATACGTGATAGCGTTTGGAAAATAGAATGGTTGAAAGGTTGGTGAAGCGCGGTGAGTGTGCTGGCTTATGATCTGGGCGCTGGGAGCGGGAGAGCGCTACTGGGACATCTGAATGATCGAGGGATCGAAACGAGCGAAATTCATCGGTTCAAAAATGAACCAGTGAAGGTTGGCGAGCGGATGCACTGGGATATTCTGCGATTGCATCATGAATTGTTGCAAGGGCTTACCCTGGTGAAACAGCAGGGAGAACAGCCGGAGAGCCTGGGGATTGATTCCTGGGGCGTTGATTTTGGTATGCTCGGCAGTCATGGTGAGTTGCTGGGTAACCCGTATCACTACCGTGATACACAGTTTAACGGCACGATGGATCAGGTGCGCCAAGAGCTGAGCTCTCAGCGAATCTTCGAACGTACAGGAATTCAGTTTCTTGGCTTTAATACGCTGTATCAATTGGCCACGCTTGAGCGTAGCGGTTCCCCGTTACTTCATGAAGCAGAGCGTTTTCTCATGATTCCGGATTTGCTGCGTTATTTCCTGACCGGGGAAGCGGTAAATGAGTTCACGAATGCAACGACTACGCAATTATACAATCCATCGGCGGGGCAGTGGGATCGTGAGTTGCTGGCACATATTCGCATTTCGGAGAAACTGTTCGGCGAAGCCGTGCTGCCAGGCACCCGTGTTGGACAGCTGCGCAGCAGTATCTGCACCGATCTGGGTCTGTCCCCGATTCCCGTAATCGCGGTTGCGGAGCATGATACAGGTTCAGCCGTTGTGGCTGTTCCTGCAACGGAACGTTCATTTGCTTATCTGAGTTGTGGAACCTGGTCCCTGATGGGTACGGAGATAGATCAACCTGTGATCAGTAGCCAGAGTCTGGCCTTGAATTTCACGAATGAAGGCGGAGCAGGCGGAACATTCCGTCTGCTTAAGAACATCATGGGCCTATGGATCTTGCAGGAAAGCATGCGAGAGTGGGGAGCGTCAAGGGAAGGGAATCAGCTACGATGCGTTATTGGCCGAGGCTGAACAGGCAGCTCCATTTGCAAGTTTGTTTGATCCGGATGATGAACTGTTCTTGCCAGCAGGAGACATGACCACCCGTATACGGCAGTATTGCCGGGATACAGGGCAAGTGGTGCCAGAGGATCAAGGGGCTATTGCCCGGGCAATTCTGGAGAGTCTGGCATTGAAGTATAGAAGAGTGCTGGAATGGACGGAACAATTGTCGGGGCAGACATTTAACGGGTTGCATATGGTCGGTGGAGGTATCCAGAACCGGCTGTTATGTCAGTGGACTGCGAATTCCATCAGTAAGCCGGTATGGGCAGGTCCGGCAGAGGGAAGTGCCATCGGGAATATGGCTGTGCAATGGATGGCAAGCGGAGCTTTTAAGGATATCTGGGAAGCTCGAAAAGCCATTCGTGATTCGTTCCCGGTAACTGCATATGAGCCGCAGGATAGGTCCATTTGGGAAGAGGCTTACGGCAGATTTCTGCGTCTGACGGCTTCATCTGATTCACAAGCGGGGAGTGAGGTGTAACATGCTGGCAGCCGAGCGGTATGACCGGATTGTGGAGATGGTGAATGAAAAGGGCAGTATGCGTGTATCCGAGCTTAGTGAGCGCTGCCGGGTGACGGAGGAAACGATCCGGCGCGATCTGGATCGGCTGGAGCAGGCAGGGCGACTGCGCCGCTCTCACGGTGGTGCAGTGAGTGTGAAGGAAGAGCAGCCGGAGATCCCTTACCGGATCAGGGAGACAACCCATGCGGAAGAGAAAAAGCAGATTGCACAGGCGGCTCTGGCGATGATTCATCCGGGTGATCGCATTTTGTTGGATGCCAGTACCACAGCAGGTTATATGGCAGCCAATATGCCTGATTTTCCGCTGACGGTCTTAACCAATTCGATTCAAATCGCGACTGAACTCAGTAGTCGTGACAAGGTTGAAGTCATATCGACGGGGGGCCAGCTCGCATCTCGCTCCTTGTCTTTTGTTGGGCCGCTCGCTGAGCGTTCTCTGGAAACGTATCATGTGGATAAAATGTTCATGTCGTGCAAAGGTGTTCATCTCGAAGGCGGCGGAATCAGTGAATCCAACGAACTCCAGGCCAGGCTGAAGCAGAGGATGGTGGGTATATCCGATCAGGTCATCTTACTTGCAGATGCCAGTAAATTTGGTGTCCGTGCTTTTGCCCGAGTATCCGGGTTAAACGCAGTTCATACGATCGTTACCAATCAGCCATTGGAGGCTGAACAGACAGAACGTTTGAGCGGATACGACATCGAGATCATCACAGTTTAAGCTTTGAATTTATTAATATAAATTGAACTAAACATTTATACGAAACGGAGAGGACAGAAATAACTTGAAGAAGCGAAGCTAAAAGCTTTCTGAAAGAAAGCTGCATCGGAAGCATATACTGCGCCTTTATCCCCGGATTTTATCCTTTAAAAAGTAATTAAAAAATCTGGGGATAACAGCAATCGGAAGGTTATTCTGTCATCGGAGTGTTCATTGTAAATATTCTTATTCAATATTTTTAGTCAATTCATCTACTAATCAGTTAATAGGAGCGTGTAATTATGAAGGTCTCCTTATTCATTACCTGCCTCAGCGATGCCATCTATCCCCGAGTGGGGGAAGCCATGGTCAGATTGCTCGCCGCTCATGGCGTTCGGCTGGATTTCCCGCCGGTGCAGACCTGCTGTGGTCAGCCTTCCTACAATAGCGGGTACTGGGACGAGACACGGGTAGCGGCCAAGACGATTCTTGAAGCGTTTGACGACAGTGATTTTGTAGTCTGTCCATCCGGATCGTGCACGTATATGATCCATCATTATCCCGAACTGTTCGCGGATGAACCGGGGTGGTTGGAGAAGGCCAAACGATTGGAAGCCAAAGCCTATGAATTCACTCAGTTCCTCGTTCAGGTACTCGGCATAACCGATCTGGGTGCCCATTTTCCGCACAAAGTTACCTATCATCCATCCTGCCACGGCAGCCGTGTGTTGGGTGTGAAGGATGAGCCGATGGCGCTGCTCTCTCAAGTAAAAGGATTGGAGTTGGTGCCGCTTCCGTTTGCAGAGGACTGCTGTGGGTTCGGGGGTACGTTTGCCATCAAAATGTCCGATATTTCAGGAGCGATGGTGACGGAGAAGGTCGATCATGTCAAAGAGACACAAGCCGAAGTACTCGTTGGCTTGGACATGGCCTGTCTGATGAATATTGCAGGTAATCTGCGTTATCGGAATGAACCGGTGCGTGTGATGCATCTGGCGGAACTGCTGTATGAGGGGGTGCAAACAGGATGAGTCAACCGGGAGTTATGGATACGACAGTCAAAGAACGTGCCGGACTGGCCCTGAATGATGATTTTCTGCGTAAAGCGGTGAAATTCACGACAGAACGTTTGCGTAATGGGAAGAAGTCTGCCTCAGAAGAACATGGAAACTGGGATGAATGGCGGGAACGTGGCCGTCAGATTCGCCTGCATACGATTGCGCATCTGGATTATTATCTGAATGAATTTGTGAATAACGCGCGTGCGAACGGGGTGCATATTCATTTTGCAGATACTTCAGTTGAAGCAGCGGCGATTGCGCTGGATATTGCGGCGCATAAACAGGCTTCCACGGTGGTCAAGTCCAAATCGATGGTATCAGAGGAAGTGCATCTGAATCATGTGCTGGAGTCGGCAGGCATTGAAGCCATTGAGACGGATCTGGGTGAATATATTATTCAGTTGGCAGGTGAAGCCCCTTCGCATATTGTCATTCCAGCCATTCATAAGAACCGGTATCAGATCGCAGAGTTGTTATCCAAGGAAGCAGGTGAGATTCTGGAGCCGGACACGACGGTGCTTGCCGGATTTGTTCGCAAAAAGCTGCGCGAGAAGTTCCTGGAAGCCGATATTGGCATGACCGGCTGTAATTTCGCAATTGCGGAGACAGGCTCCATGGTATTGTTCGAGAATGAAGGCAATGCCCGTATGGTATCCACGGTTCCCAAAACGCAGATTACACTCATGGGCATGGAACGGATCATTCCATCGTGGACGGATCTGGAGGTGATGGCAACCTTATTGCCTCGCTCCGCAACAGGTCAGAAACTGACGATGTACATGTCAGGCATCACAGGTCCTCGCCGTACAGCAGATGCGGATGGACCGGATGAAATGCACATTATTATCGTGGACAATGGTCGATCCCTTCAGTTAGGTGATCCTGAGTTTCAAGAACTGCTGAATTGTATTCGATGCGGTGCTTGTCTGAATGCTTGTCCGGTATATCGCCATATTGGGGGCCATGCCTATGGTGGAACCTATAGCGGACCGATTGGAGCGGTATTGACACCTGCACTCAATGGCAACATTGACGAATGGAATGATATTGCGAGTGCTTCAAGTCTGTGTGGAGCCTGTTATGAAGCATGTCCAGTTAAGATTCCATTGCATGATATGCTCGTTTATTTACGTAGACGTAAAGTGGAAGACGGCCATGGAAACAAGATGGAAAGTATGGGCATGAAGGGGTTTGCCGCTGTGGTATCCAATTCCAAACGCTTCAGTGCAGCCATACGTCTGGGACAGATTGGGCAGAAGGCTGTTGTACGCAACAACGGCATTTCCCTCAAGCTGGGTCCACTCAAAGGATGGAACAATTATCGGGTTGCCCCGAGTCTGGCCAAGAAATCTTTCCGGCAGCAATGGAACAAGCTGGATCAGGAACTGAACCAGGAGCAACCAGCCATGAATTCTTCCGTTCGCAGCCGCATGGAGCAGATTATTCGTGAACGAGAGGAAGGGGAGGGTAAGCATGGTCACTGAACATCAGCAATGGCTCGCACAATTGGAGAAGAAGTCCTTGGAGAGGCAGGAGCAGTTCATGAATGACATTGCTTCAAAATTGAGAAGACCAAGGCAACGACATGCGCCGTTCCAACCCTTTCGCGGAGCACCCGACTTTTGGACTGAACTGGAATGGGATGAAGAGAAGCGTATTCAAGCATTTACCGATAATTTTGTGAGTGTGGGTGCCCACATGGCCCGGGTTCAGAACATGGAAGAAGTGTCTCAATTTATTGTTAATAAATCTCATGAACTGAGTGCGAAGTATATTATTCGACAAAATGAAGAGGGGCTTGAGGATCTTGGTTTGGAAGGGCAACTTCCCGGATGTACAGATTTCCGTCTGGAATAGTCAAGCCGATGAGCACTGGAAAGCCCGGGCAGCTGAGGCTGATATCGGTGTGGTCATGGCGGATTATGCGACTGCATATACAGGCTCGGTTACTGTACTTTCTTCACCCGAAAAAGGTCGTTCCGTCAGTCTGTTGCCTACGGTACTTATCATCATTATTCCGGTGGAACGACTCCACACACGACTGGGTGAGACACTGGATCGGTTTGACGAAGCGGGAAGAGAGAACCTTCCGGCAGGCATCCACTTTATTTCAGGGCCAAGCCGTTCTTCCGATATTGAAAATGATTTAACCATTGGTGTTCACGGACCAGGTATTGTATATGGTTTGATTATGGGGTAACGGTAAGTGGAACGTGATACACACCATGATGGGATAACTGTCCGAGAAACAGCTTTGGCTGTTAAGGGCAGTTTTTTGTTTGCCTAATATAGGTGGAAACTATTAAGTTGATATTTATTATATATTTCTCCTATTAATATTGGGGGTGTATAATCCAAACTCAAGAGAGGTTTCATGTGAGATACGAAAGAGAAGAGAAAGAGGAAGGTGAGTATATATGAGTATATTTTCTTACCAGGTTCCGTTCATGGATGGCCAAGAGGGTGATTTGTCAGCATTTAAAGGGAAAGTACTGCTTATTGTGAATACAGCAAGCCGGTGTAGTTATTCCCGCCAGTTCAGTGAACTTCAGCAGATGTATGAGAAATATGGTGACCAGGGACTGGAGATTCTGGCGTTCCCTTGCAACCAGTTTAACGAGAAAGAACCTGGCAGTAACGCCGAGGTTGCAGAATATTGCAGAAGTCAGTTTCAGATTTCCTTTCCGATCTTGGAGAAAGTTGAGGTGGTAGGGCAATCGCTGCACCCGTTGTTCCGTTACCTAACTGACGCAGCGCCTTTTCAAGGCTATGATCTGGATACCCAAGAAGGACAGTGGATGAACGCTTTTGTGAAAGAGAAGCATCCCGAATTGTACCGAGGAGACGGGATCAAATGGAATTTCACCAAATTCCTGATCAATCGCAGCGGGAATGTTCACGGCCGGTATGAAACGACAGTTTCTCCAATGGAAATGGAGTCGGTTATTCAGATTCTGTTGGAAGATTCATAGGTTTACCGCATTCCATGTCCTGAGGTCCTATGACTTTGGGACTGTTGAAGATTGGAACTGGAAATGTTAGGGTAAAAGGAGATAACGAGTCTCCATTTTTTTTATTCTAAAATGACCAATATACCATTTTGGTCAGTTAGTTCTTCGAAGTTTTATTGTTATCTGGATGAAATATGAAATTGTGCAAAAAATAACTTGAATCTGTTGATTTGAAGGTTATGTGTGATTTGAAGCTTAAGTGCAATTGCGTATGTATCAAGTCATTATTTTTTAGTTGTAAAACTCTTAACTTGGAAAGAAGGAGTGAGCGTCATGCCACCAATTTCAGTGCCTCAACCCAAAACATTTGGCCCGCTGGGCAATTTGCCGCAATTAAACTTTGAAGAGCCGGTGCAATCGCTGGTGAAACTGGCTGAAGAATATGGACCGATCTTTCGTATGGAGTATCCCGGACGAAGTGAATTGTATATTTCAGGTCACGAACTGGTCGCCGAGGTAACGGATGAATCCAAATTTGACAAACGTGTTTGGGCACCTCTTGCGAAGGTTCGTGCTTTTGCAGGAGATGGGCTATTTACGAGTTGGACCGAGGAACCGAATTGGAAAAAAGCCCATAACGTACTGCTGCCAAGTTTCAGTCAACGTGCGATGCAGGGATATCACAACAAAATGATTGATCTGGCTGTGCAGCTGGTTCAGAAATGGTCACGATTAAATCCGGATGAGACGGTTAACGTTCCGGATGATATGACACGTCTTACGCTCGACACGATTGGCCTGTGTGGGTTTAACTATCGGTTTAACAGCTTCTACCGGGAAGAACCACACCCGTTCATTACGAGCATGGTTCGTGCGCTGGATGAATCCATGAGTTCACTGCAGCGACTGCGTCTGCAAGACAAACTGATGATCACCAAAAAGAAACAGTTTGAACAGGACATCCGTTCCATGTTCTCGCTGGTGGATCACATTATTGCCGAGCGCAAAGAGAAACCGCAGGAAGGCGCGGATGATCTGTTGTCCCATATGCTCAGCGGCAAGGACCCGGAAACGGGAGAAACACTGGATGATGAGAACATCCGTTATCAGATTATTACATTCCTGATTGCTGGACATGAGACCACAAGTGGACTGTTATCCTTCGCTGTTTATTATCTGATGAAGAATCCGGATACGCTGGCTAAAGCTCAAGCTGAGGTGGATCAGATTCTGAAAGATCCGGTTCCCACGTACAATCAGGTTCGCAATCTGAAGTACGTTCGCATGGTTTTGAACGAAGCATTGCGGTTATGGCCAACGGCCCCGGCATTTTCCCTGTATGCAAAAGAGGACACGGTACTTGCGGGTCAATATCCTTTGCAAAAAGGAGACAGCGTCAGTGTACTTATTCCAAAGCTGCATCGTGACCGCGAAGCATGGGGAGACGACGTAGAGGAGTTCCGCCCGGAACGATTCGAAGATCCGAGCAAAGTGCCGCATGATGCCTATAAACCTTTTGGTAACGGCCAACGGGCCTGCATTGGTCAGCAGTTTGCACTTCAGGAAGCAACGCTGGTACTGGGCATGGTGCTGAAGCATTTTGACTTCATCGATCATTCGGATTATCAGTTAAAGGTGAAAGAAACGCTGACGCTCAAACCGGATAACTTCACCATTCGTGTACGTGCGCGTGGGGGCGACCAGTCATGGCCGTTCCAGGTGTAGTGGTCGAAGAACCGAAGCCGGTTGCCAAAAGAACGGAGCCGGATGCAGCGAATGCCCACCACACACCGATGCTTGTTCTGTACGGTTCCAATCTGGGTACAGCCGAAGGCATTGCACGTGAAATTGCGGATACTGCCAGATACCAGGGTTTCCGTAGTGAGGTTGCTGCGCTGGATGATCGTGTCGGCCAACTGCCGAAGGATGGCGCCGTCATTATTGTCAGTGCATCCTATAATGGTCAGCCGCCTAGCAATGCCAAGATGTTTGTCGAGTGGATTGAACATGCGGATGCCAATGAATTCAACGGGGTGCGTTTCGCCGTTCTTGGATGCGGTGACCACAACTGGGCCAGTACCTATCAGCGCATTCCCCGTTTAATAGACGAACAATTGTCTTCGAGAGGAGCAGAGCGGTTATCGCCCTTGGGTGAGTCCGATGCAAGCGGAGATTTTGAGAAACAGGTGGGAGATTGGACGGAGCAACTATGGCCGGATCTTGCACGAACCATGGGACTGAAACTGAACACAAGCTCCAATAGCGAACGCAGCTCATTATCTGTACAGTTTGTCAGCGGACTCGCCGTTACTCCACTTGCGGATACGTATGACGCACATGTGGCAGAAGTGCTCGAGAACAGGGAGCTTCACGACGCGGGCAGTGAACGGAGTACACGTCACCTCGAGATCAAATTGCCTGAAGGCATCACCTACAAGGAAGGGGATCATCTGGGCATTCTGCCACAAAACCCACCGGAGTTGGTGGAACGTGTACTCCGTCGGTATGGATTCACGGGAACGGAGCATCTGGTTCTCGATGCATCGGGTAGAAGTGCCGCACATCTGCCGCTGCATCAACCGGTTAACCTGTATGACCTGCTTAGTCACAGCGTTGAGCTTCAAGAAGCCGCAACTCGTGCTCAGCTCAGAGAAATGGCAGCATACACGGTATGTCCACCGCATAAGAAGGAGCTTGAAGCGTTGCTTGATGAATCTGTGTATATGGATGAAGTTCGGAATAAACGGATCTCCATGCTGGATTATCTGGTGAAATATGAGGCATGTGAACTGCCGTTTGAGCGCTTCCTTGAATTACTGCCTTCACTGAAAGCCAGATATTATTCGATCTCCAGTTCACCGCGTGTTCAGCCCGATCAAGCGAGTATTACGGTGAGTGTGGTGCGTGCCCCGGCGTGGAGTGGACAGGGAGAATATAAAGGCATTGCGTCCAATTACTTGGCTAACCTGAAACCGGGGGACGAGATCGTCATGTTTACCCGTACACCGGAATCCGGTTTCCAACTGCCGGAAGATGCACAGGTTCCCGTCATCATGGTAGGGCCGGGTACAGGTGTTGCTCCATTCAGAGGTTTCTTGCAGGCGAGACATGTATTGAAGCAGCAGGGTCAAGACGTTGGCGAAGCCCATTTGTACTTTGGATGCCGGAATCCCGAACATGATTATCTGTACAAAAATGAATTGGAAGCAGCCCAGCAAGAAGGGATTGTGAAACTTCATACGGCCTTCTCCCGTGTAGACGGGGAGGAGAAATGTTATGTACAGCATCTGATGAGAGACGATGCTCAGCACCTGATTCCTTTGTTTGAAGAGGGTGCGCATCTGTATATCTGCGGTGATGGCAGCAAGATGGCACCTGATGTGGAAGCCACACTTCAACATGCATACGCTGAACTTCATGGCAAGTCCGCGAAGGAAGCAGAAGATTGGCTCAATCAGCTTCAGCAGGAAGGTCGTTATGCCAAGGATGTATGGACAGGAATCTGATCTACACATGTGAAGGATCAGCTTGATCCTCCGTAACTGACTGAGCGGTGAGATACAGAAGCAGTTCTGTTCTCACCGCTTTTTGACATAAAATGATTCTTCAGCAGAGAAGTGGTTGCCTGGGTTATAATGAACCATTGGAAGGGAGCAACCGTATGCTGACATGCACGAACGAATGGATGTTTTGCGAAAAAGAACCAGTTTCACTTCCGCCTACAAGCTCGTTTCAGGTTCTTTCTCCCGGTGGTTGGCCGATAGATCGACTCAACGCTGGAGAGAGGAAATAGAATACGGGAAGGGACTCTGCCTTTTCCCTGGAGTTCAAGATAATCCAGTCCCACGCCAACCAGTCTGATATTGTTAAATGCATTCCAGGAAGGGAACGTCGTGCGGATTCCCACTCTGACGCCTCTCCGCGTTCGAGGAATATCGAATACCCGAATGGAATTTAGACTGAGCGGAATGAATAACTGACGGTTTACTTTGATAAACTGCCTTGGATAGACACGACGAATACGTCCCGGTTCCAACCCGGAGAGTGGAGTATTCAGTTCTGCAAGGTGCCCCTGGAGTTCTGCCAGACGCTGCTGAAGTGTTTTTCCAGTATGGAGATGCTGCCAGCTCATAAGAATTCCTCCGTTCGCCATTTGTACCTAGTATATGAAGGCACGGGGTAGGATGGTGTACGTTTGATAGCCCATGTTCGTTAAGGCTAAAGGGGTTTTATTTTATAATAGGGGAGTGATTCAAGTGATCGTAGAGATGTATAAAGACCTCATTCAGGATGAGCGTGGCAATTATTACCTGGCAGTACAGATCGATGGCAATGAGCTTACGCTTGTTAATGCGTTCGTCGAAGCAGCATTCACGCCTGAAATGATCTACAATGAGGAGTTTCGTGCCAAGCATAAGGAGATGGAAGGCGGGTTTGTAGGCAAAATTGCGATGGACCTGCTAAGACACGATGTGGTCATGGGGATGAAGCAAATCGACCGTAAACTGTTGAACCTGTCAGATGTGGAGCAGCAGTTCACGGTCAATTATATTGATACGATTGAATTTTATCGTCACCCGGCTTGGCAACGGAAGGTGTAGAAATATAGAAATGCAAAAGCGCAAGTGCAGGGGCAGCAACGCTCCGCAGCTTGCGCTTTTGGCATGTGAATTATTAACGATACGTAGGATGGATGATACCAATATCGCGCTCAGTTCTGAAACCTCCATCCGTGTAACGCTGCATTTCATTTCCTTTGATCCGAATCGGAATGCACTTACCTTGGTAGAAGAGCTCTCCCTCGACAGTACGAACGCTCATTCCGATGATTGCCTCCAGATGTCCACTACGATCCGCCACCAGTCGAATCCCTGACGGGCCTTGCCAATGAACCTTGCCGTCCCTATATACCGTCATACGATCCGGGGTGTTCACCAATTCATATCCTGTTCCTTGGACCTTCCTACGATAAGCCGTGTTGCCCGATACGACCTCACCATGATCCATATCGATGGGGAGCAGCCCAGTAAACCAGAGTTGATTCGATCCAACAGGCATAATTCCGCATAATCGCTCCACATAATCGAGGAGACAGAGGATGGACGGGGAATACGTTTCGGTAAAACCTTGTTCCCCGGTCCACGGGCTGAGTACTTGACTAAATCGCTGTTCTCTCGATAGAGCGGACAAGATAGGCTGCAAAACCCAGGTTAGCTCCACATAACGATGATGATGCTCAAATGCGTGTGGTGCCCGAATCAAACTCAGGAAATTGGACGCCCCTCCCCAACTGTTATAGGAGGAAAAGGGATCGAATCTGGGATCATCCATTGCAATCGATGTAAAAGGGTATTTTGCGAAAAACTTGCTTGTATTCAACAGGTACCGACGCAGTAGATTATCGAACAATTTACGGTCTCCCACTTCGCAGGCCATCACACGAAGCAGCACATCGGATTGCACTCTGACGAATTCGTCATTGCGATCCCGATCATAGAAGAACATATCCTGCTCGTCGTAACAATAACGAAATAGACTTTCCAGGCTGGACTCGGCTTTGCCTTTCCAATCCGTTCCCGACTCCCCAACTCCTCAGCCATACGGGAGAGATACTTGCGCTGACAATAGATATTAGCGGTCAGATCTGGTGCCAGAAAAGGCAGAATCGGAGAATCCGGGTGGTAGACAGCAGCATCATTCATATACGGTGTATCCGGAACATGCCAGAAACGCGGGGATAAGTCATGTCCAGTGTCATACGTACTGAAAGCCTCTACACAGCCGGTTCCTCGGGTATCACGGTAGCGGGCAATCCACTTATCGTAACAGACCATAGCCTTGTACATGGTGCTCAGGAAAGGTGACTGCTTGCTATCATTGTCATGAAGCTGATAGTGGTTCCATACACTGCGTGCCAGTGGAGTGACCAACTGGATTTGCCGGAAAGAGGGCCCGTTTACTGTGAGTTTATACGGAAGTAATCCATCTTTTCTTTGCTGCTCGGCAAATGCGAGGTATGTTGTTTCGGACACGGAAGGAAGCAGGCGAGACAGCAGCTCCGCATTAATGGTACCTGTGCTCTCTAACCAACATCCCAGATAGGTGCCACCTTCTTGTAAAATAGGAGTGCTGTCTCCCATGGGCAGGATGCAAGCCAGCAATTTCTCCATAGCTGCATAATACGCAGCTTCCATTCGTCCGCCCGATGCCGCAAACCGGATATCCGATGCAAGCCATTCCTGTAATAACTGCTGATCCTTCGGTGTAACTGGCTGAATTCGATCCGTAATTGAAATGTTGCGAAGCCGATTTAGTATCTCTTCAGTCATAAGTTCCTCCTCACAGCGTCTGCTTATTGATTCGACTCAAAGATGCGAACGGTCCCGTTATAGAAGTCCGAGACAGCCTGTTCCACACTTTTCGTCCAAATCCGATCTCCTGATTCGTTGTCTGAGCTAATTTGGAGAACTCTGCAAACCCAGGCGGGTTGTAGCTTACGTCAAAAGGTTCAGTCTTCGTAGCTTCGGAGACAAGGCTCGTATAATTATAGACAATCTCCTCCACAGGACCTGCACCTTCCTGAAGAAGATTACGATTGGCTTCCGTAACGGGCACGCCGCGGTCATTACCGAGGATTTTGGCTGCTTCAGGATCATGAATCCAGAAGTCCATTAATATTGCCACTTCCTTCGGATGTTTGGTATTGGCATACCCTGATAATCCCTGACTGGATTCAAATACAACACCCGTTCCCTTAGGACCTCGGGGCACTGGGAGAAGAACCAGAGGGTCTTCAGTCAAGCTCTGGAACGCAGCCAATTGGTTGGACGGAAGTAAGGTCATGGCTGCTTTGCCTGTGATCAACAGGGATTTACTTGTGTCATCATGGGGATTGGAAACCTGCAATTCCGGTGTGACTACACCGCCGGATGCCGAAGTCTTTTCCCAATACCGGAACCATTCCAGCATGTCTTCCTGAGTGAATCCGAGTGTACCGTTTTTCATATCATACAGCTGTTTGCCGCGTTGTTTCAGAAAAATATCCATCCCGTCGACAGTAAAATTGTAGGTTCCATAAAAGCCGTCTCCGAGTTTGTCGGACAACTCCTTGCTGATGGCGGCATAGTCTGCCCAGTTCCAATCTGAAGCGGGCAAAGGCACGCCGGCCTTCTCAAAGAGTGCCTTGTTTACAACAATTCCACGTGCGTTCGCACCGGCAGAAATATGTTGCAGCTTCCCGTCGAGACGTCCGTATTCAATCATGGTTTCATCCATACCGTCCAGATTCAGTTCATTGCCTACGTAGGGGTCCAGATTGAGCAGGACATCTTTTTTGGCATAATCAACGACATTTCCACCGAGGAAAAAGATATCCGGTGCTGTGCCTGATGCCAACTGGGTATTCAGCTTGTCGAAATATCCAGAGGAGGGTGCAAATTCACCTGAAATTTTAATATCCGGATGTTTTGCCTGAAAGATCTTCAGGGCTTCATTCGTAATATCTGCCCGTTTCTGGTCCCCCACCACATGATGCGAAGTTCGACCTGTCCATTCTCGGTAGTTCCATTGTTATTACCATCGCCTGTATTATCAGTAGCACCTGTATGGTCTGTTCCAGAGCAAGCTGTTACGAATAACAAAAGTGAAGTGATTATACCGATCAAGAAACGTTTGAACATGGTGAATCCCCCTGACTATGGATAATGAGAAACGTGTTGTTACTTCAGACCTGTTGTCGCAATGCCTTCAAGAAAATATCGTTGAAACAGTAAAAAGATAATGGTCACGGGAAGCAGTGACAGGGTAGACATGGCAAGCAATGCGCCCCAATCGGATTGTCCTGAGGGATCAAAGAGAGACCGGATGCCCAGCTGCATGGTGAACAGATCAATTTTGCTCAGATAGATCATCTGGCTGAAAAGTCATCCCAGCTCCACAGGAAGGTGAAGATCGCTGTTGTAATCAGTGCCGGAACGAGAAGAGGCACTACGATTCTGAAAAAGATCTGTGATTGCCCACAACCGTCAATGGTTGCACTCTCGTCCAGTTCCCGCGGTATACCGCGTATGAATTGAACCATGAGCAAGATGAAGAAGGAATCCTGTGCGAGCCACTTGGGCAGAATCAGCGGGAAATACGTATTAATCCATTGAAGCTCATTATAGAGAATGTACTGGGGCACCAGAGTAACATGGTAAGGCAACATAATCGTGATCAACATCATGCTGAACCACAGGCCTTTGAATCTGAACTTCAATCTGGAGAAAGCAAAGGCTGCAAGGGAACAGGAGATCACATTACCCAGCACACTCATGACCGAGATCAGCACGGAGTTGCCGAAGAAACGGCCAAAGGAGATGCCCTGCAGACCTTTCCAGCCATTAATATAGTGCTCCAGCGTGAAGCTGGTTGGCAAAAGACTGCCGCTGGTGAAAATGAGATGGTTCGGTTTAAACGAACTGAGAATTAACCATAGTACAGGATATAACATCAGCAGACCGAAAAGTATAATGGCGGCATGCCTCCCGGCCTGAACCAGTTGTCGTTTGATTGGCATATGCATTACCTCCCCTCCTGATTATCCCCGTAGAACACCCAAAATCGGGATGTAACAAAGACGATTGCGGTGAATACTCCGATAATGACCAACATGATCCAAGCCAGAGCCGAAGCATAACCCATATCAAAGAACGAGAAACCTTTGAGATACAAGTACAAGGTATAGAACATTGTTGCGTCGAGTGGACCCCCGCGGCCATCTCCGATCACGTAAGCGGGTGTAAACGCCTGGAATGAATTGATCATGCTCATGATCAGGTTAAAAAAGATAACGGGGGAGAGCATGGGCAGTGTGATTCCGAAAAATTGACGTATCTTTCCCGCTCCATCGACATCGGAAGCTTCATACAAATCTGCCGGGATCTGTTTCAGACCCGCAAGAAAGATGACCATGGCAGACCCGAATTGCCATACGGATAGCGTGATGATGGTATAAACCACATAATCCGGATGCGCAATCCAGGATGGACCCGAGATACCAAACCAGCTTAGAAACTGGTTGACCAGTCCGTTTCCCTCAAAAAGTTGACGCCAGACGATTGCGATCGCGACGCTACCGCCCAATAGGGAAGGGATGTAATATACGGTACGGTAGATGCCAAGGGCTCGAATTCCTTTGTTCAGCGCCATTGCCACCAATAGAGCAAAGGCAAGTCTTAGGGGAACGGATAAAAAGACATAATAAAATGTCAGCCCCAGGGACCTGCGAAAGGTATCATCCTCGGTAAAGATGTGAACATAGTTGCGAAGTCCAGTCCAAGTCGGTGATGACAGCAGATTGAATTTGGTCATGGATAAGTATAGGGACGCAATCATCGGTCCCAGTGTCAGACTGAAGAGCCCGATCAGCCAAGGCAGAAGAAACAAGTAGGCTGCGGTATTCTGCTGACCGTATAAGGGCTTGGTCTGTTTTTTCATCATGTGCCTCCCTTCTGCATGGATAAAATTCATGGTTACCCATTGTGAATCCGCTTACAACATGCGGCGTTCTCTTGGTAACCACATCATACCGGGGAAGGGGAGAAGCTTGAATCTTATTTCTTCGGATCATGGTTATCGATTTTTCGGAATGTTGCAACCGATAGTCTGAAGGACTCATGTTGAACATTCTTTTGAATTTCGAACTGAAATAACTTGGCGAACTGAAACCTGTCAGTTCAGTAATATCCCATACCGTTAATTGGGTATCCCTCAGCAGTTGCAAGGCATGATTCATCCGAACGCCTGTCACATATTGAACGAAAGAGGTACCTGCCCCTTCCTTAAACAATTCGGAGAAATAGGTAGGGTAATAGTTGAATCGTTCAGCGAGTAACGTCAGCGTGAGCTCCTGCATGTAGTTCTCTTCGATATATCGCTTGGCTAACTCTATAACCGTCCCATTCCCATTTTCCGAAGGAATTTGTCGACCCAGGAAGTCTTGAGCCCATTGCATTAATAAGCGTTCTGCTTGATCTGGCGTCTTAAGCCAAAGTATCCATTCCGGAGCCATAGGATAATCCATCAACAGTGAAATTTGAAAAATACTTCGTGTCATTCGGGAGGGAGAGAGCTGGAATGCCTCGTAAATCTCCTTGTGGATGATGCTGCGGAAGGAGTCCAGCTCTCCACGAATGAGGCATCGATGCAGCGTGCGTGTCGTTTCTTCAGGCAGTAATGGACTATAGTCTGTTCCTGCCTGAGGGTTCAGCCCGCTAACAGCCCGTTCAGCTGAATTCCAAGCCAGAAGGGAATGGATATAACCTTCTTTCCAGTGCTCAAGTCCAGATACAGATCGTCCAATCCCAACCCTAATATTCATGGAAAAAACGGATGCCGTAAGTTCCACGAGCTGCTGGATGAATTCATGTTGTACACCGTCTGGTGTCATGAAATGCATGATCCCTGCGTGTGCCGAATCATGAAATACCTGGACATTGTCTGAATCTGACTGAGCGATTTCATAACATACCATCTCGAAAGGAAGATGCATCTGCTCGTGTGAGCGATCTTCTTGAAGATCCTGCTTGTCCGATTGACGTATACTCGCGGTGATGAAACAGACCTTCTGATCCTGCCATGATTCGAGATGGAACAGTCTCAGCCGTTCTGGCATTGAGGAAGGTGGTAGGCGATTGCCTTTGACGAGATCAAGAAGGAAACGTTCTTTCATTTCCCGGTAATACTGAGAGAGTCGCCATTGCAGCAATTCGGAATCGCCTCGCAATTTACGTTGTTCATCCAGATCCGCTTTGATTTTGCCTAAAGTGGCTTTTAGTTCATCCCGGGTTACAGGTTTCAGTAAATAATCCATCACCTGGCTACGGACACCTGCTCTGGCATATTGAAAATCTTCATAACCGGTGATAATAACAATCTGAATGGAAGGATTATAACTGCGGCAGACATCCAATAATCGGACGCCATCCATAACAGGCATATTCATATCGGTAATCAGCAAGTCAAAATGTTCAGATTGTAAAAGTTCATCCGCTTCGATTCCGTTAGCGGCTTCTCCTGTTATGACAAAGCCCATGCCATGCCAATCGACTTTCAATTTCAACCCTTCGCGAACTTCAATCTCGTCATCTGCGATTAATACGTTGTACATCATATTCCTCCTGTACGGGTAAAATCAGTTCTATACATGCCCCACTGCTCTCATCGTTCATCATATGAACCGTGAACAAGGCACCATAATGCAGGCGGCAACGAGCAATCACATTGCCAAGTCCAATATGCCAGCCTTCATTAAGCAATATGGATTCCAATGAGGGGGAAGCAACAGGGTGATGCATTTTATGGATTATCTCTGTTGGAATACCCGGTCCGTTGTCGGAAACGCGGATATGCAGACGATCATTTAGTCGGTTGATCCCTATCTGGACCTGAGCTGTTGTCTGATGCTGGAAGCTGTATTTCACTGCATTTTCAATGAGTGGCTGAAGAATAAACTTGATGATGACCAAGGCGTTCAGTGTGCCTTCCTTTGTTATCGAGATGTCGAGCTTATGACCGAAACGGGTCTGCAAAATAGAGATATAACGCTGCACATAATCCAGCTCTTCCGTTAGGGGAACAAGATCGTCATTGGTGTTAATGGAAAAGCGCATCATTTTACCCAAATCCTCAATGACCTGAACCGTATCATCCGTTCTACGCTGAATGGCAAGACTGCTCACGAGTTCCAGGGTATTAAACATAAAATGAGGATTAATCTGTATAAGAAGTGCTTTATACTCTGCTTGCTGGCGGAGCAGCTTCAACTCAAATTCATTCTGTATATGCTGCCGCAATTGACTGATCATATAGCGGAAGGTAAAGATGACATAACTGATTTCACTCTTTACATTTTTATCTGGAGGCAGAAGTGAATCCGCTTGGTCAAAAGCACCTCGTTGAACCTGTCTCATCGCCAGCACCAGTCTGGTCAAAGGTTTGGTTACGCCGTGGGATAGCCATGCAGCAGCCAGAAGGGAGACCAGAATCAGTACAATCGTCACCACCACGATCGTGCTTTGGAGCTTATGAAGAGAGAGGTACATTTCCTTTTCGGGTGCCAGTCCCGCTAACATCCAGCCGGTACGGCCCAGTTTCTTGAATACAAGAATGTCTCGCTGTCCTTCCTGATTGGTGATGTATTCCACACCGGATTTGAGCGGGCTGTTTCGAAACCGATCAATCTCTGCGGTAGCTACAGCACCCAACGTGTCTACCCGCTGTGAGAGTATAGGATTTCCTTGCTCGCCCAGTAGAAAAATAGTGCTATTCTCCGCCAGATGTATACGCCGGAGCGGTTCCAGAAAATAGGATTCACTGACATTCACCTTCATGACATTCTGCGCTGTAGCATGATGAAAGGTGCCAATAGGCATCAGCAGACTGACCACCGGATTGCCATGGTCTCTGACACGTTCATGCTGATCGGTGTGTGCAGGTAACCAGCGTTCCCCAACGAATAGAAATTCGTGTACCAGGATTCTTGTACAAAGGCAGGATCGTACGCTACCTGATTCTCGCTGCCAATTCGCAGTCCATTCCGTCGATAGATGGATACATCCGAGATACTGGTGTAACTGTTGGTTGCCTGCGTGAGAAAACGGCTCATCGCGAGGTTGGCCAGCATCTTTCTCCTTCCGGAAGGTTAGGATCACCGATCGCGTTATCCCAGTTCTTGCCCATATCACTGTTGAAAACAAGTGAGGCGACATCATAGATCTGCATCTGCACCATGTCTACGTATGAACCGTATTCCTCCATTTTCTCAAGAGCAGAGGATTCGATATAAGAGCGAATGACCGTGCGACATTCCTTGAAGAGCAGGTAGGAGAGTGTACCAAAAGCGAGGACAAACAGGACAACGATAAAGGCAATCAGGCGGTTTTTTAAAGAGAAGAACATGGATTTCCTCCTTCTACCGGGTCAACTTGCGTGCAGAGTAAGTATAAAAATATAAAAAAGACTGCGTGATATGCGCAGCCTTCTAATGAAATTAATAATATAGTGCGGACCTGGGAGACTTAGAAACGAACCAGATTGTTGACGTTCACAGGCAAGCCCGTGGCGATGGCGCGATTGGCTGCAATACCCGTCAGAATGGATCTTGCACCGTCCACGTGATTAGCTGCGCGATGGAACGGATCTTCTACAGGCTCTCCAAACAAATCATTCAGTAGCACCGGGTCACCACCGCCGTGTCCACCTGCTTTCTCTTCCACCTCAACCTCATATGGCGCACCGAACATCGGAAGGACACGCAACGTTTTACCGATCAATGCACCTTCCTTACTTTTATCACCCAATGAATTGACATAGGATTGTTCCACAATGTTCATCTCAATCCGGCCTTTGGTACCATTAATGGCAATGCGGTAACCTTCCCATGGCTGATAGGCAACGAGGGAGTAGGTCAGAATCGCTTTGTTCCGATACTTCACAAGAACGCCCATCGTATCCTCAATATTGATGCCATCCCCAAATACACTCTGATCCCGCTGATAACCATCTTCTGATTCGGCATCCAGATACATGGACTTCATATGAGCATCCGAATCCAAGTGCAGTGCAAACGGATCTTCCTTCGCAATCGGATTGCCTGTTGCCCGAGTGTAGAACTGCGTTACACCGCGTTCTTCTGCGTTTTCTCTGCCGTAATACATCAGATCACCGAATGCAAACACGGTCTCCGGTTGCGAGCCAATCCAGAAATTCACCAAGTCGAAGTGATGGGTGGATTTGTGTACAAGCAGTCCGCCGCTATTGCGCTTGTCCCGGTGCCAGCGACGGAAATAATCCGCACCGTGGCGGGTATTCAGCAGCCATTCAAAGTGAACGGAAGTGACTTTCCCGATGGTATCATCCAGAATAAGTTCCCGAATCTTCGTATGGTGCGGTGCATAACGGTAGTTAAAAGTGACTCTGACGTTCTGCCCAGTCCGTTTGACGGCATCCAGAATCTCCTGACATTTCTCCTCATCGATTGTCATCGGTTTCTCGGTAACGACGTCACAACCCAGTTCCATCGCACGAATAATGTACTTGTGATGGGTACGGTCAACGCTGGTTACGATGACATAGTCAGGCTTCTCGTTCTCAATCATCTGATCAAACTGATCCGCAGGATAGGTGGGTACCTCGGGATAATCGTACTTTTCCTTCAGCAATTGATTCGCGTAATTCATGCGGACTTGATTTATATCACAAAAGCCGACCAGCTCGGATGTATCCCTGTAATCCCGGGTCAACGCACCATAAAAAAATTCGGCGCGGCCGCCGGTTCCGACTAACACATAACGTTTCTTGTTATTGCTCATGTCTATCGCCTCCTTGAATATAGCTCTAGACTATAACAAGGGAGTACTTCTTTCGCCGCGTTTTATGCGTAACCGCTTTCAAATGCCGCATATTTTGCTATAATTTATGGAAAGGAGAGAGGCCGACATGACAGAACCTTTCAGTGCAGATTTTCATGATCCCACGGATTTACTGCACATCGAATATGATCGTCGCATTGGATACTTCTCGATGACGGATGACCACCTGCATGATCATTATGAGTTATATTACCTGTTGTCTGGCGAGCGTATCTATTTCATCAAGGATCGGACCTACAGGGTAAAGGCTGGTGACCTGGTGTTTGTTGACCGTAATACAGTTCATAAAACATTGGAGAGCGGCATGCCCGACCATGAGCGGATGGTGCTGTATCTGAAGCCTGAGCTTTTTGCAGCGATGGCTATTTCAACGGAGTTAGTTGAAGCCTTGAAGGAACCCTTCTGTTGGGAGATCCCCATTGTAAGGTTTCCTTCACAGGTCGCAGAGATCATGGAGCGGATGGTGGGCGAAATGGTCGATGAGATGCTTCGTCCCCAACCTGGAAGCCATCTGTTACTGCGTCACCGGGCTATCGAATTGTTGGTTTATGCCTATCGTAATCAGCATCTGGGCAGGTTATGTTCCGATGATCGTGAGCCGGTACTTCATCCCAAGACACAGGCCGTTGTTCGCTATCTCAATGAGAACTATCAGAAGCCACTGACACTACCGGAGGTGGCGGGCATGTTTCGCATTAGTCCGCATTATCTCAGTCGATTGTTCAAACAGACGACGGGGTTTACCTTCAGTGATTATCTGAATCTGTTACGGGTGAAGGAAGCACAGCGTTTGCTGCGGGAAAGTGAGGCATCCATTACGGACATCGCCTGGCTAGCCGGCTTCAGTAACTTCTCTCATTTTGGCAAGATGTTTAAGCGAACCGTTCAAGTATCACCAAGAGTTTACAGGCAGGAATACAAGGAATCGGGTTCCGTGAGAACCTTATAAGAGGGAGCGAGTATACGATGATTGAAGCGAGATTGAATGAACTGGGAATTACCTTGCCACAGGCCAGTGCCCCTGCAGCAAAATATGCCAATGCCGTTATTGTTAATGGAATCATGTATGTATCCGGGAAAGGACCTGATACCTCGGAACGTGGCAAACTGGGATCAGACTTCACAACAGAGCAGGGATATGATTTTGCCCGGAATGCCGGACTGGAAGTGCTCGCTGTTGTTCGAGACGTGCTGGGATCACTGGATCGGGTGAAGAGAGTCGTTAAAGTGCAGGGCTTCATTAATGCGTCCGCTTCGTATCAGGAGCATCATAAAGTGCTGAATGGATTCTCGGATCTGATGATGGAGGTATTCGGGAATCAGGGGGTACACGCTCGTTCGGTGTTCGGTGCCGCATCTGTGAGGGATAATTTACCGCTGATCATTGATTCCATATTTCAAGTAGAGGAGTAGATCTAACCATGACAGATTCGTCTTCATTTCATCCGATTATGCTAACGATTCCCGAGAGCTTCCACACAGAACGCCTCACGATTCGTGCTCCCCAATGGGGGACGGTGCGGCAGTCAATGAAGCGGTCCGTGAGAGTGCGGAGCAGCTGCGATTGTGGTTACCTTTTGCCGAGAAGATCCCTTCATTGGAAGAGTCTGAAGTGATGGTTCGCAGGGCCAGACTGAAATATCTGGAACGTACCGATCTGATGTTGCATTTGCGTGATATACATACGGATGAATTCGTCGGCAGCAGCGGGTTACATCGCATTGACTGGAATGCACGCTGCTTTGAGATCGGTTACTGGATTCGGACATCGCGGTCTGGTGAAGGTTTGATGACGGAAGCGGTAAAAGGCATTGAGCAATTCGCCATTACGCATCTGGAAGCAAATCGGCTTGAGATCCGCTGTGATGCACGGAATGTGCGAAGTGCGAGAGTAGCTGAAAGAGCGGGGTATACGCTGGAAGGGATACTGCGCAAGCTGCGGCGGAACAGTGCAGGTACGCTGGTCGATTCCATGGTGTTCTCTAAAGTCAGAGGAATTGAGTTTGAGTAAAGGGCGGATGGATATGGAGCGAATTGGTCAGGGAAGAACTGCAGAAATCTTTGCGTATTCGAACGAGCACATTATGAAGTTATATCGAACGGATTTTCCACACGAAGCAGTACAGAATGAATTTAGAATAAGTGAGTTGGCATTCCAAAAAGGACTCCCCGTCCCACAAGCAGTATCCCTGATAGACCATGCTTCGTCGCGTGCAGGCATTGTTTTTGAACGACTCCAGGGAAATACCCTGTTATCCCTTATCATTCAGCAACCTGAGTTATTGGAACAGCTGGCTTATAAAATGGCTGACTGCCATTACAGGCTTCATTGTGAGCGAGATGATGAAGGAACACTCCCCTCACAGAAGCAGATTCTATCTAGAGCTATTCACAATGTTCGATTGTTGTCAGAGGGCGATCAAGCGCGAGTCCTTTCTTATTTAACAACTTTGCCTGATCAACAGCAAATCTGTCATGGCGATTTTCACCCCGATAATGTTATGCTCAGTGAAGCTGGCGATCAGTACTGGGTCATCGATTGGATGACTGGCATGGCGGGTGATCCCGCGGGTGATGTAGCTCGAAGCTGGGTAATATTAATGAGCAGCACATTGCCGGAAGATGCTGACCCTGCTGTACGGATGGGTTTTGAGGCGGCTCGTGAATCGCTGGTCGACTATTACATCCAGCATTATATGCATCTTTCCGGGATTACACGTGAAGCCATTGAATCCTGGATCATGCCGGTTGCTGCTGCACGTCTTGACGAGGATTTGCCAGCTTATGAGGTGGAACAGCTGCTCAAGTTGGTTCAGGAACGACTTCGTCTGTTATAAAAGTTGACTTTAAGATTATTTACACTAGCTACTCCGATGACAGAACAACCTTCCAATCGCTGTTATCCCCAGATTTTTCGATTCCCTTTTCCGAAGGGGAAAATCCGGGGATAAAGGCGAAGCATATGCTTCCGATGCAGCTTTCTTGCAGAAAGCTTTTAGCTTCGCTTTTTCAGGTTCTTTCTGTCCTCTCCGTAATCGTGTTAATGATTAGTTCAACTTCTATAGACGAATCTAATGATTATATAGTAGGTAAAGAACGAGAGGGGAACTATTCATGCTGCATTCATTAAAGGCCATACAATCATACAAGTCAGGCAACTCGCCGGAAATGGGGCAGCAATGGCTGCAACTGCTGGCAGCAGCGGAGCAACCCCACATTAACCTCGAACGCATTCATTCCATTGCCGAACTTGAGGGCAAGAATCCGGTGCTCGATTACACCGAGCGTACACTGCACGTGCTGGAGAAGCTTCAGGTTTCTTTTTGGGTGCGAGAAGTTCTGGAAGACGTATTAATCTGGTCAGAGACGGCGAAGGCCGGCTCACGGGAACAGCGGCGGGTATGGCAAAAGCAGGGCATTAACCTGTTTGTGCACAATGTGGGGTCTGCTCAGTTATATGATCTATATGCAGGGCAAGAGCACCTGGATAACGACATCGGTAAGATCAAGGACACAAGTATCAATCAACCCGGAACTCCGAGTGGCGCCCGTAGCAAGAGTACAGATCTAAGCGAGCATGCTGCGCTGACTTCACACACACCACGGCATGAAATTATACGTACGTTAATTGCTACGCATGGACTTATTGGTCAATACATACGCGGCGAGATTCCATTTGCCGAGAATGCTCCGCTTCATGCTTTGATTGTCAAAGGATGGCTTACTTCAGACGAACTGCACACCATACTGTTGGCATTAAATGAGTGTATTATTGCTGGCGTTGATCCAGCGTTATGGAATCAGGTGCAGGCTGAAGTACAGCGAATTGTAAGCTGGATTATCGCCGGACCGGATCATGAAGACTGGAGCGTGAAGGAACGGTTATCCCGCTTGAGAAGTTCATCTATTCGACAGGGAGAAGCAATGGATACGGCTTACGCCAAGCTCCAAACGGAACTGGATGTAGAACAGGCGCTGACTCCGCTGGCTCATCGTACATTATGGTACGTGGAGTCAGCCATGCAGGATTTTCGCTGCAAGAGATGGTGAAAGTGTTCCTGTTGACGCTTCACAGCGAAGATATGAATGCCACATCCATGGAGGGTCGATCTGAAATCGTTCGCCATATCAGCTTCGAACCATTGATGAATACGATGTATTACGACTATAAGGGCGTCAAGAAGCTTAACATTTACAAGAAACGAATGATTGAAAAATATCTGGAGCAGTATGCATGGGAACAGATTATGGCAGGGGAGCAGATCGTCTATCCCCATCTAACCCATCGCATTGAGCGTCATGCGGATCTGCCGGATACATTATTTGTGACCTTCGAATTCTCTCCAGCGGCGGAGAAGCTAATTGCATTCTGTATTGAAGCGGAAAAGTCTCCGTTATACGAGAAAGCTGTATTGCTTTTATTTGACCTGTTCGGATTGCGCCGGGATGCCTATGACCGGTTCCACAACGAAGAGACGTATTTGTCCGAGATGAACAGCTCCGGTGATTATAAAAAAGTACTGCTCGATTATATCGTCGGTCAACGTGTACTGGATATTGGTCCGGGCGGCGGAATTCTGCTGGATCTGATTGAGCAGGAAAAACCGGAAGTGGAGCCGATCGGTATCGATATCTCAGCCAATGTCATTGAAGCGCTGGAGCGCAAAAAACAGCGCGAGGGACATCGCTGGCAAGTGATGAAAGGCGATGCACTGCAACTGGAGCAATATGTGCAGCCTGGCACCGTGGATACCGTTATTTTCTCATCCATTCTGCATGAATTATATTCATATATTGAACTGGACGGTCGAAGATTTAATTCCGACACGGTTACGGCAGCGCTGAGAAGTTCATTCCGTGTGCTGTCACCTGGAGGAAGAATTCTGATTCGGGATGGCATCATGAGTGAGCCGGAGGCACAAAAGCGGCGGATTCGTTTTCTGGAACCGGAGGGTATGCACTGGTTGGAGCGGTATGCAGCGGATTTTCAGGGACGAGCGATAAAATATGAACGGATATCAGACAACGAGGTCGTCATGCCAATCAACGATGCGATGGAATTTCTCTATACCTTTACTTGGGGCGAAGAGGCATATGTGCATGAGATTCAGGAGCAATTCGGTATATTTACGCCGACAGCCTATGAGAACTGTATTCTAGAAGCGCTGGGTGAAGAAGCCGAGATTATTACATTCCGACATTTTCTTCAGGAGGGCTATACGGAAGCACTTGGAGAACGAATAATCTTCATGAAGGAAGATGGTTCCCCTGCGCCTCTGCCAGATAGTACCTGCCTGATTGTCATTGAGAAGAAGAAAGGGTAGGCGGATGGAGGATGAGCGAAGTCAGTACGTTTTTGTATTTTGTTAGACATGCGGAGTCGCGGTATGTTGCAGGACAAGAGCGCGTGCGTGGGTTGACAGAACAAGGTCATCAAGATGCAGGGACGGTTGCTTGTCTGCTCCAAGCGGAGCAGATTCAACTGTTCTATTCCAGCCCTTACAGGCGAGCGGTGGATACGATTCAGATTCTGGCAGATCGGTCAGGTAGGATTGTGGTGACAGAGGAAGATCTCCGTGAACGCGAGCTGTCGAGTTCAGATGTGAAGCATGAGAATTTTCGCGAAGCCAAACAGCGGTTGTACCGTGATCCTACGTATGCTTACCCTGGTGGGGAGTCTGGTGAACAGGCTCGTTCAAGGGCGATAGCAGTGATCGAAAGAATTCTGGATAAACATTCGGGACACGAGGTAGTCATCGGAACACATGGAGATGTAATGACGCTAATTTTACAACACTATGATTCTTCCTACGGTTATGAATTCTGGGAAAGTACTACGATGCCGGATATCTATAAGTTGGAGTTTGACGGAACGCACAAGTTGGTCCAGGTAACACGATTGTGGGAGTGACAGAGTTGTATAGTGTCATGCATTAGTCAAGAGAGGAACAGGAGGGGAGATCAATGAGCAGAACAGATGTGGAGAAGCTGCTGTCGGATCTTAACGAGGGACGGATTCTGACCCAGCAGACATTTGAAGGATTGGAAGTGGAGGTTTACCTGGATGAAAGGGATGCTTCTGCATTTGCTGACGAGTGGATGCAGTCCTTTGAACGATGGGCTCAAGCTTCCGCTGTGGCTGAAGAAGAAGTGCTTCGTGCGTGCAGGGAGCAGGCGTTCAAGCAGACCCTGGCTCTCACAGGTGAACCTGAGTTAGGCGGGTATGTGAGCGATGATATAGGCTTAATTGGTGCTGCACTGTTACAGGATGTGTCGAATGATTCCTTTGTGAATCAGCTGTTGGAAAGTTATCGTCAAGGCAGGTTGCCCCTGCGATAAGCGGGGGAGTTCCAACAGAGGTGTTGTCGTTTGTATAAAAAAATAGCATCAAATGTACATTGTGAGTCGGCTGAAGGCTGAGGTACAATTCACCTATACAATAGATGAGAATGATAATCATTATACGTTATGTGTATCATATTCTCACTTACATCAACAGATTATATAGGGGTGAAGGGTAACATGGCAGGTTTTACTAAGGGATTCAAAGGGTGGGCGATTACGTTACTGCTCATGGGTGTGGTTATTTCAGGTTGTAGTGCTAATACCGCTACAAACGCGGAACAGACTCCTGCAACTGAAAGTGCAACTTCGGGAGAAAATACTTCTGGAACCGAGACAGAGTCTGCGACACGGGTCGTACAGGATGAATTTGGAGATGTGACAATTCCGGTCGAGCCGCAGCGTATTGCTGGAATCTATGTGGAGGATTATCTGAAGGCGCTCGGTATTACACCTGTCGTGCAATGGTATCATCCGCTGTGGGGTGTTCAGGATTATTTAGGACTGGATGCTCCGAAATTTGATACTACAGGCAGTATCGAGGCTTTAATGGAATATGATCCAGATCTGATCATTTTGGATGGTGCGGCAGATGCGGAGAAATATGAGATGTACTCCAAGGTGGCACCGACGTATCGTTTGCCTGAGAGCGTACTGCAGGATTCCAATCAAATGTTGAAAACCATTGCCGATGTTGTAGGTAAAACTGACAAGGGTGAAGAAGTTGCTGCGGCATTCGAGGCCAAAATTGCAGATGCCAAATCCAAGCTGCAGGAAGCAGTTGGGAACGAGACAGTCGCAGTAGTCCGGCTTAACGTTAACGATGATACACTCGCACTGTTCGGTATCAAAAATCGCTACACTGGATTTATCTATTCGGAGCTCGGTCTAACACCGCATCCTCTGGTTAGCAAGATGGAGGAATACCAAGAAATTCTGTCTGAAGAGGCCGTCCCGCAGCTTGATGCGGATCATCTAATCATTTTCCCTTCCAATGGAGAATGGTCATCTCCTGAGAATAAGGAAGCTCTGAAGGTACTTGACAGCAAATTGTGGCAATCTCTTCCGGCGGTTAAGAACAATCAGGTGTACATCATGGAAAGATCACATTGGCAATCAGGTGCGATTACTGCGAATTCCATGAAAATTGATGATCTCTTGGAAAAAATGACTCCATAGTATCATCCCATAAGAAAGAAAGTTCTTCAGCGAGGGTTGAAGAGCTTTCTTTTCGTATACACTATTTTCAAATGATAATAATTCTCAGTTAAGGACGATGAACATGTGCCACACGATAAAGCAACATATTCCTAAGCCCTGGCTATGCACGCTTCAGCATATGGAATACATAGATCACCATCAATCTCATATTGAAACATGCATGTTATACAGGATATCGTCCTCTCACTCTATTTTTGTTATAACGTCTGGCAAGGGTTCAATGCGTTGCCCAGATCGGGAATCTTTTTTGGAAAAAGGAATGATAATGTTTGTTCCAGCTGGGACATCCACTAAGATAGAAGCCTCTACTTCGACAGGAAATGAATTGCAGTACTATAAGCTTGACCTGATGGTGGCACAACAAAACGAAAATATTTCAAACCAACAGCATACGAAAATCATGACTGGCCCGCATGAGTCTTTGGCAGGGAATGAGATTAAAGAAGCGCTATCTCTTATCGAGCTGAATTACAGTCCATGGAGTTCATGTCTCGAAGCTTTGGAACAAATACTTCGTCAACAGGAAACTAACGATTGGCTGGAGCAATGGGAGGTACAGCTTCGTTTCCAGGAATGGTTCCGTGTATTGCTTCGCCAGAGCGATCCGAAAACAGAAGCACCAGATGACCGTACCCGTCTTCAAAGTTCAATTCGTTATATTGGCGACCACTATGATCAGACGATAACCGTGGATGAACTCGCGGCCGATATTGGTCTTACCAGAGCCAGCTACACGCGGCAATTCAAAAAAATTACAGGCAAGCTTCCGCTTGATTATCTAAATGCCATTCGGCTGGAGCGCTCCAAGCAATTGTTACAACTGACGGATGATCGGATTCATGAAATTGCACAGAATGTGGGATTTAGCAGCGAATATTATTTTGGTCGACGATTCAAGCAATATGCTGGTATTTCACCTGGGTTATATCGCCGTCATCACCGCCAGGAGGTTCGTGTCTTTGCTCCGTATCTGGAAGACTTTGTGCTGGCTCTTGGCGTAAAGCCCATATTGCAGTGTTCGCATCACTCCTGGGGTAGACAGCATTATTTGGGGTTGGATGATGTACCCGAATTCGATGTGAGCCAGCTGGATGCACAGTTTAATTCGGGCAATGTACCTGATTTCATTATGCTGGACAAAGGATATGATCGATGGAATCTGGACCGTTTTGAGCAGGTAGCACCTACATTTTACGTAGAACACCTCGAGGAAGATTGGCGCTCCATTCTGAGATCGACCGCCGATGTGTTGGGGAAGGTGAATCGGGTCCAAGATGTAATTGGTTCGTATGAGGACAAGGCACTGGAAGCCAAAGGTCAATTAGCACGTTATATGCGTGGAGAAACAGTAGCTTTTTTGCGCATATCTGCCTCTGATATTACGCTCTATGGGCATCAGCAGGGCTACGTTGGACCTGTAATTTATCAGGATCTTGGGTTGACTCCGCATTCCCGTGTGCAGCAATGGACAAGACAAGAGCGGAGGATACTCATTGGATTGGAGCAGTTAAGTCAGCTGGATGCGGATCACTTGTTGATTACATTTGACACTGGAAATTCAGCCAAACCTGGAGATGAGCGCGCACTGCTCGAAAGGGATGAATGGAAACGCCTGCCTGCCGTGAAGAGCGGTAACGTGTATGAGGTGGACTTCATGACCTGGATGAACTACGGTGTGATCTCTCATAGGAAGAAGATTGAGGATGTATTGCGGTTTATGGGCTAAATGATGCAATATCTGAGAGATGTGTTATTCAAAAAATCACATTCTCTGCAGAATCACAACTTAATTATACAGAAGCGGGCGTTGTTGAGACTACACAATACTTACTCAACTATTATGTGCAAACGCCGGTTAAGGAGGACAAGCCAGTGACGGTAAGGGATATCAACTTACCGTGCAGATGGGCAACTGCAGCGTGGGAGGAGACACATGCTTTGTTGGAAAACGTCCTGTGATCCAATAACAAGGGAAGAGACAGCAATTGTTATTAACAGGATGAGGCGAAATTTCCTGTCTCTATTTGCAAGTGCGAATGGAGATATAAAAGAGTTGGATGAACGTCAAAAAAAAATGAAAGAGTAAAACAAACTTAATCAAAGTTGATAAGGTATGAGTTTAATGGCGCCTAGCTTTTGATAAGCCATTTAATAATTCTTCCATAGATATTCCTTCTTTTATAAGCAGGTAGATGCCTGATACAGAAAGTAAAAATAAAGGAAAAGAAACTGTAAAAGACATTATCAAGTCTCCAAAACCAAGGTCTTCTTCTTGAATTTTAGAACGGAAAAAAATCTTCATAAAATAATAACGGATGCATTCTAAGAAAATTCTAAAGTACAAATAAGCTATATACAGAAGGGATAAAAGTAAACTACTAATAATTATGTATGCAGAAATACTGAGAAAGGTATCTAACATGTTATCCTCCAGAAATCATTTGAGCACATTTAGTCTAACAGAACCAGGAAATTGTTGCTATCTTTATTTGAAACAATTTACAAAATTGTAGAAATGGGTTGCTATAATACTAAATCCGAAAGAATCGGAAAAAAGGCACTGCTAGGATGACGTCAGTAGGATATTCAAAAGGTAACAGATAAAACCAGTGTGATTGTTGCTTATGAAGCAACTTACATCAAAAAAGGTGAATGGGAATAGGGAATTGACGTTTGAGGTAAGTGAATACTAAAAAAATGGAAAGCTCCTTCGGCTCAGGCTGGAGGGGTTTCTTTTGTTTACCACGATAAATGAGCTAATGCAGCTACTCAAAAGGCTTGTTCCATCTCCTTTTAGTGTAGCGTTTACAAAAAACAGAACAATGAGCACAAAATGCAAAAGCGGAGGTCCTTGACTGAAAGATTACAACATACCATTAGAGTGAAGGCTGATCTGCAGCGCAGGGGTTGAAGTCTTCAAGCATAGCCATGAATGGCGGATGGGAGAGCTGTAATGACAAAACGGGTAATTCTGTTGGAAGAAGGTACGGCAGAGATGAAAGGGCTAATGGGCAGTATAGGGGCTGATCTTGCAGAGTTAATCCGTGCAGGGTGGTCCGTCCCGGCCGGATTTGTGGTCACAACGGAATGCTGTCGCGAGTTCTGTACCCGTCTTGGACATCTTTCCGGTGAAGGAGTGGAAGGGATTGTGAACGCGATCCGGCATCTGGAACAGCAAACAGGGAAGTTCTTCGGACATTCGGAGAATCCGCTACTACTCGCGGTCCGCACGGATCAGGATCATGTATCAGCAACGGAGACACAATCCCTGCTCAATGTTGGACTGAATGATGTTACCGTGGAAGGACTCGCACGTCAAACTGGTGATCGGTTATATGCACTCCAATGTTATCTGGACTATATAAAAGAATATGGACAGTTGGTATATGGCATGTCGTCTGCATTGTTCACAGGAATATCGTGTCACGTTAAGGGGCGGGATGAAGCGGAGCTTGAATTAACCATTACGGAATGGAAACATTTAATTGAAACGAAAGGTCGTAATCCCTTTCCACAGGATGTTCAAATTCAATGGAAAGAAGCAATACGTGCAGTGTATCACTCACAACGTGTTAAAGCATCCAGATCTCAGGACGAGATGGTGCGGAAGTCAACGTTCATTTCTTCGGAGCAAAGCGCTCCTGTTCTTATACAAGCGATGATGCATGGAACTAGCGGAGACTCAAGCGGGACGGGAACAATATATACGCGTAATCCACTGACTGGAGAAAAGGAAATTACGGGACAATATGTCTCCATCGGGGACTCCAATCAAGCCGATAACGGCCTGGATTGTTTGCAGTACAACGAACCTAAGCTGTATGCACGTTTGCTGGAGTGTGGCAGCCAGTTGGAGAGACGTAAGGGAGAAATTCAGGAAATTAGCTTTGCAATTGAATCTGGCGAGTTATATGTTGTGCAGACCCGGTCAGCACGATTATCCTCGACAGCCACACTGAGGAGTGCTGTGGATTTTGTCCATGAAGGACTCATCAACAAGGAGGATGCACTGTTACGCATCCAACTTGGACATATCACGGAAGAGTTGAAGCTACATTACACAGACTCTAACAAAGATGTAGACGCTGGAAATTTTCCGACACCTTCACCAGAACTGCAAATACTACTTACATGGGCTGATGAAATCAAAGAGCTAATTATACTGGCTAATGCTGATCAGCCACAGGATGCTCTGACAGCACGGATACATGGTGCCGAAGGGATTGGATTGTGCCGTACAGAACACATGCTGTTGTCACCCGCACGGTTACCCTTTCTACAAAAAATGATTCTGGCTGATTGCGAATCCGAACGCAGGCGTGGTGTGGAGCGTTTGTTGCCGATGCAGCAGTCTGATTTTGAACAGATATTTGAAACGATGGATGGATACCCGGTAACGATACGTTTGCTCGATACGCCATTGCATGAACTGCTACCGGATCTGGGAGTGTTAGAGAAACGACGTGAGTGGTTGCAAGCAGAGGAGTGGCAGGAGCAAGCAGACCATCGGATTGAACTGGAGGAACTGGAGCGTGTAATTCGCAGAGTCAGTGAATTGCATGAACATCATCCGACACTTGGGCAACAGGTTTGTCGTGTGAGTACGGTTTTCCCGGAAATCGTTGATATGCAGCTTGAAGCGATTTTTCGTGCGGCGGTGAAAGGCATCCGTGAAGGCTGGTGGGTACGACCTGAGATTATGATTCCGCAGATCGGTCATGTGCATGAACTTCAGGTGATGAGAGAACTGGTGGATCATGTGGCCGACCAAGTGCTTGGTGAGGAGAAGCGGCATTGTCTCTATAGAGTGGGGGCGATGATCGAAGCTCCGAGAGCAGCGCTGACAGCAACTCATATTGCTCGCCAGGCAGACTTCTTCACATTTGGCACCGATGAGCTGACAGAGAAGACGTTTGGATATAATCGTCAAGAAGCCGTGGAGCGCTTCCTTCAACTGGACACGGACTCTCGCCGGGTAACGAATAATCCATTTCGTGTGCTGGACGTTGAGGGAGTCGGACAACTGGTGGAGATGGCGGTAGTCCAAGGTCGAATTCGTAAACCGCATCTGAAGACAGGGATCTCTGGAGAAAATGTGGTTGATCTGGAGTCGCTTGCCTTCTGCCACCGGATTGGTCTGGATTACGTAAGCTGCTTGCCTGAACAGATTCCTTATGTACGAATTGCAGCTGCACAAGCAGCCATCAACGGACAGACAGAGGGAGCGCACACAAAGAACACGGATATATCTACAATTGCATAACGCTCACCCTGTCCTATACGGAACTTCCATGGAATAGCAACCAGAAAACTGTTATACTGAAATATGCGTTTTGTAAAAGGAACGTAAAATTTCAGGGTAAGGGTTGAAAGCGACCATGTATAATTCCAAAAACGAACGAACTTCATCACGGACCTTATTCGCCGTGTTATTCATTCTTATGCTGCTGAAGCTGTCACTGCTGCGGTATTTCTTTTCCAGGGTCTGTCCGGCATTGGTCTGTTAACTGACGCATTGGGCGCACTCACCGTGGTATGCGTGTTGGATCTGATCGTGCCCAAAGGCTGGAAGCGAGCAGTATACGGGGGATTCAATATTCTGTTTTCTCTGGTGCTGTTCGCAGCCACGCTCTATAACGTTCATTTCAGTTCGGTACCCACATATACCGCGCTCAGTGAACTGGGGCAAGTTGCGCAAGTACGGGGCAGCATCGGGCCGCTGGTAAGACCGGAGCACTTTCTGTTTTTTGCAGACATCGTATTGGCATTGCCAATATGGTTGATCATGCGCAGACGTTCCGGCGGACGTAACCGCAGCAGTTATCGCGATAGCGGTTTGACGTTTGGCAGAATTCGCAGACGATACTGGGCAAGCTCGGCGTTGCGCTCACCGCTGCATTCTGCATTGTGCTGTCAGGCAGTTTTATTGTCAAAGGTGAAACGATTGATAACGAATTAGTGCGGGCCGAGAATCTCGGTTTCCTGAATTATCAGGTATCGTCGGCCATTCTGACGAGCAAAGAGAATGAGGCCATTGCGAATGGCAACATTAACGAAACGATTGCCAAGATCAATGAGCTGGTTAGCCAGTATCCGTATCAGGATAAACCAAGTGACGGCACAGCCGTGAAGGCCAAATATTTCGGTCAGGCGAAAGGCAGCAATCTGATTGTACTGCAACTGGAGTCCTTTCAGAATTTCCCGATTAATGCTTCATTGGATGGTCAGGAGTTAACGCCGGTATTGAATAATCTGGCGAAAGAAAGCTATTATTTCTCTCATTTCTTCCAGCAAATCGGCCAGGGAAACACTTCAGACGCTGAGTTCATGTCGAACACGTCCATCTATCCAACCGGCGTTGTTCCCATGTCAGCAGGGTACAGTGACCGTGAACTGCCGAGTCTTCCCAAGTTATTGGGTAAAGAGGGATATGAGTCTGAGACGTACCACGTCAATGACGTCACCTTCTGGAACCGGAACAAAATGTATCCGGCACTCGGATTCACTCGTTACTTCGACAAGCCCAGCTTCGAGAATGACAGATTCAATGACTTTGGGCCTTCCGATGAAGAGTTATACCGAGTAGGTGTAAAAAAAATGACTGCGCATCAGGCTGCAAACCAGCCCTTCTATGCTCAGTTTATTACGGCATCAAGCCACTCGCCGTTTACGGTTCCTGCTGATCGTGCACGAATCACGATCCCAGCAACCATCACGAACAAACTGCTTCACGATTATCTGCAAGCAATCAACTATACCGACTATGCCATCGGTCAACTCATTCATGAATTGAAGGCGAACGGATTATGGGATAATACAACGCTAGTGCTCTACGGGGACCACTTTGGTCTTCCTGCTGACGAAGAGATTACACAGCAGATTCAGGCTAACTTGGGTATCCCTTATGATGGCAAAGTAAGTCGTTTCAATATTCCGTTCATGATCCATACGCCGAAACAGACCAAAGGGCAAGTGATTGAGCAGCCAGGCGGTCAGCTGGATATGCTGCCAACCATTATGAATCTGATGGGCGTTTCGCTCCAGGATGAGAAATTCACTGCTTTTGGGCATGATCTGCTCAACATGGATCATAATGCCTTCGGTATCCGGTATTACTTGCCAACGGGTTCATTTGTCAACAATGACATCATGTTTATTCCGGGTGCAGGATTTGATGATGGAACAGCCTATTCGCTGAAGACATATGAGCCGGTTACGGATCTGGAGCCTTATCGTGCCGACTATGAACATGTGCTCAGCCTGATGAAACTGTCTGACGAGTATGTGAAGTTGCTACCGAAACGTGCGCCATAACTCCATTTTTCTGCAAGAGGTTAGATTAGAACGTCACCAGTTCATAAGCTGGTGGCGTTTTTTTGCATGTTTCTTGCCTAAGTGTGGTAATAAAGAGCGTAACTAAAGTTTGAAACTGTAATAATTAATGTTACAATGGAACGAGCGAGAAAGAAATGAGCAAAATCGCGCTTTATGCGTCGAACTCCTATTTACAGAACGCATGAACCTAACAGACGAGAGGATTGAATATATATGAGACTGAGTGTACTCGAACATGGACATATCAATGAAGGCCGAAGTGTACAGGATACGTTGCAGGAAACGGTGAAACTCGCACAGCATGCGGATCAATTGGGATACTCCCGTTTCTGGATGTCAGAACATCACGGTAGCGGTGCGCTGTCTTTCTCCAGTCCAGAAGTGATGATTGCACATGTAGCTGCACATACAGATCGAATTCGGGTAGGTTCCGGCGGTGTAATGCTGCCTCATTATAGTGCCTACAAGGTTGCAGAGAATTTCCGTCTGCTGGAAGCCCTTCATCCGGGGCGGATTGACCTTGGGATTGGCAGAGCACCAGGCGGCATGCCGATTGCCAGCAGAGCGCTGAACGAAGGCAAATCATCGAATGTACAATTCTTCCCACAGCAGATTGCAGATCTGGGCGGATACTTCCACGAACAATTGCCCGAGGATCACAGATTCGCCTCTCTGGTAGCCGGACCATCGGTTCCAACGGTTCCTGAAGTATGGTTGCTGGGCTCCAGCTCCGAGGGTGCGAGAATTGCTGCGGCGCAAGGGACATCGTATGCGTTTGCCCAATTCTTCGGAACACCAGGTGGCGAAGAAGCGATGAAGCATTACCGCAGACATTTCAAGCCGTCCATCCTGAATGACAAACCACATTCCATGATTGCTGTCTCGGCATTCTGTGCGGAGACAGAGGAAGAAGCTGCTGATCTTGCGCGCAGCAATGAACTGTTCTTCCTGCGTCTGGGACGGGGGCTTGAACAAAGATCATTCCCATCCCTGGAGACAGTGAACAACTATCCATTCACAGCGATGGAGATGGAACAGATCCGTCAACGCCGTTCCTTTTCCATCGTTGGTACACCGGATCAGGTGAAGGACAAAATTACCGCAATGGCAGAACGCCATGAAGCCGATGAAGTCATTATTGCATCAGCAGTTCATTCATTTGAAGCACGGCTGCGCTCATTCGGCTTGATTGCAGAAGCCTTTGGACTCAAGCAGGACTAATGGTGAGCAAGCGGGAATAACTACTCTGAACAGACCGGAATCTTGCTCTTGCAGGGTTTCGGTTATACTCTTGCGTGATCAGGGAGAGGAGAGATTCACATGCGCAGATGTGTGATTAGTGATATTCATGGCTGTTACGATGAATTTAATGCACTGCTTCAGGTTGCAGATTATAATCCTGTGCAGGATGAATTGATTTTGCTGGGGGATTATGTGGATCGCGGTCCAAGCAGCAAACAGGTCATCGAACAGATTATGCAGCTTCAGCAACAGCACCCTATTATTGTAATCAAAGGCAATCACGATGCCATGATGGTCAAAGCGCTAACCCAGGATGTGGAGCAATATGATCAACACTGGATTCGTAATGGCGGATTACAGACGATGGCCAGTTATCTGGATCTGGAGCTTGCTTTTGATGAGCAAGAGATCGATTGGGAAGCTTATGCTGAAGCCAAACAGTGGATACGTACACATTATGAACACCATCTTCGTTTTCTGGAAGAGCTTCCGTTGGTGTACGAAATTCCGGGTTACATTTTTGTACATGCGGGGATCAACCCGGAGATCGAGGATTGGAGAAGCCAGTCCGAGCGGGACTTTATCTGGATTCGTGAATCATTCTATGCCAGACCAACCAGGGTGACAGAGACGGTTGTATTTGGACACACACCAGTGAAGCATTTGCATGAGGAGACAGGAATTTGGTTTGACCCGAGCGGAGACAAAATTGGCATTGACGGTGGTTGTGCCTACGGAGCGCAATTGAACCTGCTGGAGATTAATGAGGATGGCCGTTTACAGACCTTTTCTGTACAACAAGGGCTGCGCTCGGATGCGCCTGAGATTTAATGTTTTCGTTGCGCATCAGGGTTCCATATGCTAATTTATAAGGTTGTACGATAGAATAAACAAGATACATATCATATCGATTTGAGGGGAATGAACCAAGTTTGGCTATCTATAATCTGGATAAACTGCAACATCACATTTTACTCTGTAATGGTGGAACATGCATGCGTAACGATGGGGAAGAAGTAACTCAGGCGATACGGGACGAGATTGTTAAGCAGCAGGCGGGAGGATTCATCCATACAACACGTACCAAATGTAATGGACAGTGTGACGATGCGTGCGTAACGATTGTGTATCCACAAGGGGACTGGTATGGCCAGATGACACCGGATTCAGGCAGAGCACTTGTACAGGCCTTGTGCGAAGGGGAGAAATTGGAGAAACATCTCATTGCTAATGTGGCCAAGACCTCTGTGAATTAGAATTACTGAGAGGATATTATTTTTTCTAAATGACGTACCTGAGAATGATTTGCAATTAATTCGCTGTAAAGGGATTGGAATTAAGACTTATAAGCGCTATAATCAGTAAGGTATGATTAAAATATGACATATATTTTCTAAATCAGAATTGACGGAGGGCTATGAATATGGAAAAAGCGTTAATCTTCGGTCACAAAAATCCCGACACGGATACAATCTGTTCGGCAATCGCCTATGCGGATCTAAAAACAAAATTGGGTCAGGACGTTGAAGCTGTTCGTCTCGGTGAAGTCAATGGTGAAACCCAGTTTGCACTGGATCAATTCAAAATTGAAGCACCGCGCCTGATTAAAACAGCTGCAAATGAAGTAAACAAGGTTATTCTGGTTGACCACAACGAGCGTCAGCAAAGTGTAAGCGATATTGAGGAAGTGACTGTCGTTGAAGTTATCGACCATCACCGTATTGCTAACTTTGAGACAAGCGGACCTCTGTATTTCCGTGCAGAGCCTGTAGGTTGTACAGCAACCATTTTGAATAAAATGTACAAAGAAAACGGCATCGAAGTGAGTGCGCCGATTGCTGGCCTGATGCTGTCTGCGATTATTTCGGATTCCCTGTTGTTCAAATCCCCGACTTGCACAGAGCAGGATGTAGCTGCTGCGCGTGAACTGGCTGCCATTGCTGGTGTAGATGCAGATAGCTATGGTCTGGACATGCTGAAAGCCGGCGCGGATCTGAGCCAAAAAACAATTGCTGAGCTGATCGCCCTGGATGCCAAAGAATTCGTGATGGGCCAATCCAAAGTGGAAATTGCACAGGTTAACGCTGTTGACGTGAATGATGTGCTCGTGAAACAACCTGAGCTTGAAGCAGCGATTGAAGCGATTATCTCAAGTAAAGGTCTCGACCTGTTCGTATTTGTCGTAACAGACATTCTGAACAACGATTCCGTAGCTCTGGCCTATGGTACATCCACCAAAGCTGTGGAGAAAGCCTACAATGTGACACTGTCTGATAGCAAAGCGCTCTTGAAAGGCGTAGTATCACGCAAATCACAAATCGTACCTGTTCTGACGGAAGCTTTCAACACGCTGTAAATTGGACGTAAATGGCGTATTCATACGTTGATATGTATTGCCAATAGAGAAACACCATCCTAGCCTGCTCTGATCTTAAATGGTCAGGACAGGCTTTTGATGTAGAGGAGGAAGAGTTATGATCAAAAATGAGAAGATCAAAGCAGCCGAAGTGCAGCTGACCGGCCTGAATGGTGAAGATCTGGGTGTGATGTCTACACAGGAAGCACTCCTGTTAGCGAAGCAGCATAAAGTAGATCTGGTGTGCTTGTCCTTGATGACAAGTCCGCCACCATGCAAGCTAATTGGAGCTGGAGCAGCCAAAGCGGAAGCACAGCAGGCGAAGAAAAAAGCGGGTAAATCCCCCGAAAAACGTAAAGTAAAAGAAATTCGACTGAACCTTGCGATGGAGGATCATGACCGGGATACGAAGCAGTCTCAGGCAGAACGCATCCTGAAGAAGGGTGATTCGGTAAAACTCGTCATTCAGGTGCATGGAGCCAAAGAAGGTGTTGCAGGAAAAGAATGGGCAGAGCAACTGAGCAAATCGCTGGCTGAATACGGCAGTAAAACGACAGGGGTTCAGGTCAGTGGCAAACAGGTTGTTGTGCAGCTGGACCCCAATGCCTAGAAAGCCAACAGCGACCGACGATGTAATAGCAATATAGTGCTAAAGCAGGTATGGATAGAGCAATTGCTTATGGAAGTGAAGGAAGCCCAGTGAGGTGGCAGGCTAACTGCTGCTTTCACTGGGCTTTTTTAACATCATGCGGATGCAGAACTAATCCCATTCAAAGCATAAGATAGCTCTGTTCCAGTCATTCAGCTGCGTAAATACCGGCTACCACCAAGACGTACATACAACTGCCCGGGTAATACAGGCGTAGAGCCAGCGGCAGTATTATTCTGGCTGTTCTCGGCGAAACGGGATAAATAAAAGAAGTCCGGATAGATCACCATATCCATTAAGTATGCGGAGACCCGGCTACCTGGAACGCGGAACTGATTCAGGGTACGTATAATATCTTCGCCGCGTGCAATACCAATACCGTGTCCGTAATACCAGTTCTCGCGCAGCATAATCGTATTCTCTCCCTGCCATTCGGGGGTTTCGGGAGAAACATCCGGATTTTTGAAATACAGCACATCCCCTGGCAGGGCAGTTTCACTACCGTTTTTTTCAGTCAATCGCAGGTCACTGTCATAATGCCAGTCAAAAAGTAACAGGTTTCGAAACAGGGAATTAAAGGCGTCTTCGCGAATGCTTCCCAGCACTCCGCCATATAGCACAATGACGGTTGCTGTTGCACATTCAAAAGCATATAAGTGTCCATTTCTCCAGATATCACGGATGCCTTCAGCGGGTGTCACGTTGGGCTTAAGCTCAAACCCTCCCTCTGCATTCCGATTCCAGTAGGCAGGATTACATCTGGATTTTTCAAAGGATGCAAAACTCACACCGCTTCGATCCAGTCCTTCCGCTGCATCCACGAGAGATTCCCTCAAGTCCCATTCAAATCGAAGATGATCCATGGATTGGTACACATATCTCGTTGGACGATTCTGGAGTTGCTGTAACCAGTACCATTCAAAATCTGACCATTCCGAGCGGTTCAGCAGGGCGGGTTGATTGGCGACTATGATCATGATTCATAACCTCCGTTCCTATTCAAATATTCGACATTGTATATTCGGGAGAGCACGGGTATTGTGTAGTATATGACGTGATGTGTAAATATGTCGATTCATGCAGTGATTTTGTCCAACCTCGTTTATATATCACGGCATTTGGGGTAGTACTCTTATAGATGAAGTTATGTTCAGGTCGATCTATTCATACGGAATACATTCAGATTCTCATAAAGGAGGACATGTAATGTCGAAATCCATTACAGAGAGCCGATCTCTGTTTGAACAATTGTATACGTACGCACCCATCGGCATTGCTGTCGCATCGCATGTAAATGGACGGTGGTTGCAGCTTAATCCTGCTTTTTGCGAGATGCTTGCTTACAGCGAAGATGAACTGATCGGTACTTCGGTCGTACATATGATTCATGAAGAAGATCTGCACATGGAAGAATTCCGCAGCAAGTTCTGGGAAATGACCCATAATACACGTCAGATGTACGAGACGGAGTTCCGTTTGAAACGAAAAGACGGTTCGTTGTTATGGGCAACGATCAGAGCTTGCATCGTCAGGGATGAAACGAATGGAGAGCCTCTATATCTGTTGGTACAAGCCGCTGATATTACGAAACAAAAGGATGCAGAGGAACGCCTTATTATACAGCGCAAGCAATTGGAAGAGAGCAGTCGCATATCCCGTCTGCTGGCGGAGTCATCACTGGACCTGATTGCCATACATCAAGCCGATGCTGGTCGTACAATCCAATATGTATCGGATGCTTGCAAGAGTATGCTGGGATATGAAAGGGAAGAAATCATCGGTCAACCGGGAACCTTCGTCATCTATCCGGAGGATGTGTCTTTGGTTGAAGCGTACATGGAAGAGCAGAGGAAGGGCCTCGCTCCCAAACGCATCAGTTATCGACTTCAGCGTAAGGATGGATCAACTGTATGGGCTGATACCATTACGCATTATGTATACAACGATTCAGGTGAACTGATGGAGATGGTCGCTGTAACCCGTGATATCACAGATAGTCAACAACAACAGTTAAGTTTGCAAGAGTACAGATCGTTATTTGATTGTAACCCGCTAGGCGTGGCTTCTCTTGATCTGGAAGGCAATCTGCTGAAAGCCAATGTGGGTCAGGAACAATTGACAGGGCACTCCAAGGAGGAGTTGCTGAGTCGACCTTTTGATCACCTCATTGATCCGGTGGACCTGGAGAAGACCCGATATCATTTTGAAGAGACGGTGAAGGGCACTGCACAGAGCTATGAGATAGGTCTGATACACAAAGATGGACAGCGAATTGAAACCCATGTCATTAATGTACCTATCATTCTTGAGGACAAGGTTGTCGGGGTCTACGGGATTACCAGTGACATTACAGCCTCCAAACGTTATGTCGAGGAAATCGAGAATCTTAGTTATGAACGGGCATTGATTTTGAATGGCATATCTGAGGGTGTGATTGGACTGGACCTGGATGGGAATCTGAACTTTGCCAATCCGGCCGCTGCGGAGATTATGAACTTCTGTCCGAGTGAAATAACGGGTAGACCTCTTGAAGAATTGATGATTCAAATGCAGAGTGAAGGGATCCCGTATGCATCCAAAGATACGCCGATTCTGCAGGCTGTACGTGAGGGACGCGGGCTACCGCGTACCGAATCCGTATTCTGGAGACCGGATGGGTCCAGTTTTCTGGCGGAGTTCCAATTGAAACCAATTTTGGATCAGGGTAGAACCCGTGGGGCCGTGTTGGTTTTCCGCGACATGACATCCGTCAAGGATATTATACGTGCCAAGGAAGCAGCAGAGCATGCCGACCGAGCGAAATCCGAGTTTCTCGCCATCATGAGTCATGAGCTTCGTACACCATTGAACGGAATCATGGGCATGGCCCATCTGTTGATGGAAACCGAGCTGGATGAGGAACAGAAAAGCTTTGCAGAAATTATGATCGATAGCGGCGAATCCCTGTTGTATATCCTGAACGAAATTCTGGATTTTAGCAAAATCGAAGCAGGCAAAATGGATCTGGAGCGCGCACCTGTAGATATTAAGGCGATGCTGGGTACGGTGATCGAGCTGTTTGCAATGAAGGCCTCAGAGAAAAATATTGAACTCTATTATGAGGTGTCGGATGACATCCCTGAGCGTATTCGAGGGGATGAGACCCGAATCCGGCAGATTTTGATTAATCTGGTGGGCAACGCTGTTAAATTCACAGAGCATGGCCGTATTAAGGTAAGTGTAGGTGCTAATTTCTCCGATGACCACGGACAGGACAACCTGATGTTGACCTTTAAGGTGAGAGATACAGGGATCGGCATTCCAATAGAAAAGCAGCATGAGCTGTTCCAATCCTTCTCACAGCTTGATCCGGCCATCAATCGCAAATTTGGCGGGACAGGTCTGGGGCTTGCAATCAGCAAGAAACTGGTGGAGTTAATGGGCGGAGCAATAGGTGTACAGAGTGAGGTTGGTGAGGGGGCAGAATTCCAGTTCACCCTTCTAGTTGAGCGTTGGCTGGAGGAAAGCAGCTATCCCAACGAAATCCGCACAAAGGATGAGCAGCAATTGGATCGAGCTAGTCTTGCTCATGACATCAAAATTTTGATTGCGGAAGATCAAGCGGTCAACAGTCATCTGCTGGAGGAAATGCTGCGCAAGTTTGGCGGGGTATGTGACATCGTTGAGAACGGGGCACAGGCCATTGATTCATTGAACAAGGTTGCATATGATCTGGTGTTTATGGATATTAAGATGCCCGTTATGGATGGGATTGAAGCGACCTGTCGAATCAGACAGATCCACCGGAGATACCGGTTATTGCAGCAATTACAGCTTTTGCAGGCGCTGGTGACCGTGAGGCGTGTCTGAAATGCGGGATGCAAGACTTTATCAGCAAACCGTTCCATTCCACGGAGATTATCCGTGTACTAGATACGTGGATTCCGTACATTCGTACTCGAAAAGTAACGTAACAGATAAATAACCTGTGCCTTGGAATTCAAGGTACAGGTTATTCTGTGATTTAAGACCATCCACCGATTAACCCGGAGAGGGTTACGCATTCGTCATCTTCCAAATCTGCAATCAGAGTGAGTTCTTCGTTATCTTGTGGATCAACGGAGAATAATTCACGGCGTCCGTCCTCATGTACAATAATGACTAACTGATGGCCGCCCTTTGTATCAAACTGGTACTTAACTCCGATACCAGGTAGTGGGCATTCGCGGATATTCATGAAACCTGTCACCTCTTTAGCTTTGCTTAATAAAAAATTAACCGTTCACACAGTACGGATGTATTCTACTATCCATAACACCGTTTGGCAAGTCAGAAATAAAATTGGGGTGAAGGAATTAATTTTTTCCCCGATGTGATCTTGCACTAAGGCGTTGTCTGGCCCGTCTGCGACGAACAAAAAACCAAAGGAGCAAAGCAACGATTAACAATAGGCCAATGACTGCAATGATAATGATGTTCCGGATATTGGGAACCTGTACAGTCAGATCCAGTTTATTCATCTGGAGGGGGAAACGTGCCAAATGAGCGTTTTGCCGCCATCCTCCACCTGATCCGCATTGGATTCGGCAGCCTTGATGGGCAAAGACAATTTGAAGTCAAAGTTAACATCTTTTAACAAGAGGCTTTTCAGAAAGTTAGGCACCTTGTTAATCTGATTTTTGATCTCACCATCGGGCATGGACTCCATGAGGTCGGCTTCTGCTGTAATATGCATCTTGGAAGTGAAGAAGCCAGGTGTACTGGTTTGTTCAACTTTGATTCCTTTGGGTAACTCGGATGTGTCCAAGCTGGTTGTACTGCTTTTGTCATAATGGGTTGTTGCAGTGAGTTGCTTCTGATCTCCCTGTTCGGAGACCTCTGCCTGGAAGTTATTTCGATTCAGCGCATCTGCGATCAGAGGCATGAGATTATCTTGTCCAATCTTTCCAAGAGCGGAGCTCTCTACGTTGAGATTGAGATCCAGATCGGTTGATCCATCCATATTCACTGTAAGATGGGCTTCTCCATCCGCACAGGCGGATAAAACAGATAACATAAGGGCAAGTAAAACAATAAGAAATAACTGACGTAAGGGGATGCGAGTCGACATGTCTTTCAACCTTTCTGCGTAAAAATCCAAATTCCATTTCATAGAAATATAGTATACACCGTATACATGGCAGATGAAACTTTGAACCCTCCAGTGAGGTAAGTATGATGACGTGAGCTTGGGGAAATACTCAATATATTAAAATTAAAGATTTCGTATTTTTGTCAATGTTCGGTCAATTCAAATGGTGCTACACCGTGTACACTAGTGGTAGTGTGATGAATATACGGAAGCAGGGAGGTTACATTCATGACATATATCATTATTATGGCTGTTATTATGGTCGTGGGCATGGTCGGAATGGGCTGGTTCTATCAGATTATGGATAAAGACCAAAGCTAGTTTTTTTGAAATGTGAAAAGAAACGACAACCTATAAGCTGGCTTCGCTAACGCGAGGCGGGCTTATTTGTGTTGAGGAATTTGGATAGACTTACCTAACATTAACACGTAATATATGTAACGATTCATGTTGTGCAATTTGACCAATGGACAAATATTTTTCGTAAAGATGGGATTTTTTAGCTGCTCTTTTGTATAATAGGGGGTAGTTTCACTCGGGATACTCCCGAAATTCTGCCAAACAGGAAAGGGTGTACATAAATGAAATTTAGTGAGTATACGTATACACGTCCGAATCTGGAACATATCAAGACATCTTTCGGTGAGCTGTTGAGCAGTTTTGAAGCTGCGGCAACGGTTGAGGAACAGAGTGGGGTCGTGGATCAGATTAACGCGCTGCGCAGTGATTTTGAGACGCAAGCCCAATTGGTCTACATCCGTCATTCCATTGATACCAATGATGAATTTTACAAGGCGGAGAACGAATTTCTGGATGAGAACGCACCGGTAGTTCAGGAATATATTACGGATTTTTACCGTGCACTGGTTAACTCAAAATTCCGTCATGAATTGGAACAAAAATGGGGTTCACAGCTGTTCCAGCTGGCGGATCTTTCGCTGAAAACATTCAGCCCGGAAATTATTGAAGAACTCCAGAAGGAGAACAAACTTTCCACCGAATACAATCAGTTGATCGCTTCGGCCAAAATTCCATTCGAAGGTGAAGAGCGCACGTTGCCACAGCTTCATCCATTTGAACTATCCACGGATCGCTCCATGCGGGAGCGTGCTTCGGAAGCCAGATACACGTTCATGGCTGAACATGAGGCTGAATTCGATCGCATTTACGATGAACTGGTTAAAGTACGTACACAGATCGCGAAGAAACTGGGCTATCCAAGCTACGTGGAACTCGGCTATGATCGCATGAACCGTACGGATTACAACGCAGAAATGGTAGCCAACTTCCGGGCACAAGTTCGTGATTTTATTGTACCTGTAGCGACCAAGCTCAGAGAGCGCCAGCGTAATCGGATTGATGTGGATACACTGTATTATTACGATCAGGGCTTCAGATTCAAGACGGGTAACCCGACACCTAAGGGTGATGCGGACTGGATTATTAATAATGGTAAGAAAATGTACGCTGAATTATCGCCAGAGACGGATGCATTTTTCCAGATGATGACCGAGAACGAGCTTATGGATCTGGTCAGCAAAAAAGGTAAACAGGGCGGCGGATATTGTACGTTCCTGAACGATTACAAAGTGCCGTTTATCTTCTCCAACTTCAACGGTACATCGGGTGATATTGATGTATTGACGCATGAAGCAGGTCATGCTTTCCAGGTGTATGAGAGCCGTGATTTTGCCGTGCCTGAGTATAACTGGCCGACGTATGAATCGGCTGAGATTCATTCGATGAGCATGGAGTTCTTCACATGGCCGTGGATGCAATTGTTCTTCGAGGAAGATACGGACAAGTATAAGTTCGATCACCTGTCTTCCGGTCTGTTGTTCATTCCGTATGGCGTAGCCGTGGATGAATTCCAGCATTTTGTATATGCTAATCCGGATGCGACTCCAACGGAGCGCAAACAGGCTTGGCGCAACATTGAGAAGACCTATCTGCCACATATCAATTACAAAGATAATGCGTATCTGGAGCAAGGTGGATTCTGGCACAAGCAGGGTCACATTTTCTCATCGCCATTCTATTATATCGACTATACGCTTGCTCAAATCTGTGCATTCCAGTTCTGGAAACGCAGCAATGAGGACATGAAGTCCGCATGGGCCGACTATCTGACATTGTGCAAAGCGGGAGGAAGCCTATCCTTCACCGGATTGGTTGAACTGGCTGGATTGAATTCACCATTTGAGGACGGTTGTGTTTCCTCTGTAATCGGCGATATTGAGGCATGGCTAGACGGTGTGAACGATAAGGCGCTGTAAACCTTTATAAAGATGCATTTAGTGAACGTGTGAAAGTACCTTTGGGTAAGGAATAAGTAGTGGGTAAAGCGATAAGATCGATAAGTAAGACGGCTTGGAGACCTTTGGGTGTCTGGGTCGTCTTATTCATTAGGGGAGAAAATCAACTTCCAGTGTAACATTTGTCGGACTCATTGTGATTTATTTCACTATATCTGAAAACGGATTCAGTTACAATGTAGATAGTAAATCAGGGCTTACAGGAGGCTGGTTCAAATGGCAACACATGCATATTATGTTCCGCCCGTGAACTTGATGGGGAGAGGATGTTTACAGGAAGCAGGCCAGATGATTGAGCAGATGAGTATTCGCAAAGCACTCGTGGTAAGTGATCGTCAATTGATTACTTCAGGCGTTGCAGAGCAGGTACTGTCTATATTAAGAAAATCAGGGTTAGACTATGTTGTATATGATGAGGTTCAGCCTAATCCAACATGTCAGAATGTACATGACGGACTTCGAATATTCCAGGATCATGGCTGTGACGCCATTATATCGATAGGCGGAGGTTCACCGCAGGATGCTGCCAAAGGTATTGGCATTGTAGCAACGAACGGTGGACATATCCGTGAATATGAAGGATTGCATCAATCGAAACATAAGTCCGTGCCACTTGTGGCTTTTAACACAACGGCTGGCACATCGAGCGAGGTGACAATAAACTACGTGATTACAGATGAGGAACGTAAAGTGAAGATGGTGATGGTGGACCGCAACAGTCTGGTCTCCCTGTCGGTTAATGATCCGGAGCTGATGCTCAGCAAACCTGCAAGTCTCACAGCAGCCACAGGAATGGATGCATTGACCCATGCCGTGGAAGCGATGGTTACGCCTGGAGGATTTACAGTGACAAGTGCGACAGCTGCCGCGGCTGTTGAACTGATCTTTGAATATTTACCCAGAGCCGTGAGAGACGGCAGTGATCTGGAAGCGCGGGAACATATGACGTACGCATGTTTCCTCGGTGGAATTGCTTTTAATAATGCGGGTCTGGGTTATGTCCACGCGATGGCGCATCAGCTGGGTGGCGTATATGATCTGCCGCATGGTGTATGCAACGCCATGTTGCTCCCCTATGTAGAGGAGTTGAATGCCAAGCATGTACCGGGCAAATTCCGTCACATAGCCAAAGCGATCGGTATGGATGTGAAGGGTAGAAGTGATGAGGAATGTTCGGATTACGTCATTGAAGCCATCCGTCAGCTATCGAAGGAAGTAGGTATCCCTGAGAAATTGTCTGAACTGGGTGTGAACGACCCGGATGTGGAACTGCTTGCCGATAATGCGATGAAAGATGCCTGTGCACCAGGTAACCCATATCAGCCGTCCAAGGATGAAGTGATGGAGCTGTTCCGCAAAATTATGTAAATGCAAACCTATCGAGTCGGAGATAATCCGGCTCTTTTTTGTTTTTTCAATTCTCGAATATTGATATATGCCTTTGAGCATCTTCACAAATGGAGTTCAATGCGTAATAATGTAGGTCGGGCCATTGGCAACATATGACATCGACATCAGGAGGCATCATGAGACTTAGTACAAGTAACCTAAACAACTATATTAAGCAATATGAGACTTATTTAAGCGTAGAGCGAAACCTATCCCTTAAATCCATTAAAGCCTATCTGTCTGATCTCAACAGGCTTGTAGAATGGTTCGATACTAAACATATCCATGAGGTAACCAGAGAAAATATACGCATGTATCTGGAGCAATTAAACAGTGAACACACACTTAAAGACTCGACCATTAAGAGAAAGTACATATGCTTCAAAGCATTTTTTAATTATTTGGTTCAAAATGGTGATATTGACGAGTCCCCAATTATTGGTTTCGGAAAAAAATTTAAAACGGCAAGGCGCATTCCAAAGACACTGTCTGTAAATGAGATTGAAAAATTATTAAATGCACCACAGGAGCATATGAAACAATTACACACAAGTTTTAGAAGAAGAATTAACCTTCGCAACGATGCTATTATTGAACTGCTCTATGTTATTGGAATTCGTATCGGAGAACTGGTGAATATTGATATGGAGCATATTGATCTCGAAGAGAAAACTGTGTTGATCTTTGGGAAAGGACGTAAAGAGCGCTTATTGTATATTTCGAGTAACGAGGTAATCCTTAAGATTAAAACTTGGCTGCATGCTCGCGAGCATTTTGATTCCAAGTCTAATGCTTTGTTTATCAATAAGTATGGTGATCGACTTTCGATTTATTCCATTGAAGATATTTACTCCAAATATAGGGACTTGTCTAAGGTTAGCAAAAAATCAACTCCTCACTACCTAAGGCACAGCTTTGCTACACATCTTCTGAACAATGGTGCAGATTTGCGATCAGTGCAGGAGATTCTCGGGCATACCAATGTCAGCACCACGCAAATATACACAGAAGTTTCTGTTAAGCGGAAGAAAGATGTGCTCTCGAGGTTTAATCCGAGAAATAACTTAAAAGTGTAGAGAAAAACCTCCAAATAACTATAAATTATTTGGAGGTTTTAATTTGGAAAGCCATTCACAATTGCAACAAGAGCTAAATGAATTAATTACATTTTCTCAGTCATACAGTGGAAAATATACCGTTGTTTTTATCAATGGTAGTAAATTATACACTAAAGCTAATTCTGGATATTTGGAAGAGTCGGAAGCTAGGGAAATTGAGAAGGGATTTCAGAATTCATCTGAAAATTATATTTTTTATAATAATCCCTCAACCTTCGTAGGAGATATTATTCTGAATAACTTAACGACTTCTGACTCCCATAAAATATTCCTTTATTCCACAGCACAAATCGGAATTGATATTAACAGACGATCGTTCATACCAAACTTTTCAAGTCTTCACAATGTACATAACTTGACTTGCGACGGGTATACATTAGCTTTATTGCAAAATAAAATGCATTACTATGATATAGCTAAAAACTATGTGAAGGTTCCCCATACTGTTGCCTTTACAAATCAAAATTACGAAATCTTTGAACATATGGAACATAAGCAGTACATCGTTAAACCTTCATATGAATGTTCTGCTAAAGGCGTAACTCTAGTTAAAGACAGGAGCACGCTTAAGGAAGTAGTGGTTAATCTGTACAATGAATTTCAGCAACCGATCCTGATACAGGAGTATATATCGGGAACCGAAGTCGAAGTGCCAGTGTTGATAAAAAACATGCGCCCCGTTCCGTTACTGCCAGTAGAGATAACAAAAGAAAAAAGTTTTTTATCCGATTATGAAGTAGACAGCAACAAGTATGGATTCGAACTCATCAAAGATGCGAAGCAAATAAACAAGCTCCAAACATCGGTTGAGAAACTAATGTCCGCTTTACAGGCGGATGGCTTGTGTAGAGTTGATTTTATTGTGGATGAGAAAGGCGAGCCATGGCTTTTTGATATTGCTGCTTTGCCTCTAATCTCCAGTCACAGTTCATGCTACACCGTATTCCGTGAATTGTTTCCCAATGATCCCTATGCCCTCTACAAGGCGTTGATTGGTACAAAGTTAATTCATCAGTCAGCCCAATACTCAATGTTAGAGAAAAGCCCAATTCTATAGTAATTAGAATTATAATCATTTGTATCATTCAAAATTTGGAGAACATGGCTCCTGTTTTTATTATGTTGATAATAATATAACAGAGCCTCGTGCCTTTTACGCAGTAAATCATTATCAAAGTATGCAATACCTCTTGCCAGTATTGACTCACATTGTTTTTCCGTAGTGATAGCTTGTTCTATATCGCCACTTAAGTATGTTGCAACGCCTAAATTTGTTGTTAGTAGGTAGAGATCGTATGGATCTGTGAATTCATTAGTATACTTTAAGGTTTCTTCCAAATATTGTGCAGCATCTCGGGTTTTACAAGGATCATCAAGTGATAGCAGCAATAATGCGTAATTTGAGATACAAATAAATTCTTCATGCAAGTTACTTCTAGCTACTTCGTCTTGCCATATCTGTTCGTTATATGAGTTAAATGTATCGTTGTCACCCTGATTCAAAATCGTTCTAATAACACAATTTAACTGGTATACGACTCCCCAAAGATTGCGGATTCCCTTTGTTCTATAAAAGAGATCGCTTCTTCCGTTATGCGAGCAGCCTTTGTATACTCTCCGTGCATGAAGAGACTTCCTGCATAATTGCAAGCTAGCTTCAGATAGTATTTATGATACTTATCTTTGTACTGCTGTAAAAGTAAAAAGGAACGCTCTAGCACGGTGGCGTTATTTGTAAAACGGTCAGTTTTTAAAAGGTTTATTTTAGAGAGAAGCACAGCTTGGCGGATCTGCCAGAAACTCATATACTTTGGCGGAGTAGCGAATATTTGTATTTGATATGTTTTATATAAATTATCAAAAATTTGAGTCACAATTTGGTGTCCTTCATTATTCTTCAAATTGTTATTGCTCAATAACATAAGAGACTCTCTAAGACGTGAGGAGAGATCCACATTGATATCTCCCAACGCATCTAATATTCTTTGGATAAAGTGGATATCCTCATGTTCAACGTACCGAGTATTTAGCGTTGGCCTGTTTATAGATCTCAGTAACGACAGTGCTCTTAGGTAACTAATTTCTCCTATTATCTCAATCGAATAACTGTAAAAGTTCCCTTGCATGTTTTCCAAGAACGAATCTGCAACATGAAATGCCACACTATACTGGTTTGAACAGTAGCTTGTATACAGTTTTTTTAACATTGCTTGCAAACTTTCATTTTGTCCAATAAATTTCAACAGTTCTTCGGTGATTTGCGAAGCGCCTTCCTCTCTCATACGTTGAGAATAAGCCAGTACAGCATTTTTTACTGCCAATTCATTATTGCCGATAAAATGGTAATGCTGATATTTTTCATAATATAAAAATGGAGCATTTTTCTCAACATAGTCCAAATAAATATATGACCTGTCCTCAGCATTACCCGTAGGGAAATGCTTGACGAGTAATGGGTAATATTTGTCATGAAGGCTGATGAATTTATGGTCGGTAGAAAGTTCCATTAATCCAATCTTCAGCAATTCCTGTATATGTTCATTTGTCTCAAAGATATTATTGTGCCAGAGGAAATTGTTAATATTTTGATAATCACACCATTTTTCATGAGAAATGGAGCGGTAAAATAACAATGTGCTGATGACTGCTTTCTTTTCCCTCTCATTATTGATTTGGTTTATCGTGTGCTTATAATCGTTGTAGATATAATCATTAATTGACTCTTCTTGTTGACTCATGGCGTATTCCATCAGCGTTGAGAGCGGGATATCCTCGTACAGCGGATTTTTTGCTATTCCTAGTCTTTGGTAGTCTTTCTTCGTCATATGACAAACTTGAACATAGTCAGTCTCTTTCTCAAACGTTATAAGGGTTTCCTCCGTTGAATCTTCAACGATAATAATTTTTAGATTGGGGTACTTTTCGCAGTGATTCACAATATCATTGATAAAACAAATGGAGGTGTTGTCCATTAAACTAACGTTATCGATAATTAATAATCTCTTATATTTATTTATCTGGGCTACTAACTGGGAATAATCTGAGGCGACATATTGGTTGATCAAATTCTTTACTCCATTAATTACGCCTTCTACCTGAAATAAAGATGCTACGATCTCCATAACAGAGTTAAGAGGATAAACCATTCTATTATTTATCTCATATAACGGCGAGTCTCTGAATGCTCCCAATTCCTCGGATTTTTTTCAATACTACCAGAAACAATGCACGTTTTATATCCTTCAACTTCAAGGTGATTGATTATTGTGGTTTTTCCACTTTGTGGCTTTCCCTTTAGTTTGAGTTTAAACTCATTTTGGATGATATCTTTAATGTTTTTAATCGTTTTTTCTTGAAACTGATATAGTGAATTGTTATCGTTTGCTTGCAAATCAGTAACCTCCAAATAATTTATAGTTATTAGTATGTAAATCTTTGATACACTGCATTGAGCAATTTCTAATTATTACGTTCATCCTTTATTCTATTATTCGACACTTTTCTATATAATCCTCTAAAAATTTACAAATAAATTGCCATTTCCTGATTCGTAAGACCTGCATTTTTGGATTTGTAGGATTATGGTTCTAGTAGTGTCACACTTTTACCATGAATTTTCCAAAAGGAGTTTGATTCCCTTATATCGAATACAATATAAATAACAACGGCATGCAAAAGGGTAATCTCACCCATAACTTGATGTCGATGTTTTCCAGTAAGATTCCCCAGTCCATTTCGTGTTTAATGTTAAATAGGAGTAGTCTATTTCATTGGCACGAGCTACACCTTAAGTTCTGCAGCTAACATTCACCTCTGTAAGTCAGTTCGGGCAATTCTACACCAGTAACATCTCTATTTCAGGCTTCACAATCCAAGAAGTTCAACGGCAAGATGATTCATCCGGTTATACATCTGTACAGCATGCTCCTAATCAAGACAACAGTGTCCACACAACAGAATATCGATTATGGGCTCTGAAATGAATCAGAACGAATGCACGTCGAGGAGGCTGTAATGATGGCGAAAAAAGAAGTTGTAGCGATGCTGCTTGCCGGAGGGCAAGGTAAGAGGTTAAAAGGATTAACCAAATCACTGGCTAAGCCAGCTGTATATTTTGGGGGCACCTACCGAATCATTGATTTTCCGCTGAGTAACTGTTCTAATTCTGGTATTGATACAGTGGGTGTATTGACGCAATATGAACCACTTGTCTTGCATTCCTATATTGGCATTGGCAGTGACTGGGATCTGGATCGTAAAAACGGCGGAGTGTATGTACTTCCTCCACATGAACGTGAAGATGGAAGCAACTGGTACCGTGGTACAGCGGATGCGATCTTCCGTAACCTGAACTTTATTGAACAATTCGATCCTGAGCATGTGCTCATTCTGTCAGGGGATCATATCTATAAGATGGACTACGAAAAAATGCTTCAGTATCACAAGGAAAAAGATGCGGATTGCACCATATCCGTCATTGATGTCTCATTGGAAGAAGCGAGCCGCTTCGGCGTGCTGAACACCAACGATGACTATAGCATCTATGAATTTGAAGAAAAACCTCCTGAGCCCAAGAGCACACTCGCTTCCATGGGTATCTATCTCTTCAAGTGGGATGTACTGAAACGTTTCCTGATCCAGGATGAACAACAGGCATCCACCTCCTACGATTTTGGTAAAGATATCATTCCTTTGTTGCTTGAAAACGAAAAATCCCTATATGCATATCCATTCGAAGGGTACTGGAAAGACGTAGGTACCATTCGCAGTCTGTGGGAATCCAATATGGATCTGCTGGACGAAGACACACCGTTTAATCTGAATGATCCGGACTGGCGTATCTTTACACGTAATCCGAACCAACCTGCACAATACATCTCGCCTTCCGCCAAGGTGCGAAATTGCATTATCAGTGAAGGCAGTGTTGTACATGGGGAGGTCAATCATTCTGTATTGTTCTATGGAATTGAAGTGGGAGAGAACAGCGCCGTGATCGATTCGGTCATCATGCCAAGGGTGAAGATCGGGCAAAATGTGCGCATTCATCGAGCGATTATCTCCGAAGGATTGGTTATTCCGGATGGTACACAGATCTCGCCTGCACCAGGAGATGAAAGTGATATATTGCTCGTGGATCAGGAAGAACTGGAACGTCAGCTTCGCCAAGGTATAACCAGCAAGGCCTAATTGAAGCCAAAAGGACGGTGCATGCGATGAAACCATTGATCGGAGTTATTAACCTTGACCACGAACTTGAAGAATTGAAGGAATTGACGTACTTTCGCTGCGGAGCCGCGGTGCCTTATGCCGGGCGTTACCGTCTGATTGATTTTGTTCTATCCAATATGATGAATGCCGGAATTGAGAGTATAGGTGTGTTTGTCCGTCGCAAGTATCGCTCTCTAATGGACCATCTCGGGGACGGTAAGCCGTGGGATCTGGATCGCAAGCATGGGGGTATGTTTATTTTGCCACCAGACTGGAACGATCCAACAGATACATCACAGGGGGACTTGCAGCATTTTCATAACAATTTGGACTTTTTCCATAGAGGATCGGGTCAATACGTCGTGCATGCAGGCAGTCGCCATGTGACCAAAGCAGACCTCCAGGATGTCTACAGGTATCACATCAGCAAAGGAGCGGATGTTACACTGGTCTGCAAAAAAGTGGATCAGCTCCTGCCTGAGCATGACGCCTGTGTCAAAGTTGACCATGACGGAGACGGTAACGTGGTGGACATTCACCAAAGCGCCAACCACCCGAATATATATACAGAAATTTTCATTATGGAAAAGGAATTGTTCCTGCGCCAAGTGCAGCGCTGTATCGATCATGGCGAGAGCCATTTCTTCCGGGATGTCATTCAAAAAAATCCGGATGGATTGAATATCGCTGCATATGCATATGATGGCTATCACGCAGTTATCAATTCGATTGACAGTTATTATCGCAACAGCATGGAACTGCTCAACACAGGGCAATATGAACAACTGTTCAAGGAAGATCCAATCCAGACGAAAATTAAATATGAAGCCCCTGCCAAATATTTGGATACCGCCGATGTTAAACATTCACTTCTGGCCAATGGCTGCATTGTAGCTGGAGAGGTGGAAGACAGCATTTTATTCCGGGGTGTACAGGTGGCTAAAGGTGCCAAAATCAAGGGTTCCATCATCATGCAGAAATGCTATATTGGTGAGGGGACAGTACTTGAGAACGTCATTCTGGATAAAGACGTGAAGCTGACCGGAGGACAGACCCTGATCGGTGCCCCGTCGAATCCATACATTTTAGCGAAAAGCACTATTATCTAAAGCCCGCACGCAACCGATATCTTCTATAAATATATATAAAATAAAAATCCTGCAGGATGGATTTAAGGTTCGTAGACGAAAGTTGTTTGGTAAAGAGCGTAGCAGTAAGTGAAGGGGACGAAATCGATTCTGAAGAAGCGTAGCGGTCGCCTTTATCCCTGTATTTTCACATCTAAATAATAAATTCAAAAAAATACAGGGATAACAGCGATCAAAAGAACGATTCGTAACCGTAACGTGCGCATGTTCAAACCAAATTGTTGAGTGTATGAACCGCCATCATCCTGCAGGATTTCCCCGGGAGGAACCTACTTTTGTTTGACAACAAGGAAACGTTCAAGAGTATCTTTACACGGAATCTGGTCAGCAAATTGGGCAAACCGATTGAAGAAGCAACGCAGGAAGACGTCTACCACGTACTGGGAAGCATGATCCGTGAATATGCAGGCCAGGATTGGGCAGCGTCGAATCAGGGGTTTAAGCAGCGCCAGGATAAACAGGTGTATTACTTCTCGCTGGAATTCCTGATTGGACGTCTGCTCGGCAACAATCTGCTGAATGTGAATGAATTGGAATTGGTCCGTGACAGTCTCGCTGAGCTGGGCTTCTCCTTGGAAGAGGTAGAAGAGCAAGAGGCAGATGCGGGATTGGGTAACGGAGGTCTGGGACGACTCGCTGCCTGTTTCCTGGATTCACTCGCTTCCCTCGGCTATGCAGGACATGGCTGCGGCATTCGCTACAAGTACGGTTTGTTTGAACAAAAAATTATCAATGGCAATCAGGTCGAGTTACCTGACAATTGGCTGGATAAAGGCAACGAATGGGAAGTGCGCCGTCCAGACAAAAAGGTGGAAGTCCAGTTCTGGGGCCGGGTTGAAGCTCATGAGCAGGATGGACATTATCAGTTTGTTACCAAAGATGCCGAATCGGTTGTTGCGATCCCCTATGACGTGCCTGTCATCGGTTATGGTCAAACGCATGTGAACACATTACGTCTATGGAGTGCCGAGCCGAAGCGCGAGACTTCACTCGATACCCCTTCGAACTACTACGGTTATCTGGATTATAGCCGTTCGGTGGAATCGATCTCGGAATTCCTGTATCCCGATGATTCCCAGTACGAAGGAAAGCTGTTGCGATTGAAGCAGCAATATTTCATGTGTTCGGCAGGCGTACAGAGTGCGTTGCGTACATTCAACAAGCTGGAGCTGTCGTATGATCGTTTGCCGGATAAAGTGGCCTTCCACATTAACGACACGCATCCAACCTTGGTGATTCCAGAACTGATGCGCATCCTGATTGATGTGAAGGGTTATGGCTGGGATGAAGCATGGGATATCACAACGCGTACTGTATCGTATACCAATCATACAACGCTGAGTGAGGCGCTTGAAAAATGGCCTGTAGCCATGATCAGCAAACTGCTGCCGCGGATTTACATGATTATTGAAGAGATCAACAAACGCTTCTGTGGCATGCTGCTGGACCGGTATCCGGGAGATCAGGACCGTATAGGGCATCTGGCGATCATTGCAAACGATCAGGTACGGATGGCACATCTGGCTATTGTAGGCAGTCATAGCGTGAATGGTGTTGCCGCACTGCATACCGAGATTTTGAAAGAGCGCGAGATGGCGCCGTTCTATGCACTGTATCCAGAGCGTTTCAATAACAAAACCAATGGTATTACCCATCGTCGCTGGTTGATGCATGCCAATCCGAAACTGTCGGATCTGATTACAGATACGATCGGGAACGAATGGATAACAGAGCCGGGCAAGCTGGACCAACTGGCAGGTTTTGCGGATAATACATCTTTCCAGGAGCAGTTCCATTCCATTAAGCGGGATAACAAAGAGCGGCTTGCTGCATACATTCTGGATCATACGGGTACAACAGTAAATCCGGATTCCATCTTTGATGTACAGGTAAAGAGGTTGCATGGGTACAAACGGCAACTGTTGAACATTCTGCATGTGATGCATCTGTATAACCGGCTTAAGAATGACGCTTCGTTTGATATGGTGCCACGTACGTTTATCTTTGGTGCCAAGGCAGCGCCGAGTTATTATTTTGCCAAGAAAATTATCAAGCTGATCAACACCGTGTCTGACACGGTGAATCGAGATGCGGCTGTGAATGATCGCCTGAAGGTATTTTTCCTCGAGAACTATTCTGTCTCTCTTGCAGAGAAGATCATTCCTGCTGCGGATGTTAGTGAGCAGATCTCAACAGCAGGTAAGGAAGCTTCCGGTACGGGAAACATGAAGTTTATGATGAACGGTGCTTTGACGATTGGTACGATGGATGGAGCCAATGTGGAGATGGCAGAGCAGGTCGGAGAAGAGAATATGTTCATCTATGGTCTGCGCGCAGACGAAGTGCTTGAGTATTATCGTTCCGGCAGCTATCGTCCAAATGAGATTGTGCAGCATGATGAACGTATTCGCGAGGTCGTGGAGCAATTGGTGCATCCAGGTGCATTCTGTTATCGTGACGGGGAGTTCTGGGATATTTACGACTCGTTGTTGGCTCATGGTGACGAATACTTTGTATTGCGTGATTTCGCTGCTTATGCAGACGCGCATGCTGCCATTGACCAGGCGTATCGGGATATTCCGGACTGGACTCAAAAAGCGATCTTGAATACGGCGCATTCCGGCATATTCTCCAGTGACCGTACCATTAGTGAGTATGCTACAGATATCTGGGGCATTCATCCCGTGTCCGGGAACTGGAAAGGTTGAGCATAGATTTTGAGAAATAAATCCCCTTGTTCACAAGAGTGATCTCTACTGGTTAATCAATCAGAGTAGAGAGCATCTCCTTGTAGAACAAGGGGATTTTGGCTTAACATCGAACGATGAACGGAGGGAAGGGCCAGACTTTGAAGTGACGGATGTTTGGAAATCAACCCCTGAACAATTGGACATGAAGATCTATATCCCGTTAAAATAGACCTACCGCTTCGCGAATAACAAGGTCGGAGGATAGAAGGAATGAACGAAAAGTCTTGGCTCCACTCCAAGTTTATGCTCGTAATTGTTGGTTGCATGGCAGTGCTTTACATATTGATTATGGGTAATTTATTGTTTGTCCGTGGACGAACACCAGGTGTGTATTATCAATATAATGTCATCCCCTTTGAGACCATACGGCCTCTTCTATTGGAGAGGGAGAGGTACCATACGGGTGCCTGGGTCAAAAATTTGTTTGGCAATATCGTATTATTCATTCCGCTGGGGATCTGGATTCCATGGTTGTTTCGGAGATGTCGTGCGTTCCTGACCTTCACAACTACAGTTGTTTTGCTTTTGCTTGGTGTTGAGGTTACACAATTGATTACCCGTGTAGGTTCGTTCGATGTGGATGACGTTATTCTGAACACCATTGGTGCCTGGATCGGTTACGTGGGATTTAAGCTATTCTTATTCCCACCAGGAAGGACCCGGAATTGAGCCGCAGATCGCGGTCCATGACCGGGTCTTTTTGCATAAGAATCCTTTCACATGTTTACAAGGGAATCATTTCGGATAAAACATATTAACGGCTTAATATAGTGAACAGAGATTATATATAAATTTAACTAAACATTTACACAAAACGGAGAGGACAGAAATAACCTGAAGAAGCGAATGCGTTCGCCTAAAAGCTTTCTGAAAGAAAGCTGCATCGGAAGCATAGGCTATACCTGGATTTTTTCCTTATTAGGGGAATTCATAAAATCTGGGGATAACAGCGATCGGATGGTTGTTCTGTCATCGGAGTGTCCAGTGTAAATATTCTTTAGTTCAAATTATATATTGGACAAAGATGAGAGCGAGGTGGGCGATATCGTTTGGTGGAAAGAGAGTGTGGTATACCAGATTTACCCGAACAGCTTCAAGGATTCGGACGGAGATGGATATGGCGACTTGCAGGGGATCTGCGAGAAGCTCGATTATTTGGAGAATTTGGGCGTGGATGTGATCTGGCTCTGTCCCATCTACGATTCACCGGGACATGATAACGGATACGATATCCGTGATTATTACGCCATTTTGCGCAGATATGGCACGATGGAGGATTTTGATCGACTATTGGCAGAGGCACATAAGCGTGGCCTCAAGATCATGATGGATCTGGTGTTGAATCATACATCGGACGAACATGCGTGGTTTGCCGAATCACGGTCATCAAAGGTGAATCCGAAGCGGGATTATTATATTTGGCGTTCAGGCAAAAATGGGCAGGTGCCGAATAATTGGGAGTCCTGATTTTGGAGGTTCCGTGTGGAAGCATGATCCGGAGACGAATGAATATTATCTGCATCTGTATTCCGAACAGCAACCCGATCTCAACTGGAACAATGAACAGATGGCAGAAGAGATGTATGAGATGGTGCATTGGTGGCTGGAAAAAGGGGTAGACGGATTCCGTTTCGATGCAGTGGCGCATATCGCCAAGGCAGAGGGGCTGCCAAGTGCGCACAATCCAGGCAATCTGCCCGTGGTTCCGGCGTATCAGCTCTTTTCCAACCTGGAACAGGTCCATTCGATTCTGAAGAAGCTGAATAACATGATCCTGAAGCCTTACGGACCGATGACCGTTGGCGAGACTTCCGGACTTGGACCTGAGCAGGCGCTGGCTTATGTGGGGACGGATCGCGATGAGCTTAATATGGTATTCCAGTTTGAGCATATGTTCATCGATGCCAAGTCCTCCGGAATTGGGAAGTGGAACTATAAGGAATGGAAATTGACCGATCTCAAAGAAATCATGAGCCGGTGGCAAACAGTCTTGCACGGAAGGGGCTGGAACGCCAATTATATGGGCAACCATGACCAGCCACGCCCGGTTTCCCGTTTTGGTGATGATGGAAAATATCGGGTACGTTCCGCTCAGATGCTGGCAACATGGATGCTTACGCTTGAAGGAACGCCCTACATCTATCAGGGAGAAGAGATCGGCATGACCAATGTTGCTTTCCCGGATATCGAGCAATACCGGGACATCGAGACCAAAAATTATTACAATCATTACATTGGTCAAGGAAAGTCGAAGCATGAAATCATGCAGGCGATCTGGCTGAAGAGTCGCGATAATGCTCGCACGCCGATGCAATGGGATGATACGGAACATTCGGGTTTTACCCAAGGTCAGCCCTGGATACAGGTGAATGATAATTATCCCGAGATTAATGTAGCCGATGCCGAAAGTGATCCGCAATCCATTTTGCATTATTACAGGAAATTAATTGCGCTTCGCAAACAACATAAGGTGCTTATTTATGGTGTGTATGAACTGCTGCTGCCGGACGATCCGGATATCTATGCCTATATCCGAACGCTGGATGAGGAGCAGATGTTGGTCATTCTGAATTTTCGAGGACATGAGCCTGAGATGCAGTGGCCTGAAGGGTGGAGTGCCGAGAAAGCCAAACTGCTGATCAGCAATGTCAGCAGACGTTATTCTACGGATGAAGGTGCGATCCTGCTCCAACCTTATGAAGCAAGGGTGTATCGCATGAAGCAGTGAGACGCAAGATATCCAATTTTGCGTTGATGAAGAACTATGATTTATAATCAATAGTGGTTTCAAATAATCAAAACATATGTCAGGAGGAACCCAAGTTGTTGAATATTACGTACCATGGTCACTCCAGTGTACAGCTGGGCACAGAAGATAAGTCTCTGATCATTGATCCTTTCCTGCGTGGCAACGAGCTTGCAATCGCAAAACCTGAGGATATCAAGACCGATGTTGTGTTGCTGACACATGCACATATGGATCACATCCTCGATGCTGAGCCTATTGCCAAAGCAAATAACGCCAAAGTTGTGGCTATTGTGGAGTTGGCTACATATATGTCCTGGAAAGGTCTGGACACGCTCGGCATGAACATGGGCGGAACAGTGGATCTTGGCTTTGCTCAAGCCAAAATGATTCAGGCATTCCATACTTCCGGGATTGTGCTGGAAGAAGAACAGCGGATTATGTATGCAGGTGTGCCAGCTGGATATATCATTACAATTGGTGGTAAAACGATTTTGCATGCCGGAGACACGAGTCTTTTCGGGGATATGAAAATGATTGGGGATCGCCATGATATTGACGTAGCTTTCTTGCCGATCGGTGGACATTTCACCATGGGACCTGAGGATGCGCTGCAAGCGGCCGAATGGTTCAATGCCAAACTGACGATTCCAGTCCATTATGATACATTCCCGGTGATTCGTCAGGATGCGGAACACTTCGTGCAACAACTGGCTGCCAAAGGGCTGGAAGGTCGTGTGCTGGCTCCGGGAGATTCCATTACCCTGTAAACCACATTTAACCCCTGTTCAATAATAAATGGATTTATGGATAAAGACGAATATCACGTCAAGATAACTGACGCGATATTCGTCTTTTTCGGTTTCAGGTTCAATTTTCACTGTTAGAGTTGGTACAAATGACAAAAACATCGAAATTCCATTGTTGAACGCTCGTCTGGAATGATATAAAAAGTTACACGGAAACCAAACGGAAATCCGAATTGACCGCAAACAGGGGGAGCGTTTATGTCATTTGTGAAATCATTATTTTTTCAAATTATTGTAGCGGTAGTCATCGGGATTTGCGTAGGCATCCTGTGGCCGGATCTGGGCAGCTTGCTGCAACCGCTCGGAACAGGTTTCATCAAATTGATTAAGATGATCATCGCACCACTGATTTTCATGGTGATTGTGACAGGCATTGCCAAGATCGGGGATCTGAAGTCGGTAGGTCGCATTGGATTGAAAGCCATCGTGTGGTTCGAAATTGCAACTACAGTGGCGCTGGTACTTGGACTGGGAACAGCCAATCTGCTTCGCCCAGGTGCCGGAATGAACGTGGACCCTTCAACCATAGATGCAAGTGGCATTGAAGCGAAAACGAATGGTTCCGAGTTACCGCATACGGTAGACTTTATCATGAATATTATTCCGACAAGTGTTGTCGATGCCTTTGCACAGAATGCACTTCTGCAAGTATTGCTCGTGGCATGCCTGTTCGGGGTTGCGCTGGCAGCAACGGAAAGTAAGGCGAAAGAGAATGTTTTGACGCTGATTGAGAACTTGCTTGGTATTGTGTTCCGCATCATCGGTTATATCATGAAACTTGCGCCGATCGGTGCATTTGGAGCCATGGCCTACACAGTAGGTGCGTATGGGGCTTCCACATTGTCGTCCTTTGGTCTGCTGATTCTGGCCTGTTACGGCGCAGCGCTGCTGTTTCTCATCATGTTGGCACTCGCTGCCTGGTGGATTACCGGACTGAACTTCCTGCAATTTGTGAAGTATACCCGTTCTGAAGTGATGCTGGCGATTGGGACCGGATCATCGGAAGTGGTGATGCCACGCATGATGGACAAACTAACCAAGGCAGGATGTGATCGTGCAGTTGTGGGGCTTGTGGTGCCGACGGGGTATTCATTCAATCTGGATGGCGCTTCGATCTATTTATCGTTGGCAACAGTCTTTGTGGCTCAGGCCGTAGGAATTGAACTGACGTTTATGCAGCAGATTACGATTTTGCTGGTGTTGATGTTAAGTTCCAAAGGCATGGCAGGCGTGCCTGGCTCTGCATTCCTGGCCCTGTCCGCGACGGCAGTTGCCGTCAATGCTTTTCCGGTAGCAGCGGTTGCTCTGCTGCTTGGTGCAGATCGTTTTATGGATACCATGCGTGTTTTCACAAACCTGATGGGCAACTGTGTTGCGGCATTCGTGGTCGCAAAATGGGAAGGCCTGCTGGATCAAAAGCGAATGCGTGCCGTACTCTCTGGGGAGATTAGTGCTGCTGAACTGGAAAAGGAAGAACAGGCTGCACGATCCCTATTGAAGTTAAACTTACAGGAAAAGCAAGGGAAAGGTTCTGTTTCACCGGAGATGTCATAAGGGCATGTGCCTCGCAACAAGCAAATACACCAACAATGAAATATAAACTTTAGAGATAACCATACCAGACCGTCTGTTGCCCACATCCATTGTGGGAAGAACAGACGGTTTCTTGTTGTGCCAATACAGATATCATGGCGTTCACGAACGCAGGCTCCAAAATAAATGTTACACAGGAAAGATTTATGGGGAATGTGTAGAAGAGGCGGAGAATAATCAGTTTATAGTTTCAACTTGTATATACATGTTTACTTATGTAATATAGATATGTAGTTAATCGAGAACATTACACGAGCAATACAATTTATTGGAGGCGTTAACATGAGTTCTAATAACACAACTCCGTCATCTTGGTGGAAGACATCAACAGTGTATCAGGTATATCCGAAGAGTTTTAATGATACAACCGGATCGGGTACCGGAGATATTCGTGGATTAACCGAGAAGCTTGATTATTTGCAGCATCTGGGTATCGATATTGTGTGGTTGCAGCCGGTATATGTATCCCGCAACATGATAATGGATATGACGTAGCGGACTATTACCGGATTAATCCGGATTATGGGACGATGGAGGATTTTGACGAACTGCTGAAAGGTCTGAAGGCTCGCGATATGAAACTGATGATTGATATCGTGGTGAATCACTCCTCGACCGATCATGAGTGGTTCCAGCAATCCCGCTCTTCCAAGGATAATCCGTATCGGGATTATTATATTTGGAAAGATCCTGCCCCGGATGGCGGTGTGCCGAACAACTGGCAATCCAAGTTCGGTGGACCTGCTTGGCAGTATGATGAACAGACGGGACAATATTTCTTGACTCTATTTGATAAAACGCAGGCAGATCTCAATTGGGAGAATGAAGAAGTACGCAAAGCGGTACGGGATATGATTAAGTTTTGGGCCGAAAAGGTGTAGACGGTTTCCGTATGGACGTGATCAACCTGATCTCCAAAGATCAGCGTTTCCCGGATGACGATGGCAGCGTATCCCCAGGGGATGGACGCAAGTACTACACGGATGGACCGCGTGTACATGAATACATCACCGAGATGTACAACGAAGTATTTGGACCGTACAACATGGTGACTGTAGGAGAAATGTCCTCCACAACACTGGAACATTGCATTCAATATTCGAACCCGGCTTCCCGCGAATTTTCGATGACGTTTAACTTCCATCACCTGAAAGTGGACTATCCGAATGGTCAGAAGTGGGAACTGATGCCGTATGATTTTGAAGCGATGAAGCAGCTCTTCAGTGAGTGGCAGACAGGCATGCAGGCCGGTGGCGGCTGGAATGCGCTGTTCCTGAATAACCATGACCAGCCGCGTGCGTTATCCCGATTCGCCGATGACGGGGATTATCGTGCCGAGAGTGCGAAGATGCTTGCAACAACGATACACGGAATGCAAGGTACGCCTTATGTCTACCAGGGTGAAGAGATCGGCATGCCGAATCCAGTCTGGAATGACGTTAGCGAGTTCCGCGATATCGAATCAACGAACATGTACCGCTTGCTTCAGGAAGAACGAGGAAAATCTGCGGAAGAAGCATTCCAGATTGTGAAGGAGCGCTCCCGGGACAACTCACGGACACCGATGCAATGGAATGGAAGTCAGAATGCTGGCTTCACTACGGGAACACCTTGGCTGAAGGTGGATGAGCGGTATCCTTCCATTCACGTGGAACAGCAGACTGGCAGACCCGGATTCCATCTACTACCACTACCGCAAATTGATTGCCCTGCGTAAACAGGTGAACGTACTCACCGACGGTCTGTATGAACGATTGGATAATGCACATCCAGATGTGTTTGCTTACGCACGGACCAATGGAAGTGAAACCCTGATTGTTGTATCGAACTTCAGTAAACGGAATGTCACATTCTCCCTGCCGGAAGCGGTCTGGAAGGATCACATTGCAGCCAAATCCGCAGAGTTACTCATAGGAAATACGGAGGCAGCTCCTGCTCTGACACAGGAAATCTCCCTCAGTCCGTATGCATCCTATATGTGGCTTGTACCACAACAGGACTAATCACATTTTATAAATAGGAAGTGACACTATGGCAATTGATAAAAAACAGGTTGAGGAGATCGTCCGGGCAGTCGGTGGCAAAGAGAATATTGAAGCCGCAACACACTGTGTTACACGACTCCGGTTTGCCTTGTATGATGAGAGTAAAGTGGATACCGAAAGATTGGATCAGAATGATCTGGTCAAAGGACAATTCTCTTCCCAGGGTCAATTTCAGGTCGTTATCGGGCCAGGTCTGGTGGATAAGGTCTATGATGAGATGATTCAGATTACCGGGGAGAACGTTCTTCCAAGGATGATGTGAAGGCGGTCGCTGGTAAAAAGCAAAATCCAATTCAACGAGCGATCAAAACCCTCTCGGATATTTTCATTCCGATCTTGCCTGCGATCATTACGGCAGGTCTTTTGCTCGGAATTAACAACATTCTGACAGGTCCAGGCATTTTCTTTGATGGAAAATCACTGGTGGATGTCTATCCAGCCTGGAAGGATCTTGCGTCCATTATTAATACGATTGCGAGTACAGCCTTTACGTTCCTGCCGGCTCTGATTGGTTGGGCAGCTGTAAAACGGTTCGGCGGCAGTCCGCTGCTCGGGATCGTGCTTGGTCTCATTTTGGTACATCCCGATCTGCTGAGTGCATATGGTTACGCTGATGCCGTAAATAATGGTACAGTGCCAACATGGAATCTGTTCGGTTGGGAGATTGAGAAGATCGGTTACCAAGGGCAGGTTCTGCCGGTACTGGTATCCGCTTATCTGCTCGCAAAGATGGAAATTTTCCTGAACAAAAGAGTACATGATTCCATTAAACTGCTGGTCGTTGCACCAGTCACGTTGCTGGTTACCGGCTTTCTGGCATTTACGATTATTGGACCAGTTACCTTTGCTATTGCAAATGCAATTACATCTGGCTTGATCTATGTATACGACTCATACGCGGCGCTGGGCGGTCTGATCTACGGTGGTCTATATGCTCTGCTCGTTATCACCGGTATGCATCACACATTCCTCGCGGTGGATGTGCAGCTCATTGGTAGTCAGGGCGGTACGTTCCTGTGGCCGATGCTGGCATTGTCCAATATCGCACAAGGTTCAGCGGCCCTTGCGATGATGCTTGTTCTGCGTGAGAAGAAAATGAGAGGACTTGCGGCAACATCTTCCGTATCGGCTTTCCTCGGAGTAACCGAGCCGGCGATCTTCGGAGTGAATATCCGTTACCGTTATCCGTTTATCTTTGGTATGGTCGGTTCCGCCATTGGTGGTGTGCTGCTGACAATCAATAATGTTCAGGCAACCTCCATCGGTGTAGGTGGCGTTCCAGGATTCCTGTCGATTTTCCCTAACAAATGGGGCGTATTCTTCATCGGTATGGCGATCGTATTGGTTGTACCATTTGTACTGACCGTCCTGTTTGGCAGAGCCAAACTGAGAAAAGAAGATCGTAGTGCAAGCAACGGAACAGTTGCTGAGCCCGCAGTGGCTACATCGCAATCTGCTTCGGGTGTTACCTCTTCGACGGCAAAAACAGATCCAAACCAGCGCACACGTAGTGCAGCTCAAGTAGGGGACGAAGCCGTGAATACGCTTGAAATTATGGCGCCCTTAACAGGCCAAGCCGTGTCACTGGAGCAAGTTCCTGATCCTGCTTTTGCGGAGAAACAAATGGGTGAGGGTGTAGCCATTGAGCCTTCCGGCAACCTGGTTGTTGCCCCGTTTGACGCTCAGGTAGCCCATGTAATCAAAAGTAAACATGCGGTGATTCTCGAACACGCGAGCGGACTGCAAGTTCTGATCCATGTTGGGATTAATACGGTATCCCTTAAGGGTGAAGGTTTCAACATGCATGTCGAAGCTGGCGAGCACGTAAAGGCTGGACAAAAGTTGTTGGAGTTTGATCGTAAAGTCATTGAAGATGCGGGATACCCGCTGATTACACCGATTATCATTCCGGATGGTCAGGATATGGTTGAACGGGTGGAAGTCACGACAGGTGATGTTACATCTAATCAGAATGGTGTGCTGAAGGTTCATCTGAATGGTTAACCGAATACAACAACATGAAGGGGCTGCGAGTTGTGCAGCTCCTTTTTGTGATATGATCGTTATTTCCATGGTTATCATGGTAAACTGTATATAAAATGGAAGAATCTCATCTTAGAAATACAGGTTCCTATATAAATTGAACTAAACATTTACACAAAACGGAGAGGACAGAAAGGACCTGAAGAAGCGGAGCTAAAAGCTTTCTGAAAGAAAAGCTGCTTCGAAAGCATACACTTCGCCTGCAAGCTTTCTGCAAGAAAGCTACATCGGAAGCATATGCTATCCCCGGATTTACCCTTTATAAAAGGAATAAAAAAATCTGGGGATAACAGTGATCGGAAGGTTGTTCTGTCATCGGAGTGTGCAGTGTTAATATTCTTTAGCTCATTTTATAAAGTATGATTTTCTAATAAAGCAAGCAACAGTCATGTTCGAGTTGTGGCGTTCATATGGTGGAGAAAGAGTTCCTAGGCGATTGTTGAGGAGGAGAGCCATGACACGTGTTGCGGTGATGGTTATTCATGGGCTGGGTATGCGAAAGGAAGGCTACGCGGACAAGCTCATTGCTTGTTTGCATAAGGAATTGGACAAGGTGATGGTCCTGCCTGGAGCTGCCAAACAGATGCTGGATATCGAACCTGTGTATTGGGCGGATGTATTTGAGGAGCGGGAAGAGGCGCTGTTTCAACAGCTCGTCAGCTCTCCCGGCTTGAACTATCAGGCGTTGCGCCGATTTGTCATCCATTATCTGGCTGATGCGGTTGCATATCAACCGGTGGAAAATCAAGGCCACAACTATGATGCTGTACATCGAACGTTGAATCAGGCGATGCATACTCTTGCACAGCGTAACGGACCCGAAGCTCCGCTCTGTGTGGTTGCCCATAGTCTGGGTGCTGTAATCGCGAGTAACTTCTTCTACGATCTCCAGTATCCTTCCAGTCGGATTCCTGAGGTTGTGGATGTGAACTCGGCTCTGGAGCGGGGAGACACACTGACGAATTTTTACTCGTTTGGTACAACCCTGCCCTTATGGAGTTTGCGTTACCATGACTTTAGTTGCCCGATTCAGGTTCCCTCTTCCCATGTGAATCAGTATTATGCCGGACTGGAAGGGGAGTGGGTGAACTTCTATGATCGGGATGATATTCTCGGTTATCCGTTACGCCCCATTGATCCTGCTTATGAGAGAGCGGTGAAAGAAGACATTGAAGTGAACTCTGGCGGCGTGGCCATGAGCTGGAATCCGCTAAGTCATGGGGGATATTTTTCGAATCGAAGCATGAATCGGAGAATCGCGCAGGGGCTCGCTCGAACATGGACCTGGATCAATCGTTCATAATATTAGAGGTAGTTTACAAACTGAAAACCGGTCTTTTTGAACATGTATTGTAAATACTATAGTTATTGAAATGAGGAGGGATTACGTATGGAATGCAGGACAGGCTGTGCCGCATGTTGTATCGCGATTTCCATATCATCACCGATACCGGGCATGGCTCATGGCAAGCCGGCAGGTGTACGTTGTGTGCAGCTTACGGATGATAATCGCTGCGGAATTTTTGGTCAAAAAGAGCGACCTGCGGTGTGCAGTGGATTACAGGCTGAGATAGAGATGTGTGGTCGCACCGATCAGGAAGCATTTGATATTCTAACCTTGCTGGAGCAAGAAACTGCACCGACCGGAGTTACGCCGAAGGTCGTTTAAGTGAGTTGTTTTTATTAATAGGATAATTTTACTTAGAATGGAATAAGGCAATATGGTAACGTGAATTTTATACTAATAAAAGAGAGTATCCGCAGGATGTGATATCAAGAGGATACTCTCTTTGGCATGGAATCAAACGGAATAGGATCATAGAAGTGAGGGATTAGTTTTCTTTCCGTTCAAGATATGTGTGAGAATCATCTTCAGTACGGGAGAGACGATGAAGAAAATAAACAGGATGCGGAACAATTGATACCCGGATACAACGGAAAGGTCGGCATTCACTTCATGTGCCATGATACTCATCTGATCCATTCCGCCAGGGGCCATACTGAGTAGTGAGGTAGCCGCAGTGAGGGAGAACACACTCATTAACAGATAACTCAATCCAAGCGCACCAGCAATGAGCAGTACACTACTAATCACAGCGAGGGTCACCGTCTGCGTTTTGCGTTGCAAATGTTCTGGCTTGAGCATCAGTCCAACGTGACTGCCAATCATCAATTGCGATACGTTCAGCAGGGAAGTTGGAAGACTGGGTGTGTGCAGTGCGGTACTTAATTGAATAACACACATGACGATCATGGGGCCCAACATAAAGGCCGTTGGAAACCGGAGTTTGCGTGCAATCCAAGCACCAGCTACACAGAGCGGAGCATAAAGGAGAATTTCGGGGAAAGGGCAGCCCACGTTGCTACGTCGATGAAAGGCTGATCCGCTCCATCACCTGCTGTACCTCCAATCCACGGACTGAATAGAAGGAAAGGCACACAGAAGACAATCATGATCAGCCGAGTCACCTGCAAAAAGGTAACCAGCGTCAGATTGATGGATTTCATCTCTTCTGCAAGGGAAACCATCTGGGATAGTCCACCTGGGATGCTGCCAACCAGCAGGGAGGGAAAATCAAAGTCGGTCACCTTTGAAGCGATGTAGGCGGTAATCACACACAAGCCGATTAACAGCAAGGTCATCAGCAACATCATGGGAAGTTGTTGCAGAATACCGTGCAGTGCCTCTTCTGTTAAGGTGAGTCCTATCGAATAGCCCACAATCAGTATGCCATAGTCCCGAATGGAGGCAGGCCACATGAGAGGCCATTTGGCAACTTGTGAACCAAGCAACATGAATACCATGGGCCCGAGCAACCACGGGATCGGTGTATGAAGGACTGTGAACAGCCATCCGCCAAGAACAGAGACACCCAGACTGAGAAAAACCGGAAGACAACGTAGGAACCAAGCTTGCGCATCAGTTCCATCCGTTTAGCCTATCGGTTGAATGAGATGGTATGAGATTCAGATATGCTGTCAGGTGGTTCAATGAAGGATTCGTGTTCATGTGTAATCACTCCTGATGATGAGTTGCGTTACGTGATCTGTGGAACAACCAGACAGCTACTGCCTGATCATGCTTCTCCTGTGCGAGTGGTAGCGGAAGGCTTGGGTTCTCTGAACATGACATAGTACATTAATGATGAAATAACGTATAAACTGCCTGTGATGCTGAATGTGATGGCGTAACCCCAATACGTTCCGTACGTGGTGACCAGATAAGATTGGACAGGTCCCATGGTAGCCCAACCGATCATGAAAGCTGTTTGCATCAGTGAATTGGCAATCCCGCGACGCTTGTCCGAGATGCGATCCACCAAGATGGCTGAATGTATGGGATTGGCTGCATTCATCAAGGCTTGTCTAAATAAGAAACTGAGCGAAGCGATGAACAGCAGGTTGGTGAAGCCGGTTAATAGAAGGAAGGGCAGCGACATAACCTGGAAAATGACAACGGCTCGGACGCTTCCGACCCTTGCAGCCAGAGTAGGACCAATCAGCATGGATACAATCGTCATAATCTGACCAAGTGCAATGAGCAGACTCATCCCACTCAGAGATACCGAGAAGCGATTGGTGAAATACAGATTCAGATAGGGTACAACCAGTCCTGAACCTAATCCGATTAATAATTGGGTTATCACAAACTGACCAATCAGTCGGGAATCTTTTTCTTGGTGACCGAATGATTCGTGTTTGCGCTATTCCTCAAACTTTCTTTTAGCTCTGTGCTCAGTTGAAGATCTGATTGCGTCGGTGTTGGAGTCTGCGAAGCAGCCTTTACTTCAGTTACAAATAATAGAGGTATAAACGCAGCCAATGTGGCTGCACCGCCGACAAACAAAACGGTCTGCAATCCGGTCACTTTGGCGAGTCCTGCCGTATGTAACAAATCTGCAAATACACCGCCACCCAGGCTGCCAAGCACCTGGGAAGCGAGCACAAGAGATGAATAATAGCTAAACATCTTCAGCGGCTGGCTTTTCTTGACGTTTTCCGCGAGATAAGGAATGGCCAATACTTGGAATACACCAGCGAAAAGGCCGGAAAATACCGCAAACCAAATCAGTCCGGTAGCCGAATAATCGAAGGAGCGTCCGATCAGGAAGATTCCGCTGAACAACGCCCCGGTAATGAGCAGCCGCTTGCGGCTGAAGAGGTCACCGCACAGACCGATCGGAACAAACATAATGGCTGTTGCGAGTGATTGAATACTTACAATCTGGCCGTTCATTGTATCATTATAGCCCAGCCCCTGAATGTACAGATTGTACAAGACAGAGAACATGCCATTACCGATCTGATACAGAATGCTGGCCAGGAAAAAAAGTTGAATATTGCGGGACCAGCCGCGAATTTCAGCATGAATCTGTTGTAAAACTCTCAAGTGGTTCCCTCCAGTCTGCCTGTGCAGTCATTCCAGTTTAACAGGAAAGGGGAATTTGCGGAAGAATTGACCACTGTTTATTTTGGTTCAGGGTTATCCAGCACACGAGCAATGACGAATCCATCGTAACCTTTACTACCCACTGTTTGCAGTGCTGTAGCTTCAAGCCGGGGATGATTCCCGATTAGCTGCAGGAACGATCGAACGCCTTGAACTCTGGCGTCCGTGCTGTCTGTGCGGATCACTTCACCATCTCTGACGATATTGTCACCAATAATAAGACTCCCTGGACGAGTCAGTCTCAAGGCCCATCTCAGATAATCGGGATTACTCGGTTTGTCAGCATCGATGAAGATCATATCAAAGGGTTCTCTATATTCTTCCTGAACATCGGGAAGGGTGGTCAGGGCAGGACCAACTCTCAGGTCAACTTTGTGCATAAGTCCTGCACGTGTGAGATTGGTTCGCGCCAAGTCCGCATGCCGTGCTTCCGATTCAAGAGAGACGATGCGTCCGTGTTCAGGCAATGCTCTTGCCATCCAGATGGTACTATATCCACCCAGTGTGCCGATTTCAAGTACACGGGATGCACCTTGAATTTGCATCAGGAGCTGGAGTAACTTTCCTTGATTTTGTGTTACGTCATGGGCGGGCAGTCCAGCTTCGGCATTGGATTGCAAGGTTTGCTCCAGCAGGGAGTCCGAGGGAATCAGCAGATCGTTCATGTAATTATCGACTTGGGTCCAGGTATGCTGGAGATCGATTGTATTTGTATTTTTCATCTGTACATGTTCCTTTCTTTGTTTCTTGTATTGGATTTCATAATTCAACTATAGACGGAGTAGAAATATAAATAAAATATATATTATGTATGTTAATATAACTTTAGATTATGTATTTGACGGTGGAAGAGGTGTAACATATGAATTTACATGGATTACGATTATTTCATGCCATTGTGAGATACGGCGGAGTCACTCGTGCCGCGGAAGAGCTGAATATTAGTCAGCCAGCGGTATCTGCCCAGGTGAAGAAGTTTGAACGTGAATTGGGAATCCAGCTTTTTGTTTCGGAGGGGAGAAGGCTGGTGCTTACGGATGCTGGAGTACAGTTAACAGGTTATGCCGAACGTCTATTCTTGCTGGAGCAGGATGTCGAGAATTTTGTGCAGGATTTTCGGGAGGGCAAAAAAGGACTGATCCGTCTTACGGCAACCTACTTGCCTTCGAATTTTCTATTGCCGGGCTGGATTGCGCGGTTCAAGCAAATGCACGAGGATGTGGAGATTATTGTGAGCACCACCAACACCCGGTCGGCGTTTGACCAGTTACTTCGCTATGAGGCTGAGATTGCTGTGTATGGTGGAAGTGGGATTACACATGCGGGTGTGCAATGGGATGAATTGTTTGACGATGAGATGTGGTTTGTTGTACATCCAGACCATCCGTATGCGGGCAGAGAAATTGAGGTGCATGAGATGATGGCAGAGCCGTTCATCATGCGCGAAGAAGGCAGTGCCACGCGTGAGAGACTGGTCTCCCTTTGCACAACAAATAACCTGGCCGCTCCACGCATTGCGCTTCAGTTCAACGGGCTGAATGAAACGATCAGTGCGGTGAAGGCAGGTTATGGGGCCAACTTTATCTCTTCTCTGGTTGTGAAGGATGATGTACAGCAAGGCAGGCTGGCCCGTGTGTACGTTCAAGGTGTACAGCTGAGAAATACGGTTGCCGTATGTACACGAGCCGGAGAAGTGTTGTCGCCTGCTGCACAGCATCTCGTCAAGCTTATCCGCCAAGAGGCCTCTTTGATGAAATGATTAAATAAAAAGTGCGATTGGATACAATGTTCGAAGAAAACAAACGACGGCAAGCAAATCCTTTTGCGGTTATTAGCCTTCCCTTTGTTGTGAACTTCCCCATGCATGCAACCGGGCGTACAGGGTTACCCCGCCGATACTCAGGACAGGAATCCAGACGGCGATCATGGGCACACGGTGGAACAGCAATGCGGCTACAATGACCCCGACCAGATAGATGACAACCGCACCTGCACGAAGATAGGAATCGGTAGACAGGGCTTTGGCCAGTGTCCGGATATTAACATGTCTCAGCCTTCTGACAATGCTTACGGTATCCTCTACCACAGCGGCCAAATTATTGGTCAGCACGGTTGTGGAGATGCCTGCAATTCCAATGCGGCGGGCCGCCGTTGTCTGCATCCCCATTGCAACGCTCAGGACGACAATTAACAGATAGGACAGTTGTTCAGCGTACGGACTGATCATGGCGATTGCGAACACCAAGAGCAATATGCTCTCAACAGTGAATACGGATGTAACCCGAGAGGACCAGCCATTTTTGGTATGCACATGTCCGATCATGTGTGCGGCAATGGCATTGCCAGCAATAAAACCGATAAGAGCCAAGAGGGAACGCAGCACGACAAATTCCTGGGCACGGGCGATGGCAATTCCCAATAAAACAATATTCCCCGTCATATTGGCTGTGAGCACATGTCCCAGTCCCAGATATCCAATCAGATCGACCATCCCCGCAGACATACATAGAAGGAGCATCGAGTACTTTTGGAGGGTGTTTTGATTCATCATATCCGTCCTTTCCAAAAAACGTAACCCCTCCAGTATACAGCCATAACCTATGCTTCTTCAAAATGAAATTCATGGCGCGGGACTATGGTGACGTAAGCCAAGCGAACATATTGTTCACCGCTGCCTCATGTATCCTTTCGTGAAAATGATGGTCCTGTCCGCCATAGGCATGAAACGTAACGTTTGCACCTCTGCGCTTCAGCCAATGATACATTCGGGTTCCGTGACTATAGTTCACCTGTGTATCTGATGTACCATGCATGATCAGCACGGGACAAGACAGTTTGTTCGCTTTGGATAAGGGAGAACGCGCGAGATAAGCTTGTGGAATTGTGCGCGGTGAACCTCCCAGCACCCGTTTCAATGTGCGTCTCAGGTCAGTTCGTTCATGATACGTTCGTTCGACATCGGAGACACCGCTCCAAAGGACTAACTTATGTACTTTATCCGGCCCCTCATTGTAGGTGGTTGCCGTATGTACCGCATTAATGGCTCCACGGGAGAACCCCATTAGCGATATCCGTGTCGGGTCGACAAAAGGTAAACTCTGTATCAAACGATAAGCGGCATGCACATCTTCGGCATCTTTCCCGCCGTACTCGTCACGACCTTCACCGCCTTCGTTGCCACGATAGGCTGGGGCGAACACGATATAACCTTGCTGTACAAATTGCTCAAGCCAAAGGGTATTCACCCCGCCATATCTGCCAAGTCCGCCGCGACAATAGATCAGCACTGGCCACTGTTTCTGTACGGGAGCGGCATCAAGCATTGTTGTTGCAGAAGGATAGTGGCTGGCGAGCGCTTGCAGATGCAGAGATCCATGTATGGAAGTGAATAACGAACAGCCTCGTGGCAGGAATAAATAAGCTTTTACCTGAAGCATATCGGATGAATACGTCACTTGATAGAGCAGGGCAATCCACCTCTTTTACTAACGAATAACGGGTCAAATAACAGGGATGTTTCTATATCATGCGCGTAAAATAAGTTCCCATACCTTTAAGGCTGAATCGCCAGCCCGAATGTTAGAAATTCGTTTATTGGCTCCATATGATTTATAATGGTTCAGGAGACATGTCGATAGACCGCTTGTCCTCATATTCATAAAACTAACTTTAATGTGTAGAAAGAAAGGGAGAAAGCCATGATGAACGCTCCACATCCAATCGATCAATTCAAGAAATTTAAATATGAAATTACGAGATTTATGATGATTTATAAATTTGCACTGGATCAAATGGAAACCAAGATTGAAGTCCTGAAGGAAGAATTCCAGTCGCTGCATGATTACAGTCCAATAGAGCATACAAAGTCCAGATTGAAGTCACCTGAGAGCATTATGAACAAGATGTTCCGCAAAAACCATGAGTTAACGTTTGAGAGCATCAAGCAAAATATCAAGGATATCGCCGGTGTACGTATTACATGTTCCTTTATCTCGGATATCTATCGCATTAAGGATATGCTGTGCAACCAGAGTGATCTGCGTGTTCTGGAGGTTAAGGACTACATCAAGAATCCGAAGCCAAACGGCTACCAAAGCCTTCACCTTCTCGTGGAAGTGCCTGTGTACATGTCCAATGGTGAGGAACGGGCATGTGTAGAGATCCAGATCCGTACGATCGCGATGGATTTCTGGGCGAGTCTGGAGCATAAAATTTTCTATAAATACAACAAGGATGTTCCCGAGCATTTGACGAGAGAGCTAAAGAGTGCGGCAGATTCCGCCAATGCGCTGGATCAACAGATGGAGAGACTTCACCGGGAAATTCAGGAGATCAAGGACGCGGATAACGAGCGGGACGAAGAAGAATTGCGTCGTATTATTATTAACAATCAACAGTTCACACTGCCGTCCAACCTGCTCAAGCTGCTGGGCAGCGGGGAGTAGTTCTCGATGAAAAGTACAACAGCTTCATTGAACACGAGCGCAACATCGCGTGTGCGAATGGCATTAATTCTGGGGACGCTGTCGGCCTTCGGGCCGTTGTCCCTGGATATGTATTTGCCTGCATTGCCCACGTTGGCCGATGAGTTCGGTTCATCAACTTCGTATGCTCAACTCAGTCTGACGGCTTGTATGATTGGTCTGGCGGTGGGACAGTTGCTTGCCGGACCTTTAAGTGATGTACGTGGTCGGCGAACACCGCTCATTGCAGGACTTGTGCTCTATACCATTGCTTCCATCCTCTGCCTGGTCAGCCCTACGATGGGCTCTTTTGTTGTGCTGCGGTTCATTCAGGGTGTAGCCGGAGCGGCAGGGATCGTCATCTCGCGGGCAATCGTTAGAGACGTATATTCGGGCCCGGAACTGACACGATTCTTCTCCCTGTTAATGCTGATCAACGGCGTAGCCCCGATTGCTGCACCGATTATTGGCGGACAATTATTAACGTATACGTCGTGGCGCGGCGTATTTATTTTACTTAGCCTCATCGGTATACTTACGCTGCTTGCTGTCATTTTCGGTCTGGGAGAGACGTTGCCTTCCAACCGCAGATCAAGCGGGGGATTGAAACAAACGTTGATTACGTTCCGAAAAATTGCAGGGGATCGTCAGTTTATGGGATATGCGTTGACCCAGGGTTTCGTAGCGGCTGGCATGTTTGCCTACATATCCGGTTCGCCGTTTGTACTTCAAAAAATATATGGGGTTTCCCCGCAAATGTTCAGTATTTGTTTTGCCATAAACGGGCTTGGCATTATTCTGGCCAGTCAGGTTGCCGGCAGACTTGCAGGCAAGGTATCTGAGACCCGTCTGTTAATCGCAGGGCTTCTAATCGCAGCACTCGGAGGAACATCACTGCTCATCGCCATTCTGGCTGGAGGTAATCTGATCTCTGTACTGATTCCGTTATTTTTGGTGGTATCCAGTGTGGGGTTGGTCAATACCGCGTCCTTCGCTTTGGCAATGGCCAATCAGGAGAAGTCGGCAGGCAGTGCGTCTGCGCTTATTGGTGTGATGACGTTCCTGTTCGGTGGTATTGTCGCTCCGCTGGTTGGTCTCGGAGGAGAAGGTACAGCTGTGCCAATGGGAATTGTTATCGCATGTGCTGATCTCGGTGCCGTGGTGATCTATTTCCTGATGGTCAGCCGGGGCAGGAAGCGTCAATTGGATCAGGTGTTGAGTTAAAGATACGGATTGTGCACGCCTTATTGGTGTGGAGTCTTAAAGCTGTACAGTTATTTATGATTAAAAGAACTCAAAAAGAGCCTCACTTGGAAGAAATCATGCTTCCAAATGAGGCTCTTGCTGTCGGTAAGGACATGTTTAGCAGAGCGCAAACAAAATCTGTGTATTGGACAGTATCCCTGGCGTGAGGAATGGATAGAAGTACCCCACCACAAAACCAAACAAATTGATGGCAGGCCACATCAGGTACACATCATTGTATGTGAAGACAAGGGACCATCGGTTGTAGCAAAAGTTGGGCAGTGCACGTTCTTCGTTATCTCGAGGTGCTGCTGCACCCGTCTGTGCAAATTGCACAGCTTGAGTGAGATTCTGCGGCTGTTGCTGAAGGAAGAGCGGAAGCATACCGGGCTGCTTTTGATCAGGTTATACAGAAAAATCATTTCTGCCGGAGGCTGACCCACTGGACGAGGATAGGCACTAAGCAGGGTTGGCAGATTGCCTTGAGCCAGTTGTGCAGGTACGCCAGTTGCTGTACCCGGGATTGTACCGGGAATGCCACCGGGGATATATGGACCTGGTCCTCCGCCTGGAATGAATGGTGGATAGGTGCCTTGACCGCCAGGTGCGCCCGGAAACGTCTGACCACCCGGGATACCGCCACCGCTACCTCCTGGGAACAGTGGAGGCAATTGAAAGGAACGGTCTTCTCCATAACCTATATAAGGGTTATATTCGTAATACATGTACAGAACATCCTTCCTGTCGTCGTATTCTGCATTCAGCATATGGTGGCATCCGCCTATACGTGAATGCCGTCAAGAAGATTTTATATGCTTCGCTCGGACATAATCGAATTGACAACTGAACTGATAACAATTATCATTGTCAATGGAATTGGACAAATGTACATACGGGTATTATATGTATCAATAATAATATCATTGTTTTTGAATGTAGATATCTGTCGCAATACAGCCAATAAGGTTTCCATATTGAAAGGGGATAATAAAGTGTTTAAGAGAAATAAAAAGATGATTACGCTTTTAATTACGGTGATGGTCATGTCCATCTGGTTAGCAGCATGTGGAGCGAAGCCGGCAGAGAATGGAGCAGCAGGAGAGAACGATACAACAACCGAGTCAGAGACGCAAACAGAAGCCGCTACAGAGCGAACCATGACAGATGCAATGGGACACGAAGTGAAAATTCCGGCGAATCCGGAGCGTATTATCGCATCTTATCTGGAAGACAATCTGGTAACACTAGGTGTTAAGCCAGCAGCACAGTGGTCAGTAGCAAACGGCATTCAGGAATATTTGCAAAAAGATCTGAACGGTATTCCAACGATTGCCTTCGATCTTCCTTTTGAAGCGGTAGCAAGTTTCAACCCGGATCTGATTATTATTGGTTCTGAAAGTGTGGTTGAAGGAGAAAAATACGAACAGTACAGTAAGATTGCACCGACTTATGTACTGGGCGATGAGATCAATAGCGACTGGCGTAAAACATTGCTGAAAATCGGTGAGATATTGAATAAGAGTGATGAAGCGCAACAAGCGCTGGATGATTACGAAGTTAAAGCTACAGAAATCAAGGAAAAGATCAACAACGTTACAGGTGGAACGAAATCGGCAGCGGCCATTTGGTTGGTTAGCGGCAAGTTCTTTATTGTAAGTGACAATGTATCAAGTGGAGAAGTAATGTACAAAGAACTTGGCCTTCAAGAGCCTGAAGTTGTAAAAGAAATCTCTGCCAATGCAACAGGCAACTGGTCTTCCATCTCTTTGGAGAAGCTGGCGGAAATGGATGTAGACTACTTGTTCTTTGTGAATAGTGATGAAGGTACTGGGGCGGAAGCACTGAAAGATCCAGTGTGGCAAAGCATTCCGGCTGTGAAAAACGGCAATTTGTTTGAATTCACCCGGTCCAGCAGCTGGTTGTATAGTGGAGTTCAAGCGAACCTTCAAATTATGGAAGACATTCAGAACAGCATTGTTAAATAAGAATTAGTCGATATGAAAAAGCATATTCCTACTTCCTGGTGCAATGGGCACCAGGGAGTTTTTTTGTTAATTCAGCATTTTACGTTATATAATTAATAGGAGTGTGGTATCGTGTCTTGCAGTGAAATGGACACTTGTTACACGAGCAGGAAAGGGGATATTTACATATGTATACATTGGATCCACGTGAAATAACGGGAAGAGACAACTATAAACTGATGAGTGGTTCAGTGGTGCCACGTCCGATTGCTTTTGTGACGACACGTTCAGATCAGAATGATGTGATCAATGCAGCGCCTTTTAGCTTCTTCAATGTGGTTAGTTCGGACCCGCCGCTGTTATCCATATCCATTGCACGTAAAGACGGCATGATGAAAGATACCGCACGTAATGTGCTTGCCTATAAAGAGCTGGTCGTGCATATATGTGACGAAGCAATCATAGAAGAAGTGAATGAAACAGCAGCTATACTTAAACCCCATGAAAGTGAACTTGAGCGGACGAAACTCACTACAGTGCCAAGTACTAAGGTCGCTGTGCCAGGGGTAAAAGAAGCACTTATTCGAATGGAGTGTGAGCTGTACCAGCACATTCCCATCACGAATGATGAGGGCAAACCGGCGAGTGATCTGCTGCTGGTACGCATTGTACAGTATCATTTCAGCGAACAAGTCTATAATCCGGACAAGGGTTACATCCTGATGGATCATTTGAACCCAGTCAGCCGACTGGCGGGTAATGATTATGCCAAGCTCGGGGAGAGATTCACGGTGATTCGACCTGAATAGTCTGCAAGAACATGTATGTAATATGTGAACGGGTTAACCCTATAACAAAGGCGGACAGCACGTGCGAAACTTGCATATGTTGTCCGCCTTTGCTTGTTCATATGAACATAATCAGGACAGGTAGTGAATAGACTTGTACTATATCTTGCACATTTCATATGAACCTATTTTATATATAGGTTGTTTACAAGGTTTATTTTTGAACATGTACGATATAGGAGGTTAAGCCGATGAACCAACTTGAAGCAACTACCGGGGCAAGTATTATGGGAATAGGAACAGCGTGGCCTGCCCACCGAATTGAGCAAAAAGATGTATCTGCCCGCCTTGCACAAGCGCTGGAACATGAGCCGGATGCGAGAAGGTGGGCCAAACGAATCTTTAATCAATGCGGTGTGGAGACTCGTTATACGTGTGAACCAAATCTGCTTGAGCCGGTTGATTCTTGCCGATATTTACCTTTCACGAGTATAGAGAAGGTCCCGACTACATCCGAGCGTATGGGCAAATACAAAGCTGCCGCTGTTCCGCTTGGTCTGGAAGCAGCCGACAAGGCGCTTCAGGATGCAGACATAGCCTCGTCGGAGATTACACATCTCATTACGGTGAGTTGCACGGGGCAATTCCTGCCCGGACTTGATGTTCGGCTGATCCAGCAGCTTGAACTGTCACCGCAGATCAACCGAATCCCACTGGTGTTTCAAGGATGTGCAGCTGGTCTCAAGGCCATCCAACTAGCCAATTCCATTGTAACGACAGATCAGAAGGCAACGGTTCTCATCGTGTGTGTGGAGCTGTGCACGCTTCATTTTCAGCCATCTGCCAAACGGGACGACCTGTATGCTGCATCGTTCTTCGGTGACGGTGCCTCGGCCTGTGTTATTGGTGCGTCTGGAACAGGTCGCAACGAATGTTTTCAATTAGGCCGTGGGCACTCCACGCTGCTTCCGAATTGTACAGAAGAGATGATCTGGGAAGTGGGCAATACCGGCTTTGATCTCTACTTGTCACCACAGATTCCGAAGCTGCTTGGTTTGCATCTGGGTCCAGAGCTAGAACGGTTGCTGGAGGGGAGCAGTTTACCTGAAATATGGGCGATCCATCCAGGAGGCAGAGGTATCGTGGATGCCGTTCAGAAGCTGTACCAGTTGAGCGATGAACAGGTCTCGTACAGCCGTAACATCCTGCGAGATTATGGGAACCTGTCGTCCGTGACGATTCTTTTTGTTCTTCAAGCCATCCGTGAGGATTACAGACACAGACAGAACGAAGATCCTTCCAGTGGGATCGCGCTGGCGTTCGGCCCGGGACTGACAGCAGAACTACTTCCTTTTACATACATCCCTGCCCGCATAGCGAACAGAACACCTGTGAATCACGGCATCCAATGAACTTAATTGAATGACGAATCTGATTGCAGAGGAGCTTAGGTATGGCTTATCGCAGACTTGCTGCCTTCATCAGCCGATATCCTCGGTTCATTATTCTCTGCTGGGTATTCATCATCGGGATGTCAGCGGTCTGGGCGTGGAGGTTGCCTGACATGGTTCAGGATCACGGATTGAAACAGGTTCACGGGGACGCGCAAGCGGTTGAGCGTGTTCTGGAACATGAATTCAATGCTCCGGCTGATCCGGTTATTCTGGTTTTTGAGAAAAAGAAAAATACCTCGCCGTTAGCGTTCCGGCAGTGGATCACGGATCGTCTGACACAGGTTCAAGTGTTACCTAAGGTTACCTCTATCACGTCCCCTCTGGATGCTGATGAAAGGGTGATACTGCAAGATGATAGGGCATATGCCCTTGTGAAAATGAATGTGCCCGCACATCAGATGGGTCCTCCCCTGGAGAAGCTGCGTGCCGTGCTGGCAGCAGATGGTCCGGGTACGGTGCAATTGACGGGAAAGGCCGTCGTGCAGCAGGATGTCAATCATCTGAGCTTTCGTGACCTGGAGCGGGCAGAGATGGTGGGGTCTCCGATTGCCCTGATCGTTTTGTGCTTTGCATTCAGGGGTCTATATGCCGCATTAATTGCAGTCATGATGGGTATAAGTGCCGTGATTACGGCGATGGGAGTCACGACTCTCCTTGGTTATCATCTGGAATTGTCCAACTTTATCATTAACGTGATTCCCATGGTGGGAATGGCACTGAGTATAGACTTTGCCCTCATCATTCTGAGCAGGTACAGGGAAGAACTTCAGCGTGCCTATGAAGATGAAGGTGCAGCTCACGTTACCGGCAAAAGTCTGGATATGCAGAGCGAGGTTCTGCGCAGTGATATTCTTCAGCGAACACTGCGTTCAGCAGGCAGAGCGGTGTTGTTCTCGGCAGCCTGCGTGCTCCTTGGGCTACTGGGTCTACTCTGGATTAGACTGCCGATGTTTCTGAGTGTCTCCCTGGGGGCCATGATTGTTCTGCTCGTATCGTTAATGTTAAATGTTACGCTGCTGCCAGCCCTGCTGTCATTGTCTGCGGATCGAGTATTCGGGCGAAAGGTAGTCTATCCATTACCCAGACGCTCGGTCTGGCATAGATGGTCAGCAATGATCATGAAACGACCCGTCAGCATGGCAATTGGAGGTACGGTTGTGCTGCTCCTGTGTGTCTATCCAGTGACCCGGCTGGAACTGTCTGTCCCGGATGCTTCTTCACTGCCAGCCAAAATGGAGTCCCGCCAGGCAGCAGAGCAGTTTCAGCATGATTTTGGTCAAGAGAAGACCTCCACCATCGAGATTATGATTGGCGGACAGCAGGAATTGTTGACTGCCTCGCACTGGCAGATGGCCTACAACAAAACACGTCAACTAATGCAGGACTCGGAAGTATTGAACATTGTAACGCCATGGGGCCCTTTACAGCCGAATCATAATGGCTCGCAAAGTCTTTTTAAAAGTTCACCGTTGTCGCTTACTCCTTCCATACAAGACAAGGAGTCTACAAGGGCGGCATGGCTGCGTTCAACCGTTTCTGATCATTCCATTCGATTGATTGCCACCGTGAAGGGGGAGCCAGGTTCGGAACAGGTAGCGTCCTGGCTGGAACGAATGAGAAGTAGCGATTACTCGCCTGGTTCCACTAATGTCAAACTGCGTTATGGCGGGGAAGCTGCCAAGCAGGATGAAATCATGCAGGAAGTCACAAGTCAACTGCCCAAAGTGCTGGTATTTGTAGTGGTATCCAATTATCTTGTGTTACTGGCAGCATTCCGCTCGCTGCTCATTCCAATCAAAGCCATTGTGATGAATCTGCTTAGCTTGGCGGCCTCATTTGGCATATTGGTATGGGTGTTTAATGAAGGACATCTGGGGATGGAAGCGTCAGCCATTGCCATTATGATTCCTGTATTCATCGCAGGATTGGTGTTCGGCATATCCATGGATTATGGTGTTTTTATGCTGAGCCGTATTCAGGAGGTATATAGACGAACCGGAGACAGTGATGTGGCTGTCCAACAGGGTTTGGCTTCTACCGGTCGTCTGGTTACCTCAGCAGCTGCAATACTGCTTGCGGTGACCGTACCGTTTGCTTTTGCTGAAGTCGCAGGTGTGAGGCAGTTAGGGATCGGAATCACGGCAGCGGTGTTGATTGACGTTACGTTGATCCGGCTAATCCTCGTACCTGCGTTGATGAAATTAATGGGCAGATGGAACTGGTGGCTGCCGGGTCAGATGAAATGAAGGATATTTCGTAACCTGTTTTCAGGTTGGAAATATCCTTTTTTGGCTAGAAATCGTGTGATTCCCTTCAAAACTGGCAAACATGTTCAATTCATGAGTGACATGGATGTTCTATAATGGATGGGATTCATGCCATATGACATTTTCATCTACGTTATCCTACGAAAAACAGGAGGGACACAAGCCCATGTCTGATATTGAAGCCTATTTACAACAACAAACGAATCTTCGTGGTCGTTCCGCGTATCATGCAGATCAACCCCTGGAATTATGGCGCAGTCAGTTACGCATTCGTATGAAAGAACGGCTGGGAGGTTTTCCAACCATGGGTGCAGCACTGAATCCTGTCTTACTGGAGCGCGTTACATGTGACGGGTATATTCGGGAGCGGATTGAGATCACGACCTATGCAGGACTTCGCATGCCTGTATATGTATTGATTCCAGGGGATGGAAGCACTGCCCAGGTGAGAAGACCTGCTATCGTTGCTTGTCATGGACATGGCTATGGTAGCCGGGAGATATCAGGCATGGAACCGGATGGTACGCCACGGACGGGAGATCCCGGATTACACAAGGATTTTGCAGTAGCTCTTGTGAAGCGTGGATATGTGGTTGCGGCTCCAGAGTTGCTCGGATTTGGGGATCGCAGACTTGAAGAGGACCGTGATGCGCCACCAGGGGCAAGCTCCTGTACGAAGATTGCCGCGCATCTGCTCATGGTGGGTCAGACTCTCGCCGGGCATCGGGTATATGAAACAACACGAGTACTGGATTATGTAACGACTCGACCTGAAGTGGATTCCGATCGAATTGGAAGCATGGGCATCTCGGGCGGAGGTCTGGTGACTGCATTTACAGCCGCGTTGGATGAACGGTTTCGTGCAGCTGTAGTCAGTGGTTATGCAAGTACATTCCAGGGCAGCATACTGGATCGGAACCATTGCCTGGACAACTATGTACCTGGTATTCTGCGTGAAGCGGAATTGCCGGATCTTATCGGCCTGATGGTGCCTAGGCCACTCTTTATCGAAGCCGGAAGTGATGATCAGGTATTTCCGCTGGATGCAGCAAGAGACGCCTATAAGCAATTGACATACATCTATGAACAAGCGGGAGCAGAGGAATCGCTGGATGCGGATTTCTTCACAGGTGGACATGAGATTAGCGGTGAGAAGGCCTATGATTGGCTCGATCAAGTGCTGTGAAGCTGAGGTTTGAAAAACCTGAAAAAGCGAAGCAACAAGCTGCAAGAAAGCTACTTCGAAAGCATACGCTATCACCGGATTTTCCCTTGAGAAAAGGGAATAGAAAAATCTAGGGATAACAGTGATTGGAAGGGTATTCTGTCTTTGTAGTGTCTGTGTAAATAATTTTTAGTTCAACTAAAGCGTGTCTTCAAACTGAACGTGTCTGGAGCAGGGCACGGAGCGGGAGCGCTAACGACCCTGTGACGTCTTATTCGGCGATTTGAAGCGCCCGCAGCAATCTAAGGAATCTGAAACACGCTATATAGGACTAAGCAGTCGTTTACAGCGTGTTTGTTAGGTGAATTTGATTAATAACATGTCTCAGGTTCCTTACAAAATAAAAGGAGGACTCGAAGGCTAAATAAGACGTCCTCGGTTCCTTAGAAAATCGTCTGGACAATTCGCCAGGATCAGCAATCCTTGACTTCAATCTGTTGGACTCTGACATCCTTCAGCGTATTGCATGCCTAAGTTTGAAGACAAACCTTAATATAATTCTGTAACGAGAGGAGAATTCAGTGATGAAATGGTCAGTATCGGTAAAATTTTTGCTCTGCCTGGTTCTGTTTGCAAGTACGATGGGCATCGGTCTGGGAAGCAGTGGAGGGCAAGTCGCGGAGGCAGCAACGGACAATTACAGATTTGATTTTGGTTCGGGTCCAGTTGAGAGCGGTTACACAGGCGTGTCCGCAGGAGATGCCTACACGGCCGCCAAAGGGTACGGATTCAATACACCTGCCAATATGCGGAATGTGTCTGCCTCAGGAAGCGGAGTGATGAGTGACGCTGTACAGTTTCTGACGTTTGGCACGAAGAGCAACAATACCTTCAATGTGAACCTGTCCAATGGCCTATATGAGGTCAAAGTAGTCCTGGGCAATACAGCTAGAGCAAGTGTTGCAGCGGAAGGGGTGTATCAGATCATCAACATGACGGGCAACGGGGCGACGGATCAATTTCAGATTCCGATAACGGACGGGCAACTCAATCTGCTCATTACAGAAGGAAAGACAGGCACTGCATTTACACTCAGCGCACTCGAGATCCGGAAAATATCCAATCAGACCGTAACCAATCGTACAATCTATATTGGCGGGGATTCAACAGTCTGCAATTATTATCCGCTTGGCAGCAGTGTTCAAGGAGGGTGGGGACAACTGTTTCCGTCCTATGTGAACAATGCTACGTTCCAGGTTCGCAATATGGCATCAAGTGGTCAGTTTGCGAGAGGATTCCGCGATGATGGTCAGATGGAGGCGATTCTAAAGTATATCAAGCCAGGAGATTATTTTATTCTGCAATTCGGAATTAACGATACCAATGCCAAGAACAATACAACAGAGGCGCAATTCAAGGAGATTATGCGGGATATGGTACGGCAGGCGAAGAGCAAGGGGGCAACGGTTATCCTCTCCACGCCACAAGGCCGGGCAACAGACTTTAACACAGCCAATGTACATCAAGCGGAGAACCGCTGGTACAATCCATCCACTCGTGCACTCGCTCAGGAAGAGGGGGTCACTCTGATAGAGTTGAATAAGTTGAGTTCTGCCTATTTCACATCGATTGGTCCGGCGGCAACACTCGCTCTCTATATGACAGGGGATAGTCTGCACCCGAATCGTCAAGGTGCTGCGGAATTAGCTCGCATGGTGGCTGCGGATTTGAAAAGACAGGGATTGAGTGGATTCTGACCATGCAATTTTATATCTGCCTGATCCCGATTTTGATCTGATTCGTGGATAAAATTATAAAAATACCCCGGGAACAACCCGCGAAATGTGCGGGTAATCCTCGGGGTATTCGCTATGCCTGAGATGGAGGATTACTCCATCATGTCCTTGGCTTCATGATTTACCTTTTTACCTTTTAACAATGGTTCCAGTTCATCCTGAACGCTCTGCTCCCACAGCGGTACGTCCGTGCGATAGGCGGCCCGTCCGTTCAGATGTCCGGCAACCGGAGCCGTGATGAATACAAACAGAATGCCTAGCAACAAACGGGCGCTGATATAGTTATCGAAGTACCAAAAGTAAAAAAACGTAGCGCTTAGTACACAGAACACGCCAAGTGTCATACTCTTGGTTGCAGCATGGGCTCGCAAATATACATCAGGCAGACGAATAAGTCCAAACGCACTGAGGGCACTGAGGAGTGCGCCAAGCAGTACGAGTAAACCTATAGCTGTTTCAGCGGCTACTTTAACGATCTCCATCATTTTTGAATACCGCCCCCCGTTCAATATAACGTGCAAATGCCACCGTACTTAGAAAAGCCAGAATGCCAATCAGCAAAATGATATCCAGATAGGCCTGGGTTTGCAGCATCATCGACAGAACGGCGACGATGGCAATTACATTGATACCGATGGTATCCAGTGCTGTGATCCGGTCAGCCATGGATGGTCCCCGAAGCACCCTGTACAGACAACCTAGTATGGCTAGGGAGAGAATGAGCAATGAGATGAACAACAGTGAGGATAACATTAACGCGTCACCTCCATAATTGCTTTTTCGAATGTATTCTGGATATCATCTCTAAGCTTCTGTTCATCCTTGATATCCAGTGCGTGGATAAACAGTTTGCGTTGATTGCCTGAGATCTCAAGTGGCAGAGAGCCTGGTGTTAATGAAATAAGCAGACAGAGAAGAGTAACCTCCCAATCCGAGGACAATTGAGTTTTATACGTAAATATACCTGGTCTTATGTCGAGCTTGGGCTTGATAATCTGGCGTATAACCTCAACGCTGGCTCGTACCAGTTCCTTAAATAACAACACAATCAGTTTGAAGATGGCCCAGACTCGAACAATATAGAAGCGCTGGGGGAAGAATCTGCGCATTCCCCGATGAGAAGCAGTCCAAGCAGGTAACCAATGAGAAAACCAACACCATTCCAGGCATTATTCAGAAACATCCATACAAAAGCAATGATAAGATTCAGTACGATCTGAAAGGCCATAGACATCTACTCCTTCAATACGGCATCAATATAAATATTGGGATGCAGTAGAATATCGCCTGCGCGGGAGGTCAGTTGGAACATGCCTTCAGCCCCCACACCCATTACGATGATGAATACAAACAGAATTCCTGCAGGAATCAGCAGGCCGTTCACGGCGTAAGGGCGTCTTGCAACCCCGGCAGGCGGTTCGCCCCAGAATGCTTGTATGAAGATGCGCAGTACCGAATATAACATCAACAAGCTGGAAAGCACCGCAACGCCGGTAAGACCATACAATCCCGCCTGCAAGCCTCCTTCAAAGAGAAGCAGCTTTCCCGGAAATCCACTGAATGGCGGCAAACCTGCCAAGGCAAGTGCACTGATGAAGAACATCCAGCCGAGCAGCGGATAGCGATGGATCAGCCCGCCCATGTTATCGAGTTTGGATGTTCCGGCAACGGCGATCAAGGCACCGCCAAGCAGGAAGAGTAATGTTTTGATCAACATGTCATGCAGCATATAGAAGAGCAAACCTTCCAGTGCAGGACGACTCGCTGCAGCCATACCGAAAGCGACAAACCCTACACCTGCGACTACGTTATAGATGAGAATCTTGTTTACATCCCGGTATGAGATTGCACCGATGACACCAAGGACCATCGTTGCACCTGCCATCCATCCGATGAGTGCATGGAAGAACTCAGGATCATGATAGAAGATCAGTGTGAATGTTCGCACAATGGCGTACAAACCAACCTTGGTGAGCAATCCTGCGAACAATGCTGTGACAACAGCAGGCGGTGCAGCATAAGAGCCCGACAGCCAGAAGAACAGAAACAGTCCGGCCTTGATGCTGAATACGATCAGGAAGAGAACAGCAATTAAGGTTATGACCCCGCTCTGTCCCACTTCAGCAATCTTCACCGATAAGTCTGCCATATTCAGTGTGCCAGTGATGGAGTAGAGGAAGCCGATGGAAGCGACAAACAATGCTGAAGAAACGATGTTAATCAAGACATATTTGATCGTTTCACGAAGCTGTCTTTCGGTACCTCCCAATACGATTAGTGCATAAGAAGAGATGAGCATCAATTCAAAGCTGACAAATAAATTGAACAAATCTCCGGTCAGGAATGAACCGTTAACTCCCGCGATCAGAAAATGAAAGAATGGATAGAAGTGATGCTCTTCCCGCTCCTTGTTTACACTGCGGAATGCATACAGCAGACAGGCGAGCGCAATGATGGAAGCGGCCACGACAAGTAGCGCCGATACCATGTCAGCAACAAGCACAATCCCATAAGGAGGTGCCCATCCACCCATATTAAGCGTTAGAACGCCAGTCTGAGCTACCCGCGTAATCAGGATTGTTGAAACTGCTGCTGTAAACAAAAGTCCAATGACACTAATGATTCGCTGGATATTTGTTTTTCGGAAGAAGAGCAAAGCCAGAACCCCTGTGACCAAAGGTAACAGAATTGGCAGAACGACGAGATTATTCATATGGGCGCCCCCTTACTTCTTCCATATCGTCTGTTTTTAACTTCAGATAAGAGCGATAAGAGAGAACAAAGAAGAACGCAGTGAGTCCAAAATTAATAACAATCGAAGTTAATATCAAAGCTTGAGGTAGAGGATCGACATAGCGTTCTGCCATCTCCCCAAGCAGAGGTGGTGCCCCGGTTTTGAGACGGGACATGGTGATTAAGAGCAGATGCACCCCATGGGTTAGTATGGACATACCAAGTACGATTCGGAGCAGGCTCCGCGACAAGATTAGAAAGACGGCAACCGCAAACAGAATGCCAACGGCTACACACATCAATATTTCCATATCAGCGATCCTCCCCGATCTGTAGAATGATGGTCATGGTGACACCCAGGACAGCGAGATACACGCCAAGATCAAACAGCATGGCCGTGGCGAGTTCGGTCTCTCCCAGCAAAGGAAGTTCGAAATATCCGAAGGTTTGGCTCAGGAACGGAACTCCGAATATAAATGATCCCGCACCTGTCAGTAACGCTATACCCAGTCCGATTCCTGTGAGAACACGGAAGTCAATGGGTAACGCTTTGCGTATCGTATCCGTGCTGAATGCCAGGGCAATTAACACGAGCGCTGCCGCAGTGACCAAGCCGCCGATGAAACCTCCGCCCGGATTGTGGTGTCCTGCAAAGAACAGGTGCATGGCAAACGTCAGAATAATGAACACAACGACTTTGGTCGTCGTTTGCAGCAATACATCATTACTTTGCAAGGGTACAGTATCCCACGAGGATGAGCTGCGTTCCCGATTACCATACTTTTTCGTATTGTCCGCTTCATCATCCAGATCAGGTTCGGAGTCCTGTTTTCTTCTTTCTTGCGGAACTTCAAGCGGGCTCCGAGATCTTTGGCTTCGAGGTTCAGATTAATCATGGAATAGATGGATAATGAAGCAACGCCGAGTACCATAATCTCCAATAACGTATCAAAGCCACGGAAGTCGACCAATAACACGTTCACGACATTTTTACCGCCGGCCGAGTCATACGCTTCCTGAAGAAAGAACGTAGATATGCTGTCGAGTGATGCAGTTCCGCTTGCAGCCAGTGCAACAAAAGTCATCACGACACCAACTGCAATCGCAACGATCATATTGACCGTGAGATAACGGCGGCTTGATTTGCCACGTTGCAGTTCGGGCAGATGGTAGAAACAGAGCAGGAACAATGCAACGGATACCGTCTCAACTATCATCTGCGTCAACGCCAGATCGGGTGCCCGGAAGAGCACGAATAGCAGCGTTACGAGGTAACCAACGGCTCCAGTCATTATGACTGCCGACAGTCTGTTTTTGGCAAAAGGAATCGAAACGGCTGCACCAATGAGTGTGACCAGCAGTACGACTTCATAAAATGAATAAGGCGCATTGCCCTGCAGATTCCAGGTAATATTTTCTCCTGAACGGAAGAAAGCATAGACCAACAACGCGACCGTGAATGAGAAAATGTAAACCAGATAATTACGAACCGAGCCATTCATATAGGCTTCCGTCCATTTGCGTGCATAATGCTGAAGATTATCCAGTACAACATGGTACATATTGTTAATCGTTAATCCTTGCGGATAATGCTCATAAATATTCCTCCATCGTGGCAACAGCTTATAGAGAGTGATTCCCAGAATCACAACTCCGATCGTCATAATGAGCTCCGGAGTCCATCCGTGCCATAGGGAGAAATGTACATCGAAGCGTTCGTTCCCAGTCAACAGGGAAGGAAGCACAGCGGCCATTGCGGGTTCGATCAGTGATCCGGCGAGCAGGTTCGGAAAGAGTCCGAAGACGATGACAAGAACACCTAGAACAACGGGCGGAATCAGCATACCAGCAGGCGCTTCGTGTAACTTCTCGGCAGGGATCTCGCTTTGGCTACGACCGAGGAATGTTTTGAACACGATAATCAGTGCATAGATCAGAGTAAACACACTTGCAAGCCAAGCTAATACCGGCAATAGTACACTCCAGGAACCAAGTCCAAAGATTCGCAGATGCGTGACTTCGACCATGGCATGGAAAAACAACTCTTTACTCAGGAAGCCGTTGAAAGGTGGAATACCTGCCATGGCAAGTGAACCAATCAATGCAACGGTGAATGTAATGGGCATGAATGAAGCAAGTCCACCGAGCTTTCGAATGTCACGTGTGCCTGTTTCATGATCAACAATGCCTACAACCATAAACAGGGCGGCCTTGAAGGTTGCATGATTAAAGAGGTGAAGCAACGCGGCGGTTATCGCCACGGTGTGCATCGCAGAGGAATCGCCATATCCGAAGTAGAGAGCAGCAGATCCGACCCCTAACAGGGACATGATCAGACCAAGTTGAGAGATGGTCGAATAGGCGAGAATCGCTTTGAGATCGTTCTTTTGACAGCCAGGAATGATCCATAACACAAAGTCAGAAGACCAACGCCGGTGACGAGCCAGAACCAGAGTCCCTGTCCACCGAAGATTGGTGTAAACCGAGCCACAACATACAGTCCGGCCTTGACCATGGTCGCTGAGTGCAGATACGCACTGACAGGGGTCGGGGCTTCCATGGCATCCGGCAACCAGATATGAAACGGGAATTGGGCTGACTTGGTGAAAGCCCCAATCAGGATCAAGACAAGCGCTGGCAGAAATAGTGCGCTTTCCTGAAACTGTCCCAAGCCTTGAATGGTCGCTCGAATACTGAACGTTCCTGTAATAAGATACATCATCATGAATCCGGTAAGCATGGCGAAACCACCAAATACCGTAATCAGGAAGGATTTTTGTGCACCTGAAGTCGAGGCTTTACGTTTGTAATGAAATGCAATCAACAGGAATGACGTAATACTGGTCAATTCCCAGAATCCGTAGAGCACGATCATATTATCAGACAGCACCACGCCCAACATGGCTCCCATGAACATCAACAGATACAGGTAGAAACGGTTCAGCGCTTCTTTCTGATTCATGTAAAAGATGGAGTAGAGAACAACGAGGACGCCAATTCCGGTGATAAGCAGTGTCAGCATGAGGCTCAGACCGTCCAGATACAGGTTGAATCCGATGTCCAGTGAAGGAATCCATGGAATATTTCCGGACGCGCCATTGCGCTGTGACACAGCGGGAATGAGACTCGCAAAGTATACAAATAATAGTGCCGGGACGAGGAGAACCGGCCATCCCAAATGAATTTTACGGAAGAAACGATGCAGCATGGCGAGGAAAATGCCAGCGGCAAAAGGCAGAATAACAGCAACATGAAGCAGGCTCAACATTACACCCCCAATGTTTAGTATTTCGACGACTCTCTGTGATATACAGGCGCATAATCCTCAAAGGTTATGCTTGCTCTCTATATTCATAACCCAAGTATGTATATACAGAATCGTGTCTATTCTTTGAATGGAAGAAACACGGTGAAGATTCCAGTATAATATTGTATGGGCATGTATAATAAAAAAACACATAAATTCCGATAAATACGAAAACGAATTAGGTGACATTCCGTGTACCCTTTGCAGCATAATTATGTTGAAAAGCAAGATGGTTTCACCGTGTAATGGAGGAAGTCATGTCATTCAAAATTAGAACTGTGCTTACAGTCATCTTCGCTGTGTTATCTTTGCTGGTTACGTTGACGATTGGGTCTATTTTTAGCCAAAAGTCATTCGGTGCTGTAGAAACTGAGATCGGTCACTCGCTGACAGGCACGGCCTCACAGGCTTCGGATAAGCTGGATCGATTCATGGCCGCACGTGCGGGGGAACTCGACCTGCTGGGCCGAATGGCTTCGATTGAAGATGGATTCCGACCTGATGAGATTCAGATGCTGCTGGATCAGCTACAAGATAGCTTTCCCTCATTCTCATGGGTTGGATTCATGGACCCGAAGGGAAAAGTGTTGGCTGCGACAGATGGCATCTTGCTGGGGAAAATTTATCTGAGCGACCTGTGTATCAGGAAGGGATCAAGGGTAAGTTCATTGGAGATGTGCATAATGCAGTACTTCTCGCCAAGCTGTTACCAAATCCAACGGGAGAGCCGTTGCAATTTGTCGATATCAGTTTTCCGCTGAAGGATAGCAAAGGACATACTCAGGGTGTGCTTGCTGCGCATTTAAGCTGGGAATGGGCAAAGGAAGTCGAAGAATCCGTGCTTGCCCCATTGAAAAGAGAAGAAAAAGACATTGAGTTCTTTATCGTGAGCAAAAATGAACATACCGTACTGTTGGGGCCCAAGGAATGGGTTGGTAAACCACTGATCTTACCCGGTATTGAAGAGGCTCAGCGTAACAAAAACAGCTGGTCCATTGAAGATTGGCCTGATGGGAAGGAATATGTGACAGGGTTTGCCTACAGCCAGGGTCATCTCGATTATCCCGGTTTAGGCTGGAGCGTAGTCATTCGTCAAGTCAAGTCGACTGCTTTTGCTTCTGTGCTTGACCTGATGTGGTTTAATGTGTGGGCGGGAATCGCCGTCACTGTGCTATTTGCACAGATTGGCTGGTTTGTCTCGCGTCTGATCTCTGCCCCAATTGTGCGTCTTACCAGGGTAGCCAATCAACTGCGAGTAGGAGAGGATCTGGAGATTCCCGAGAACAAAGGAATTAAGGAGATCGAAGTATTGTCCCGCTCACTTCGGGATATGTTGACCTCTCTCATGAATAAAGATTCAGAACTGGTCGTGATGCAGAATCTGGCGCATTTTGATCAGCTGACCAATCTGCCGAATCGCACTGCCCTGGAGGCGTATCTGGAAAAATCACTGGAGACTGAAAGCGAAGATCACACCTTAACTTTTCTCTATCTCGATCTGGATGGATTCAAACGTGTGAACGATACACTTGGACATCAGGTTGGTGATATTTTATTGCAGAAAGTGGCCCAGCGTCTGACCGCTCTTGGTCAGGAGAAGGGCATAACGGTCCGCTTGGGCGGAGATGAATTCCTGATTGTACTTCAGTCGGTTGGAAGCCATCCGAGGCAAGAAGCCAGCGCTTATGCAGAAGCCATCATTCAAAGTCTGAACAAGCTGTTTATTATTGATTACGAGCGAATCCGGATTGGATGCAGCATTGGTGGGGCTGAATATCCAACCAACAGCAATAACCCAAGTGAGATTATCCGGATGGCGGATGAAGCGTTATATGAGTCCAAACGTGCAGGCAAGAACAGAATGACATTTTATTCCGAGTTGAAGCAGGAGCGATAGCGTATAATAGGATTAGCTGGGTTATCCCAATTATCTTTGTGCGTAGCGTATAGACAAGGAGGGGTGAAATGTCTGGAAAATATACAACGGTACCTTACGGTTATGAGCCACCTGCTGCCAGCCGCAAAGGCACACTAACTTTTTATGACACGTTCGAACATGTGACTGATGAGCAACTCGAACGCGCGGCTACAACGGTGGATACTCGTTCATTCATACAGCTTGTGCTGTATCCTTTACACGAGAGCACGTTTAAGCGAATGAGCAAGGATACCATACAGTCATATTACAAAAGAGAAGACCGCCTGCATGATTGGCGGCGGGAACATCCAACTTCACGTATACGTGTGGAGGGGCTTGAAGGCAAGAGAAAAAAATATACGCCAGTAGATAGCGCACTGCGCCATATCACTGCGGAGTATCCGGCTCCTCATTTCTTGTATATGACGGTAGAGATGGCCAATCGGTTTGCCTCATTTGATTCCTTCAAGGATTGGATCGAAGAGCTGCGCCTTATCATCGATGGACCATCAGGCGAGCTTCATCCGAGGCTCGAACAAAATCGCCACCGCTGGGAATGGGCGGAATAAGAACGTAGACACAGGAAGCAGATTGGCCCGCGAATCGTAAGCAAACCCAAAAAAGTTGTGTTGTACAAACCGGGATTCCGATGTACAGCACAACTTTTTTAATTATGTTTTCTAGACCAAGGACGAAGTCAGATCAAGTGATGTTACGGTTTTATTTTTACCTGTTCGTTTGGCGGCATACAGACAGGCATCCACTTCCTCAAACAATTTATCTTTGCTTAGATGAGGACTGTAACTTTTGAGACCGATACTCACCGTGATGGAAGCACCTTCAAGTTCCAGATGGCCCATCCGGGAAATCTTCTGACGAATCTGTTCCACCAAGGCGTAGGACTGCTTGAAAGATTGCTCAAACATCAACAGGGCGAACTCTTCACCCCCGTAACGTGCTGCAATATCACTTGAGGTAATGGTTTCCTGAATGATCAGGGACACTTTCTCCAGAATGATATCCCCACCCGATGGCCATAAGTATCATTAATGGATTTGAAGTCATCAATATCAATCAGGGCCAGATGCAGACTCAAGCCACCGTTCGCATACTCAAATGCTTTTTCGTAATAATCCTTGAATGAGCTTTGATTATAAAGGTTCGTTAGACCATCTGTCTTAGACAGTTTAGACATAATTGCGTTTCGCACGATAAGATCTTGCTTGGCGAGCATGCTGGCCTGAAGATCGTTCAACACTTCAACGCCACTGGTTACGATAACCTGTGCCACATATGTACCTAAGATTAAAAAAGCAGGAATGGAAACCATGTCAAATGAAGACAGGTACAACCGGTAGGCTGGATCGAACAATACCAGAAAGTAACCAGCCATCTGCATCAGAAAGACAATCCAGACTCTTTTTTTACTGAAGAACAGCACCGAGGCGAAGATGGGCAACAGGCAGATGGCTAATATGATTCGAATGTCATAATTGACATGAATAATCGTCCAGGCGATAACCGTACTGGCTATGGACATGGTGTAGAAGGAATAAGAACTGAAGCGCCGATCAACCCAACTTGCGAACAAAATGCAAGAACTGCTGATGGCTGTAGGCCAGAACAGGACATTTATCAGGAAATCTTGAGGTGTGAGATCATACACCAGGAATAGGAAACAGCTAACCTGAATGACAAAATGTGCAATGATGACAACCCAGTAGGCTTTGAGCATTTTTTGAATCCATTTGGAATGCTTGAATTCATATTCTGTGGGGATGTGGCTATTGTGCGTACGGAAACCTTTCATATATCACCGCTGACTGCATCATAATGGTACGACAGAATGACTCTCGTATAAGATGATTATAATTCACAATGAACAAAACGCAAATGATTATATTTTAAGCATGAGAACTAGGCTTAGATTACATCACATTAAGGACAGAAACTTTCCGAAAAAGGACATACAAATTTCGGAGAGGGCGTCATAGACTGTTAAAAGGCTCCGTTTCATAGGATTGTAATTCTTGCTGAAGGGAGGTGAACTCTATTCCTCTTGTCGTTCGTTCTACCGTCAACGCTACGGGAGCGATTACGTTTACAGGTAATACGCTTGGACTGAGTCGTTCGGAAACAGCAGGGGTACCTGGGACACAGGACAGTATTGGAGGTTTTACCACAACGAACAGCACTGTCCAGTACGGCACCTACCCCCTGGGAACCACAAGCTTGTACCAGAGTAACAGTTCCGCTGCCATCCTTGTCCTTCCTGCCGGAAGTACCGTTCTATATGCAGAATTAATCTGGGGTGGAAGTTATATCAATGGTACTGTCAATCTGAGCTCAGCGATCAACAATCCGGTAACATTCATCACCCCTGCCAGTTCATTCAGTGTTACACCTGACCCGGTGACTTACAATCAGTTTGATCTGGGGAACAACGCCGCAGGTTATGTTCGTTCAGCCGACGTGACGACGCTTGTGCAAAATGGTGGAGCAGGTACATATATCACCGGGGCAGTCGTGGGAACGATTGTAATTACGAATGATGCTACAGCCAATCACGCGGGGTGGACGCTTGGCGTTATTTATCAGAATCCTGCTCTCCCTTTTCGCAATATGTCTTTGCGTGCAGGCGGTGTACTTGTGCAAGCCAATTCAGCACCGGTGGTTACCACACTGACAGGATTTGCTACTCCAATCTCTGGTACGCTCGGAGGAAGAGCGCTGTTCAGTGCGCAGGAGGGTGACGCGAATCGGACCGGAGACCAGGCTTTGTTTGGACCAACGTCGGCTACTTCGGTTGCCTTGTCCGGGCCTAACAATCTGGCTGCGAACTTTTTTGCATCCCAAATCAATGGTGATACGGGAGCGCTTAACACCACGGGCACTTTTGGAACTCGAAATCAGATCAACGGAGCTCCAGGTACCAACATTGTCGGCGGTCGTCAAGGCTGGGATATCACCAATGTGGACGTGTCTGCCAGACTGATTAACAATCAATCCTCGGCAGTGCTTACGCTGACGACTTCAGGCGATGCATACATCGTGAATGGCAATGCCATTCAGGTCGATATTAATGCACCAAGAATTACTGTATCGAAGGGATCAACGGCCACCGGTGCAGTAGCAGGGGATAGCGTTCTCTATACGGTTACGGTTGCCAATGCAGGTACGGCCAGTGCCGCCAGTGTAGTTCTATCCGACTCCTTGCCTGCAGGACTTACTTTTATTCCAGGAAGCGTTACCGTTGCAGGTGTGTCCCGTCCAACACTGGATATAACGGCAGGCGTTCCACTGGGTTCATTAAACCTGTCCAGCAGTATTGTGGTAACTTACCGGGCGCTTATCGGACAGGATGCAAGCATCCTGCAGCTTGTGAATTCGGCCAATGCGGCTTTTACGTTTCAGAGTGTGGCAGGAGGGCCGACGATTACTGGCGTAATTCCCTCCAACAACTCCACACTTCCTGTATATTCACCGAACCTGTCCATTGTGAAGTCGGGGAGTACGACCAACGCCACGGTGGGTGATACGGTAACGTACACGCTTCAAGTAAACAATGGAGGGAATGTTGCGGCTAGCGTCATATTGACAGATAACATCCCAAGTGGCAGTTCGTATGTAGCAGGCAGCTTTCGCCTGAACGGAAATGTTATTGCAGGCGCCAATCCGGCGACTGGTGTGAATTTGGGCAGTCTTGCTGCGGGCAGTGCGAATACGGTCACCTTTCAAGTGCTTGTCACAAGCTTGCCTACACCGCCAATCCTTGTGGATCAGGCTACTGCTTCGTATTCGTTTAACTCGCCTGACGGAAGGACCATAACAGGAACATTAGCTTCTAATACCTTGACGATTCCGGTGACTCTGCCCAATGTAACCGCGGTTAAATCCGCTTCCGTCAGTGATGTAGCTGTAGGGGAGACATTCACCTACACCGTGGTTACCACGAACGGTGGCATTCAGCCGATTAACAATGTGATCCTGACGGATGCTCTACCTGCAGGAACCATATTTGTTCCGGGAAGTGTCACCGTAAGAGGCACTGTCGCAGCATCGGCTAATCCAAACAGTGGCATATCTGTTGGAACATTGACTGCGGGAAGTTCCGCTACGGTGACGTTTCAGATTACGGTTCAATCCTTGCCTGCATCAGGCTCGCTGCTTAATCGGGCTTCCGTGTCCTATAGTTCAGGTGCCTTCACGGGCATTTCCAACTCCAATTCGATTACTACCCCTGTATACCAGCCGATCATTGCGATCAACAAGTCGGCAAGTCAAACCAATGCGACGCTGGGGGATCAGCTTGCATATACACTTGTGGTGACAAACAGCGGAAACATCGCAGCTCAGGTTACGGTTACCGATACGATCCCTGCAGGACTGACGTTTGTTCCGAATTCGGTAACGGTGAATGGTACTGCGCGTCCGGGAACCAGCCCCTTAACCGGAATAACGCTGGGCAGTCTTTCGCCAGGTGCCACGGCGACGGTCGTGTTTCGCGCAACACTAAGTACACTTCCATCTCCGCCAACACTGGAGAATCAGGGTACCGCAACGTATACGTACCAGCTTCCGAGTGGTCGTAATCTCTCGGGCTCAAGTCAATCCAATATCGTTCGCATAGCTGCATCAGCCCCTAATATTTCAATTAGCAAAACGGTAAACACATCTGATGCGACTGTGGGTGATACCCTTACCTATACCGTCATTGCCACCAATGCCGGAATTAGCGCAGTCCAAAATCTGGTGATTTCGGATACACCGACCGGATCCGAGTTTGTGCCGGGCAGTGTTACCATTAACGGAACTGCTTCCGCAAGTGCAAGTCCGATCTCAGGCATCGTTGTCGGAAACTTGAACAGCTCAAGCAGCGCCACCGTAACCTATCGGACCAGAGTGACGTCTGTTCCTTCCACAGGATCCGTTACCAACCGTGCCAGCGCAGCCTTTACATCGGGAAGTTTTAATGGTGTCTCTTCATCGGTTACGGTTAGTACTCCAATTTTCCAGCCGGTCATTCAAGTGGTGAAATCAGCAAGTACAACCAATCTGACGGTAGGAGATACCTTTAATTACAGCATTCAGATTAACAACACAGGCAACATCGCAGCTACGGTTACCTTGACGGATCCGATTCCTGCGGGAGCTGTTTTCAGTACGAACAGTGTCATTATTAATGGTGTACCTACACCGGGGGTAAGTCCGGCAACAGGTATTAGTTTGGGATCCATTCCAGCGAACTCAAGCACAACCGTTACTTTTGTCGCTACGGTCACAAGTTTACCTGATTCAAGGCAGTTGACCAACCAGGCAGTTGCTTCATTCTCCTACACACTTCCAAGTGGGAGAGCCATTGCCGGATTCTCTTCATCCAACACCATCAGTATTCCGGTTTCTTTGCCAAACGTATCCATCGTAGACAGCACCAATGTTGCATCTGGCGTAGTGGGGGATGTCATACGATACACATCTGTTATCCGGAACAACGGAACTGTAGCCGTTAACAATGTGATCTATGTTAATCCTCTTCCTGCGAATACCCCATTTGTACCCGGAAGTGTCATTGTGAACGGGGCTTCATCCCCGCTCTCCAATCCGACCGCCGGCATTCCACTCGGTACCCTGGCTCCAGGAGCTGCGGTTACCGTAACTTTTGAGGTGACAATTACCATGCCGATCCCTTCGCAGATTAACAATCAGTCGACGGTCAGTTTCACATCCGGTTCATTTTCGGGGTCATCCTCGTCCAATACAACACAGACTCCGGTTATCCAACCGCAGATTTCACTCGTCAAAACGGCCAATACAGTCAATGCCACCGTAGGTGATACAGTGGTATACACGGTGACTGTCAGCAATACGGGCAATCTGCAGGCTAATGTTACCGTCACAGATACAATACCTGCTGCGACTTCTTTTGTAGCCAACAGTGTTGTTGTATCCGGTGTGCCTCAGCCTGGAGCCACGCCAGGTACAGGTATTCAGGTTGGTAATGTTGCAGCTGGAGCAACCGCGGTTGTTACATTTGCTGTGGTTGTGGATACACTTCCGTCTCCGCAGCAGCTTAGCAACTTTGCTACATCTTCCTTTACCTTTACCCCTCCAGACGGACGTACGTTGACAGGAACAGCCACGTCAAACACGCTGACGTTTCCAGTCTCTTCTCCGAACGTTGCTGTCGTTAAAAGCACACCTTCAACTGTGGCAGCCGTAGGTGATACCGTCACTTACTCCGTTCAGGTAACGAACAGCGGTATAGCTCCTGTAAACAATATTCAGTTTTCGGATCCCATTCCAGCCGGGGCATCCTTTGTCACAGGCAGTGTGACCGTGAACGGAGTAGCGCAACCTGTAGCCAACCCGGCAGGGGGATATCACTTGGTACACTTGCTCCAGGAGCATCCGCAACTGTAACGTTTACCTTCCGTGTGGATACGATCCCGACAAGCGGGCAGCTGAGCAATCGATCGACAGTCAGTTTTACATCAGGTACTTTCTCAGGCACAACGTTTTCCAATACAGTGGTCACGCCGGTATTTCAGCCCATTCTCGCGGCAACGAAGACGGCAAGCACACAGAACGCTACCGTAGGTGACACGGTTAGCTACACAGTCACGGTATCCAACACAGGTAACTATGGGGCCCAGATTAACTTGACGGATAATATCCCGACGGGAACCATACTTGTACCAAATAGTGTCATTGTGAATGGACAGCCGCTACCTGCCGCCAATCCAGCCACAGGTATTACGGCTGGCACTGTCGCTGCAGGTGCGACAACCACCATTACTTTTTCAGTGGTTATCGATACGTTGCCGTCTCCGCAACAACTGGTGAATCAGGCTTCGGTGGCTCTTTCCTTCACATTGCCGGATGGTCGGACGATTACAGGTTCTGTTCTCTCCAATGTACTTACCATCACTGTATCGGCTCCGGATGTCGATGTAGTGAAATCGACGACATCAACATCAGTATCTGTTGGCGATATTGTGACATACAGCGTAGCCGTGACAAATAACGGAATTGCGACGGTCAATAATGTTGTCTTCACAGATGCGGTGCCGGCAAGTACTGTTCTTGCACCAACTGGCGTATTTGTGGATGGGGTTCTTCGTCCAGGTGCCAACCCCTCGACGGGGATCACCATTGGTTCCATTGCACCTGGGGCTACCGTAACTGTCGTATTTAGTGTTCGGGTTACTTCGCTCCCGGCAAGTGCCGCGCTGAACAATCAATCCACGGTCAGCTTTACATCAGGCGCGTTCTCAGCTACGACGTTCTCCAATACGGTTACTACGCCGGTGTTCCAGCCGATTCTGACGGCGGTCAAAACGGGAGATCAGGCGATAGCCACGGTAGGGGATACCGTTGTGTACAGCATTGCCATCTCCAATGCCGGGAACTACGGTGCCTCCGTAACGTTGACCGATACGATCCCTGCCGGAACGGAACTCGTGCCCAATAGCGTAATCGTTAATGGTGCATCTGTACCGGGTGCTGATCCGGCTTCGGGCATTCCGCTGGGCGTCGTGTCAACAACAACCATGGTTATGTTCTCGGTTGTCATCGTCACTCTTCCTTTGAGCCAATCAATAACGAATCAGGCTTCTGCAACCTTTACGTATACCCTGCCAGACGGAAGAACACTGGGAGGCAGTCTAACATCCAATTCGCTCAACATTCAGGTATCTGCACCGGATGTAAGTGTAACGAAAACAACAACGTCGGTAGATGCAGTGGTTGGCGACACAATTGTGTACCAGATGGTTGTAACCAATAACGGAATTGATCCCGTTAACAATGTAGTCATAACCGATCCGATCGACCCAGCTACCACATTTGTCGCTGGAAGTGTACTGGTGGATGGTGCTCCGCGTACCTCGGCTAACCCGGCACTTGGCATCGCCATCGGATCACTTGCTCCAGGAGCTTCAGCAGCAATTTCCTATGCTGTGCGAGTCAATACGCTGCCTACACCACCTGTTGTGAGCAGCCGGTCATCCGTAAGCTTTACATCCGGGGTCTTCTCGGGTGCTTCATACTCGAATACAGTTGTAACACCGATTTATCAACCGATTGTTGCCGTAACCAAAACTGCAAATACGTCGAATGCAACAATTGGCGATACGATTATTTACTCGTTCTCCATCAACAACAGCGGAAATCTGGCTGCCAATCTGACCTTGACAGATAACATTCCGGCTGGAGCTGTGCTTTTTCCAAACAGTGTATTAATCGATGGTGTTCCGCAGCCAGGAGCCAATCCGGAAACCGGCATTGTTGTAGGCACCATCCCGCCAGGGGGATCTGTTAATGTGACTGTTACCCTCGAAGTGACTGTGGATTCGCTGCCTCAGAATCAGAGATTAACCAACCAAGCCGTGGCCAATTATACCTTTAGTCCGCCGGATGGCCGTCAGTTGACAGGTACCGTATCTTCCAACGTTCTCGTGATCCCTGTTTCTGCACCTAACGTGACGGTTGTCAAAAGTACAGATGCTGTTGATGCTGTTGTCGGTGATGTAATTACCTATACGGTTGTTGTTACAAATGCCGGTATTGAAGTGGTTAATAATGTGATCATGGTTGACCCTGTTCCAGCAGGAACGGTGTTTGTACCCGGTAGCGTAACGGTGGATGGAGTGGCAAGACCGACCGGCAATCCGAATACCGGAATAACACTCGGATCGATTGCTGCTGGTGCTTCGGTTACTGTGACATTCAGAGTAGGGGTCGTGGTGATATGAGCCAATCTTCCGGTCCGTTGTCCCACTGGCTACAGAATCAGTCCCTGGTTCGGTTCAGCTCGGGTACGACTGAACTGGAACAGGTGGCGTATTCCAATACCGTAGTCACCCCATGGGTTGGACCCAGACTTGAAGTAAGAAAGGAATCCAATGTGACTGTAGCCGCACTGGGGCAGTCGCTCACTTATCAGATTGAGATTACGAATTCTGGTAATCGAACCGCCATCGTATATGTAGTGGATCCGCTCTCGGAAGGTACGTCACTGCTTCCGAATAGTGTGCTTCGCGATGGGATTCCATTACCCGGCGCATCACCTCAGCTTGGGCTGCCTCCTGTGGAGGTCAGGCCGGGAGCGACACTTCGCTACCACTTTCAGGTGGCCATTGTGCGTTTACCTCCTACACTGAAACTGCTTAATCAGGCGCAGGTAAACTATGAATTTGTAACACCAGAAGGCAGAACGGTTACAGGCAGGGAACTCTCCAATACGGTTGAGGTCAATCTGGCCTCCTCCCGTCTGGAGGTGGCCCTTCAATCGGACCATATCCCAACCTTCTGGGGGATATGGTTCTGTACAGTGTCGTTGTGAGTAATCCGGGATTTCTGATCGCTACAGGTGCCAAGGTGACCATCGCTTTGGTTCCTGGTCTTGTGTTTATTCCTGCAAGTGTTGTTATTAATGGAATGTTCGCGCCTCAGATGACCCCGGATGCTGGAATAGAGATCGGTGACATTGAGCCCGGAAGTATGGTTAACATTCAATATCGGGTACAGGTTGTTTCGGTAAGGGATGCTGAGAGCATTCCGACTCAAGCAGTACTGGAGTACACTTCTGCAGGCAAGCAGGAGATCGTTTATTCTAACGAAGTCACACTTGAAGTTATCCAGCCTGTTATTTCAATTCAAAAAAAGGCGCATCCGGTGGTTGTTTCATTGGATGACATCGTACAATATGACATTACCATTGCAAATGAAAGCAATTATGCAGTGGATGCCAAAGTGTCGGATTCATTGCCGGTCGGCATGACTTTTGTGGAAGGGAGCCTCAGCTGGAATGGAGTTAAGCGGCCCGGAGCCAATCCGGTCAAAGGCGTTAGCCTGGGGACAGTGACTGCACGATCTATCGTCAATATTCAATTCGAAGCAAAGATTATGGAACACGGGACTGCCATGTCTGATCCATCCGAGATGGTTAACCAGGCACGTCTCTTATATACGTATCGATTGCCGGATTCACGAACGGTGCAGCGAATGGCTGCTTCCAACAAAGCAACGGTCTACCTGAAAAGCCCGACGATCAAGGTTCATGTTGAAGTAAATCCTAATCTGGTCGAGCAGGGAGGAGCCGTAACTTTTCAGGTCCGGGTTGAAAATACAGGCTCTCTGTCTGCCCGTGTACAATTGACAGGTGTTCTTCCACCTGGAGCCAAATGGCGCGGTCAAGCAGAAGGTCAGGTTCAATGGAACATATCCGAATACTCTTCGCCAAGGTATCTGCATCTTGGAGAACTGGCCCCGGGAGCGGTGAAAAATATTTCTTATGTCGCGCAGTTATCACCCGAGGAGACGGGAACGTTGAATGGTTTCCTGACGGCCCTGTACACCTATGAACTGAACGGACAGAGACGAAGCGGTGAAGCTCGATCGAACGAGTATACGATTGTGATTGAATACCGTGAAGAATGACGCCAAGCAGCTTACGAGGATGAATTGGAAAATTTGCCCCAATGGATTGACATGACATTACACGAACGCAAATGAATGGTATACTAATTGAATACGAACTCGGCAAACAACCCGTGGAATCGGGACGTCGGAGTAGAGGAGGCAGCCACATTGGCAAAAGCAAAAGTTGCAAAAAGACCTACCCGGGATGAATTTGAGCTGGAAGAGCTGGGGAATCAATTAGTTGAAGCGTTTCATGAACGTTCGGAAGTACTGTTGACTGTATGGGGCAAGGAGGACCAGGTGCAAGGAGTCATTGTCAAAATGGACTCCCGTACACGACTCGTACATGTAGAGTATACCGAAGAAGAGTTCACGGCGAAGGTGCCTTTTCTGGATATCATGCGTGTGCAGTCTCCCCGTTATTAAGAAATGCAATTTTAAATAATAGGGCATCCGCCCTGTCAATGTCCTTCTTCCTGCATAAGATAACCCATACCTGTTGCAGAGGAGGTACGGTCAATGAGCGAAGTATTAGGTGGAGAAACAAGAGGCTACGGATACGGAGGTTTCACTTCTGTAGGTGCCATTCTGGTTCTGTTCATCCTGTTGGTTATCATCTCCAAAGCGTTCTTGGTATAATTGCATACTACTAAAGAATGAAAGAAGCTCTGCCACAACGGCAGAGCTTTTTTGTTCAGATCTTGGATTGTTGTGTGCGACTGAATATGCCGTAGACGATAACGATAAGAACCGGGTATAATACCGCCCATCCGGCAAAAGGGAATACGACTGCTGTGGCCACAAAGGAAACCCAGCTTATGATGACACCTGTGCGACTGCCTTTCAACAACCTGATCCCTGCTGCACAGCCCCCAAGATATGTAAGGATAAAGGTTGCGTTGGGAAGCTGAATCAGCGTTGTCAGCGAAACGATTCCGCTTGCATAGACACCCAGCACTAGAATGAAGCAGACTGCCAGGAATCCAATTGCTGCGATGGGTGTATGGAATCGACTGGACAGATGAGCCATCCAATGCGGTGCGGCCCCTTGTCTCGCGAGGGCATAGCCAACCCGTGAAGCTGCCCGGCGTATGCAATGACGGTAGCGGTACATATAAATATGCCAGTTAGTCCAGCAATCCAGGCACCCCAGACACCGAGGGGTTGACTAATGATCCATACGAGGGACACATCGGCCCCGCCGTGAAGATAACTTTGCGTGCCTACAGTAGCCAGAGCTGTCAGGAAGTAAAGAACACCCACGATAATCGCAGCGATCGTTACACCTTTAATGGCCGCTTTTCGGGGATCAGTGAATTCTTCAGACAAATGAGATACCGCCTCCCAGCCAATAAAACACCAGAACAGAATCGCCCCGGCTTGACCGATACTGACCCAGCCATTGGGCATGAATGGGGTGTAATGGATGGAATTCATATTCGGAAGAGCCAGAACAAAGGCCAGCACCAATACAGCAACTATGGCGATGACGACACCAATCTGCACTTTACCAGCAACTTGCATACCAACGATATTAATGATCAATCCAATCGCCAGCATTACAGCAGCAATAACAATTCGGACATGTTCACCCAGCCCCAGTGCAGCCGTCATGTATCCTGCACCAGTCAGAGCTGCGACAGGAGCTCCTATGGGTACGGACATCAAAAAGAACCAGCCAATGATTGTTCCTGCACGTTGTCCGAAAGCGAGGGTGACGAAATGGGATACTCCGCCTGCATCGGGATATCGGGCAGATAATAATCCCATGGATAAAGCGAGTGGCAGAATTAGCAGGACCATACCGCCCCAGGCTAATAGCGAAGCTGGACCTGCCAGCTCAGCAGCCAGTCCGGGTACAATCAGGACACCTGAACCGAGCACCGCACTTACATAGAGCGCAACAGCTTGCGGCATGCCAATGGTTTTTTTGAGCTGTGAAGAGGTGTTCATGTGATGTGTTAGCCTACCTTCCAGATTGGAATTCTTTTGATAATAACTATGTAATTATATAGGAGGAGACGCATTCAGTCATTGGCGAATTTTGTAGAAAATCGGTGTAAGTCCTGCTGGCGTTATGTTAGAATATAACCATCCCTAGAGAAAGAAAGAGGTGTTTGGATAATGAGCCAAGAGTTAACCGCATCATTAAATGAACAGATGAACTTCGAGTTCTATTCCGCTCATGTATATCTGGCTATGGCAGCTTATTGTTCCAGCAAAAGTCTGGATGGATTTGCGAACTTTTTCATCGTGCAGGCCGAAGAAGAACGATTCCATGGTATGAAAATATACAAATTCCTGAATGATCGTGGACAACGTGCCACACTGGCGGCTTTGCCAGAGCCGAAGAATGAATATGCTTCGATGCTGGATGTATTCGAGCATGGTTATGCTCATGAACAGCAAAACACGAAAAAATTCTACAATCTGGCTGACATCGCTCTGAATGAGCGTGAACATGCAACAATGTATTTCCTCAAATGGTTCATTGATGAGCAAGTTGAAGAGGAAGCATTGTTTGACAACATTATTCAGAAGCTGCGCCGGATTGAAAAAGATAGCAATGCCTTCTACATGCTGGATGCCGAGTTTGGCAAACGGTCATTCACTCCTCCAGCTGAATAAATGCACGCAAGGAGTCGACAAGATTCCAAAAACAGAAGACCATGTACATACGGCAGGTGGATATCACCCCCATAACAATAGGGGTTAGATCACCTTGCAGGGGATGGCGGGTTGATACCATATGCTGACTGAAGACAAAAAGCTTGCACTTGTGCAGGCTTTTTTTGCATGCGTATGTATTTAATTATTGTATTGATTGGCTTGAATTGGAGCAAAAGTCTATCAAAATCCTGAATGTGGGTAATAGAGGATATGTCACAATTGATCTATCCTGACGGGATCTTTTTTTTGCTCAAATCTATCAAATTCGTATTAAATTTTAGGTTTATCTGACAAAAGTGTAACTCTACCGTAGCCTTTGAAGCGAGAACAGGAGTCCTACTCTTTGATAGTATTAGGATTAATCGCCAAGGGATGAAGGTAGAAAAACATGGACACCCGGGGAAATATAACATAAGGGAGACTTTTAATTATGCTACATATTCGCAAATCTATCATGGTCACACTTGCAATTCTGTTCATTATTCCACTATTAATGCCGCAGTCGGTATCTGCCAAATCAGCTGTATCCAAGGAGAGCGCAAGCAAAGCGAATTCCAAGATTATATACCTTACTTTTGATGATGGGCCAACCGCTCATACAGGTCAGTTACTGGACATACTGGATCAGTATAATGCGAAGGCAACGTTTTTCATGCTGGGTCCTCAGATGGAGAAATTTCAAAAGGCTACCAAACGAATTGTAGCTGACGGGCACGGATTGGGCCTGCATGGTGTCAGTCACGTTCCTAGCAAATTTTATAAATCTGCCTACAGCGGATTGAAAGAGATGCGACAAGCGAATGTAAGTCTGAACAAGGTTGCCGGTGTGAAAACAAGTCTTGTTCGGACGCCATATGGCAGCAAACCATACCTTAAATCGGCATTCCGTAATGTGCTGCTGGGTCAGGGGGGCTTCCATCTGTGGGACTGGAATGTGGATTCGGAAGACTGGAAATACAAGAAAGATCACCAGAAAGTTTATAACAGTGTAATGAAGCAGATCCACAATGTACAAAAGAATGGAACTACACCTGTTGTGCTTATGCACGACCAGGAAGCGACCCTGAAAGTTCTGCCACAGGTATTGAAAACATTGAAGGCAGAAGGGTATCGTTTTGAAGTATTAAGCAAGAAAGTGCAGCCGGTCAACTTCTGGAATGACAAGCGTTAAACTTTTTAAGGAGGTACACATCATGAAGAAACAATCATTATGGATGACTATTCCGGTAACAACAGCCGTGTTGCTTGCTCTGGCAGGTTGCGGCGGACCGGATTCGAATGCTTCATCATCAGAGAATAGTTCTTCACCAACGACAACAGTGGGTGAGCAGACGGAGAGCGGCAGCGGAGGCGCTGATTTCTCTAATGAAAATACAGCAGCAGAAACCCAAGAGGGTACAAACACCACGGGTAGCGAAGGCGCATCAGGTTCGCAGGAAGGCGGCAAGGATACTGCTGCTACAGGTCAATCAGGTGTGAATGATGTGATTAAGCAGCTTCGCAGCGAGTTGAAGATGCAGGGTGCAGCATTACCCACTTCTTTCACATTGGACCAGGGTACATCGCTGGGGGCGGCAGTGCTGTCGAATACTGCTGATGCATTTAAAGTGAATTTTTACGCTACCACTCAGGCCGTTGCTGTTAATGATCAATCTTTAACGGCATCCGACAGTAAGATCCCTGTGCTGGCTTCCTATGAAGTGAAGACTTATAAAAATCCTGATCAAGATGATATTTTCCCTGAGACCGACCTGCAAAATATTCCAGCAGATATGACTGTGGATCTCGGCCATGGTATCAAAGGCATGAGTGAAGGTGCAGCAGGCAGTCAATATCTGACTTGGCAAGAAGGCAGATGGACGTTACAGATTCGTTCGGTTTCCGAAGACAATATGAACAATCCGGGCATCGCCAAGAAAATGGTGGAGTATCTGGAGTCACATACATTGCCTGTACCCAAAGATAAAGGGTATATCCAGGTGGAATATCCGAGTGGTGGAAACTCTGTCCACGTAACGATTTCCTGGCAGGACGGCCATAACATTCATCAGCTTAAGACCGATCAAGTACCATTAGAAGCTCTTGGCATGGCTGTATCTGTGAAATCTTGAGCTTTACAGAAATTCTGTCATGTAGAAGAGATGTGGGTTCGATGGTTGTAACAAACTAAAAGAGCTTGGTCCAGGATTGTTTTCTGGGCCAAGCTCTTTTAGTTGAAGCATGTGACGACAACAAGTTGAGAAAAATTATGGCAGCTTATCCAGCCGGGGCACATGCTTATTTTTGTTTCAATGGGTTAAAGCGGTACTTTCATTTGAACCAGCCTTTTTCTTTGGAGCGGGTGATTGCCTCAATGCGGTTGCTGGCATTTAACTTGTTGAGAATGATGGAGATGTAGTTACGCACCGTGCCTGTCGTGATGAACAGATGCCCGGCGATTTCCTTGGTATTCTTCCCGTCAGCCATGAGGCCAAGTACGGCATTCTCCCGTTCTGTCAGGGGATTTTCTTCTACATAAGCTTCATCTACCAAGTCGGGTGCGAAGATACGTCTGCCATTCATGACTTGGCGAATCGCCTCGGCAAGTTCTTCAATTGGACTGTCTTTGAGCAGGTACCCGCGGACACCGCCCTTGAGAGCGCGTTCGAAATATCCGGTCCGGGCAAAAGTGGTCAGGATAATGACCTTGCAATTCATTCCTTTGAGTTCTTCTGCGGCTTCAAGGCCGCTTTTCACGGGCATTTCAATATCCATCAGACAGATGTCGGGGGTAAGCTCCTGCACAAGGGAAAGAGCCTCCTGGCCATTGCTGGCACGTCCGACAACTTCCATATCATCCTCCAGATTGAGGAGGGAAGACAAGGCACCGAGCATCATGCGCTGATCTTCCGCGATTACAATCCTGATCATGATTCTTCCTCCTTTATCGGTTTGCGAACGAGTTTGGGAACATGAATGATGATCGCTGTACCCTGAATGTCTGTCGTAGAGCGAATATCCAGACATCCATTCACAAATTCAAGTCGTTCCTTCATGCCCAAAATTCCTGTTCCACGCCGATCCTGTTTGCGAGTTCGTTCTATTCCGACGCCGTTATCTTGCACTGTGAGTACATTATTGGCGGGTGTTTCCTCAATGGCGATGGTACAAGCAGTTGCCTGACTGTGCTTGACAACATTGGTGACAGCTTCTTTCAAGCACATGCCAAGCACATTTTCATTCAATTGTGACGTGTCTTGCAGTTTCGGATTACCCTTCAGCACAAATTCAATCGAAGCGGCCTTCAGTATCTGCTCCGCACGGAACAGTTCATCGACCAATTGTGTACCACGCATGGTGGTTACCATTTCTCGGACTTCCTTCAAAGCTGTACTGGCCGTTTGCCTAAGGTCGTTCAATTCGATCTCGGCCTGATCGGGATTATTACGAAGCAGCCGCTTCGCCAGATCGGTTTTTAGACCGATCAGAGAGAGCTTCTGTCCAAGTGTATCGTGCAGGTCACGGGCGATACGCTGGCGTTCTTCCATTTTTACGAGATCATCAAGTCGCTTGTTTGCATTTTCCAACTGGCCTTCCAATTGTTCAGTCTTGTTTTTGTTATACGTACTGATTGGTAGCAGGATGGAGGCCATCAAGCTGATGAATACAAACGGAAACTGACTCAATAATAGGGAACTTTGTTTGATAAAACCGTAGTTAACGGTGAGAAAACTGGCTCCCAAATTCACCGAGTAGAGGGTGAAAAAACCGGCTTTATTTTTAATATTCCCAATAAAAAAAGCAAGAAACAATGAGAAGTAGGCATAATCATAGGCGATAGTCATTGTAATGGAGATGGCAATGAGCAGTCCAATCCACATGTATACCTGCCAACCCTTGGTGATGAAGGCAAGCAGATAACAGACGAAGAAAACGAGAATGATTATGATGCCAGTGACCATTGTCCATATTTTGGAATATTGTGAGATGTAATAGAAGGGCAGGATGAAAAAGACAAGCCATACATAAGGGTTTAACCCTGTATTTTTATAAAAAATCTGCATCCACTTTTGAATGTAATTCTCCTCCTTGCTACTTGTACACAACTTTAGCATGACTGTAGCATGACTATGGCTTGAATACAAGAAAACGAATCCGACAGAGTTAAGGCTTCTCTGTCAGACCCGCTGGATTGGTTACACGGATAGTCGGTTGAACATAAGGTTTGCGGGATAGTTCTTTGAGCTGTCTAAAGCTAATGAACTGTTTGGAATCCTCATCCCACAGACGGAAGCGCAGAGCAACCAAACTGGAACGTAATGTAATGGTCGTCGCTTTTTGCAAGGGTGGTGTTGCATTATGTGCTTCTTCCAAGAAATAGTTAGGTACACGCGGGCTCAAGTGATGCACATGGTGAAATCCGATGTTACCACTGATCCATTGCAACAATTTTGGTAATTTGTAATAGGAACTACCTTCAACCGCTGCTTTTACATAACTCCATTCATCTTCGTGTTCAAAATATGTTTCTTCGAACTGATGTTGAACGTAGAACAGCCAGATGCCAAAGAAACCGGAGAAGAAGAAGATAGGGGCCTGCACCATGACAAAAGCCTGCCAGCCGACCAACCAGGACATGAATGCATAGAGCACGACAATCAATACGGTAGTCAGGTGTGTATTGATGCGTTCTTTACGTCTTGCACCTTTGCGGTTAAAACGGTAAGCCAACAAAAATACGTAAATGGGTCCGATACAGAACATGACGAACGGATTACGATAAATCCGGTAGAAAAGACGACCCAAAGGGGAAGCTTCTTTATATTCGTCAACCGTCATAACCCAAATATCGCCTACACCCCGTTTATCAAGATTACTGCTTGTGGCGTGATGGATGGCATGCTCATTTTTCCATTGTTGATAGGGAGTCACTGTTAATACACCGGTAATGGTACCGAGAATATCATTGGCGCGTTTGCTCTTGAAGAATGAACCATGACAGCAGTCATGGAAAATAATGAACGTCCGCAGTACAAATCCGGATGCCACCAAGGCAATTGGGAAGGTTAGCCAGTAGGAAACCGATAAGCTAAAGTAAGCTGCAGCCCATAACAAGAAGAGTGGGAGCAATGTATTGATTAACTGACGGATGCTTAATTTGAGATCATTTTTTTCATAAGGGGTTACTTCCTTTTTTAAGGCCATTTCTTTTGATCTGTTCATAAAATGATGTCCTCCTTCAATCGTTATAGCTGTGTCAGCTACAACTTGGCGTTTCCCGGTAAGACTTTCCTTTAGGAAGCGTTTTTATCATTGTAAAATAATCCGATCATGACAGTAAGTCATAAACGTCAGTCTTCTGTAATGATGAATATCAATGATGGACCATGACATTTGTCATGGTTGTATGCCATGGAATGGCTTGACCCAGGATCAACGAAAGAAAGTTCTACAAATTCCTTTGCACAAATTACGCAACAATTTGTATTATGTATACAAATTTTGTTGTGAGCATGGTAAAATCTATCTTTGAGTGATTATGACAACTTATGAGACGGGTCGATTAGGTTGATTTCTGATGGATTGGATGGAATGCATAATGAAGAAACGAATTACGGATATTCTATTTATTATGGCAGGTGCATTTCTGTTTGCACTGGCGGTGAACCTGTTCGTCATCCCGAACGATTTGGCTGAAGGTGGGGTAACGGGCATCACGATTATTTTGTATTACCTGTTTGGATGGTCACCTGGACTGATGAACCTGATCCTGAACGGTATATTGTTAATCGTGGGATACCGGTTTCTTGATAAAACGACTACGGTGTATACGATTATTGCGGTTGTGTTCAACTCATTGTTTCTGCATCTGACAGAGAGCTGGACCATTGACTCGCATGAGTTGTGGATTAATACGATATTTGGCGGATTGTTTGCCGGTCTGGGGATTGGATTGATTGTTAGAGTGGGGGAACAACAGCCGGAACCGTTATTCTGGCACGGCTTGCCAATAAATATCTGGATTGGAACATCAGTTATGGATTATTATTCTTTGATCTCATTGTGGCATTCTCATCTTTCTTCATTATAGGGCCGCAAGGTCTAATGTGTACGATTGTCTTGCTGTTCGTGGGTACCAAAACGATGGAGTTCATTATTGAAGGACTCAATCCGAAAAAGGCGGTTATGATAATCTCTTCCAAGCAGGATGAGATCGCGAAGCAAGTGATTGAGAAGATGGACCGCGGTGTAACCGTGTTGTCCGGACACGGGTATTACACGAAAAATAAGAAAGAAATTTTATACATTGTCATTAGCAAGCAGGAAGTCTCCATGCTGAAGAAAATTGTACGAGCGGAAGACGAGATTGCCTTTATCACTATTCATGATGTGCGTGATGTATTCGGTGAAGGATTTATTGAACTTTCAAAAACTTGAGGAACAGGTATATAAATAGCAGGTATATATGAAAGAAGGGAGTTGCGGTGAAATATCACCGCAACTTTTTTGATAGGTTCATTGAACAGGGTATTAATCTAGTTCCAAAAGAAAGACCCTTCTCAATCGAGAAGGGCAATAGAATATTAATAATGTTTTCTTTTTTTGACCGGACAATATTCAACAGTGACATGACAGTGTTTTTTGCACTTTATAGGGACATATTTAATTTTAGTAACACAAGTTTTCGTGATTTTTTTGTAAAAACACTTTGGTTTTGGATGACATCCTTTATGCTTTCTGTACATATTGAACCCTCCCTGAGTGTGATAAGGTATTGTATGAACAGGACATTGGTTCGGTAATATATAGCCGTCTATTATTGTATAATAATTCCTTTATTAGGCTTTTGTGTTACTAGTGAAGGTGTGACTCTTTCTAGTAAAAGAGTGCAATGACAAAAAGCTGTACACCTGTCAAACACGATGATATATTGAATTTAATCTATTTGTTAATAAACTTAACTAACTATCAAAGGAGGCGATCACTTGGCTGGCACACCGCAATATATCCGTAATCTGAATGAAAACCTCATTATGGATGCCCTGATAACTCAGGGAACCATGTCTAGGGCGGATATCAGCCGTCAGACCGGACTTAGCAAACCAACGGTGTCGTTGGCTGTAGAACATCTGATTGACCGTAATCTGGTGAAGGAAATGGGGAGAGCCGACAATGCTCAGGGGCGCAAAGCAACCCTCATCCGTTTCAATGAAACGGCTTATTATGTCTGTGGTATAGATATCGGTGCAACACGCATTCGGATTGCATTATCGGATCTGAATGGAGAGATCATCGCCTATCGAACACATCCCATGGTTGTGCAAGAAGGTCAGGATCGATCAGAGGCGACAATGCTGACGCTTCTTCAAAGCCATATGAACGAATTGCTTGATGAGAATGAGCTACATTGGGATCAGATTCAGTGCATTGGGTTCGGCATACCGGGTGTAGTGCTCCCTGATTCAGGCCGAATCCATCGTATTGTCGACCCGTTAGCGGGTTTGGAACAAGCTTTTTCGCTGGAATCGTTATCTGGCGCCTTTCCCTGCGAAGTGATCCTGGAGAATGATGTGAATCTCGCTGCACTTGGGGAGTATCGGAGCGGTGCCGCAGCAGGTCATCCCTTGTTTGTTTTTTTCTCCATTGGAACTGGGACGGGAGCAGGCATCATGGTACATGGCCAACTGCTTCGTGGTCTTGGTGGTTTAACCGGAGAGATCGCAGAGATGCTGGTGGAGGATGGGCGACGCCTGGAGGATGTGTTGTCAGCTGATGGTCTAATGCTACTGGTCAAGGAGTATCTTGATCAGCATGATGAACTATTGGATGCTGCTGCTGATGCGGGAGCGGTAGTGGAGATCAATGAAGATGTAGTCGCAGATGATCCTCACAGATACGAGACTCCCGAGAAGTTATTTGAAGCTGCACGCAGTGGAGAAGTAGAGGCGTTAGACATTCTACAACAATACAGCCAGATGATTGCTTCAGCTCTGCGACAGATTAGCGTTGTGCTTGCTCCGCATCTCATTGTGCTTGGGGGAGGCGTAGGAGGGAACGGCGATGTGTTATTGCCTTTGTTGAGGAGGATCATAACTGAGCAATTCCCAGTACAACCGCAGTTAATCTGTTCCAAGCTTGGTGAACAGGCTGTTGTCACTGGCGCCGTGCAAGTGGCCATACAACAAACGATGCTGAAACTTCAGCAGGAAGCTACGGAATAAGAGATTGGATGTACGAGATGTGAGGAGGGAAACGGGATGACAGAATCCGTGAAAAATGTAATTAAAGATGTTCAGCTCAATCAGGATACTTCGGTTGCGGATAAGCCATCCGGCTGGATTGCAGGTATTGATATTGGAGGTACCAAAACATTGATGCTCTTGTCATCACAACAGGCTGGAAGTAAGGTTCATGAACGTATCTTGCCTACGCTTGACAGCGACCAGCCGGATGAGTTCTTTCGATGGTTATTCGCCGAATTGGAAACGTTCTGCCAAGAAGTTGGATGCCGTCTGGAACAACTTTCCGGTGCAGGCTTGGGATTCCCGGGTGTGATTCTGCAGGAAGAAGGCATACTGCGAAATGCTCCAGCTTTTCAGTGGCCTGAGGTTGATATTCGTCCTGTGATTGCGAAGTATTACAGCGGGAATATCATATTGGATAATGATGTGAATCTGGCCGCAATGGGAGAATATGATCAAGGGGCAGCGCAGGGACATCATCACTGTGTGATGGTCACGGTTGGAACAGGCATTGGAGCTGCTCTTATCCTGAATGGACAACTTTACAGCGGCCAGCATGGTGCAGCAGGTGAGATTGGACATTTCATAGCTGGAGACGAAGGGCTTCATACCGGTTACGTTGCAGATGCAGATTCCTTTGGGGTATTTGAGCAAGCGACTTCAGGGACGGGGATCACCGAACAGGCGAGACGTTATTTTGCAGATGGAAAAGGAAGTTCCTTATCCCTTATCATGAGTCTGGCAGGAGGGGAAGCTGGACAGATCGAAGCCAGACATGTCTTCAAAGCGGCCGAATCAGGTGATGTTGCTGCACTTGAGATTCTTGAACTGCCTATGCGTTACATGGCTAGAGGACTGGCGAATATTACAGCATTACTTAATCCTTCCATAATTGTAATCGGTGGTGGTGTAGCAGCATCCAACCCATCCTATTATCTTAATGAAGTGCGTACACGCCTCAAACGTTACACCGTTCTTCCTGTTCGTTTAGCTGTAGCCGAACTTGGTAATCGGGCAGGAGCAATCGGGGCTTTGGCCGCCATCAGGTCGAGTGTGGCGCGGACATATCAATAGAGAATAGGTGAAGCCACTATAGAATTAAAGGATGGAGATCCGGATGAGAAATAGACATATGAAGGCTTACACAGAGAAAATAAAAGCCGATTCCACTGATGCAAGACGTGTTTTACTCAAATTACAGGGCTTATATCTGTTCATGGGACTTGCCGGGGGATGTTTAACCCTTACATTAATCCCATATTGGTAGCACAAGGTTTTTCCAGTAAAGAAACCGGATTTATCATGGCGTTTGGCACACTCGTATCTATCATTCTTCAACCTATATGGGGAATTCTGGTAGATAAGTTTAAAAAGACACGGTTCGTACTGGTCATAAGCCTGCTTGTTCCTGCGTCGTTAGCGTACTTCTACAATATTCAAGTGTACATTATATTGATATTGATTTATACTTTATGCACTATATTTCAAGTGACACAAATACCCGTCGCTGACTCCTACGCGGTTACCGCCGCGAGAGCAGCCAATACATCATATGGCATGATCCGACTCTTCGGGAGCATAGGAACGGGAGTTGGCGGATTTGCAGCAGGGATGTATCTCTCTCAGTTTTCCATTCACATGTTATGGCTGCCCTTTCTGATGTTTAACATGCTGAGCGCCATACTGGCAAGTACACTTCCCCGGCAGACGAGCATCTCCTCGTCCTCGGTAACCTTCTCCGTAGGTTTGGCAAGATTGCTCCGAAATCGGACATTTCTTCTATTTCTAACAGGTTGTTTCCTGGTTAACCAAACGCTCACTGCGTTTAACTCCTTTTTTGTTATTTCATTTCAGATGGCTGGCGGTTCTGTGACGATGACAGGTACAGCGCTGTTGCTTGCATCAATCACCAATGTTCCATCCATGTTGGCAGCGGCATTCATACTCCGAAAGTGGGGACATGAACGAACGATGCTGTTTGCAGCTGGGGCGTACATGTTACGTTGGGGAATACAATGGCTATGGCCGACGCCTGAGGTCATGATTGGCGTTCAGGTGCTGCATGGATTATCCTTCGGATTCTTCTATATTGCAGCAGTGGAATATGTGGCTTCCGTCACGGGACGGGAAATGCAGGCCACGGGACAAAGTTTGTTTAACATGGTGTTTGCTGGCTTGGGCGGAATTGTTGGGAATATGCTGAATGGATACTTGCTCGATTCCGGAGGTCCATCCCTGATGTATCTGGCGTGCACAATCAGTGCGGCACTAGGATCAGTGATTCTGTATATCGTCAGCAGGCAGGCCAAAGAACAGAGAAGATCATACTCATTAGAATAAAGGTGGAAGGAGTTGGAGCCTATGAAAGTAAATCTGAAGCGGAATTGGCATACCAAGTTGATCTATTCCTATTTCCCTATTTTCCTGCTTACGATTTCCATTCTGATCTTTCTCTCCTTCCTGATTGTCAACGAACTCTCACGTAACGAAACGCAAAAAGCCGACATGATCTCCACCCGCTATATCGTAGATACACTGGAACGCTCGCTAAGCGACATTGAACTCCGGTTGCTTGAAGACATTGGTGCGAACAAAACATACAGTCGATTCTTGGAGGCTGGACAGGGACAATTATCGAGTCAGTTCATCTATGACGCGGCAAGCGGGCTGGGACGTATGCTGGATCAGCAGGATATGATTCAATCCATTTATCTCTATCGCATGTCGGATTCACAGATTCTTACGCCCAGAGGCATGATGCGTCTGGAAGATTTCGAAGATCGTGCCTATATTGAGCAAGCCTTGAAAAATCGGGAGAACCTCGGTTGGAACCTGCCGCGTGAATATAAGGAACGTTCTTTCGATGTACCTTCACAGGTGATTAGCATGAACAAATGGCTTCCTTTACCATGGGGAGGGGAAGGTCTGCTCGTCATCACGATTCGCATGTATGCAGTGGAACGCCAGATTGATCTTATGACGAATGAAAAGTTGTCTGTTCTTCAGGTTCGGGACAAAAGCGATAATCTGATCTATAGCTCGCATCAAATGGACCCTTCAGCAGGTGAAATCCTGAACCGTGTGTCTGCGGACAAGCTTGGCCTCGTCTTCGAGAGTGGCATTCAATCCGGTCAGCTGTATTCTTGGGTGTCGCTGGTCTCTTATGTGTGGATCGGCATTGGATTGTTAACCATTATTGGGGCAGTGGCGGGACTGATCTACATTACGCGCAGAAATACGCGGCCCATTCAACTCATCATGAATCGAATTCAGGCGCTACAGCCACGTGCCGAGGAGGATGAAGCAGCTCCGTCCGTCAAGGATGAACTCGCTCTCATCGACCGTGCACTTGAACATCTGATTGCTCAAACGGTTGATTACGAGAAACAGCATCATGAAAACCTGCTGATTCATCGCAGACAATTGCTTGTTGATCTGATGGAAGGAGAACGAATGGATTCGTTCCGTCAGCGACTTCGCCATCTGCAACCGTTAGAGGAACGATTCATGGAACCGAAGAGTGTTGCTGTTCTCATTGCGGAGATGAATGGTGACGATCTCTCAACCAATCAGAATATACTGAAGATAGCGCTCATGAATGTGGTGGAAGAACTGGTACAGAATGAGACCCAATTCGGCGGTTGGGCTGAATGGTTTGGGAACCGAAGGCTCATTGTGGTAATTGCATCGGATGAGCAGGAAGGGCTGGACCGTGAACTGCTTATGGAGCTGGCTAAACAGATGCATATGTGGATTGCGGAAAATTTCCGCCTCCGGTTTACCTTCGGGATTGGACGAACCGTTTCAGGTTGGGAGGAGATTACTCAATCGTATGCCAGTGCAGATGCCGGTCTGCAGCACCGACTCACGCTTGGTAAAGATGCAATTGTTCTCAGTGAGCAACTGCCGGATCGCATTGAGCTGCAATCGTACAAGTACTTGCAGATGCTGGCTGACTTTGTCCGCGAATTCAGACTGACCGGTGATGGGTGGCGGACGCAGCTGGATCAGATGTTTGTTGCATTCGGCGAAGATCAGATTACAGATCAAGATATTCGCATGCTACTGCAGGCACTAATCCAGATGTTGTCGCGTGAATTCGGAGAGCTGTCTGAGCGGTTACAGAGCCAATTTGCAGAGGAAATTCTGACTCGTCTTCGTAGTGATATCCAGCAGGCAGAGACACTGGAGGGCATTCAGGACATTTTGCAGGAATGGCTGAAAGAGGTCTATCGCAATTATGTGTCCGTGAATGAAACGAAAAGTCATCGCGCAATGATCAACGAGCTGCGGATCTATATTGAAGAACATTTTGATGATCCGGATCTGTCGCTGAAACATCTGAGTGATCGGTTCCAGATTTCGGGCAAATATGCGAGTTATCTGTTCAAGGAAGAATTTGAGATGAAGTTTGTTGATTTCCTGGTGAAACTGAGGGTCGAAAAGGCCTGTCGTCTGTTGTCTGCATCCGATATGGCTGTTCAGGATATTGCGCTGCAAGTAGGTTATGCTAATGCCATCTCTTTCGGCCGAGTATTTAAACGGATTATGGGTGTGACACCGGGAGATTATCGCAAGCAGAGTGGGAAACAAGAGGATTGAAACCGAGGTTCTAAGCGGCAGAACTTGCAATTTAAAATAAAATTCATATACTCAATGTGATTACATGAAATCTTCTGTATGAGGACATAAGGTCCGTACCTCAGGGTCCTCATACAGAAGATTTTTTGATGTTTAATACAACATCTTCAACATCTTAGGTCCATTAAGCTGATGTGTTAAGGAAATTTACGAATGTCCTATACTAGATTATGACAATCCATTCATTCATAGGGCAGGAGTTGAAGATGATGTATATATACGGACAGCAGGTGTGGGGATCGGTAGATATCAGTAAACAGGTTACCATTACAGCAAGCAACAACACATTCACATTTAACGTAGATGGCTCGTCATATGCGATAACGATACCTGTTGGTACATACACGACAAGTCGACAGAGGCATGAATCCGAACTTATTCAAGCTATTTCAAAGGCAGGGGCGGCCCAGAACATTCCGGTACAGTTTATTTTGGGCGGGATGCATTATGATGAGCAGTATAATGTATTGATCCTGGAACATACGGATACGAGCAACTAACATGTCATCGATCAATTGGCGGGAAATGCCATGGATACGATATTTGGTGAAGTGAAGTTTAATCTCCCACCGAGGAATTAGTACGTGGAATCATACTATACGTGTTGCTAAACAAGAAGACCACTTCAGATGTGGTCTTTTTTTTGCTTTTAGAAGAGAATGCCATGGAAAATGGATTATTGCGATCTGGGAAGATGCCTGATTGTATGTGAGGAATCGACCACAATGCAACACTGTATGTTATTATAGTTAACATAAAAGGTGTGAAAATTGTATATTGTCAGGAAATATGTTTATATATCGTGATATTTTACTGAAAAAACGTCATTCTTACACTTTGAAAATAGTTTATTGTCTAATGTCGAATTCATATGTAATGATTAGTGACATTCACAGGTGCAACAAAATGGAATGAACAAAGTGGAGTGGCAATCATGTGAATCCATATCAGAGTGTGTGCGAAAGGGGAAAGGTCAAATGAGATTATTTCAAAGACGTAAGGCAGGCAAGGCAAGTTCAATCCTCGCAGTGGTAACAGCATTCACTCTATTATTATCTGCATGTTCATCAGGAAGCGAATCTGCATCTTCATCAGGAGAGTCGGGTTCGGGGAAAAAACGACTTTGAAAGTAGAAATCTTCGACCGGGAAATACGCCGGCGGGCTACACCATTTCGGACAGTTATCTGACTCGCTTCATTCAAGAGAAGTTCGGTGATCCAAACAATATCGATGTTCAATTTGTTCCGGTACCACGCTCGGAGGAAGTACAGAAGCTTAACGTTCTGATGGCGAGTGGCTCTGAAGTACCTGATATTGTCTTTACCTACGACTCGGGAACATTCAACCGATATGCAGAGCAAGGAGGTCTGACTGAACTTACGGATCTGATCAATCAAAGCGGCCCTAACCTGAAGAAGTTCCTGGGAGATGAAACGCTGGCTTACGGTCAATATGATGGGAACAGTTCGCGGTTCCAGGTAAACGTCTTGTACTTGGCAAGTACGCATCTTATGTTCGTCAGGACTGGTTGGACGCACTCGGACTGCCTTCACCTGAGACAGCTGAGGAGTTGCATACTACATTGAAGGCCTTTAAGGAAAAAGATCCGGGCAAGGTTGGCACAGGACTTATTCCTATGGGGATGTCCATTGCTTCGGCTCAATATGAACCACTGATCTGGTCATTCATTGAGCCGCTGACGGAAGAACAAAAATATACATTAACACAACAACTGGGTTCCAATGACTATCCAACGTTGTTGCCTGGTTTCAAGGACGCTCTGAAATATATGAACACACTCTATAATGAAGGATTAATGAGCAAGGACTTTGGACTCGACAAAGATAAGAAAAAGCTGTGGGAAGATGTATCTAACGGCAAAGTTGGATTCTACACCGAGGATGCGGGGAGATTTACATCTCCGGTACGTACAAAAACCTGCAAACCAATAAACCTGATGCAGTAATTACACCGATTGATGCATTCAAAAACTCCGAAGGCAAATTCGCCAAACCGGCATATGCACCCAATGCGATGTATGTCATGATTCCGAAATCGAGCAAAAATGCGGAAGCAGCGATGAAGTATCTGGATTGGATGGCTTCGGGCAACAACTTGTTCGACCTGCAATTCGGTGTTGAAAATGAGAACTATGAGCTTGTGGATGGTGTGCCATTGATCAAAGATGATGCTTCTCCTGAAATCGCAGGTCGTATCTATAATTCCGGTGACATTGCCATTATCGTCAACGGTAAATACGTTGGGGATGACAAGAAAAATGAAGAGGCTTATGTCGTACACGTAGAATCAAAGTATCGGGATGATATGCGCAAATCGGTAGCCATTTCCAACACGGACACGATTCAACCGGTACGCTTCTCCAAACCGATTGATGCAGAAGCACGTTACGGTAACGGCCTGAAAGACAAGTTTATGGAGTTCTTTGTGAAAACAACCATTTCCAAACCTGCTGACTTTGAAGCCACGTATGACAGCATGATGAAGGATTACATGGCGAGTGGTGGTCAAGCGATCCTGGATGAACGTACTGAAGCTTACAAAGCAATGAAATAAGCAGAGTAGAGATCACATCCGATGTGCACGACAACAAAGAACAGGGATTTCATTAGGGCGATGGCAACATCGCCTTAATGAAGAATCCTGAATGACATGGGGGAAGGTTTATGAAAACAAGCATCTATTTCCGCAGAAACTGGCAACTATATGCGTTGCTCCTACTGCCCATGATCTACTTCATTATTTTCAAGTATGGGCCAATGTATGGCGTGCAGATTGCGTTCAAGGATTTTAACTTTTTTCAAGGGATCACCGGCAGTGAATGGATTGGCTTGGATGCTTTTAGAGAAGTGTTTCAAAATCAGGGGTTTTACACGGCATTACGCAACACGTTAGTGCTTAACCTGCTGGATCTATTGGTGTCCTTCCCGGCGCCGCTTATACTGGCCATCTTGTTATTCGAGCTGAAGAAGGCCTGGTTCAAGAAGCTGGCACAGACTTTACTGTACATTCCTCACTTTATTTCCTGGGTGATTATTGGAGGAATCGTACTTCAGGTATTCGGTACACAATCGGGTTTTATTAACAATATCTTGATGAGCATGGGATTCGATCCATTGCCTTTCCTTTCAGACAAAAACTACTGGCTCTTCACATATCTCGCGGTAGGCGTGTGGCAGAGTGCCGGCTGGGGTACGATTCTGTATCTGGCATCCCTGACAGGCATTAACCGGGAACTGTACGAAGCGGCCGAGGTGGATGGAGCAAGTCGGCTGCGCAGAATCTGGCATATCTCCTTGCCAGGCATCAAAACGACGATTGTTACCTTATTGATCATCAATGTCGGCAACATGATCTCCATCGGCTTCGACCGGCCGTTTATTATCGGTAATGTCGCTGTACGTGAATACTCGGATGTACTCAGCACGTTTGTGTATCGTGTCGGTTTGCAGTCGGGTCAGGTTACACTCGCAACAGCTGTAGGTCTGTTCCAGGCATTAGTTGGACTTGTCTTCATACTCGGAGCGAACTATACGTCCAAGAAGCTAACCGATGAGAGCATTATGTAGTGCATTGAATCAATATATGATCTGTAAGGAGTGAGTGGGATGTCTGAAAACACGGCGAATCGAATATTCAACACGGTCAACGTCATTCTTATTATCATTACGATGGTGCTGTGTCTTGCACCATTCATTCATATTATTGCGATCTCGCTCAGTTCGAACCGGGCAATCGGTTCAGGAGAAGTTTCCTTTTTCCCCAAAGAGTTATCCTTTGAAGCGTATAGCAAAGTATTTGCAGATGGATCGATGATTCGTTCTCTCATCTATACCGTGTGGCTGACCGTTCTGAGTACGGTGCTGAGCATGGCGATGACCATTGCTGCGGCATACCCGCTGGCGAAGAGTAATCTGAAGGGTCGCAAGTGGTTCATGCTTGTCATTGTGGTAACGATGTTCTTCAGTGGAGGCATCATTCCCGAGTACATTCTGATCAAAAATCTGCATCTGCTCGACAGCACATGGGGACTTATTTTGCCTGGATTGATTAGTCCGTTCTATATGATCATTCTCATTACCTTCTTCCGAGGAATTCCTGAGAGTCTGGAAGAAGCGGCGGGTATTGATGGAAGCAGCCACTTCGGAACACTAATGCGCATTATTTTGCCGCTATCCCTTCCGGTTATGGCAACACTGAGTCTATTCTACGCTGTGGGACGCTGGAATGGTTTCCAGGATGCACTCATGTATATTACCAAGCCTGAGCTATACCCTTTGCAATTGAAGTTGTATCAGATGATTCAGCAAAACCAGATTACAGAACTGATGCAGAATGAAGGCATTGGTGCGGTCCAAGTCCTGCCTGAGAGTCTGAAAGCAGCCAGCGTTATATTCTCAACATTACCGATCCTGCTGGTGTATCCATGGTTGCAGCGGTACTTTATCAGTGGCGTAATGGTAGGTGCTGTAAAAGGTTAATAGTCTCGGGAGGTTGCATGACATGACACAACGAGTGGTAGAGAAAATGTCGAAAGAACAGCAGTATCTAGTGAATCAGTCCATGTTGATGATGGATAGCTTCTATGACAAGGAAATGGATCTGCTTCGCAGTTTCGAAGAAGAGGATTCATCGCAGCACAGCACACGAGCCAGTGCACATTATGCGCTGGGGTTGTTGGTTCGAAATGAGCCTGGTGATGTGGAACGCGCGATACGGGTGTTCCACAAGGTGCTCGATGTTCAATATGACGCTCCGGATGAGATCTATCACGGAACCTTCGCGACCCGACCCAATGATGTGCATCCACCAGCGGGTCACTATGCTTGGAAATCTTTTGCGCCAGGCACGGCCTATTTCCTGGAACGCACCTTTGAGAAGGTGTCTGCGCAGTTTATCCATAAACTACAGGAAGAGAGTTCTCTGCTCACAGAGACGGCAGATTCCAAACAACTGAAGCGCCTCTTTCATTCGGCAGTGAATCAGGTCCTGCCACCGGTCTGGATCAGTTATGATCCCAACTGGCGCGAGTTTATCGCTTGTGTCTGTGTGGTCGTAACTGCCGAATTCTCCGAACTTATACCGGAAACACTCATGAAACGGATGGACCATGCCATGGCATTGGCTGTTCAAGGGTCAATAGAACGCAGGTTATCCGACGTCATCCCCATGAACACCAATATTGAGTTAATGCATATTTTCATCACCCACTACTACGGCCATCGCTTGAACCGAGCCGAATGGATTCAGCATTCGGATGAACAGGCAGAGAGAATGATGAAGGAGTTTGAAGTGTACGACGGTACATTCGCTGAATTCAATACGACAACCTATTACGGGGTGGATCTGTCCGTGCTCGGCATGTATCGAAAGTATGGACTCACCGAACGTTTGGTTGAAATTGGACACCGGATTGAACATGGGCTGTGGAATAACATTGCGCTATATTACAATGCGAACCTTGAGAATCTCTCCGGCCCATTTTCTCGGGCGTATGACATGGAGATGCGGGAGCATAGTTCAATTGGTGTATTTATCTATCTGATGCTTGGTGAAGGGTATGAATATCTGGCAGGCATTAACTGTGAGTCAGGCCATGATCCGCTGATTGCCCTCCTTGGGGTGGATGTGCCCGCAGAAGCCGTGCCGTATTTCAGGGCTCATCAAGAGGATCGGCTTGTGCGGAAACAATTCATGGAACTGTGTGAGCGCCATGATCCAGCGTCCAATCGGAATCTATGTACTGCCAACGCCTGGATTGGTGAGAATCGGATGATCGGTGCCATGTCGGGAAGTGTGAATACCAACGGCCAGATGCATCCAGCCACAATCCACTGGCAGACGCAGACGGGAGAGCGTTATTATCTCCGCTTGATCCGCCGTGAGGTAGGGGAGGGATGGAACAGTCATCTGCGGGGAGTGACGTTTGATGCGGATCTGACGCCAGATTCGTTAACCATTGATGTCGACTTGGATACCGTGGATGAGATAGACGTTTATTTTGAAATCAGAGGGCCTTCCCTCCGTCAGCAGGATATTACGCCTGCCTTATGGCAGTTCCCTGGGCTTACGTGTACAGTAAAGGCTGAGGCGCCTGAACCATCCGTGTTAATGTACGTAAATCATGCGGAGATCATCTATCGGTATGTACCTGGAAAGACTGCGAACAAGATGAGATTTGAATTGACCCTGCATGAGGATAACGGATAGAGGAATGAATAGGTGGATAAGATGGACTGAACATTTACACGAGAACGAAGAGTGCAGAACCGATCTGAAGAAGCGAAGCGTTCGCCTGAAAGCTTTCTGCAAGAAAGCTGCATCGGAAGCACAAGCTATCACCGGATTATTCCCGTGTGGAGAAGGGGATCAGAAAAATCTGGGGATAACAGCGATCAGAAGATGGTACTGCAATTGGAGTGATCTAGTGTAAGTGTATTGGTTCAACTTATATAGATAGAGATAAAATGGAATATGAATAGGCGATAGAATGAGAGGCAGGAGGAACAATCATGTATACGGACAAACAGGAATATTCGTTCTCGACATGTTGGAATATTAAACGTCATACGACCGGACAAGGTATGATCGAGGAGATCAAGTCTCTCGGATTTAGACAGGTTGAACTGAACTACAACGTCACGGAAGAGATGCTGAAGACGATAGAGCCGATGATTGAACGGGGTGAGATCGGTGTATCCAGTGTGCATAATACATTTCCGCATGTGGCTGATCCGGATTATGGGACAGATTCCGTCCTGCTTGGATTCGACGATGAGCCGCGCCGCAAACGGGCAATTGAACTGTTGCTTCGCTCAGCCGAGTACGCACATCGATATGGTGCCAAGGCGGTCGTTGTACATCCCGGTGAGGTGCCGTTTGAATACAATATAGATGAAGCGTTAAAAAAGATATATCATGATCAAGGGCCGGATTCACCCGCATATCAATCTTTATGGCAAGAGATGCTGGAGAAGCGGGAAGATGCTAGCGCACATTACCTGAGCCGGATTCAGGAGAGTCTGGAAGAGGTGTGTGAGTTGTCAGAGCAGCGGGGTACGGGTGAATTTCGGTATTGAGACCCGTTCACGCTGTTATCAGATGCCGACATTGCATGAAGCAGGAACCATTATTGGACGCATGAAAGGCGCACCGCTTGGTCTCTGGTACGATATTGGTCATGGCATGATGATGGATCGGATGGGGCTGTACGATAATGTACGTGAGGCTAACGCATTGATTGATCACGTGGTTGGCGTACATATTCATGAAACCGTAGGGTTGGCAGACCATTGGTGTCCATATATTCATAGTAAAGACATGACATTCTTTGATTCATTTCTGGATATCATTGATCGTTCGCCGGTGAAAGTATATGAGCTGAAAGCAGCGTGTACACCGGAAGAGATTGATGAAAGCCATGGAATAATTACGGCTCGTATTGCTGAACGTCATGCGGCGCGTCAGCGCGGATAAGGGATGGGATTTATGTATATTTTATGCTCAGCGCATAGCTGGGGAAATGATCGGTAATGACAAGGTAATGACAAGGTAATGATAAGGCAAAGGACGAATGAGAAGTATTCTGCTCAATTCATTTCATGTTAGATGTCCCATTGGGAGAGAAGGTTCATCTTTCGGAGGGGCTTGAGTGGCTATTTGATGGTAAAAAGGATCAGTTTCATCGGCCTGCGAGGCTCGGTGAGACAGGTCCTTTTTTTTAATCTTAGCGCTAACGAACCTGACACACCCTATTTCAAGGTTATGAGCCATATTACAATCGTAACGAATCAGAGACACCTTATCTCTTTAATTTTAGCGTATTTCTGCCATTTTGTACTCGTTCTCTCCCGTTTAGTGTTACTGAGGTTCGTTAGAATTTTAATATCAGTCTAAACAAGGCAATAAGGTGCCTCAGATTCGTTAGAGTTCAAGAAGCAAGTCACAACTTGGCGAGAGTAGCGTTTATTCTATCTATCATCTAAGTAAGTTAAGTGAAGAAGTGATACATTTTTTACTCGTACATCCGTCGTTCAAGTTCGGCATAGGCAATGGCCGGATCATCACTGGAGTTGTCAATGTAAGCGACGGATGAAGCAGGGAGCGACCAAGCTACTTCTTTACGAACGAGAGAAGCTGTGAAGGTATCCCAGTTATCAAGTTTCCATTCATCCAATGGAGATTGTCTCGCTGTAATCCGCTTGTGATACAAGGCTTCATTCTCCAGATAAATATAAGCCACCCGCACATCCGTATCTTCCAGAGAACGTGCAATCCGTGCAAGTTCCTGAGCAATCCAATCCGTTGTTCCGATTTCTTTGGTAAATGGCCCGACAACAATTGTATCAATACCCAGCTGCACGTTATCTAGTGCGGCGTCCATCGTAATGCGATACCCAAGATCACGGCACAGCCGTTTGTATTCAGGTGAATCCCGGTCGGAAGGATCGAGTCCCTGAAGGGTCATGATTGCCTCAGCCGCGGGACGAAGCAGGATATCCATGTCGAAGAAAGCAGCTTTATGTTTACGGGAAAGGGCTTTGGCAAGCGTGGTTTTGCCGCTCCCGGCACCGCCAAGAAAGAAAATTAGTTTACTCATGAATGTAATGCCTCCTTAATGTGGTGCAATTTATAATGTAGGGTTTCAGTTAATGTCATTTTCTTATTTTAGCATAGTCCAAATCCTTCTCAATTCTTTAGCTGCGACGGAAACCAGATATGACGCAGGTTCACCCAGCCCTGGCTGTTGAAAGATAGGCCGCGCACGGAAGGCAAATAAGCGGTTTCTACCGGTTTTTTGGATAAATGGAAGAGTAAATTCTGGCTAACCAAGAATCGCTCAATTCGATCTAATTCAGCAGTTCGATCTGCTGCAATCGGAGAGGCAACAACGGATTGCAACATCTTATGAATCGTCATCCGAGCCGAATCTTCCAGATGCTCAGACACCGTAGAGTAGAGATCATACCTGCGCAGTTCTTCGTCTCTGTCCCGAATCAGAGAAAGAGAATCAGATCAGACTCCAGCCGCAGATCTCCTTTGAACTGCTCCATCGTGCCTGTGCGGACGGTACAGGAGTAACCGCACTGCTCCAAAATAGATGCCAGTTGTTGAGCATCCCTGCGGTATTGTGGAATGGTTGCAATGTGCAGGGAAATGGGAGGAGTGGCAGTGAGTCGTTGAGATCTATCGCTACATCCCGCCGAATGGACCTGGACCATCCGGGTACTCACCGCACTAAAATCAGGTACCGCGATCTCAGAGTCATCTGCATATCGGTCATCTCTATACATGCCAGCAAGGCATGACTGGATGTGAGCTCTTACTTCCGGATCGTTTAACGGTCCGGTTTTTGCGTATTACACGTGAGTAATTTATGAACCATTACACCTGCACTAATCTGTGTCCAGTCTGAACTTGCAGACGAAGACGGATTATGGACAAGGTGGAAGAATGGAGTTTCGATCTCTTGATGACCATCCATTTTGTCCGAGGCACTCCACGGAATTTGCAGAATATCTACCCGATCCATATGAGCTCTACCCTGGAAATACGATGAAAAGGCTTCAAGTCTGCACAAGTGATCATCCCAAGCAGTAACCTTGAACGGCCCGGTTCCGACAGGTTTTTGCATTCCATCGACATCACCCGTATGCTTCTTGCTCTGTTCGTGTGTTCCGGGTGAAGGTACAATTGCCGCACGACTTGTCGTCAGGAAAGACAAAAACAATTCGTGAGGCTCTTGAAGCTGAAAACACACGGTTAAGTAATCGACCGCTTCGATAGATAAAATCTGTTTACTTACATCACGGTACAGTGTCCGCCGAACTGTGGATTGCAGCCGTTCAAACGTATGCACAATATCATGAGCTGTCAGCAGCTAACCATTGTGAAATATAATGCCTTTTCGTAAATAAAACGTCCAGGTCTGTCGGTCTGCACTAACATCCCAGGTATGAGCGAGACAGGGGAGAATCTCGCCTTGATCACCCCGCTGAACCAACCCGTCAAAGACATGACTGGTAACAAAGGACTCAGCGAGCAAATTAATGTACAGCGGATCAAGCGCATGAAGCTGTTGGCGCAGGGGTAACCGAAGTGTATCAATCTGCTCATTATTGGTGCCTGCTTCTGTATGATGGCCTGAATATCCTAGTAACCACTGGTTTAGATGATCCTGCATGGCTGTTGAACTGGAGAATGCACTCACCTGCTCGGCAGCTTCCTGCAATTCCCGGCGATTCATGGCCTGCATCATGTATTCAGCGGCGATTTGATCAGCCGGGATGAGCAAGGTCAGTGAAGAACGGCGACCGCGTCCACGCTGAGAAACCCAACGTATCCAGTCTTGAGCAACCATCTTTTTGACAATTGTTAATGTGTTACGATGCGTGCAATCGAGTAATTCAGCGAGGTCAGCAAGCGTAAGTTCATGTTCTCTATGGTGACCGAATTGGCGATGTAATAGCAGGTATTGCTGATGTAATTTCAAAGTGATGATTGCCTCCTGGAGGTGAACACTGACGGATTCCTCTAAAATAAGAAGTTTTGCTGATTTTAATTTCTATTTATATTCCTATTTTATCATCTAGAATTAGTCATAGAAAGGTTAATGGAGGTTTTTCCCATGATTGATAAAATAATGGCTTCACCGCACCGTGCTCTAATCACGCTACTGTCTGCATGGATGCTGGCGATCATTCACCAGTATTTATTCTATGGTAATGAGCTTGGCGTATCGTATCCAATCTTCGTTATTCTCTTTTATGTGTTCATGTATTTGTTTGCACGGGATCGTATAAGGTCCTTCAAGTTCATTGATGCTTTTGTGGCGGGTGTAGTGTTGTTGTTATCACTAACGTTTCTGTTATACGACAATGAACTGCTGCGTGTTCTTAATTTCCTGGTTGTACCGGGCCTAATCATCTTACATATGACTTATCTGATGGGTAGAAAACAGAAACAGTGGTGGGAGATCGGGTTGATTGGTACGGCGATTGACCATTTACTGCCTCAAGCCATACGTCATTGGGGGACTGTTGGGGTCATTGCTGTGAGAGCAGGGGGCGTGGCATGGGCAAATCACAGAAAACAGTTGTTTTCAAAGTGCTCATCGGTCTTGTGGCGTCTTTGCCTATTCTTATCGTTGTCATCGCATTACTGTCTTCAGCTGACGGAGTCTTCGATCAATATTTATCCGGTTTCCCGGAGTGGCTGAATCAACTAACTTTTACGCCAGGATTGCCCAGAATCATCTGGGTTCTCGTCGCGGGCATATTGCTATTCGGTTATGTATGGGGATTTGTGCAGCCGATGCAATATGAGGCAGAGAAGAGAGAGAATGCACATTGGAAAAATGGAGAACGCACTCCGGTTCAGCGGGAACCATTCAGGTTGGACCCCATCATTATGGGTACGATGCTGATCGTCATCAACGGTGTGTACGTTTTGTTTGTGCTTGTACAGTTTTCGTATCTGTTTGGTGCGGGAGAGGGACAACTTCCGGTAGACTTGTCTTACGCGGAGTATGCGAGAAGTGGATTCGCCGAGTTGATTCTCGTTACGGGTATTAACTTTTTTATTCTTATTGTTGCTTTGCAATTTACGCGTCCGAGTGGAAAAGCGGGTTCCATCGTACATCAGGTACTGCTCCTGATCCTGGTCAGCTGTTCAGCAATTATGTTATATTCCGCGTTTATGCGCCTAAATCTGTATGAGCAAGCATATGGATATACCTACATTCGGTTTCTGGTACACGCATTCATGATTTTTCTGGCACTTCTGTTGCTGATTGCCGGCCTTCGTATACGGTATACGTCGATTCCACTGATTCGCTGCTATATTATACTGGCGCTTACTGCCTATGTTGCGGTCAATTATGTGGGCATGGATCGCAGAATTGCCGAATTGAACATAGAACGTTACCACCAGACTGGCGATATTGATGTCACCTACCTGGCAAGTCTATCGGCTGATGCAACTCCGTTACTTCGAGAGTTTGCGCTGAAGGAGTACCCGGATCTCAAGAGAGAAATGCTGGAACGTCAAGCTTATCTGGAGATGGATACATCCAATCGTGCCTGGCCTTCTTATAACGTTGCCAAACACAAAGCTGAGCTAGAAATGTCCAAATTGAGAACGGAGTAGTTGAATAATAACTTTTTTCATATATGGATTTATGCAAAAACAATATGTAAGTGTTATAATATAAAAACTAACCTATAAAGGGGGTGAATCCCTTGTTTGAACTGCAGGAGTTTTTACCATATTTATTCTCGATTGGACTCATCTTCACCGTTAGCTATGCTTATATTGCCCATCTACACTGTGGCATGACAGAGTACTGGATGGAAGGTGGCGTGGGTGGTGGACTTGAACCAGTACTTCCCGCATTGTGCTTGGATAGACAACACAGACAGGAAGTCTGGAGCCGCTTGATCAGACGAAGAGAAGCGCCCGATGAAGATGATTCAGATTGTCATTCCTCGTTGAACGATGGGTCAACAAATCAACGAGGAGGATATATATGGAACATAAAACTAACAAGGGATTCACTTTTAGATCGGGCAAGGGACGGGTCTATGGCCTGATTGCCATTTTGTTTGCAGTCATGCTGCTTGCCGGATGCAGTAACAACGTGTCGGAGATTACTTCATCGACACCGGGATTTTTTAATCACTATATTGTATTTCCGCTGTCGTATCTGATTCAGCATATTGCTACCCTATTTAGCGGAAGTTACGGGGTCGCAATTATCGTCATTACGCTGGTCATTCGTCTGGCACTGTTACCATTGATGATGCGTCAAGCCAAGTCCCAGCAGGGAACACGAGTCATCATGAACGCCATGAAACCAGAAATGGATGCGCTCAAGAAAAAATATGAAGGCAAAAATGACCCTGCTGATAAGCAAAAGCTGTCACAGGAAACGATGGAACTATACAAGAAACACAAGTTCAATCCGCTGAACATTGGTTGCTTGCCGATGCTTATACAGTTGCCTATTCTGTCCGGGATATACACAGCCATCCGACTTACACCGGAGTTGTCCTCCCATTCGTTCCTGTGGTTTAAACTGGGCGCGCCGGATTACGTACTCGCTGTGGTGGTTGCGGTCATTTATCTGATTCAAGCCAAGGTATCACAAGCCAATATGGCGCCTGAGCAGCGAAAACAGTTCGCTATTATGGGGTATATCTCCCCGTTAATGATGGCATTCTTTTCTCTATCAGCCCCGGCAGCCATGCCGCTCTACTGGACGGTTGGGGGTTCGTTCCTGGTACTACAGACGTTATTATTCCGTAAAATGTACCCGCTAGAACACCCGCAGGAGCCTGTAGTTGTGGAAGTGAGTAAGAAAAAGAACAAGAAATCTAACTCATCCAAGCCTACTCGGAAACCTGCAAAATCGTAGGATATGATATTCACGTGATTAAGACGGTGTTGTTGTGAATATATGGGATATAGAACGTGTTAAACGTAGCAAAAGCGTAAGAAGAAGCCGATCCTTCAAGGATTGGCTTCTTTTTTGCTGTATGCCAGAAACAATGTAGATTGTTATTATTCGTAGTCTATTGAGCGATTGTTCGTCTGTTCTGTCTCGTTATATCGCAGGTTCATCCGACAGTTGAAAACGGGAAACGAAATACCAGATAAGCTCTCGACGGGAGGAAACCTTGGTTTTGGCGAAAATGGATTTCAAATGATCCTGAACGGTGTAAACAGAGATATGCATCGCTGCAGCAATTTCTTTGGAAGAGTAGCTACGCAATACATAACCGAGCAGTTCCCGTTCTCGATTGGATAATCCATGGCTCTCGGCAAGCAAGGGCAGCAAATCCTGCGGCATCGCCTGCTCCAAACGGATGGCAATCTGTTCGGGTCCTGCAAGTTGTTGCATGAGACTGGCATGAAGTATGAGGTAACGCCCATCCGGAAGTTGAATGCAGACTTTGGATGGTGAGTCGGGAGCGATCTGAGTATTTTTAGCCTGTTCTGCCTGATTTTTGCGCTGCAAGTGGGAACTCACTGCACGTACCGGACGGGGCAGAACATCCGGCCTACATGTTCCAGCATACGCAATTGGGACAGCCAATACGCTGCCGGTGCGTTCAGGGATAAGAGCTGGAACGTATCCGAGGTGATCATGATCCCGGGTTCCTCAGGACTTCCATTCGTGATCTCCTCCACAAGGGTCAGACTTGTGGACCGCAGCATCAATGCAATAGAAGCCGTCCAGGCCTGAATCAGCAACCGTTCTTCTTCTGTAAAGAAAGAATTCTCAGTCTTGCGATATAGGGTCAAATATCCCCAACAAGCGTCTCCACTGACCAATACAGCGCGCAGTTCATCCCCGAACCCCGCTGGCAGAAGAATGTTGATATATCTTGAGCTTTGTTCAGGGTGTGCGTTTATGGATGCATAAAGAATAGCTGTATGTTCACCACTTCGTATTAACTCAGCGTATTTATGTATATCTTCTTCCATGTATTCATTGACGAATAACCGATCATGAATGGCTTCAATGCCTTCTTCTGTCACAGCTCCTGTGGAGAGAAGAGTCAGTGGATCAACGGTGGTGAAACAGTACGCGTCGTATGGTACAACCGTAAGGATCTGCTTGAGAACAGCTTCCCGGTAGGTACGTGAGGTCCAGGTTCCTTTTTCAAGAGAAGTGATAAGTCTGTGGCTCCGATCAATACGTGATGTCAACAAGATTTCTCCTCTCTATGCGCATATCCCAATGTTCTGGGATTGTAGGCTGGGCGTATCCTTCTATAATGAAATTAGACGAACAACGAGTCAAGTCTAACTTCAATTCAAGAGGAGTGCGATATCCATGAATCACAATTCATCCCCGATGAGCTGGGAAACGGCCGATGTGCAACGTTACGAACAATCGATAGCCCTGAAAATTCCGGGTTATTCTCATATGCATGATCTAATGGAAAGGCTGCTTGCAGCATCTTTTGCGGATAACAACGATATTCATATACTTGTTACTGGAGCAGGAGGGGGCAAAGAATTAGCTCTGCTTGGATCACACCATACCGGGTGGGTGTTCACCGGAGTAGATCCTTCACAACCCATGCTGCAACTTGCCGAGAAACGAGTTAAGGAAGCGGGTATTGCCTCCAGAGTGAGACTGCAACCCGTCACGGTTGAAGCATTGCCGGAGGATATTTTATATGATGGAGCGACAAGCATGCTCATGTTGCATTTTCTTCAGGGGATGGAGGCTAAGAGAGCATTCCTGACGGGCCTTGCAGCGAGACTTAAACCGGGTGCACCCCTAATCATTGCGGCTGTAAATGCGGATCTTCGTTCACCTGCACATCCAGTCATGATGCAAGCTTGGAAGGATCACATGTTAAGTGCAGGTGTGCTTCCGGAAGAGTGGGAGCGCTTTGCTGCTTCCCTGGGCCGCGAATCCGATCCCATATACTCTGAAGAGATGACTCAGCTCCTGACCGAATGCGGTTTCTCACATATTACACGTTACTTCGGGGCGTTCTGGGTGGAGGGGTATTATGCAAGTCGAATCTAATGTAAAGCCTGTGAAAGATCAGATCTGGGTCGTTGGCGGTTATGGTCAAGTGGGGCAGATGATATGTACTCAGCTGGGACGTTTGTTCCCGGGTAAAGTATGGGCAGCGGGTACACGCATGAATCGTGCGGAAGAATTCAGCCGATCTACAGGGGGTACGGTACTGCCGCTGCAATTGGATGTGACCAAACCTGTGGAGCCAGCCATGTTACGTTCTGTGAAGCTGGTCATCATGTGTGTTGATCAGAGTGATACCCGGTTTGTTGAATCCTGCGCACAAGCTGGAACGGACTATATTGATATTTCTGCAAAATATGATTTTCTCGCGCAGGTTGAACAGCTGCACACCCAAATGCAACGTTCCAAATCGACCGCGATACTCAGCGTTGGATTATCACCAGGAGTGACTAACCTGCTGGTACGCGAAGCGACCATGCATATGGATCAGGTGGAGGAAGCAGATATTACCGTGATGCTGGGACTTGGAGAGAAGCACGGAAAAGCTGCTGTGGAGTGGACCGTTGATCAGATGAATGCCACCTACCAGGTGATGCAAAAAGGCAAATCTGCTGAGGTGCAAAGCTTCGGAGATGGCAAAAGGATTGATTTTGGAGCAAAACTGGGGAACCGGAAGGCCTACCGATTTAACTTTTCGGATCAGCATGTGGTTGCTCGGACGTTACGTATTCCAACTGTATCCACCCGATTATGTCTGGACTCCCGCTGGATCACCACATCCATGGCAATCACCAAACGTGCAGGGTTGTTCTCGTTGCTTCGCATCCCGTCTATTCGTAATGCAACGGTTAAGGCATTTGGATTAATTCCTGGAGGAGAGCCGATGTATGCGGTCAAGGTCGATGCCATAGGATGGGAAAATGGTGAACAGGTCCGCGTGGAACAACTACTCGTTGGCGATAAGGAAGCAGATGCCACAGCAGCTGTAGCGGCAGCCGTTGCCGAACACGTATATAAAACAGAGTCCGTTTTGCCGCATGGTGTGTTTCATATCGAACAGGTTCTCTCGTTGCAGGACATTCAGGATGCGCTTCATATGCCTTTACAGGTGACGACCAAGATCACCTAGCTTCATGTTCTTTTGCTGGCCGCCTCCGATCTGCTATGATGGAATCATAATCATGGCATGAATGGAGGCGGATCATGAACTGCGTTGCTGTATTACCTTATTACAAAGTGCAGAGAGAAGTGACGGGTCTCGCCCAAGAGATTGAGATGAATGCCCGCTCCATGATTCTGTATCCAGATAAAATTGTGACCAAATACCGCGAGTTCAACCTCACGGAAGTGTTTGACATGTCATTTCGCCGGATGGGTGATGAAGGTGGATTCTTTTATCTGCACACAAGTACAGGCGTGTATCCATATATGGTTGAAATTGATCCCAAACCCTTTATCCAAACTTTCAGAAAGATGACGATTCAAAAATTAAAATGACTTGACCTTGCCGTTACGTAAAGGCTTACCCTCGGATATGGAAGGAACGATAACCAATCCGGAGGAGCCGTGAATGTAATGAGTATATTGATCCAGCAAGTTATGATCCTAACGATGCAAGATGCCGAGGCCCCCTTCATGGGGATATTCGTGTTGAAGGAGATCGCATTGTACAGATTGCGAACCATATTGCTGCGCAGCCTGAAGACGAGATTATCGATGGCCGTAATAAAATGGCTATGCCGGGACTGATAAATGCCCATCAACATACCCCGATGAGTCTGCTCCGCGGATTCTCGGATGATCTGAAGCTGATGGACTGGCTCGAGCGTAAAATGCTGCCTGCCGAAGCACGGATGACCCCGGAAGACATCTACTGGGGGCCCAGTTATCCATTGCCGAGATGATTCGTTCGGGTACCACTGCTTTTGCGGATATGTACATTCATATGAACGAGATTGCCGAAGTGGTGAAGCAAACAGGTATCCGGGCATCGTTGACACGAGGAATGGTATTCATGGAGGACGATGGAGGACGCAGGTTGCAGGAAGCAATTGATCTTGTAGAGCGCTGGTCTGGAGCTGCCGATGGGCGAATTACAACCATGTATGGACCCCACTCCCCTTACACATGTCCTATAGAGCCGCTTCGTGAAGTCATAGCTATGGCTGTCAGGGAGGATATCCCGTTGCATATCCATCTGGCTGAGACAAAGGAAGAAGTTGTGAAGATTCGTGAGCGTTACGGCATGACACCGACAGCGTATTTGGAAGAAGCGGGGATGTTCGAACAGGCACATGTACTGCTTGCGCATGGTGTACACCTCAATCGCAGGGATATCGGCAGATTGAAGGGAATGCGCGGCGGTGTAGCGCACAATCCGGTTAGTAATCTGAAGCTGGGGTGTGGAATTGCTCCGATTACCGAGATGTTGGCTCAGGGAATGAACGTGGGAATTGGAACCGATGGAGCGGGAAGTGCTACAACCGTGGATATGTTCGAGGAGATCAAGGCCGCAACCTGGTTGCAAAAACTCGACTATGGTGATCCCACTCGCTTACCAGCTAGGAACGTTCTACACATGGCTACACGCGGAAGTGCTAGTCTGCTGGGTTTGCAGGATGAAGTGGGTATACTTGAGGTGGGTCGCAAAGCGGATCTGATCCTGATAGACCTGGCGAAACCACATCTTCAACCGGTACATGAGATAGAGTCGCTACTGGCTTACAGTGTAAATGGGGCGGATGTGGACACGACCATCGTGAACGGTCAGATCCTCATGCGAGGCAGGAAACTGCTGACGATTGATGAGGATGAACTTTACCGTGAGGTGAAGGTTAGAGCCAAAAGAATTGTTGATGGAATTTAATTTTTAGTCGGATTTAATCCAAACTGGAAAAATATTTGTGCTCAAAACGCTATGGAGGCTTACTCCATGGCGTTTTTTGTCGAATTACAACTGGGAATAGTTCCATGGTCCTGTTCAGAATTGGTTCAGAATGCCTCGTTATACTGAGCATGTAGTTGTTCAAATATGAAATGTACACGAGGAGGAACATGAATTGAAGGGGAAACAAAACAAAAAACGGCTTAAGCCAATATTGAAAAAAAGCATGTTGACTGCGCTCGGATTGGGCATTGCATTGCCTATTGCTGGAACGCTCCCACAGGCTAACGCAGGAGCAATTGGTCCGGTAATAAATATTTCACAACCTGTTCTTAATGATGGCATCAACTGGTTAAGTTATTCATCGAAACAAAATGATCCACGGGATGTGTCCATTGAGGTGACCATCAATAATACAGTCAGAATCAATTTAAGTACCCAATTTCGATCCGATGAGTATAGCCCGCCTATAGCCAGCTCAAGTGATAACAGCATCGCTGAGGCGTATGTAGAAACGAGACAAGATGAGAATATGACAACCCCTGTCAGTACATTGGTGATTATTCCTCGCCAAAGCGGCAAAATCAACATTGAATTGAAAGCGAATTATATGATTTCTGGCACACCAGAGACTGTTACGGATAACATTGAACTTTACATTAGTAAAAAAGGGGATGTAAATGCAGACGGTAAAGTGAATTCTCAGGATGCAGCAGACCTGTTCGATTACCTTCGTAACATGATGACTCGCCGCAGCTTTCTTATGTAGAGATGAACCGAATGGATGTGGACCGTAATACGGAACCCACTTTGGGGGACATGGATGCTCTGCTAAAAGGATATAATGGCAAAACACTTGGCGGAAAAAACAATGACTATGTGTTGACCTTTAAGCAAGTGGATGATGCGCCGTATGTACTGAATGGTCAATTGAAGGAGTACATGGAGAGTGCAGTTGCTGTTGATTACCACTTAATGGATATTGATTATGATGATACCCTTAATACACCTTTTTATCAGTGGTACCGCGCAACAGACGCTTTAGGAGAAGATAGGGTGCCAATCGTAGGGGAGACACGAGAACAGCACAGTGTTACATCTGAGGACGAGAATCATTATCTTGTGCTTGAAGTTATTACCCACTCCACTTCAAACCCAAATACGGAGCCTAGACGAACATTCATTGTTGGAAAAGAAAAAATACAATTTCCTGATTAATTCATATTCTTAATTTAGTTAACGAATAACAACACTTTTTCTATCTTTACCATACGATCTATCAATTGATACAGACATGGAGGCTATTACATGTTTCAACCGAAAAAGAAACGTCCTAGAATCAGAAAAACAATGTCAGGTCTGATCGCACTGACATTACTCTCTTCACTCATATTGCCGAATGTAGCTGGAGCAGAACCGGTAGAACCATCACAAGTACAATTTGCAAATGTGAGCGTACAGGCAGGGCAGACCGTTCATGTACCTGTTTCATTGAAGAAGTCCTATTTCGGAGTGAAAGCTTATAATATGCAGATTGATTATGATACGTCTGCATTGGAAATTGTTCGGATCACGCCTAAATCGATCAACGCCATCGCTACCTCCCCAAATGAAGAGGGTGTAGCAGATTTCCAGTACGAAATTAACAGTGCGGAAGGCTGGGTACGAATCATTTGGGTTGATTTTACAGGAGGGAACAATCCAATTGTAGACGAACAGCAGCTGTTTGATATCGAGATCAAAGCTAAAAACAATGCGACGCCTGGAACGAAACAGCTCTCTGTAGATCAAACGGATTCAGAACATTGGCATTTTACGAATGTAGAACCTGAGAGCTACACTCAATTGTCCGGTGGAGCAATCACAATTACAGCAGCCAACTCAGGTGGTGGCAACTCGGGTTCTACACCGAATCCAGGTTCATCTTCGGGAGGAAGTGTATCACCCGTCGTTACTCCTGTTCCATCCACTCCAGCGGCAACCAAAGGGGTAGACATCTATGTGAACGGACAGAAACAGGAACAATCTGCAACGGCTACTACAGCAACAGTAAACAATCAGGTGACTACCACGATTCACGTGGATAATGACAAAGTCATCAATCAGATTGGAAGTGGACTTAGAACGCTTCTGCTGCCGATGACAGGTACTGGAAAGGGTGCGGTCGTTGGTGAACTGAATGGCAAGCTGGTCAAAACGATGGAAGGAAGCAGTGCCGAAGTTGTCATTCAGACAGATAGTGGTACGTACACCCTCCCCGCAAATCAGATTCAGATTGATCAGGTTCTGAACCAATTCGGAAGCACTGTTCCAATGGAAGATGTCACGATTCAGATTGCTATTGTACCTAGCGCTGCTTCCAAGCAAACAGCCATTCAGTCCGCAGCGGACAAGCTGGAGAACACTACGCTGGTTGCAGCTCCGGTTGATTTTGAAGTGAAAGCCATTTGGAATGGACAGCAAGTTAATGTGGATCGCTTTAACGCTTATGTAGAGCGCTCCATCACATTGCCAGAGGGTGTGGATGGTTCTAAAATCACGACTGGAGTTGTGCTTCAGCCTGATGGCAGCCTTCTGCATGTGCCAACCAAGGTTATCAAAGGCAATGGACAAGATTCCGCTAGTATTAACAGCTTAACGAACAGCACCTATGCCCTGATCTATCATCCGGCAACATTCAGCGATGTAACCAATCACTGGAGTCGTGATGACGTAAATGATCTGGCATCCCGTTTGATCGTACAAGGTACTGGTGATGACGTGTTTGCGCCGGATCGGAGTATTACACGAGCAGAGTTCACGGCTGTTCTCTTAAGAGGTCTGGGTCTACACTCCCCGATTAGCACAGAAGCAGCATCGTTCACGGATGTGAAGACAGGCACTTGGTATGAGGATGAGGTTCAGACGGCCGTATCCTACGGACTGATCACGGGTTATGCGGACGACAGCTTCCGTCCGAACAGTGAAATCTCTCGTGCTGAAGCGCTGACCATTGTGTCACGTGCGATGAAACTGGTCGGTCTGGCACAGGCGGATGCTTCAGAGACAACGAGTCTGATAAGTGCATATAGCGACAGTGCTAAGGTACAGTCATGGGCAGCGGAGTCGGTTGCATCGGCGATTAAACAAGAGCTGGTACAAGGTGCTGATGGCCAGCTGATGACAGAGGCAGACATTAGTCGTGCGCAATCGGCGGCGATTGTGAAGAGACTGCTGCAAAAAGCCGGATTAATCTAAACGATATAAGTTGAATTACAGATTATTTACACTGACACTACAATGACAGAATAACCTTCCAACCCGAGTCCTTAGTTATAAGGATTTGGGTTGTTTTGCACCTACACTTACTTGGAAAGATTCATTTCAAGTAAGTGTAGGTGTTTTTTTACGTATAATTTGTGTTCGAGCCAACTCCAACAGGCCGATGCTCCAGTTCATTATCAGTTCACACTGATTTGTTACGATATGAACATTAAATAGATAGACATCGTGCATGATCAGGAGAGGAAGAGATTCATATGAAAATACTCGAAGTTAAAAATGTGAAGAAATCATACACCTTATATGGAAAGAGAGAGTCCCGGTACTCCACGGATTGAATTTGAGTTTTGAGACGGGGGAATTTGTCTCCATCCTTGGTGAATCTGGCTGTGGTAAGTCGACACTGATGAATATCATTGGTGGCATGGACTCCGACTATGAAGGGGAAGTCATTGTTCGTGGCAAGAATTTAAGTGCCATGACAGAGAAGGAAATGGATGATTATCGGAAGAATAATATCGGCTTTGTCTTTCAAAATTTCAATCTGATCCCGCATCTGTCTGTCCTCGAAAATGTGACAATTGCGATGCAAATGACGGACACCAATGAGAAGGAGCGGAACCAGCGTGCCGTTGATATATTAACAGAGGTCGGACTGAAGGATCATCTGAACAAACGTCCCAACCAATTATCTGGAGGTCAGAAGCAGCGTGTTTCCATCGCACGGGCTTTATCCAACAATCCGGACATTATTCTGGCAGATGAACCAACGGGTGCGCTGGATCGGGAAAATGGAGATCAAATCCTCACTTTACTGGACAGTATAGCGAAGAAGGGCATGTTGGTCATCGCCGTAACTCACTCTCAGAAAGTCGCTGACTCAGGTACACGGATTGTGAAAGTGGAAGAGGGACGTATCAGTGACGATATTCATCTGAAAGATCCTTCTACGGCTGTTTACGAAAGTGGTCAGGATTCTTCCCGAAGCTTGGGCTTACTTGCTTCTTTCAAGATGGCAATTAAAAATATGAAACTTAACGCTAAGCGTAATGTACTAGTGGCTTTGGGTGGATCCATAGGTATATTAAGTGTACTCCTGATGCTTTCCTTAGGGAATGGTATAACAACGTATATGAACGACGAGATCAATTCAAGTATGGACCCTTTGCTTGTGGATATAACCAAGCCAAGTGAAGAAGCCAAAGACATGCAAGGCCCGGAGGCCTTGATGGCGACAGGTGAACTGTTCACCGAAGCTGATGTTGAGACGATTCGCAATTTTCCTAATGTCGATCATGTAGAGACGATCACCACCATTACAGGCCAATCGACTATGGTGAATGATAAACAAAGTGCGGGTCTTGCGCAGGTAACAACGTTAACGGATGCTTTTGATCCAGCATTACTAACAACGGGTGTTCTGCCGGTAGAAAATCAGATGTTGATACCTCTGGATACGGCGAAACAATTAAGTGGAAATGACCAAGCTGAATCCATGATTGGCAAGTCTGTATTTCTCTATATCAATGAGATGGATAGCAATAATAAGCCAGTCACGTTGGAGAAAGAAGTAACGATCTCAGGGATCTACGAAGCGGCAGATCCACGTTCTCCAATGCAACAATCCCCAGGATACATTTCATCAGAGACGTTAGGGCAAATGTACTCGGACAAAGGAATAACAATTGGGCCGATTCAGGTTAATGCCTACGCAACCGATATGAAATATGTTAATGAAATCAATGAAGCTGCTGTTGATGCCGGCTTCGCAGGCTCCCAGATGGCCAAGGTTATGGAGAATATCACGACATATGTAAGTATGGCTTCCATTGTACTTGCGGGTATTGCAGGCATTTCGTTAATCGTGTCGGGTATTATGATACTGGTCGTACTCTATATTAGTGTCGTGGAACGGACGAAGGAGATCGGTATTCTTCGGGCGATCGGAGCAAGAAGAAAGATATCAAACGCATATTCTTCTCGGAATCTGCCTTATTGGGCGTATTTAGTGGTATTATTGCGGTAATCTTTGCAGTGATCATTAGTTATGTGTTAAATATTCTATTGGACAATGCGTTTGGAGCAAAACTCATTCATCTCTCGGGATATTATATCCTGTTTGGTATTGCGGTAAGTACAGCGATCAGCATCATGGCTGGTTTGATGCCATCATCAAAAGCGGCCAAGCTAGACCCGATGGAATCCCTGCGATACGAATAAAACCAATTGCGGAAAGGATAATGGCTGCATGAACACGATTATGGTGGTGGACGATGATTCCCATATCCGCAAATTAATCCGAATCTATCTTGAAAAAAATCAATTCTCCGTGCTGGAAGCATCGGACGGTCAAGAGGCGTTGGATCTCTCTCTCATACGAAAGTTGATCTGGCCATAGTGGATGTCATGATGCCGCGAATCGACGGCATTGAGCTGACGGAAGATATCCGATCCTATCTGGATATTCCGATCCTGATGGTCACTGCGAAGGGAGAATCCAAGGACAAAGTCAGAGGATTTAATGCCGGGTCAGATGATTACCTCGTTAAACCGTTTGATCCTGTGGAGTTAATCCTGCGTGTAAAATCGTTACTGAAACGCTATAACAAAAGCTCATCGAACCTGATTCAGGTCAGCGGGGTAACGATTGATTTGGGCAATCTCATGGTTGTTGTTGCGGACGGACAAACGATCGAATTGAAAAAGAAGGAATGTGAATTATTATTTTCTCTGGCGAGTTCGCCAGGGAAAATATTCACACGTACACAGCTTATCGATGATATATGGGGCATCGATTATGAGGGAGATGAGCGTACGGTTGATGTACATATCAAGCGGTTAAGGGAACGTCTTGAGCACGTCCCTGAATTAGCGATCTCAACAATAAGAGGGCTTGGTTATCGCCTGGAGCGGGCATGAACATGTTTAAGAAGAGCCTGCGCCTTCGCATCGTAGCTACATTTATCGGGATTGTTCTGGTGAGTCTGATTCTCTCCTTTATGATCAATAACGGGTCTCAGGAAAAGACGCCAAATCGTTTGATGATTACTTTTGCAGAAGATCTCGCTACACTGATTAACCTGATCGATGATCCGGAAAAAGTGAAATCAAGTTTCGATATCTTTGCCCGCTACGGTTTAAATATTACGCCCGTGAATGCACAAAGTGACGTGTTATCCGCCTTGCCAGAGGACAAAGCCCATTCGTTATTTGAAAAGGGTACAACCGATGCCATGTTTATATCCAGCAAAGATGGAATTGCGACCATAGGTGTTCCCGGAACAGAAGAGGGGATTGGGACATTTCTGATTCAAAGTGATTTTTCCTCTCTTTTCACACACTGCGAAACACGCTCTTAACCTCACTGTTAACGGTCCTGGTCATTGGAAGTTTGTTAATCTTGTTCATGTCCGGCTACATTGTGAAACCCATTAAGCAATTAACAGTTGCGGCAAAGGAGATGTCATCAGGTGATCTGTCGGTTCGCTTGAAACATAAGAATCAGGATGAGTTTGGGGAACTGATGGAGAGCTTTAATCATATGGCCAGTGAGTTGCAAAAAATCGATTCGGTTCGTGATGACTTTGTCAGCAACGTCTCTCATGAAATGCAGTCTCCGCTCACGTCGATCAGGGGATTTACCAGAGCGCTGCAAGATGGTGTTATTCCATTGGAAGAGCAGAAGGAGCATCTGGATATTATCTATGAGGAAACGCTGCGCTTATCGAGGCTCAGTGACAATCTGCTTCGGCTGGCCTCGCTCGATTCTGAGCATCATCCGGTTCACTTCACCACATTCCAGTTGGATGAACAATTAAGAAGGGCGATCCTGCTGGCGGAGCCGCAGTGGTCACAGAAGGACATACAGATCGAATTGGACTTGTTGCCCTGTGAGATCACAGTGGACAAAGATCTGTTTGATCAGGTCTGGCAGAATTTAATCAACAATGCAATCAAATACACGGGTTCTAACGGTACCATTCATGTCGAAATTGAGACGTCATCTTCATTCGTGAAGGTATCGATTCGAGATTCTGGACAAGGCATTCCACAGGAAGCACTCCCGTATATCTTTGATCGATTCTACATGGTGGATAAAGCGCGAAGCAGCTCACTTCGAGGCAATGGTTTAGGGTTGTCCATTGTGATTAAAATTTTGAAATTGCATCAATGTACAATTGATGTCGAGAGCGAAGTGGGACAAGGTACGCAGTTTGTGGTCACGATTCCCAGATCGGTTAGTGCATCATAAGGCACGCAGAATAGAAAAAAGCAATATGCAAACAATTGATTCCTGTGCGTTCAGGATTCATATTGCTTCATATTGCTTTTTTTGATAGAAGTATACTCGACAAAATTTCATATATAGTTTTGTTTAGCGGTGGATCATTTGATAAGATAGAAGAGACTTTATGTGAATCTATGAACTTAATCAATTTATCATACACAGAATGGAGCCATTCAATGAAATATCGCAATATGGAAGATTGTATTAACGATCTGGAGCAGCACGGTCATTTGATTCGGGTCAAAGAAGAGGTTGATCCTCATCTGGAGATGGCCGCGATCCATATGAAAGTGCACGAGGCTAAAGGCCCGGCGCTGTTATTCGAAAATGTCAAAGGCTCGAAGTTCCAGGCTGTATCGAATCTGTTCGGCACGGTGGAACGAAGCAAGTTCATGTTCCGCGGTACGCTCGAAGGCGTACAACGGGTCATGGCAGTTCGTGACGATCCCATGAAGGCGCTTAAGACGCCATTTCAACATATCCGTACAGGTCTTGCTGCATGGCAGGCGCTGCCGAAACGGAAGTCTATCAGCCTCCCCGTATCCGCGCAAGAGATTCAAATCTCGGACCTGCCGCTCATCAAGCATTGGCCGATGGATGGTGGGGCATTCGTGACACTGCCGCAAGTATATTCGGAAGATCCGGATAAACCAGGCATCATGAATTCCAATCTGGGGATGTACCGGGTCCAGTTGAATGGCAATGATTTTGAAATGAACAAGGAAATTGGATTACATTATCAGATTCATCGCGGAATCGGTATACATCAAGCCAAAGCGGTCAAAAAAGGCGAACCACTGAAAGTGAGTATTTTCATTGGTGGTCCACCAGCACATACACTTTCGGCAGTGATGCCTTTGCCTGAAGGACTCAGTGAGATGACATTTGCCGGTTTACTCGCCGGACGTCGCTTCCGATACAGTTACAAGGACGGGTATTGCATCAGTAATGATGCCGATTTTGTCATCACGGGTGATATCTATCCAGGCGAGACGAAGCCCGAAGGTCCGTTCGGGGATCATCTGGGCTATTACAGTCTGACGCATGAATTCCCGTTAATGCGTGTGCACAAAGTCTATGCCAAACCCAATGCGATTTGGCCGTTTACGGTTGTGGGTCGTCCTCCTCAAGAAGATACAGCGTTTGGCGATTTGATTCATGAGATTACTGGAGACGCGATCAAACAGGAGATTCCAGGTGTGAAAGAAGTACATGCGGTCGATGCGGCAGGGGTTCATCCCTTGTTGTTCGCCATCGGCAGTGAACGTTACACCCCGTATCAGGCGGTAAAACAACCGACAGAGTTGCTTACGATTGCGAACCGCATTTTGGGTACGGGTCAGCTCAGTCTGGCGAAATATCTGTTTATTACAGCTGAGGATCAGAAGCCTTTGGATACCCATAAGGAAGTAGAATTCCTGACTTATATTTTGGAGCGCATGGATCTGCAACGAGATATTCATTTCCACACCCATACGACGATTGATACACTTGATTACTCGGGTACGGGACTGAACAGCGGCAGCAAGGTCGTTTTTGCAGCGTATGGCGACAAGGTTCGGGATCTGTGCACGGAAGTTCCAGAGTCTTTGAAAAATATACGCGGATATGAAAATCCACAGCTCATCATGCCGGGCATTGTTTCGATCCAGACATCGGCCTTCACAAGTTACGCCGATACTGCGCAGGAGATGCAAGCATTTACGTCTCTATTGTCAGAACAGGAAGGTCTGGACTCATGTCCGATGATTATCCTCTGTGATGACAGTTCGTTCCTGAGTGCTAGTCTCAGTAACTTCTTGTGGGCCACGTTTACCCGTAGCAATCCGTCACATGACATGTATGGAGTTAATAGTAGATACGACCACAAGCATTGGGGTTGTGATCAGATTATTATCGATGCACGTACCAAGCCTCATCAGGCACCGCCGCTAATTCCTGATCCTTCGGTCGAGAAGAGCATCGAACGTTTATTTGTGAATGGAGCAAGTCTGGGTTCGATCAAAATCTAGTGCGAAATTTCTTGAAGAAGTTCAAACGAACGCGTTTGGACTTCTTCAGCCTGCTCTGGTACAGGATGAGACACGCGAGTTAAACGTTTGAAACCGGGACTAATTTGAATTTTGGAGTGAGGATAAAGTCTTATATGTTCGTATTTACCTTTGCGATTAAGGTCGTTTGAACTATGTATGAAATGAAGAATTATAACGATATAAAGAAGTATAGGTATTTTTGTGGCCCCGTTCCATTGGGTGCTGTTACTATAATGAATTGTTCAGGGGGAATACCGATTTGAGAATCCATATTATGAACCTGCAAGACGGAGACCGTCTGACTGCGGATACATTCAGTGATGCAGGATTACACGTTCTCGGGAAGGGGACTGTGATCAAAAGTGAGGATATCGCCTTGCTTATGCAGCACCGTGTAGATTATGTAGATATTGAATCACGCGAAGAGGAAATCACTGAAGCAGAATTTTTTGCTGCAGCCGCCAAACATGCTTCGGGATTAAGTGCAAGTACGAAGCAAGAACCGCCTGAAGAAGAGATGAAGTCCCAATTTATTCAGACTGTACATAATTATCAAAATGCTTTTCTCGAAGCTCTGACTGTGGGCAAGTTCAACGCCACCATGGTGGATGATGCATTGCAACCGATGGTGGAGGGACTGGATGAGCAGAAAGATGTCGTTCATCTCCTGATGATGCTGGAGCGGGATGACGTCAATAACTATACACATTCCATCCAGGTAGGATTGCTGTCCTTCTACCTCGCAAACTGGCTTGGATATTCTCAGAAGGAAAGTTATCAGATTAGTCGTGGTGGTTATCTGCATGACATTGGAAAGTGCAAGGTATCCCATCGAATTCGGAACAAAACAGAACCGTTGACAGCTGATGAGCAGCTTGAAATGCAGCGTCACACCATATATGGTCATGAAATCATCAAAAATTCGATGACGGATGAAGCGACAGCATTGGTTGCCCTGCAGCATCACGAACGTGAAGATGGGTCGGGTTATCCGATGCAACTTGAGAAAAGTGAAATTCACCCCTATACCCAGATTGTATCTGTAGCGGATATCTATATTGGCATGAGATCAGGGAATCACGGAGGAAGCAATCCAAACCTGATCAATAACCTTAGAGATATTTATGGAATGGGATTTGGTAAATTGAACGAAAAGCCGGTTCAGGCATTGATGCAACATTTGCTTCCCAACTTCATCGGGAAACAGGTCCTTCTCAGTAATGGAGAGAAGGGTGTTATTGTCATGAACAATACGTCTGATATTTTCAAACCGCTCATTAAAGTGGAATCGGAAGAATATCGCGATCTCTCCAAAGAGCGTACGCTTGCGATTGATGAATTGCTTATTTAATATCGATGGTTATCGTTATTTCATCATTGCCATTCTATTATTTTGAAAGACGGGCCTCCTGCACTAAGACAGGGACCCGTTTTTGTTATATCATCCTGTATGTGTTGTTCGACCAAGGAAGCAAGCGTATACTTTGCAAAGACCTTATTTTTCCTATGGGAGCGATCATCATGATTGAAGTATCAACCGAGATTACGATACATGTCTCGATTGAACGGTGTTTTGACTATGCCCGGGATATAGACTTACATACACAGACTGTCTGGAAACATACGAGAGAACGAGCCGTCGCAGGAGTAACCTCAGGAAGAATTGGAGCAGGGGATACCGTTACATTTCAGGCTACTCATTTTGGGGTCAGACAGCAGTTGAAGTCGCGAATTGTGCAGTTTGAACGACCGTTTCTATTTGTGGATCAGATGGAGACGGGGGCTTTCAAGAGCATGCGACATGAACATCATTTCAGCGCGAATGGAGATCAGAAGACTTGCATGAGAGACACATTACGGTTTGAAGCGCCGCTTGGAATACTGGGTTGGACAGCGGAGCGCCTTGTACTGAAAAGATACATGCAAGCATTTCTGGAGAGTCGTAATCGTAAACTCAAAGCGATGCTTGAACAGCATCCGGAATGAAATGCATAAAGGAGAGATGACGTTTGTTTGACAATGAATATTATGTAGGTTGGGGCACTCTTGCCTTGATTAATGCCGGACGGGCACAGGGAAAAACAGAAGCGGTCGGAACTGGTTTCTGATTTCCCTGTTCGTTGGTCCGTTAGCAACCCTCTTTATTGTGGTATGGAACAAACTGGACTAACTCAATGATCGAGATTCCGATGCATATGACGATCCATCATCCAGAACAGAAGTGCGGCTGCACTAACCCCCGCACCTAACCAGCAAACTGCTGTCCAACCTGCCCATGCATACACTTGGGTAGAAACGATGGAGCCGGTTGCACTGCCAATGGAATAAAAGATCATATACGCTGCCGTCAGGCGGCTCTGTGCTTCGGGGCGAACTTCGTAGATCAGGCTCTGGTTGGTAACATGTACGGCTTGCACGGCGAGATCGAGCAGGATAACGCCCATGATCAGGAACCACAACGAGTGATGGACATAACCGATGGGTAGCCAGGACAAGAGCAGAATGACAAGAGAGATACCGGTTGTTTTTTGCCCAAGGCCCCGATCGGCGAGTTTGCCTGCACGGGCAGCAGCCAGTGCTCCAGCCGCTCCTGCCAGACCGAATGCACCTATGACTGTATGAGACAGGGACAGTGGAGGGCTGCTTAGTGGCAGAACCATGGACGTCCACAAGATACTGAAAGCTGTGAAAATCAGCATAGCCAGTACACCTCGTACTCGTAATACACGCAACTCACGGTACAGTTGCAAGACGGAGGCGAGTAATTGGACATAGCTTTGTTTCACTTGTGGAGATTGTTGCCTTGGAAGAACAAGAAATAAGGCGACAATTCCGAGTAAAGTAAGGCTGGCAGAGAAGAGATACACTGATCTCCACCCGAGCCAATCGTTCAGCGTACCTGCAATCGTTCGTGCAAGTAAAATGCCAATGACAATGCCGCTGGTGACCTGCCCGACAATCCGGCCTCGTTCAGTAGGGGCTGCCAAGTGTGCGGCAAAGGCAACCAATGTTTGTGTAATAACTGCGAGCAGACCTACAGCAGCCATGCCCACGAATAAAAGGGAGCTGGACTGTGCAGTTCCTACCAGAACGAGTGCAAGTACGGATAAGAGCATTTGGACAATAATCAGCATGCGGCGGTTCAAGAGGTCACCAAGTGGAACGAGAAGAAACAGTCCCAGAGCATAACAGACTTGAGTCACTGTGATGACAATTCCTATGGATGATGGAGAGAGGTTGAATTCTTGAGCCATCGAGTCCAGCAAAGGCTGAGCGTAATAGATATTCGCGACCGCAAGTCCACTGCACACGGCAAAGAGAAGTGCGACTAAGCGTGACATGGCAGGACGGTCCCTATTGGATAATTGTGCCTCTGGAGTAGAATTTTTCATGAATATCTTTCACCTTTCTATTTTGTACTGATCAGTATGATATGTTTCGGGATAACCATACTTTATTTGCATGAACACTGTCAACAGAGAATTGAATGAGAGTGTTATTTCGGATGGGATTGCTTTTTACTGGATTAATCTAATTTTAATTAAGTGATTTTTGACTTGTCCATGGTATAAGGTTAAAATAAATAAATATACTGATCGATACACAAAGAGGTGGGTTGTATGGTTAGACAACGGGAATTTGATACGGATAAAGCACTGGATGCTGCGATGCATACATTTTGGGACAAAGGATTCGAAGCGGCATCTTTGAGTGATTTGACGACTGCAATGGGCATTCAACGTCCCAGTCTGTACGCGGCTTTTGGCGATAAAAAGGAATTATTCGAAACTGCACTTCGAAGGTATACCACTCAGCATGCGGCTCAAGTCAGAGCCAGACTTCAACAGGTTTCTTCCGTGCGAGAAGCCTTTCGTGGGCTGTTTGAACATATTGGCGCAGAGGGGAGTGTGACCGTGCCTAATCACGGCTGTTTTTGCATTAATACGATGGTTGAACTGGCTCCACATGATCCCAAATTCGCGATCCTTACACGGGAGCATCAGATGTATCTGGGTGTTCTTTTCAAGGAAACGATAGAACGTGGCCAACAAAGCGGGGAATTATCTATTCACTTGAACGCGAGTGCGATCGCGCAATCTCTGGTTGTATCCATGATTGGATTGACAGTTCTGATGAAATCAGGACCGGACCGCTTGTTTGTGGAGCAGAGCATCCAGGTTACACTGTCTTTGTTGCAGTAATAGGTGGAAGTTGCTTCCCTGCTCTTATCTGTGTCTAAGGGCATTGGGCAGATGAATGCAGAGTTGCTACAATATAAATCAATTGAATTAATCATTTACACGATAACGGAGAGGACAGAAAAAACCTGAAAAAGCGAAGCGTTCGCCTTTATCCCCGGATTTTTACTTTATAAAAAGGAATCGAAGAAAATCTGGGGATAACAGCGATCTGAAGGTTGTTCTGTCATTGTAGTGACCAGTGTAAATATTCTTTAGTACAATTTATAGAAAAGAAATGAGCAGATCTGGGAGGCGATCAGGAATGGATACGAAGTTGCGCTGTGCCATTATGGATGATTATCAGAACGTTGCGCTGACGTCGGCGGACTGGAGTCCGCTGGTGGATCAGGTGGAGATTCAGACATTCAACAACTATATGGGCTCGGAAGAAAAAGTCATTCAAGAATTGCAGGACTTCGATATTGTAGTCCTCATGCGTGAACGTACACCGTTTCCAGAGAAGGTCATTACGCAGCTCCCCAAGCTAAAACTTCTGATTACAAGTGGTATGCGCAATGCATCCATAGATCTCAAAGCTGCGGAGAAGAACGGCATTATGGTGTGTGGAACCGAGGGAAGCTCTAACCCGCCGACGGAACTTACGTGGGCACTCATTCTGGGGTTATCCAGACAACTGGTTACGGAAAATAATGCGCTTCGTTCCAATCGAAACTGGCAGAGCACTGTAGGGTTGGATCTGCATGGAAGAACACTTGGATTGCTTGGTTTGGGCAAAATAGGCACTCGTATGGCTGAGATCGCACAAGCATTCGGCATGAAAGTGATGGCCTGGAGCGAGAATCTGACACGAGAGAAAGCCGAGAAACATGGCGTCATCTGGTCCGAGACCAAGGAGCAATTGCTTGCACAGAGCGATATCGTATCCATTCATCTGGTATTAAGTGATAGTACGCGTAATCTGATTGGACAAGCCGAATTTCAACAAATGAAACCGAGTGCGCTGCTCATCAATACGTCACGAGCGGGCATCGTCGATCAACAAGCCATGGTGGAGGCGTTGCAAAGTGGTTGGATTGCTGGTGCAGGTCTGGATGTATATGAGCAGGAACCGCTGCCGGTTAACCATATTATGAGAACATTGCCCAACATCCTGGCCACACCGCATCTGGGTTATGTGACTCGTGGCAATTATGAGATCTATTATAAACATACCGTAGAGAACATAGCGATGTTCCTGAAGGGAACACCGATCAGGCAACTGCGTTCTTAGAATGAGCGCATGCAAAATACGACTTTGGTTATAGTTATATAGAATCAAAGTAAAATAAGGTGCTGCCAGGAAAGAGTTAGACCTGAGCAACACCTTTTTTTGAATATCTGTGTAGCAAAAAAAAGGAAGAGATAGCCGTAACATGTATTCTATCTTACTGACCGACACCACTTATCAAATTTAATGATGCGGTCCTCGCTGGGAAGAATGAATCATGGCGACACTGGACTCACGAACAATTAAACGCGGTTCAAATTGAATGTGCTCGTAGTCGCTCGTGTTCATCTCCCGAATTCGTTTTAATAACAGCTCGGTAGCAAGTCTGGCGACTTCTTCCCCCATAATGGACACTGAACTAATCTGCGGAGACGAGACAGTAGTCCATTGATTGTTATCCACGCCCACCACAGCCACATCCTCAGGTACACGAACGCCTAACTCCTTGAATCGATTAACCAAACCAATGGCGACCATATCATTAATGGCATAGACGGCATCCGGCATATGCGTAAGTCCGTAGAAATAATCTGCAGCATTGGCACCAGTATTCAATGAAAAATCCTCACCAAAGTAGACAAGCGAAATATCCACATGGCCTACAGCTTGCTCATAAGCACGGAAGCGTTCTTCAATAATGTCTTTAGGTGCTCCGGCATAGGCAATGCGGGTCCGGCCAATCTTGAACAGATGCTCCATCACCAGTTTGCCTTCAGGCTGAGACAGGGAGACGATATCCGCTTTCATGCCTGGTTCCAATTTCTTGCCATAGTTAATCATGGAGATGGGCAGTGGAGCTTTATCAATCAGTCCGGGTAACGTTTTGGGATATGCGAGAGGCATGAAGATCAGTCCGTCAACATGTAATTTTTTGACATTACGAATGGTTTCCAGCTCGGTCCGGGCATTGCCTGCCGTATTGATCTGCACGACATGGTACCCATGCTGCTTCGCCGTCTGCTCTACAGACCATGATATTTCCGGAATGATGGCGTTACGAATATCGGGTACAACCAGTGCAATTTGGTGAGTTTGCCTGATTTTCAGACTCTGTGCGGAGGTGTTGGGTACAAATCCAAGTTCTTCAATGGCCTGCATCACCTTATCTCGTGTTTTACTACTTATGCCTTCTGAATTGTTGATGGCCCGTGATACGGTTGCGATGCCCACACCAGCACGCTCTGCCACGTCCTTGATGGTCAGTTTCTGTTCTTTCCTCAATGTACGGTTACCTCACTTTATCGGAAACGATTCCGAATATTTAGGGATATGTATGCACTTCACGATAGTTATATAACTTAATTATAACATTTGAGCTATGAAGTATCCCGTAAAGAGACCCATTTATGCGGAAGTATGATTAAATTTCATTCCGTCTGCAAGCTTATTTGCCATGATCTATCTTAAATAACTTGAATTAAACCGGTTATATAATACCGCTGAAATAACTTTAATAAAAGTGTAAGCGTTCTTAATTAAACTCAATATGATCACCAAATAGACATATTAGTGTAGAAATATGTTTGACAGCGTATCTAAAATGTGACATATTTAATTTACGGAAACGTTTCCGATTGTATCATAACTTATGATCTGGGAGATGAAATGAATGAAAGCATTACGCTGGCACGGAGTCAAGGATTTACGTCTCGAAAATATTAATGAACCTCACCCCGAACAAGGTAAGGTCAAAATAAAAGTGGAATGGTGCGGCATCTGCGGAAGTGATTTGCATGAGTACACAGCCGGTCCAATCTTCATTCCTGCTCAAGCTCCACATCCGCTAACAGGGGAACAAGCGCCTGTAGTTATGGGGCATGAATTCTCAGGACAGGTGGTTGAAGTTGGGGAAGGCGTTACACGTTTCAAGGCGGGCGATCGTGTAGTCGTAGAACCGATCTATGCCTGTGGACACTGCGAAGCTTGTAAACAAGGCAAATACAATCTGTGCGACCAAATGGGTTTCCTTGGACTCGCTGGAGGCGGAGGCGGATTCTCCGAATATGTAACTGCGGAAGAATACATGGTTCATGCCATTCCGGATTCAATCTCATATGAACAAGGTGCATTGGTTGAACCTTCGGCTGTAGCACTTCACGCTGTGCGTCAAAGCAAGCTGAAAGTAGGCGATACGGCAGCCGTGTTTGGCGCAGGCCCAATCGGACTTTTAGTCATCGAAGCACTTAAAGCTTCTGGAGCTTCTGATATTTATGTTGTGGAGTTATCGGAGGAACGGAAAGCCAAAGCGGCAGAACTGGGTGCGATTGTGATTGATCCAACACAGTTCAATGTAGTGGAAGAGATCCATCAGCGTTCACAAGGCGGCGTTAACGTAGCTTATGAAGTAACAGGTGTTCCACGTGTACTGCAACAAGCAATCGATTCGACACGTATTGGCGGTGAATTAATGATCGTCAGCATTTTTGAACAGGAAGCACCAATTCACCCGAACTCGATTGTCATGAAGGAGCGGACGGTCAACGGCATTATTGGTTATCGCGATGTGTTCCCGGCAGTGATCAGTCTGATGGATAAAGGTTTCTTCCCTGCAGACAAGCTGGTAACCAAACGAATTTCGTTGGATGAAGTGGTGGAGCATGGTTTTGAAGCACTGCTAAAAGAGAAAAATCAGGTTAAGATTCTGGTGAAAGCAGAATAATAGAATAGCATACGAAAAAAAGGTTGAAGCCGAATTGTAGGTATTAAAATTCCAGATAGACGGCAGTAATGAGATGTTTTTGAATAGACAACGTATCTTTTGATGCGATTGTCTATTTTTTTTGTAGAAATCGGGCGGAATTTGTTGCATGTACGGGTCGAATTACATAGTATAAAAAGATACAATTTGTATCATTTTGGTGTGAAGTTAATCTTTTGAAACTATGAAGGAGGAAGCGTACATGCAGAGACCTGCGAAATGGACAGCTGTCATATTGACGATCGTTGCTGGCGTGAGCTGGATGCTCATGGGTAACGCCAAGCCGAGAAACAACACGTCTACGAGTCAACCGCCGGCAACTGAACGCGGGCTTGCCAAGGTGTCGAATGCACCGATCAGCTCAGCGGATGTAACATCCAAGATTGAACTGCTGGGGAGACCTTTTAGCAAAACTCCCTATGCGAATAACGTCTGGGACATGCAATTGTACAATGGCAAAATTTATTTGGGTCACGGAAACAGCAGCAATCTGGGTGTAGCGCCGAATTCAGGTCCTATTCCGGTCATTTATTATGATACAGCGAATGCGAAATTCAAGACCCAGTCGGTAACCAATAGTGATCCGGGCATTCTGCCATCGACGAAGATGTATGTGGATGAGGAACAGATTGATATCTACAGAGTGCTGAACGACAAGTTATATATCCCTGGCAATGATTCGGACAGTGAGAATTGGGAACTGGGCAATTTCTATCGTTTGGATGGAGAGACGTGGACCAAATATCGCAATCTGCCTCTCGGTGTACACGTCTACGATTTAGCTTCATATCAGGGCAAGATGTTTGCCGCGCTCGGTACGGACTCCAAACCAACCATATTAATCTCTCATAATGAAGGTGAAACCTGGCAGAAATATGCGACGATCAATACCTTTGGCTTCCGGGCGTATACGATGTTCCAACTGAACGGCAAATTATATGCCTCTGGCATGATGTATCCAGCCAATAAAATATGGAATGACAAAACGAATATCCTGGAAATTAATGAACAGCTTCAGAAACGGGACGTTGTCATCTACGGCAGCAAAATGCTGCCTGGGCTAACCTATCAAACGGGCACGATTCCTTATAATAAGATAGGGAAAAATGTTAACTTTAATAACAAACTGCTCTATATAGCCGGAGGCGTGTTCAATGATGGGCAGCTGCTGCCCAAATCCCTGAATGTGATGACCGACATTAATCAGGCCAGACGAGTGAATCTGCCAGATACCAAGGCGCTTCCAACCGATGTGTTATTGCGTGATGGCAAGGTGTATGTGCTTACGTACACGCGTCAAAGTGCCAATCTGTATATCAATCGGGTCTACCAGTCGACGGATCTGACCACATGGAATGAAATTTTACGTTTTAACCAGGACACGTATGCCAAGTCATTCGAAGAGAACGAGGGAGACTTCTACTTTGGTCTCGGTACCGATCCGGATGTATTATCAACTTCATCTGGCAAATTGCTTCGAGTGAATTGCGGAGATATCCCCGTGAATGCTAATTAAGTTGTAAGGAAGATTATGGATTATATACTATGCTGTATCCACATTATTGGTGACCGGGAATACCTGGAGATGTAATAGATTACGGTTCATACTGCTGCGGCAGTGGTTTCTGAGGGGGGCTGCCACAAGGTAGCTTTCTTTTTTGTCCATAAAATTAACATGAATGCCTATCTTCGAAAATTTGAAAATAAAATTAAGAGACTATAAAATGGATAGAGAAATAACCCTAAACCAGTCAGCTGGCTTACACTTGTTACGATATACAAAAGCATGACGCATTTCACGTGAATGCGGAGTTCCATACTTCCAATTGCAAAGGAGCAGTGTACCATGAACGTACCTTCAGCATTATTCAAACCTTTCACCACGGACAAGCTAACCTTGTCTAATCGAATTGTTATGGCACCCATGACCCGCGGATTCTCACCAGAGGGCGTACCTGGACCTGAAGTTGCTGAATACTACCGTCGCAGAGCGGCAGGCGGAGTGGGGCTCATCATCACGGAAGGTACAGGCATTAATCATCCATCTTCGGTTAGTGGGGCGAGTATCCCCTGTTCCATGGTGAAGATTCGTTGCAAGGATGGGCTAACGTAGTCGAAGCAGTACATGAGGCGGGTGGCAAAATCATGCCACAATTGTGGCATGTGGGTACAGCGCGTCGTTCCGGTGACTTGCCTAATGCAGAAGCGGAGCCGGTAAGTCCGTCAGGGGTCAGCATGGCAGGGGAACCATCACGTGAACCCTTGACGGAAGAGGAGATTCAAGATCTTGTGCAGGCATATGCCCAAGCAGCAGCGGACGCACAGCGCATCGGGTTTGACGGGATTGAACTGCACGGAGCCCATGGATACCTGATTGACCAATTCTTCTGGGAGCAGACGAATCGACGAAGCGATAAGTATGGTGGTGATTTGGTACGGCGAACCCAATTCGCAGTTGAAGTGATCGAGGCTTGTCGTGCTGCGGTTGGTCCTGATTTCCCAATAGTGCTCCGCTTCTCCCAATGGAAGATGGGGAATTATGAAGCACGTCTGGTGGAAACGCCGGAGCAATTGGAGCAATTCCTGGCACCACTCAGTGCTGCTGGTGTGGACATATTCCATTGTTCTACACGGCGGTTCTGGTTGCCTGAATTCGAAGGTTCTGAGCTGAATCTCGCGGGATGGACACAGAAAATCACTGGCAAACCGGCGATTTCGGTTGGATCGGTAGGGCTAGAAGCTGAATTTGTGGACAGAGCATCCGAGAATCAGGGAACTGGGGATGCCCATCTGGATCTATTAAACGAGAAGCTGGAGAATAATGAGTTTGACCTGATCGCCTTGGGTCGTGTTCTGCTTAGTGATCCGGAATGGCCTGCCAAAGTTCGTGAAGGTCGCATATCCGAAATCATTCCATTTACAACAGAAGTGTTGCAAACACTCAATTAATTGAAGGCTAAGACGTTCGGCAACAAGTGAACCAACGTCGGTCAGCGCCGAACGGTGACGAATTACAACAAAAAATGAAACTAAAACGAACAAATAGGCCGCCTTTGGGCGGCTTTTTCATCTACCTATAATAATAATTTCAACATATGAAAAATTCACAATAAAAAAACATTTTCTGCACCGCTGCATCTGTTTCTTGCCTCCAAACATTCCTCCCGCGCATAGTCACAACACCATTAGGTTCCACATCTTAGTTTCCATTGCAACCCTCTTTTTGCTGCTTATGTGTCCGAACACCGATTTGATCGATCTTTAGTGCAATTCATTTTGAAAATCAAACACCTTGTGATAAGGTTAGGCCTGAACCTTTGGATTACCAAAACGACATTACATAAGGAGGATGAATATCCTTGTACAACTATAGTTTTAATTCGAACACGAATCCGAAAAAACCATTGCATATGATCTGTCTTTTGCTAGGGATCGTTTTGCTTTTATCGGCATGTGGACAAGCTCAGAAACCTTCCTCCGCATCGGACTCGAACAACCAGTCGAACACGGGCTCCAGCACAGGACAATCTTCTTCATCACCTGAGGGGAATGCCGCTCCACCGCAGGAAGAAGGAGAAGAGCAACCACAAGAGGAAGCAGATCCGGTTCGGGAGCAACTTCGCCAATTGACACTGGAAGAGAAGGTTGGACAGATGATACTGGCTGGTGTTCAAGGGACCACGCTGGATGATCAAGCCAAAGAGATGATTACGAAGCAGAAGGTAGGCGGCATTATTTTCTATGCCAACAATGTAACGACACTTGAAGGAACAGCCAAGTTTGTGCAGTCCATTAAGGAGACGAATCAGTCCAACCCGGTACCAATTTTCATGAGCGTCGATCAGGAGGGCGGCAAAGTCAGCCGTATGCCGGAGACGGTGGAATCAATTCCTTCGAACAAAAAGGTAGGCCAGACGAATGATGCTGCACTTGCAGAAACGATGGGGAAATTGCTGGCCAGACAAGTTCAGCTTGCAGGTTTTAATGTGGACTTCGCTCCCGTGCTGGATGTGAACAGTAATCCGAAGAACCCGGTGATCGGAGATCGTTCATTCGGCAGTTCGGCAGACCTGGTATCGCGTATGGGCATTGCTGAGATGAAAGGTCTGCGGAGTGAAGGCATTATTCCAGTCGTGAAGCATTTTCCGGGACATGGTGATACGTCCGTGGACTCCCATCTCGATCTGCCTGTCGTGAATAAAACGGAAAAACAACTGGCCAAGCTGGAATGGATTCCATTCCAGGCCGCAGTGAAGGAGCAAGTGGAAGCAGTGATGGTAGCACATATTCTGTTCCCGAAGCTAGATCCCGATCATCCGGCTTCCTTATCTGATGTCATTATTGGTGAGCATTTGCGCGGGGAATTCAAGTATGACGGTGTAGTCATTACAGATGATCTGAGTATGGGAGCAATTGCGAAGAACTTTAAGCTGAATGAAGCTGCACTTGCAACTGTTAAGGCAGGGAGTGACATTCTTTTGGTAGCTCATAGTTATGAGAGTGCCAAAACGATTTTTGATACATTAATCAGTGCCGTGAAGTCAGGCGAAATCTCCGAATCGCGAATAGATGAAAGTGTATATCGTATCCTGGCCTTGAAGCAGCAGTACAAGTTATCTGATGACCAGAAAGCCTCCGGTGATCTGAAGCAGCTGAACGCAGATATTGTGGATTGGCGTAAGCAAGTCGATGCTCGATAACAGATCCTGTGTTATGATTTTGGCAGAGGTGAGACCCAACCATGTATACCATTATGATTGTAGAGGACGATCCCAAGATTGCGGGATTGTTGAAGTCACATATTGAGCGATATGGAGACAAGGCCGTTTTGGCCGAGGATTTTGAGATGATTGTACAACAGTTTGAGCAGGTACAGCCGCATGTTGTACTTCTGGATATCAACTTGCCCAGTTACGACGGTTTCTATTGGTGCCGCCAGATTCGTACACTGTCTACCTGCCCGATTCTTTTTATCTCCGCCCGGAGTGGAAAGATGGATCAGGTCATGGCACTGGAGAACGGAGCAGATGATTTCATTACGAAGCCGTTTGAACATGAGATTGTTATCGCCAAAATCCGGAGTCAGCTGCGCAGAGTGTACGGGGATTATGCTGCACGTGACGAAGAACGCAAGGTCGAGCTGAATGGTTTGGTCGTGTACTTGGAACGCCTGGAGATTCAACTCGGTAATCGCAAAGTGCAATTGACGAAGAAGGAAACCATTCTGCTCGAAACCTTATTACGCCGCAGTCCCAAACTGGTGAGCAGGGAGACCATCCTGGAGAAGCTGTGGGACGACTCTTTTGTGGATGACAATACTCTTAGCGTTAATGTTACAAGGGTTCGTAAGCGACTAGCCGAGCTTGGCATTACGGATGCCTTGGAAACGGTCAGAGGTTCGGGGTACCGGTTGAACAACAACTGGAAGGCCACGACATCTTCATGAGACTGTTTATACGAGAACATCTCGCTTTAACGTGCTGGGTTGTTGCCATCTTGTTCACCGTAGTTGCTGTGTTCTGGTATGACGGTTACAACGATTGGACTACGGCTGCTTATGCTGTAGCGTTGGGATTATTTTTGTATGTTGGCTATTTGGTCTATCGTTATTATTCACATCGCTCGTTTTATGCCCGAATATCAAGATCCATGGATTCGCTGAAGGAATTTGTACCCTTGAACGAAACAAGTCCATTATCTCAGGCATTGGAGAAGCTGCTGGATTCACAATACGGACAGTATCATGCTCATCTGCATCGACTGGAACAGCGGCAGCAAGAATATCTGACGTTCATGAACCAGTGGGTACATCAGATGAAGACACCATTGTCCGTGATTGAGTTGACGGTGGAAGATCAGGAAGATGACGATCCCAGGCTTATAAGCATTCGGGAGGAAGCAGACCAGATGAGACGTGGATTGGAAACGGTGTTGTATGTGGCACGCTTGGATACCTTCGAGCAGGATTTCAGTGTTGAACCCGTTATACTGAAAACTGCTGGCGAAGAGGCGATTCATGAACTAAAGCGATTCTTCATCCGCAATCACGTCTATCCAGAGATGCATATTGATTCTGCGCTGGTTGTGCAATCCGATGCCAAGTGGATTCGTTTTGTCTTGGTACAGTTACTGTCTAATGCAATCAAGTACTCTGCGGGCAGCGGGCAAAAGATTCATATGCGTGCATATGAGGCGGAACGCTCCATCGTGCTGGAAGTGCAGGATCAAGGCATCGGAATTCCGAAGTCTGATCTGAACCGAGTCTTCCAGCCGTTCTTCACCGGGGAGAACGGGCGGCATTTCAAAGAGTCCACAGGCATGGGACTCTATATTGCCAAGGAAGTGTTAACACGAATGAATCATCGGATCGATCTGGAATCCGTATACGGCGAAGGAACGACTGTCCGAATTATATTCAACTCCTAAAATGTCAGGTGACAGATTATAGACAAGAATTCAATTGTGTCGGTAAACGAAAGAAGTTTGAATATGAGTTGAAGTGAGAGTAAAGACGTCGGTTGTCCAGTCTGGGCAAAGACGTCTTTTTGGCTTACCACGATGCAACCTTACAACATTGTCATGTTGGTGAAAGGTTAAACCATAGGAGAATGGCCGAAACTTCGATAGACTGTAGTCATAAGATCAAAGGAAGGCCATGCATAAACCGCATGCACACAGCATGAACGGTTCTTGATTTAAATTTTATACATGACTAAGGAGTTGTAACTATGGAGATTTGTTCTGTCAAACAGATCAGCAAAATCTATAAAGGCGTTGTATCGTATGAAGCATTATCAGGTATTGACCTCAGTATTCAGGAAGGAGAGTTTGTCGGGATTATGGGACCATCGGGTAGTGGCAAAACGACACTTCTGAACATGATCTCTACCATCGATCATCCCACATCCGGAGACCTGCGGATTGCAGGCAAGAATCCGTTTGAACTTGAACCAGACGATCTTGCGCTGTTCCGGCGTAAAGAACTGGGATTTGTATTCCAGTCCTTCAATCTGTTGAACACACTGACGGTTAAGGAAAACATCGTATTACCCCTTACGCTTGACGGCGTTTCACTGGCCGAGATGAACACACGTGTGGAACGACTTGCAGGCAAGCTCGGCATCGAAAGCATTTTGAACAAGCGGACCTATGAGATCTCCGGTGGACAGGCACAACGTACGGCTATTGCCAGAGCGCTGATTCATTCACCCAAGCTGATTCTGGCTGATGAACCAACAGGTAACCTGGATTCGAAGGCGGCAAGAGATGTGATGGAGATTCTGGAAACCCGCAATCAGGAAGACCGGGCTACGATGCTGCTGGTTACCCATGATGCAGTTGCCGCAAGTTATTGCAGCCGGGTCGTCTTTATCAAGGATGGCAAACTTTATAATGAAATTCATTACGGCGATAATCGTGCAGCCTTTTACCAGAAGATTATTAATGTATTATCCCTAATGGGAGGGTCCGGACATGAATTTTCGCCAGTTCGCCATTAATAACGTTGTTCGCAACAAACGAATTTATCTGGCTCATTTTCTGAGCAGTACATTTTCCGTCATGATCTTCTTTATCTACGCATTGCTCCTGTTCCATCCCGATCTGAAAGATGGGTTAAAGGGTTCCAATGGAACGGTTACTTTGCTTGCCAACCAGGGGTTCATGATTGCAGAGATCATTATATTCATCTTTTCATTTCTGTTCCTGCTCTACTCGGTAGGTTCGTTTCTGAAGACACGCAAGAAAGAATTTGGTATTTTCCTGATTCTTGGTATGACACGCAAACAGATGAACCGGCTCCTGTTTATGGAGAATATGTGTATCGGATTAGCTTCGATCGTTACGGGTATCGGCCTTGGGCTCATTTTCGGCAAATTGATTCTGCTCATCTGTGGCTCCATGCTGGCTGTCGAGAACAGTCTTCGATTCTATTTTCCGCTGAAAGGCATTGCCCTGACGGTTGGTGCATTTCTGCTGTTGTTTGTTGTCATCGCGATGTCTTCCTCCTTACTTATAAGCAAAGGTTCACTTATTGAACTTGTGAAATCGGAGGAAAAGCCAAAACCGGAACCGAAAGCATCACGACTGCTCGCCTTGTTATCCGTATTGTTCATTGGCGGAGGCTATGCTGGGTATTCACCTTTGTCTGGGTAAGCTTCTCGTTTCCGCTATTATTGGCAAGTGTTATGGTTGTTATTGCAGGTACGTACTTACTGTTCACACAGCTCAGTGTGTACGTTATCCGAGCCCTCAAAGGCAACTCACGGTTATTTTTCCGTAAAACCAATCTGCTCTTTCTATCAGAACTTACCTATCGAATGAAAGATAACGCCATCATGTTTTTCATGGTAAGCATCATCTCGGCTTCTTCATTTACGGGAATTGGCACTATGCTCGCGATTGCTGACCCGGGTCTGTCATCCATGTCGAATCCGTACGCATTCAGTTATATGAATATGTGGGATACTCCCAACTCCGAGCGACATATTCGGCAGATTGAAGAGACGTTGATTGATCATCAAGTTCCCTACGTGAAGGGCAGTTATGCTCCTATATCTGAAAATAATAATGGAGAGGTTATCAAGTTAAGTGATTATAACCGTCTGGCGAAGGCTCTGGGGTATGAAGAACGTACGTTGAAACAGGTCGATGAGTCATTTATGACACCAAGCAATTTGGCGGTTCGCAAGACGTACCGTGAACAGGCTGAACAAGGATTCTCGGGCGGAAAGGTCAATCTGGAGGTGGATAGTCAAAGCGTACCTGTTCAGCTAGTGACACCTGGCACCGAGATTGTGATTCCTTTTCAAAATGAAATTAATCTCTACATCGTAACCGACGAATTGTTTGATCAGATGAGGCCTGCGTACAACGAGGAAGTTGGCATGCCTGAAGGTTTTTATTCGAGGCGAACGATCCAATTTGTTGTGAAAGATTGGATGGGCACACGCAGCTTTGCTCCTGAATTGATCAAATCGATTGAAGATGATTATTCCGACAAAGGTTATTACGAGGTTAGCGCGCTTGTGGTGGATTGGCTTAATTCCAAGCAGACCAATGGCATCATTCTAATTTTGAGCGGCCTGATCGGCATTGTGTTCTTCACCTTTGCAGCAAGCTTCACCTATTTCAGACTCTACGCAGACCTTGAACGAGATGAAGCGCAGTATCGCATGATTGGCAAGATGGGACTGAGTCGTTCCGAACTCCGTCAGATCGTAACAAGGCAGCTATTACTTATGTTCTTCCTGCCGATTCTGATTGCCGTCATCCATAGTTCGGTTGCCTTTGTAGCGTTGCAGCAGTTGGTTGATTTCTCAGTCTTCGGATACAGTCTTCGCATCTTCCTGGTCTTTGCTTCCATGCAGATCCTGTATTTTGCACTAGTGCGCTGGCGGTACCTGCGTCATATGTATTCCAAGTTAGTCTAACAAAACGTATGACCCAACAGACACCGGACTTGTAGTTCGGTGTCTGTTGACTTTTCTATCATAGGCAAAGTACTATTTCATTAGATACAGAATGTATCATTACATCGCTTCTCAATAGGGAGGACACATATGAGCATCACAATGTCTCGTGGACAGGCTTACATTCAACGATTGAATGATGAGCGCAATGTATGGCTGGACGGAGAACGTGTCCAAGTAACTGGGCATCAGGCTTTTCAGGGAACACTTCAAACGATAGAAGCATTATTCAATCTGGTGGATGAGCCGGAGACACGGGAAACTGTGGCCTACTGGGACGAACAGACGGGAAGTTACGTGCATCGCTCCTTTCTTGTGCCGCGTTCCGTTCTTGACGTTAACAGCAGGGCGGAAGCTTTTCGGCTTTGGGCTGACCGGACGTATGGAGTGATGAGCCGATTGTCTGATTATGCGAGATCCCGCCTGACTGGTTGGTATGCAACACGGCATGAGATGACAGCATATGACCCGGCATTTGCGGGTAAAATATCCGATTATTTTGAACAAGCCAAACGTAAAGATACCTTCCTGACGATTGTCCAGCGGGACCCTCAGATTAATCGTTCCTTGCCTGTTGGGGAAGATGAGGATGCCATGCTGCGAATTGTCAAAAGCAATACGGAGGGCGTGGTGATCCGCGGAGCCAAAATGGTAGCAACAGTACCCCTTATGCAGATGATATTATGGCTTATCCCGTTCAACGGATTCCAGGGCACCGACCAGAATTGGCCCATATGGTGGTTGTAGCCGCGGACAGTCCGGGCTTGCACATGATGTGTCGGGAATCTTTTGCGGCCAAAGATACAGATCAATCACATCCGCTAAGCTCGCAATATGATGAGATGGATGCTGTTTTATTTTTCGATGATGTATTCGTACCCTGGGAACGTGTATTACTGCACAATAACCCGGAAGCCGTATGGCAGATTCGCTGTAACACAGCTTCAGCCAGTCTGGCCTATCACCAGAGCGTCATTCGATTACACTCGAAACTGGAGTTCATTACAGCCGTGACCTCAGCCATTGCCAAGGAGATCGGGGTGGACTCTTTCTTGAATGTGCAGGAACAGCTCGGAGAGCTAATCAGTCAGATGCAGACCATTGAGGGACTGATCATTGCTGCTGAAGCGCAGTCCAAGCCGGATACATTTGGCAACTGGCTGCCGGAATTCAAATATATTGAAACGGCACGTAATCTGGGCAATCGTTATTATCCTCGCGCGGTGGAGATTTTGAAGACCATTGCTGCGGGTGGTCTGATTCAGATTCCCTCCGGCACATTGGAGATGAACGAAGCAATGGGCTCCATGATCGGCAAATATCTTGGTGGAGTAACGATGCAAGCCCCGGAGAAGATTCGACTTTTTCAACTGGCATGGGAGCTTACCGGAAGTCCGCTCGGAGCAAGGCATGATCTATACGAACGTTTCTATGCGGGTGATCCTGTACGCAACCGGGCCAGCCAATATATGCAATATGACAAGGAACGTTTATGGGGCAAAGTTGAACCGTGGCTTCGGCCCTGCAAGAGATGACTTCTTGTGAATCGTGTGAAAGTAAAATGAACAGCTTGCATCAACAGCTTGCATCAAGCGTGAAACGGTCCTTTTTATAGTTAAAGTAGTCTTAAAGCCTTGGCCTGCGCCGGGGCTCTATTTTCATTTATTTAGATTATCTTTAGAAATGGTTTAGGTTGAATTAAGAGACGTAGTATATAGTAATAAGGTATAGATAGGCATAGAGTATAGGAAATGAGAGGAATAACATGAGATACACCGTATTGATTGCAGATGACGAACCGGAGATTGTGGAACTGCTTCAGCTCTATCTGGAGAAGGACTATACCATTAAGACTGCGGCGAATGGAGCCGAGGCGTTACAGTGTATACGTTCAACACAGATCGATCTGGTCATACTGGACATCATGATGCCTGTAATGGATGGATTGCAGTTAATCAAACAGATCAGAGCTGCACATCACATGCCTGTACTGTTCCTATCCGCCAAAAGTCAGGATCACGATAAAATCCTTGGACTCGGACTTGGGGCAGATGATTATATCGCGAAGCCATTCAACCCGCTTGAGATTGTCGCCAGAGTAGAGGCATTGCTCAGAAGAGTGAATCAATTTGATGCAGCGGAGATTCCCGCAGCGAAAGAACAAAATCTGGTATTAGGTGATCTGACGCTGGATCGATCCCAATGTATCCTTTTTCGTTCAGGAACACCTGTAACATTGACCTCCACAGAGTATAAAATTATGGAATTATTGCTGGATCAACCTGGCCGAGTATTCACCCGTAAAAAAATATACGAAGCCGTCTGGGGCGATTATTATGCGCACGAGGACAGCACCATTATGGTACATATTAGCAACATTCGGGAGAAGATCGAGCGTGATTCCAGACAGCCGGAATATCTCAAAACGATAAGGGGACTGGGATACAAAATTGAAGCGCCCATGGAAAGCTAGAGAAAAGCGACTGTTGCAGACATCCCTGACACTGGACTTCTTACTGTTCAACTTCTTTTTGCTGTTACTGGTATTGATTGTGTACCTTATCGTGTCGCTGGATGTCGTGGATTTTCGCATTTCGGATCAGGTCGTTGATCCGGATCTGAATGTTGAAGCCCATGTGTATGTGGCAGATCTGGAGAACGAAATGTACTCCGGTGGAGGTTCGGTGTCGAAAGGCAAAGATACAGAGATCCAACGTCTCAAAGACAGCGGCGGCTGGATTGAGATTCTGGATGCGAATCGCAACGTCATTCATCATGTGGGAGACAAGCAAGATTCGTTCACTCGATACAGCGAAGCTGATCTGTATGCAGGATTGGAGAACCGAAGCGACCAGCCATATTATTACTCCATTACTCCGTTTTCGAGGGAAGGAGCGGCAACGTATGTGTTGCTCAAGATCCCGCGTGATCTGGTCAGCGTAAGGATTAATGATAATCAGTTGATTACCAATCTGAAGCACCCGTTATCCTTTTACATCATGATTGGCATCGGTTTGGTTTTGTTGTTGATCTTTGTATATAGCTATTGGGTCGCTCGGAGAATCAAAAAACCACTCAGTATTCTCTCCTCGGGTCTTACACAGATGATTCAGGGAAATTATAGTACGCGAATGTCGATCTCCGCTGAGAGGGAGTTTGTCCAGATTGGTGAGACCTTTAACTACATGGCGGACGTCATTGAGAATACGTCTGCGGAGAAACGTTATGCGGAAGAGAGCAAACAGCGACTGATTGTAGACTTATCCCATGACTTGAAGACGCCGATAACATCTATACAAGGCTACGCTCAGGCTTTGGTGGAAGGACGTGGAGAGGACAAGGACAGGCAGCAAAGATACCTGGGATACATCTATAACAAGTCGGTTCAAGTTGCACGCATGATACAAAATATGCTGGAGCTGCTCAAGGTGGATTCCCCTGATTTCCGCATGCATATCCAGAGAAGAGAAATTGGAGAATTCGTGCGCGAGATTATGGCTGATACGTATGGGGAGATTGAGCAGAAACAGTTTGTCCTCCATGTGCTTGTACCTGATGATGAGATCTACGCGAGATATGATCCGGAGCTGCTATCCAGAGTCATTCAGAATCTGATCACGAATGCGCTCTTGTACAATCCGATCGGAACCGAACTGCGCGTGGAACTCATTCCGATGGATACCCATGTGGTGATTGAAGTCGCAGATACCGGGGTGGGCATACCCCAAGAACTGTGGTCAACCATTTTTGACCCGTTTGTACGAGGGGATGAGGCGAGGACAGCGACCGGAGGTACCGGACTGGGATTGTCCATCGCACAGCGTAACACGGAGAAAATGGGCGGGCGGTTGATCCTGTCCAGGCGTGGTCGGGAGACCACCGTGTTTACCATTCAGATTCCGAACTAAAGATCCGGCAAAGTATGAAATGATTCAACATAAAGAAGAGGTTACGTGGAGGGAAACGACTTGTTAAAAACAAATTCATTTGTCCGGTTCAGTATTGCACTGGCGCTGATATTGGTTAATATCTATTTATTATCACGTGTGAGCTTCATCTTTCAGCCGCTTGTTACCATGATCACGGTCATTACCGTGCCAATGATGTTATCGGTATTCTTTTATTATCTGCTAAGACCGCTTGTGAATTACATGGAGAAGAAGAAAATCAATCGTACGCTAAGTATTTTGCTAATCTATCTGGTTATTGCTATTCTGGGTGTGTTCTTCATCATCGGATTGTGGCCGTCGTTACGAGAGCAGCTAATCAATCTGGTGGATAACGCACCGAATCTACTTAATTCATTAAGTGAACAGCTAAGAGATCTGGAGCAAAACGGTGCCATTCAGGCCTTGTTCCCTGAGGGTTCGACACCTTTCTCTCAGATTACGGAGTATATTAACAAAGGGTTTAACTTTGTAACCAACTACGTAAGTGGATTTATCTCACTCGTTTCCAGCTTTGCCATCATCTTGTTTACATTACCTATCCTCTTGTTCTATATGCTGTTACAAGGTGAGAAATTTGGTCGTAAACTGGCACATATCGCTCCCAAACGTTTCCAAAATGACAGCCGTGAAGTTGTACTTGAGATTGATCAGGCACTGAGTGGATTTATTGTAGGAAGAGTCTTGGTAAATCTGGCGCTGGGTGTACTGATGTATATCGGTTTCCTGATCATTGGATTGCCGTACGCATTACTGCTTACGGTGATCGCAGTCATCATGAACTTTGTTCCGTTTATCGGAGCGATCGTGTCATCCATCCCTATTGTGATCATGGGTCTCGTGGTATCCCCATCAGTGGCCATCTGGTCTCTGATTATTATTCTCGTCGCTCAGCAGATTCAGGACAACCTGGTGGCACCTTACGTATTCGGCAAAAAGCTCGATATTCACCCGCTCACGACGATTATTCTGGTCTTGGGTGCAGGGGACCTCGGTGGAATTATTGCCATCCTGATTATTATCCCGGTCTATATGATCGTTAAAATTCTTTTGGTTCGAATCTATAATATGTTCTTCAAGGACAAATGGCAGAATGCATAAAATCTAAATTATTTGAAGGAGTGGAGCACATGTCTGAAATTATCGAAAAACCATACAACGAACCCGAATATATTGCACCTCAATCTGTTCAATTGGGTATCATTCACATCTCGAACGATGTGTTGTCCAAGATTGTGGGTATGGCCGCGCAGAGCACGAATGGCGTATCCTCCATGTCTGTTGGTCTGACTGAAGGCATTGCCAAGAGCATTAGCGGCAAGAGTCTGCAAAAAGGGATCGATGTGCACGTCAAAGACGACCAGGCCACCATCCAATTGCGCATCAACATTCAGTATGGCAACAAGATGCACGAGGTCTGCCGTGAACTTCAACATAACGTTCAACAGGCTGTAGAGCAATTAGCCGGCGTAATGGTCAATGAAATTAAAGTGCAAGTTGTCGGCATATCCATGCCGGAGACCGTATAAACAAATGTAAGTGGTATAGAGTGGCACAAAACAGCACCTTCCCATTAGCAGCTTAACTGGGAGGGTGCTGTTTTATGTTTGCGGTAGTAAGTAGGGGCTTCGCCCATCACTTTTTTGAACATTTTGGAGAAAAGCAATTGATCCGTATAGCCCACCGAGCGGGCAATATCACCAATCGTCAGACCCGGATCCAGGGTCAATTCGGCTGCTCTGCGCATCCGGTAATGGACCAGATACGACTGAATGCTGCTTCCCATCTGATCCTTGAAGAGAGAGCACAGGTAGCTGCGCTGCAAACCGACATGGGCGGCGATGGATTGAACCGTAATGGCATTGGCATAGTTCATTTCAATGAAGTCCATGACCCGTGTCACGTACGTTTCCTTCGTATAATCCTGCGTGGGGGAAGGTGCTCTGGATTGGCCTGATCAATTAAAATCGAGAAGAATTGATATAGCAAACCTGTCATGCTTATTTCCCAGCCTTTATGTGTGCTGCGCGAATTGACCATTCGGTGCAAACAGGACCGCATCTCGTCATCCTCATTGCCTAGCTCAAAAATTGGGTGATGCTCCGACAGACAAGCCTGCTGTAAAAAGGTTGGGCTATTGCTGCCTTGAAAAGCAACCCAGCTGTATTCCCAAGGGTCATCCTGATCGGCTTCGTAATGAACAACAGAATGCGGAACAATTAGAAAACCTTGACCTTTGTGCAGCGTGTACGTTTTGCCTCCCACTTCGAAGGTGCCTCTGCCATTCAAAATATAATGAATTTTGTAATAGTCTCTCATGGCAGGGCCAAAGTGGTGACCTGGTGTACAGGCTTCGGTTCCATAATGAAGGAGCTGCAGCTCCTGAAAATGATGGTTCTTGAACATATACGTAATCAAGGGTATTCACTCCTGTGTAATGTCGTCTCATCTTGCATTTTAACATATGAATGGCTCTGAAAGATAAATCATTTAAGATGACTTTACATGGATAACAATCATTTTTCCATATGGTTATAGTGAAATGCCATACCGTTTTGGCTGAGAAATGTCTAAGATGAAAGGGAATTCATCAAAAACAAACCTTACAGGAAAGTGAGATTAACGATGCCCTATACTGCGAGTGAACAACGATATGATGAGATGAAATATGTACGTTCCGGTAAATCCGGAATCAGACTGCCGCAAATTGCACTGGGTTTATGGCAGAACTTTGGTGGCAACCGTACATTGGATATTCAGGAAGAAATGATTTTGCGTGCCTTCGACCTCGGAATTAACCATTTCGACTTGGCGAATAACTATGGCCCACCTCCAGGGTCTGCGGAAGAGAACTTTGGTGTGATCTACCAAAAACATCTGCGTCCTTACCGGGATGAACTGCTCATCTCCACGAAGGCAGGCTATCACATGTGGAATGGACCTTATGGAGAGTGGGGCTCCCGCAAAAACCTGATTGCGAGTCTGGATCAAAGTCTTGGCCGGATGGGGCTGGACTATGTGGACATTTTCTATCATCACCGTCCAGATCCGGATACGCCATTGGAAGAGACCATGACGGCGCTGGATCAACTCGTGCGCCAAGGTAAAGCTCTGTATGTGGGCTTATCCAATTACAATGCAGAACAGACGCAAGCAGCGGTGACCATTCTTCGTCGTCTGGGTACGCCATGTCTGGTTCATCAGCCAAACTACTCGATGCTCAATCGCTGGATTGAAGACGGTTTGCAGGACGTACTGGATGAGCAGGGCGTAGGTTCAATTGCATTCTGTCCACTCGGCCGTGGTCAGCTGACGAATAAATACGTCGACAAAATCAAGGAAGAACGAGCGAATCCCACAGGCAATTTGAAAAATGAAGCCTACACGGACGAACGGATTGCCAAATTCGATGCGCTTCAGGCGGTGGCGGAGCGAAGAGGTCAGACGATCTCCCAACTGGCTCTGAACTGGATTTTGCGTGGTAACCGTGTTACTTCGGCCCTGATTGGTGCAAGTCGTGTATCCCAGATTGAAGAAAACGTAGCTGCGCTCAGCGCACCGGATCTGACAACGGAAGAGTTGAATGAGATCGAAAGCATTTTGGACGGCATGGGTAATTATCCTTGGTAACCGAAGAATGAATTTATGAAAAGGGATAAATAGTATAAAAATTATACCAAAATGGCTCCTTCCTGATATCCAGGTTAGGCGCCATTTTTTATATGTCATTTTCTTTATAGGAAAAAGTCTATTATAATAGTTAACATTAATTGACCTATGTTTATTTTTTTCAGAATGAGCCTAGTTCATAGCACCTGGTCCTAGGATTTAGGGTATAATATATAGATGCTATACATTTGAACAACGAAGGAGAGGCTCCATTTGAATTTTGAACAGTGGATTTCGCCTGAAAGCTATAACCTGACATCCGAGATGGAGAATCACCCATCCGACCGGATTGCACTTAGATGGCTCAGCGATCAACAGGAATTGGAAGAGATCACGTATGGTGATCTGTTCAAGCAGGCGAATCGTCTTGCTGGAGGTTTGCGTGAACTTGGATTGGAGAAGGGTGATCGGGTGTTGGTCATGGTACCACGCCGTATCATTGCCTACGTCATTTACATTGCATGTCTGAAACTGGGGATTGCCGTTATTCCTTCCTCCGAGATGTTACGGGCCAAAGATCTGGAATATCGTCTGCGTCACTCGGAAGCGCGAGCTGTTATTGTATGGTCCGAGACGACTTCGGAAGTGGAAAAGATGGACGCGGATCTGCCGTCACTTGCACATCGCATCGTAGCATCCCCCAATGGGGAAGTTGGCGTACCTGCTGACGGTTGGGTCAATGTGCATGAGTTAATGCAAGATCAACCTGAGGAGATGGCTGCGGTGGAAACTCACCGTGATGATACAGCTATTCTTGCCTATACTTCGGGCACGACAGGTAATCCCAAAGGCGTTGTACATAGCCACGGTTGGGGATATGCCCACCTGCGCATCGCTTCTTCTTTATGGTTGGATATTCAACCTTCGGATACGGTATGGGCAACAGCGGCACCTGGATGGCAAAAATGGATCTGGAGTCCGTTCCTGTCGGTACTCGGAAGAGGTGCGACTGGCCTGGTCTACAATGGATCATTCCAGCCCAAGCGTTATCTGGAGCTGATGCAGGAACATCAGATTAATGTCCTATGCTGTACACCAACGGAATATCGGTTGATGGCCAAAGCCGACGATCTTGGACATTATGACCTGTCCCATCTGCGCAGTGCCGTGTCAGCGGGTGAACCGCTCAATCAGGAAGTTATAGAAATCTTCCAACGTCACTTCGACCTCACTATTCGGGACGGATACGGACAGACCGAGAGCACGTTGTTAATCGGCAGTCTCAAAGATGCGCCTGTACGCATTGGTTCCATGGGTCAGTCCATTACACCTGGATTGATTGAAATTATTGATGAAGAAGGACAACCTGTTCCTGCGGGTGAAGTAGGAGATATTGCGGTGCACAAAGAGATGCCAGCTCTATTCCGGTCCTATTATCAGGATGAGGGACGGAAGGAAGCGAGTCAGCGTGGCGATTATTTTGTAACCGGGGACCGTGCACGTAAAGATGAAGAAGGTTACTTCTGGTTTGAAGGCCGCAGTGACGATATCATCATCAGTTCGGGTTATACGATTGGACCATTCGAAGTGGAAGAAGCACTTATGAAACACGCCAGTGTGAAGGAATGCGCCGTGGTTGCAAGTCCGGATGAGATCCGCGGTAATGTGGTGAAAGCATTTGTTGTATTGCGAGATGATTCACTGGCTTCACCAGAACTGATGCGTGAATTGCAGCACCATGTCAAGGAAATCACAGCACCTTATAAATATCCGCGCAAGATCGAATTTGTCATGGATCTGCCGAAGACCAACTCAGGTAAAATCCGCCGGATCGAACTGCGTGAACAAGAGAAACGAAATCACTAAATCATTTTGTATAGAATGAAATATTGCAAATTGATCATGCGTAGTGATAGAGAAGGAATCGATTCTGAAGAAGAGACAACGACGATCTAAAGAACGATCCTTCACTGTAACGGCCACTCAACAGATCCGAAGTCATTTTGCAAACCGATGCCATTAATATATGAAACAGGAGTGAACACAACCATGAGTCAATTTGAACAAACCTTTGAAAAGTCATTGGAACAATACGCAGAACTGGTTGTCAAAGTTGGTGTGAATATTCAAAAAGGACAGGACTTGCTTGTAACGGCACCGATCGAAACGCTTGAATTCACACGTCTGATTGTGCAAAAAGCGTATGCAGCCGGAGCGAAATACGTGCAAGTGGAGTTCGATGACGACAACATTACCCGCAGTCGCTTTGAGCATGGCTCGGATGACAGCTTCGATTATTATCCAGCATGGAAAGGCGACATGATGGAGAAGTTCGCTGAAGCTGGCGGAGCAACGTTGACGATTAAAGTACCTGATCCGGATCTGTACAATGGGATTAATTCGGACAACGTCTCCCGTGCGACTAAGGCTGCTGCTCAGGCACGTAAAGGATATAGCAAATACACACGTAATCATGAAATTAGCTGGTGTCTGATCAAAGCACCGACTAAGGCTTGGGCGAATAAAGTATTTGCCGACATCCCGGAAGAAGATCGAATCAGCGTGATGTGGGAAACCATCTTCAAAATGAACCGTGTGGATGGCGGAGACGCCGTACAAAATTGGAGAGAGCATTTGAATACTTTGACTACCATGAGTGAACTCCTGAACAAGAAAAATTATAAGAGCCTGCATTACCGTGCGCCAGGTACAGATCTGAAAATCGAACTGGTTAACGATCATATCTGGGGCGGCGGTGGCAGCGAAAATAAACAAGGCGTATACACCGTTGCCAATATGCCGACTGAAGAAGTATTCACTATGCCTAAGCGCAGCGGAGTGAATGGGTATGTTAGCAGCACCATGCCTTTGAACTTGAACGGGCAGCTTGTAGACCAGATGAGAATCACATTTAAGGACGGGCAGGTTGTATCGTTTACGGCAGCATCCGGTGAAGAGCATCTGAAGAACCTGTTTGCTACCGATGAAGGAGCACGTTATCTTGGTGAAGTGGCACTCGTACCCCATGACTCTCCGATCTCCAACCTGAATCGCATTTTCTACAATACGGGTATTGATGAAAATGCATCTTGTCACTTGGCTGTGGGAAGTGCGTATCCATTCAACATGAAAGATGGCACAACGATGTCTAACGAAGAGTTGCTGAAGCATGAGTGCAATGTGAGTCTGACCCACGTCGATTTCATGATCGGTTCCGCAGAGCTGGATATCGATGGTGAGTTACAGGATGGTACGACCGAGCCTGTATTCCGCAAAGGCAACTGGGCATTTTAATTTAGTTATATAAGTTGGACTGGTTATTTAAACAGACACTACGATGACAGAATAATGAACTAGAAAGTGACTTCAAGTTGAAGTCACTTTTTTTGTTTTTTCGTATCGCGAATTACAGAGCTCTCACAGGCACACATAGTTGGGGAATGATTTCATTCCCAGCTTACTGAATATCTTCTGCCGTATGTCTCACTTTACAGATGAGATAATCTCCGCCTGATAACTCGCTAATCTCAAGGGGGGCATCTAACAGACGTTCAGATTCAGTGATTACAATACAGGCATCATATCTGCATTTCTCGGGAGGTGTGGTAGTCGGGTCATCTTGGGCGATACCGAGTAATGTTGCTGATTCATTCAGCAGCTGCTTGTTGTTTGCCCATTCCTTAAGTCTATTCATCGCTTGGGTATTGGCTGGACCGTAAAGCCCCACTTGTTGAACATAGGCAAGGCGAAACGACGGGAGGTTTTCGATAACCATTTCCATGAAAATCTTCCTCTCTGTACGATTTTTCTTACTTGTTGGATGCTAACATGCTATAAAAAAAATTGCATCGGTCATATTGATTCCCTACGATGAAACTCATAGAATAGGAATAATATGTTTGGAAGACTGTTCCTAAAAAAGAAAACGAGAGGGGAAGAGTGGGATATGGATATCACCTATGCCTTCACGGATGATTGTTTCAGGCAAGTTGTGTTGGACCGTTATTGCGATCAGCGCGGCTTCATTCAAGAGAGTGACGTTTATGAAATAGAGACATTGCAACTTTCCAATCACAATATTAGTAATCTTGATGGCATCGAGTATTTCAGGGGTCTTCACGAACTGGATTGTGCCTATAATCAATTAACAGATCTGGATCTGACACACAACCACAAGCTCAGTACGTTACGTTGCAGGGAGAATCAGCTTCTTACACTGGACCTTACATCCAATCTGGAATTGCGAGTGCTGGATTGCAGCTTTAATCGACTTCGCCAATTGGATCTTTCTCATAATTCCATGCTTGTAACAGTGGAGTGTCATTGGAATATGTTATCGAAGCTGGATTTGGAACGTCTAGAGCATTTGGAGGAACTCAGTTGCAGTTACAACGCTCTTTCTCTCTTGAGCTTGAACGCAATATACACCTGCGGCGACTGGATTGTGCCAACAATTACATGTTGGAACTTGATGTGACTGGTTGTGCATCCTTGCTTGAACTTCGGTGTAATCACAATCATATCAAACACTTGGATCTTCGTTCGAACGTGGATCTGGAGAGTGTCCGGTGTTTTAACAATCATATTAGTGAGCTGGATATTCGCCATAACGTGCAACTAAGAGAGCTGTACTGTTCCGAGAACAAATTGACCGGGTTGGATTATAGCCATAATCTGATGTTGGAAAAGTTGCAGTATGCGGACAATCTAATATTTGAATCCAATCATGAAATTCGGGGGATGGGTGTGTTTCAGTATGACGTCTCGATGTCCAACTATCAGTTGCGCTTACTGATTCAGGATAAAGAGCTCGTAGTTACTGCACAGGTTTCAACTAAGGCTGAGATGGAAACTTTGTCTCCATTTATGGAAGAAACGTGGACACGGTGGGACATGCTTCAGGAGCAGGCTCTAAAAACCATCGCCGAGGCCCATCCGGACGAGGATATCAGTGAATTGGTTTTGGCTGATGCAGAATTTCAGGGAGATGGGTATCTCCGATTGGGTTATGATGCGGGGGATACACCTGCAGGCCAACTGTACATATATGCGGAGTTTGACGATGAATTTCAAATGCTGGACACGTTAATCTATGAAACGTATTAAAGCCACGATATCGTGGCTTTTTTGGTTTATCAATATGTTAGTTTATCATTGAACTTGTTTGTCATGTTATATGTTATTCAGCGTGCATTTTGTTGAAGCTAACATACTCATGGATTGGTTTACGGTAACCGCGTGGGCGCTGTTTGGCTTCCGACTTTTTGCCAATCGTGATCATCATGACAGGTACATAATGGTTAGGGATCTCCAAGCTTTGTTGTAATTCTTCGGCGTCGAAGCCGATCATTGGACAGGTGTCCCAACCGCGATCCTGAGCGATTAGCATGAATTGCATGGCAGACAGGCTGGCATTGCGAATGGCATCCTCACGTTGGAAGAATCTGCCGCGAGACTCGTAAAATTCAGTGACACTTTGGGATTCCTGCTCATATTGAAACGGAGTCAGAGCGCCGAGATTCAGCAAACCTTCGTTAATGGCGCGGATATGATGATGTGCGTTGACATCGCCCAATACGACAATGACTGCAGAAGCTGTTTTTACTTTGTATTGCTGGGAAGCTTCATAGACTTTCTCTTTCAGATCCTCATCTCTAATCACAAGATAATGTGTATGTTGCAAGTTGAAGGCAGAAGGTGCGAATTTGTTCAGGGCAAACATTTCTTGCAGTTCAGATTCGGAAATCTCAATTCCTTCTTCAAAAATAACGGCTGATCTGCGGTTTTTAACCAGGTTCTCGAAATCACTCATGATGGTTTCCCTCGCTTATGTATAATTTATAAACTGACTATAACACACTTAGTTACTTTATGTAAGTATTATTTTTGAATAAGACAAGGGTTGCCTGCCATACGTTAGAATAAAACACAAGAGGTGATTCATGAAAGCTCTCATCACAAGATTTAAGGGAGAACATGACCCGCATGAATTTCGGGTATATGTAATCCAATCTTCAACGTTAAAACGTTTTGTCGTTATGGAGATTATTCTGGGTTCCATTGTATACAATGTCGCACTTTATCTGTGCCATAATGCACTACTTGCTGGCGCAGGCTCTTGGGCTGGAACTGAAAGTCTGAAGAGACTGCCACTTGTCTTTAGAAGAATCACCGGGACGTGATGAAGTATTCAGTTGAAAAGATTGAAGCGGAAGAGGGCCGCTTGAGGCCCGATCTTCTACTTCAGCCAGCCATGCTACCTATAGTTATTGTTTTTTTATCTGATCCAATAACGGACTAAGCATGGGTGTTCATACTGACCTTATTTGGCACGTTCCAAATATTGCTCCAGCGTAAGTTTTTGATTGGTAATTTCACCAGCAATATATACACCAACATACCGTACATGCCAAGGCTCATAGGAATAACCCGTCAATTTCTCTTGGTCTTTGCCATAACGAATGATGAATCCGTATTTGTGGGCATTGGCTTTCAGCCATTTGCCTTCTTTGGTGTTGCCGAAACTTTGCTGAAGATCATAACCGGCGGAAGCACTGGAGATATCCATTGCTAGACCTGTTTGATGTTCGCTTTGTCCTGGGCGAGCACTTGTTTTGTTGGCAACAGCTTCACCTTTAATACTGGCATTGCGATCAAAAATTGATTTCTGAGTCGCATAAGAGCGATAGCCAGATACGGCTTTGATATCTATGCCATCTTTTTTGGCAGCGGCAAATAATTTCTCCATAGCGGTTGCAGCCACTTTACGCATCTGTTTCTTCGGACTGGATCCCGAGAAGCTAAAAGGAATATTAGGGACAACCAAATCCTGAGGTGCATAAGTCGAAGGCAGATTTCTCTTTTTATTGACTAGTACAACGGTACTGGACACATTGGTCACGGTTGCCACATTTTTAATCGTTTTGATCGTACGACCAGGTGCATTATCATGCAAAAATTGAGTGAAGCTGGAGCTTGCCGCAGACGCGACGGGATTCAGGCTAGAAGTGATTGGGAGCGTAGTAAAAGCAGAACCTGCTACAACAGAACCTATAAGAATGGTTGATATGATGGATTTACGAGTAAATGGTTTCATGATGTGTGTTCCTCCTCGGAATATATGAATCTATATACCGAGTATACTAGAGGATTATATCCATAGGTTCTCCAATTGTTTCCGAGTTGTAAACAAAGTTTGCTATCCAAGTTGAACTAAAGATATTTACACTGGACACTCCGATGACAGAACAACCTTCCGATCGCTGTTATCCCCTGATTTTTTGAATTCACCTTATAAGGGGAAAATCCGGTGATAGCGTATGCTTCCGATGCAGCTTTCTTGCAGAAAGCTTTTAGCGAACGATTCGCTTCTTTAGGTTCTTTCTGTCCTCTTCATTTCGTGTAAATGTTTAGTTATTCCATCTTTTATAGAGTCTTTTTTGCAACTCTGATAGAGGCATTAAAGAAAAGAAAGTTAAAAAAGCCGTTGCGTATGCAACGGCTTTTGTTGTGAAGAGACTATTGTTAAGTCGTGTTAGAGACTGTGTTACAACATGCAAGCGTCAGATCCACTGGCGCTTCCGACAGCCACAGCTCGTGTATCACGCACGCGTACATTGCCGCTGAGTACTCCGGAGTCACTGCTTAATTTGAAAGAAGGATAATTTTCTTCCGTATCCAGTTTCATATGTTGTTCGAGGTTCAGTTGCTGCTTCGGATCAACATAGAATGGAACCAGATTGGTTTCAATCTGCGCATCGAGAGCCGCGAGTTCATCGACAATGATGATCGCGATAACTCCGTTACATCCGCAACCTTCCAGATCATAGATTACTTTGAAATATCCGGGTTGGTCATTCAGACTTTCAGTTAAGCGTTTTGCAGCCAAATCTGTAATTTGAATATACATATGGGTACACTCCTTTATATGTGGTCATGGTTGTAAAAGGCAAAAGAATTCATTCAGCTTCTAATCTCATTATACCACTTTGTCAAAAATCAAAGCATTTATTTTCTTGACTGATCGGTCTGGAAAAGGTATTCTTTATTTAATGAACAGTGAGGTGAGGTCTGAAATTGGGAAGAGCCAAGGAGTTTGACACGGAGACTGTTCTACGAAAAGCAACATCTGTATTTGGAGCGTACGGTTATGAAGGTACATCTTTGAGCGTACTGTTGAGTGAACTCGGCATTGCACGGCAAAGTCTGTATGACACCTACGGAACGAAACATGATTTATTTGTCTCTGCGCTTAAATTCTATATTCAGCAGAAGACAGAAGCGGGGATTAGACTGTTAAACGAATGCACAAGTGTGAGGCAAGGCGTAACACAGTTGTTCGACGAAGTGATTAACGTGCTCACAGACGAGGAACGTCGTAATGAATGTTTCATCATTAACAGTGCGGTGGAACAGGCACCACAAAATCACGAAATCGCAGCCTTTATTCAAACTACTAATCAACAAATGGAAGATGTTTTTCATACTGCGCTGTTACGAGGCCAGAGGCATGGTGAATTGAAGCACGCAGAGGAAGAATTGCCTGGGCTTGCCCGTTATCTGAATTATTCCCGACTCTCATTGACCTTTACGGCAAAGAGCGGTGCAAGTGTAGAAGCGCTGCGAGATTTTGTACAGATGACTTTAAAGGCTATGGATTAACGATTCACCTGATTTGAACATGAATTCATAATGGTTTTTTTGAAAATGAACGCGTAGGGCGTTTATTTTTTGATAATTATAGACTGATCGGTCTGGAAAAGCTCAAAAAACTGAAGGAGGAAATATGGATGACACCATCTCAGGAAATGAAAGTAGGCAATAGTATACCGCATCAGATCATGCACGGATTTACTCAATTGCTACTGGAGGGAAGACTAGAAGAATGGTTGGAGCTATATACACCAGAAGCTATCTTCGAATTCCCATATGCACCAGCAGGATATCCACAGAAACTGGAAGGCAAAGTCGAAATCACGGATCATATTCATAATCTGCTGGGGATGATTGAAATCCAGCAGTTCTCTGAACCGATAATCCTGGCCGATTCCACGAAACAACAGTTTGTGGCTGAATTTACTTGTAAAGGGCGCTCCTTAGTGACAGACAAGCCATACAATCAAACTTACATCTCTGTGGTGAGCCACCGGAATGGAAAAATTACACATTATAAAGACTATTGGAATCCGATGATTGTACTGGAATCGGACTTGGGGGGGAAGTAAACATGAATAATGATAAACCGTTGACACTGATTACAGGAGCTAATGGAAAGACAGGAAGCCGTGTTGCGGAGCTGCTTCAAGGACAACAATATCCGGTGCGTTTGGCAGGAAGAAGCAAACCCTCTCTTTCTGATTCTGGTGACAACTATGTTTATTTTGATTGGTATGATTCGGAGACATATGCTCCGGCGCTGAAAAATGTGAATCACGTATACCTTGTTGTGCCCGTACTGGATATGAACCCGGAAAACGTCATGGTTCCGTTCATCAAGGAAGCATTGTGGAGCGGCGTTAAGCGTTTCGTGTTGCTTGGCAGTGCTTCAGTTAATGAAGATGGTCCCATATTTGGCGAAGTACATCAGTATTTAAAAGCGCATGCACCTGAGTGGGCTGTACTTCAACCATCTTATTTTATGGAGAATTTTACGGAGGGACCACATCGCGAGACGATGAAGCAACTCGGTAAAATCTACAGTGCAACGGGTAAGGGCAGAATCGGTTTTGTCAGCGCAGATGATATTGCAGCGGTTGCCTTCCGAGCTCTGACAGATGTTATTCCACATAATACAGAGCATATGATCACTGGGCCGGAGACAATGTCCTATGGGCAGGTTGCCAACATCGTGAGTCGTCTACTGGACCGCTCCATCCAGCATGAATCTTTGTCCGACGATGAATTGAAGAGTAGCATGATTCAAGCCGGGATGCCAGAAGACTATGCAACAGCTCTGGCGGGATTGGATATCGCCATCCGTGAAGAAGGCCGGGAAGATCAAGTCACGAATACCGTGTTGAAAGTGACGGGGAATAGCCCAATTTCAATGGAGCAATTTGTTCAAAATCATAGGGCAGTATGGAAATGATGGAAGAATCATAATGTATTGAATGAGAAGACGGTGCCTTGTGCCCGTCTTTTGCATGTTTGCCAGCATGTTGGCATCGTTGATTCGAATATGGATCTATGCCTAAATATAGACACTACGGACAGCAGTGATTATACGAACACACTTTTGGGGAAATAGATGAGAATGAATGTTAGGGCGAGTTTTGCGACACGCGCTAGAAAAAGGGGCGAAGAGAGCGGATGATTCAGTTTGAAAATGTATCAAAACAATATCCTGATGGAACTACAGCTTTACGTCAGGTTAACCTCAACATTAACAAGGGAGAATTATTTGTCATGATTGGTCCGAGTGGATGTGGCAAAACCACCATGCTCAAAATGATCAATCGCCTGATTGAGCGAACAGATGGAACAGTCCGCATTAATGGACGCCCAATTGATGAATACAACATTCACGAATTGCGCTGGAATATCGGATATGTGCTGCAACAGATTGCACTATTCCCGCATATGACCATTGCCGAGAATATTGCGGTGGTTCCCGAACTGCGAAAATGGAAGTCAGATCAGATCAAGCAGCGCGTACATACGCTACTGGACATGGTTGGATTGCACGGAGATACGTACAGCGAGCGCAAGCCTGCCGAATTATCTGGTGGACAGCAGCAGCGAATTGGTGTATTGCGTGCACTCGCTGCAGATCCCGAGATTGTATTGATGGATGAACCGTTCAGTGCACTCGATCCGATGAGCCGCGAAAAATTGCAGGACGATATACTGGATATCCAGCGTCAGATGAAGAAAACCATTGTGTTTGTCACCCATGATATTCAGGAAGCAATGAAGCTGGGTGATCGGATCTGCATTATGAAGGATGGAGAAGTATTACAGGTAGGTACTCCGGAAGAATTGATTCAGCAGCCAGCTAATGATTTCGTGCGTGAGTTTGTCGGAAGTCCTGAAGCAGACATGAGTTCATCATTCGTATTTGATCTGGAATCCATCATGTCACCACTCTCACCTGGTCATGTGCCCAAATCTGCCAAAACTGCTGTTCCCGTATCAACTACCTTACCCGAGTTGGTTGAGATTATGAGTTCTCACGACCATTTGCTGGTTGAACGCAACCGACAGATTATTGGCGAGATCGATCGGGCCGATCTGATGAAATACTGGTCTGATCAGTTACAGGAACGAGGTGAGGCACATGAGTAGATTCACGGAGGTGTTCAGCGAGCGTAAAGGCCAGTTATTGTCTGCACTTCTTGAACATATTCAAATATCATTTATCGCATTGTTCTGTGCCGTCCTCATCGCTATTCCGCTTGGTATATACCTTACACGCAAACCAAGAGTGGCTGAACCAATTATCGGGGTTACGGCTGTGTTGCAAACTATTCCATCCCTGGCGCTTCTCGGGTTACTCATCCCGTTGTTCGGCATAGGCACACTTCCTGCGATCATTGCACTGGTGGTATATGCTCTGCTTCCTGTACTTCGCAACACGTACACAGGCATATCCGAAGTCGATCCTTCCATGGTCGAAGCGGCGAATGCGATGGGTATGAATAGTCGACAACGTTTAATCAAAGTAGAACTGCCACTGGCGATGCCTGTCATTATGGCCGGAATTCGGACGGCTATGGTCCTGATTGTAGGAACGGCGACACTTGCTGCCTTGATCGGCGCAGGAGGCTTGGGTGCATTAATCTTGCTGGGTATTGATCGGAATGATACCGCACTGATCATCCTTGGAGCCATTCCCGCCGCCTTGCTGGCTATTTTGTTTGATGTACTACTGCGTCAGTTCCAGCGGTTATCCTTCAAGAAAACGCTGGTTACCCTTGGTTCGCTGGCTCTAATCGCAATACTTGTGATTACCATTCCCTTCGTGGCACGTGGAGGGCAGAAGGATCTCGTAATTGCTGGCAAACTGGGAGCTGAACCGGAGATTCTGATTAACATGTATAAATTGCTGATCGAAAAAGAATCTGACCGTTGAACTTAAGCCCGGATTAGGTAAAACACCATTCCTTTTCAACGCACTCAACTCAGGTGATATTGACATCTATCCAGAATTCACCGGTACAGCGATATCCGAATTCATGAAGGAAACAGCGGTCAGCACGGATCGGACAGAGGTGTACGAACAGGCAAGAGAAGGAATGCTGAGCCAGTTCAACATGGTGCTTCTGAAACCTATGAACTATAACAATACGTATACATTGGCCGTTCCACAGAGCATCGCAGATCAATACAATCTCAAGACCATTTCGGATCTCAAGCCCGTGGAACAGCAGATGAAGGCAGGATTCACGCTGGAGTTTTCGGATCGGGAAGACGGTTACCTTGGTATTCAGAAGAAGTATGGGATTGAATTCCCGAACGTTGCAACCATGGAACCGAAGCTTCGCTATGGAGCTGTTCAACGCGGGGATATCAATCTCGTGGATGCCTACTCCACCGACAGTGAGCTGAGACAATATGAACTGGTTGTGTTGGAGGATGATCAGGAATTGTTCCCGCCGTATCAAGGTGCGCCGATGCTTCGTCAAGAAACGGCAAATCAATATCCACAACTGGTTGAGGTACTGAATCAGCTTGCCGGAAAGATTACGGATGACGAGATGCGTCAGATGAACTACGACGTGAACGTAGAAGGAGCGAATCCTGAACAGGTGGCGACGGAGTACCTTAAACAAGCTGGATTACTGTAACTTTAGGCGTCTCTGCAACAGATGTATTAAGAAGACGAGGAGGAAACGTAATGACACAAGAAACCTATGATTTGATTGCGATTGGCACAGGAAGCGCGGCAAGTTCTGTCATCACCCGTTGCGCTGAAGCTGGTTGGAAAATCGCTGTGATTGATGAACGTGAATTCGGAGGAACCTGTGCATTGCGCGGCTGTGATCCCAAGAAAGTGCTGGCCGGAGCAGCTGAGCTAATCGACTGGAATGAACGGATGCAAGGGAAAGGAATTCAGGGACAGGCGACCATCAACTGGTCTGAACTTATGGCCTTTAAGCGCACCTTTACCGAGAGCATACCCAGAGCAAGTGAAGATAAATTCAAGCAGGCCGGAATGGACACGTTCCATGGTAAAGCTTCATTTGTTGATGAAGACCATATTCAAGTTGGAGAAGAAGTTCTCCATGGTAAACACATCCTGATTGCAACCGGTGCAAGAGCTGTGCCACTTGAAATCGAGGGCTCAGAGCATCTTATATATAGTGATGACTTTCTGGATCTGGAACAGCTGCCGGATCGTTTAGTGCTGGTAGGCGGTGGATATATTGCATTTGAATTTGCACATATTGCGGCCAGAGCCGGGACGGAAGTCCATATTCTGCATCGGAGTGAACAGCCGCTGAATTCATTTGATGCGGAGCTGGTAGAAGCCTTGTTGCAAAAATCGAAAGAGATTGGCATCCATGTTCATTTGAACGCGGAGGTGAAGTCCATAAGGCAAGAGGGGAACACCTATATTGTTCACGGTACACGCAATGGTGCAGATCACCAGTGGCAATGCGGTCTTGTCGTGCATGGAGCGGGGCGCGTTCCCAATGTGGATGGGCTGGAATTGGAGAAAGCCAACGTTAGTTACAGCAAAAAGGGGATTAAAGTGAATGAGTACTTGCAAAGTGAAAGTAACCCGAGAGTGTATGCTGCTGGTGATGTGACCGATACGAAGGGCTTACCTTTAACTCCGCTAGCAGGTCAGGAATCCCGGGCAGTATCGTTCAATTTGTTGGAGGGAAATCACCACAAACCCAATTATAAAGTGATGCCCTCCATTGTGTTTACTGTCCCTGCACTTGGTGCTGTAGGGATGAGCACGGAACAAGCCAAAAAGAGGGCTACGAGGTGCAGGTAAATGATATGTCGAAATGGTATACTTACAAGAGAACTCATGAAAAATTTGCCATGGCCAAAGTGGTAATCGACAAGTCAACCGGTCACATTCTGGGCGCACATGTGCTCGGGAGCAAAACAGAAGAACTGATTAACCTTTTTGCCATGGCGATTCAGTTCGATCTGACCATCGATCAGTTAAACACCATGAATTTTGCATATCCTAGTGCTGCATCGGACCTGGGTTCTTTATTTTAGAATTACTGATAAACGCCTCTTGGGACGGAAGGAAGGATGGAAATAACGATGTCATCGGATTTTGTAGGACTTCTTGAGGGCAAGTGGACGAAGGAACCTGTTGCTGCACGGATGGACGGGGATCGTTTTGTTGTGGAAGCTCGAGAAGGCAGTGACTTCTGGGAGAAAACATTCTATGGGTTCTGTCATCGGGATGGACACGCCATACTTGCTCCATGGGACGGAACGGAAGCAATTGAGGTATCGTTTGATCTAAGTTCATTCACCGAACTATATGATCAGGCGGGCTTAATGTTATGGTACGGAGAAGACCAATGGATCAAGGCCGGAGTTGAGGTCAACGATGGTATGGCTCATGTTGGAGCCGTCGTGACGGATACGTATTCGGATTGGTCGCTCTCTCCGGTGCCAGAGTGGGGAGGACGAATTGTAACGATCAGAGCCTCCTACGACAACGAGGCAGTTATCATTCGTGCTCGCACAGATGAACATGCCTGGCGTACGATTCGGGTTGCACGGTTTGCCCATCCGACGAACAAACATGCAGGGCCATTTCTGTGTGCACCGAAGCGAGCAGGGTTTGAAGTAGCCTTTACCAAGTGGAGAACCACGGCACCCGATGCTGACTTGCATACAGATCCACCGATTACAGATTAATTCAACTTGAAATGCACGATAAAAGATAAACAATGAAACATGAACAAGTATATCTGGCTTGGAAAGAAAGACAACATGAATAAGCAAGTCTTCCGTTAACGGAGGGCTTGCTTATTTTCGTGTTTAAACTTTGCATCCTGAAGAGTATTCCAGATGCTCATTTTACAATTGTACCGGGTGCGCAAGTTTTTTGCATTTACAACGACGGTCCTTGCAAACTTTTAAGTTTAACGTTTATTTACTCGTATCCGTATCCTGGGAATGGGGGTTGGTCTCTTTTTCACCCTCATCATCATTGGACTTATTGAACTCCAGCATACGCTCCTCGTAATCGTCCAGAAACCATAACGGGTCCATGCTGTCTTCCTCACCGTTGTAATTGATCACAATTTCCTCGCCAGCCTTGATGTCTGTATACGCATAGAAGTCAAAGGTGTGGTTGTCAAAATTGATATCATAGGTAGCGTTAGGTTCATAGGAGTGATTAATCAGACTGCCGTAGCCGAGCAGAATGGCGGTATGATTCGCCCCATATTCGAACACGTAATCTTCCAAAATCGTTTTTTCGACATGCTCATGATCTTCATTCGGGTAAGGCACAACGGGTGCTTGATGGATCAGCGTTCCTTTGGCAATATCAACGGTAGCAAATACCCCGCGGTTAAACTCACCGCCATCGCCCAATTTGGATTGTTTCACTTCAATCATATTGTTCACCTGATGCTCTTAGAAGAGCTCCGTTCTATTATAGTAATATTTCGTTAAGGCAAAATTTTAACCCATCCTTTCCTATAAGGCAAATTTCAGACAAAAAGGTGCACTAATTTTGAATATGGCGTTGAGTTGTGCAGGATATAACGCTTATAATATACAAAGAATTAAGTCTATATAGAAAAGGTGTCATGAATGAGCATATTAAATGTAGAAAAATTAAGCCACGGTTTTGGTGACCGTGCTATCTTTAACGACGTATCATTCCGCCTGTTGAAGGGCGAACATATTGGTCTGATCGGGGCTAATGGTGAAGGTAAATCCACCTTCATGAACATTATTACAGGCAAACTTCAGCCGGATGAAGGCAAGGTGGAGTGGTCCAAACGGATGCGTGTTGGTTATCTGGACCAGCATGCTGTACTGAACAAAGGTCAATCGATCCGCGACGTACTTCGCGGCGCGTTCCAGTATTTGTTCGACATGGAGCAGGAAATGAATGATATGTATGGCAAAATGGGCGATGTGACTCCTGAGGAGCTTGAACAACTTCTTGAAGACGTGGGCACGATCCAGGATACATTGACAAACCAGGATTTCTACATGATCGATGCCAAAGTGGATGAAACCGCACGTGGTCTGGGTCTGACGGATATCGGTCTGGATAAAGACGTCAATGACCTGAGTGGTGGACAGCGTACCAAAGTATTGCTTGCCAAGCTGCTGCTGGAAAAACCGGATATTTTGCTCCTGGATGAGCCTACGAACTATCTGGATGAATTGCATATCGAATGGTTGAAACGATATTTGCAGGAATATGAGAATGCTTTTATTCTGATCTCTCACGATATTCCGTTCCTGAACAGTGTTATCAACTTGATCTACCACATGGAGAATCAGGATCTGACCCGTTATGTGGGCGATTATGATCACTTCCAGGAAGTGCATGAGATGAGAAAACAGCAGCTGGAGTCGGCTTATAAGCGCCAACAACAAGAGATTGCTGACCTCAAGGACTTTGTAGCCCGGAACAAAGCAAGTGTGGCAACTCGTAACATGGCCATGTCCAGACAGAAGAAACTCGACAAGATGGAAGTTATCGAGATTGCCAAGGAAAAACCGAAACCACAGTTCAATTTTCGTGACGCAAGAACGTCTGGCAAGCTCATTTTTGAAACCAAAGGTCTTGTGATTGGTTATAATGAACCGTTGTCCAGACCACTGGATCTGCGTATGGAGCGTGGACAGAAGATTGCCCTCGTTGGTGCGAACGGTATCGGTAAAACAACCCTGATGCGCAGTATTCTAGGTGAAATTCAGGCTCTGGAAGGAACCGTTCAACGCGGTGAACATCTGGAGATTGGTTACTTCCAGCAAGAGATGAAGGATGCGAACTACAATACCTGTATTGAAGAGATTTGGCAGGAGTTCCCTTCGTATACCCAATTCGAAGTTCGTGCTGCACTTGCAAAATGTGGTTTGACTACAAAACACATTGAGAGCAAGGTAGCTGTGCTCAGTGGTGGCGAGAAAGCCAAAGTGCGTCTCTGTAAATTGATCAATAACGAGACCAACCTGCTTGTACTCGATGAGCCGACGAACCATCTGGACGTTGATGCCAAGGAAGAGTTGAAACGTGCGCTCAAGGCTTACAAAGGCAGTATTCTTCTGATTTCCCACGAACCGGAATTCTACCGTGATGTAGTTACGGAGACGTGGAATTGTGAGTCATGGACAACGAAAGTATTCTAATCTACGAACGAACTTGCGATCAAGCTCGAACGGTGAGAAAAGGCGCGAATTTTGCTTGCTTAACAGGCAGAACTCGCGCCTTTTTTGCGTGGTTTTAACGAAAATTGTTTGCGCCTAATTCACAGTTGACAGCTTGAATAAGGCAATAATATAATTCAGGAAAGCGATTACATTTTTATGATAGAAACCTGTTTCACTGCATAAGGGTAAGGACGAGACGGTATTCCGTATGGGTATCATTGCACTTAGAAGGGAAGACAGGTCTTTTTTTTGCACTTCAATGAAACCGGTTTCATTAATATAAGGAGGTGGACCACACTCTCTATACTGACCGCCGGCTGCTGAAGAAAGGCTGCTGAACAACACCGCGCTCTCAAGAACCATGCTTTCATCTTTCACGCCAAAGGAGAGAATGAACATTGGATAAACTCAGGAAACCCATGATATTCATGTTATCTGCAACACTTGCGCTGTCTTCGGGGCCGCTGATGCTGCCGAGTAAGGCGTATGCCGAACTGGGTCGTATACCCGTCACCTTGCTGCAGGACGATTTTTCAGATGGGGAATACACGGAAGCACCTGCGTGGAACGTAAGCTCAGGCAACTGGGAAGTGATCGCAGACCCGACAGATGCATCCAACCTTACGCTTTTCCAGAGCGATACCAATGAAGGCATTATTTCTACCGGAGACTCTATGTCGGACATGACCGTATCCATGCGCTTTTACACGGGAAACGGTCAGGGGTATCCTGGAATATTGCCGCGGTTTCAGGATAAGAGCAACTTTTACTATTTTCAAATGCAGGTTCCCAATAATAAACTCGTTTTCTCCAAACGGGTGAACAGGATCAGATACCACTTTGAAAACGGTGGACTATGCATTTGCCAAAAATACATGGTATACCCTCAAGGTGGTGTTATCAGGTAGCAGCATTCGAGGATATATCGTGGAAAATGGCTCCGATCGGTTAGTATTTGATCTGGTCGATCCTACATACGGGTCGGGTGCCGTGGGCATTCGGAACAAGTGGCAATCGGTACATGCAGATGACGTGATCATTGCTGAGCGACCGCCGGAGAACGATATTCAGCTCTCTATCGCCGAGCATACGGCGTCTTCGGTTTCCTTGCAATGGTCTGAACTCGGGGGTGCATCAGGTTATCGCCTTTACCGTTCCTCTACGCCTGAAGGCGGCTATTCTCTGGTAACCCGTACCGGATCTTTGGCACACACGGATGGCGGATTAAGCGGGGATACGGTCTACTATTACAAACTCGCCTATGAATACGGAGGATTAACTGAATCCTCATGGACTGCTCCGCTGGAAGTTCGAACTTCTGCTACTGCGCCACAGGCTCCGGCTGAATTAAAGGCTACTGCACTTAACGCGACCCGTGTTCAGCTTTCTTGGCCTGCTGTGGATAAGGCGACTGGTTATCGTGTGGTTCGGGCCGAAGCTGGCAGTGAGCAATACGAGCAGATCTACGAAGGGAAGGGGCTCACTTATACAGATCAGGCACTTGAGCCAGGCACCAGCTACAGCTATCACGTAACGGCCTTCAATGCGGCTGGTGAGTCAGCTGGCACGGTTGCAGAAGCGACAACATACGCCATTGATTCTCCTGCAGCGTTCGCTGTCACAGCCTTAACGGATACATCAATCTCTCTGGGGTGGAATGCTCTTCCTGGATCTGATGTAACGTATACGCTCTTCAGGTCTACCAATGCTACGGGTACGTATCAGCAGATCTATAGTGGCAGTGAAAGCACCTTTAATGATAGTGGTCTGACGATGGGCACAGGATATTTTTACACCATTCAGGCGACTGTGGACGGTGTAGCTTCTCCAGCATCCGCACCATTGGGTGCTGCCACGGTTCGCACAAGCATTACACCAGGGCAATTGTGGCCAGATCTGGACGGGAAGCCAATTGATGCGCATGGTGCAGGCTTTTTTTACGATGAACAGACGGAGACCTATTACTGGTATGGCGAATATCATAAAGGCGGCTGGCCAGCGGTTGGTGTGCGTGTGTATTCTTCCAAGGATCTGATGAACTGGACAGACCGAGGCATGGCTCTAACAACACTTCAATCCATGGATGATTTTGACAATGATCCGTTGATCTCCAAATTGTATGCGGGGCGTGAGGACCGCGTGGATATCTGGGCAGATATTCGCAAAGGACGGATCATTGAACGACCGAAGGTTATCTACAACGACAAAACAAAGAAATACGTGATGTGGGCCCACATGGACGGTGACAAGGACCCGTATAACGATAATGCGAACTACGGTAAGGCTCGGGCCGGTTATGCGATCAGCGATTCTCCAACTGGACCTTTTGTGTATCAGAAGAGTTACCGAATGGACAGAGCTCCGGAAGGGGAGAAGGATTACTTCCCAAGTGATCAGGGCATGGCTCGTGACATGACGTTGTTCAAGGACGATGACGGTACCGGTTATCTGATCTACTCCAGCGAAGAAAACCTGACGCTCTATATCTCCAAACTGAATGAAGATTACAGTGACGTAACGGGTTGGCATAAGGAAGGACGAACGGATGACAAGGGCAATCCGGTACGTGATTCGACCTATCAGGCCGAGTACGGCGTAGATTACGTGCGGGTGTTCCCGGGTGGGCAACGCGAAGCACCGGCCATGTTCAAGTATCAGGGGAAATATTATATTTTGACTTCCGGAGCTTCCGGCTGGGCCCCTAACGAAAACAAAGTGACAGTGGCGGATAACATTTTTGGCCGGTGGTCAACACAGACCAATCCGTTCGTGCGCACGTTGCCAAGTGACCCCGATCCAGGCAAGGCTTTCGGCACACAGACCACATCCGTCATTCCGGTTGATCCGGAAAAAGGCAAATTCATTTACGTGGGGGATACGTGGAACGGGGGCAATTTCGCAAATGATGCTGCAAAATACGTGTTCTTGCCTATTGAGTTCGGTATTGGCTCCGACATCGCAATCAAGTGGTATAACAGCTGGACACCGGATCTGCTGAATTCGATGGGCAAGGTGGATATCGCTGATCCGTTGCCAGAAGCAGTGCCGCTTGGCAAAGTGCCGTCTCTGCCAACCACATTGAATGTGCGCGACGGCGGTGAACTGGTGTCAACCCCAGCAGTATGGACCATTGACAACCGGGCCATGACGGCAGAAGATTTTGCTAAGCCAGGACCGCTCACGTTGCAGGTAACGACACCGGAATATAACAACAAAAAACAGGCGGTTCGTGTAAATGTCATTCCAGATAATGCCCTATATTTTGTGAACAGCGGAGGATACGAAACGGCAGATTACAATCTTATGGGTGCCTATATGAAAGGAACACTGGCCAACCCGGGAACGGCAGACCAGATGTACGCTCCGGCAGAGGGTCGCCATTGGGGGTATACCAGCGTAGATGCATTACCATCCGGTTCAAATGGCGGAGACATATTCTCGAGCGTACGTTATCTGAACGGGGGCAATGTCAGCAATTCACCTAAAGGCACAGACTTAACCTACAGATTTGATGTGCCAAACGGGACGTACGATGTGTACGCCGGATTCAACGATCCATGGACCAATGTATCGCGTAGAGCAAATTTTATCATCAATGGCACGAATACCGGTGCTGTCACGTTTACACCTGCCGGTGTGAGAGCACACCAAGGGATTAACGTAACAGACAACAAGCTAGAGTTGACCGTGCGCAATACGGCATCGCAGGACCCGATGATTAGTTGGATTATGATCGTTAAGCCAGATGCCACGCCACCGGTTAATGACAGTGCTGGTCTCAATGCTGATGCAGTGGGTTCAACGAGTGCAACGCTTCAATGGGATGCTCATCTTGGTGCAGCAAGCTACAAGCTTTACCGCTCAGATCGTGAGCAAGGTGAGTACAAGGTGGTTTATACCGGCAATGGACGGGAGTATACGGACAGTGAACTGAATCCCGGTACGGCATATTATTACAAAGTGGAAGCTTTTGACGCGATGGGGCAACCTCTGAGAGATGTATCTTCTGCATATCAGGTGCACACGGCTCAGCAGAGTGCTGCTGATGTAGCTACAGGCATTACGGCACTGGAACAGCCTTCCGCAGGTGCGAAAAAACTGAAGTTGCCATCCGTGCCGCAAGGTTTCACAGTGAAGATTGCTTCCAGTTCGGAACCGTCCGTCATTCAAACCGATGGAACGATTGTCCCACCATCGAAGGAAACAACAGTACTACTTGCGCTGGAAGTTACTCGAATTGCTGACGACAGCAAAGCCCTGACTGTACCGTTGACGGTGAAGGTACTTGCCTCTGTTCCTTCCCCTGGAGGTACGGACCCTGGTTCGGGCGGTAATCCAGGCGGTTCTGGTTCAGGCAACAGTGGTGGACAATCAGGAAGTAGCAGCCCAAGTGCAGAGAATGCGGTACCTCAGCCTAAACCTGAGAAAGACCGTTCTGTTCTTGAGTTGCAGGGGCAGTCTGACCAGAAGGGTGTAGTGCAGTCCAACGTGGATGCTTCAACGATTAAAGAAGCTTTTCGAGTTGCGCCCTCAACAGATTCGGGACAGCGCCTGGTCGAACTCCGGCTGAAGCCGGTTTCAGGAGCAACGGCATATGAAGTGACTCTGCCTGCCTCTGCGTTGATAGATCAGAGTGAGTCCCATGTGTTCAACATGGTTACAGAGCTGGGGATGTTGGAACTTCCCGCGACATTGTTAACGAAGGATATCGTTGGTGATGGGATTGCATTCATCCGAATGAGCAGAACGGAGTTGCCAAAAACAGTCGCTGATCAGCTTGGCACGCTGTATGGAGTCCAGCTTGAGCTTCAATTGAATGGTCAACCATGGCCATCGGAAAGCAAGTTGAATCTTCGTCTGCCTTACCCATTATCGCCAAATGCTCAGGAGGATCGGATTGTAGCATTTGTCATTGGCGCGAACGGTGTGGCAAGCCCCTTGCCGCAAAGTTACTACGATCCAAACAGCGGGCAGCTTGTATTTTCCGTAACGTCACCGACAGGGAATTATGCTGTTGTATCCGTGGAGCAGACATTTACAGACCTTGCAGAATTGCAGTGGGCCAAGAAAGCGATGGAGGCATTGGCTGTTCGAGGTGTGATTGATGCCAAGGCAAGTAATGATTCCACAGAGTTGCATCCAAAACAGGAGATGACCCGGGGCCAATACATGCAATGGTTGATGACTGCGCTGGGTTTGAATGCTTCTTCCGGGAATGCGTTTATGGATGTAAACGAAAAGGCTCCATATTACGAAGCAGTTACAGCTGCGCGTTCGCTGGGCATTACCAGTGGTACCGGTGATGGGCGCTTCCTGCCAGAGTCCACGATCACTCGTCAGGAGATGATGACGTTGACAGTGAGGGCACTTGCAGCGGCTGGACTGGTTGACGCCGAGAAGGCTGCAACAGATAACCTTACTCGTTTCCGTGACGCCTCCGAGATTCGCTCCTATGCCAGGGATAGTGTGGCATTACTTGTGGATCTGGGGATCGCACACGGGTACAACGGTGAGGTGAAACCACTTGACGAAGCGACCCGAGCCGAATCGGCTGCGTTACTATATGCGATGATGAGCAAACTGGTATGGAAGAAATGATGATACATTCGAATTGTAGCGTGTGAAAAAGAAGGCTTACTTTGACCTGAATCCAGGTTGGCGTAAGCCTTCTTGATTTTGTACCCGCCAAGGGGAGAAGAGGGCTACTCAATGAACGAGCAATTTCCCGTAATATCCTTTTTCGGTTGTTAGTTGAGGTGGACGAATTATTAATTGTAATGTTTGCCGATTTGATAGGCTTGCTCCAGTAAGCTTTCGATATGTTCTTTGGATTCTGAAATCGTTTCATAGAGGAATTCGACTCGCGATTCCTGCATTCTTGCATAGCCTGCGATCCCGTTATTCAGGTAATTGGAGATCATGTTGTAATAGTCGTATTTATGGAATGAAGCCTCCGTTCCCCCGGCTAGTGCAATCCATAGGGCCTTTTTCGAGTTTGCCTTGTTCAGCAGCCCCATGTTCCATACCTTGTCCAGATAAGCTTTGAGCATGGAGGGAACGTTATACCACCAAATTGGGAAAACAAATACAATGGCATCAGCCGCAAGCACACGATCCAACTCTTTGCGAATCACAGGGGCATGCTGTTTATCGGGATTTTGCCAGTCTCGCTCATCTTCTACGCCATATAATGGATCGAATCCGTCATGATATAGATCGAGGATATCGATCTCATGGGAATTCTCCTTCATTCCTTCTATAAAACGATTCATCACGGCAAATGTTAAGGAATCCTGTCTTGGGTGAGTAACGACCAGTTTAACTTTCATGTAGGAGTAACCATCCTTTTTTCTTTTTTTTTTGGTTAAACATTCTGACCAATGTTATTATAAGTTTGATGACATCAGATTGAGAAGTACGCACCTGAGAGTGCTGTAGATACCTTTGAGTTCTTCGGTTACTTATAATAACGGGTATACATATATGTGAATTATGGGGAGTACATGTGGAACATGAAATGAAACAATATGAGAGTGGTGTGCAGGCGATGCTGGAACTGGTCGGTGGAAAATGGAGAATTCTTATTCTGCATCAGCTGATATCAGGTAAAAAACGAACAAGTGAACTTCGCAGAGCCATTCCTGGCATTACCCAGAAGGTTTTAACCCAGCAGCTGCGTGAACTGGAGAAGAATGAAATCATCCATCGGATTATTCATCCCGAGATTCCGCCCAAGGTCGAGTATGAACTGACAGCGTATGGCTTGACACTTCAGGACATCATTGACCGCATATGTCTATGGGGAGAGAAACACTTGGACAGAGTATACGGAGATAAAAGCAGAGTGCTGGGAAATCATTTTAGTGACTATATCCCACTTTCAACCTCGACATTTTCGGGCCATCCAATTAAAAATAAAACAAAACCATCCTCGGTTTAAAATGGAGGGTTTTTGTTGTTTTTGTCCTTTATCAGTGAAACTGATAAATGCTATAAAATCATTGAAATTGACCCTCAACACCCGGTGTGTTAGGTTTTAGAGAGAAGAAATTAAATTAATGTGATGATTTTAGTCGGAATTAAAATCGAAGCAATGCGCGAGGTGGCAAACAGTGGAACTTCAAGTGACAAACAGCCCTTTTAATCAAGAACAAGTTGAACTGCTTAATCGTCTTATTCCCACATTGACCGATGGACAACGGACTTGGTTGAGCGGATATATTGCAGCAATTCAGGCAAGCGCAACAATAGCAGCTCCAGCGAACCTGGTACAGGCTGCTCCAACTACAGGTATTGCACCAGTCAGTGCTGCGCCAGTATCTCGTGAAGTTACCGTGCTTTTCGGTTCACAAACCGGGAATTCCAGCGGACTATCGAAGAAGCTGGCCAAGAAGCTTGAAGAGCAAGGCCTTCAGGTCACGTTGTCATCGATGGGAGATTTCAAACCGAACGGACTCAAGAAAATTGAAAATCTCCTCATCATCGTCAGTACGCATGGCGAGGGTGAACCACCGGATAATGCGATTCCGCTGCATGAATTCCTGAACAGCAAACGGGCTCCGAAGCTTGAAGGACTGCGTTACTCGGTGCTAGCTCTGGGAGATACCTCCTATGAGTTCTTTTGTCAGACAGGTAAGGACTTTGATCAACGGTTGCAGGAATTGGGGGTACAGCCCTAGTACCGCGCGTGGACTGTGATGTTGATTTTGATGAACCGGCTGCGGAGTGGATGAATGAAGTACTGGCATCCCTCAGCAGTACAGCTGCTGCTGCGAGCACGGTAACTGCTGATGCTGTTACAGCTGCGGTGAGCGGAGGGGAATCCGAATATGATCGTACGAACCCATTCAAGGCGGAAGTGCTGGAGAATCTCAATCTGAATGGCAGAGGATCGGATCGTGAAACACGCCACATCGAATTGTCTCTGGAAGGCTCCGGCCTGGACTATGAGCCTGGTGACAGCCTTGGGGTATTCCCTGAGAATCACCCGCGCCTTGTCGATGAATTGATTGCAGCCATGGGATGGAATGCCGATGAGCGCGTGACCGTGAACAAAAACGGGGACCAGGCATCTGTGCATGAAGCGTTGCTGCGTTATTTTGAAATTACAGCGGTGACGAAACCGGTCGTGGAGCAGCTTGCGAAACTGAATCCTGAGAGTGGCCTGACGGCATTACTCGCCGATGATTCCGAATTCCGTACAGTCATGAATAGCTGTGATCTGCTGGATCTGGTTCAGGATTATAACCTGAAAGGCATTCCTGCTGCAGAATTCGTAGCTGTTCTTCGCAAAATTCCGGCACGTCTGTATTCGATAGCGAGTAGTTCGAAGTCTTTCCCGGATGAAGTTCATCTTACCGTACGTACGGTACGTTATGAAGCACGTGGCAGAGAACGATACGGCGTATGCTCGGTTCAACTGGCTGAGCGTATTGAAGCTGGCGACACCTTGCCTGTATATATACAGCATAACCCGAATTTCAAGCTTCCTGAGAACCCGGATACACCGATCATCATGGTTGGCCCAGGTACAGGTGTAGCGCCGTTCAGAGCTTTCCTTGGTGAGCGTGAAGAAACAGGTGCAGAGGGCAAAACATGGCTGTTCTACGGAGATCAGCATTTCTCCACCGATTTCTTGTACCAGACAGAATGGCAGCGCTGGCTTAAAGATGGTGTGCTCACAAAGATGGATGTAGCCTTCTCCCGTGATACGGAACAGAAGGTGTATGTACAACATCGTATGCTGGAACACAGCAAAGAACTGTACCAGTGGCTTCAGGAAGGTGCGAGCGTATATATCTGTGGTGACGAGAAAAAAATGGCACATGATGTGCATGCTGCGCTCACCACGATTCTTGAACAAGAAGGCGGCTTATCGCCTGAGCAGGCATCGGAATATCTGACACGGTTGCAGCAGGAGAAACGTTATCAGCGGGACGTCTATTAATTACCGGTTAAGCCGGATGGCATCATCCCGCAGAGACGAGAGGAGAAAGCAGCATGGTTTATAATAACTTACTTAACCCACAGCGCACGAATAGCGATGTGGAAGATATAAAGATCAAAAGTGATTACTTGCGCGGAAGTCTGACCGAAACGTTGGCTGATCGCATCACGGGTGCGATTCCAGAGGACGACAACCGTCTGATGAAGCACCACGGCAGTTATATGCAGGATGATCGCGACCTGCGTAATGAGCGTCACAAGTCCAAGCTTGAGCCTGCATACCAATTCATGTTGCGTGTACGTGCTTCCGGTGGCATTGTAACTCCGGAGCAGTGGTTGATGATGGACAGAGTGGCACATAAATATGCGAATGAGACGATTCGTCTGACCACACGTCAGTCTTTCCAACTGCATGGTGTACTGAAGTGGGATCTTAAGAACACTATTCGTGAAGTGAACGATTCGTTGCTAAGCACACTGGCAGCATGTGGTGACGTAAATCGTAATGTGATGTGTAACCCGAATCCGAATCAATCCGATGTGCATGCTGAAGTGTACGAGTGGGCATGTCAGGTGAGCAATCATCTGGACCCGCGCACGCGGGCTTATCATGAGCTGTGGCTGGACGGCGAAAAGGTGATTGATTCCCAGGATTCCGATGAAGAAGTTGAACCCATCTATGGCAAAGTGTATTTGCCACGTAAGTTCAAGATCGGTATTGCTGTACCACCATCCAATGATGTGGATGTCTATTCACAGGATCTTGGCTTTATTGCTATTGTGGAGAACGGCAAGCTGCAAGGCTTCAACGTTTCCGTTGGCGGCGGCATGGGGATGTCTCATGGTGACGCCAAAACCTATCCTCAGGTGTCCAAAGTCATTGGTTTCTGCACACCGGAGCAAATGATTGATGTCGCAGAGAAAACAGTTATGATTCAGCGTGATTATGGAGATCGTGCCGTTCGTAAACATGCTCGTTTCAAATACACGCTGGATGATCGCGGTGTGGAATGGTTTGTCGAAGAACTGACCAGCCGTCTGGGATGGAAACTGGATGTTGCACGTCCGTATCATTTTGAGACGAACGGAGATCGGTATGGTTGGGTAAAAGGCAATAATGGCAGATGGCACTACACGCTGTTCATTCAAAATGGTCGTGTAAAGGATGTTGATGGATATCCTCTCATGACGGGTTTACGTGAGATTGCCAAAGTGCATACGGGTGATTTCCGTCTGACTGCCAATCAGAATCTGATCATCGGTAACGTTCGCAGCCAGAAGAAGAAAAAGATTGAAGCACTTATTCAGCAGTATAACCTGACGGATGGGGCACATTACTCAGCGCTGCGCAGAAGTTCGATGGCGTGTGTTGCGCTTCCGACCTGCGGCCTTGCGATGGCTGAATCCGAACGTTATTTGCCTTCCCTGATCGACAAACTGGAGCCTGTACTGGATGAAGCGGGCCTGAGAGACGAAGAGATTGTCATTCGTATGACGGGTTGCCCGAACGGATGTGCAAGACCGATGCTGGCGGAGATTTCATTTATCGGTAAAGCACCAGGCAAATACAATATGTACCTTGGTGGCAGCTTCACTGGCCATCGACTGAATAAGCTGTACAAAGAAAACATTGGTGAAACTGAGATTCTGGACACGTTAACGCCAATGGTGAATCAGTATGCCAGAGAACGCAATGAAGGTGAACATTTCGGAGACTTTGTTATTCGTGCGGGATATGTTCCTGAAGTGTTGGATGGTCGACAATTTCACGCTTAATTAAGTAGTTGTTAAAACTAATGTTAAGACTTATTTTGGGCAGAAGCATTCCTAATTGGGGTGCTTCTTGTTTTTCTATAGAGGAATGGAATAGAGATGTTCGTAGTTACTTAATAGAGATAGATCAGCAGATAAACTTTGGCTAAACTTTATAGAGAGATGCATAATCGCCGTAGTTATTCCCATTATTTCGTGGGTATTAACTTGTTGAAGTACGTTCAACAAGATATAATGACATAGTAGAAAGCAGATTACATGTTGAAAGTGAGCGGAAACGATATGGGTCGTAAGTGGAATAATATCAAGGAAAAGAAAGCTTCAAAAGATGCAAACACGAGCCGGGTCTACGCTAAATTCGGCGTTGAGATCTATGTCAGCTGCCAAGAAGGGCGAACCGGACCCGGAAGCGAACCGTGCACTGAAAGTCGTGCTGGAACGTGCCAAAACGTATAATGTACCCAAAGCCATTATTGATCGTGCAATGGAAAAAGCTAAAGGCAGCGGGGATGAGAACTATGAAGAGTTGCGTTACGAAGGCTTCGGACCGAACGGTGCGATGGTCATCGTTGATGCACTTACCAACAACGTAAATCGCACAGCGCCGGAAGTACGCTCTGCGTTTAACAAAAATGCCGGAAACATGGGTGTCAGTGGTTCTGTTGCTTACATGTTTGATCCTACAGCGGTTATCGGTGTAGAAGGCAAGAACTCCGAAGAGGTACTGGAAATTCTGCTTGAAGCAGACGTGGATGTACGTGATATCGTGGATGAAGACGAAGCTGTGATTGTATATGCAGAACCGGATCAATTCCACGCTGTACAGGAAGCTTTCAAAGCTGCTGGTGTTACGGAGTTTACGGTAGCCGAGCTGACAATGCTTGCGCAAAACCATATTGAACTTCCAGAGGATGCACAAGCTCAGTTCGAGAAACTGATCGATGCGCTTGAAGACCTGGAAGATGTTCAGCAGGTCTACCATAACGTGGAGTTTGCAGAGTAAGCTGCACGATACGTGGTTTGATTGCAAAAAAGAGTGTCTTTCCAATCAGTGGGATTGGAAGACACTCTTTTTGTTATTTTAGAAGTTGGATTGCAGTGAGCTGGGTGACTTGTCAGATGCATCTGACGGATCTGATTTTTCCGATTTAGCCCCACCGAACTTGAATAACACAATTCCGCCGACGATCACAAGCACACCAAACAGTTGATTCCACGAGAAAGGAATTTGCTCCAGCCCCAGCCACCCCATGGAATCAAATAGGAGCGCAAAGCTCAGTTGGGACGTCAGCACGATCGAGATGGCATACGTGGGACCAAGCAACTTCATGCCTTGCACAAGACAGAAGACCACACCAACACCGATGGCTCCACTGAGCCAATACCAGGGTTGCATATGCTGGAAGCTGAATGTATTCTTGCCCTCCACGAGCAGAGAGATGAGGAACGAAGCGATGAATCCGGTGAAAAGCACCAGCGTTGTTGTGGACCATGAACCGGTGCGCTCATTGACTTTGCTATTAAATATGGTTTGCAGACTGACAAGTGCTCCTGCCAGCAACGCAAGCGAAATGCCTGTGATTAACATGGTTGTCGAACTCCTTATTCATAAATGTTGTGACCTGCTATTTCGCGCAGACCCGCACGATCCTTAATCATAATCAATCCCTGATGTCGTTCAATCAATTCGTCTGCACACAGTTTCTGGATCACCCGGTTGAGATGCCGATAACTGGTGCCGATCAGATTCGCGATGTCGGTCAGATTGAACGCGTCCAGTTCTTCATGAACCACGTTGCCCGCTTCTTCTGTTGAGATGGAGAGCAGATAGCTGGCCAGACGGACCTCAACGGGATACATCAGATTAAAATTGGAAAAGTTCGAGTCAATATAGAATTTGTGTGAGATGATTTTGAGCAAAAATTTAAGCAAAGGTGCATAATCGCTGGCAAGCTCAGCGAGCCATTGATAGTGAATGCGAAGCATGATAACTGGCGACACGGCCTGAACCGTATTGACAATATCGCTTTCACGGACATACTCTATGTCTCCGACGACTTCAAGCGGTGTCTTGAAGCAAAGCACCAGCGTTTTATCCTGAGCGGAGGTGGTGAAAATTTTGATTTTACCCTCAACCAACACGTATAAATATTCGGAGGTTTCCCCTTCACGACAGATCAGTTCACACTTATCGAAGTGGCATATCGTCATATGTGGACGCAGGGACTCGTGAAATACCTTTTCGAGTTGATATTGCTTCAGATAATGTAATAATTGTTGCTCATTATGGATTTCTTTCACCTTGATTCACCCCCGCCAATATGTTCCAAGTATTCTCAAAACTATAGTTTCATAATGATGACACCTGTGATCATCAAGGCAATGCCCAGAAATTGAGGCAGCTTCATCTTTTGTTTCACCACGCCGAACCATCCATTACTGTCCACGAGAAAAGTCAGGAACAGCTGAGCAATGAGCAGGGCCGAGATCGTGAACGTCACCCCAATTTGCTGAATGGCCGTTACTTCGCTGAAAATAATGACGGCCCCAAAAGCACCTCCTGCCAGGTACATGGGTTTTACTTGTTTGAGTCCCTGGAGGTTAATGTCTCTAACGAACACCAGGATTAGCGCTGCTAAGATGAATCCTGTCAGTTGTGTAATCGTAGCGGCTTGCCATGTGCCCATGTCGGTACTTATCCGAGTATTGGCAACACCTTGGAGCGTGATACACGCGCCGCCCAGCAATGCAAAAATAATTCCTCTCATATGTACGCTCCTTATTCAATGACTTCGACTTCTATTTAATGATAAACTCACCCCAAACGCCAAGGACAAATGTCCTGAGCTTTGAAGACACAGCATCTAGAGTACAACAAAAAAACCTGAAAAACCAGATGGTGCGCGAAGAAATGCGGGGCATGTGTGTTCAATGTGTGCTCAGTACTCATTGCTCATCATAATCTCTAACGAACCAGAGACACCTTATTATATCGATTCGATTGAATTGAGAAATCTAACGAACCTTAGCACCGTTAATTGGGCTCAGGCGGGTAGAAAGAGGAGATTAAGGAGGGGAAACGAGGGAATAGCGTGTCTAGGATTCGTTACTTTTGAAGATCGGCAAAAATTCGCTAAATAAAGTGTGTCAGATTCGTTGCAGAGTCCGCCGACTCGACCCTGGAACACAGAACAGATGGACAGCTCCAGGGTAGGGTCGCGGAGTATGAGATTTGAACCGATCAGCTAAAATCCTCTTCATGCCGATCCATACCGATTCATACCAGTCGATTCCACTTCATTCCGTACAAATTCAATCCATCGTACGATCAGATCACAGTGTACACAGGCCGCTCGCCTACAAAATGAACGGTCAGTTCTGTAAATTGTTCTGCCAACCTGTCAGCCAAAAGCTTCATCCCGGATGCCTCGCTTTCGGCATGTCCCAACATGATGAGTGCTTTGGACTTGCCTTGTTGCACGGCATCGCGGATATATTCAGGTGTCTCCCATTCGAATCCTTCTCCGGCGATAATGAGATCCAATTGTTTGTTCTGAATCAGGGGAATGGTCACAGGGCCATTGCCACGAAAACCTACCAATATCGCTGCACGTTCACAGACCAAATCGGGATCACCTGTGACACGTACATAATCGATCCCAAGGCAGTTTTTCACATGGTGAGCAATAGCTTGCACGTTCTGTCCTTCCGGCAACGCAAGAATGTCTGCTTCAGGCATTCGTTGCTCCACATAAGGGGACCACCCCAATGCCTGAATCAATCCTTCGGTAATGCCATCCGGTTGGAAGCGATGGATGATATCATGACAGCGATAGATGGAAATGCCGGCTTCGTCAATTAACTTCCTTTTGTCCGTATAAACAGGATCACTTGCGAGCCAGTCCGTATGGCTATGATGATTATAAAAGGGAGATTCATGTGCAATAATCAGATTGGCACCATGTTTGATGGCTTGCTCAATGACATAATGTGTCGGCATAAAAGCAAGGATAATACCTGTGACCTTACGATCAAGTGAACCCGTAATAAGCTGATCAACCGTGTTTTCCGGCAATTCAATACGATCTGTGAGATGAAGTACGATGTCTTGAACAGTCATGTTCATAGGGTGCATTCCTCCAATAACAGGATATAATGCTAGTGTACCATGTTGACATCTGAAAGACAGATTAAACCATGACAACAATTACCAAGAAAGAATGATTATGGATTAAACTTTTGAAACCAGATGTATGTGATTAGGATAGGGTGTTCTGTGTAAGGATCAACTGGTAACGTGGGGTCATTTTGCGTTTTTCGGTAAATAGGGGTAGATAGAGTCAGCAAGTTAGTTAACATAACAACGGAGGAATGTATTGGATACATATAGATGTTGGATTCATGTAGTTTTCTCTAACAAGAATAAGTATACTTACATAGAGTCTTTGTCTGTATTAAATGGAGCTGATTGCAGCGTGAGTAGTTTCTATTTTATAAAAGCATGAGATTCAATTGCGGATAAGCATTAATTTGCATATACAGAACAGATTGTGAAAGGGGCTAACTACGATGACAGCAACAACGATTATGGAACGTCTGAAGAGCGAGACAGCTCATTACCACAGACAAGTAGAACAGAACCCTTATGCGAAAGCCATTATGAATCAAACTGTGACTATAGAAGAATATAGAACATATTTGGAGAAATTCTATGGATTCCTGAAACCGCTGGAAGATCAGGCTGTACAGCAGCCTTTCTGGGAAAGCACGGGAATGGATATTGAGATTAGAGGTAAAGCTGGATTACTGGAGAAGGATTTGCGAAATCTTGGAGCAAGCGAAGAGGAGATCCGCCAGCTTCCCCTCTGTGAAGAGCTACCGGACATTTCAACACCTGCCCGCATGTTCGGGTACCTGTATGTGATTGAAGGGTCTACGAATGGTGGGCAGATCATGACGAAACGCTTGTCCCAATTCCTGCCGATTGAAGCGGATCGTGGCTTGGAATATTTCAATGCTTACGGCACGGAGACCAGAACAAAATGGAGCGAGTTTATGGGGCTGCTACAGCAGTCCATCCGTACTTCAGAAGATGAGGATAACATGGTGCACAGCGCATCAGAGACATTCCGACTGCTGGATCAGTGGATTAATACGAACAAATAACATGCCGGATGATCACCCAAACGCCTGTAGGGCGGAATTTTATATTTTAAAAGGAACTTATATAAGTTGAAGTAATCATTTACAAATAACGAAGAGGACAGAAAAAACCTAAAAAAGCAAAGCGTTCGCCTTTATAACCGGATTTTTCCCTTTACAAAAGGGAATCGATAAAATCTGGGGATAACAGCGATTGGAAGGTTATTCTGTCATCGTAGTGTCGTGTAAATATCATTAATTCCACTTATATAGCCATCATGAGAGGGGAGTTTCCTGGCCATGGCCGAACCGAAATCCAAGAAAGAACAACTATTGAACCGCACATTGCTTCAACAGGGAACATATACGAATGATCCGATTGATCTGAATAACTGCGAGAAAGAACCGATTCATATCCCTGGTTTTATCCAACCTCATGGTGTACTTCTGGCCATTAATACCAGCCATGTCCCTACTATTGTTCAGTGTAGTCAAAATACGGTGGATCATCTGGGTATTGCTTGTGATGACATTCTGGGTATGCCTTTGCAAGATTTGATCGGTGAGCAGTATGTAAGGCAATTGCTGAGCAGCAGCTTCAATGCGGATGTAACCTCTGATCTGCATTACATGAATCTGACTATTGCGGTGGCCGGTGAAGACCGCGTTTTCTCCGCTGTTCTTCATGAAAGTGAAGGTCTGCTTATTCTGGAGATCGAGCCTTTTTATGAAAAAGAGGACATGGAAACGACTGACTTTGAATGGGTATCCCGTTTCTTCGGCCGGATCAAAAGCACAGACAGTCGCTTGGAAGCAAGCCAGATTGCGGCTGAACAGGTGAAGGAGATGCTCGGTTATGACCGGGTCATGATCTATGAGTTTGACGAGCAATGGAATGGTAAAGTTATTGCTGAAGCGCGTGAACAGGAACTTGAACCATTCCTGGGACATCACTATCCAGCTTCGGATATTCCAAAACAGGCCAGGGAATTGTACCTTCGCAATTGGTTACGAACCATTGTAAATGTCGATTATACACCTGTGGAGATCGTACCTATGCTACAACCGCTCACAGGCAAACCGCTGAATTTGAGTCTTTCGGTTCTGCGCAGCGTATCTCCTCTTCACATTGAGTATTTGCAAAATATGGGTGTAGGTGCAACCGTTACAATCTCACTCATCCATAACAGTCAGCTGTGGGGCCTCATCACATGTCACCATTACTCGGCAAGATATGTTCCCCACCGCGTGCGGAATCTCTGTAATTTCCTGGGGCGTTCTTCTCGAATGAACTGTTCCAGCGCCAACAATTGGATGACTATCAATCCGAGATACAGTCACGCGAAGCCGCTTCACGAATTGCCAACATTTTTATTGGAAACACAAGTCCTGCACGTGTCCTTGAGGAATTGCAGGGAGAAGAAGAGACGGTGTTGAACCTGATGGATTCCACCGGAGCAGCCATCTGTTACCAGGACAAGCTGTTGCTCTATGGTGATACGCCGAACAGCGGACAGATCCGTGAACTGGCAGGTTGGCTTGCCGGAAAGGCAGAGGATTACAGCTATTACACTTCAAGACTGAGTGCTGAGTATGAGAGTTCCAAAGCTTATCAGGATAAGGCCTCCGGGGTTATTTATGTTGCCATTTCGCCTGGACAGCATAACTACATGATCTGGTTCCGACCAGAGGTCGTCCAGATTGTGGAATGGGCGGGTGACCCAGCGAAAGCGGTGCTCAAAACGGATGACGGAATGCGGTTGTCCCCTCGCAAATCATTTGAAAAATGGCGTGAGGTTGTGAAGGGGAGCTCATACCCATGGACTACCAAAGAGCTGAGTGTGTTACCTTTACTCAAAACCATTGTACGTCGGCAAACAGAAAACCAATTGGCTCAGGCAGAGGAGCAGGCGTTGCAGAACGCTCGCATTTTGCGACAAAATGAGCAACGTTATCTGCAATTAATGGAATATTCGCCCGTGGCATTCTTTACGCTGACAGACGGTCAGATCATCTATTGCAATACAAAGGCTGCTGAATTGCTTGGATTTGAAAATTCTAAAAACCTGATGGGCAAAGACTTCCAAGAATTGATACCAGATCAAACGAGAGTTACCCTGCAACAGAGCTTTGAAGAATTAGAGCAGAACAACACGAGTTTGATCACGAGCCAATCCTATTTCACAACAGCGGCCGGCACCTCATTGTTGCTTGAGATAACGCTTGCTGCTGTTACACATGCAGGTAAACCTTCTGTAATGGTGCTGCTGCATAGTGGAGCTTCTCATCATGAGCAAAGCCATTACTCCGAGACGGCAAGCCAACTGCAGAACTATCTAACCACAGATCCATTGACGGATATGCCGATACAGACGGTATTCAAGTCGCAGCTTCAGGAGGACTGGGATGATTGTATGCAAAATGAATGTACGCTGGGATTGCTCATCATAGATATTGATGATTTCCGTTCGTATAATGCAGCATACGGTCTTCAGGGTGGCGACTTGTGTCTGCAATGGATCGGTGAAGTGCTTACCGTCGTCAGCGAACAACATGAAGCCCAGATTTCACGTCTTCGGGGTGGAACATTCATGCTGAAATTGAAGAGCAGAACGTCTGAATATGCTGCGGGACTTGCGGAAGAGATCCGACAGCATGTTCTCGCACTTCAGATTCAACGGGAATCATCAGGCCCAAGCGGAGTCGTTACGGTTAGTGTTGGAGGTGCAGTGCTGGTACCGGATAAACGCAATGATGTGTCCAACCTGATCGAAAAAGCGAGTCGCGCGCTGGCTCAAGCGAAAAGTGAAGGGAAGAATCGAGCAATTGTTGGTTGATACGCCTATGCAATGTTCGTTTTGATTTTGACCAAGATTTAATGAATGGATGAAGAAGTGATATTGACTTGATAAAAGAGGGCAGCAATGCCTTCTTTTTGGTGTCCAAGAATGTCTAAATTTCGTCACCGCAGACACAGGACAAGTGATATAATGATCCCTATGGATACACCTGTTCGTATTCTGTCTTGGAGGAGGGTGAAATGACGTTCTATGAAAGACGATTCAAGACAACTGGAATTTATGGAGATCGATCTGAGTGAAGAAGCGGAGACAGCTGCGGTTCCGGTTCCTGATCGATCAACCCTTGTGAAGTCTGCATACGATACGATGCAGCATCGTGGAGGCGTATTGTCTTCGGAGGCACGTTTTGTGGAGGAAGCCAAGCAGTGGGCAGATGTGGAGGGGGATGTCTCCCCCGGGTACCCTTCATGAGTTATTGGCCAACGTATGGTGTGATGAACGAAGCCCAGCGCAAGTGGTATTTGTATTGGAGGAAGGAAGTACGCCAAGCAAGATACCCGGATACCGATCTGTCCTATCTGTTTGTTCATATCTATGAGTTGATTAACGGCATTGGCTGGCAGAATCCCCAGGAGGGCTATGATCAATTAAAGCAGCTATGGGTGAATTACCGTGAACGACTTCCCCAATTAAATATATATATGCAAGAGTGGATGGTTGATTATGTGCTGGTCCATAAGATGGAGATGGCATTATCCGAAGTGATGAGCCTTTCGGGCGGATATCTGCCGGCAGAGATGCTTGATATGGAGCTGCAACGTATTTTACAGGTTAAAGTCTCGGAAATTTCGCTGAATATGCTGCAAAGATACTATGATTACGATATTACACTCAGTAAGTTCTATAGAGATGGCGGCAAAGAAGTGATGGAGCAGTATATCCCACGGGTTATGGCCTTGGTTCAATCGTACCTGGAACGTACCCGGCAAGTTGGACTGCTGCCCGAGTTTCAGCCCAACGAAGAACGTACGGTGGAGCGCGTGCTGTTTCGCAAAGCAGTTTACGATGATTTCATCTATGGAAGATCGGTATCGTTCAGATATATGCCCATAGGTGAACAGCCTGAATTTGTGCAGATGGTTACCCGGATCTATCGATGTACTGAAAATAAACTTCGTGAATTACTCGGATTCAGAGGCCGATTGCGTGGGCAGACCCTTGAACCCGAACTTGCGAATCTGATTGAACGTTACTTAGACAAAGCATATGCAGTTGAGCAGGCTGAGGCTGTGGAGCAACCGGTGATCCGTATTGATACGGAGAAATTGGCATCGTTACAGCAGGAAAGTGAGTACGTGCGATTGGCACTTACGATTGAGGAAAATGACCCTGCTGAAGTGAAAGATGACGAGGTTAACAACGCAGAGGTTACAAGTAATCCAGCAGATGCGCTACATGCAAGGGATGAGAGCACTCCAACTGGAGATTACATGAATACAGATCCATCCACAGTAGAGATTGCAACATCAGCACCAATAGAATTGATTAGGTTGCAGTGGGACGAGTCTGTTGAGGCTGATTTGGATGAGGAATGGCTGCTCTTTGCCAAGGAACTATCCCCTCAGCAGGTGCACACGATCCATGTTCTACTTGGTGCAAGTCCGGATACGGAGCTGATGCGTCTGGCTGAGCAATATGGAACGATGCCTGCGCTTTTGCTGGATGAAATTAATGATGTAGCTATGGAAACAATCGGTGATCTTCTCATTGATGGTGATCGGATTGTTCCTGATTATATAGATGTGTTTGAACATGTGAAGAGGTGATACGCAGTGACAGAACTTAAAATACCGAAGCGGCTGACCACCGCACTTGTCAATTCATTAACGGCGGGTGTTGTCCCGCGAATAGGACTGGAGCAGATTGCTGTTGGACGAAAGCCGGAAGTGGAAGCCATTTTGCGAGATATGGACAATATTGCGGAGGGCGGCGCAGCGTTCAAACTCATTACCGGCCGTTATGGCAGTGGTAAAAGCTTTCTTTTGCAGATGATTCGTAACTATGCGATGGACCGTGATTTCGTCGTGTCAGATGCCGATCTGTCGCCAGAGCGACGATTGGTCGGTACCAAAGGTCAGGGACTTGCGACATACCGCGAACTGATGACTCGTTTGTCTACACGTACACGCCCGGATGGGGGAGCGTTAGAGCCGATTTTGCAAAAATGGATCGCAGGGCTGCAACAATCGACGATGCAGAGTCAGAACCTGCGCCCGGATGATCCCGCGCTGACGCTGGAGGTTGAGAAGCAAATCTATGCGGTGACGGGTGAGATGCAGAATCTGGTTCACGGCTTTGATTTTGCCAAGGTACTGGCCTCCTACTGGAATGGGTACAAGCTCGCTGATGAGGATCGCAAACAAGCGGCCCTTCGCTGGCTCAGGGGAGAATTTGCAACTAAAACGGAAGCAAAAAAAGAACTGGCTGTCGGCGTGATCATTGACGATGATAACTGGTATGACTACTTCAAATTGTGGTCTGAATTCACAGCGCGCATTGGTTACAAAGGATTGCTGTTGTTCATTGATGAGGCGGTGAATCTGTACAAAATTACAAACAGTGTCTCCCGTCAAAGCAACTATGAGAAACTGCTGACCATGTTCAATGATACGATGCAGGGCAAGGCGGAGCACCTGGGCATATTCGTGGGCGGTACGCCGCAATTTGTGGAGGACGAACGGCGTGGACTATACAGCTATGAAGCGCTTCGCTCCAGGCTTATTGATGGTCGTTATGCAGCCAAAGCGTATGCCAATTATACAGGCCCGATTCTGAAGCTGGCGATGTTATCGCATGAAGAGATTCTAATTTTACTCCAGAAGCTTCGGCAGATTCATGCCCTGCATTTTGGATACAGCGCAAGTCTGACGGATGAACAATTGGTTGATTTTATGCAAACGGCGGTGAACCGACTGGGTGCGGATGAATTGCTGACGACACGAGAAGTGGTACGGGACTTTATGGATGTACTGCATACGCTCCACCAGAATCCCGAAGTGACTTATACGCAATTACTTGGCGAGCGGGCTGCCAAACCTCAGGAAACAGGGGAAGGGACAGAGGCTTCCGCAAATACGGATGATCTGGATGATTTTCTGGCGGAGTTTGAATTATGAATGAGAATCCATTCTATCGGCTGGCGCCATTCGTTCAGGAATTTATATATAAAAAAAGATGGGAATCGCTTCGACCTGCCCAGATTGAGGCCTGCAATATCTGTTTTCATACCCCGCATCATATGCTGATTGCGGCAGGCACAGCCTCCGGCAAGACGGAGGCGGCTTTTTTCCTGCATTGACCGAGCTGCATGAACGGCCTTCCAAATCGGTTGGCATTTTGTATATCGGGCCTTTGAAAGCCCTGATTAATGACCAATTCGAACGTCTCAAGGATCTGTTAACCGAAGGGAATATTCCAGTATGGCATTGGCATGGGGACGTACCTCAGGCGGAGAAAACAAAGCTGATGAAAAATCCGTCCGGTGTGCTCCAGATCACGCCAGAATCGCTGGAAGGTCTGCTTATGAATCGACCGAATGCAATTCCGGCGCTGTTTCATGATCTGCGGTATGTCATTATCGATGAGGTACATGCCTTCATGGGAGTCGATCGGGGAATTCAAGTCCTCAGCGAGCTGGCGAGAATCGAACGTATGGCTGGTTGTGCACCGCGAAGAGTAGGCTTATCCGCTACACTTAGTGACTATGATGCGGCAACAGCTTGGCTTGCTGCCGGAACGCAGCAGGGGGTGGATGTGGTCTCTTCCCCGGGGGTCGCAAGCTTCGACTGCGGGTGGAACATTTCTCTTTTCCAGACGCACAGGATGAAGAGCAGGCGGAGCAGCTTCATAACGCACGCAAAGCGTACTATGACTTCATCTATGAGAGCACACATCGCAAAAAAGCGTTGATCTTCACCAACAGCCGAACCGATGCAGAAGTCACCATTCTTGAGATGCGGCGGGTCGCGGCTCGCAGAGAGGAACGTGATGTGTTCCATGTGCATCATGGGAGTATCTCGGCCATGCTGAGAGAGGAGACAGAAGCTGCCCTCCGTACTGGATCGGGACCTGCGGTTGCTGCGGCAACGGTCACGCTTGAACTGGGGATTGACCTGGGTGAGCTGGAACGTGTGGTTCAGCTCGGTGCACCGTATAGTGCATCCAGTTTTGTACAGCGTTTGGGACGTTCCGGGAGACGAGAGGACATGGCATCAGAGATGCTTTTTGTATGTCCGGAGGAAGAAGACGAAGAGGCCCAATTGCCGGCGCGTATGCCGTGGACGTTGATGCGTGCGATTGCTGTTATTGAGCTATACGTGAAAACCAAATGGGTCGAACCGCTTGAAGCTCGTAAAATGCCTATAGGTGTGCTCTACCATCAGACGATGAGCATGCTGAAAAGTATGGGGAGGCGGAGCCGAGAGAACTTGCGGAAGCGATCCTTTCGCTAGCTCCCTTTGCATTGATTAGACCTGATCAATATCAGGCTTTCCTGAATTACCTCATCGAGACGGATCACCTGCAATGGACAGAGGATCACACATTAATTATCGGCCTGACTGGTGAGAAAATCGTAAATAATTATCGCTTCTACGCGGTGTTCAAGGACGATGAGGAACATAAAGTATTGAACGGCTCGGAAGAGATTGGTTCCATTACAACCGTGCCGCCACCTGGCTATTGCTTCTCGCTTGCAGGCAAACTGTGGAAAGTGGAAGAGGTCGATCACAAGCACAAGGCTGTGTATGTGAAATCTGCCAAAGGTAAAGTGGATACGTTATGGCTTGGCGCGGGCGGAGACATTCACACAACGGTGGTACAGAAAATGCGTGAGGTATTATCCGATTCGGTCATATATCCTTATCTGTCTCCACAAGCTGTCAATCGACTTGAACGGGCACGCCGGCTCGCTCGTGAAAGCGGACTGTTGAAGCAGGTCGTCATTCCGGCAGGGGGAGATTCCATGTATGTTCTTCCTTGGGTGGGAAGCAAATCATTCCGTACATTGGAGCGATTGATGAAGCATAATCTGTCAGGCAAACTGGCCTTGCGTTCGGTTGTGCCCATGGTGCCATATTATTTTGTAGTGTCTGGCAAGGTTGATGAAAGAACGTTGTTAGCTGAGATTATGAGTGAGTGTCGCACGGCTGAAGACGCATCTGCTCTACTGGCTGAAGATGAAGCACCTTATCTGGGCAAGTATGATGAATTTGTCGCGCCACCTTTGATCCGTGAAGCATTTGCTGTGGATGGGCTGGATCTGGAAGGGTTAAAAGCAGGTTTGCAGCAAACATTGGAGTGGGATTCTTCAGGCTCCAATCAAACATGATTTTTTATGCGGAATAGGGTTGACACCATCTCACCTCCCATGTAATATATGAAAAGTCGTCACACACGAATTACATCAAATTGCATATATCATTTCGTATAACCTCGCAGGCCGAAAGTGTACACAGGGCGAGGGTCTCTACGGGAAGCCTATACTTCCTAACTACGATGCCAAGGAATCGATGTATTCCTTGCTCGAAGTTAGGATTTTTTGCATTTGTATGTGTCTGTGACCTTGGCATGAACCCAACATGCAGGCGTATTTTTCTTATCATCAGGAGGTTTATTCACAATGAAATATTATCTGTCCGTTCTCGCGGGAGCGATGAGCTATGGCATATTATCCACGATTGTGGTTCTGGCGTACGGCGAAGGCTATAAACTTGGAGAGGTTGTGGGAACACAGCTGATCACGGGTTTTCTTCTATCCTGGATGCTGGCGCTGTACACAAGATTTAGAGCAAAACGTCAATCACAGGTAAATGGCAAATCATCAGGAGCCGTGGCTCAGGTATTCAAGCGGTTGACGTGGAAACAACGTCTGTTATTGATGGCAGCCGGAACACCAACGGTCATTACAGGTCTCGTGTATTATCAGTCCTTGCGTTACATCCCGGCTTCACTTGCCATTATCCTGCTGTTCCAGTTTACATGGATTAGCGTATTGATTCAGGCAATAAGTAAACGTCAACGTCCAGACAAAGTCACGTTCCTGACGTTAATCATTTTGTTTGGCGGGACCTTGCTGGCAGCGGGTTTCCTGGAACAAGGATTGGGTGAGTTCAATGGGCTGGGTATTGCTCTTGGACTAATGGCAGCCGTAAGTTACTCTCTGTTCGTATTATTCAGCGGCAAAGCGGTTCCTTCAGCGCATCCGGCCTTCCGCAGTGCATGGATGGTTACAGGCGGATTGATCCTGCTGTGCATTCTGTCCCGCCAACATTCCTCTTTAACGGGTTGATCTGGAGCCAGTTGCTTGTGTTTGGACTGCTGCTTGGATTCTTCGGGGCATTCATTCCACCGGTGCTTTTCGCTATTGGCGTTCCGCATATCGGTGGTGACATGGCCGGAATCCTGGGTGCAGTGGAGCTTCCAATTGCAGTACTGCTATCGTCTATCGTGCTCCATGAGCATGTCAGCGGATTGCAATGGATTGGAGTGATCATTGTGCTCATCGGTGTAGCCCTGCCAGAGTTGTATAAATTACGTTTGAGACGAAGTCGAAGTACACCGATATATTCCTGAGTTATACCAAAAGGGATATAGCGAAGCAAAAACGGGTATAACCGTAGAAAAGCCTGAGCAATCAGGCTTTTTTATATTGTAGTAACTGTGTTCAACCACAATAGCCCAGAGGGGTCATTTTCATTGGCATGCGAATCAGGTATGCTTAAAGAATACAACTGTCTGTGGATTGAATATGGATGGGACATCGAATGAGGAGTGTTTAGATGAAAAGCTGGTTTGGAAAAACATGGCCCTGGTTGACGCTGGGTTTGACCGTTGTTGTATTGCTTGGATCATTTTTGGTTTATTTCATGGGCAAAGACTTATCCCCGGGATCGGGAAGTGCGGTAACTGCACAAGTCGAGACTCCTGAGGATCTGAATGGATATGAAGTCATTGATGTGGATGTAAGTAACGATGGTTTTGGACCAGACGTTATTGAGGTGAAAGCTGGCGTACCGACCAAAATCAACTTTATTCTGACCCGGTCGGTGACACATGTGAAATCAGTCGGATCACAGAAGCTGGGTATGGATCTGTACATGCAAAAGGGACCTAATTATTATACGGTCGATAAAGATCTACCCAAGGGAGAATATGAGATTCACTGCGGGATGTACATGATATACGCAACGATTAAGGTTGTATAAGCAGAAGGAGCATGGTTTCGGGTCACCGAGCTTTGCTCCTTTTTTGGTGCGTGATATCATGGGGAAGTGGGTAAAATCCGATCAGGAGGTGGCGTATATGAAAGCGCTATTTATTGGAGGGACAGGCACCATCAGCACGGCCATTACAGAGATGCTTGCTCAGCAGGGCTGTGAACTTTATTTGATTAATCGGGGCAATCGGAACGATGAGTTACCTGCCGAAGTCAACGTACTTCAAGCGGATATTAATGACGAGGCACGTGTAGCAGAACTGATTGCTGATCTGGAATTTGATGTTGTGGCAGACTTTATCGCCTTTGTACCGTCTCAATTGGAGAGAGATTACCGTTTGTTCAAGGATAAAACGAAGCAGTTTATTTTTATAAGTTCAGCATCAGCGTATCAGACACCTCTGGCAGATTACCGGATTACGGAAGGAACGCCATTGTCAAATCCATTCTGGGAGTATTCGCGCAATAAGATTGCCTGTGAAGACTATCTGATGAAACAGTACCGCGAGCATGGATTTCCAGTGACCATCGTGCGTCCGAGTCATACGTATGGCGACAAATCGGTCCCTCTCGGTGTTCATGGTGCTCAAGGCAGCTGGCAGGTTCTCAAGCGCATACGTGAGGGCAAACCCGTTATCATCCATGGAGATGGCACCTCACTGTGGACCATTACGCACAATACTGATTTTGCCAAAGGCTTTATCGGGCTTATGGGCAACATCCACGCAATTGGCGAATCCGTACATATCACCTCGGACGAATCCGTCACCTGGAATCAGATTCATGAGATTATTGCCAGCGTGTTGGGAGTTAAGCTTCATGCTGTACATGTACCTTCCGAGTTCTTGGCAGCATGCAGTGACCAGGATCTTCGTGGCGGTTTGCTGGGAGACAAAGCCAATACGGTTGTGTTTGACAATAGCAAACTGAAACGGCTCGTTCCGGATTTTGTAGCAACGACGAGAGCCGATCAGGGTATTCGAAGTACGATCGAGCATATCCTGGCGAATCCTGAATTACAGACCGAAGATCCGGAATTTGATGGTTGGTGTGACAAGGTCGTTGGTGCATTGGACGAGGCGTTGTTAAAGATCAGAGATGAGAAATGAGAAGTAAGGCGTTCATGATCAAGTGTTTACATTCATGCGCTGAATCGTTATAATCAAGAAAAAATGACACTTGTTAGGGGAGGCACCCCAACTTAGGACATCGTTCCTTTGTTGGGGTGCCTCCCTTTTTGTGTGCCAAAAAGGAGAGCAGACGTTGAAGAAATCAGGAAAACGTGTGAAGAAACAAGCGGAACAGCTAACCAAGGTGGTACTGGCATTTGCATTATTATCACCTCAAGCCCTGTTGCTTGAATGGGGTGCATCCGCGGTAATGGCTGAAACGGTTGAAACGATCGGGATTGTATCCGATACGTCCAGCATGAAGGCGGTACAGTCCTCCAAGGTGAAGGTGGAGATGAATAGTGACGGTAAATACAGAATTGTATTGCTGCCAAACACGAATGTATTTTACGGCGGCGATACCGGGAACGTGTCCACCATTATTGACCACAACGGTGCTCCCGTGAACTTCAAATCATTGCCGCTTAATTATTACCGAATTAACAATAATGTGATTGAAATGTCCCGACAAAAGGACAATGTGGAATATATTTTGCGTGTATCTATCGTTAATGCTACCTCGCAAGGCGGATACATGAAGGTAGAACTTGAAGCTATCAACCGTAGCGGAACGGCATTGAATTTGGGTGGAACCTTTTATTGGGATACGATGGTGAATGGCAATGATGCTTCTCCGTTTGAAGTCATCGAGAATGGATGGCGCAATTACAGCGGCGGTGTTCAGGTCACAGCTTTTTATGCCAATACGTACAACGTAGTGAATGCAGATCGCATATATATGGGCCAGTACAGCAGTCCAGATAGCGCCCAACTTACGGGAGGGTCTGCACCTTCAGCGTTTACTCCAGGCCAGACCGTTACGGCGAGTGATACAGCTGCTCAATTCTGGTGGGACGCCAAGTCAACAGCGAATCAGGCTTCACGCAAATTTTCGACCATCGTGGGGATTGGTCCAAGAATGCTCCACCTTCATTTACCTTAACAGCCCCCTCTTCGGGTCAAACCTATTACAAAGGCGAGCAACTTCAGATCTCTGGTACAACAAAGGATACGGATGTAGGTGACCTGCTGACCGTGAAATGGTCCATTGATGGTGGGACCGAGAATATTCTGACCCAGATGATCGCAACGGGTTCTAATCAGTCTTTCAATACCAACTACACATTGCCTGATACTCTGCCAGACGGAACACACACCTTGCAGGTATGGGTCATGGATGATAAAGGTGGAGTGTCCTCAGCAGGAACCGTTAACTTTACGGTAAGAAGTTTTGTTGTGCCCGGAACGCCGACATATACATTAGTTAATTCTAACAACTTGACGGTGAATTGGGATAAAAAGGCGAATGATGCATCCGTTACGTATGAACTGAAGAATATGACAACAAATCAGATTGTGGACACAGGGACAACAAACAGTCGGCAGGTGACTGGACTCACACCGAATACCAGTTACTCTTTTGCTGTACGGGCCAAAAATTCAAGCGGTTCCTATACGGGGTATTCCAGTCCAGCTTCCAAGTATACACTGGCTAATCCACCCGCAGCTGCGGCTGTGTCACAATCAGGCAACTCGGTTACAGCGAGTTGGAATAATAACAGTAACCCTGCGGGCACCCAATACAAAACGGAAATACGCAATCCAGGCGGGCAAGTCCTTGCAACGGGAACAACAACTTCGACACGTACAGCGTTTGCTCTGACCGGACTTGCGGACGGAAAATACGAAGTATTTGTGGCGGCATTGAATGGAGAAGGGATACAGACTCCATTTATATCCGCTGGAGAGATGATGAAAGATACGACCGGTCCAACGGCTCCTTCTGTTACACTCACTCCATCCTCATGGACCAAGGAAGATGTACTCGTTACGGTTGAAGAGGGAAAGGATGCCTTGAGCGGAACTTCGAAGACGGAAGTGAAAGTCGGTCCGACAGAAGAATGGCGTGAATACGATGCTCCGTTTACTGTGAACAGTGAAGGCAACACAACAGTTATGGCACGCAGTATCGATGCGTTTGGCAATACAGGACAGGAAACGTCTGTGACAGCAAGGGTGGATCGGACTGCACCCACGCCACCTGTCATCTCGCTGAATCCGCCCGAATGGACAAAAGCGGCAGTAATCGTGACATTAACGGAAGGTACGGACGCAGCAAGTGGCATAGGTCTTACACAGTACAAGCTGGGAAGCGAGGGAGAATGGAGTGATTACAAAACCCCTTTTACACTCAGTGAAGAAGGGATAACCGAGATTTATGCGCGAAGTGTAGATCGGGCTGCCAATGTCAGTGCTTCCACTTCGGCAACAGCCAGAATCGACAAGACTGGGCCTGAGCAACCAACGATTACGTTAAGTGAAGAGGATTGGACGAATCAGAATGTAACTTTTGTAATAACCAGTGGTGAAGATGCAGGCAGCGGGCTTGCCAAAAGCCAATATCGACTGAGCGAAGAAGGTCCCTGGATCGATTACACGGGCGAAGTGAAGGTTACCGATGAGGGAGAAACGATCATATATGCACGCTCACTTGACCGTGTAGGCAATATAAGCACATATGCCCAGGCTACGGCTCGAATCGACACGACAGCGCCAACCGAGCCCGTAATTCGTTTAAGTTCTGCTGGATGGAGCAAAGAGCATGTGGAATTCACCATCGCAGGTAGTGTGGATGAACGAGCGATCTCCTATGAATACAGCCTGAATGATGGCCCTTACGTAACAGGCAATACCGGTACAGTAAGCGCGAATGGTGCTACCACCATTCGGGCGCGAGCAAGGGATTCCGTTGGCAATGTGAGCAAGGAAGTCAGTCGAATCGCCTATGTGGATCAGATGGCGCCAACCATTACATTTGCACCGAACGGACATGACTGGACGGACACGGATATGTCCACTGCGATTCAGTATGCCGATGCCCACTCGGGAATTCAGGAACTGGAACGATTCTATCAAGTAACGAACAGTGCAGATTCACCGGATCATTGGCTTGAAGCTCGATCTGACGAGCATAAAATATCCATAGAATCGGAAGGCATATGGTACATCCATGCCAAAACCATGGACAGATCAGGTAATACATACGAGACAACTTCATCACCTTACCATCTTCAACGCAAGCCTGAGCAACCCAGTCGTGTGAGAATGTCACAGATCAGTGAGACATCAGCTGAACTTACAGTGGATCTGCCCACGGGGGAAAGGTACACCAATGGATATCAGTATGAGATAACGAATAAAACGACAGGACAGTCATGGACACTCGATTATCCTACCCACAGCATAATCGATCACTCCCTGAGCGGTGGTCAGGTCTATGAATATGAAGTTAGAGTGAGAAACCATACCGGAGTAAGTGATGCAGTAAGCGCTCAAGTATTAACGATCCCGGCAGCCCCAGGAACGTTGCATGTTCGGAAAGTAGATTCGCAGCCCGATTTGGCCGAAATTCAGTTTGATTCAGTACGGGGAGCAGATGGGTACCGCATCATTGCTACAACTTCGGACGGGGTCACGGTGTTTGATCAGACGATATCTGATCCTGATCGCCTTCCCTATGTCAGCAATCTCGTTCCAGGAACCATTCATAACATCTCGGTGACGGCAATGAATGAAAGTGGATCAGGTGGCAGCAGTAGAACCGGATTCCTCACACTGCCGGCAATGCCCGGGGAGTTTGTGGCTGTTGAAATTCAAGAGCATGATATTTCATTAAAATGGGAGACGGTGACTTCTGCAACGTATTACGGTCTTTCACGCGATGGAACAGCCATATATGAAGGAGAGCAGACGGAGTATCTGGACTCGGGTCTGGATAGCGGAACGGGATACAGCTATGCATTAATTGCCGGAAATGAGACAGGACCAGGGCCTTTGGCAGAATTACCTTTGCTCAAGACTTTACCTGGGCAAGTGTCCGGCTTACAGGTATCAGATGCCTCCACCGCGAGCCTTCATCTGCATTGGGAAGCAGTACGAGGAGCCGATCACTATGAATTATGGTTGAATGGAGAGAAGACGGGAACGGTTCCTGCCGGAACTCAAGAATGGGTTTTTGCGGGTCTGAGTTCGGGTACCTCTTATCAGCTGGAAGTACAAGCAATGAACGGAAGTGGACAGGGAATGCGCAGTACGGTATCAGGAACAACGCTACCGGAGAGCCCGTCAGGACTTCATGTTGCTCAAGTAACTGAACAGGGAGCGATCTTGAGCTGGGAACCTGTAAATGGGGCAACGAAATATCGCGTGATTATTGATGGACAGAGCCATGAGATTTCAGATACACAACTCGTCGTTCATCAGCTGTCAAGCAGTCGGGAGTATACCTATGAAGTACAGGCAGGCAACGCTGCCGGGTACGGTGCATCCACCAGGAGTACGGTTCTTACACTGCCAAGCAGACCGGAAGGACTGAACGTGACATGGACAGGTGAAACAAGCATGGGACTTGCATGGCAAGCCGTAGATACGGCGAATGTTTATATTGTAAAAATCAATGGAACAGAAGTGGGAAGAACATCAGAACTGACCTACACGGCGGAGGGATTGTTGCCAGGGACAGAGTATACGTTGGAAGTTCAGGCTACGAATACTTCCGGTTCAGGCGGGACAGCGCAGCTCATCCAATTGTCCAAACCTGTGTCGCCTACCGAAGTACTTGTTGATCCAGGAGTGCATCGGGCAAACGTTTCCTGGTCTGTCGTGGAAGGGGCCGCTGAATATGTGATTGAGCAAAATGGCAAAGAGATCTATAGAGGAATGGAAAATGAAGCAATGATTACAGGACTCCGGGATGGGACTTGGCATCACTATCAATTATTGGCGGTCAACAGACAGGGGACTCGTTCTGAAGTGACGGATGTATCCCTGCTGACTTTGCCTGAGAAACCCGCTAAGGTTGCCGTATATGATGTAGCAAAAGACAGCCTGGGGCTGGATTTCAGCAAGACAGGTGTCCAAGGAGCAGATCATTACATCATTGAACGGGATGGAAGAGAGATCGCTCAGATGGATTCAAGTGAAACCCAATTTGTGGACAAGGATCTGTCGCCAGGAACAAAATATACTTATGTGATTCGGGCAGTTAATGCTAGTGGAATGAGTGCACCGCTTACTGTCAGTATCATGACTCAAACATTGCCGGTAGTTGCAGAAGATATCACAGTGAATGCCGGTACACATGCGGTGGATTTGGCTTGGGACGCTGTTAAGAGAGCGGTTGCGTATGAGATTCGTAATCAGCTAACGGGAGATGTTCAGACTGTGTCTGAACCGTCTGTGCATTTCAATAGTCTGCTGGATGGCACAGCGTATGAATTCGAACTCGTTGCGATCAATGAAGATGGTCATCGGTCAGAGTCTATTCAGATTCAGGTCTTAACGAAACCTGCATCCCCTCAGACAGCAGGCATAACACACATGACAGATGAGACTGCCGTGCTGGATCTGACCGGAAGTTTCACAAGGAGCGCAGAGCAATTCATCATTATGCGGGATGGCGTTGAAGTTGCTAGGATTCAAACAGATCAAACTTCTTTCGAAGATCACGGACTGATACCAGGAGAGTATTACACCTATACCATCAAAACCTCGAATGCAACGGGTGAGAGCGATTCCGGTTTCGAAGTTTATTTGCGTACGTTGCCTGCAACCATCAATGAACCTTTACATGCAAGCATGATTGGGGAGATGGAGGGGGTAATCTCTTGGCCAAAGGTACTAGGTGCGGAGGGATATACCATTCGTATTGGAGATCAGATGTTCACCACGATTGAAGATGGTAATATCACAGAGGTGAGATTAACTCATCTGGAGAGTGCAGCCCGATATGATCAGGTAGAGATTATTCCTTATAATACGGCCGGTTCAGGAAGCCCAATGACTGTGAATCCATTCTATACCTTGCCTCATGTTGATTCACTGGAAATGAAGATCTATCCGGAGACAGATCATGCCAAGCTTGAATGGGAATTCCCTTATAGGAATGAAACGTTTGTTGTATTGCTGGATGGTACAGAAGTATATCGTGGCACACAAAAAGAGTTTATCGTTGATCAACTGGATGCCGGCAAGCAGTACGTGATTGAAATCTACACAGAGAATGATCAGGGAGATGCATCAGAGAAACTGGCATATGCTGTCCTGACCAAGCCGGCAGCTCCTGTCAACGTGGAGTATCAATCGGCGAAGGACCACATTCGTCTTCTATTTGAACAGAGCCGGGTCGAAGGTGCAGAGCAGTTCATCATTGAGCGTGACGGTGTAGAAGTTGCTCGTGTTCCTGCAGACGAGCTGTTCTATGACGACAAGGAACTTGAACCGGGCGTGAACTATATCTATACAGTCAAGACCATGAATGCCTCGGGCAGTAGTGATGGGGGTTATTATCTTCATGCAATGACTTTGCCTGGTAGTGCTGCTTCACCTCCTGTCATCGAGGGACGTTCAATCCATGGTGCAGACATTGTATGGGAACTGATTCCGGGTGCTGCGGGTTATCGAGTCTATCGAAATGAGGAGCTTGTGGGAACGACCACGGAAACATCCTTATCTGTATCTGAATTAAACAGTGCAGAGCGTTATGCTGACTTTGTAATCATTCCTTTCAATGACGCAGGGGAGGGTGAGGCGCTCCAGGTTCCGGAATTCGAGACATTGCCTTCCGGGGATCTGACAGTTGCAGCTGTAGCGCAAGGCACCAATACGATTAAGCTGACTTGGGAACTGGACTCAATGAATGAAGTGATTGGAATCATGTATAAAGATCGGGAGATCTATCGTGGCACACAACGCAGTTATGTATGGACAGGACTAAATGCCGAGCAGCATTATGAGCTGGAAATATGGACGGAAAATTCAGCGGGTGAGAAAGTGAAAGCAAACGGGCAGCAACGATGACTTTTCCTTACCCAACAACCACTTGGGGCGGTGGCAGTACCCCGAGTCCAAATGGTACATCTGAACAAGCCGATCAGTTGAATTCACAATCTGAATCTGCTAAGCAACCTGATCTGCCTGCGAAAAAAAATATCAAATTTATCGATATCAACCAAACATTCAATAAGGACCAGATTACCTGGCTGGCGGAACAAAATATTATTCAAGGTGTAAGTGAAACTCACTTCGAACCACGCCGTCCGATCACACGTGCAGAATTTACCGCATTGATCGTGCGTTTAATGGGTGTGGACACAACGGTTAATGAACAACATGGATTCCAGGATGTGAATGACGAGGATTGGTTCGCTCCTGAGATTAAGGCGGCCGTTCATCACGAGATGGTTCAAGGCATGGGGAATGGCAAATTCGCTCCACATGCGCTGGTGACAAGGGAACAGGCGTCCAAAATTATAGCGAATGTGGTCCGTAAAATACGACCGGAACCGCTGACTTCCCCAAAATCATTTACCGACCAGACGGATGTATCCGATTGGGCCAAAGAAGAAGTGCAGGAACTTGCGGGTTTGTACATGATTACCGGATATGAAGATGGCAGTTTCCGTCCTATGCAGCATTTAAGCAGATCCGAAGCCGCAGCGCTGATCTTCCGATTAAATAAGCTGATTCAAGTTATGGATGAAAACCGTACAGATCAAGTGGATAAAGCGTCAGCATTCGATCGGCATATCTAGATTGAATAGAATCGTGCAGGTGGTACTTCAATCATTGCCAGTAATGACATTACCGCTCGATTGTTTTTTAATGCTATAATAGGTTGCCAATATGATAAAAAAGGGTAATGAACAATGGTGATGAATAATGAACAATAAATTTATCCGGATATATGAAGATATTGCTGATCGTATTCGGACTGGAGAGATTGAGGCAGGAACGCTGCTTCAATCGGAACTGGATCTGTCGGAAAATTATCAAACGTCCCGAGAGACTATTCGCAAAGCATTGAAAATGTTGTATGAAGAAGGCTATATTCAGAAGATTCAAGGCAAAGGCTCCATTGTACTGGACATACGCAAGATCGATTTTCCCATCTCAGGTCTGGTCAGCTTCAAGGAATTAGCCAAAAAAATGGGACATCGGGCTCAAACGTATGTGAAGGTTTTCGAGGAGCAACAGGTCGATCAGGCGTTGCACAAGAAAATTAACTTTGGTCTGAATGAACAGGTCTGGGAGATCAGACGTGTGCGCAAAGTCGATGGAGAGCATGTCATACTGGACAAGGATTACATTAGCCAACGGCTTGTTCCCGGGCTCAGCAAAGAGATCTGTAATGATTCCATCTATGCGTACATTGAGCAAGAGCTGGGGCTTACCATTTCGTTTGCCAAAAAAGAGATTTTGGTGGAGGAACCCACCGCTGAGGATAGGGAGCTGCTTGACCTTGAAGGGTTCCATAATGTGGTTGTGGTGAGGAGCCAGGTGTATCTGGAGGATGCCAGTCAATTTCAGTATACGGAATCGAGGCATCGACCGGACAAATTCAGATTTGTGGATTTTGCACGCCGCAGATGAATGAATCAAGATCGATCAGAGAGTACCTTTCACTGTATTAATCGGTGGCAGGTACTTTCTTACGTTATGGGGGAATCCGAAGATCGTCCATCAAGAACCGCTTAATGTCAATGTTCTTCCTGCATGTCGGAGCGTATGATCATAATATATACGAGGCCGAGGAGTGAGGGATTTGAATCACGTAACAGCGACATCAACTGTTTGCATATGGGAAGAAACCAGAGATATTCCAACCTATGGTACAGGTAAGCCTGACCAAAATCCGATGTTTCTTGAAAGAGAATCTACCAGGGAAGTTCGGGGAAAGTGTACCCGCATCCCGTGATCGACAGCATTGAAGATGAGGCAAAGATGAAGTCGTATCGATTAATTATTCTCGAAAATGAATATGTACGTATCGAGATGATGCCAGAACTGGGTGGACGGATCTATCGTGCGCTGGATCGGACCAATGACTACGATTTTGTATATTATAACCGGGTGATTAAACCTGCATTAGTGGGTCTGGCAGGGCCATGGATTTCTGGGGGAATTGAATTCAACTGGCCACAGCATCATCGGCCCAACACGTTTGGTCCAGTCGATTATACCTTTGGCAGTAACGAAGATGGAAGCGCTACCGTGTGGTTGGGTGAGATTGATCGCATGTATGGTACCAAAATGACGGCTGGCTTCACATTACATCCCGGCAAAGCTTATCTTGAAATCCAAGCTGAGGTATACAATCGCACCAGTGTCCCTCAAACTTTTCTATGGTGGGCCAATCCGGCTGTAGCCGTTAACGATCATACGCAATCCGTGTTTCCACCTGATGTAACGGCTGTGCTGGACCACGGAAAACGGGACGTATCCCGCTTTCCCATCGCAACCGGCACCTATTACAAGATGGACTATTCCGAGGGTGTAGATATCTCACGATACAAAAACATACCGGTTCCCACATCCTATATGGCTTATAAGTCGGATTATAATTTTGTAGGGGGTTATGACCACGGGGTTCAGGCAGGTTTGCTGCATGTTGCCAATCATCATATCTCTCCGGGCAAGAAACAATGGACCTGGGGGAACGGTGAATTCGGACAAGCCTGGGATCGCCAGTTAACGGACGAGGATGGACCTTATATTGAATTAATGACCGGCATCTATACCGATAATCAGCCTGATTTTACGTGGTTACAGCCCTATGAAGCCAAATCATTTTCACAGTATTTTATGCCGTATAAAGGAATTGGGTTGGTCAAAAATGCAACGATTGATGCAGCGGTTAATCTGGAAATGGCCGAAGAGACTGGAGCGACTGGAGCGACCGGAGCGGTAAACGTTATGGTATATGCTACGTCGGTTTTTGACCAAGTGACGATTGAAGTAACAGGGCCATCCACAATATATCTTCATGAGACATGCAATATCTCACCTACACAACTATATAAGTCTTCATTCCCGTGGAACGAGCAAGATGAATGGCATGAGTTGAAGTTATATGTTCGAACTGCGGAAGGAAAAGTACTTGTAGCCTATCAGCCTGAACGTACGGAGATTCAGGAAGTTCCAGACCCGGCCACACCACTCCCGCTACCATCCGAGATTCGTACGAATGAACAACTATATCTGGCTGGACTTCATTTGGAGCAATATCGGCATGCCACATATGAACCAGAACCATATTATTTGGAAGGCTTGGCGCGTGACGCAACGGATATTCGTCTGAATATTGCGTATGGCACATTGCTTCTGCGCAGAGGATTGTTTCAAGATGCAGAGAAGCATTTCAGACAGGCTGTACAATCGCTGACATGGAAAAATACGAATCCGTATGATAGTGAAGCTTTTTACCAACTCGGTCTGAGTCTGAAGCTACAGGGGAAACAGGAAGAAGCCTACGCAGCACTATATAAAGCCGTATGGTCCGCACAGTTTCAGGATACGGGTTATTACATGCTTGCTCAGATCGATGCGGCGCAACATCGGGACATGGAAGCGCTGGATCATATCGAACGTTCGCTGATCCGTAACACTCGTAACTACAAGGCTCGGCATCTGAAGGTGGCTCTGTTGCGCAGATTGGGTCAAGATAAACGGGCCATGCAATATGCGTATGAAACATTGGACCTGGACCCGGTTGAATTTGGAGCCGCACATGAATTAGTCCTGATCTGCAACGGAGCGATTGCATCTACAGAGAGCGAGCAAGCGGAGCAAGCACGTGAGCACTTTCATCGTCTGATGCGAGGAGACGTTCATAATTATCTAAACCTAGCCGCAGATTACGCGGATTGCGGGTTGTGGGAAGAAGCACTCACGGTACTATCGTATGTTGAATCCGAAAATTCACAGCCCTATCCTATGGTTGGTTATGCTCAAGCCTATGTGCAACGTCAACTGGGGGATGTTGAGCAGGCCCGGGAATGTCAAAAGCAGGGGAAAGCTGCTCCGACGGATTATTGCTTTCCTAACACATTATTTGAATTCATGGTGCTTCAGGATGCATTAACGGTGGATTCGTATGATGCCCGTGCTCACTATTACCTGGGAAATTGGTTGTATGATCATAAACGCTACGAGGAGGCAATTACCCATTGGGAAACTTCGCGCGAGGCGAATGCTGCATATTCAACTGTACATCGGAATCTGGGACTGGCTTATTATAACAAGCTGAATCGCCCCGATCTTGCGCTGGCTTCGTTGGAGGAAGCTTTCCGGCTGGATACACAGGATGCACGAATCTTCTATGAGTTGGATCAATTGCACAAGAAGATTGGGTATTCTTGCGAGCGTCGAATCAAACTGCTGGAACAGCATATGGAATTGGTTCACCACCGTGATGATCTGTATATTGAGTGGATAACTCTATTGAATATGCAGGGGAGTCATCAGGAAGCATGGGATGCTCTCCAGGCAAGGCGGTTTCATCCCTGGGAGGGCGGAGAAGGCAAGGTTACAGGACAGTATGTTATAGCACTGACGGAACTGGCGAAGCAACATTTGGAGAAACAACAACCTGAGTCAGCATTGGAGCTGTTGCAGAAGGCGCTGGTTTATCCGGAAAACTTAGGTGAAGGTAAGCTGGAGGGGGCCGGAGACAATGCCGTTTACTTTTATCTTGGCTGTACCTATCAGCAACTGAAGAATAATCAGGCTGCAGAGGAGAGTTTTCATAGAGCGTCAATCGGTCTTACCGAGCCGGCAAGCGCGATGTTTTACAATGATCAACCGCCAGAATCCCTCTATTATCAGGGTCTGGCCTGGCAAAAGCTTGGCAATATGAAGGAAGCCAACAGGCGCTTCAACAAATGTATTGAGTATGCCGAAAGACATATGCATGATCACATCCGAATGGATTATTTTGCGGTATCTCTGCCCGATTTCCTGGTATTTGACGACGATCTCAATCAGCGTAATGAAGAACATTGCCGCTACATGCGGGCATTGGGTCTTCTTGGCCTTGGTCGGACAAGTGAAGCAGAACTTGAACTGGAGCGGGTTCTGGAGAAGAACCCCAATCATCAAGGGGCAATCCTTCATCGATAATGGATAATCGATTCGCCCCTATCCCATCCATACCGAAGGAGTTATATAATCCATGAACGAGAACATAGCAGGAAGCCAGATCCGTTTCATACTGGATGCAGAAGATAAAGAGATTCGAGCGGGTCGAATGACTGGCCGTGGAGGCAAGAATCCACGAGGGGAATCTTATGATTTTACCAACTATTATATGATTCGTAACGGTAAACCCCATATTCCCGTTGTAGGTGAATTTCATTTCTCCAGATTTGCATACTTGCACTGGGAAGAAGAGCTACTGAAGATGAAGGCAGGTGGTGTGAATGTCATTGCGTCCTATGTCTTTTGGAATTTTCACGAGGAGCAGGAAGGCGAGTTTAATTGGTCAGGGAACCTGAACTTGCGGCATTTTGTGGATCTGTGCGGCAAACATCAGCTGCCACTGATCGTGCGGATTGGTCCATTCTGTCATGGGGAAGTTCGTAATGGCGGGATGCCGGATTGGTTATTCAGTTACCCATTCGAAGTGAGATCGAATGATGAAGGGTATCTGTATTATGCCAAGCGATTATATCGTGAGATTGCTCGCCAGCTTAACGGCTGTTTTTACCAGGAGGGTGGCCCCGTAATAGCTGTGCAGTTGGAAAATGAGTACATGCACGCCGGGGCACCTATGGATGCCTGGGGTTATACACGTGACAAATACATTTCATCTGGCCGGGATGGGCGTGACCATCTGAAGATGCTGCGTAGTATTGCCGAAGAAGTCGGTATGCACCCCATGTTCTACACTGCCACGGCATGGGGAATGCGGCGGTGCCTGAAGAAGGAACATTACCCATGCTTGCGGGGTACGCGTACACCCCATGGATTCCTAATCAGCCTCCAAGCCAAGAGTATTTGTTTCGGGATCTGCATGTGAATCCTGTTGAGGAAGTGGATTATGCGAGTCTGGAATACCCTGCTGCGTATTGCGAACTTGCCGGCGGCATGCAGGTCAGTTATCATGCCCGGCCCGTTGTAGATGCGGACAGTGTGGAAGCGATGACCATCGTGAAGCTGGCGAATGGCAGCAATCTGGTTGGCTATTACATGTATCACGGTGGGACCAATCCGGTCGGGCAACAATCATATATGAACGAACAGGCTTTGCCGAAAATGACGTATGATTACCAAGCCCCGCTGGGGGAATTCGGACGTATTGGTGAATCGTATGACCGTATTCGAACCTTGTCCATGTTCCTGGAGTCCTACGGTGAGCTGCTTGCACCAATGGGCAGTGTCATACCGGAAGATCAACTTGCGATAACACCGGAGAACACGCGGGACCTGCGCTGGTCTGTTCGACAACGAGAAGGCTCGGGCTTCCTGTTCATGAATAATTATCAGGATCATATGGCGTTACCAGATCGAGATATACAACTGGAGCTGCATAGCAGCAAAGGAACGGCTTATTATCCAAGAGAAGGCACGATGCAGCTAAAATCCGGCATGGCGGCGATTCTGCCTTTCCATATGAATTTGGATGGAATGAAGATCATTAGTGCTACCGTTCAGCCGCTGACCCGATTTAGGGTGGATAATGAGCTTACCGCTGTCTTTTATGCTCATGAAGGCATGAAACCTGAGTATGTTATGGATACATCGTCGGTGACGAACGTGGATATGCCCGAAGGTACAGTATCTGAGCAGGGGAATGAAGTTGTGATTCATCCGATTGCGGGCAAGGGCCATCCTATGCGAGTAACAACATCGGACGGTACAGTCATACGTCTCATTACATTGACACGTGAAGAGGCATTACATGCCTACCGGTTCCGAGTGGGTGGAGAAGAGAGGCTTGTAATTAGCAGCAGTCATCTATATGTACAGAATGAGATGCTCATATGTACTTCCGTGGAGCAACCAGAGATGGAGGTATCTTTCTATCCGGCTCCAGAGCATGTTTCAGCTTCTGAATATGCCGTATCATCACAATCGAAGCAGGGTCTATTCGGTACGTACACATTCCATGTTACGCCTTACGAGCCTGCTGTAGAGGTTGATTATCCCAAAGCGTATGCAGCAACATTGAGATTGGATACAGCGTGGCCAGAACAAGTCGATGACGTGTGGGTTGAGATTGATTATGAAGGAGATGTTGCAGCAGCACACATTCATAACCAGATGTTAACAGATCATATTCACTTTGGGCATAACTGGATGCTTGGTTTGAAGCAATCCTGTCATTTGCTGGCTGATCACGCGCTTCGTCTGTCCATAACCCCAACGCGAAGAGGAAAGATCGAGAGTTATGTGAATCAGGCTTATGTGGAGCGGTTTGAGGGTGTGGAGATCGGAAAGTTTAATGAGATTCGGGTGATACCACATTACCGGGTTGGGGTGGTGTTGGCGGGTAGGTAAGAGGCTTAGTTGGCATCAAGCCATAATCAAGCGTTAACTTATGTTTAGGATACAGAAGGTTCTTTTTCCGAACAGTTGTGAGGGAAAAGGCCTTTTTGACGTGTGGTGTAAAAGAAAAGATGACTAATCATGGTAAAAAGGACTTGATTAGTAAGCGTTTTCAAATTATCATATATTCATAACCTTATCGATAAAGTTTATTTAAACTAAAAAATTAACTAAATGAGGTTAATTTGTTATGGGCTTGCTACGAGACTTCTATTACCAACCGATTTTAGTTAACTTGTTGCCTAGAGCAGGGTTAATTGAAATAAAAAATTCAATTCAGGAGGTTGCAAACGAATGGTTAATCTGAAAAAGTGTACAATCTTCACGGTGATTGCTGCTCTCATGTTCATGGTATTGGGGAGTGCAGCCCCAAAGCATCTGCTGCCACAGGATTTTATGTCAGCGGAAACAAGTTATATGATTCCACAGGCAAACCTTTTGTCATGAGAGGTGTTAATCACGGACATTCCTGGTACAAGAATGATTTGAATATCGCTATCCCTGCCATCGCCAAAACAGGTGCCAACACGGTTCGCATTGTGCTTTCGAATGGTAGTCTGTACACCAAAGATGATCTGAACGCTGTCAAAAATATCATTAATGTGGTTAATCAAAATAAAATGATTGCTGTACTTGAAGTACATGATGCCACAGGGAAAGATGACTATAATTCACTGGATGCGGCAGTGAACTACTGGATTAGCATTAAGGAAGCTTTGATTGGCAAAGAAGATCGGGTAATCGTCAACATCGCCAATGAATGGTATGGTACGTGGAATGGAAGCGCATGGGCTGATGGTTACAAAAAAGCCATTCCGAAACTAAGAAATGCCGGAATCAAGAATACGCTAATTGTGGATGCAGCCGGATGGGGACAATACCCTCAATCCATCGTCGATTATGGACAAAGTGTATTTGCAGCCGATACCCAGAAAAATACAGTCTTTTCGATTCATATGTATGAGTATGCCGGCAAAGATGCTGCAACGGTCAAAGCCAATATGGAGAATGTGCTGAACAAAGGATTGGCTCTGATCATTGGTGAATTCGGGGATACCACACGAATGGCGACGTGGACGAGTATGCGATCATGAGATATGGTCAGGAAAAAGGGGTAGGCTGGCTTGCTTGGTCATGGTACGGAAATAATGCCGATCTGAACTATCTGGACATGGCCACAGGTCCGAACGGAAGCTTAACGAGCTTTGGCAACACCGTGGTTAATGATACCTATGGTATTAAAAACACTTCCCAAAAAGCGGGGATTTTCTAATCCGCTGGTGAAAGAGAGCACTCTGACGTTCACGTCAGGGTGTTTTTTTAAATAAAACAACTCCATCGTTGTGACTTTTGAATGTTTCCGTTTGGTTTTAAAATATTTTGTTTTCAAAATAAAACAAAGATGTTAAACTCGTATTAGGAATAAAACAAACATTATCGGAGGGAAACAAATGGTACAGAGTTTATGGAATGCATCACAGGCATCTGAGAAAACGACAGGACTTGAACAGCTGGTTTACCGATCCAATCTCATTGGTTCTGATCGCAGTGTATGCAACATATACGGTGGTAATACGTCTACCAAAACGACGGTAAAGGATTTTCGGGGTCGTGATGTAGAAGTAATGTATGTGAAAGGCAGCGGTTCAGATCTGGGTTCCATGGAAGCCAAACATTTTACCGGACTCGGGCTCGAAGATATAAAACCATTAATTGAACGTGAATCCATGTCGGATGAAGAGATGGTTGAATATCTGGGACATTGCATGATTGATGCCAAGCACCCGCGTGCCTCCATCGAGACTCTTCTGCATGCGTTCCTTCCATATAAACATGTGGATCATACTCATCCGGATGCGATCATTAGCCTGTGTTGTGCGGATAACGGCAAGGAATTGGCGAAAGAAATCTACGGTGATCGTTTTGTCTGGGTGCCTTACGTGCGTCCAGGATTTACGTTATCCAAAATGATTGCTGAAAGCGTATTCTCGAATCCCAATGCCGAACTCGTACTGATGGAAAAACACGGTCTTGTGACTTGGGGTGAAACATCCGAAGAGTGTTATGCTCAGACAATCAAGATCATTAATGAAGCAGAAGCTTTCATTGAAGCACGGGTGAACGAAGAAAGTCTGTTTGGTGGTGTGAAGCACCTGGCACTCCCCGCTGATGTTCGTCGTCAGATCGTATCACGTGTGATGCCAACGATTCGCGGAGCGGTATCGGATAGCAAAAAAATGATTTTGTCCTTTGATGATCAAGAGGACGTCCTTGCTTTTGTCGGCGGAGCAGATTCCCCGGAATTGTCTCAGGTGGGCGCAGCTTGCCCGGATCATCTGGTACATACCAAAGTGGTGCCTCTGTTCATCGATTGGACACCTGATGCGGAAGATATCGAAGGTTTAAAAGCCAAGCTGGTAGCAGGTGTGGCTGTTACAAAGAGCAATATAAGCAGTATTTTGAGAGCAACAAAAACGAAGGGGATGTCATGTTCGAAGCGGCACCACGCGTTATCCTCATTTCAGGTGTGGGTATGATCAACACAGGCAAGAGCTGGGCTCTTTCCCAAGTGAGCGGAGCATTGTATCACAGAGCCATTGCCGTTATGCGTGGAGCTACTAGCCTCGGTCAATTCGTATCACTCAGTGCAAACGAGTCTTACAATGTGGAGTACTGGCCGCTGGAGCTGTACAAATTATCTCTGGCTCCGGCAGAAACGGAGTTCTCCCGTAAAGTGGCGTTTATTACAGGCGGCGCTGGTGGGATCGGAAGTGAAACTGCACGCAGATTGGTCTCCGAAGGCGCGCATGTGGTGCTTGCTGATCTCAATCTGGAAGGCGCACAGAAGGTAGCACAGGAAATTAATGATCAGTACGGTGCAAATCGTGCTTATGCGCTCAAAATGGACGTGACCGATGAAGAAGCTGTTCAATCTGCGTATGCTGATGTTGCGGTGCAATATGGCGGAGTGGACATCATCGTGAACAATGCAGGATTGGCTACATCCAGCCCATTTGATGAAACATCCCTGAAAGAATGGAACCTGAACATGAATGTACTGGGCACGGGGTACTTCCTCGTGGCTCGTGAAGCGTTCAAGCTGATGAAACAACAAGGTATTGGGGGAAGCATGGTATTTATCGGGTCCAAAAACTCGGTGTATGCAGGTAAAAGTGCCTCGGCTTACAGTTCAGCGAAAGCACTGGAAGCCCATCTGGCACGCTGCATCGCAGCAGAAGGTGGAGAGTATGGCATTCGTGTCAACACGATTCTTCCGGATGCCATTCTACAGGGTTCAGCCATCTGGAACGGTTCCTGGAGAAACGAACGGGCAGCGGCATACGGAATTGAACCGGATCAACTGGAAGAGTATTATCGCAAACGGACGACACTGCTAGTGAATATTTATCCAAAAGATATCGCGGAAGGAATTGCTTTCTTTGCTTCTTCCAAATCCGAAAAAACAACCGGTTGCATGATGACCATTGATGGCGGTGTACCAGCAGCATTTACACGTTAAAATAGGAGGGTTCTTGCGGATGGATAACCAAGTCAAGCAAGCGTATGAAGCAGCCAAGGCATTGTATGCCCAGCACGGAATTGATACGGAGAAGGTGCTGAACAAACTCGCGGAGATCAAAGTATCCGTGCACTGCTGGCAGGGCGATGATGTCAGAGGTTTTCTGAACAAAGATGGGGAGTTAACAGGCGGTATTTCCGTTACTGGTCAGTATCCGGGGGCTGCGACCACACCAGCAGAACTCCGTAACGATCTGGAGCAAGCTTTTGCTCTGATTCCCGGCAAACATAAGGTCAATCTTCATGCGATATACACGGATACAGACGAGCAGGTTGAACTGGATCAGATTGAGCCGAAGCATTATGAAAACTGGGTGAAATGGGCGAAAGAACAAGGACTCGGCCTGGACTTCAACCCAACATGTTTTTCCCATGAAAAATCAAGTGACGGCTTCACGCTAAGTCATTCAGACCCTGAGATTCGCCAATTTTGGATTGATCACTGCAAGGCATCACGCCGGATTGGTGCTTACTTCGGGGAACAGCTTGGTCAGACTTGTGTAACCAATGTATGGGTACCGGACGGCTTCAAGGATAATCCGGTTGATCGGTTGACACCACGCAAACGTCTCAAGGCATCGCTGGACGAAGTATTCGCCGAATCACTTAACCCGGAGCATAACCTGGACGCGGTAGAGAGCAAACTGTTTGGTCTGGGTTCGGAAGCCTATGTGGTGGGCTCTCATGAATTTTATATGGGTTACGGGTTGCAAAATGATACGTTAATCTGCCTGGATGCGGGCCATTTTCATCCAACAGAGGTTATTTCCAATAAACTGTCCTCCTTATCTTTATTTACAAGTGGCATCCTGCTTCACGTAAGCCGCCCGATGCGCTGGGACAGTGACCATGTAGTAATTATGGACGATGAGTTGCTGGAGATTGCGCGTGAACTGGTTCGACATGATCTGCTTGCGACCACGCATATTGGACTGGATTTCTTTGATGCAAGCATTAACCGCGTAGCTGCATGGGTTGTGGGGACTCGCAACACAATCAAAGCCCTTCTCCGTGCGATGCTGGAACCGGTGGATGCTCTGAAACAAGCCGAGTTGGACGGAGATTACACCCTGCGGCTTGCGTTAACAGAAGAGTTCAAGTCCTATCCGTTTGGCGCAATCTGGGACTACTATTGTGCGCAGCAAGGCGTTCCCGTTCGTGAAAAGTGGATCACCGATATCAAAACCTATGAACAAGACGTATTATTACAACGTGATAAATCTTTGGTGTAAGTCTAACCACTTCGGAATGAAAATTCCGTGGTGGTTTTTTTTACTTTCTTGGCATTAATCACGCTGAAATGCATAAGTGAGTTGATTGTTTCCATACTAGGAATATAGATCCGTGTCGCATATGATTGCCACGCAGAGGAGGAAGAGTAGAGTTGAATCTAGCCCACAACAAACTGTGTATCGCTGCACTTGGCGGCGTGAATGAAATCGGGAAGAATATGTATTTCATCCAGTATAATCAGGACATCATTGTCATTGACTGTGGTTCGAAGTTTCCCGACGAGACATTGCCCGGCATTGATCTGATCATTCCGGATGTTGCCTATCTGCTGGAGAATCTGGATAAAGTAAGAGGTCTTGTGGTTACCCATGGGCATGAAGATCACATCGGCGGTATTCCCTATTTGTTAAAACAGATGAATATCCCAGTGTATGCATCCAGGCTCACACGCGGGTTGATCGAACTTAAACTGAAAGAGCATGGGCTGCTGCGCAAGGCGGATCTGCATACAATCGATGCTCATTCCAGCATTGCGTTGGGAGGCATCGAGGTTTCTTTTTTCGCAACCAGTCATAGCATACCGGATTGTCTTGGCATTTTCTTTCAGACCCCAGCGGGCAATGTCGTGCATACCGGAGATTTCAAATTTGATATGTCGCCTGTACATGGACCGTTCCCTGATCTGCACCGCATGGCGGAGATTGGTAAACAGGGTGTCCATATTTTGCTCTCCGAGAGTACCAATGCAGAAAGACCTGGATTTACACCTTCCGAGCGTGTTGTAGGAGACCACATTCTGGATGCCTTTATCCGCGCAAAACAAAAGGTATTTATCTCTACTTTTGCGTCGAATGTCAGCAGGGTACAGCAGATAATTAATGCAGCATTCGAGACGGGGCGCAAACTGGCATTGTTGGGAAGAAGTATGGTGAATGTGGTATCGGTGGCCAGTGAATTGGGGTATTTGCAGGTTCCTGACGGATTGTTGATTGAAGCCATCGACTCGGATCAGTTCCCACCTGAAGAAGTCGTTGTCTTATGTACGGGTAGTCAGGGAGAAGCGATGGCGGCATTATCACGTCTGGCATCCGGTAAACATCCACATGTCAGAATTAACGCAGGGGACACGGTTATTATAGCGGCCGGAGCTATACCGGGTAATGAACGGAATCTTGCCCATGTGATTGACAACCTGTATGTTCTTGGAGCACGTGTGATATATGGTTCAAGTGGTGCAGCAGGCATGCATGTGTCTGGACACGGCAGTCAGGAAGAACTTAAATTGATGTTAACCCTGATGAAACCGGATTATCTGATTCCGATCCATGGTGAGTTCCGCATGTTGTATCAGCACAGACTGCTCGCCGAGTCCGTAGGTATGGAGCGTGATCATGTGTTTATCGTGAACAATGGGGATATGATCCAGTACAAAGACGGTACTGCTTCCCTGGGTCCCAAAATTGCATCAGGGAACAGTCTTGTAGACGGTCTGATCATGGGTGATGTTGGCAATATTGTACTGCGTGATCGCAGACAACTATCGTCCGATGGCATGTTGGTGATTGTGACAACACTGAGTAAAACGGAGAAACAAATGGTCACGTCACCCGAAATCATCTCCAGAGGGTTCATATTTGTCAAGGACTCGGAAGAATTCATGCACGAGATTCATGAGCTGGTCCTGAACAGAATGGGCGAGTTGACCGGGGCTGGTGTGAATCAGTGGAATGTGATCAAAAGAAAGCTAAAAGACGAGATCGGTCACTATATATACGCCCAAACCAAGAGAAGACCGATGATCTTGCCTATTATTATCGAAGTCTGAGACGCTAGTCGCTAGTAATAGTGAGCATTCTTGTGCTGGCAGTCTGAGCCAATGGATATATGGAAGCTTAACAGCCTGATGAATGTCGAATCATACATCCGTATGAACGTCACATTGCCATCGGGCTTTTGCTTTTTCATCTAATTCGCCATAGCTTTGCGATTCGAAGTATAATATAAGGTAAACTATATGGATTGAACTAAACATTCACACGAGAACGTAGAGGACAGAAAGAACCTGAAGAAGTGGAGTTAAAAGCTTTCAATGGAAAGCTACTTCGCAAGCATAAACCTGTCTTTATCTCCGGAGGTTCACCTTTAAAAGGAAATCAAAACATCTGGGGATAACAGCGATCGGAAGGTTGTCCTGTCATCGGAGTGGTAAGTATGAATATTCTTGAGTTCAATCCATATAGCTAATGAAGATAAGAGGAGTCTCTATGAATAAAACGATTTCTGATATCGCTCAGATGGCAGGTGTGGCAAAAAGCACGGTCTCTCGCTACCTGAATGGCGGATCGGTTAGCGAGGATACCCGCCAGAAGATTGAGCGTATTATCAAACAATACAATTATGTTCCCAACACATTTGCACAGAGTCTGAAGGCGAAGAAGACCAGTATCATTGGTACGGTTGTGCCACGACTGGATTCTTTTGCGACATCCCAGACCTTGATCGGAATTGATGAAGAACTGCGAAGTAATCAGTATCAGATGTTAATTGCGAATACGAGTCAGGACATGCAGCGCGAGATTGATGCCATCTATGATTTTGCACGACAGAAGGTATCGGGAATTATTCTGCTGGCTGCTGAGGTGACCGATGCACACCTAAAGGCCATTGAGGATATACGGATTCCGGTGTTATTGGTGGGGCAGCAGCATGAGCAGCTGCATAGTCTGGTTCACAATGATGATCAGGCTGGCTATGAGATGGGCAGATATGTCGTCGAACAGGGTCACCGCAAGATTGTGTATATGGGGGTCAGCGAGAAGGATCGGGCGGTAGGGATCTATCGTAAGCAGGGGTTCCAGCGGGCAATCGCCGAGTGTGGTGGATGTGAAGTGAAATATTATGAGACGAGCTTCAAGATGTCGGAAGCCATCGTGACCGCGGAAGCTATCCTGAAAGAATTTACCCCAACGATCATTGTAGGGGCTACGGATAATATCGCACTGGGTGTGATGAAGATTGCGTTCTCCAATAAAATCCGCATACCGCAAGATTTGTCTGTAACCGGATTTGGCGGATATGATATTACGGAGATGATTCATCCCACGCTGACGACTGTGAAATATCATTATTTGCAGGCTGGTCAAGTAGCAGCGAATCACATTATTCGTCTGGTCAAAGGCGAGTCGGTGGAGGAACGAACAACACTTGATGTAGAACTTATTCCCCGAGAAAGCGTTGACAAATTATAAAAACATCCTTTATGATAATTCCATCGAACCGGTTCCATTCCGAATGTGTAATTTGGATATGTGAACTGGGTCAGGCATTTATGCCATGTGGAATTATTTTTTTTGCCTATTGGAACCGGTTCCTATAATTTGATTTTCGTATAAGTTAAATAAGAAATAACCATGACGGAGAGGGCAGAAAAAAATCTGAAGAAACGGAGTGTTCGCCTTTATCACCGGATTTCACCCTTTAGATAAGGGATCAGGAAATCTGGGGATAACAGCGATCGGAGGATTGTTCTGCCATCGTAGTCCCAGTGTGAAGTTTCTTGGTCTAACTTATATAAGCGAGAATGGAGAACAGCTATGAAAATGACTAGAGAGCAACGCTACAGACGAATTGAGCAAGCTGAGCCTGGTGAGATTGCAAAGCTTGAAGCACAGATATCCGCGTGTCCCTGGAGACAGAGTTACCACATTCAGCCCATAACGGGTCTGCTTAATGATCCTAATGGCTTTGCATATTATCAAGGCTATTATCATCTGTTCTATCAGTGGTTTCCACTTGGAACAGAACACGGCATGAAATACTGGTATCATACCCGCTCGAAGAATCTGGTGAACTGGGAAAATGTCGGGATTGGAATTGAACCGGATAGCTGGTATGACTCACACGGAGCATATTCAGGCAGTGCGATTGAAAAAGACGGCAAGCTGCACTTGCTGTACACGGGCAATACGAGGGATCAGGCTTGGGTTAGACATCCGTATCAATGCTTGGCAGTCATGGATGAAAGCGGTTCAGTAGCCAAACTGAATGATCCGGTAATCTCGTCTGTGCCAGCCGGATACACGGAACACTTTAGAGACCCCAAGGTGTGGCAACAAGGGGACACGTATTATTGTGTCATTGGTGCGCAGAGAACAGACGAGACGGGATGTACGGTACTGTATCGTTCAATTGATCTGAAAAGCTGGGAGTTCCTTGGTGAAATTCGTACACAATTCACTTCCTTCGGCTACATGTGGGAGTGCCCGGATTATATGGAGATCGACGGGAAAGGTGTGCTTGTCTTTTCCCCACAAGGCTTGGATGCTGCGGGAGATCTTTATCAGAATATTTTTCAATCCGGTTACCTGATCGGTGAGCCGCTTAATCTTCAGACGAGAGAGTTCACACATGGTGAATTTCAGGAGTTGGATCGTGGATTCGACTTCTATGCTCCACAGACGATGCTGGCTCCGGAGGGAAGACGTATTCTGGTTGGTTGGATGGGACTTCCCGATCTGACGTATCCAACAGACGATAATGGTTGGGCTCATTGCCTGACCATTCCTCGACAGTTGTCACTCCGAGAAGGGAATTTAATCCAACAACCAGTTGCAGAAATGCAGCAATTGCGCAAGCAAGAGGAAGGGGCTCATTTTCGTGCAACAATGGATAATGAAAGTCGTTCTTTCCCTGGTTTTAATGGGATTTCCTATGAGCTGATATGTGAGATAAGTCAGGTAGATGCAGAGATTGTAGGCATCGAGTTCCGAGCAAGTGAAACGGAGAAAACGGTTCTTCTGTATGATCGGAGTGAGCAGAAAGTTATTCTGGATCGGACGATGTCTGGTGCCGAACTGGCTGAGCAGAATGGCCTTGTACGGCGGTGCACGTTTACTGCGGACGTGATCAAGTTCCAACTATTCGTAGATGCATCTTCAGTCGAGATCTTTGTGAACGATGGGGAAGAAGTCTTTACCAGCCGCATTTTCCCAAGTCGGGACAGCGTGGATATTCGTTTCTTTGCACGCGGAGGCAGAGCTGATTTTGAAGCTACACAATGGCATTATTAAGGATTACGTGAGAGGAATGAGATAACATGTCGGAGAATCAACGTATTGCCCAGGAAGTCATTCATGCCATAGGGGGCAAAGAGAATATCGCATCATTTGCACATTGTGCAACACGTCTTCGCATCATGGTGAAAGATAAAGAGAAGATTGATCAGAAAACGGTCGAGAACATCGAGAAGGTAAAAGGCGCTTTTTTCAACTCGGGTCAATATCAGATTATCTTTGGTACAGGAACGGTGAATCGAATTTTTGAAGAGGTCGAGAAGCTGGGAATCGAAGGATCGTCCAAGGAGGATGTGAAGAGCCAGGGGAAAAAGGAAGGAAATGCTTTTCAGCGGGCCATCCGTACATTCGGTGACGTATTTGTTCCGATCATTCCCGTACTGGTAGCTACAGGTTTGTTCATGGGATTGCGCGGATTACTTACCCAGAATGAGATTTTGGCGTTGTTCGGTGCAACACCTGATGATATCTCGGCCAATTTCCTGTTATTTACTCAGATTCTGACGGATACGGCATTTGCATTTCTGCCTGCACTTGTAGCGTGGTCTGCATTCCGTGTATTCGGCGGAAGTCCGGTACTTGGTATCGTGCTGGGACTGATGCTGGTCAATCCGGCATTACCCAATGCTTACGCGGTGGCAGATGGATCGGCACAGCCGCTGCATATGTTCGGTTTTATACCTGTCGTGGGTTATCAGGGATCGGTTTTGCCCGCGTTCTTCGTAGGTTTGATTGGAGCCAAGTTCGAGAAGGTATTAAGAAGACGTGTGCCTGAGGCACTGGATTTGATCCTGACTCCTTTTATTACGTTAACGGTTATGATTACGCTTGGACTATTCGCGATTGGCCCCGTGTTCCATTCCCTGGAAGAGTGGGTGCTGCATGGTACAACGGCTGTGTTGGATCTTCCGTTTGGCATCGCAGGTATTATCATTGGATTCTTCCATCAGATTATTGTCGTTACCGGTGTACATCACATCTTTAATTTCCTGGAGATTCAGCTATTGGAGAAAACGGGATTCAATCCGTTCAACGCGATTATTACCTGTGCGATGGCAGCACAAGGAGCCGCTTGTCTGGCCGTTGGCCTGAAGACCAAAAATATGAAACTCAAAGCACTTGCACTACCTTCGTCCTTGTCCGCATTTCTGGGCATTACCGAGCCAGCCATCTTTGGAGTTAACTTGCGTTATATGAAACCATTTATCATGGGTCTGGTTGGTGGTGGTGTGGGTGGTTTCATCGCTTCCCTATTCCATCTGCAAGGTACAGGTATGGCTGTAACCGTTATTCCGGGTACATTGCTCTACCTGAACAGCCAACTGCCGTTGTACATCTTGTCTAACGTGGTCGCCATGGCGATTGCATTTGCACTTACCTGGTTCTTCGGCTATAAGGATCAACCCGTTGCAGAGGAAGCGGTGAGTCATGAGCACAGCCGAGCAACATCGACTGAAGTTAAAGCAGAGGGATCATCTAGTTCGCATACTAATTCAGTTACCGCTGTCGTTACAAGCCATCGTCCTAAAGTAGATCTGCTCGAAATAGCTTCGCCGCTGAATGGTACCATCGTTGCTCTGGAGCAGGTTCCTGACCCGGCGTTCTCGGAAAAACACATGGGTGAGGGTATTGCCATTGAGCCATCCGAAGGCAAAGTCTATGCACCGTTTGACGGTGTTGTCGCACATGTCATGAATAAGAGTAAACATGCGGTGATTCTGGAGCATGAGACAGGTGTACAGATGTTGGTTCATATCGGAATTAATACGGTTGGACTAAAAGGAAACGGTTTTACCGCGCATGTGAATAGCGGAGATTGTGTAAGTGCAGGACAATTATTGATTGAATTTGACATGGATGTCATTCAGGCTGCGGGTCTGCCGGTGATTACACCTGTGCTGATTCCAAGCGGGAATGAAGCGATAGCAACAGTTACAGCAACCTCAACCGGCCATGTGCAAGCCAATGGGGAAGCAGTACTTGTGGTGAAATTCAATTAGCCACAATAGCAGGGTATAAAGTGGGAAGCGGGTAGAGATTCATCTCACCCGTTTCCTTTTTTGTGCGCACCGATTATGGAACCAAAGAACAGATCATCGGTGATCCAAACCATTCAAGAGAGTCAGCACGTAAGGTATCACTATTTAAACGATGAACCAATCTAGGCCCTATGAATGAATAAACGTCAATCGAGGGTCTACAGACCAGCGTGCCGTTTCAGCCGCTCTGCAATCTGCATCAGATCTTCTGCGGATATCCCTGGTGCGAATTCTTCCGGCAGATCAGGCAGCTCAGGTACCGGCCCTCCATAACCTGGCAAGCCAGCAAAAGCCTCCAGTTTGCCACCATCCGTTGGATGCACGCCTTTCCAGATCTGGGCAATGCCCTGATAATCCTTGTCGCTAAACGTGTACAGCCTGCGATGTTCTCCCATCGCTTCCCATTTCCGTGTTGTTTCAAAAGCTTTGTTATCCAGTCTTGGAATAGGGAACATCTTCGTTACATCCACACCCGTTGCGATCTCCAATGCCTTGGCATAAGCAAGAACATGCACACCTCCACGTACAAGCAGGTAACCTGTCATTTCTCGGGCTGTCTTGTTGTCCGTCATTTCGTAAACTCTCATTTTGTGGGTTCTGGCGCCGCATTCAAGAAAGAAATTATGCAGAAGATCGAAGATCAGATTGCCACTGCTCACGACATACGAACCATTCCAGGGTCTTCCCATGGAGTCATAAGGAAGCGCTGTCTGAGCTGATTCAATAAAATGTGAAGTCATACGTGCATCTTTGCCTACACCCAGAGGAGTGGAGTCCGGGACGCCTGGTGAAGTGGAACCTTCAAGCATCAGGTTAATTGTATTGGCAACAAGTTCGACGTGACCGAATTCCTCAGCAGTTATACTGGCGACGATATCGTAGAATGGACGTAGCTTGGACCTGCCTCTGAAATTGAAAGATTGAAACATGTAATTGTTCAAGGTGGACATTTCTCCGAATTTTCCACCCATCAACTCTTGAACAGCGCTGGCTCCATTGGGATCCGGATTGTTCGATATGGGAAGTTCGATGGCAAGACGGTCTACACGTTTAAACATGACAAATTTCCCCCTCAGTCCTAGTTAGTGTAAAGGTATGAAAGGTTACTTGTACGTTATACGTTATTCGGTTGTTTATAATACAAAACGTTCTGCCAGAGCTTTGGCTCTGAACAGAACGTTTTGTCATTCCAATGGGAAATATGTGAAGTTAGGAATCCCTATAACTGTTATAGAGCTACGCCAACAACGCTGGTCCCATTTTTCGTGATTTTGTACGTCAGCACATCTCCGTTCCAGAAGTGGAACTTGAGGGTGATTTCGCCATCATTGGTTTCATTGAAGAAGTTAGGTTTTAGCTCGATCACCTGACGATCGTAATCTGGGCTGAACGTGTAGGAGAACTCTTTGAACGAAGTCCAGTTCTGTGGACCGGCGTTCTCTCCGTTAGCATATGTCGCTTCCATCGTTGCTAGTTGGTTGCCGTTAAACGTAGTTGGAATGGCAAATTCACTGGTCGTACCCGTTGTATTATTTAACTTAGGCGTGTCATATTTAATGATGTTAAAGTTCCAGTCGGCACCTTGGTTGAAGCCTGCTGTGAGTGTGGCATTTACGCCTAAATCACCAGAGGCTGTCAATTTGGTTAACAGATTGGATTTTAACGTCAGCACATCTTTTCGGATTGTATAGTCTTTACCTCTTACAAGAGGGGTGGTGCCATTTTTCAAAGAATTGAATTTGTTGCCATTCAGATTGAGTTTTACTTTTTTATCTTGAATGGGTTCATTCTGTTTAAGGTACACGAGGTCCGTCTCAGCTGTGGATGAGCGTCCTGTCCAGCTTGCTTTCATCATATCAAATAGTTCCTGATCAGACCAAACAAAGCTTGTGCGTCCGAAGTGCTGTCCGTTGTCCCATAACATCGTTGTCATCTGTTTTTGGCGCAGATATTGACCAACGAATTCGAAGAATTTCAGCTTTTCTCCTTGTTCAATGACACCTGTGTGCTGGTCAAAACCTAGCAAGCCATACTCACCGACGATAACCGGAATGCCTTTGGCTGTAAAAGCATTATATACCCGATCGAATGTATCGGTAATGTCTTTCTGAACTTCCTCGTTATACTTGGTGTAACCTGCAATATTCACACTGAATGGCCAGAACCCGTAATAGTGAACGGTTGCAATAATGTTAGGGTCATCCAATTTTTGAATGGTCTTATTCAACGCATCCAGATCCGGTTGAGCAGAAGAGGTATGCATCGTAGGAAGAACAAGTGGACGTGTATCATTGTTTCCACCCGAAGTTCTTACAATTTTGTGAAAAGAAGTATTCAACTCGTCCAGCATGCGATATCCAATAGCCGCATCTGTGGTGCCGCCTTCGGAGAAGCGGGGTTCGTTAACACTTTCGAACATGAGCTTGTCGGATGCATCTTTGAACTTGTCGGCGATCTGAGTCCAGGCAGCGTTGTAACGTGCAAGCACGTTGTCATGATCTTTCTCCATATAACTGATCCAGCGCCAGGAATCATGGTGAAGATTGATCATGACATAGAGATCGGCATCGAGGGCCCAGTTTACCACTTCATGGACCCGATTCATATAAGCGGCATCAATTGTATAGTCGGGTGCGTTACCGATGTGGGCTTCCCAAGTCACAGGGATACGGATACTGTTGTAGCCCTCACTCGCGATGGATTGAATCAATTCCTTGGTAATACGAGGGTTGCCCCAGGCTGTCTCATCCTCACCAACGGCATCCAGAGAGTTACCCAGATTCCAGCCAGGTTCCATGGCGTTCACATATGCCTGCATCTTGCTTGGCGAGGCTGAGGTACTGGCCTGTTCACTGCTGTCTGTTGCTGCGGAAACCATAGCCGAAGAGAACAGGGAGAGAATCATGGCGGTTACAAGGGTAAGAGAGAGGACCGATTTACGGTTTTTTTCATCAACATAGTCTCCTTATCAGATAGAATGATTGAACTTGAATAGAAGTTAAGCCATGGTGAGAATGGAGCTCAACTCAAACCAAATCAAGACTTGTCCAATATTGGGATCACCACCGAATTATGTATTGAAAGCGTTTTCGGAATTTAATATATCATGATTGTATATAGGGGGATACCCGCACAATTGAAATAAAATTCATGTGATAATTAGTGATCTGGTTGATCTGTGATTTGTGTGAAAATAATAATTTGATTTAGTCATGAAATGATATAATTGCATTCTAACGATGAATAGATTCAACTACCCTTGGAGGGATATCAAATGAAGCTGGATGCACATCAACATTTCTGGGAATACAATATTGCCGAGTATGGATGGATTGGAGAGGAAATGAAAGCCATTCGTCAGTCTTTTCTCCCACAAGATCTGGAACCTATATTAGCACAATCGGGAATGGACGGATGTATTGCAGTACAAGCCAGACAATCACTGACAGAAACGGAGTGGCTTCTGCAACTGGCAGACCGATACGATGTTATCAAAGGTGTTGTCGGATGGGTGGATCTTTGTTCGGATGATGTTCAAAATCAGCTTGAACGGCTAGCGTCCAATTCTAGTCTGAAGGGTGTGCGTCATGTCATACAGGATGAACCTGATCTTCAGTATGTATTGAGAGAAGACTTTCAGCGGGGAATCTCATTGCTCCAAAAGTATGATTTGTCCTATGATCTGTTGGTATCCAAAGAGCAACTGCCTTATGCTGTTGAATTGGTTAAAGCGTTTCCTGAACAGCGATTCGTACTTGATCATCTAGCCAAACCCGACATAAAATCAGGTATACTCTCACCATGGCGAGAAGCACTGGAGTCATTGGCAGAACAACCGAATGCTTACTGCAAACTTTCAGGGATGGTGACAGAAGCAGACTGGGCAAATTGGACTTCAAAGGACTTCACACCCTATCTGGATATCGCCATTGAAGCCTTTGGTGCGGAACGATTAATGTTCGGCTCCGACTGGCCCGTAAGCAACGTTTCAGCTGTATATGCTGATGTATACGGTATCATTACGGATCACATTCGTTCCTTATCTGTGTCAGATCAAGAGAGGATTCTTGGCGGCACGTGTGCTGCGTTCTATCGAATATTGTAAGGGCAGTTCTTGGTTAAACCAGTTTCAAGAAGTTGACAACGGTTCTGATTCTTGTTAAAGTTTTATCAAATCCGCATAATCGTGATCTGGGAATGTTACCGATATGGGCATAACCTGAGCTGGCTTGTTTACACGTAATCGTGTACCCAGGCTGGTTCGGGTTTTTTGTATTTAAGTTGAACAAAAAATGTGTAATTGTGTGGTTCAACTTAAATATTTTGTCTCTATAATTTTCTAACGATTTGAGCGGGTATCTGAACTACATATTTGAGAGGAGAATGATGATGACTAATTTTGAGTTTCCTAAAGATTTTCTATGGGGTGGAGCCATTGCTGCCAATCAGGCGGAGGGCGCGTATCTGGAAGATGGCAAAGGACTGAGTATCGTTGACTTGCTGCCAACAGGAGAGAACCGCAGAAGCATTATGAAAGGCCATGTTCCGGCTTTTACGCCGCTCGCTAACGAGTTCTACCCTTCACATGAAGCGATCGATTTCTATCACCGATACCCTGAAGATATTGCTTTGTTTGCCGAGATGGGATTCAAGGCACTGCGTGTCTCCATTGCCTGGGCACGGATTTTCCCGACAGGAGAAGAGGCACAGCCGAATGAAGCCGGATTGCAATTTTACGATAACCTGTTCGATGAATTATTGAAGCACGGCATTGAGCCTGTCGTTACATTAGCCCACTTCGATGTACCTGTGCACCTGATCGAGAAGTATGGAAGCTGGAGAAGTCGTGAACTGGTAACCTTATTCGAGAAATACGCTAGAACGGTATTCACTCGGTACCAAGACAAGGTGAAATACTGGATGACATTCAATGAGATCAACATGCTGCTTCATCTTCCATTCCTTGGCGCGGGGCTGGCGTTCAATGAAGGCGATAATATCAAGGAAATTCAATATCAGGCTGCTCACCACCAACTGGTTGCAAGTGCACTGGCAGTCAAAGCATGTCATGAGATTATCCCTGGTGCCATGATTGGTTGTATGCTTGCGGCAGGAAGCTTCTACCCGTATACCTGTAATCCGGAAGATGTATTCCAGGGGATGGAGAAAGATAGAGAATCCTATTTCTTTATCGATGTACAGTCACGCGGAGAATATCCGGGTTACGCGAAACGTTTCTTCAAGGATCACGCATTGAACATTGTTATGCAGCCGGGTGATGCGGAAATCTTGAAGAACCACACGGTAGATTATATCGGATTCAGCTACTATTCAAGTCGTACTACGAGTACCGATCCTGAAGTGGTTAAAAATATGACCAGTGGCAATGTATTTGGCTCGGTAGCCAATCCATATCTGGCGAAGTCCGAATGGGGATGGACGATTGACCCGAAAGGATTCCGTATTACTGCCAATCAACTTCATGACCGTTATCAAAAACCGTTGTTTGTCGTTGAGAATGGATTTGGTGCCAATGACGTGGTTACACCAGAAGGTGAAGTGGATGACGCGTACCGAATTGACTACTTGAAACGCCATGTAGCTGAAATGGGTGAGGCTATTCAGGATGGGGTGAACATCATTGGTTACACCAGCTGGGGTCCTATTGATATTGTAAGTGCATCCTCAGGTGAGATGAGAAAACGTTATGGCTACATTTACGTGGATCGTGATAATGAAGGTCAAGGAGAGCTGACACGACTGAAGAAGAAGAGTTTTGAGTGGTACAAAAATGTGATTGCATCCAACGGAACAAACCTGGGTGAAGAGTAGTCACAAAGATAAATCGTTTAGTTCTGAACTTAAACAATCGGGAGAACCATGTGCTCATGGGACTTCTGATTGTCCTCATAGTGAAAGCGTTGACATATCGTCAGGTTCGCGCTATACTTGACGCAAATATATCGTTTCTGGGATTGTTACTACTCGAAGTAGGCAAAACCTAAGCACCAAAAAGCAGACCATTACGTCTTGTTTATTTTGTGATGCTTCAGGTTTTTTTTGTATGCCCAAAAGACGATGTATAACTGCCAAGAGAGTGGAACGTGACGGGGGGATTGAAGTGAAAATAGCAAAGGTTATCAACAATAACGTCATTAGCATCTATCAGGCGGATGGAGCAGAGCTTGTGGTGATGGGACGTGGGATTGCCTTTAAGAAAAAGCCGGGGACAAAGTAGACGAGACCCGCATCCAGAAAGTATTTGCATTGAAAAACCAACAAACATCCGATAATTTCAAAATGCTGCTGCGCGAAGTTCAGATGGAACTGATTGAAATTGTGGAAGAGATCATCACGTATGCGCGTGAGAACTTGGGACGAAAGCTGAATGAGAACATCTATGTATCCCTTACAGATCATATTAACTTCGCGATCGAACGTTATCGGGAAGGCGTGGAGATCAAGAACGCACTAATGTGGGAGATCAAGCAGTTGTACAAGCCTGAATTTGAACTGGGCCTGAAGACACTGGAACAGATCAACACTCGAATGAATATTGAGCTTCCAGTAGATGAAGCCGCTTTTATTGCTCTTCATATCGTTAACGCTGAGATGAACGAGGAAGTCATTACAACGATGAATATTACGAAGTTCATCCAGCAAATTATTAATATAGCGAAATATCATTTCAAAATGGAATTTGATGAGGACTCTCTCAGTTATTTTCGCTTCATTACACATTTGAAGTTTTTCTCCCAGCGAGTGCTCAGTGGAACGCATTACGATAACAACTATGATCATTTCTATGACATGATTAAGGAGAAACATCCGGATGCCGCAGCATGTACGGAGAAAATTGAGTTGTTTGTCAAAAAAGAGTATAACCATGAGCTGACCAATGAAGAAAAACTGTATCTGACAGTTCATATCGAACGAGTGGTTAATCGATAATATTTAAATGTTGACAAAAATGGTTTAATTATAATAATATGTGACTAACAGGAATTGAATACGATTTAACTGGGATTGTTACTGGTTATGCAGGCAAAACCTAAGTCATGAGAAGGTCAGGACCATTGTGTCGTTGTACCCTTACTCAAGGCTTAGGTTTTTTGCGTGCAAAAAAATCGGTAAAGGGCCTGTTTGAGAAAAAGTGGGGGTGCAGATTATGAGTCAAGAGAAGCTGGCCAAAGAGATTGTTGAACTCGTCGGCGGTGAGAAAAATGTGGAGTCGCTTGTTCATTGTGCAACACGGTTACGGTTTGTATTGAAGGACGATGCCAAGGCAGACAAGGCCAAGCTGGAGAAAACAGAAGGCATCATCGCAGTCAAAGAAAATGGAGGACAGTTCCAGGTTGTTGTTGGTAACAAGGTGCCTGAAGTCTATAATGCCATTGGACAGGTCAGCAACATTTTGGATGATTCGTCAAACAAAGAAAAACCGGGCAAAAAAGCCAAAGGGCTCGGCGGTATCATTGATGTCATCTCCAGTATTTTTGCTCCACTCCTTGGGGTTATGGCAGGAGCCGGTATTCTAAAAGGGTTATTGTTGATTGCAAATAATATCGGATGGCTGGAAACGACAGAAACAACATATACAATCCTGTATGCAGCAGCAGATAGTCTCTTCTACTTCCTGCCTCTGTTGTTAGCGGTTACAACAGCGCGCAAATTCCAGGGAAATATGTTTGTAGCGTTGACGATTGCGGGAGCACTGATCTATCCTTCAATTATTGCACTGAAAGCAGAGGGGACACCGACTGATTTCTTCGGTATTCCAGTTATTTTGATGAATTATTCATCGACGGTTATACCTATTATTTTGGCTGTGATTGTTATGAGCAAACTGGAGAAATTATTTAATAAGGCACTCCATGACAGTGTGAAAAACTTCGTTACTCCTTTATTCCTGCTAGTCATCATGGTACCTCTGACCCTGCTGGTATTTGGACCATTTGGTGTATATGTCGGTAATGGCATTGCGGCTGGACTTGTTGCAGCCTTTGGGTTCAGCCCATTGCTCGCAGGAGCGGTTATGGGGGCAAGCTGGCAGTTGCTGGTGATCTTCGGCGTACACTGGGGTCTAGTACCTGTATTTATCAACAATATTGCCGTGCATGGACAGGATGGCGTTAAACCTGCTGCGACAGCTTCGATCTTTGCCCAAACGGGTGCAGCTTTTGGGGTTATGCTGAAAACCAAGAACAAAAAACTGAAAACGTTGGCTGGATCATCCACGCTGACTGCATTATTCGGTATTACGGAACCGGCTATCTATGGGGTAACATTACCACTGAAACGTCCGTTTATCGCAGGGGTAATCGGTGGTGCAGTTGGTGGAGCGATTATCGGTCAAGCGGGCACTTTAGCATTCGCTTCAGGTGCGCCTGGATTGCTGACTTTGCCCATCTTCTATGGACCGGGTGGACAAGGCTTCCCAGGATTGATTTTGGGTATCGCAGTATCCTTTGTCGTTTCGGCTGTATTAACGTACATCATGGGCTTCAAAGATCCGGTTGAAGAAGAAACAAAAACAGATTCTACTTCATCTGCCGAGCAACCTGACCATACAATGAATGCTTCAAACGAAGATGTATTAAGCCCAATCGAAGGAACAATTGTGAATTTGTCTGAAGTTCCAGACCCGGCGTTTTCATCCGGAGCGATGGGAAAAGGGATTGCAATTGAGCCGGCTGTGGGCAGAGTGGTAGCGCCATTCGATGGTACAGTTACCGTTGCATTCAAGAAAAACATGCTTTGGCTGTTGTATCAGACACCGGTGCTGAAATATTGGTTCACGTGGGCGTGGATACTGTTAAATTGGATGGGCAGCACTTTGTCTCTCATATCAAAGAAGGGGACAGGGTCAAAGCTGGAGATCTGCTGCTTGAGTTCGATATTGCACAGATTAAGGCTGCGGATACCACACCGTAACACCGATTATAGTCACGAATTCCGCCAACTACGAGGAAGTCATTCCGCAGGCTACAGGTCAGGTTCATAGCCAGGAGCTTCTATTGAAGTTGAACAGTGGAAAGGGAGAGTAATAAAACAGAATGAATAGAAATTTAATGAATTAGAGTTTTGTTGGTTCCGTTGACATGGTGGAATTGGAAAATTATAATTGGAAATGTACTTCTATAACATGATAATGAAAGGTGGATTATTGAACATGACACATGCGATGAGACTGCGTTCCCTTCCTTTGAATCGGTAATTGAATACGTTCAAAGGCTCTGAAGGTTGTTCAGAGTAAACGGGATCAGTCTGTCATTTTCAATCATCCTGACCTTAAATACATGGTTTAACTTGTTTTTCCGTTTACATTGAATCACAGGCCTTGGCCTGTGATTTTTTGTTTTACTCATCACTATTCTGATTAGCTAGGTGTCTAGTTAAGACTACAGGAGGTACACCGCTTATGATGACGTTACTGTTCTATTGATACGAGCTGGCATGACAAGCTCGTATCGATAGAAGTGTGCTTCGCTATCGATACGAAATAAATCTTATTTCGGAGGTAGCGAATATGGAAAAGATATGTTTTGAATTAGAGCAGGTTGAGATGACCTATATGGATAAAGCAGTATTGAACATTGAACGACTGGCTGTGCATCAACTGGATCGCATCGGTATAGTAGGTGGTAATGGTCAGGGTAAAAGTACGTTGTTGAAACTCATGGCTGGACAGATCCAGCCAACAGCTGGAAAGGTAAAACGGTACGCAGAGTTTGGTTATTTGGAACAAGTGGAACCACCCCAGCCTAACGAAATTCTGGAAGTTGATGGCGCTTTGCTCAGTAAATTAGCGATTCCTCAACACGATAAAACGTGGAGTGGGGGTGAACAGACCCGTCTAAAACTGGCTCAAATGTTCACTCATTACCAAGAAGTTTTATTGCTGGATGAACCAACAACCCATTTGGACCAAGGGGGCATTACATTTTTACTGGATGAGTTGCGTTATTATTATGGCGCCATTGTGCTGATCAGTCATGATCGTGCGGTGCTGGATGAACTGGTGACCACGATCTGGGAAGTTCATCAGGGAGAGGTGCACGTCTATTCAGGCAACTATAGCGATTATCAGGCACAGAAAAGACTGGAGCGTGAACAGCAAAACCAGGCCCATGAACAATTCTCAAAGGAAAAAAGAAGATTGGAACTGGCTGCGCAGGACAAGATGAAGAAAGCCGAGAAAATAGCGCAGGCCGGAAACATGTCCAAAAAAGAAACCAAGGCAAAAGCAAATCGTATGTTTGAGACAAAATCCAAAGGCACCAGCCAAAAAGCGGTATACCGCGCAGCCAAAGCGATTGAACAGCGGATGCAGCAGCTTCACGAGGTAGAACCAGTGCAAGAGGAACGGCCCATCCTCTTTCGTCAACCGAAGACATTGGAGTTGCACAACCGATTCCCAATTATGGTTGATCGCCTTACGCTTGTGGTGGATGGAAACATATTGTTGCAGGATGTAAGTTTTCAAATTCCATTAAAACAAAAGATAGCGATAACCGGAGCCAATGGTAGCGGCAAAAGCACATTGCTTAACCATATATTTCATGGTGGAGATCACATCACGATGTCACCGAAAGCAAAGCTCGGTTATTTTCAGCAAATGAGCTATCGTTTCACGAAAAAGAGACGGTATTACAATTCCTGAAAAATCGTTCGGAATATGAAGAATCAGAGCTGAGAAGTGTGTTGCACGCAATGCAGTTTACAGGGAATGACTTGCTCAAGAATGTTGGGACATTAAGTGGCGGAGAAGCGATTCGTCTTCAATTATGTCAATTGTTTCTTGGACAATATAACATTCTATTGCTGGATGAGCCGACGAATTTTCTGGATATGCATGCATTGGAGGCGTTGGAGCGTTTTATCAGGGCTTATGAAGGAACGATTCTGTATGTATCTCATGATCAGAGGTTTATTGAACATACAGCGGATCAACAATTTCGGATTACGGGGCGTCAATTGATTCAGGTGAATATATAAGTTGAACTAAAGAATATTTACACCGGACACTACGATGACAGAACAACCTTCCGATCGCTGTTATCTCCAGATTATTTTGATTCCTTTTATAAAGGAGTAAATCCGGGGATAGCATATGCTTCCGATGTAGCTTTCTTGCAGAAAGCTTGTAGGCGAACGCTTCGCTTCTTCAGGCTCTTTCTGTCCTCTTCGTTTCGTGTAAATGTTTATTTCAATTTATATAGAATATAAATTTATATAGAATGAGAAGTGACGAAAACCGCCAAAGTGATTTTGGCGGTTTTGTCGTTTTCAAAGATAGGCAGATGGGATACCTTATGTAGCTTCTATTAAGATTCCGCTTTTACAACCGTTGAATGCATGTTACCTGTGAGGCGTTGAGGTGGGAATACCATGCGCACAGGTGCGATGATAATTGTGGCAAATACAGCTTTGATCAGATCTCCAATAATGTAAGGATAGAATCCTTGAATCATAGCCTCAGGCAGATCCATTTTGTAAGCATATGCAAGCCAAGGAACCCCTGAGACATAGACTAGCAGTGAACCAAATACCTCAAATATGATAAAAGCGAGTATAAATCCTGTGACACCTTTGATGTTGATTCGTGCAAGCAGCAGTCCAATTAATAATGCGGAGATTGGCCACATCATCACATATCCTCCGGTAGGTCCAAGTAGCACCGCAAGTCCTCCTGTCCCGTGCAGTAAAGGGAAGCCAAGCGCAGTAAGCAGAACAACCATTGTGACACTTAGGAACCCATAGAGTGGGCCAAGTAACCCTCCAGCCAACATAACAGCCAGGGTTTGTAATGTGATCGGTACAGGGGAGAAGCCAATAGGAATGCTTATGTAACCAAAAAGTACTAATATTGCAGCCATAAGTGCACTGAATACAATGCCTCGCAAAGATAATTTCATGTTTGAACAATCCTCTCCATTTTGGTAATATAATTGTTAACCAAGTTTATAAATGCGGTTGACGATTAGAATCTTAGCACATAGATATAGAAAGGGAAAGGACTAATTTACGATGCAAGGCAACCTGCCCAACATTACTTTAGAAGATGTCCGAGTGCATTATGCTTCGGAAGATGGTCAAGTGAGGAAAGCGCTGGATGGTGTCTCACTTACGGTGCATCAAGGAGAATGGATTAGTATTGTAGGGGCAAATGGCAGTGGGAAAAGCACGCTTGCCGGACTACTCATCGGATTCATTCCACTATCGGGAGGGGTGCGGCATATCTCAGATGAACTTACTGTTCGGGGTGTATTGCAGCAACCGGATGCACAGGTATTGGGGGACACGATTGAAGAGGAATTTCATTATGCATTGTCACAATTAATGAATACTGTAGAAGAACAATTGGAGCACAGGCAGGACGCATTACATACCGTAGGACTTCAATATCCCCGGATATGGCCATCTCACAGTTATCAGGTGGACAGAAACAACTGCTTAACATCGCCGTCGCACTCGCAGCCAAACCGGACATACTGATTCTGGATGAGCCAACAGCCATGCTTGATCCCGGAGCAAGAGACCGCATCGAGGCCATCGTTCAGAAAATCACCCGGCGAGGTACAACCGTAATCTGGATAACGCATCATCTGGAAGAAGCGACCTTGTGTGATCGAATTATTGCTATTGACCGAGGGCTTTGTGTGTACGACGGGCAGCCCGAATCCTTCTTCTATGAGACAGAGACGAATGAGAAGACTATGCTGATAAATGAGCGGCTATCTCCCTGTGAACGGTTAGGGTTGGACCCTCCGTTCACTGTAAAGACTGCGCTATTGCTCAAGCACAAAGGCATGAGGCCAGAAGCCATGCCACTGCGGTCCGAGCAACTGGCTAAGGAGGTCGCACGTTGGAGATCGAATTAACCAATATACGAATAGAAGCATCGGAATTGAGCAGACGAGCACTGCTTGAAGATATAAATATTCATTTGAAGAGTGGGGAAATTACTTTACTGCTGGGCTGTACGGGTTCGGGAAAAACGACTTTACTTCAGACGCTGGCGGGTCTGAGACCTCCCGATGCAGGAAGTGTTACGATAGATGGCATGCCTTTCTGGCAAGAAGGAAAGGTGCCGCAGTCCATTTTATTGCAGATGGGGCTGGTGTTTCAATTCCCGGAACAACAACTGTTTGCCCGAAATATTCAGCGTGAATTCGCATATTCTCTGCGTCCATATCGACTTACAGAGAACCAGCAACGAGAGCAGATCACAAATGCACTGAACCAATGGGACCCGCCTGTATCCTCTGACGGTGAACGCCGTTTTCATCTAGACAGGTCGCCATTTGCCCTCAGTGGGGAGAGAAGCGCAGACTGGGTCTTGCTCTTGGCATTGCGACTAATCCACACTGGCTGCTGCTGGATGAGCCAAGCGCCGGGTTGGAAGCGCAAAGTGTCGGGATGCTGCTGGATGTATTGGAGCAACATCGTCAGGCAGATGGTGGGGTCGTTGTAGCAACCCATGATCTGGATACATTTTTGCCTTGTGCGGATCGGGTATTGTTATTGCAGGAAGGTCGACTAATCGCCGATCTGACTCCGAGAGAACTACATGAGAGGCCTGAGTTGTTGGAGCAGACAGGGATCGGACTGCCCCCTTCAATGCGATTAGCACAGGAGATGAGGTCCGCGGGTCTTGATTTGCCATTTACCGGGATGACGCCAGAGGAGATTTCGGAAAGTATTGTTCAGTCTACGCTAGTTGAGGTGGGCGTTCAGAACAAATCAAAAGAGGCATCTGGAGCGGTAATTAGGGTGGCAGAGAGCGACAATGGGATCGAGAATTTAGAAGGGGAGAAGGCGAAGCTTCTTCCAAACACATTGACTCAATCAGGCGGACGATATGGTGTCATGGACCCGCGTCTGAAATGGATTTTGTATATTTTACTGGTCACCGCAGCGATGCTTCAACAGCGCTGGTTGGGATTGACGTTAACACTGGTGCCAGTAGTGGCAGCACTTGCTGTGCTACCGCGTCAGACTTTGGCTGGATGCATGAAGTTATTGAAGCCACTGTTATTCTTTTTCATCATATCAACGGCGCTATCCGGGACAACCCTTTCAACAGAGGGAGGAGGTCTGCACTTTGGCTTCTCCCTGATGCAGGCAGAGGGCACTTTGCTGAACGTGTATCGTTTGTTTATTGTCACGTTGGCAAGTCTTTGGTTTTCACTGACGACGCCTTATGGGCGAATGGTAGAAGGGCTGAACTGGGTACTCGGTATTGGTAAAAAAATTAGGCTGCCCGTAGCTTCGTTTGCCCTGGCGGTATCGTTAATCTTTCGGTTTATTCCGATGATCTGGAGTGAATGGCAACGGTTCTCGCTGATTGTACGGGCACGCGGCAAGGTAGCTTTAAGGCCAAATACCGTTCGAATTCGCGACTTGGGTCCGATGGTGATTCCCTTGTTAATGGCACTGTTCCAACGTGCAGAGGATATGACCATTGCGATGGAAATGCGTAAAGTTAGAGAGCACTCTTTGCTAGGAGCACGCTCTTCGTTATTGGTATGGTCCAAGCGTGATACCTGGATTAGCATGGTTGGCCTCATTGGTTTTGTACTATTAATATGGATTCGCGAATGATCATGCATAAGTACGGTTGGTCTTGCTCACAATAAGTGTGCGTGGATCATCTGGAAGCGGATCAGGAGGGACGAACGATGAAAGATAAGTTTTTGCGTGAAGAACGGCAAGAATATACCGATGTGTCTACGGTGGAGTCGCAGCGAAACGATATCACACTCGAAGAATTCCCGGAGGGTCCTTACGGTTCATCATTGTTATCCGAGTCTCTCGGGAAAAGTTCTCCGTGGCGGGTGGATCAGAGATCTGCACATCGTTTCGATTATGAAAATCATGAGCTTCATGAAGGAGAAATACGGGATTATCCGGGTCAGGATGTTTTTGACGAAACGGTACCGGATAATGTGTCCAAGCCTCAATACCCGGAAGAATCGTAATGAGATATGAATATATAAAATAGAGCGTAACCCCCGAACTGGCTTGGTCCTGTCCGGGGTTATTTTCGGTGTGTTTATTGAAAACAAATCTCCTTCAATTCCACATTATGGGTTATTATATTTGTAGCTCGGAGTAAAAATTTGGTTGATTAAGCGGAGGATTCGGAAATGAGAGAGATCGATTATAGTCAATATTTTTGGCAGGATGACAAGGTCAGATTACGCGCTTTGCGTGAGGAAGACTGGGAAGATCATTATTATAACCGCTTTGATACACCTGCCCGTCGGTTATTGGAGTGCGCAGTAGAGTTACCGCCAACTCATGTTGAGGCTAAGAATTTCACGGAAAACTTCTCTGATTTTTCATTAGCCAAAGGACGAATCATGTTTACCATTGTAAATATGGATGGTGAGAATGTCGGAGCTGTGAATCTAAACAGCATTGATGAGAGGAACGGTACCTTTAGCATTGGAATTCAGATTGACAGGGATCATCGGGGTAAAGGATATGGAACCAGAGCCGTTCGAATCTTGCTGAACTATGCCTTCTTCGAGCGCAGGCTCAACAAATTTAATGATTATGTACTTCAAGGGAATGAACCTTCCGCAGCCATGATGAGAAAACTTGGATGTGTGCAGGAAGGTGTGCGTCGCCAGGTGATCTATACCGATGGAAAATACCAGGATCTGATTCTCTTTGGATTAACCAAAGACGAGTTTATGGTTAAAGAGGGGCTTGTTTAAAGTAAACCCCATAAGCTGAAATGAAGTGTGTAGTAGGAGGAACTATGAACCAACCCATACAAACCGATGAATTAATCATCGACTGCAAGGATATTTATTTGCGCGAGTATCGACTCGAGGATTTGGAGAAACTGCAAGAAATCACATGGCAACCCGAGGTGTATGAATTCCTGCCCGGATGGAACGCTTTAATTGAAGAGAGGGCCCTGTGGCTCGCCGAATATGAAATCCCTGAGAATCAGCGTTTTAAACAAGCTGTGATGGCGGGAGGGGATATCGGAGATTTATACTTACGTATGGTTATCGTACTCAAAGAAAATGATGAGTTCATCGGATGGTGCTGCTCAGGGATCAAGGACGAATTGCCAGCACCCAATCGGGAGATTATGTACGGGATATCGAAAGATTTCAGGAACCGTGGTTATACAACGCAGGCACTAAAAGGAATGACGGAGTATTTGTTTGAACATACCAACGTGGAAATATTAAATGCCATCGCTTTGACTACCAATCAAGCATCCAACAAGGTCATACAGAAATGTGATTTTGAACCGTTAACGTTAATCGAGATTGAAAATGAATTATATAACCATTACCAACTATGTAAGAGCCAAGGTCATATTTGATTGCATTTGTCTCCAGACGAATGTTTTGACGTAATCATATCAGGGCTAGAACATCGTCCCATTAGAAATCGCTATAACATCAATATCTCGGATCAGGTTAGACAGCGATTACTGACTGCCTGATTTTTTCTGTTTTTTCATCTGTACACAGAACTATCTTAATAATTTTCTCCGCGATAATAGCGCTCCAATTTGTTATCCAAGTGAACAAGCTGCGCTTTTTCTCCTCAATATCATTCAGCAACTTTTGCTTCTGATCTTCAATCAGCTTGGTTCTTTCCTTCAGAGTAGAGGTACCTTCATTAACCTGATCATAATACTTTTTGATATCCTCCACACTCATGCCCGTTTCACGAAGACATTTGATAAAGACCAGCCAGTTCAGATCATCCTCCGAATAAAGACGGTTATTCTGTTCACTTCGTACAGCAGGTTTCAGCAGTCCTTTTCTTTCGTAAAAGCGGATCGCTCCGATTGAAACCTCGACTTTTTTCGCTACTTCTCCAATGGTTAACATGTTAATCTCCTTTTATAAAAAAAGATTTGACCTACACTAAGTGTAGCATAGTAACTTATACATTGTTAAATATATCAATCAGGGAAAGAAGGATTATTATGAAAAAGACTGTCTTTGTCACCGGAGCCAATAAAGGAATTGGATATGAAATCGTCAAACAGTTAGGTGAAGCAGGCTGGAAAGTTATCCTTGGTGCACGCAGTCTCGAACGGGGGAAAGCGGCTGTTTCCGAGTTAACTTCCAGGGGGTTAGATGTAGAATTTGTACAAATCGACATGTGTGACTTAAAGAGCATTGAGCAGGCAGCAGATACCATTCATAAGACTCATCCCACAATAAACCTTTTGATTAACAACGCGGGTATGCCGGGTGCTTTTTCTCAATCCTTCACGGATACAAAAGAGGAAGCCCTGCGGAACGCCTTCGAAGTGAACTTTTTCGGCACTTTCCGTTTGAATCAGCGATTGTTTCCGTTAATCAAAGATAATGAAGGCACAATCATTAATGTATCGACCGACATGGCTTCTCTGGACCATATGCAAAATGCGGAATTTACTTTAAATGCCTTCGACTATAACTCATCCAAAACGGCCAACAGTGCCATGACACTTTCGATGGCTTATGAAGTCAGAAACAGCAGGGCCCAAGTCTTTGCGGTAACACCGGGATTCACGTCAACGGATCTTAACGGCAATGCCGAAGGCGGTAAATCAAAAGAAGCCGGCGCTGCAATTATCGTGCGCTATGCGACGGATGGTAAACGACATAACGGAGAATTCCTAGATGAAAATGGTGTGTACCCTTGGTAATGTGACCGTTGTGATAAGCAATCAAAGATCGGGATGAATCTTAGCGTGTAGTTGCAAGCTCAAGCCTTAGCCCAAACTAAGGAAAGCTATACGACAGAGGATATAAGGGTCTCAAAAGTGTTGAGCTCCAAACTTGCTGATGCTTGGCGAATACCTAGACAATTAATCTAACGAACACAAGACATCTTATTCGGCCCTTAGGTACGCTTCCTAAATTGTAATGAACTTCAGACACGCTATTTCCCTAGATTCGCCTATAAAAACACTGTAAACTGCTGTTCATGCTCATATAACGTGGCTCAGGTTCATTAGATTTCTGTTGGAGCTTCAAAACGTTAAATAAGACGTCTCAGATTCGTTAGCCTGAAAATTTGAATGTACGAACGTCTGAAAGACCGAATGCCTCAAACCCATTGGGCTGTACCCCACACTCTTTCCATCAGATACAAAAAAAATCCCTCATTGTTTCTTAACCGAAATGAATGGGGGATTCTTCATGCAATGAAAAGCTGGAAGTAAAATTAAGGAAACCAGCGCTTGGAGAGGATGTCATAGCTTACATAAGCTATGGGTAGATAATACGCAGAGCTATTAGTAGATACCACGCAGAGCTATTAATAGATATTCGAAGAGCTAAAGATAACTAACGCATAACTAGCTTATAACTTTCTTATAACTTGCGGATAATCAACTCATTGCTCACGTAGAAACTGCGCTCAGCTTATCGCTCACGTAGAGATTGAGCACAACCTATCCCTTAGACTTAGACATAGACTGCCCTCAGCCTAGGTATCTGCCTTATACAGCGGGATCAAAACCATAAAATCCGTTCCTGATCCAACCTGACTGCGTACCATAATTTTCCCGCCATATGATTCCACAATCGACCGGGTAATGGCAAGACCCAGACCTGCGCCCCCTTGTTTGCGCGAACGAGAACTGCTTGTGCGGTAGAAGCGCTCAAAGATATGGGGCAGATGTGCAGGTTCAATGCCTGTGCCGTTATCCTTCACCGATAATTCCGCTTGATGGTGCGTGGCATATAACGTTATGGAGATGGCTCCATGCTCGGGATCGGTGTGCTGCACCGCATTATGGAACAGATTCAGCACAACCTGCTTCAACTTGTAAGGGTCAGCCAGAACATATACTTCTGCCGTCAGATCAAGATGAATGGATCGTTGCTGAGCCATTATGGCAAGTTGGGGTTGCATTTGGAGCAGCAGACTATCCAGCTGAATGACCTCCGATTCCTGCTTCGGGGCCTGATCCAGCTTCGTCAGGAGCAGTAAATCTTCAACCAGCTTGTTAATTCGCACGGATTCGCCGTGCATGCTGTCCAGTGCTTTATACAACTGTTCTTGATTGGTCGCTGCCCCCGCTGTAGAACCTCAATGAAGCCGTGAATGGAGGTAAGCGGGGTACGAAGCTCATGGGAGGCATCGGACAAGAAACGCTGCATCCGCTCTCTCGATTCACGCTCTGCTTCAAATGAGTTCTCCAGCCTTTCAAGCATGCCATTAAATGAAACTGCGAGTTGATCCACTTCCTCTTGCCCCTGAACAACAGGAAGACGTTCTGCGAGGCTGCCTGCATCAATCTGCTGTACCTTATTCACCATATTGGACAGGGGAACCAGCGTCCGGCATAATACCTTGGTGTATAGAATAAGCCCGGCTATCATGGCTAACAGCGATAACATGATGAAGATCAGAAGCTGTTTAATGATCAAGTCTCTTAGTGGCTTCGTAGCTGTTCCCATTTGAACCATCGGTAAGCCGCGATTGCGGGGACCTGGTGAGGCAAATACAATCAGTTGTTCTTTCCCTTGGCTATCCGTTACGATCCGGTAGGGAATATGTTTTTGTTCCTTTAACTCAGCGGTAATGTCCTGGTACTCAATGGTTGACAGATGAGGGGCTATCAGGCCGTCTTCCCCGAAAACATCATTGAACGTACCTTGATTATCAAACAGGGCCAGTGAACGGTCCGGAATAAACAGCACCCGATTGCCAGACCCGTTTCCTGCCTGTCCGCCGAAAGGGTTGTTGGGAGAGCCGCTACGTGATTGGACTCCGTACCACACCGGGGGCATCGACATAAGCTGTTCTTCCATGGTTTTGGCCTGATTCCGGTAGAGAAAGCTTTCCATGATCCAGAATTGCAGGATACCGATTAACAATAGTAATCCCGCAAGCACGAACAGAGAACGCGAGAGCAATTGAGAACGCAGGGAACGAGGCCAGATCCAATGGCGAAGACGTCCTAAACGAAGTTTATTTTTTCTGGGCAATGAGTTCATCAGAGATCCACCCTGTACCCGACACCCCGAAGCGTGCGAATGAGTCTATGCTCTTTATCCCCGAGTTTGTCGCGCAAGGAGCGAACGTATACCTCCACAATATTTTCTTCTCCGCCAAAATCATACCCCCACACCCGGCTTAGAATGGTCGCTTTGCTAAGTACAATCCCATGATTGAGCACAATAAATTTCAGAAGCTCATATTCAGTGGGAGATAACTCCAGAACCTGATTCTGATAGGTGATTTCTTTGCGCTGATCATCAATGCGGAAAGGACCGTGAGTGACGGCTCCGATTAACAAAGGAAATTGATTGCGCAGTCTGGCCTGGATTCGGGCGAGCAGCTCATCGAAGGCAAAGGGCTTGATCATATAGTCGTCAGCACCAAGCCAAAGGCCCTTAACCCGATCCTCGACCTCGTCCTTCGCTGTCAGCATAATCACGCCAAGCTGAGCTCCGGTCTTACGCAGACGCTCAACCACTTCGAATCCATCCATCTCTGGCATCATGACATCCAGAATAGCCATATGAGGCTTGAATTCAAGCGCCAACTCGAGTGCAGCTGCTCCATCGGGTGCAGTCCGCACATCGAAGCCTTCATTGCTTAGTCCCAGCTCTAGAAATTGTAAAATATGCGGTTCATCATCAGCCAATAGTATTTTAATTCCGCTGCTAAGCTTCATAATGTACGTTCTCTCCTTACTTGATTCATCTAGAATTCTCCCTCGCTTCGAAGGGATGGTATGTAGTATTATCGCTTGCCAAACTGAAATTTAGCTGAAAGGATTGTGAATTATCCTCAGTTAACATTCAGCGGGCACTCATCCCAGCTTTATTTTGGCATGTCACAATAGTAGACATGAAGAACGAATAAGGAGTGAATGACATTGAATAACACCAAAAGAAGGATGGATTTTGTCCTTCTGCCGATTGTATTACTGGCGGCATTTCTGAACGGGTACGGCATCTGGAATGATCAGTATGCCAATTCCTACTATACGACTGCTGTTGGGAGTATGCTCAGTAACTTCCATAACTTTTTCTATGCTTCACTCGACTCGGCAGGCTCCGTAACTGTTGACAAACCGCCGGTTGTCTTCTGGATCCAGACGGCCTTTGCCTATGTATTCGGATTGCACGGATGGAGCGTAATTTTGCCGCAGGTATTAGCGGGGATCGGTTCGGTGCTGCTGATCTATTTCATGGTGAAGCCTACATATGGTCTTGCAGCAGCACGAATCTCGGCACTTGCAATGGCGACTGTGCCTGTCGTGGCGGCAGTCAGCCGGACCAACAATATTGACAGCATGCTGGTGTTTACACTGCTGCTGGGTTCATGGTTTTTGTTTAAAGGCAGCAAACAAGGCAGTGCTTGGCGCATTCTGGTTGCCTTTGGGTTGATCGGCTTAGCCTTTAATATGAAAATGCTTCAAGCCTACATGATTCTGCCAGCCTTCTACTTGTTCTATCTGCTCGCATTTCAGGCGAAGTGGAGAAGGAAGATCATTCTGCTGATCGGCAGCACAGCTATTCTGGCGGTGGTTTCATTATCCTGGGCGGTCACTGTGGATTCCATACCGGAAGACGAGCGACCTTATATCGGAAGCAGTGAAACGAACTCGGTTATGGAACTGGCATTTGGATACAATGGCCTGGCCCGGCTAACCGGTCAGCAGAATACTTCAGGTAACGCGGGTATGCCAAATGGTACCGGACAGGGAAATAACCGTGGCATTCGAGGGGATATGACCTCAACTCCTAATCAGACGAATAGTGGTTCCCCAGGCGCTGGACGAGATGCCAATGCAGCAGACAACGATAATCCAAATGCTTCAAATGGCATGAATGCCATGGGCGGCATGAATGGGCCGAATGGTAATTTACCGAACGGACAGATGCCGAATGATATGGAAATGCCAAACGGAAGAAATTTTGGCGGTAACGGTGGCGGAGGCATGGGCGGAATGTTTGGTACAGGGGAGAAAGGTCCTCTGCGTCTGTTCCAGACAGAATTGTCAGGTCAGGCAAGTTGGCTATTGCCAGTTGTGCTGCTTGGGTGCATTGCCATATTTGCAGGGTTAAGACGGAGAAATATAACCAACAAGCACAAGGAAGCCTTGTTCTGGCTGGCCTGGCTGCTTCCGGTTGCTGCCTTTTTCAGTGTGGCAGGCTTCTTCCATCAGTATTATCTGATCATGCTTGCACCTCCTATTGCAGCGCTGACCGGCGCAGGGTTTGTAGCGATGTGGAAGTCATATAGTGATCGCAATGGCAGGCAGGCATGGTTACTTCCGCTGTCCGTACTGCTGACGACACTGTTCGGCTGGTATATCATGCAGGTGTATAACGATACGATCGGTGCGGGCTGGTCCATCAGTGAGTTGATTGCAGGCATTCTGATCACGGTCATCCTGGTCGTTATGCTTCATCGCACACATCGATGGAAACAGGGCTTCATTGTCGCGGGATTCGCGGTCATGCTGATCGGTCCGGTCTACTGGGCATTCACCCCGATTACTTATGGTGGGAACAGCATGATTCCGGCAGCAGGACCTACAGGTTCCAATAGCATGTTTGGTGGAGCCAGAATGGGCATGCCAATGGGGAACGTTGCAGGTGACACAGAAATGCCTACGGCGGGTGGCCGTGGCGGAATGGGTAACCGTAACGAAGGAGTGGATACAGTTACATTAAATTATCTGAAAGAACACAATACAGGCGAAACGTATCTCTTCGCCACCACGGACTATAATCAGGCAGCACCCTACATCATTGATGCGAGAGCATCTGTAATTACGCTTGGAGGTTTCTCCGGCTCAGACCCCGTGTACACCACAGAGGAACTGGAGCAACTCGTGAAGAGTGGGCAAGTGAAGTACTTCATGGTAGGTGGCATGGGTGGCCGCGGAGGGAACTCGGACATTAGCGATTGGATCAAAGAGCACGGAACCGAGATCCCAACATCAGAATGGAAGACAGGTACGGACAACGGGTCCATGAATAATGGAGATACAGAGAATGAAGCTGGACTTGGGTTTGGATTCGGGTTCGGATTCAACGGACAGACCACCTTGTATGAAGTGAAATTGTAGCTATATAAATTGAACTAATCATTTACACGATAAGAGCGCTTGGAAGGTTATTCTGTCATTGAAGTGGCAGTGTAAATTTGGAAAAGGGAGGGGTCAAACATGGCTCGCGCGTACCGATACAGCATTATTATTCCCATGTATAACGAGGAAGCGGTGATTGAGGAGACTTATCGGCGTCTGAAGAAGGTCATGGGCAGCACAGGAGAGAGCTATGAACTGCTGTTTGTCAATGATGGCAGCATGGATCGAAGCGCACAGATGATCCGTGATTATGCTCGTTGGGACGAGAGTGTGAAACTGATTGATTTTGCCCGGAACTTCGGACATCAGATTGCGATAACAGCGGGTATGGATTATGCAGTGGGGGATGCGGTGGTGATTATCGATGCGGATCTGCAGGACCCTCCCGAACTGATACTGGATATGATCGCCAAATGGAAAGAGGGCTATGAAGTCGTATATGCCCGTCGCACCAGACGCAGCGGGGAAACCCGCTTCAAGAAATGGTCGGCCAGTCTGTTCTATCGTGTACTTCGTGCCTCAACGGATACGGATATCCCGGTAGACACTGGAGATTTTCGCCTGATTGACCGCAAAGTATGTGATGAGATGAAACGTCTTCCGGAGAAAAACCGGTTTGTGCGCGGACTGGTCAGTTGGGTCGGATTTCGTCAGACGGCTATTGAATATGAACGCGATGAACGTCTGGCAGGCGAAACCAAGTATCCACTAAAGCGCATGCTGAAGCTAAGTCTGGATGGCATTACTTCATTTTCGTATAAACCACTCAAGCTTGCAGGTTATCTAGGTGCGATCCTGTCGGTAGGCGGATTCATCTACATGTTAACGGTTATTGGTTCAGCCATCTTTACGGATTCGACGATTAAAGGATGGCCGTCCATTGTGAGCATCATGTTGATGTTTAACGGATTCATTCTGATCATGCTGGGCATTCTGGGCGAGTATGTTGGCCGAATCTATGATGAGACCAAGGCACGTCCGCTATACATTGTGAGAGATGTGGTTCAAGCCGAGGGCCAGCAAGCGCAATCCCGATTGACAGCCCGAGTTGCTCATCATGACTAAACGTCTGGTGACGCTTTTCAAGTTCGGCATTGTGGGTGTTGCGAATACGGCATTGGATGCGGTGGTATTTGCCATACTTGCTGCGGTCGGTGTTCCGGTTCTGATAGCTCAAGTCATCTCGTACAGTTGCGGCGTTGTAAATAGTTATTGGCTGAACGGCAGCTGGACTTTCGGGATGCGGCGCGAGGGAGCGGCGATCGAACCAAACGTATTCGTTTTCTCATCACGAATCTCGTTGTTCTTGCGTTATCCGCGATGATTCTGATGACTATGCATGACATGCTGGGTTGGAGTCTTGTGATAAGTAAGATTCTGGCGACCTTGATGGGGATGGTTCTGAACTATATGGCCAGCAGATATTGGGTATTCCGAATAGCAACTTAGCTGCTCACAGCGTGCAATATCGGTTATATGAAGCAAATGAAAGGATTGTATGATGAAATGCGAATTAAAAAAGCAGTTATTCCGGCAGCGGGTCTCGGCACCCGTTTCCTGCCAGCAACGAAAGCACAGCCGAAAGAGATGTTACCCATCGTGGATAAACCGGCTATCCAATATATTGTTGAAGAAGCGGTGCAGTCAGGCATTGAGAACATCCTCATTGTGACCGGACGCAACAAAAAATCTATTGAGGATCATTTTGATAAATCAGTTGAACTTGAACATTCGTTATCCGCCAAGGGCAAACAGTCTTTGTTGGAAGAGGTGCAAGCGATCAGCGAGATGGCCAATATTCATTTTATTCGTCAAAAGGAACCGCTGGGTCTGGGGCATGCCATTGGGTGTGCACGGCAGTTTGTAGGCGACGATGCCTTCGCAGTACTGCTTGGCGATGACATTATGGTGTCTGATCCGCCAGCTCTTGCACAGATGGTTCATCTCTATGAAAAGACAGGCAACCAGATCATCGGTGTCCGTCAGGTAGACGCGGCAAATGTGAGCAAATATGGCATTATTGATTCAAATGGTGTAGAGGACCGGGTTCACCGAGTCACCAATCTGGTCGAAAAGCCCTCCCTTGAACAAGCACCATCCCGAACAGCGGTAATGGGAAGATACATTCTTAAACCTTCCATTTTTCCAATCCTTGATCAGATTGAGAGAGGGGCTGGAGGGGAATATCAGTTAACGGATGCCTTGAAAGAAGTGAGTCAAGTGGAGGAACTGTTGGCCCTTGAACTGGAGGGACATCGCTACGACATTGGTGATCAATTCGGATATATTCAGGCAATCTTGGAGATTGGACTGATGCGCAAGGAATTACAGCCCATGCTGACCCCCTATCTTCAGAAGCTTGCAACCCAATGGGCATAGGCATTGATATGTAGCAGAGGATCACCTCTGTTGCTATAAGTCAGACTAACCTTCGAACAGGTTCCCTTCATAAGAAACCAGCATTGTACAATGTTTCCAGTGACGTTACAATGAACAGGAACTACAAGTTGCTCTTTGAGGGGTGAGGAATCATGAATGAAAGGATCATCAGAGACCTTATTAAGTATATGGACGTGGAGGACAACGCCGCCATTCAGTATATTCAGACCGAACATCGGATGAAACTGGGACACTTTTGGGGAATACAGGAAGGTAGCCGCGTGCTGGAAATCGGTTGTGGTCAGGGAGATACAACGGCTGTGCTTGCACATCTGGTGGGGGAGCAGGGATACGTTCATGGTGTAGATATTGCTCCAGAGGATTATGGTACACCGCTGACCGTAGGCGAAGCAGCTGCCAAGTTGCAGAGATCGCCGCTGGGTGATCGAATTCGAATGGATTATCATTTTGACATTTTAAGCGATCAAGCCCAATTTGCCGAGAATGAGTTTGATGTGATCGTACTTTCCCATTGTTCCTGGTACTTGAAGTCGTTTGACGAACTGGCCCGGATTCTTCGCAAAGTTAGGAGGTGGGGGCATCAGTTATGTTTTGCCGAATGGGATGCACGCGTTACAGATGTGAGCCAGCTCTCGCATTGGTTATCTGTTCTGATTCAGTCCCAGGTCGAATGTTACAAGGAGAACAGCTTCTCCAATGTGCGTACGCTTTTCACACCGGAGGATATCCAAGAACTAGTGCATGCGGCAGGTTGGAGGATCAAGGAAGAGGCTTCTATCCATTCTCCTGAGCTGCAGGATGGTCGCTGGGAAACGAAAATGACACTGGCAGAAGCGCCTGAAGAACTGGAACGGCTTCCGATCCCGGACAAAGTAAAAACGCTTCTTCTTTCCGAACTGAAATTACTCAGAACACATCAAGCCTCTGGGCTTGAAAGCCCAATGGGTACCTATGCCATTGTTGCCAACAAACAGTAAGGAAATCACATATTAATTTTAAGATTCAAAAAAATGTGTTTACTTCATCACGGTAATTTTGATATTATAATCGCAATATCAAATGCGACGAAGAGACGAGTAGATGAAAATCATTCTTTCAAAGAGAGCTCCGGCAGCTGAAAAGGAGTAAAGAATCTTTTATCGAATAAAGACTCAGAGCAGCACATCGGAACTTAGCATTAAGGGATGGTGTGACAGGCGCTCCTGTTACAGAGCTAGAGTATGGATGGTCTACAGCCTGCAACGTAGTTGTAAACCTCTACTTGAAGAGGCTAATATGGTGACATATTGGCGAATCTGGGTGGTACCACGAGAATTCAATCTCGTCCCTGAGACTATTGTCTTGGGGATGGGATTTTTTGGTTTTCCGGGATGTTGGCTACACGCTTTGGAAATGCCTGAATAGTGTTTAAGAAGAGGAAACTCACACCGAAAGGAAATGATGATTGAATGTCAGCAAAATTGAAAGTTGGTATCGTCGGAGGAACGGGAATGGTAGGTCAGCGTTTTGTGGACCTGCTCGATCAACATCCATGGTTTGAAGTAACAGCGATTTCTGCAAGCGCCAATTCGGCAGGTAAAACATATGAAGAATCCGTACAAGGCAGATGGAAACTCGCAGTTCCTATTCCGGAAGCAGTGAAGAAAATCGTTGTTCAGGATGCTTCCCAGGTCGAAGCTTTTGCCAGTCAGGTTGATTTTATTTTCTGCGCGGTTGATATGAAAAAGAATGAGATTCAAGCGCTCGAAGAGGCTTATGCCAAAACAGGAACACCTGTCGTGTCCAACAACTCGGCTCATCGCTGGACAGCAGATGTACCTATGGTCATCCCTGAGATTAACCCGGGACATCTGGATGTGATTGAAGCTCAACGCAAACGTCTGGGTACGAAAACCGGATTCATTGCCGTAAAACCTAATTGCTCCATTCAGAGCTATGTGCCAGCACTGCACGCCTTGCGTGAGTTCAACCCGACTCAGGTCGTTGCTTCCACGTATCAAGCCATCTCGGGTGCAGGTAAAAACTTTACGGACTGGCCAGATATGCTCGATAATGTCATTCCATACATCGGTGGCGAGGAAGAGAAGAGTGAGCAGGAACCACTGCGGATCTGGGGAAGTGTTGAAAACAATCAGATCGTCAAAGCTTCTGCTCCATTAATTACAACACAGTGTATTCGTGTACCTGTAACGGATGGACATCTGGCTACCGTGTTTGTAAACTTTGAGAAAAAACCAAGTAAAGACGAAATTTTGGAGCGTTGGTTGCAGTTCAAAGGTCGCCCACAGGAGTTGGCTCTGCCAAGTGCACCAAAACAATTCATTACGTATTTTGAAGAAGAGAACAGACCACAGACGAAATTGGATCGTGACATCGAACGTGGCATGGGTGTATCCACAGGTCGTTTGCGTGAAGATTCACTCTATGATTACAAATTCGTTGGATTGTCCCACAACACGCTCCGCGGAGCAGCAGGTGGTGCGGTTCTGATCGCGGAATTGCTCAAAGCAGAAGGATATATTCAGCCGAAATAAACAATCTAAAAGCAAGTGTTAAGGATAAAAACACCATCCCATGCTGATGGTGTTTTTATTACACTCATCGGGAAAAAATCAAGAGCCAGAACCAGAGCCAGAGAGGTTATGCGGACATTATAATTGGAAAAGAGGGAGTTGGATATGTTGATGCAATCGGAGCGATATAAAGGACAAAGGCCGTCTTTCTAGGAGATAGCATTACTTATGGTTATGGGCTTAGCGAAGGAGAGCATCCATATCCTGAGCTTGTCAGTAAAGCATTAGGATTTCAATCCTATGAGAATCATGGAATTTCGGGGAGCAGTGTAGTCGATGGGGGCTTGAGCCCATGTGCAATCGAATTGAACAACTGAATGCTGATGCAGATATCATTTTTTTTATGGGAGGAAGAAATGATTTTTCCAGTGGTACGACTGCATTTGGTGACATAAACACTTCCCCGAGCTCGACAGATACATTTTATGGGGAACTTAAGCATGTAGCAGAAGGCTTGATCCAGCGCTATCCAACCAAGCTGATTGTCTTTTTGACTCCTCCGCATGGATCAAGTACAGCCGTCCCTGAATATCTGCCCAATCCGGTGACTGGACGGGTATACTCCGAGTATATTGCTGCGATCAAAGAGGTGGCATCTTTGTACTCCATTCCAGTCTGTGATCTGTGGAACATTGCGGGAATACAGCCTTTATTGAAGGTACATAACCATTTATACTTTACTGGCGAAAACGGTGTGCCTGATGGGCTTCATCCCAACCAGGCCGGACATTCGAGATTGGCGGCAAGAATCGTGGGCTTCCTTAATACGTTGTAGGTTTAGCTAGTAAACGTCTTATGATTTATGCGACTAATAAAAAAACAGCACGTACTCCATTTTTAAAATTGGAGCGTTGCTGTTTTTTAATAGCAAACTTTGCAAACGTTAGGCGGCAGTCGTTTTATCCGACTTTTGCAGAAGCTGTGAGCGACGACCGAGCAGGTAACCTGTCAGGGAAGCAAGCATCTGCTGGAATACCATGCCAAGCACGACCGGGACAGCAACAGGTGGCGGAAAATATGAAACAGCGAGTACTGCGCCTGCGCTGATATTACGCATGCCTCCATTGAACACGAGAGCTACCTGATCGGCCTCATTCCAGCCCAACAATCGAGCTATGAAGTAACTTAGTGCATAACCGAAGGATGCCAGAAAAATAATGATGACCGCAAGACCGGCCAATTTCCAGTTGAAGTCGGCCAAGTAGGGTGCAACGACAGATCCGTTAATTGCGACTACAGATGCCATAAACAATTTGGTTAATGGATTCAATCTCGGTCCCCATACCGGGACAATCGCGCCTTTGGTCCACTCATTCAAAAGCATCCCGAGCAGGGATGGCACAACAATCATCCAGAACAGACTGCTCATCATGGCTGCCGTATCCAGTGAGACACTGGTACCAATGAGCAGGGATAATACTCCGGGCACTATGAATGGAGCAAGCATGGTATCAATCAGGATGATGGAAAGTGTAAGTGCGATATTCCCCGATAGATGCTAACCCAGATGAAGCTGCTGATTCCTGTAGGTATTACGACTGCCAGAACCAGGCCGGTTATGGTGTACGCATCTGTAGGGAAAACCAGATGCCCCATACCGAGAGCAATTAATGGCATCGCCAAATGTAAAATAAACAAACATACAAACAAGGGGAACGGTTTTTTCAGCACGTTCACAAAATCCCGTATCCCCAGACTGATGCTTCCAGCGAACGTCATGAACGCAAAGAGCCAGGGAGATAAAAAGGTATACGAAGAAAGAAAACTCCCGCATAACACGCCAATAACAATGCTGATTGGGGTAATCAGTGGCATGATGCGGTTCAAGCGTTGGTTCAAGGCCTGGAGCATAATCATGACATCCCTTTACCGTGTGATTTTACTATTATACATGTTAATCACGCCGGCTGCAGACCCATTTGCAATGAAGCAGTTGGAACAGGTATCATGGACTTGGAACAAGGATTTCCGAATAGGAGAAGGGGAGATGTTCATGTTCATAAGAAAAAGAAAGCACACTTTAATGATGACAGGCCTTATTGCATCAAGTATTCTTTTGCTCTCGGCCTGTTCTGTTGTAGAACAAGCCAACCAAAGTTTAAATTATGTGAGTGGGGCTACTGATTATATAGAACAGGTATCGAACGCCGGGGCTGATCTGCAAGAGCTGGCATCGGGTGCGGTGAACAATCCGGAGGTAACGACGCAGATTCAGGAGAAGATTGATCTGATCCAGGCAGAAGCAAGCGAATTTTCTCAGTTGACCGCTCCTGCAATTGGTGAGAGCATTCATGAGAATTTGGTCAGCTACAATACGCAATTAACGGACGTTGTGGACCGTTTTGAGAACACGATTGCAGAGCAAGGTTTTACGGTAGAAAATTGGGAGAAGACGGGCATTCCAGAACTCATCACCAACATCAATAACCTGAGAGACCCGCTCAGCGGACTACAGGGGGAATAGGTTCAATTAATTTTCAGGCTGCAGATGCATCCAGTTTGAGATTCTCATAGTTTTTACAGGCGGGATATCGGAGGGATCGAATGACTGATATGTTCGCTTTTTTTATTTTCCGAAAACTCATGCATATTTAATGTCACCGGAGCTAGACTATAGCAAGTAATCACGAGATGAATATGACTATGACATGTATCTTGTTTTCATGTGAAGATGATCCGCATGGTTTGACAAGGTTGGGACAGAGGCGTATGATGAATCTACAAATGAATAAATTATAGTTACTTACTATAAGTTTATGAATACACCTAAATATATGTTGCCAAAGGAGAGCTGAGTCATGACTGAGCACAATGGAAAAGTAATCATTATTACAGGTGGAGCCAGCGGTATTGGTAAAGAAACGGCATTGCAACTTTCGGATCAAGGTGCGACTATTGTCGTCGCTGACTATAATGAAGACGGAGCGAAGAAGCTGGCGGCAGAGATTGAAGCAGCAGGCGGAACAGCGGGCGCGTACAAGGTAGATGTATCCAAAGGAGACGAGATCAAAGCCCTCATCGACTGGACAGTTGAGCAATATGGTACATTAAGCGGTATTTTCAATAACGCGGGCATTGGACTTGTGAAGCCGTTTCTGGAGATGGACCCGGAATCCTATCACAGAGTCATTGATGTAGATCAGCACAGTGTATACTACGGCATGTATTATGGCGCGAAAAAATGGTCGAATTAAATGTACAAGGTACCATTGTTAATACGGCTTCGATCTATGGAAGTGTTGCTGCAGTAGGCAGCTTCAACTACAATGCAGCCAAGGCTGCTGTTGTTATGATGTCCAAATCCGGTGCACTGGAACTTGCTGAGCATGGCATTCGTGTAGTTGGTGTAGCACCTGGTTTCATTGAAACACCGATCCTGGGCGATGACCAGGCCATGAAAGATGCGCTTGCTACGCAACATATGCGTGGAAAGCTTATTCAACCGGAAAAAGTAGCCAGTGTGGTTACATTCCTGTTCAGTGATGCAGCCAGTGCAGTGAATGGGACAACCGTAGCCGTAGATGATGGTTTCCTTAGCTTCAAAACCAAATAAGTAATCCTTCTAAAATGAAGGAACTCATCCTCAAAAAACAGAAAAACGGTGCAGAACGATTTATTCGTTTTGCACCGTTTTTGTGTTTGCATACATATAGTAATCGTGGCATAGGAGATGGGAAAGAAGTTTGTCGAATTGTCCCGAAAATTCAGAGATCGTGATACAATTAACAAGGCGATATACTTTTATCATTTTGTGGTGTCATACACTATTCGAACTCCGAGAGAGCCATAGCTCTCTTCTTTGTATTGACATTGAGAACAGGATTTGGTCGAGCATAACGCATCGTTATGAACTTGTAATTTTTCGTTGCAATGTGGACATTTATTTTCAAAAAGAGTCTTCAACACGTTAAACATGCTTAATCACTCATTTCGGATTAATTTACTTGGTTTTTATTATAACGGATAATAATCGCCTTGTATAGCACTTTTGATGGATACGAAATGGGATTTATTTTGTTCGAAAGGAAGCGCATAACCGATGGATCTTCTGCTTTTTATCATCATGTTTATACTGGGTCTGGTCGGTTCATTCTTCTCCGGTTTGTTGGGTATTGGTGGGGCGATTATCAATTATCCGCTACTGTTATATGTTCCATCCTGGATGGGACTGGAGCCATTCTCGGCACATGAGGTATCGTCGATTAGCATGTTTCAAGTATTTTTTGCTTCACTTGCCGGTGTGATTGCATTTCGGAGAAAAGTAAAAATGGGTAGAGGTGGTGGGGCGATTGTTCACCGCGGATTGGTGCTGTACATGGGCTCCAGTATTCTTGCTGGCAGTCTGATTGGTGGATTCATCTCCGGTCATCTGGATGGAAGGGTTATTAATCTGATCTATGGTATCCTCGCAATTCTGGCGATTGTGCTCATGCTGATTCCCGGAAAGGGAAAACTGGATACCTCAGCTCCTCTGGTGTTTAACCGATGGATTGCAGCAGGCACTGCTTTTGCAGTAGGCATTGTGTCCGGAATTGTTGGTGCAGGTGGTGCCTTTATTCTTATTCCCATCATGCTGACAGTTCTCCGCATCCCCGTACGAACGACGATTGCTTCTTCACTGGCGATTGTATTTATCTCTGCCATTGGTGGTGTTATAGGGAAAATTACGGGTGGAGACATTCCGGTGGAACCCATCATCTATACGGTTATCGGCAGTCTGCTGGGGGCATCCCTCGGTTCAAAGGTTAGTTCGATGATCAATGTAAGGGTACTTCGGTATGCTTTAATTGTACTGATCGCCATTACAGCGGTTAAAGTCTGGTCTTCCATTCTGTAAAAGTGCATACACAGGAATGAACAATGACGATTACGTAACCAAACGGTTGAATCACCGTATAAAGGTTATGAACATGAGCTGACGCGTTGGATACATCTTCAAATGAGTTCAGTTTTCGTCCATGGAGCACCTCATCTCCTTTCATGGATACATGTTTAACATTACTAGAAGTTGAGGTATCCATCCTATGAATAACGTACTTACAGAACAGGCTGATGCAGGATATCGGCTCGCTGAGCATAAAGCGTCTCAGTATTTTACTTCTCTTCGGCAGCAACTGATGGAACATACGTATACAACAGCACTTACCCAAGATATTCATGTATGGCAAAAAAAACATATTCACCGTTTTTCCTGGCTTTCTCTTCTGTCACCTGGCAAACGAAAACCCGATCCCCGGGATGTTCATAGATATATCCATTGGCTGAATACGACTGGCAAGCTGGATGATTACCTGGATCGGAGTATCTCATATATTTATATGCGAGATCTGGGTCAAGCTCTTGATTCTCCAAGTACTCAGGCCCGAATTCAGCACGTTGTCCAGAATACCAAAAAATATTTTGTGGGCTCTGCCACTGGGCACCAAGCACAGCCTGATTACATCAGTCTGGCTGCGTTGTACCGGTGGGGACAGAAGGAGCACATTGAAACGGCTGTCATCTGGGTGATGAACAAATTAAAGAACGTGGCATCCAACATCCCGAAGGAACTGGATGCAGAACAGGCGCAGCGAAAGCTCATCAAAATTATTCTCGGCGTGGTCCTTCATGTGGACGATGAGATGAACGAGCAGACACCACCTGAAGAGCGGGCCCGGAGATTTGATGCGGCGATCAGACTCGGTTATTCGTACGGGCTGACATATCCATTTGTGGATGACCTGCTGGATTCTCAAGCCTTGACTGCTCAGGAAAAGGAACAATATTCCCTAATGATACGCGAGGCGCTTCTTACCGGGGTTGTACCTGATCTGGGGGAGTGGAAGGGCAGCAATTTTGAAGTGATTGCATATGTACATTCCGAACTTCGGGAAGCATTTGAGTACATCAAGAACTACCAGCATCCAGAGAAACAGCGCACATTCCTGGAGCAATCCTATGTGTTCTTTCAGTCGCAGGAGATGGACCGCAGCAAGAAATTAACCAATGCGAATTATAGCAATGAAGAACTGTACATTCCCATTATTATTAAATCTTCCTCCTCCCGATTAATCGTTCGATCTGTTCTCAGTGCACCAGTGGATGAAGGATTCGATCTGCGGACGTTCTATTATGGGATATATAATCAGTTGGCAGATGACTTTGCCGATATGTTTGACGATATGGAAGAGGGGGCAGTGACTCCTTATACGTACTATTTGAAGTATCGAGACTTGCGTCCTGATCTGATTAATCCATATGAATTATATTGGGCAGTTATTTCTCACCTGATCCATAATGTATACAACTCGGATGCCAAGACCCGCGAGGTCATACTGGATCGTGCCATCAACGGTCTGAAGCGTTGCAAAGAACGATTGGGACAACAGAAATACGATGAAGTGATGACGATCTTTGCCTCTGGGCAACCAGAATTCAATCAACTGATTCAACAGATGGTGCGAAAGGCAGATGACGTTGATTTTCTCGATAAATTGTTGCGGGATCAGGTCGTGCTTCAATTGAAAAACGACAAACAGGAGAAAGAAGAGTTCAAGCAGACCATTCGAACGGTTCGCGAGCAGATTAATGTGGAGTTGCAGATTGCGAAACCCGCTGGACTCCATGAGATGAAAGAAACACTGATCGATGCAGCCAATTATAGTTTGCAGGGCGATGGAAGAGGCTGCGCCCCATATTAACTTGGGTTATGGGCGTGCGAGAGTATGGTCTGCCTGAATCCTCCATCGTTCCACTGTTAAGATCGCTGGAGTACATGCATACCGCTTCCCTGATCTTTGACGATCTGCCTACGCAGGATAATGCTTCCACAAGGCGTGGACGTTCCACACTGCACCAGGTACACAATAGTGCCACAGCAGAGCTCACAGGTCTGTTTCTCATTCAGAAGGCGATTGGGGAGCAATCTTCATTGAATCGATTTGATGCGGCAACCGTGCTCAAGCTTATTCAATATTCGGCTGAAAAAGCAGAGGATATGTGTATGGGTCAGGCGATGGATCTGAACTCCAAAGGCAAGGCGTTAACGCTTGAGCAGTTGAACATGATCTGTTTTTACAAAACAGGAATTGCCTTTGAAGCGGCTCTGGTCATGCCTGCCATACTTGCCCAAGTGAAGGAATCAGAGATAGCTACACTCAAAAAATTCGCTTATCATGCGGGGATCGCTTTTCAGATCAAGGACGACTTGCTCGATTTCGAGGGGAATCACCTCATTCTGGGGAAACCTGCAGGTCAGGATGAGCGGAACAACAATTCAACCTTTGTGTCCATTCTTGGTGATGAAGGCGCGAAGAAGGAGATGTGGGAGCATTATTGTCTTGCTACAGATGCATTGAACGAAATGCCAAAATCCATTCCATTTTTGAGACATCTATTGGATTATCTTGTAGGTCGTGAGCGTTAAACCATTTTTCTCGCATTTCTACACTGCATATGACTTATAATGATAGATAACGACAAAGGTCGGGACTCCACAGTAGTGGATTTCTGGCCTTGTTTTGAGTTGATAGACACAAATTTCTTAAAAAGATTTGTTTCAACCCCTGGAATGGTGGGTATTAAGCAGATACTGTTGTTTTTAAACCGACTCTTTCTTTTGGAACATCTCATATCCGGAAAAACTGTAGATTTCGACAATCCTCACATGGACTCTATATACCAAAAGGAGAACTTACAATGCAGGTTCAAAAGGTCGATCATCATGAATTGTTTGAGCAGATCTATAACCAGGCGCCTATTGGGATTGCACTCGCTGCTCCAACAGGGCAATGGATGAAAGTAAATCCTGCTTTTTGCTGTATGTTAGGTTATACAAGTGATGAATTAATGGATCTCACGTATCAGGATATTACACATCCAGATGATTCGCCTCAAGATATGATCTGCTGTCACGAGTTATTTGAAGGTAAATTAAAAGAAAATCAGTACGAGAAGCGTTACATTCATAAAAATGGTGACATCTTATGGTGTTTGCTACATGTTTCCTTGGTTCGAAGCGAATATAACGATGAACCTCTTTATTTCATTTGCCATATTGTTGATATCTCCAATCGTAAACTGTCTGAACAAAAACTTCTGCAGCGCGAAGAAGTGTTCAAGCTTATTACGGAGCATGCTCAGAGATCATCTATATTGCCGATTTAGAGGGTGTTTGCCAGTTCTGCTCACCGTCAGTTCAACAAATATTGGGTTATTCCCCGGAAGAAATAATGGGCCAAAGCAATAATGCATACTTTTACCCACAAGATCTGGAACGGATTTCACAGATGGATTTGACGCAAGGTAATCTGTTCAATATTAGAGTCCGCCACAAAGACGGGCATTATCTTTGGTTTGAAACCACATACAAGATCATTGGTGATGCGGAGCATGAACAACAGATCCTTACGATTGGACGAGATATATCCGAGCGAAAAAACAAAAGGACATCAGTGCGGAGGCTGAACGTATTGCCTTAATCGGCAGTTGGGAATGGGATATGGTCAAAGACCAGATTACATTTTCAGATCAGATCTTTGAGATCTTTGAACTTGAACGCACCTGCAAACCATATCGTATACGTGATGTTTTCAATGTTATGGATTCCGAAGATATCATCTCTTTACAAAAACATATTACAAGCGTAAAACAAGGTGAACCGCTTGATTATGAATACAAACACATCGGCTCAGATGGAAATGAGAAGTATCTTCATTTGCGAGGATTGATTACGCTTGATGAGGATCGTCAGCCCGTCCAGTTAAACGGAACAATACAGGATATTACTGAACGCAAACGCATTGAGTTTAAATTGCAGGAATCGGTGGAGCGATACACGTCACTTAAGAAATACAATCATGACGCCATTATCTCGTTTAACATGGACGGTAATATTATGAATGCGAATCCGGTAGCGGTGAACATGACGGGCTGTCCCGTGGCCGAAATGATTGGCACAAGCATAAGCCGATTTATCGGAGCCGCCAATCTGGGTCCGATTCTGGGCAGTAATTATGCGTTGGCTGAAAATGAGATTAACGCTGTTTGGCACACGGATGGGTCGGAGACAGAAGTCCTGGCTACGCTTGCTCCAATCATTGTTAATCAAACCAATGTCGGGTTTTACCTGATTGCGAAGGATATTACGGAGCAGAAGAAACTGCTTGTAGCCAAAGAGACAGCGGAGCGAATGAATAAGGCCAAAAGTGAATTTTTGGCGATGATGAGTCATGAGATCCGAACACCTATGAGCGGTGTAATTGGGATGACGGATTTGCTTCTGGATACTCCTGGACTCAACGAGGAACAAAAGGAATATATCGAAATCATCCAAAAGAGTGGAGATTCCTTGCTCGCCATCATTAATGATATTCTTGATTTTTCCAAAATCGAATCTGGCAAAACGGATCTGGTAGAAGATCCGTTTGATCTCGTAGAGATCGTGACCGAGACGGTGCAAATTGTAAAACCACTCACTCGTGAAAAGAAACTGGATATTCGCCTGTGCATAGAAGATGCTATTCCAACTCCAGTGTATGGTGATGCGTATCGTCTTAAACAGGTACTTACCAACATCATCGGCAACGCGGTCAAATTCACGTCAGAAGGCGGCGTGGAAGTCAGTGTGGGCGTTAAAGACCATAGCGACAATAACGTGCAGCTTTATTTTCGGGTGAAGGATACGGGTATTGGCATTCCGGCTGAAAGGAAACAACAATTATTTGAACCCTTCTACCAACTGGAGAATTTTATGGCCCGCAAACCTCAAGGTACCGGTCTTGGTCTTGCCATCAGCAAAAAACTGGTGGAGCTTATGCATGGAGAGATCTGGATCGAGGAATCGGATGAGCCGGGCACCATATTTATATTTACCGCTCAATTTAAGTTAAATAACGGTGAAGAGAGCAACAGATTAGACCAACAGCAGAAGAAAAGCAGAACATCCGCCTTGCGAATATTAATCGCAGAAGACAATGAGGTGAACCAGCTCGTCCTTAGCCGAATCGTCGAGAAAAAGGGCACTTCGTGGATCGTGTGGCGGATGGTGTTGAGGCTATCGAGGCGGTCAAACGCAATTCATATGATATTATCTTCATGGATGTGCATATGCCAAGGCTTAATGGATTCGAAGCAACAAAATGGATTAAAAAATCCTCGAATCCTGAGAGTTGTCCGTACATTATTGCGGTAACTGCAAATGCCGTAAGAGGAGACATGGAAAACTGCTTGAGGGCTGGCATGGATGCGTATGTCAGCAAACCGATTAAAATCGATTCCATTATGCAAGTATTGGAAACCTATTACGTCAAAAATAATCTCTAAGTGCACTAAAAAATGGATCGGCAATAGAGCCGCTAGCTTATGGTGAATAGGCTGACGGCTTTTTTTGCTGTTCCACGATGTTGACCGGTTCTGCCTGTCACAGGAGCTGCTCTGCGCAAAGCTCAAGGGTTTTTGATCCATAATTTGGAGATGTCCATATAACCGAATTCTGCGAGCTGCATGCCGAAGATGCTCTGATCCAGTTCGGCCTGCTTGTTCATGTGACAGCCATGCAAGATCCAACAGTGTTCACGCAGCAAGGCTTCAGCTTCATCCAGGAGCGAAGTGCGGTCTGCCCTATGAAGTCTTGGGAAATGATCCAGTGTGTCATCCAGCAAAGACTGAAATGCAGGAGACATACACATATGAAAATGATTGGACAGGTTTTTGAAAAAATGAATCATGCCGTACTGCCAATCTTCCTCCAGGATCTCTTCAGCGAGGATCAATTGCGCGTTCGTCGTTTCCTCTGAGTTGAAATAGTCGACAACGGCCTTCATGCTGATGTTCAGACCGATAGACTCTGCGCGACACTGGAACCATTCTGCAACGTCTGCATCCTTATTATGTTTATACGATAAAGTTATGGTCTCTCCCTGGTATCCACAGTTGTGCAGCAATTCACGAGCCTGCTCCAGAGAGGCAGCTGTCCAGTCTTGGGCTGCACTTTTCCAGGGAAGGAAGCTGCTGGCTGGTGTAATCCGATTTCCGCCGAGATCTCTGACAAGTGTAACCGAATCATAGACCATTCGCAGCGCTTGCCGAAATAGGGGATGATGATGAATGCCTTCCTTGTGAAAATTAAACAGCATATACTGACAACCCAGCGCCGGATAATTGATGCTGTTGGTCTGATCACAACCTGTTGCCAGACTTAATCGATCTGTACCGGGCAGCTCATAATAACGATCATTTGGATTCAGGTCAGGCACAAACCAGAAATGGACTTGATCCAGATGTGGCCGGATGCCGTAGTACGCATCAAAAGCGGCAAGTTCCAGTACATCTTCACTCTGCTGTGTAATCTGAAAAGGGCCTGTACCAATCAAGGTGTTGGCTGCATTGTAATCGTGTGGCAGGATCGTCATCCGAATACAGCTGAACAGATGCAAGAAGAAGCGATTAGGACGATGCAGAACAAACTTGATGCAGTAATCACCAGCTACTTCCGCACGTTCAATATCCCGATACAACCAGATGGACGGACTATGCACATCAATCAATCGTTGCAGCGTTGCTTGCACATCCCGGGATGTCATGACACGGCCGTTGTGGAACCGCACACCTTTCCGAAGATAGAAAGTCCATAAGCGATGGTCCTCACTGCACTCCCACATGTGAGCCAACGCTGGCAGGAATGATTCCGTCTTGGCATCATAAGTGATCAATGTATTACAGACCTGACTGAGCAGGTAGGTTTCAAATGCAGTGTAGACAAAGGCTGGGTCCAGATCACCTAACTGGCGTGACCTCATAATGTTCAAAATATCATGACCTGAGGCGGTCTCATCATGGCTGTGAAATCCCATCTGTTGATGAAGAGAGAGCATGAGCTGTTCCCGAAGTGAATCATGCATCTGAGTGGTTCCGATGAGTTCAATGGCATCTTTCATTTTGCCTTTAGCCAGAAGTTCGCTAAAGCTGGCTTCCAGTGCTTCATGCATGCTACGCAGCAGCGTTAGCTCTGAATGGTGTCCACGACCGCGACCGGGTTGCCAGTGGATGAAGCCTTGCTCCTCCAATTTTCTAAGAATGAATTTCACATTGCGAGGGGTGCAATATAAGGCAGCGGACAGGCTATCGATCGTTACCGCTACAGGTTCATGAAGCTTGAATGCAAGTTGTTCGGCCCCGGCGAGCCTTATAAAATGTGTATGTAGGGTATCCATATTCGTGACTCCTCTATTAAAGGTGAAAAGTGTGATCATATGTTTACACTTTTACTTCCCCCTTTATCCTTACAATTATACATGAGTAGAGGTTGTTCAAAAAGCATTGAAAACCGGACTTATTGAACACTCATTAGAAGAGGTTGTTAGATCAACCCGCATTGGAGCATTTCAGAATAGGAGAAGTTTACATGAAGCAATATTTAAGGCAAATTCACCCTTTGGCATGGACCATCATTATCGGAACCATGTTTGGACGTCTTGTGACGTCTATGAGTATCCCGTTTTTATCCATTTATCTGACCCGTGTACTAGAGGCTACACCAACCCAGACTGGTATTACTGTGGCGGTTAGCTCGCTGGCAGGTGTCATGGTCAGCTTTTATGGAGGTTATATTTCGGACCGAATCGGACGCAAAATCGTGATGTTAATTTCGGTATTTAGCTGGGCAGGTGTGTTTTTCATCTTTTCAGCTGCAGAGCATCTATGGGTGTTCTTTGTAGCCAATACGTTAAACGGAATATGCCGTGCAGTATTTGAGCCCACCTCCAGAGCACTGTTATCGGATATTACGTCTCCGCAAAACAAATTGCTGGTGTTCAACCTCAGATATGCTGCCATTAATCTTGGTGTGGTCTTTGGGCCAATTATCGGATTTCAGCTGGGATCATCTGAATCAACGTTTCCGTTTGTGATTTCCGGCTTGGTATACATAGCATACGGACTTGTATTATTTCTGCAATTCAAGCTACAACATGCCAATCTGCCAGAGCCTCATCAGGTAACCGCACCACGTCTGCGTGAAGCACTCATGACCACCGGTCGCGACCGGTGTTCTGCCGGTATTAATCGGTACCACCTTTTGTGTTCTGGGTTACGGGCACTTTAGTTCTACATTGGCCCAGTACTTGGCGAGGAGCCCGATCTTTGAAAATGGAAGCGAGATGTTCTCGTACATGCTTTCTTTGAATGCCGTGACGGTACTGATTATTCAGTATCCGCTTGTGCGAACCTTCCGCAACTTTCCACCGCTTGTCCCTCTAATTGTAGGTAATTTGCTCGTCGCAACCAGTCTGATGATGGTCGGAATCGCTGAAGGTGTACTCATGATGATGATGAGTGTCATACTATTTACCATTGGGGAAGTACTGTTGTTCACCATGATGGATATGCTCATCGACCGGATTGCCAAGCCGGAATGGAAAGGGACGTATTTCGGTACCATCGGCTTCAATAACATTGGCAGTGTCATCGCTCCTGTAATGGGAGGGGTGCTGTTAAGTCAATTTGGAGCGGAGAATGGGCTCGCTGTCTTTGTACCGATTGCATTGACCACTGCACTGGGAGTACCTTTCCTTCTGATCGCACATAGACGTCTTGTAGTTAGAGAGAAGCAAATGGAAACCACATCATTGAATATGTAGCAGAATGAAAAAGATTAATGATATGAATTAAATAACAATTTAGTTAAATTTATCTTGACGGATATTGATCCAGCGAATACAATAAACAACAAATATGTGAAACGGGTGGGATGATGATGATGTTTATGCCGAACCAGATTTTGAATCCATAACTGAATACGCATAAGCATAGTGACATTAATCCAATTTATTTGCAATGATCGCGTTGGGACAGTCATGGTTTGTGCACCCCTGTCGTGGACGCTCATCATTATTGCGATGCAGAGGAGATACGGGAAATGCTTGGCATTTCACCCGGTCTCTTTTGGTTACAAGCTGTAGATGAACTTTAGTTCATCTATGGCTTTTTTGCATGCATTCCACCAATTTTCGTTCGCATGGAAAGGAGCATTTGTTTTGCTTTTTGCAAGAAAATATCCTTAAGTCAAGAATGAGAAAGAGAGGTTATTCATGAAACAGCCTGCGCAAAGTTATACCATTTGGTTCTCCCAACGCACGGGGAGTACGCTGTTGGGCGAAGCTTTAAGTTCTACAGGTGTAGCTGGTTATCCGAGAGAATGGCTGCATTATCAGTTTAAAAGTCCAGATAACTTGAAGATTGAGGATCTGGAGCAGATTTGGAGCCATGGGACAACGTCGAACGGTGTGTTTGGCATAAAGATTAATTTTGAACAACGATGGATTGACGCGTTCCGTAATCTCTATCATCTGCCGACAGAGTTATCGCGAGCTGAGGTATGGAGTACGGGGTTTCCGAATTGTAACAAGCATATATACATGACACGTCGCAACAAAGTCAGATTGGCGGTGTCGTGGTGGAGAGCCATTGTTTCGGGGGAGTGGCATCGCAAGTATGGAGATCACCCTCACTTAGAAGATATTGCAGATCAATATAACTTTGATGCGATTAAGCATCTGCTTGTCGAGAGTAACCTCTGCGAAGCTGCAATCGAAGATTTCCTGTCCGAATCAGGCATTGAACCGTTGACAATTGTTTATGAGGATTTTATACAAAATTACGAGGGGACCGTCATGGATGTGTTGACATTTTTGGGCGTTCAATCGGACAGCGTTACCGTATCATCCCCTTCCTTTGATCCAATTGCAGATGAGATATCAGAGCAATGGGTACAACGATTTTGGGAAGAATGTCAGAGAGGGTGGGAGAATGTAAGATGGTAAAAACACTTGGAAAGATTAATCTACCGGTCGGAAATGTTGCATTTATTGTTTTTATGTATGATTCATCATAGGAACGAAGTTGATATGAATCATTAAAACGGAAAAGAATTGTTATATGAAGGGGTGAGGGGTTTTGCCCAAAACAGAGAAACGCTCCATGTCATGGCTGCTGCGCTATCTAAAACCAGTCAAAGGACGGCTGGTCTTACTATTAATCATGTTGCTCACATCAACGGGGCTGCAGCTCTTGAATCCACAGATCATCAAACGATTTATTGATACAGCAGCGAGTGGGGGAATTCTCACCAGTCTTGTTCAGCTCGCAGGACTGTTCCTGGTAGTCGCCGTGTTTAATCAACTCATCACAGTCGCAGTCAGTTACTTGGGGAATGATGTAGCCTGGCGGGCTACGAATCAGCTGCGCGGGGATCTGCTGAAGCACTGTCTGCGTCTCGATATGCGTTTTCATAATGTGAAAACACCTGGAGAGATGATTGAACGCGTGGATGGTGATGTAACGAGTATTTCCAATTTTTTTGCGATGTTCATTGTGCAGGTGATCGGGAGTTTTGTTCTGCTGGCCGGAATTCTCGGGTTCATGTTCAGTGTGAATGTGCCTATTGCTTTGGTTATGACCGTGTTCACATTGTTATCGATCCTGTTCATGGTCTTCATTCGAAATCTTGGTGTAGACTCTTCCAAAAATGAGCGGGCGGCAAGTGCGTCTCTGTTTGGATTAATTGAAGAACGCATTGCCGGGATTGAAGATGTGCAAGCAAATGGTCATGTGCCCTATGTGATGAACCGTTTTTATCGCACAATGCGCACGGTATTCCTTAAGGGGAGAAAAGCCTGGCTGCTTCGGGTTATTCCGTGGAATACCACAGTAGTTCTGTTTGCTTTGGCAGTCACTGCAGTGCTTATGTTGGGTGTGCATTACTATATGGAAGGTCTAATCAGTATCGGAACATTATTTCTGATCTACCAATACACACAGATGCTGAATGATCCGATTGAGATGCTTGGCGATCAGGTACAGGAGTTTCAAAAAGCAAAATCCGGCATGCTCCGCTCCAGAGAGCTGTTGTCCATGCAGAGTGTGATTGAAGATGGCAACGAGGAGCACTTGCCGGAAGGACCACTTGGTCTGGAATTCAGTCAGGTTCACTTCAGTTATAACCAGGATAAACCCGTATTGCAGGATATTAATTTTGCCATTAAACCTGGAGAGCGTCTGGGCATTATCGGTCGCACAGGCAGCGGTAAGTCGAGTCTAAGTCGTGTTCTTCTCCGGCTATACAATCTGGATCGGGGTACGATCCGTGTAGGTGGGACGGATATCACGAAGCTTTCTTTACAAGCCCTCTATCGCCGGGTGGGCATGGTAACCCAGGATGTACAGCTGTTTGATGGCACGCTGCGAGATAATCTGACCCTGTTCAATGATCATGTATCGGATCAGATGATCCGGGAAACAACGGATCGACTTGGACTAAGTCAATGGATCGATTCACAACCGGAAGGACTTGATACGTATCTGGCAGCAGGTGGAGCTTCATTGTCAGCAGGGGAAGCACAGTTATTCGCTTTAACCCGCGTATTCCTGACCGAACCGAGTCTGGTTATTCTGGATGAGCCTTCGTCACGCCTGGATGCTGCGACCGAAGGCATGCTGCAATCTGCGATTGACCAGTTAATGAAACAATCTACCGGGGTCATTATTGCTCACCGTCTGGCTACGCTGGAGAAAGTAGACCGGATTATGGTGCTGGGGGATGGCAAGGTACTGGAATTTGGAGCGAGAGAAGAACTTGCCAATAACCCGGCATCACACTACGCCAGACTGCTCATTACAGGCCGAGAGGAGGAATTGGCATGACTGTAGCAGGATTTATAGGCCGATTATTTCGATTCAGGCCATTCTTGTTTGTAATTAATGGATTGTTATGGTGTATATTTCATTCCTTGCCGTTAGCCATTGGTATTGGGATGCAGTGGTTTTTTGATCGCACGACAGTGGGGTCTGATGACTACATGTGGCTTGCTGTGCCGTTGATCTTTATCGCTTTGGTTCGAATGGCACGGGTGGGTACATTTTTGTAGCCTTCTATGCGTGGGTTACGTATCTGTATCATGTGCAGGCGATTTTGCGAACCAACATGCTCGCAGCGATCATGCGCTGGCCGGGACGTAATCTTCCCGCATCACCAGGGGAAGCAATGAGTCGCTTCCGGGACGATGTGGATGAAGTCGTCGAGTATGTAGAATCATGGGTGGACTTCTGGGGCGGCTTGTATTTGCTGTCGTGTCCATTGTCATCATGGCAAACATAAATTGGCAGATCACATTGGTTGCGGTGCTGCCATTGGTGGTGGTGACCTTGCTTAACAACCTATCCGGGAATCGGGCCGGAAGTATGCTCAGGTTAATCGCGAAGCGACTGGTCGAATTACCAGTTTTATTGCGGAAACGTTCGGAGCAGTGCAAGCCCTGAAATTGGGTCAGGCGGAAGAGAACGTCTCTTCCCGTTTTAACCAGTTGAATGAAGATCGCCGCCAGGCCGCACTCCGGGACAATCTGTTCAAGCAGTGGATGAGATCAATGAATCAGCATGTGCTCAGTATCTGTACCGGGTTGATTCTATTGATGTGTGCCGCTGAGATGAAAGCAGGCAACTTTACTGTAGGTGATTTTGCCTTATTCACCAGTTATCTGGCTAATATCGGATTTAGCATTTCACTGTTTGGGTATATGGTATTTCAGCACAAAAGGCTTAAGGTATCCTATGATCGTATGCGTAAGCTATTTCGCCCAGGGGAAGAAGACCAGATCATGGATTCGAGAGAAATCTATCTGTATGAAGATCCGCCAGAGCCTGCAAGTGTACAGAGAGATCCCAAGGAGAAATTGCAATCACTTGAGGTGAAGAATCTGACGTATCAATATCCGAATTCTGCAAATGGCATAGAAGAGATCAGTTTTCGTCTGAAACGCGGACAATTTCTTGTCATTACGGGACGGATCGGATCGGGTAAATCAACGCTCGTACGAACACTTCTTGGACTGTTACCCAAGCAAAAAGGGGATATTCGCTGGAATGGAGCAGCTGTTGATCCAGCGACCTTCCTGATGCCTCCCAGAGCAGCGTATACTCCGCAAGTACCGCGATTGTTCAGCGATACACTGAAGGAAAATATCATTCAGGGCAAGCAGGGTAACATTGAACAGTCGCTTGAAAAAGCCATTCGTCTGGCTGTAATGGAGAAGGATATCCAACATCTGGATCAGGGGCTTGAGACCTCGGTGGGTCCAAGAGGAGTAATGCTGTCAGGCGGGCAGATTCAACGGGCGGCTACAGGGCGCATGTTAATGACGGAGGCGGACCTGTTTATCTTTGACGATCTGTCCAGCGCACTGGATGTGGAGACAGAACAACAGGTATGGGAAGGCTTATTCCAAGAGTCGGATGTTACCTGCATCGCCGTTTCTCACCGCAGGGCTGCACTTTCCAAAGCAGATCATATTATCGTAATGAAAGATGGACGCATTGAAGCTGAGGGAAGCTTGGCCGAACTGCTTGCCACTAATGAAGAGATGCAGTTGCTGTGGCAAGGAGAACAGACTCCCGCCAAAGTCGGGTAGCTTAGAGATTTAGCTAAGAAAGACAATAAATAACAAGGTAAAACGAAAAAAGCCCTACAGACGACTCCTTGAAAGAGTAAAGTCTGTAAGGCTTTTTATTTTATTATAACAGTGAAACAACGGAATAGATTTATCTCAACAATTGAGCAATCAAGGAATACGCAATGATAACCAGGAAGATAATAGTGATATGGTTAATGGAGAAGATAAACATCCGCTTGGACCATTTCTCTGTTTCTTTTTATCAAAGGTAGCCACACTAAGAATGAGCCAGGCCAGGCTAACCAGAAAAGCCACAATTGCGACAAAAGGGCTCATCGGCCAGAATAAAAAGCTGGAGATCAGCAACAGTACTAGATACACATTCGTCTGAATGTATGTCCGTCTGATGCCTTTAACGACAGGTAACATGGGAACACCAGCAGCCTTATATTCGTCAAAACGACGAATCGCAATTCCGTAGAAGTGAGGCATCTGCCATAAGAGCATCGTAACGACCAATGCCCAGATCTCGAAATGACCCAGTTCTGGTGAGATGGCTGCCCAACCGATAAGCGGAGGCACAGCACCCGAAAGACTTCCCACTTCCGTATTGTAAATGGTGGTACGTTTGGTCCACATCGTGTAAGGGAACACATATAGCAGCAAACCCAAAATACCAAATACAGCAGCGGATGGGGAAGCGATGTACAGCATAATGCCCCCGATAATGGTGATTACAATACCGAGAATCAGACCCGACTTGGTATCGACACGACCCGTAACTGTAGGACGTTTCTTCGTGCGTTCCATGATCGCATCGATATCACGATCATACAGATTGTTGAACACCCCTGCAGCTCCAATGATGAGAGAAGACCCCATAAAGGAAAGGATGATTGGTACAATATTAGCTAAGATTGAAGCATCAAATACATATAAAGCCAAACTTAAACCCGCAAACATGGCGATCAGGTTGGACTTGATGATTCCGATTTTGATTGTATCGAAGAAAACTTTCGGAATCGAGCTATACTCCAGGCTGATATTGGTCTGTGAACCATTATTCAATGTTTTCAAGAACTCACTTCCTATATCTATACTTATATATTATGTCGCTATTATACCATTCAATACACTATGTGATTTAATTAACGTTTTAGTATTTAAAATAATGTCATTTGATTGTGAACAATTTAAAAACAAGGTCTTTTTTAATTGTTAAATAATTATTTCTGTGTTACAGACGAGAATCAGAAAATCGGGTGTATAACAGTAATCTAAAGTTTGTTCTATCGTTGTAGTGTAAGTGCAAATCATCTTTTGTTCAACTCACATCCGCTGGATTAAAGAAGGTAGTTACAGATATATGTTGCAAACAGCTCAGGTTTTGTTTATTGTAGATATAAGATATCTTTAATGGTTTTATTAGAATGTATTCTTGTGTACATCTCCGAGTTATTTTTCCAAGAGAAAACGGAGGTTATTTTTAAACAAAAATTAGAGATATTAAATATCTGGAAAAGGGTGAATGGTATGAGTAACATGAATCAACTCCTGGATGTACTTATTGTTGGTGGAGGACCGGCAGGGCTTAATGCAGCACTTGTACTTGGCAGGGCCCGTAAGAACGTTGTGGTCATCGATGATGAGACACCGCGTAACTGGGTCACGAGGGAGACTCATGGGTTTGTAACAAGAGACGGGGCTAGTCCACGTGAGTTTCGCAAAGCCGCCAAAGAGCAGATTGCAGCTTATCCATCCGTTCAATTTGCGTCCGATACGGCTGCAGCGATATCAGGTAGCGATGGTGATTTTAGGGTCAAGACTGCGCAAGGGGCAAGCTATCACACGAAAAAGATTTTGTTTGCAGTAGGCAAGAAAGATCTGCCTCTGGACATTAACGGACTAACAGAGGTTTACGGCAAAAGTGCATTTGTGTGTCCATATTGTGATGGATGGGAGTTAAGAGACCAGTCGCTGGTCATCATCGTTAGTGGAGATAAGGCATTACATATGGCAAAAGTCATATCCGGCTGGACAGAACGTTATACGATCTGTACCAATGGATCAGATTCCTTAACCGATGAGCATCGTGAAGAACTGAAGAAGCATGAGGTTACTGTATTTGATGCACCGGTTCAATCCATTGACTCGGAAGATGGAATGGTACAGCAAGTTGTATTAAGTGACGGTACAGCGATTCCATGCACAGGCGTCTTCTTCCAACCGAAACTGTTTACCGGATCGGAACTGCCGAAGGCCATCGGTTGTGAAATTACAGAGTCCGGAACGGTTATTGTTGATGCTTCTGGCAAAACATCCGTAGCAGGTATATACAGTGCTGGTGATGCAGCATCCGAGTTGTATCAGGCCATTACGGCTGCTTCTCTGGGGCGTTATCTGCGGTAAGTATGAATACCGAATTGAATTTCGAGAAATGGGACGGGCCAAGTTTTCATTAGATTAAAAGAATAAGCGCCATAGAACCACAGCGTCATCGGTTCATACAGTAGGGGATTGCATATGCAATCCTCTATTTGTAGTGTTTTATTCCAAACGTTAAACGGTACAAATGAAAGTAATATAGCCGGAAGAAAATTTGATTTTAAATAAATATTGGTTTATTGTTATATCAAATGATATTAATATCTATCAATTATATAACCATCAAAGGAGAGATCGCCTATGATTATAAGCAAAGCTGCCGCTACACGGCTAACGGATAGTTTAATCCACAGCGTACAGATAAGAGGTGATCATCATGAATAATACACCTTACATACCACAACCCAAAATGTATGGGCCGCTTGGCAATCTGCCTTTGATTGATAAAGATAAACCCACACTGTCGCTAGGTGTTCTGGCTGAGCAGCATGGGCCAATATATCGACTTACCGTACCCGGTTATTCCGGTTTAATCGTATCCGGGCCAGATCTTGTCGCTGAGTTATGCGATGTGTCCCGTTTTGACAAATTTGTATACAATGAACTCGAAAATGTACGTGCCTTTGGTGGCGATGGTTTATTCACAAGCAGAACATCAGAGCCCAACTGGAAAAAGGCCCATAACATTCTGCTTCCGACCTTCAGCAAGCAGGCCATGAAAGGTTATCATCCGATGATGGTCGATATTGCCGATCAGTTGATCCACAAGTGGGCGCGCCTCAACTCTAATGATACGATTGATGTTGCGGACGATATGACACGCCTTACGTTGGATACCATTGGACTATGTGGATTCAATTATCGATTTAACAGTTTCTATAGACAGGACCACAGTCCTTTTATTGAAAGTATGGTTCGGGCATTAAATGAAGCAATGCAGAAGAGTTCGCGTTTGAAAATTCAGAATCTGCTAATGGTTAGAACCAAACGACAGTTTCAGGAGGATATTCAGACGATGTTCTCTCTGGTAGATCAGATTATAGAGGAACGTAAAGCGAGTTCAGCACCTGAAGAGGTCGACTTGCTTGCACGTATGCTAAATGGCAAAGACCCGGAGACTGGCGAAATGCTTGATGATGAGAACATTCGGTATCAGATTATTACGTTTCTCATTGCCGGACATGAAACGACGAGTGGTTTGTTATCGTTTGCCCTGTATTTTTTACTGAAAAATCCGGAATCGCTTCAAAAGGCTTATAACGAGGTGGACGAGATATTGGTCAATGACTCACCACTGTACGAAGAAGTTCTTCAGCTTTCCTATATTCGCATGATTCTCAGTGAATCGCTACGTCTCTGGCCTACCGCTCCGGGATTTGATGTATATGCGAAAGAAGACACCATCCTAGGTGGCAAATATCCTTTGAAGAAAGGAGAGAGTTGCAGTATTCTTCTGCCTCAGCTTCACCGTGACAGAGAGGCTTGGGGAGAGGATGCGGAGCTGTTCCGTCCAGAGCGATTCGAAGATACGACGAAAGTGCCTCATCATGCATATAAACCTTTTGGTAACGGGGAGAGAGCATGTATCGGCATGCAATTTGCTTTATATGAAGCAACACTTGTGCTTGGTATGGTCCTCAAACATTTTGAGCTGATCGATTATAGCCATTATGAATTGGATGTTAAACAGACGCTGACGTTGAAGCCGGGAGACTTCCGGATCCAGGTGAAACCGCGCGCGGCTTCGCAGCCGTTGAATAAGGCTACTGTATATGCAAAAGAGAAACATGATGTTGTTCATAAAAATGTAGCAAGTGACAGTCAAACGGGAGAAAATGTGGTGGTTGTTGAGGCAGATGGTGACACGTGGCTCCTGGTGTTGTATGGTTCCAATCTGGGAACGGCAGAAGGCATTGCCAGAGGGCTTGCGGAGAAAGGTCGTTCGTATGGCATTCCAAGCGAAGCAGCCACTCTGAATGAGTGGATGGGGCGCTTACCCCGTCACGGTGTGGTTCTCATCGTCACTGCTTCGTATAATGGTAAACCACCGCAGAATGCTGCGGCATTTGCAGACTGGTTGAAGGGGGCGGAGTCAGAGGAAGCACGGGATGTGAACTATGCCGTTCTGGGTTGTGGCGATCGGAGCTGGTCCGGGACGTACCAGAGCATTCCGCGATTGATGGATGAGAAGCTTGAACAATTAGGAGGTAAAAGACTGATATCCCGCGGTGAAGCCGATGCCGGAGGTGATATGGAAAAGCAAGTTGAAGCGTGGCAGCACAAGTTGTGGCCTCAGGTGTTGAATGCCCTGGGGATCAACGCGGAAGTTGTGATGCCAATCCTGCCAAGTACAAGCGGACTTCAAATGAAGTTGGTCCAAGAAAAAGTAGAGATGCCACTTGCACATACTTATGGTGCCAGCTATGCCACGGTAATCGTTAATAAAGAGCTTCAAGCGGTTGAAAGTGGGAGAAGCACACGTCACATTGAAATGTTACTGCCTAAAGGCATGAGTTATAGAGAAGGTGACCATCTCGGTGTTTTGCCTAACAATCAGAAGGAGAACGTGGATCGGATACTCCATCGGTTCGGACTAACTGGAGATGTTTATATCCAATTAACTTCGGACACGACACATCTTATGCACCTTCCACTGAACCGTCCTGTCAAGGTGCAGGATCTGCTCCGTCAATGTGTTGAAGTACAGACACCTGTGACCAGATCACAGGTGCAGGAGTTAGCTCATCATACGGTATGCCCACCGCATAAGCGTGAACTGGAAGGCATGTTGGACGAAAACAGCTATAGAGATTATATTCTCGCGAATCGAATCACCATGTTGGACCTGCTGGAAAAGTATGAGGCGTGTGAATTGCCATTCGAAAGGTTCCTTGAACTATTGCCGCCGCTCAAGCCCAGGTATTATTCAATATCCAGTTCGCCAAGCCTGAATCCCGAGCAAGCGAGCATAACGGTATCGGTAGTCAGAGAACCTGCATGGAGTGGCCGGGGCGAATACCTTGGAGTGGCTTCAACTTATCTCGCTGGATGTCCAGAGGGTGAACGAATTCTGATGTTTGTCCGTACACCCGAATCCGAATTTCATCTGTCGGAAGCTGCCGACGTTCCGATAATCATGGTGGGACCGGGGACGGGGGTTGCACCGTTTAGAGGATTCCTTCAGGCCAGAGCTGTCATGAAACAGAGAGGCTTGCCACTAAGTGAGGCACATTTGTTCTTTGGGTGCCGGAATGATTCAGATTTTATCTATCGTCAAGAACTTGAACAATACGAACGAGAAGGGATTGTTAAACTACACACTGCTTTTTCTCGTGAGGATGGCAAGCCCAAAACCTATGTACAGCATCTAATGAAGGAAAATTCCGAGCAATTGCTTCACATGCTGATGAACAAAGGAAGACTCTACGTATGCGGGGACGGAAGCCAGATGGCTCCTGCGGTGGAAGAGACTTTGCGACAAGCTTATCAGGAAGTGCAGGGAGCAACGATGCAGCAAGCGAAAGACTGGCTCATTCAGCTTCAGGCTGAAGGGCGATTTGTGCAGGACGTGTGGGCAGGCAATAAACGAATGGTTGAAACCTCTGAATGTATCCATTAAAACTTGAATATGAAAGACCTTACTGGGGACAACTCACATTGCAATCCGTTGATGGTCAGACAGGTTATACATGGACCGTAACCTACGGAGGATATGTCAATTATTAAGTAATAATAAAATAATGTCATACATCAAAAACAGCCGCACGATCAGGAGTTTTACATCCAAATCGGCGGCTGTTTAGATTGATTTTGGAAACAGAAGTTTGTTAAACAGATCGAACTTGTTGGGCTAAACGGGGTCACAGATCATAGCTCGTAGAGTTGCTCGTATTTGTTAGTCAGATATCGGATCAATGGAGCGGAGTCAATTCCTTTCCCAGTGATGGACTGAATTAGCTCATCCGCCGATTTGGATTTACCAAATTGATGAACATGAGTCGTTAGCCATCCGGTAATTGTCTCGATATTGTCCGATTCAATCAAATGATCATAATCGGGGAGGTCGCGACGAATCGCTTCGTGTAACTGTGCTGCATATACAAAACCGAGCGTATAAGATGGAAATAGACCAAATCCGGCACTCCAATGTCCATCCTGTAAAATCCCATCCAGATGGGTAGGGGACGAACCCCCAAATATTCCTCATATTTATCATTCCACGCATCGGGTAACCCTGCATAATCCACTTCTCCAGCGATAATCGCCTGTTCCAGCTCATACCGAATAATAAGATGCAGGTTGTAGGTAAGCTCATCTGCTTCAAAGCGGTTAAACGTTGGTTTCACTGCATTTAATGCAAAATAAAACTCATCCAGATTCACATGGCCGAACGTATCCGGTTTGATTTTTTGCAAGCTGAAATAGTTATTTTCCCAGAATCCTTTATGTCTGCCAATGAATTTCTCATAGAAGATTGATTGTGACTCATGAATGCCATACGAAGTGAAGATGCCCAGTCCGGTATGAATCAAGTCGGGATTAATATTCTGCGTATAGAGCGAGTGTCCGCCTTCATGCAATGCACTCCACAGGGATACACGAACATCATTCTCTACAAACTTGGCTGCAAGCCTTGCATCGTATGGATTAATGGCAGAACTGAATGGATGAACAGTGGCACCGAATTGTCCGGCATCAAAATCGTAACGAATGGCATCTAACAGTTTAATGCCAAGCTGCCGTTGCTCTTCTAACGGGAAAGGACGAGTGAATATGGATGTATCCGGTTGCTTGGAGGAAGCCACAACACGGCGGATCAGAGGTAACAGAGCAGATTTCAGTTCACTGAAAATGCGGTTTAATGTGACGGTATCCAGATCGGGGTCGAATTGCTGCACGAGTGGATCATATACATGTTGCTCGTACCTCCAATAACCGGCGAACTGCAAGCTGGCATCAAAGATTTGCTTCAGATGCGGAGCGAAAATGGAGAAATCATTGGCGGCTCTCGCTTCGAGCCAAGCGGCATTAGCAAGACCTTGTTGATGAACAAACGTCTGATATTCATCAGTGGGAATCGCACTCCATCGTTTATATGCTTTCAAGTGCTCCGCAACGATTTTGCGGGTTAATTCGTCAACGTTCTCATTCCGTATTTCTTCCTCCAGTCTTAAAGCAAAATCCGAATCCGTTTGTAAACGAAATAGCTCTCCCGCTAAGGTCGCTTTGGCACGGGCAGCATATGTAGCGCCTTTTTTGGGTGCTCCTGTACGGGCATCCCAGGCGAGCAGGGTTTGAACCTGCTTATAATGTTCTATTTTTTCAATGTGCTGCTTCAGTGTAGAGTTCAGATGTTCGAGTGTGGTCATGAGTGATGACTCCTTCCAGATAAAGGATGAAATTTAAGTTGAATATTACCATCGGAATACTTGGGTGTATATAGTTTTGCACTTTTTTCATAGTTTACAAAAAATGAATTAACACATTAATAATGCTTATTTTACAAAAGAACGCCTTTCCCTTAGCCTGAGAATACCAATTTTCACTAATCCGACATGAACACTTGTATATCATTCGGAATCGTGAAATCGGATTAACCATTATGCATAAGAGCGAGAGGGGTTACATGATGAGAAATCGAACCAAACCTGCATTAATCATGATTCTGGCATTCCTGCTTCTGGCTGGCTGCGCATCGGGTGCACAAGATCAGAACACACAAGCCTCTTCAGCAACAGGGACAATCCATCCCAACAAACGGGCGCTGAAGTCAAAGCGGGCGGGACATTAAACGTGGGTTATCCGACACAACCGGTCACGCTGGATGCACACGTTTCTTCCAATACAGCGGTCAAGGATATTTCACGTGAAATCTATGAGCAGCTGGTGACATTGGACAAAGACGCACAGGTTATTCCACTTCTTGCTGAATCCTATGAGATTAGTGAAGACAAATTATCGTATACATTCCATCTGCGACAAGGTGTGAAGTTTCATAATGGCAAGGAGCTGCAAGCAGAGGACGTAGTGGCTTCTCTGAATCGCTGGATCAAGCTGTCCAGTCACGGGAAGGCGAATTTCGTAGGTGCAGAGGCGAAAGAAATCGATCCATCTACCGTCGTCCTGCAATTAAAGACACCCTTTCTATTAACTCTGCAACTCCTTGCCGATCCAATTCCGGCAGCAGCCATTTATCCGAAGGAAGTCGTGGAGGAGGCAGATGACAAGGGCATCAAATCCTACATCGGTACAGGTCCGTTTCAACTGGAGGAGTGGAAGCAGGATCAGTATATTCATTTGAAAAAATATGAGGATTATGCTGCCCGTACCGAGCCAAGTAATGGCGCAGGCGGCAAAAAGGAAGCGCTGGTCGATGACTTGTACTTCCGCTTTGTCACAGACGAGTCGACCAGATTGGCGGGAATTACGTCTGGGGAATATGACATTGCCTTAAATATCTCTGTGGATAACGAACAACAAATAGCAGGCAACCCGGAGCTGCAAACGTTCCTCAGTCCAGGAGGCATGATTGGCTACTTCTACAACAGCAATGATGGCTTGTTCAAGAACGTGAAGCTTCGTCAGGCAGTTAATGCCATACAGAATGCGGATGACATTCTGACGTCTGCATTCCGTGATCCACAATTCTATGTGAAGACGTCCTCGCTGGTTCTTCCGGAATATCCGAACTGGTACTCGGAAGCAGGCAAGGAAGCGTACAGCCAGGCCAATGCGGACAAGGCAAAGCAACTGCTTCAAGAGGCAGGTTATAACGGCGAAGAGATCAAAATTTTCACGACGAGAGATTATGTGGACCAATATAACGTGGCCGTTGTTTTGCAGCAGGAGTTGGAGTCGATTGGTATCAAGGTCAAACTGGACGTCTATGATTGGCCAACGTTGCAGGAGAAGCTCGGGACGGGTACAGGATGGGATATCTATCCAATGAGTTATGCATTCCGCCCTACGTTCTATCAATACTCGTTCTGGGGAGGCGGAGCGGGGCTGTTAAAAAGCGAGAAGCTGAACGAGCTGCTTCAGGGAATTCGCACGTCAGAATCGGTAGAAGCCGCAAGACCGCTGATTGATGAATTGCAGCAATATGTATGGACCGAAGTTCCATTCTCTCAGATCGGACATACCAAACAGGTTACAGCGCTATCGAAAAATATCAGTGGATTCCAAAATATTTTGGGTCCTATATTGTGGAATACAACCAATAACAAGTAACTGAAGCAAAGGGCAATGGATGAAAAGGCGTAACATCGCTTCTACAGGAATACGCCTGTCCATGTGCCAACACGAGAGTGAGGTGCCCTCTTATGGGTGGATATATCGTTCGGCGGTTATTATCCTTGATTCCGGTTTTGTTTGTCGTCGCCATCGTTGTGTTCTCCATCATTCATGTCACACCCGGAGATCCGGCCGCCATTCTGCTGGGAGAAGAGGCCACAAAGGCGGATATTGATGAATTGAGAAGCAAAATGGGGTTGGACAGACCCATCTATGAGCAATTTGGCATTTGGATGCTGGGACTGTTATCGGGAAATCTGGGGAGTCCATCTTTCTGGACAAGCCTGTGAGGGAAGCATTCTTTGAACGACTGGCGCCCACATTATCCCTAGCCATCATTGCACAGGTAATTGGTGTTTTTCTTGCCTTGTTTCTTGGCATTACAGCAGTTAAGCGAAGAGGCACAATCGTGGATCAATCGGTGATGGGATTCTCCATGCTTGGCATTTCAATTCCGAGTTTTCTACTAGGATCACTATTGGTCATGTTCTTCAGTGTAAAGCTACGCTGGCTACCAGTTGCAGGATATCAGCCGCTAAGTGAAGGGTTGTGGCAGCATATTAAATACCTCCTGTTACCAGCCATTGTACTCGGCATCATTCAGGCTGCTCTTATTACCCGAATGACGAGATCGTCCATTCTCGATGTGATGTCCGGCAATTTTATCAAGACTGCGAAAGCCAAGGGAGTCAAAGAAAAAACGATCGTGTATACACATGCGTTACGCGTTGCGTTTATCCCTATTTTAACGGTAATTGGAGAATCATTCGGTGGGCTGGTTACAGGCGCTGCAGTGATTGAGACGTTATTCAATATTCCGGGCGTGGGGCAACTCATCGTGAACTCAATTAGTCGAAGAGATTATTCGGTTATTCAGGGGTCGGTGCTGCTGGTTACGGTGGCTTATGTGTTCGTGAATCTGATTGTTGATTTGTTGTACGGTTTGGTCGATCCGCGGGTTCGATTAAGCAAGAAATAAACGGGAGGTGGAGAGCACTTGATAACCAATCCGGGAACTACCATCGCTCCGTCAGGACTTCACAAGAAGCAAAAGAGCAGACGCATCGCATTCAGGCGTTTTATGAATAATCCCTTGTTAACTACAGGGGCGGGTATATTACTTGTCGTTGTCTTGCTGGTAATTATCGGGCCTTTCATTACACCGTACGGCCCATTGCAGATTGATCCTGTGAATCGTCTCAAAGGTCCGAGCGGGCAGCATGTATTTGGTACGGATAACTTCGGTCGTGATGTATTCACTCGTGCCGTATACGGTTTGCGTATTTCGGTTGCGGTTGGTTTCGCTGTGACAGCCGTGGCATCTCTGATTGGGTTGATTGTGGGGCTGTTATCCGCTAGTTACTCGGTGCTGGATCACATATTTATGCGTATCTGTGATGGGTTGTTTGCTTTTCCATCCATTCTGCTCGCTATTTCCATCATGGCCGCACTTGGTCCGAATCCGGGAAATGTCATTATTGCCCTAAGTATTATCTTCATTCCATCCATGGCTCGAATCATTCGTTCCAAAGCGCTGGTGATTCGTGAGCTAACTTACATTGAAGCGTTGCATGCACAAGGAGCCAGCAGTTGGCGGATCATCTGGATTCATATGGCACCCAATACACTGTCCCCGCTTATTATTCAATCCAGTTTTATATTTGCCGTATCGATTCTGACGGAAGCGTCGTTAAGTTTTCTTGGCGCGGGCATTCCCTCACCGTCCCCAAGTCTTGGGAATATGCTCTTTGACGGTAAAACGGTAATCTATAACGCTTGGTGGATGACAGTCTTTCCTGGCATTTTCCTGGTACTTGTTGTGTTGGGCCTTAATCTGTTCGGTGATGGTCTAAGAGATCTGCTCGACCCGCATGCGAGTAAGGTGAAAGGGGGAGACGACGTGGGAAAACAAACGCTGCTTGAAGTGAAGGATCTGAAAGTATCCATCTCAACCGAGAAGGGGACGATTCACCCGGTGGAAGGTGTGTCCTTCCACGTCCTTGCTGGTGAGACGCTCGGCATCGTAGGCGAATCCGGGTGTGGAAAGAGTGTAACCGCCGAATCCATTCTCCGATTGTTTGATGAAGACTATGTGGATTACTCCGGTGAAGTCCTCTACGAGGGAACGGATCTTTTGAGCTTATCGAAAAAACAAATGGAACGCATTCGTGGCAATGAACTCTCCATGATCTTTCAAGACCCCATGTCTTCCCTGAATCCGGTACAGACCATCGGTAAACAAATTGCCGAGAGCTTGAAGCTGCATCAGGGCATGAAGGGCAAGCAGGCGTGTCTTGCTGCTGTGGACCTGCTGCGAATGACGGGTATTCCTTCACCAGAGAAGAGGGTAGATGAGCATCCGCATGAAATCTCAGGAGGAATGCGACAACGGGTCATGATTGCGATGGCGTTGGCGTGTAATCCCAAACTGCTTATTGCGGATGAACCAACGACTGCACTGGACGTAACGATTCAGGCTCAGATTCTGGAACTGATCGAGAGTCTGCAATCGAAGACGGGGCTGGGTGTCATCCTGATCACACATGATCTGGGTGTCGTCGCAGAGACGTGCACAAGGGTCGCCGTGATGTATCTTGGACAAGTCGTGGAGGAGGCGAGTGTGGACGATTTATTTTTCAATCCGAAGCATCCCTATACGTCAGGTTTAATGAAATCCATTCCACGAATAGATGGTGAACAGCACAGTAAACTGCACGTCATAGAGGGAACGGTTCCGGCGCTGCATGAGATTCCCGAGGGATGCAGATTTGCTCCCAGATGCGCTTATGCAGATGAACAGTGCCTTCGAACAGCACCTCCATTGAAACAGGCGCACGACAAACATTCGGTACGCTGCTGGTATCCCGGAATAGCAACGATTCAGGAGGAGACACATGAACTCGAAATCATTGGTTGAGTCGAAGCCGCTATTGCAGGTGAGCAATCTGAACAAACATTTCCCTGTACGATCTTCTTTTGGGCGAACCAAGGGACAAGTCAAGGCGGTTAATGGTGTGTCCTTCGACATCCATACAGGGCAAACCTTCGGACTGGTGGGAGAGTCAGGGTGTGGCAAGAGCACGCTTGGTCGGTCCATTCTCAGACTTGTTGAGCCGACGTCCGGGGAGGCCTTTTATGAGGGGACAGATATTCTCGGATTAAAGAAAAAAGAATTGAGAAATTACAGGCAACATATGCAGATGGTTTTCCAGGACCCGTATACCTCGCTGGACCCTCGCAAACGAGTGGGATATTCGATAGAAGAACCGCTATTAATCCATAAAAAGGGCAATAAACGGGACAGAATGGAGACAGCTCTGTCATTGCTGCGCAAAGTCGGATTCACTGAAGAGCATTATGAGCGCTTTCCCCATGAATTTTCAGGCGGTCAACGCCAGCGGCTGGGGATAGCCAAAGCGCTGGCCCTTGGGCCAAAGCTGATCATATGTGACGAACCCGTATCGGCGCTGGATGTATCAATTCAATCACAGGTTATCAATCTGCTGGAAGAGGTTCAGGAGGAACTGGGGATTGCCTATTTGTTTATTGCGCATGACCTAAGCGTGGTACGCCATATTGCCGATCGCATTGGAGTCATGTACCTGGGCGAAATGGTAGAGCAGGGACCCGCAGAGGCTTTGTTCGCCGATCCTCTACATCCGTATACTAAATCTCTGTTGTCAGCGGTACCCATTCCTAATCCAAGAGTGAAGCGGGAAAGAGTGGTATTAAGCGGGGAGATTCCCTCTCCACTTCAGCCTCCTTCAGGCTGTGTTTTTCATCCCCGCTGTCCTTATGCGATGGAGACATGCCGTCAGGTCGCTCCTCAGAAACGCTTCGTCTCACCAGAACGCGAGGTGCAATGTCATTTATATGACGAATAATGGTCAACTCAACAAGGAAGAGGAGGAATGAAACGATGAGTTTTCGTACTACAGCCGAAAAGTGGAAGGATGAGGCCATTCGGCTCCGCCGTCATATTCACCAGAACCCTGAGCTTGGTCACCAGGAATTTGAAACAGCCAAGCTGGTTGCACAATTTTTATTGGAAGCTGGCCTTGAAGTGCAGACCGGTGTAGGTGGAACAGGTGTGGTTGGACTTTTGAAAGGTGAACGGGACGGGAGAACCATTGGAATCCGCGCCGATATGGATGCCTTGCCTATTGAGGAGAAGACCGGATTGCCGTATGCCAGCACTCGCGAAGGTGTGATGCACGCATGCGGTCACGATGTGCATACAGCGATATTACTTGGTACAGCAGCGGCTTTGAGTGAGCACAGGGATGAACTACAGGGAACGGTGAAATTTATTTTCCAGCCTGCGGAGGAAGTACGGGGAGGAGCTACGGATCTGATTGAGGCAGGTGTATTGCGTAGCCCTGAGTTGGATGCGATTATTGCCCTGCATGTATGGCCGGATTTGCCAGCAGGCCAGATTGGATTGCGAAAAGGTGCCATGCTGGCTGCCGCAGATGCTTTTGATATTCGGGTGACGGGAAAGGGGGCATGCTGCGTATCCACATCGAACGGTTGACCCGGTGATTATAGCTGCCCAGATCATAACTGCGTTGCAAACGGTTGTATCCCGCAACCTGTCTCCACTGGATTCTTCCGTCATCTCGATTACGAAGCTGCAAAGCAATAGCCATGCCTATAATGTTATCGCAGGTGAAGTTCAACTCAGAGGTACGATCCGTACGCACAATCCGGAGACGCGTGAAGCTGTGCCAATATATATGAAGCGTCTCATCGAGACGATTGCGGAAGGTTTTGGCGGACAAGCGGAGTTCGAATATTACCGTGGCGGTTCACCCGTGATTAACGATGATCACGTAGTCGACGTGATTGAACGTGCGGCAGAGTCTGTGATTGGCAGAGATTCGGTCGTATATCTGAAGGAACCTTCCATGGGTGCCGAAGATTTTGGTGCTTATCTTGAATATGTGCCTGGAGCCATATTCCGGTTAGGAACCGTGGCAGAAGGAGATGCTCGCTCGCAGCTTCCTCTTCACAGTGATTCGATTATCTTTGATGAGCAAGCCATTGTCACAGGCATATCGGTTCTTGGTGAAACGGCCATTCATTATTTGAACCAGAGCAGTGATGATGAATCAAGAGATGGATTAGGCGTTGCAGCAGGCAATGAGGCAAGGGGGGAATCCTAATGGTTAAGTTGCAGCAACAAACGGAGCAGAATGTTGTTCTGCATGAGATCGATCGTGATCTGCTGCTTGAATACAATACAGAGATAGCCAAGGAGATTCGTTTGTCCGGATCTGAAGAAGAGCTTCGGGCGTTTCGTTATATCCAGGAGCAATTGGAGAGCTTCGGTCTGACTACGGAGCTTACATTTAATGAGGCATACATCAGTATCCCGCTAAGGGCAGAACTTCGGGTTGGCGGCATTTCTTTTGCGGCTATTACACACTCAATGTCAGCCCAGACGGAACAATTGAACACGGAATTGAGATTCCTGGATCTGGAACAGAAAGACCGGAACCCCAAGGAGGATCAGCAGATTAACAGCGCGGTGATTGTGCACGGACTGGCCAATTGGGCAACCATTCACCGTTTGCAGCAGCGGGGTGCCAAAGCGATCATTTTCATTAATAGTGGCGCGTATACGCATGAGATGATTGTTTCCTCCGTGTGGGGGAATCCGACACCAGAGGATGATGGCTATCCTGTCATTCCGGTGCTATCGGTCAATAAGGCTGATGGAGAGCAGATGAAGTCTCTGATATCCACGCATGATGATACGGTAGACGTTACGTTGCATGCCGAGGTGAGAACGGGTTGGGTCAAGATCCCCACACTGATTGCTGAAATACAAGGCACAGTGGAGCGTGAATCCTTTGTGCTATTTAGCGGACATGTAGATTCCTGGCATTATGGTGCGATGGATAACGGCTCCGCCAATGCGGTTATGGTGGAAGTGGCGCGTGTACTATCTCTACACCGTCATTCACTGCGGCGTTCTGTTCGTTTTGCTTTTTGGTCCGGGCATTCTCATGGCAGATATGCGGGTTCTGCGTTGTATAGTGATCTACATTGGGAGGATTTGCACGAGAATGGCGTGCTTCATATCAATATTGATTCTGTGGGCGCCAAGGGTGCCAGTAATCTGGCTGCGGCGAACACAATGGCAGAGACCAAGGGCTTATGTGAGCAGGCTATTCGAATCGTAACCGATGAACCCTTCCGTGGATCCCCTTTTGGCAGGTCGGGAGATCAATCCTTCTGGGGGCCGGACTTCCGTCGGCTTTCATGGGGTTATCTTATCAGCCTGAAGGCTGGTTTGGCTGGTGGTGGCATACGACGGAGGATACCTTGGACAAAATTGACGGAGATGTTCTGGCACGAGATTGCAAAGTGTACGCAGCAGCAGTCCACCATGCCGCTTCTTCCCCGATCATTCCCATTGATCAGAGGCCAGCTGTTCAGATTTTATCGGACAGAATCAGCTATTACGCCGAACTTGTTGGGGAACATATTGATTTTTCACGTATAACAAGCAGGATACAACAACTGCAAGCTGTTACAGAGCGGTTCTATGAACGGGTTGAACGTGAATCCTTGCCGGATACGTCAGTTTCAGAGGTGAATCGAACGATATTGGCACTCAGCAGATGGCTTGTTCCCATCAACTACGTCCAAGGCAGCCGTTATGATCATGATCTCGCAGGCAGCCATGTATTGGTACCCGCTCTTGCGGAAGCCGAGCAGTTGGCTGCGGCCACAGTGGGTAGTGAAGCCTTCTACAAGTTAAGAACATCGCTTGTTCGTCAGGCGAATCGTATCGGTTATGAGATTAAACAGGCCATTATTCTATTGGCCGAAAGGGAGAGACGTTTCCATTCCAGCTGAATTGTACAAAGGAGAGAACATCATGAGTGAGCGAAGATTTGAAGGTGATAAGGTCGTTATAACTGGAGCAGCAGGTGTATTTGGACGCTGGATTGCGAAAGCCTATGCAGCCGAAGGAGCGAAACTGTATTTGTCTGATATACGAGAAGACGCCTTACGAAATGTAGCAGATGAACTGAAGCAGGAAGGGGTGGATGTACACTGGCATGTGACCAATCTTGTGGATGAGCAATCCATCAATGAACTAGTTCAAGTGGTGGAACACCAATGGAATACGCCAGATATTGTGATCAACAATGCAGGGATATACCCGTATCGTACACTGATGAACATGACGCTTCAGGATTGGAATGATACGATGGATCTGAATCTGGCGGCACCGTTTCTGCTCACACAGCAATTTGCCAACCAGATGATTGGATGCGGGGTGGAAGGTTCCTTCATTAATATAAGCTCCGGAGCAGCTTCCACCGCCGGTGTTGGTATGGGGAACTATTCCGTTTCCAAGGTGGGGATCGAGATGCTCACCAAAACCTTCGCACTGGAATTGTCACCCTATCGCATTCGGGTTAATGCCGTTGTACCCGGATATGCGCCCGGTAGTGAGGTTAGTGTGATGACACAGGCACATACGGAACATATGATTAAAATTACACCGTTAGGTCGGACGTCCGGTCCTGACGATGCGCCTCAAGCTATCTTGTATCTGACCTCGAAGCAAGCTTCATTCATCACGGGAAGCATACTGACGGTAGATGGAGGGCGCACGGCAGGAAGACTGAAATAGCGAAGTGCTCCTGTGCTGTTATAGCAGCTGGCAAGTCATGTTACGGCATTGCCAGCTTGGAAGTAAGCTCGAACTCAGGAACATATAGATTACTTTGGAGTAGTGCGGTTCGAATATCCATCATCAGTTTCTCGCTCGCAGTACCGAGCGGCGTATTTCGTTTACGCAAGACGCCGACTATGGGGCCAACTTTCAGGTCTGCAATGGGTTGGATAACCGTTCCCGGTATGGCAGGAGCAATTGTTGCTATAGGAGCAATCGTTATGCCCAATTTGGCTTGTACATAATATTTGTGAGATCGGATATTGGATATTTCGATGCCTTGATAATCACTATCAATTTTTTCGGCTAATAACTGTTCAATTCGAATGCGAATCGGACAATTCGGAGGTGTGAACAGAAATGGTTGACCCTTCAGATCCTGCAAATGTATTTCAGTAGCTTGAGCGAATGGATGCGTATTGTACAATAATAAGGCCATGGGTTCAAAAAGTAGAGGCTGAAACTCGGTATCCAGACTGGTTTCCGGAGAAGGACAGACAGCAAAATCAAGCTGTTCATCCACAACCAGCTCATTTAGCAACTTGCTGTCCCCGATACGGACGCTGAGTCTGATTTTTGGATTTTTCTCCACAAATGAAGACAGGATCGCCGGAAGGCGGTGGCTTGCTGTGGGCTCGGATACTCCGATTCGAACATAACCGGCTTGTCCTTGTTGAATATCCGAGATGGTATTCGTTAAGTACTCATATTCCTTAAGAAGCTGATCGGCTCTGGCGTAGAAAATTTTCCCCGCTTCCGTCAATTTAATCTTCTTTCCTCTGTCAATTAATTTCACACCGAGATCACCTTCAAGCTTCTGAATATGTTGTGTGATGGCGGGTTGTGAATACTGCAATGCTTCTGCTGCCTGCTGAAAGCTTCCAAGCTTCACAATGGTTTGAAAGGTCTTAATCATTCGCATTTCCATGGCAAACACCTTTCTATGCATATATGTTTTGAATAATGATTTACAATTTCTCGATTAGTATAGCATGAATAATGTACACTATTCCAATAGGAATTAAATATTTTAAATAATCTGACCAATTACTTACGCTTGGTTTATTTTCGTACTTCGGAACTGTTAACGTTTACATTAAAATTTGAAAACAAAAGGATTGACAGTACCCATCTGAGCAAGTTTAATTATATAGACCGATTGTTATAATTATTTGAAGGAAGTGGCTTTCGTTGAGTGAAAAGTCTAATGCTAGGGAGTCCATTGTCAGCACAGCAGCGAGACTGTTTTTTTCACAAGGATATCATGCGACTGGTCTGAATCAGATCATCAAAGAGAGTAATACGCCGAAAGGGTCGTTGTATCATTATTTCCCGCACGGCAAGGAAGAGCTCGCGCACGAGTGTATTCAAAAGGCCAATGAACATATTCTGCAGACATTTGAGAAAACATTCGCAGCCCATGACAATACAGGAGATGCCATTCAGCAATTTATTCATGATTTGGCTCATGAGACAGAAGCAGCCGGGTTTACCGGATTTCTGCCATTCAGCTTCTGGGCGGCAGTGGAGACATCTTGTATAAGTCAGCAGTTGCGTGTTGCATGTCAGGGTGTATTTGCAGATTGGCAGGATGTTATTAAGAAACATCTGATTCTGGATGGCATTGGTGAAGAGAAGGCACGGGAGACGGCACTTCTGATCATTTCTTTGATGGAGGGAGCACTGATTATCAGCCTGACGAATCAGGATAAACAGCCTCTGCTGACGGCTGCTGAGTATTTGTCGGTTGTGACGAAGAATGCCAAACAGCTTCAATAAGTTATACCAAGAGATATAGAAAGTTTGATATGTTTGAGGAGGATGGGATCGTGGAGGTTTCCATGAAGGCTGATTCTGCACAGAATCAACAAGAAACGAAGCAATACAAGGTATTTCCGATTTTGTTCGCAATGCTGCTGAGCGGCTTTATTGGCCTGTTTGGGGAAACGGCATTAAACGTGGCTTTGACACCACTTATGGGTCTGCTTGAAGTAGGACCTACAACGATTCAATGGTTAACTACAGGTTACTTGCTTGTGTTGGGAATCCTGGTGCCGGTATCCGGTATGCTGCTGCAATGGTTTACAACCAGACAGCTTTTCACAACGTCCCTGATTTTCTCAATTGCAGGCACACTCGTTGCTGCGCTTGCACCTAGCTTCGAAATTCTGTTGGTGGCCCGGGTACTTCAGGCTGTAGGCACAGCGCTGTTGCTGCCACTGATGTTTAATACCATATTGGTTATTTTCCCGATTGAGAAACGTGGTGCTGCCATGGGATTAATCGGTTTGGTTATCATGTTTGCGCCAGCAAGTGGACCGAGTATCTCCGGTCTGATTCTGGCTAATCTGAGCTGGCACTGGATCTTCTGGATTTCCTTGCCGTTCTTCCTGATCTCACTGGTATGTGGCTTGCTCTTCCTGCCGAATATTTCGAAATTGACCAAGCCCAAAATTGACGTATTATCCATTATCCTTTCTACCTTGGGTTTTGGTGGTATCGTGTACGGCTTCAGTAGCGCAGGGGGACGCGGAGAAACTGGCGGGGGCTGGACGAGTCCGGTCGTTGTGGCCACTCTCGTGATTGGTGTGTTGTCCTTGCTGTTATTCAGTATCCGTCAGCTAAGAATGAAGCAGCCTATGATGGATCTGCGTGCATTCCGATATCCGATGTTCACGATTGGTCTAATCCTGATCTTCATCTCGATGATGATGATGCTGTCTTCAATGTTGATTCTGCCAATGTACCTGCAACAAGGTATGGCAGTTACAGCATTGACTGCCGGACTTGTCCTGTTGCCAGGCAGCTTGCTGAATGGATTCTTGTCTCCAATCATGGGACGTCTGTTCGACAAGTTTGGTCCAAAATGGCTGGTTATTATCGGAATGGCGATCGTATCCGTTGTTTTGTTCATGTATACAGGCATTGAAGCAACAACTTCCCTTGGCACGATCATTACGTTGCACGTGTTCATGATGGTCGGTATTTCGATGATCATGATGCCTGCACAAACGAACGGTTTGAATCAGTTGCCTCCTGAGTTCTACCCTCACGGTACGGCGATCATGAATACACTGCAACAAGTTTCCGGAGCTATTGGTACGGCCGTGGCAGTAAGTATCCTGAGCGCAGGTCAGACTCGCTTCTTGAGCAGTGTGACGAACCCTGAGACTCCGGAGAACCAGTTGGCTGGTTTCACGTCAGGTGTCCAAAATGCGTTTGTCTTTGCATTGGTTCTTGCCATAATCGGACTGATCATTTCACTCTTTGTGAAACGGGTCAAAGTAGGAGCTCAAGCTGGACAACAAGGTCCAATGCATTAATTCTTTAACTAATATGAATAAACGAGTACAGTAACAGAGCGATGTGTTCCTTAATCCTAAGGAAGCATCGCTTTTTTTGCGCATGTATTCTATCTTTTTTAGGGTTGACGTGAAACGGGTTACAGCTATTAAAGTAAAAAAATAACCGAAATAAAGTGATTCCGAGAATAAATTTCAGAGCAAATACTTCATGTTCCGGCAAAATAGTATATGTTCATAGTAATATAAAAGGGTAATATAGAATGTATTCGTGCAATTTTTAACTAATCGAAAACGGTTTATACTTTATTTTTACGCAAGGAGACAACGTTATGATCATCATCAATCCCATTGGAGAACCCATTGAAAAGATGCTGCTGCACTACGAAAAAAATGGCCATCTCACTCTACAGGCTTCGCTTATAAGCAATAACTCGGTTGTATATAGATTGCAAGACTATTGTCTCAAGGTATACGCTTCACGTGCAAGATTGGATGGAGAGATGGAAAGTGAAGTACTTAAATCATTACAGTGTCATCCTTATACACCTAAATTGTATGCGTATTCACCTGGTGAATACACCCTGACAGAATGGATTGAGGCATTCAATCTGAAACAGTATCGTGAGAGACATGGACACATTCCTCCCAACTTGATATACGATATGTTTACGACGGAACTTCAGCAGATTCGTGCTGGATATTGGGATTGGGATGTCATCCGATATGAGAATTTGCTCTGGACCGGGACAGGTGAGGTAAAAAGAACGAACTTCTGGCTGTGTGAGCCTATGAAATCCAGACGAGAGTGCTTGTATAATCAGGTCGTTCGGAAAGTTGATAACATCTACAATGGGGATCGGACTGAAATGGAGGCAATGGAGCATTACTTTTATCGTCACCAATTGACTTCATCAGAGATCGAACAAGCCTTCAACGATTTCAGATCCCAACGGTCGAAACTGGCAATAGCGCAATGAATCTCATACTTAAAACCCCAAAGATCGTAAAGAATCTTTGGGGTTTCTTACAAGATACACGGCAGCCTGCTTTGATACAGTCGTAAGTTATTTATTCACTAGAGCCAATATTTCATCAGCAACAAGGTCAGGATGATATTGGTGAATGTAATGATCGGTATCTTTGATGGTTATCTGTTTGGATTCATTAGACCAGGATTTAAATTCAACTTGAGTTTTGTCCCATTCGGGCTCACTTGCACCAAAGTAATCAGCCGTCAGTATGGTGAGTGGAAATGGTAAGGTTTGCTTGTGATCTACAACGACCTTGCCATTTTCAGCTATTTCACGCAATTCATCCAATGTGTTTGCATTACCATAGTTGTGCAGCAGCGCAGTTGTATCCAATTTTTTCAGATCGTCAGGTACAAGCTTCAGTTCATTCCGATTGGCATTGGATGTTTCGACAACCAAGTCAGATTGCATGGAGAGGCGGAATAGTCCGGTTTGGATACGTAATTTATTCGCAAAACCACCAATTGTGTCTGCCAAAGAGTCATCGTCTTTTGCATAATATTCAGGGCTTCCACCATCGATCATGACGATGCCTTTCACGAGATCAGGATACTTTTGTGCAAACCGAATCGTCTCTAACGAACCGAGAGAATGACCGACCAGCACGTACGGTGGCTTTTGACCAGATACCTCCAATAACTCGTGTAATTCGTCAGCTACGGTATCGACATCACGTTTCTGATCTGTGCGATCGCTATATCCATAGCCGAACCGGTCATACACAGCGAATTTGGTATTGGGAGCAAGCTTTTCGTATAACGGATAATAATCTACATAGGGATTGGCTGTACCCCAGCCAGAGGCAAGTACTACGGTGACATCGCCTTCTCCACCGGTATATAAATGCATATTGTCCCCGTGAACTTTGTACAGTTTTCCAGGGGGCACCAGTACTTTGGCATCCTGCCTTAAACCCACTTGTTGATAGATTACGCCAGTACCCAAAAGTAAAATAACTAACGCAAGATCGAATATCAAGAACTTAACCAGTCTTTTGCGCCATTTCTTCATGTTTTCTCACACACTCTCTCGATGTATTTTCTCTATCATATATGCCCAATCTTATACGAAAGAAAACAGAGCCTTAATTCTATCTTAATTAGCCAAAAATTGAATATCGACAGCCAATGAATTAATATATAGCTACGATATGAACTTATGTTATCCGATCTAAGTTAAGTCACAGATTGATTATATAGAACAGAAGGTATGTACAATGACAAAATATGAAAATCAGATCCCGACATCTGCCGGCATGAACTTCAAATCCCTGATTAGTATATTGAGAGATTCCATGCGTGGAAATGCAGAGCGGAGGCCATCAGGCGCAATGCCCATGGAAAGGTTTGAACTTGCTGACTCGTTCAGTGCATCCGATAATCCGCAGGTTACATGGTTCGGCCATTCGGCCTTTTTCCTTGAAATTGAGGGTCACAGGTTGCTCTTCGATCCAATGCTCGGCAATCGTCCATCTCCCGTATCCTGGGTGGGTACCAAACGTTACAGCACGACGCTACCAATTCAACCGGAGGATTTCCCGGCTCTGGATGCAATCATTATATCGCATGACCATTATGATCATCTGGATTATGACTCCATTCGCAGATTGAAAGACAAAACAAATCGATTTATCGTGCCGCTTGGGGTACGTCGCCGTCTGATTCAACTGGGTGTGCCTTCCGAGCAGATTAGCGAGCATAATTGGTGGGATGAGGTAACGTTCAAAGGTCTAACCTTGGCTTGTACCCCAGCACGACATTTCTCAGGCAGGGGGTTGTTTGACCGTAATTCTACATTATGGTGTTCTTGGGTCATTGCTGGACAACGTACAAAGGTGTTCTTTAGTGGTGACAGCGGATATGGTCCTCATTTCAAGGAGATTGGGAGTAAATACGGGCCATTTGACCTCACCTTGATGGAATGTGGGCAATATGACGAGCGTTGGTCCAACATTCACATGATGCCCGAAGAGACGGTGCAAGCGCATTTGGATGTGGATGGCAAGTTGCTTATCCCGATTCATTGGGCCGCATTTACGCTCGCCTATCATGCCTGGAATGAACCCGTCGAACGAATTACGAAGGCTGCACATGCTAAGAAAGTTAAGATTGCAACACCCAAAATCGGTGAGAAGGTTGTGCTTCATACGGAGCAATACCCTACACATCCGTGGTGGAGACCGGGGTTAGGATAAAGTTAGGATAAAAATAAAAGCGTTCAACTCATTCAATGAGTGGACGCTTTTTCTGTTTCATTTCACATCAGGATCGAGAATGCACTGTAAATTAACAACATACCCATTACGATATTAACAGGACGCTCGTATCTTAATAGAAAGCTCTGAAATAACATGCCACCGAACGCCCAGGTCATATTGGCGCTAATGCCGATGAGGGTGAGCAGCAAGGAAAATCCGGTTAATTGAACATGGGATTGCCCAAGAGGCAGAACAAAAACGGATATGGCCGTAAGCCCATACAGAATGACTTTGGGATTAATGAATTGCAAGGTGAACCCGAATAGAAATGAATAATGATTGACCTTGTTTTCTTGTGATTCCGCAGGTTTACTTCGCATGATTTTGAGTGCCAGATAGAGCATGTACAGACATCCCAACACGTTCAATACGGGTGTGATTTTGGGAATATATTGATGAAGAATAAGGTTGAAGTAACTGGACAAAAACATAATAAGCAGGCAGCCCGCTGCAACTCCACTAATAAACGGAAGGGTCTTGCGGAAGCCTTTATTCCTTGCATGTGTCATGGAAATGATATTGTTAGGGCCTGGTGTAAATGATGCGATGATTGCGTATGTTACCAAAGGTATGATGTTCATAGATCCTCCACGTCTTCTCAAGTTGTGTGATATAATAATCTAAAATGTGCGCTATAACGTACGTGCTTCATAATTTTACAATATGTGCGTTATAAAGCACAACCTGTTTAAATATGAGGAGGATTGTATTTTGAAAAATATTAATCATATTCTTGCTCAGAACCTGAAACGGCTTAGGGAACAAAGAAAGCTTAGTCTGGACAAGGTTGCCGAAATGTCCGGCATTAGCAAGACCATGCTGGGTCAGATTGAACGCGGCGAATCCAATCCATCGATTGGTACCGTATGGAAGATTGCGAGCGGCCTGAAAATTTCGTTTACTGTGTTGATCCACGAGCCGAAATCAGATACTACCGTTGTAACGGGCGATGATATTCAGTTATTGATGGAGGATGAGGGGAGGGTTCGAATCTATCCGCATTTTCCTTTTGAAGAGGGTCGGCGTTTTGAGATATATATGATGGAGATGGACTCGCAGTCCGCGTTGAATGCTGAACCTCATATCGAAGGTACGGAGGAATTCATAATGGTCTTTGAGGGCGAAGTTACGATTCGGGTAGGAAGCGAAGAATATACGTTGAATCAGGGGGAGTCGATCCGTTTTGGAGCGGACAAACCTCACGCCTATGTTAACTCCGGGGTTAAGACGAACCGATTAAACATGGTTATTCATTATTCGAAGTGAACGCGAAGAGCCAACGGTGAAGGTAACGAAGGATGAACGAATGTATGCATGCATACATACATGAATGAAATGACAATAAAGCAGCCTGGTCATTGAACGGAGCCTCCCTTGTTAGTCGTGTCTGACAAATGACAAAGAGGATACCGTTCAAACCATTGGCTGCTTTATTAATGAGTACGGTAACGGAATCGAGTGCCTACGATATGACCTGAGTTTAAGGTTTCTCTTTGGCCTGACGCTGGATTTCCTTGGCTGTTAATGCCTTGTCATACAATTTTACGTTATCCAGACTGCCTTTGTAGAACGGATCAGCTGTATAACGACTCTTGCCCACATATGCTTCCGTTACATGCAGATCTTTGGGGTTAAAAGTAATCTCAGCGCTGCTTGCAACCGATGTGCCATTCACATAGAGAGTGCCCACATCACCTTGCAGGGTTACAGCCACATGAACCCAGGTTTTGGAAGGCAATGGCTCTGCTGCAATCAGACTCTGATCACGTCCCTCATTATGAATCGTGAATTGCAGTGTGCCATTATGCTGGGAGGGTGTGAGGAACATATGTCTCGTCAAGCCATTTCCAAAATCGAAAATACGCTGCCAGGACCCGCCGCCATCCCAATTGACCCAAGCGCTAAATGTGAAATCCATGGTATCTGTGAGGAGCCCAGGCAGCTGAATGTAACTGTTGGTTCCGTTCAATGTGGCAACCTGATTTTTGCCATCTGCAGCAGAACTCACCACGTTATAGGCTTGTCCATGATATTGATTTTTACTATAATCCTGTGCGATTTTGGCAAGTTTCTTATGTTCAAAAGTATACTCCCCGAGCAATGGGCTTACCGCTTGCTGTGGAATGATAACGTTAAACGTTTTGGAACTTACCGCAGTTCCTTTACGAATGGTTGCAGTTAATTCTACTTTGGCATCTCCCTTGCCAGCGCGTGGTCGCTGCACGACTCCTGTCGTGGATAGAGCCGACGGGTTGGAGCTTTTCCATGTAATGTCTGCATCACTAGTTCCCTTTGCAGGCAGAGACAGATTGAAGAATACATGATCCGTATTACCAATGCTCAGATCTTTTTTACCGCATCTACAATGGCCTGATCACTCCGTTCAATACCTTGACTTCCCCAGATGGCAATGCCGGAGGAGGAGAGGGCGCTAAAGGTCAGAACTGTACTTTGAGATTGCGAATTCCACTCATGTGTGAAAACGCCGTTGTACACAACGTTATTTGATGTAATTTGCACTTTGTTGTCTGCCTCAAGACGCCATGTTCCTGTGACGGCACCCCTAATCTGGCCATCTGCCGTGAATTGAACGGTCTGCGAGGACTTGATGTCCGCCGTGATGTCCTTACCATGATTCACCCATTGGTACTGACCGGCGATATCCTGAGTTGTCAGTTGGGCTGTGTCCTCTTTCAAGGCAGCATAGCGATAAGGAGAAACGACGGGCCAACCATCTGTATTCATATGCATCTCATGTACGCGAACCTCATGTTCTTCGCCGCGTTCCGGAAAACGGGAATGGAAGATGAGAAATTGTTTGCCCGTCTCCGCATCCAAATAAGCTGAGTTATGACCTGGTGATACATATCCAGTGCCTATACCTGTGCCGGGATCGCCGATCTGTCTTTGGAACAGGAAATTCCCCATCAATTTGACTCCAAAAGGCTGGATGGAACGATCGTCAAATAGAGGTTTATCCTTGTCCGCCTTAACGTTGATCATATCGTTTCCTTCGGCATCGAGGAATGGCCCATCCGGTGTCTGGGAGCGGGCAACTCGTATATTATATCCTCCGTCAGCACCCAATCCGCCGTAAGACAGGTAGAGATAATAATAGTCGGTTTCGGGGCTGTAAAGCATATAAGGAGCCTCAATACGACTATGGTTGCCTCCCGTCAGCTTTTTGCCATAACCTTGATTGGGCAGCGGTTTGCCTGTTGTCTCATCCATCTCCAGAATGAAAATCCCTCCGGAGTAGGAGCCATACACCATCCATAACTTGCCGTTTTTATCATAGAAGACATCAGGATCGACTACATTGGGATGAATCGTTGCATCGTATATGGTACCATCCTCACTGATCTGATCCCACATGCCGGATTTCAATAGAATGCCCTGGTCCTTATAAGGACCTTCAATGTTGTCTGCGACAGCAATGCCAAGGGCTGATCGGGGAGAGTCCCCTTTACAAGCATTGTAGTACATATAAAATTTGCCATCCGCGAGCTGAATGACATCTGCCGCCCATAACGTGTCTGTCTGTGCCCATTCCAATGCTTCAGCGAATTCTTTGGTTACATTCGGGACCACAGGATTATTGTCCGTAACACCCGAAGCGACGAGATCCCAGTTTAGCAAATCGTTGGACTTGGCCACTTGCAGATGTGAACCAAAAACATAAAAGGTATCATCCACCTTAATGACAGAAGGGTCATGAACGGAAACATTTTTGAATGATGGAGCGGGGTTTATGATAGGCGTGATGGAAGTCTGCGAGTTACCTGCGGTTGATCTTGAACCATCGGCGAACACCGAGACTGGTGCCAAAGTGGTTGCCGTAAGTAATGCGGTGCTTAGTACAGAAATGTTAAGTACGTTTATCCAATATCGTTTCATGCGTTTCCCCTTTCCTGGTCCCCTGAATGAAAAATAACCCGATACTTGGCAATACACGATATAAGGTTCGGCAGACCTCCTTTGGCTATTTCGTTTTATAAGCGCTTTCATTTGATATATTATCAATTAGTTCATATGTTTGTAAACCATAAGTATACAAATAAAACAGGAATCATTCTCAAATTTAGGATTGAAATTGCACGCTGTAATGCGATAGTATTACGTTTAGATTATATGTTCAACTATTTATCAATCATTTTATATTTATACGAATTAAAGGCTGTTTTCTGTAACGACAATTCAGACGACATAGGAGGTAAGGAACATGACTACATATCAAAAGCAATTGATCGCACAATACACGTTCGAAGATGCCGTTCAGATCGGGAAAGACAGCTCCGGGAACGGGCATGACAGCATGGCAAAAGGCGAGTTACCCCCTGTAATATCCGAGTTGAAAGGCAGATCGGCGGTTACTTTTAATGGGGGAGTGAATGGAACTTCCTACCTACAATTACCTTCGGATCTGCTTCGAGATGTAAACGATAACACAGGTGTTACTGTTGCAACTTGGGTGTTTCTGGACAAAGGCTCCAATGTGTGGGAACGCATTTTTGACTTTGGCAAAGGGGAGAAGGGCCCGTATATGTTTCTGACCCGTCAGCTCCTGGGTACGTTATATGCCGGAGATAATCTGGTTGTTCACCCAAGTGGAGGCTTTGCAAGTGGAGAATGGATGCATATTGCATTATCCGTGGCAGGCAGCCAAGGGGGACGCTCAGCAGTGCGGGCCCGATTGTGTATGTGAATGGAGAGAAGGCGGCAGACGGTTCGATCAGTCAGACGTCCAGTGGCAATTATGCCAAACTGCGCGAATGGTTTGATACGTTCAAGGACCCTGAGAATTATAACCAGAATTATATCGGACGCTCCCAATACGCAGCTGATGTGGACTTTGCGGGTTCATTATCCGATTTTCGCATCTATCGGGCAGCACTCACCATGGATGAAGTCATTGAAGTGATGTGTGAGTCACTGACAGATGACGCAATTGTGAAGCTTGCCGCAGACAAGTATCTTTCCTTCCCCAACCGAATTATCACCAAAGATGTATCACTGCCTACAGATGTGTTGAGTGGTAAAGTGACGGTGAATTGGAGTTCCAGTCAGCCGGAAGTCTTGTCGGAGAACGGAGAAGTTCAGGCAATCACATCTGCACAAGAAGTTACGCTCTGTGCGCTTTTGACCAAAGGTGAAAGTAAGCTGAGTCAGAGCTTTGACGTATCAGTTGTGCCAGCACATGTCCCGCCTTATACAGTCACCATCCATGGAGATCAGAAGGTGGCTGACATCAGTGAAGTGATGTACGGGCTATTCTACGAGGATATTAACAACGCGGCAGATGGCGGGATCTATGCGGAGCTTGTTCAGAATCGGTCCTTTGAATCCTTTGCATTCGATACCTATTCACATGACTCGGGGGAATGTGGTTGTTCGACAGGTCGAAATCGTGAACCTTTGTTTGCCTGGTCAGGGGATACAGGGAAAATGATCGTGCAGCATACGGATGGACTGAACGCTCACTTTAACGTGCAAGATCCCGAAGTGAATGCTTATTATGTGACAGTTCAGGATGGGGCAACGATTCGAAATCGTGGATTTTCAGACTCTAACCAGCATTGTGCCATGTCCATCAGGCAGGGTGAGTCGTATGATTTTACCGTATGGGCAAAAGCAGAATTGGCAGGAACAATTACGGTTCAATTGCAGGATGGAGAAGACACTTCAATCAGTGACTCGGCAACGTTACATGTTGAAGGCGGGAACATATGGAAGAAATACGGCTTGTCCCTAACCGGAACGGAAACTGTACTTGGTCAACTGGCACTAACGTTTGCAGGTGATATCTCCGTCGATATGGTGTCCTTGGTGCCTCAGAATGTATGGGGGCTGATCCGACAGAAGAGGGAATATCTGCTACGGCACATGCCAACTACACAGGTAATCCGAATTATCGATTGAGAAAAGATCTAATTCAGGCACTCGCGGATCTGCATCCCAAGTTCCTGCGTTTTCCGGGAGGATGTATCTCGGAGGGATCTTTTATATGGGACAACGTGTATGACTGGAAGGATTCTATCGGACCCGTTGAGCTGCGTAAAGAGAATTATAATGTCTGGGGTTACATGATGACGATGGGGCTTGGTTATATGGAGTACTTCCAGTTGGCGGAAGATCTGAATGCTGCTCCGGTTCCGGTCATGGCTTGCGGTGTGTTATGTCAGGCACGGTCGGATTATGCTCACCCTGCGGGTGGCGCTTTGAGGGATTATTATATCCGCAACTTCACGGATCTGATCGACTTTGCGCTCAGTACAGATACGGAACACAACGAATGGGCGGTGGTACGGAGCCAGATGGGGCATCCTGAACCGTTCGATCTTCGTTATCTGGGCGTAGGCAATGAGAACTGGGGCACTGAGTTTTTTGCCAACTTCGAAGTATTCAAACGTGCGATCGATGAGTATATGAAACAGAACTATCCTGATCATGAGCTGCATATCATCTCGACGGTGGGTGCTCAGGCCGATGATGATGCGTACCAGGAGGGATGGAAGTTCCTCAGTGGGAACCTCACCGGATCAGCTCAAGTTGCTTTTGCAGATGGTACAGAGGTGATTGAAGAGACGGTAACTTGGTATGAGAATCAGGAGAATTACATGGACACCATCGCGGATGAGCACTATTACCGATCCAATGAATATCTGCTGAATAACGTGGATCGTTACAACTACTATGACCGGGCCTATCTTGAAGACGGAAGTATCGACTGGAAAGAAACATCCAAAGTGTTTGTAGGGGAGTACGCATCCACGGACAAAAACACGCTGGCAGGTGCTGTTGCGGAAGCTGCACTGATGACCGGTTTTGAAAATAACGCGGACGTTGTTCGTTTGGCTGCCTATGCCCCATTGTTTAACAAAGTATTGACGGATGGTACGTATCGCTGGACGCCGGACTGCATTTGGTTTGATGACGAAACGGTGTGGTATACACCGAATTATTATGTACAGCAGCTCTTTGCAAAACATGTAGGGGATCAGGTACTTGCGACTTCGTTCTCCACGTATAGTAAAGGCAAACCACTCAATCTCATTCCGCGTGGCGGCATCGAGATTGCAACAGGTCAAGCAGACATCGTGGTGAAACGAGTCACAGTCACGTCCAATGTGGATGGCACCATATTGCTAGATGAAGATTTCAGGGAAGTTACAGAGCCTTGTGAGGCATGGAGACAGATTCCTGGATCGGAAGGATATACTTTAACGGCAGGTAAAGGGCTCATTCTGATCGGACAAACAAGTGGATTAAATGGATTGTACCTGCTCAATGATGAATGGACCAATTATAAAGTACAAGTTGAGGCTGAACGAATTTCAGGTGAAGATGGTTTTTACATCGGCGTGGGATTGACGGATATCTCACCCGAGAACAAGGATGTCATCGAGTACGCAATTAACTACGGCGGAGACGCAATGGGAGTAAAGGTGTACAAACAGGGGATCGAGGGTTACACCTTGGGTGACTATTCATCCAGTTCGGCAGCAGGCAACCTGAGGGCGGTCAACTATGAACCACTGGAGATTGGGACCAATTATACGATCATGGTTAACTTCGGTGGGGATACCGGTAAGAATCTGATCTGCTCCTATACAGATGGTTACCATACCAGCAAGGTTCTGGATTACAAGCTGGAGGCTTACAACCGGGAAGTATTCCACTCCGTTACGAAGGACGCACGGCATGTGTATGTGAAACTGGTGAATGCAGATGGAGTGGATAAAGCAACACGCATTTGCCTTCTGGACCTGAAGGTTGATGCTTCAGCCAGACTGATCAAGCTTACAGGAGAAGATGATATGGTGCATATTCCGAATGTGAATCAGAAAAATGATGAGAAAGTGATTCCGCAAGAACAGGAGATCATCCTGTCCGATGCATCAGTGGTGGTTAACCTGGAAGCTCATTCTGTGAATGTATTAGTTATGGATATTCTGAATTAAATTATTATTTTAATTAAATGGTTTAATGCAATAACAAAAACATGGTGCTCTCCAAGAAGGAGTCACCATGTTTTGCGTATCTATTGGTTTATGATTTATCTGCGTTTCAATAACAATACTCCACTGATATCTGACGTTTTGTGCCGATATACCACTCTGAATCCAATGTCATTGTCCAGCAAGCAGTTCAGGGCATCGATCAGACGTGCACCCGGGACCAATGTAAATGTACACGGAGACGTGTTGCCAATCACACGTACACTTTGGATTCTGCGTGCAGAACCGGGAACGAGCGGATTTCTGGACCAATAGATTAATACCAGGTCCGGTTGTGGAACAGCATTAACACGAGCCATCCTCATCATCTCTTTTCTATTAAAGGTTCTTAATAGTAGATGAAAAAAGGATGTAAAGGTGCTAGACCATAGACATGCTAATCAATAAATAGACTTTATTTATTCGTAGAGTGCTGTTTCGAAGGCAACTTGTCCCCACCACTGGAACGTCATTTTATTTTGGAGTCTTTGCTGAATTTAATTTGGATTCACCTTTCTGGGTCAGTAGGGGACATACTGGACATGGGAAGTGTAGCCGTCTAAACTAGATAGACCAGACATAACAAGAAGGGATGCCAATCCGAGTATGTTGCAGAAATTCGGTTTTACACAATATGAGAGTCAAGTATACGAGGCTATATTTGCGCAGGATCAACCGCTTGATGCCACATCCATCGTTAATTACTCCAACGTTCCCAAAGCCAAGATCTATGAAGTGCTTAATCGGCTGATCGACAAGGGAACGGTGTTGACCACGATGGATGGGAAAAAGAAATTATATATGGCTGTTGATCTTCAGTCCATTATTCATAAGATCAAGGCTGATTTTGAGAAGGATATTGAGGAACTGAAGCGTTACAAAATCAAACGTACATTCACAGACGAGCATATCTGGACGTTAAAAGACGAATCATCCATCGCATCGAATATTGAACAGCTTATTGAGGAAGCGGAATCATCGATTCTTTTTCTGGCATGGAATGAGCGAATGGAAAAATATCGTGAACTGCTGGAGCAGAAGGAAAAGCAGGGCGTGTACGTTGAAGTGTTAGCCGTTGGAGGAATGGAGACGTCCTTAACCCGGATATACTCGTTGATTCCATTGCTTGATGCCCCGGAGCCTTCACAGCTGCTCATTGTGGATCATGCATATCTGCTGTTTGCCGGTGTAGAGCATGATTCATGGCGTGCTATCAAGACGATGTCCAAACCGATTGTCAAAGCGATGACCGATTATTTCTACCATGACGTTGCGCTTACTCAGATTACCAAAAAATACGGGGACCAACTGTTACAGGATGCTGAGATTGAGCGACTGCTTACCAGGTTGATCTATTAAAACTATTCTCTTGGAGAATAGTTTTTTTGTTATATCTTTGTTTGAAAAATAATGAAAATAACTATTGAAACTTTCAATTTTATAGGTTACTATCGTAGTTGTAACTTTCGAGGAGGATTCACAATGAATAAAAAAGTATATGTGCTTGCCATCGCAGCATTTGTGGTCGGAACCGTTGAACTGATCTTGGGCGGCATTCTGGACCTGATTGCTACAGATCTTCATTTATCCCTGGCGAAGGCCGGGTATTTAATTTCCATTTTCTCACTTGTCTATGCGTTGTCTGCGCCCATTTTGTTAAATATGACAGCCAGATACGAACGCAAAAAGGTATATATGTGTACGCTCTTTGTTTTTCTGATCAGTAATCTGATCTCTGCATTCAGTACCAGCTTTTATATGCTGATGGCGGGTAGAGCGCTCGGAGCCGCGACGGGCTCACTTATTTTTGTGCTCTCCCTGACCCTTGCAGCACGCATTGTGGAACCGCAATATAAAGGGCGAGCCGTGGGGACCATTACCATGGGAGGCAGTGCATCTCTTATTCTGGGTGTACCACTGGGTATCTTTGTAGGCAATTTGGCAGGCTGGCGAGAGGTGTTTATGCTGATTGCTATTCTGACTGCAGTGGTGATGGTCGCCATCTGGATTGCTATGGATCGTGTGCAGCCAATTCCGGCAGTATCCCTGAAGAAACAGCTTACGGCGCTGTGGAATCCCAAAATGTTGGCGATCCATGCTACAACTTTGCTTGTTCTGGCGGGTCACCTGACGTTGTATGCGTATTTCACACCATTTCTGCAAGAGACACTGGGAGCCAGCGCGACGATGGTTACCTTTATCTACATGATGTTCGGGATCGCTGCTGTTGCAGGGGGAGGCATCGGGGGCATGTTATCCGACCGTTTGCACCCCGCTAAAGCCATTGTGATTGTGCTCATTCCCTTTATTGTGAGTATGGCTGTCATTCCGTTCAGCGTAGGATTACCTTTGATTGCCTTCTTGCTGTTGTTAAGCATATGGAGTGCACTTAGTTGGACCGTAACGCCTGTACAAAATAGTCTCATTATCAAAACTTCGCCGGAAACAGCCGAAACGCTGATTAGCACGAATTCCGGTATAGCCCATGCGGGTATTGCACTGGGTACCTATATCGGTGGGTTGGTGATTGATCATTCATCAATTCTGAACACCGGATGGGTTGGTTCTGTACTGATTTTGCTTGGTTTGGTTTCTGCCATTTACGCCATTAGTGTGAAGGAAAAAAGCGTTCAGGCGGTTGCTTAGAATAAAGACATTAGACAAATAGCTTGAACCTCTGCATTCCAATATTTAATTGGATGTAGAGGTTTTTTTGTTATTTATGAGAGTTCGCGAGAGTAGTATAAACTATTTTTATCAAGAGCAGGACTTGCTTTATTTATCGTAATCTATATAATTAAAAGAGTTTTAAAAAGTATTATCTAATGTCGGAATATATGATGTGTATCAAGGGAGCGGTGATCATGACCACAAAGACCGAAAAACAAAAAATGCTGGATGGCGAGTTGTATATGGCTTCGGATCTGGAATTGTCTCAAGACAGAGAATACGCAAGGAAAATGACGCGGACATTCAATCAAACCACCGAAACAGACGGTGAGCTTCGCATCAAACTATTAAAGGAATTGTTGGGTTCTACTGGGGAACACTTGAGTATGGAACCTAATCTCCATGTGGATTATGGATATAACATTCATGTAGGCAACCATTTTTATGCCAATTTTAACTGTACGATATTAGATGTGTGTGAAGTTCGTATTGGAGACTATTGCTTAATGGGGCCAGATGTACATATCTATACGGCTACTCATCCACTCCATCCGCGTGAACGTAATACGGGTGCAGAGTACGGCAAGCCAGTCACGATAGGAAATAATGTGTGGATCGGTGGTAGAGCCGTTATTAATCCAGGGGTTACGATAGGGGATAACGTCGTTATTGCTTCTGGGTCTGTGGTTACGAAGGATGTACCGGATCATATGATCGTGGGCGGCAATCCTGCTAGAATCATTAGAGAGATCGAGCTTTAATTCATTTATAGATCGAAGATGGGAAGTGCTGGACAATGATGACTGAAAAAGAGAGATCGCAATTAGGGCTTTTATATAATGCCAATTATGATCAAGAGTTAATTGAAGAGCGATTGTATGCCAAAGGACTTTGTTACGACTATAACCAGCTCCATCCAGGCAAGATCAATGAACGAGAAGCGTTAATTAGGAAACTGCTCGGGAAAACGGGTGATCGTTTCCTGATGGAACAGCCATTTGTATGTGATTATGGTTATAACATTGAAATTGGTGAGAACTTCTATAGCAATCATAATATTGTCATGCTGGATGGCGGCAAAATTAGTTTTGGAGATAACGTTTTTATTGCTCCCAATTGCGGCTTTTACACTGCGGGCCACCCTTTTGATGTTGAGCAGCGCAATGAAGGTCTAGAGATTGTTGGACCGATCACGGTGGGGAATAATGTGTGGATCGGTGGCGGTGTGACCGTTCTTGCCGGTGTGACGATTGGAGATAATACGATCATCGGAGCAGGGAGTGTAGTAACCAAAAGTATACCTTCTGGTGTGATTGCTGCGGGTAACCCGTGCAGGGTCATTCGCAAGATAACAGAAGAAGATAAAACCAAGTACAGCAGGGATGTAGTAATGTAAAGAAGATATAGTGAGGAATAGCATTTTAGCCAATGACAAAGCCCGATGTTTATCATCGGGTGTTGTAAATAAAATCCCCCACACAGAACACATGCCAAGGTATCGTATAATCGACACGTTTTCATGTGATTTGCTGGGGGATAGACGAATGTATCTGTTACATGTATATTGGCTAAAAAATCTTAACGCTGCAATCTTTTTCCATTACTGCTGATGACTTCTTTGTACCAATGGAAGGATTTCTTACGGTAACGTTCGAGTGTTCCTGAGCCATCGTCATGACGATCAACATAGATATAGCCATACCGTTTTTTCAACTGGGCAGAAGACGCACTAACCACATCAATACAGCCCCATGAGGTATAACCCATAATTTCAACGCCATCTTCAAGGGCTTCGCCAACCTGAACCAGATGATCATTCAGATATTGGATACGGTAGTCATCTTCAACGGTTTTCTCGCCGTCTGCACCCGTGATCAACTCGTCCACAGCTCCGAGGCCATTCTCAACAATAAATAGTGGTTTCTGGTAACGGTCATAGAACATGTTGAGAACATAACGCAAGCCTTGCGGGTCGATCTGCCATCCCCATTCACTTGCAGGCAGATAAGGGTTAGGTACGCCGCCGAGCAGGTTACCTTCACCTGCAATTTGTTTCTCCGGGTCTGCTGTCTGGCAGATGCTCATGTAATAACTGAAAGAGATGAAGTCCACTGTATTCAGAAGCATGTCCTCGTCGCCAGCTTCCATCTGAATCTCAATCCCATGTTCCCGGAAGTAACGTTTCATATATCCAGGATAGCGGCCTCTTACGTGTACATCACCGAAGAAATAGTTGCTATGCTCGAATTCCATGACTTTAATCATATCGTCTGGATTCGGTGTCAGCGGATACGTAGGCATACTGAGCATCATACAACCAATCTGTGCCGTAGGAATAATCTCATGACAGAGTTTCACAGCAGAAGCACTAGCTACAAACTCATGATGGATCGCCTGATACAGATCCTGCTTGCTAAGCTTCTCCTTCGGCGTATAGATGCCACCGCTCATGAAGGGTGCTTCGAGGATCGAATTGATTTCGTTAAAGGTAAGCCAGTATTTTACTTTGTTTTTGTACCGATTAAATACGGCAGTTACATAACGCTCATAGAATCCGACCATTTTTCGGTTCACCCAGCCATCGTATTCTTTGGACAGGTGAAGTGGTGTCTCATAGTGGGACAGTGTAACAAGTGGTTCGATTCCGTATTTGTGACACTCATCAAACAGATCATCATAGAATTGCAGACCTTCTTCATTCGGTTCCAATTCGTCACCTTTCGGGAAAATTCGGGACCAGGCGATGGACGTGCGGAACACTTTAAAGCCCATCTCTGCAAACAGTTTCACATCTTCCTTGTAGCGGTGATACAGATCGATACCGATCAGTTTCATGTTATCTTCGGTGGGCTCTTCCGTAATTGGCCCCATGATACCTTTGGGAGCTACATCCTGCGTGGATAATCCTTTGCCGCCTTGATTGTATGCACCTTCAGCCTGATTGGCTGCTATTGCGCCACCCCACAGGAAATTTTCCGGGAATGGATAGGTTTGATTTTGAGAGTTGCTCATGTGTATCGCTCCATTCAACTAATTTATATTGAAGATGATTCATGTATGACATAAAAAAGCTTAAACGTTGTAACGGGTTACACGTCAAGTTTTACTTTTGACCCAGATTTGAGGCATACTATTATTCTATATACGTTCAACTAAAATTTACACGAAAACGGAGAGGACAGAAATAACCAGAAGAAGCGAAGCGGTCGCCTTTATCCCCTGATTTTCACATTTAGAAAAGGGAATCGAAAAATCTGGGGATAACGGCGATCGGAAGGTTGTTCTGTCATCGAAGTGCCAGTGTAAATAATCTTAGTGAACTTATATCGTTCGTTAGCAAGAAAGGGGTCTCCGATGTCCAAGTTTGATGAGATTATGAAGCGGTCCGGTTACTCAAAAGCAACTGTGTCACGCGTGATTAATCATTCTCCGCATGTTAGTGATGAAGCAAGACAGATCATAACGGATATTATGAAACAGTTGAATTATATTCCCAATCGAAATGCGGTATCGTTATCTACCGGGCAAACAAAGCAGATTGGAATTGTGACCTCTACCACCGGTGAGATCATTCTTACATTCATGAATCAATTTATTGATACAGCCATGGATTTTGGGTTTCAGACGATTATCTATACATCCCGTGGCGATCCCGAGATTGAGTTGCAGGCATTTGAAGATCTGCGCAGTAAACGAGTGGATGGGCTGGTGATTATTGCTTGTGTTAACGACCCTCGCAAACTGAAGGCATATTGTGAATATGGGCCGATTGTCTCCTGGCAACGAATGGGAAGCGACGAAATTCCATCTGTCGCGATGGATCAGGCAGAAGGGTATAAGTTGGCTCTGGAGCATCTGGTATCCAGAGGATACACCCGAATTGCCAATGCATTTGGCAGGGCTGAAAGTCTGAATACCCAGAGCCGCCGTGAAGCTTATGAAACTTTTATGAAGAGTAGAGGGTTACCTGTGTGGATTGAAGGATATCAATATTCCGTATTTAGCTCCTCTGATGGTGAAGAGGCGATGCGTAGAATGGCAGAGGAGTCAGAACTTCCACAGGCCGTATTATGTGCGAATGACTATGCGGCGATTGGCATTCTGAGTGAAGCGCGCAGACGGAATATACAGGTGCCGGAGCAACTTGCCATTGTGGGGTTTGATGATATCGAGCTTTCCCGTGTTCTTGGAATTACAACTATACATAATCCAATCGCGGAGCAGGCGACCCAGGCATTCCATCAATTGTGGGCTGTATTGGGTAAAACGGCGTTAAAGACAGAGCAGCTGACATACCAGCTAATTGAGCGTGAGACGACTTGAATCCATAAAATTTGAAGTGGGGATTCGCTTTTTATGGATTCAATAATTATTCAAATTTGAAGCATTTTCGAGTCAAACTCATACGTTATACTGAAGATGAGCCTCAGCACGACATCGCTGTACCAAGATATGGCGTGACGTACTCGTATCATGTTACAAGTTACATATTTCACAAACGATTGGCGGGAAAAGTGAGAATGAACGTTATGAAGACAGTAACAGGCCGATTCAGAATCGCGGGCATATGGGAGGGCGTATCCTTACTTCTGTTGATTTTTATTGCTATGCCTCTGAAATATTTTGCAGATATTTCTTCTGCTGTAGCCGTTATGGGCATGATTCATGGTATTTTATTTCCTTTGTACCTTATTGCGCTAGTGCATCTGGCTGTGGTCAAAAAGTGGAAGATTACGCGCTGGCTGATGGGTGGAGTGGCTGGTCTTCTGCCATTTGGAACCTTCGTATTTGAATCCTATCTTCGAAAGAGAGATTGGAAGTAAACATTCAATATAAGAGGGAAAATGTAATAGAAAACGAATCAAAGCAGGCGACTCATTACGGATGTTATCCGAAGAGGTCGCCTGCTTAGTTCCAGCGATTTTTATTTCACTACCCCTGTTTGACGATCAGACAACAGGCTGACTCCAATATCGCCAGAGGCATTTGACACAGGTGCATAGGCTGAGAAGGAAGTTACAACAACCAGGGCAGTGAACAGAAATAAGAATGATTTTTTCATACCATAACCTCTTTCATATGGGGATATATTCCATTTGATTCTAACGCATATGGGCTACGCTTGAAAAGAAAAATTTTAACTACTAAATTAAAATGTTGCCATGAAAACGGTTTTATGATAATTTAAACATTATAAAAACGTTTTTATAGTAAAGGAACAAAACTTATGGCAAAAATAACGATTAAAGATGTAGCAAGGGAAGCCGGGGTATCCATATCTACAGTCTCCAACGCTTTAAATGGTGTAGATGTCCTGAACCCGGAGACGAAATCACATGTTCTCAAGGTGGCAGAGCGTTTAAACTATGTGCCCAACCTGAACGGCAAGCTGCTAAAGTCCGGGCAAACCAAAATGCTCGGTTTTTTCACCACAAGTGTATCGGGCCCGTATTTCTACAAGCTGGTCGAGTCCATGTCTCGTGAATGTGATCGTCTGGGGTATGGTTTGAATGTATTTGTGACCAAGGATAAACACGTTATTATGAGTAATATTCTGGGTCGGCGGGTGGATGGTGTCATTATCTACGAAGAACTTCGGATCGATGAGCAAGATATTGTCGCCATGGAGAAAGACAAGATCAAGGCTGTTTTTCTGGATCGGGTCTATCAGAGCGATACGATGGGAAGTGTCATTTTTGACTCGTACGTGGCGGCTTACGAAGCTACCAAGTATTTAATTGGGCTGGGGCACAAGAATATTGCTTATATTTCGGGTGTGGACACGATGTTTGACAGTGTGCAGCGTAGAGATGGCTATCTGGCTGCCCTGCGTGAATATCAGCTTCCAATCGATGATGATTACATTATTCAGGGGTATTTTGAGGAGGAAAGCACGTATAGTGCGATCAAATCTTTTCTTCACTTGCACCCTGGCAAGCGGCCTGATGCATTTCTTGCAGGGAATGACTTGAGTGCCATTGGATGTATGCATGCATTGAAGTCAGAGGGCTTTGAAGTGCCTCAAGACGTTAGCGTGGTGGGTTTTGACGATATTGATATCGCGCAGTATTTTTCTCCACCGCTCACAACGGTAAGAAATCAAATTGCAAGACAGGGTATCCTGGCCATCAATCAACTGGTGGGCATGATCAAGGAGAAAGAACAAGGGGCAGCACAGAAATTGGCGGGTGAGCTTGTAGTTCGAGGTTCAAGTCATGTGAAGATCGACCGGAAAGATTATCGTACATAGTTGACTCAGCTGCTTCTCCGGTCTTTTTTTACACAAGTACAAACAAAGGGGATTTTGTGTCGAAAAATAAAAACGTTTTTATGGTCATTACAAGATGGAGGGGAGCAAAAGAACGTGGATAAATTAGCCGTAGAACCATCAACCGGTAAAAACACGATAAATCCCAATGGAAAGAAGCCTGTCGGACAACGGGTCAAAGCATTCGTAGTGGATTATCGAAGACAATGGGAGATTCAATCGATGATTATCCCTGGCATTATCTTTATGATTATTTTCTGTTATATCCCGATCTACGGTTTGACAATTGCTTTCAAAAATTACACGGTCATTGATACACTGGCCACGGCTCCCTGGGTAGGACTGGACAATTTCAGAATCATCTTGTCTGACAAATACTTCTGGGATGCAGTCGTGAATACACTCGGGATCAGTTTTCTGAAACTGGGGATCGGCTTCGTCATTCCCATTATTCTGGCGATCATGATCTATGAGTTAAACAGCGGACGATTCAAGAAGTTCGTGCAAACGGTTTCATATTTACCTCACTTTTTGTCCTGGATCGTACTTGGGGGAATGCTGATCACCTGGTTTTCAACAACGGGCTTATTTAATCAGTTGTTACTTAGCCTGGGAGTAATCTCGCAACCGCAGAACATTTTGCTGGATGCAGGCAAGTATTGGTGGATTGCTACCTTATCGGATATCTGGAAAGAGGCAGGCTGGGGAACGATTCTGTATCTGGCGATCATGGCAAAGATTGATCCTACGTATTATGAAGCTGCCAAAATCGATGGAGCAAGCCGTCTCAGACAAATCTGGAATATCACATTACCTAATATGCGCTCCATCATCAGCCTCAATCTGATTCTAACTGTAAGCGGTTTATTGGGGTCGAATCTGGATCAGACCCTGGTTCTCATGAATTCCCAAAACCGCGACAAAGCGGAAGTCATTAACTCATACGTCTATCGTATGGGGATGTCGCAGGGAGACTTTTCTTATGCCACGGCCGTTGGCTTGGGTGTCTCGATCATCTCTGTCATTCTGCTCGTCACGGCGAACAAAATCACAAGCAAATTAAACGATAATCAATCTGTGTTGTAAGAAGGAGGCATCCCGCGTGAATGGAAAGGTGGCAAAAGAAGATCTGGATAGTCGGATCTTTGATACCTTAAACATCATTTTGTTAATCATCTGTACGGTCGTTATTCTGGTTCCTCTCTGGAATGTCATCATCTCTTCCTTTAGCTCGGGGAAAGCGTTGGCGGAAGGTGGGTTCATCTTCTGGTCACCGGAATTCTCGCTGGAGAATTACAGAGCGGTATTCAATGATCAGGGCATCTGGCAGGCCTTCTTCATATCGGTATCCAAAACAACGATTGGTGTGGTTACACATGTGTTCTTTTGTGCCATGGTGGGCTATGGTCTGAGCAAAAAGTACATAAGAGGCCGCAAATTATACGTTGCCATGGGTGTTATTACCATGTTTTTCTCGGGAGGCATGATTCCGACCTATCTGTTGATCAAATCACTCGGCTTGCTTAACAGCTTCTGGGTGTACATTATTCCGGCGTTGTTCAGCTTCTATGATGTCGTGATTCTCATGAATTTCTTCCGTAACGTACCGGATTCCCTCGAAGAGTCGGCGAAGATTGACGGTGCAGGGGATTGGCATATTTTCCTCAAAATCTTCATTCCACTCTCCATGCCTGCCATGGCTACAATTGCGCTATTTAATGGAGTGGGGCAGTGGAACGACTTCATGACAACCAAGCTATACATTACCGATCAATCATTGTATCCACTTCAGATGATGCTGTATGAGATTATCGTGCAGTCGCAGACCCAATCCATGCAAAATGTCGGGGGTTCGGCTGTAATTGAAACAACGACGAAGGGCGTGCAGTTGGCCACCATCGTCATAACCACATTACCTATCGTACTGATCTATCCCATCGTTCAGAGATACTTTATCTCGGGAATGATGCTCGGAGCAGTCAAGGAATAGGAGCAACAAACACCCCATCTTGAGGAGGAATAAAACATGTTGAAGTTGAACAAGGCATCAGGAAAAAAAGGGCTCACATTGTTCGCGACATTGCTTGGAGCCGTACTTATGATAACAGGTTGCAGCGGTGGATCCGGGGGCTCCGGTGAAGGCAACTGGGTGTCCATTGAAGATCGGTATACGGTAGACCCGGAGAAGCCGGCTTGGCAGTTGGATAAAAAAGAAGAGGCTACCGATCTGACGTGGTACGTCAATGCAGACTGGTGGAACACCGATTTTGGCAAGGATATTGTCACGAAGAAAATCAAAGAGGATCTGAATATCAATATTAAATTCATCACGGGTGATGATACCAAGTTAAATACCTTTTTCGCAGGTGGAGATATGCCTGACTTGCTGACCGTATTTGACTCCAACTCTCCTGTGGTGCAAAAAGCTGCAACCTGGGCCATGCCGCTGAACGATCTGGCAGAAAGATATGATCCCTACTTCAATAAAGTTGCTGCTGCGGATACATTGAACTGGTTCCAGTTGGCGGATGGCAAAACCTATGGTTACCCGAACTATTCCAATACACAAGAGGATTATGATAGCGGTAACATTCCTGCCAAAACGGCATTTGTCATTCGTAAGGATGTGTATGAAGCTTTGGGTAGTCCGGTCATTGGAACGCCAGAAGAATTCCAGAGCGTGATGAAACGAATTAAGCAAGAGTTCCCTGCACTGATTCCGTTTGGATTCAACTCTATTGGTGAAGGAACAGGGTCACTCGGGGATACGTTGCAAGATTTCATCGGCGTTCCGCTGGAGACCGAATCGGGAGAATTTTACGATCGTAATCTGGATGAAGATTACCTTACGTGGCTGAAGACACTGAACACCGTGTACAGAGACGGCAATATCAGTGATGATAGTTTTGCCGATGATGGAACGGCTTTTGAGGAAAAAGTAAAGTCCGGTAAATACGCGACCATGTTGCTTGATGGTACACCTCAACAAGGCGGGAACCTGCAAATCTACATGAGTGCCAATCCGGGCAAAGAATATGTCGCTATTGATGGACCGCAGAGCACCAAAGGCAACGCACCAACTTTGAATCAATCGGGGATAACGGGGTGGATGATCAATTACATCTCCAAGGATTGCAAAGATCCGGCCAAGGCAATTCAGATATTCACCTATTTATTAAGTGAAGAAGGCCAGACACTCATGAATTACGGGATCGAGGGTGAAACCTACCAAACCAAGTCGGACGGAACTGTAGAGTTGCTGCCAGCGGTAAAAGATCTGCAACTGAATAATGCGGATCAATTCAAAAAGGATTATCGGATGGGTGAGTTTATGTTCTTCGGTCATGATCGTCACAAAGCACTCAGTGCAGATGCATTTCCGGAAGCGATTAAACAGATGCAGGAGTGGGGCAAAGGCAAGCTGAAACCACATTTCATTCTGGAGAATATTAGCCCGGATCAAGGTACACCTGAAGCTCGTGCGTTGTCAGCAATTAATACGAAATGGAATACAACGCTGGTCAGCATGGTACGGTCCAAGGATGATGCCTCATATGACAATGCATTCGAGCTTACAAGTCATTTTTAGGTGAAAATCGCTGGGAAGAAATTGTGAAGGTACGCAGTGAAAAGATGAAACGGAACAAAGAGAAACTGGGCATTCAATAATAGAAACATGAAGGAGAATTCTATGACTACATTCAAAATGTACAAATCAACAGGAGAAGATGAATTATTTGTACCTGTGTCCGTGGATCAATTGCAACCTCATTCCCCTGATCTGAAGACAACGACGATTCGACTGGATGATCAGCTAACGTATCAGGAAATGGACGGATTTGGTGCTTCGTTTACCGATTCTTCTGCCTATCTGATCCATCAAATCTTGAACGAGGAGCAGCGGGATGAACTCATGTCCCGGCTGTTCCATCCGGAGAAAGGCATTGGGCTCTCGGTCATTCGCAATCCGATGGGGGCTTCGGACTATGCCAGAACGGTATACAGTTATAACGATATGCCAGAACAGCAAACAGATCCAGAATTAACCCATTTCAGCATTGCACATGATGAAGAGGATGTTATTCCTTTAACCCAACAAGCATTAGCAATGAATCCTGAATTGAAACTGTTTGCTTCACCATGGAGTGCACCCGGCTGGATGAAAACGAGTTGCTCCATGATTACCGGTCAATTGAAGACGGAATGGTATCCGTATATGCCGAATATTTTGTGAAATATATTCAAGCGTATACAGCGCATGGATTACCCATCCATGCCATCACACCACAGAATGAGGCGCTATATGAACCGGGGCATTATCCAGGTATGTTGATGCCGGCCGAAGCACAAGCAGACTTTATTCAAAACCATCTCAAACCAGCCTTTGTTCGTAACGATATTCCAACCAAAATTCTCTGTTACGATCACAACTGGGATCAACCGGACTATCCACTCACCGTGCTGGAACAAGCCGGAGAGGAAGTTGACGGCGTAGCCTGGCACTGGTACGGAGGCGATGCATCTGCTCAAACGAAGGTATACGAAGCCTTTGCAGGCAAAGAAGTGCACTTCACCGAAGGCTCGGGCGGCGAGTGGATCCCGCCATTTGAACAGGCCTTCTCGAATGTGATACGAACAGGAATTCAGATTCTTCGTAATTACAGCAAGTCATTTGTACTATGGAATATGGCACTTGATGAGAACAATGGGCCGACTGTTCCGGGATTTGGCCGCAGTACGTGTCGTGGGATCGTTCAGGTGAATCAACAAACCCAGGAACTTACGTATACACTTGATTATTATGCCCTGGCCCATTTTAGTGCTCTGATCCGTCCCAAGGCTGTTCGGATTGAATCAATATCCAGTGATGATAGCATTTATTCTGTGGCTTTCAAAAATGCCGATGGTTCCGTAGCATTAGTCCTCTTCAATGATGGGGAGGAGACTGGCAACGTACAGGTTAAGCTGCGCGACGATGAATTGATGAAGTTCCAGCTGAAAAGCAAGAGTGTCTTGTCCGTATTGATCACAGATGTATAAATGGACTGAGTTATACCAGGTTATATCTTCATAAAATAAAGCAAAAGAAGCGATATCCGGAATGCTGACGGATATCGCTTCTTTTGCTGACATTGGCCTGTGGACGGATCGTATTATACCGGTTGAATGGCAAGATGGGGTGTTCCACTACTCTCATCAACGAACAGAATATATTGGTTGCCAGCGGTTCCTGTTAAGACCAGACCGGGTTGACCCGCAACACCAGGATTGTAATATCTGAACTGTTGCAGAGTTGGTAGAGACACGGGAAGCGTAGGCTGATTAAGGGCCATTAATTGTGTCAGCAGCCTTGACGCTATCTCCAGCTTGGACTACTCCGCCTACACCCAAATGATTGACAATCGAGGAGCTGGCGTTGATCTGCAGGCTGCCTGCTATGGTCTGACTGCCATTGACTTGCAGATCAACACCAACAGTTTGATTACCATTAACCTGTAAATTCTGATTTATCGTCTGATTGCCGGTGACAAGGATACTATCAAAAGTTGGCAATGACATCATCTCCCATATCGTATTCTTATATTCTATGAGGACAAGATCTGAACCGATCCGGGTGACCACACATTATCTGTTCGAGATAAAGCCCGTTTTGCAATGAAGAGCGAGTGAAGCAGTCCATAAAAGAAACCATGCCACTATTCCTTGCATATTGTAGGCAGAGAATGTTTACGCCTGGAACGGGAGGGTTTGTTATCCGAAAGAAGTCAAAAATGCAAGTGAAGTCTGTCAAAAAGAATCGTTCAGTTCACGATGCAAACCAGTTATTTCTGAGACAGATGCATGGCGTACTGAACCGAAAACTCAAATCCATGCGCAAGCATATGGCAGAACAGCAGTTAGAGCTCAAGCAACAATGGCTGAAAATGATGCAGGAGGAACATGCATCTAATCGAGTAAAGTCCAAAGTGATCTATAAAGAGCTAAATGTACTGTTGATTACACCGTGTAATGACCGGGAAATGTCATCACATTGTGTACTGATTGAACAAAGTCTTAAACATCTCGTGAGGCATGTAAATGAGATTAAATATATAGAATCCGTTTCAGCCAGTCTGTCTGCAATGGAGGTTGACCTGATTCTGATTATTGGAAGTGATGAACAATTGCCGAATGAGAATATCACAGCGTTAAAAGAATCAACCGTCCCAGTAGCAATCTGGTTGTCTCCGAATCAAAATGGAAGTCAAAGCGATGCCATATTGCCGTGGATTGATCATGTCTTTGTGCAGCATTCATGGTCAATGATTGACCATCAGCAGCATCTGGCAGGCTCTGCTCGGAATGAACTGTTAATGCCGCCTGATCCCCATATATTCTGTCCGCAAGCGGTCCCCTCGGAGTACGAGTCAGATGTGTATATCATCGGGGATGCGGAACCGGATAGCATGGTAACGACTTTGGCCACATCCGGTCTGCTGAATGACAAGATGGTTCGGGTGGATGGGAAGGGCTGGGCACCGCTAGGAGATTTCAACCCGGTTCACAGTCAAGAAGCTCGCCAGATGTACTATAACGGAAGCAAAATCGTTATTCATAGTGGAGAATCCATCAAACACGTGATGGAAATTGCTGCATGCGGGACGTTTCAGCTCATAGGGCCCTCGGCGAATCAGAGTAACGTGGTGGATTTTAGTTTTTTCCAACAATTCGCCTCCTGCGAAGAACTCCTTCAGAAGTTTGAACACTACTGGCAGAGTATCGATGCAAGAAGACTGGCCGCGAGTCATGCCCTGGCATACATGAAATACAATCAATCCCATCTGCAAAAAACACTGCGACTGTTGGATATCATTTATATATAAACCATCAAGAATCACAGGCGTGCAGACTGCATCATGTTGCTGCATTGGAGGCGTTCGGGTTGAAGATTATTGCTCTGCATCTGCCCCAGTTTCACCGGATTAAGGAGAATGACCGTTGGTGGGGAGACGGTTTTACGGAATGGACCAATGTTAAAAAAGCCACTCCTTTATATTCAGGTCATCATCAACCTAACCAGCCATTTCGGGGAAATATTATGATCTTTCCAATCCTGATGTACGAAAGTGGCAAGCAGAAACAGCCAAACATCATGGCATTTATGGGTTTTGTTATTATCATTACTGGTTCAGAGGCAAGCGTTTGCTGGAAAAACCGGTTAATGAAATATTGAACAGCGGAGAGCCTGATTTTCCATTTTGTTTGTCCTGGGCAAATGAAACCTGGACCAGAAAGTGGGATGGGCAGGAATCGGATATTCTCATGGCGCAAAATTATGGGGATCGGGATGATTGGGAAGAACACTTTAATTATCTGGTAATGGCATTTAAGGATAAGCGATATATTCGAGTGGAAGGAAAGCCATTATTTCTGATCTATCGGCCAGCCAGCATCCCTCGATGTGAGGAAATGATACAGTTTTGGCGAGAGTTGGCTCTGGAGCAAGGTCTGGAAGGCATTCATGTTGTACAGACCATTGGCGGATTCCCTACAAGTAATCATCAGATCTTTGATGCAAGCATGGAATTTGAACCGCATTATACATTTGCACATGGACATATGAATGGGATCTGGATCGAAATGAACATCAAGGGCCAGCAGCATATTGCCGTGAATTACGACAAGGTATGGTCCTCCATTCTGGAACGAACACCACACCGTAACGGAGAAATTGTCTACCCAGGCGCTTTTGTCAATTGGGACAATACACCGCGCAGAGGCGTTGATGGACAGAGTACACTCGGTGCAACTCCAGAGAAATTTGGACTGTATCTATCAAGACAGATGGAGAGAGCAAGGACATTGTACCAAAGTGAATATCTTTTTGTTAATGCCTGGAATGAATGGGCCGAGGGGGCATATCTTGAACCGGATCAAAACTATGGCTACGCTTATTTGAGAGAACTCAAAAAAGCAACTCAGCATGAACTAGTAAACAGAAACAGGTCTGCAGATATAAACAGAACTATAGGAGGGAGTTCCAAATGAGGGAACTCTCTCTGAACTGAGCTTATTTATAAACCGTGTTTCGTTGTGACTATCGTTTTTTGTCTGCGGTATTCCGTTGGTGTGAGTCCGGTATGCTTTTTGAACTGTCTGGAGAAATAGTACAAATCACTAAACCCGAGATGCTCTGCGATGGCAGTTATTGTGTTCGGGGTACAGGTCAGCAGCTCCTTGGCTTTATCGATTTTTTTGCCAGCTATGTAGAGGATCGGAGGAAGGCCGATCTGCTGCTTGAAGAATCGAATGAAATAATTGGGATGCATGTAAGCGATCTGGGCCAGATCCTGTACCGAGATATTCTCTTCGATATTGGAATCAATGTAAGCCAGAATGGCAGACAATTTCTCCATGACAGGCACGTTAATGAACGAGATCTGTTCCAGATCCAGATTCATGAGATAGCGGGACAGTAACTCGGTCAATTTGCTCTTGGCCATCATATGAGCATAGATTTCACCGGATTTTGCATATGTAAGGATGCTGCTGAAAATGTCTTGGATCAACTCAGGTTGATCTATCGTGCAGATGTGGGGCAATTTCAGAATTTGGAACAGATTGATTCCCCAACCTTCGCACTAAAGTGACACCAATATTTGAGAAACGGACGGTCATTAATGGCGGAGTAGGATTGTTTGATTCCCTCAGGCATTAAAATAAGCTGATTAGGCGCAGGGTAATATTCCTCATCGCCAATCTTGAGCCAACCCTCGCCTTCACATATGAAATAAAACTTGCTGTAATCGGGCGTGTAATCCAGATCCCGCCAGTCCGTATCACATCGATTGTAATTGACCATAAATAATTCGACTTGGAGATTGGACAGGTAGTTCGTGAGCAAAGTTTGGTGATTCATACTTTTCATCTCCATACAAGGTTATTATTGTCCATCTAAAAGTTAATGTTCTGCATGTTTATCCTTCGGTCTCAGCACTACAATACAACTACAGACGATAACAGAAGGGATGACAACATCACATGGACAAACATGAATATATGCAACAGATTGAAGCAACGATTGCGAACGGCAAATTCAAGGACAACTGGAGTTCGCTGAGCGCTTTTCAAGTTCCCGAATGGTACCCAAAGCGAAATTCGGCATATTCATCCACTGGGGACTGTATTCTGTACCGGCCTATGATAGCGAATGGTATTCGCGAAATATGTACATACAAGGCACCAAAGCGTATGAGCATCACCTCGCGGTGTATGGACCTCATAAGGAATTTGGATATAAAGATTTCATTCCAATGTTTCGTGCAGAGAAGTTCGATGCAGACGAATGGGCAACGTTATTCAAACAGGCTGGAGCCAAATATGTTATGCCCGTGGCAGAGCATCATGATGGCTTTCAGATGTACAAGAGCTCTATCTCTCACTATAACACATATGAAATGGGCCCCAAACGGGATCTTCTGGGTGAGATGAAGGCCGCGTATGAGAAGCAAGGGTTGACCTTATGTGTGTCGTCTCACCGCGCGGAGCACTGGTTCTTCATGTCTCACGGGAAGGAGTTTGATTCCGATATCAAAGAACCCCTGGAGCGTGGGGATTTCTATTGGCCAGCCATGCCTGAGCCGGATCATCATGATCTGTATGGTTCGCCTCCAACCGAAGAGTATCTGGAAGACTGGCTGATTCGATGCTGTGAACTGGTGGATCAATACCAGCCGAAGGTCTTCTATTTTGATTGGTGGATTCAAACGGTTGCGTTCAAACCGTATCTTAAGAAATTCGCAGCCTATTACTATAACAAAGGTGACGAATGGGGCGTACCTGTAGCGATCAATTATAAACATGAGGCTTATATGTTCGGAAGTGCCGTGCCGGATGTGGAACGGGGACAATTCGCTGAGCTCAAGCCCTATTTTTGGCAAACGGATACGGCTGTCGCTAAAAACTCATGGTGTTACACGGAAAATAATAACTATAAAACGGCTGAGGAGATCATTCGGGATCTCGTCGATATTGTAAGCAAAAACGGAAATTTGCTGCTGAACATTGGCCCCAAAGCAGACGGCAGTATACCGGATGAGGATCGCGACATTCTGCTCAGCATCGGCAAGTGGCTGGAAGTGAATGGGGAAGCGATCTATGATACGACTTTCTGGCGCACGTTTGGCGAGGGACCGACAGAGGTGAAGGAAGGGCAATTCACGGATGGAGATACGAAGATATTTACAAGTGAAGATATACGGTTTACGTTAAAAGAAAGCCATCTGTATGCCACTGTGCTTGCCTACCCGGATAACGGAGTGATTCACATTAAATCGCTGAAGGAAGGTTCTCATCATTATCAAGGGGTTATTCAAGACATTCAGGTACTTGGATACGAGGAAAAACCGCAATGGGAGAGAACCACGGACGCACTGACGATTACAACGACAACTGTGAAGAGTAATGCACCGATTGTTTTCAAAATTGAATTGGACTAATCAACAAAGATCATTTTGAGAACGGTTATATCAAAAAAGGGCGCATCCAGGAGTTTCGTACTCAATGGATAGCGCTCTTTGAGTTGTCCACTTATGGATAGAAATATTCAGTTCATATTGTGAATATAATTCATGTAAGTGCTGTCAGTATGGCTCGACCGACTTCGTATTAAGTAGTAATTTGACTCACTGAGGAGGAGAAGAACATCACCAGTGCTTTGAAATCGAAGCTGAATTACTTTTCAAGCTGATTGGCGAGTTAAAAGGAGCCATTGTACAGGTTTTTGCCAATCCGACTCCACACAATGTTTCGCTTCTGATCGAGGTGTTGCGTAAATTACTGGCCCTCATTCATCAATCGGAACTGAAAAAGGGAACCCGCGCAGACCTCGAAGCAGCCTTGGAGCTTACAATTGTATCTGCAGAGGCCGTTCCATTTTCTCCGATCAGTGTGGGGACCAATCTGCAGCAATTGCTGGATGTGCTGCTCTCCGTCATCTTACAGGGAAATATCGATTCGGCTGAGAAAGATCAACTGGTCATTTTGATCCGGGCGACCGAATTGGCCATTACTTCAGGGCTTAGAAACATCGGGAGTCAAGGTCCGGCTGGACCTGCGGGTCCTCCGGGTGCACCTGGTCCACAAGGGCCGGCTGGCGCTGCTGGATCCCAAGGTAGTGCAGGACCTGCGGGTACACCAGGAGCAGCAGGTGCCACGGGAGCTACTGGCGCAACGGGCCCGGCGGGTGGTGCAACAGGAGCGACAGGTGCAACGGGGAGTACTGGAGCTGTTGGGGCAGCAGGTGTTACAGGAGCAACAGGTGATCCTGGCGTAGCGGGGGCCACGGGAGTAACGGGGGATACGGGTGCAGCCGGAATTGCAGGGATAACCGGAGCTACCGGAGCAACGGGTGATCCTGGCGTAGCGGGGGCCACCGGAGTCACAGGCGATACAGGTGCAGCTGGAATTGCAGGGGTAACCGGGGCTACCGGGGCGACGGGTGATCCGGGCATAGCGGGAGCCACGGGAGTCACAGGTGATACAGGTGCAGCCGGGCTTGCAGGAGTAACCGGAGCGACTGGAGTCACAGGTGATACCGGGTTGACCGGCGCAACGGGGATTACTGGAGTAACTGGCAGCACTGGCGTAACAGGCGCTACGGGTTCGGGAGCTATTATACCGTTTGCTTCCGGCGGACCTGCCATATTGACAACCATTGCTGGTGGACTGGTAGGAACGACAAGTCTCATTGGTTTCGGAAGCTCGGCTACCGGAGTCAGCATTCTGGGTGGCACGATTGATTTGACGGGGACGGTTGTCGGCCCACTCATTAACTTTGCGTTCTCTGCCCCACGTGATGGCGTTATCACTTCCATTGCGGCCTATTTCAGTACAACAGCAGCCTTGGCTTTGGTCGGTTCAACGGTGACCATCACTGCGCAATTATTCAGTTCACCTACTCCGGATAATGCATTCACTGCGGTACCAGGGGCCATCGTTACACTGGCGCCGCCACTCACTGGTATCATTGCTTTGGGTAGCATCTCCAATGGCATAACAACCGGGTTGGCCATACCGGTTACAGCAGAGACGCGTCTTCTGCTCGTATTCTCCGCAACGGCAACGGGACTCAGCCTTGTGAATACCGTTGTTGGTTATGCAAGTGGTGGCGTGAACATTACATGATGAGATATACATGTTGATCTGGGGCCGACTCAATCGTTTCTTTCAAAATCATAAAGTAACCCCATGACTCATAAGAGCCATGGGGTTTGAGTTTTTAATACATAGCTGTAATAGCTAGTACTACCAAGCATTAGTAGTAAATGTCATAGCTTCCACCATAACCATTGGGGGAGTAAGCTATAATTTTATGATACCCAATCAAGTTCCCAAGAGTGATGCTTTTCGTACCATAATCAGACACGATTACTCTTCCATCTCCCTTCAGTTTTCCAGTCATATCTATAACATTAAACACGTATTCCCCTGTTGTAAGAGGATTAAACCTAAAGGTGACACTTCCACTCAAGTAGATATCAGTACTATATCCTCCATTGAAATATTCTTTTATGGGATTTTGAGCAAAAATATTAATATCTTGTGCTTGGGACTGTTGTTGTGTCTGAACTTCCTGGGAGGAAGGGTTAGTTACCGTAAGAGCTTCATCAGCGAATACCGCTGGAACAGATGCTAAGAGCATCGCCATGGAAGAAAGAGCTGCAATTGCTGTTTTTTGATATTTTTTCACAATTCAACATCTCCTTAGGATATATAAAATTTAAATTAGAGTAGAATTCGTACTTTTCACTAAAATACTTTTCATCAAAAGACAAAAGATCAATAGAGCAGTAGCTTTCCTCACCGTCATTTCCTAGGATGAGAGTAAGGTTGATCTGGCGCCAAATGTATGTTGCAAGATAATCGTACATTTAATACCAAATATATACAATACGATTTGCAGGATTATCTATACTATTTTTGTTAAATATATACTTTATTCATATATAGTTCACAAAATAACATTTATAAGATGAGAAGGTCAAGGAGAAGGTCCCCACGATGCCAACGCACCATGAACGAAAAAGGTAACAGCAGAATAGATGTCTATTTGGCCCCTTGATTTGAAAAGTAACCCTGACCATCAATACGTAGTTTCATAGAACTACTAAATCTGTTCATTAAGCCAAACAGAATGCATAATTGCGAAAAAAGAGCATGAAGGCGTAAGCGACATGAGACACATAAAAGCATTTAATAGGCTTATTTTCTATATTTTTCAATAAAATGCTTGTATATATCGAATAATGATTCTATACTATACCAATAAAATCCAATTAAATTCCTAATTGCCTAGTATATGTAATAAAAATGTTCCTAACTTACTCGAAACACAATCCAAATTCGTATTCACTACTCCTTGGCAAGCGTTCTGCTAACGCTCCTGATTACCCTTCCACATGAATGCTTATAGACATTCACTCTCGTTGCATGACCCAAACACCCAACCTTTTAGTTCTACGTCTTAACCCAAGTCGTTCCTAATCTCCTATACTTCCAAGTAAAAAACATAGATTGAACTGTATATCTCTTCTGACCCTACTGTTCCCTAACCAGACCTGTAAAGGAGGTGAGGCTTATGTGAAATCCAGGGCGTTAATTCTGTCCTCAATAAAGTCCAGTCTACCGTTTGATTCTCCAGAGAAGGGCATATGTACCAGACTAAATTACAAAACCGGGTAAAAGGAGTGGAAAAGTTTGATAAAGATTAATCGGTTACGCAAGCCCATCTCCATGGGGCTCTCGCTTCTCCTTGCATTTTCGATCATTCATCCGGTTTCAGCTGAAAACTCCACATCATCCAAATTGGATATGAAATCTGGACTCGCCAAAGTATCGGAGTCCAAAGTAAACGCCAAGTTGACCAAAGAATTTGAAGGCAGTGAATACGTTACCTATCTGGTGAAAATGAAGGAACAGGTGGATACAGCAGCAGTCTCCAAGCAGGCCCTCGAAAAGGCGACCATCGCCAAACAAACCGCTTCAGCCACAAAGCTGTCTGTTCGGAATTCGGTCGTCAGCTCTCTGCGAGAAACTGCCTCACGTACACAATATCCATTGGAAACTTATCTGGAAAAGGAAGTTGACCTGGGCAAGGTCAAAGAATATAAAAGCTATTTTATTGTCAATTCACTGGCAGTGACGAGTACCAAAGAAGTGATGGAACAGATTGCGCTGCTGCCTGAGGTAGAGAAGATTCTACCGAATGAGACACGATACTTACAGAAAGCCGAAGTGAGCAAAGAATCGGCGAATGCGGCATCAGCCAAAGAGGCGGCCCAAACGCCAGCCAAAGATTCTTCAGTCGGAGTTAAAGACAAAGAGCCTGCTGCAAAGGACAAGCTTGCAACAGAGAACGTGGAATGGAACCTGGACTATATCAATGCGCCAGCCGTGTGGGACAGGGGCATCGATGGAACAGGGATTGTTGTTGCGAATCTGGATAGTGGTGTGGATTATACCCACCCTGCGCTCCGCAGTAAATGGCGGGGATTGGATGCTTCGGGCAATATCGTTGATCCCGAACTGAGCTGGTATGATCCGCACAGCAATGCTTCACTTCCTGCGGATGGAGACGGACATGGTACTCATACCATGGGTACGATGGTTGGCTCGGAACCAGACGGTACCGATCAGATCGGGGTTGCCCCGGTGCGAAATGGATTGGTGTACGGATATTTAATCCGGAGACAACAGATGCGATTATTCTGGATGGCGGACAATGGCTGATCGCACCAGTGGATGCGGAAGGCAATCTGCACCCTGAACTTGCACCGGATGTCGTCAACAACTCATGGGGCGGGGCGCAGGACTCGATGAATGGTTCCGGCCCATGGTTCAAGCCTGGCGTGATGCGCAGATCTTTCCCGAGTTCTCCGCAGGCAATGTAAGACTGACGAATCCGGGTGGTCCCGGCTCAGTTGCGAATCCTGCCAATTACCCTGAAAGTTTCGCTACGGGAGCCACTGATATTAATGGTAACTTGGCATCCTTCTCGTTACTGGGTCCATCTCCATATGGCGAGATCAAACCGGAAGTATCTGCCCCTGGAGTAAATATCCGTTCATCAGTTCCGGGTGGTGTATATGAGGGAGGCTGGAACGGAACGTCAATGGCAGGTCCGCATACCACTGCTCTTGCTGCACTCCTGCTTCAGGCCAATCATTCCCTAACGGTGGATCAGCTGGAGCAGATCATTACAGATACGGCTACACCGAGAACAGATAGTCAGTATCCGACATCTCCTAATAACGGTTACGGTCACGGCATTATTAATGCGCTTGATGCTGTGGGTTCTGTACTCGAAGGGATCGGCACAGTATCCGGCAGAGTCGTTACAGCCGGAGATGATCTGGAAGAGCCGGTACTGGAACACACGCCTGTCAATTCAGCCTTTACAGGCCTTGATATTCCATTAACGGCTCATGTGACAGATAACGTCGCGGTAGTCTCCGTCGAGGCTTTTGCCAAAACGACAGGTACCAACCAGTACGTCTATCTGCCGATGAATCGGATTGCCGGAGATAGCAAAGATGGTACGTACACAGCAACCATTCCTGCATTTCTCATTGAGCCACAAGGTGTGGAGTATTATATCCGCGTGAATGACTATGGCAACAATGGATTCGATAGTCAGGTATACAAGGTGGCTGTCTCCAATGGCGTTCAGCCCGGATATCTTCAGGATTTTGAGGAAGATCAGCTGGGCTTCACGACTGGCGGTACCGGAAGTACATGGGTATGGGGAACACCAAGCAGTGGTCCTGGAAGTGCCTCCTCGGGTGACAAGGTGATTGCAACCAACCTGCAAGGCACGTATCTGGCGAATAGCAATGCATATCTGCTTGCACCGCCAATTGATCTTACTGAGAGTCCAGAAGGTGCGTTATTGTCTTTCAAACACTGGTATGATCTGGAGAATAACATCGACTTTGGCAAGGTATATATCGCTTCCGAGGACAGCGATTATGTGTTCGAAGAGTTGTTAAGCTTCACGGGTACGGGTGGTAACTGGAAGAAACAATATGTGGACCTTAGGGCATACGCGGGTCAGCAGGTATTTATCAAATTCAATCTGACCAGTGACAACTCGGTGCAAAAGGCTGGTTGGTATATCGATGATTTCGCAGTTGAAGAATTGGATGATCTTGCACCGGGAGCTCCTGCGGGATTGGCTGCAACTGCCGATATTCTGGGCAACGTAGCCTTGAGCTGGACTGGACCGGGTGATGAGGATCTCGAATCCTATGTCGTATATCGTTCCACAACTGCAGGTGCAGGTTATGAATCCATTGGAAGTACAACAGGAACAACGTTTACGGATACGGCTACAGTTACGGATTCGACGTATTATTATACCGTTGCTGCACTAGATTATAGTGGCAATGAAAGTGACAAATCGAATGAGGTCTCCATTACAGTGGAGGTGCCGGAGGATATCTACCTCGATCATTTTGACGGCAGCGATGATAACGGGTGGACTCGTTCGGGAACCAAAGATGAGTGGGAACGCGGCATTCCGGTAACGGGACCTGCCAGCGCCGTTTCTCCACCGAATGTGTGGGCGACTGATCTCGACAATACGTACGAGAATGGCTCCGACTATTCGCTCGTATCCCCGGTTATTGATTTGACCGATGTATCCGAAGGAACACTTACGTTTAATCATTGGTACGAGATTGAGAGCGGATATGATTACGGATATGTTGAAGTCACCAAAGATGGTGGAACGACATGGTCAGAACTGGGCAAATTCTCACATAGCACAAACGGTAAACAATGGACACCGGTTTTTTATGATCTGGATGCACTTACCGGCAATGAAGTACAATTCCGGTTCCGTCTGACTTCAGACAACAGTGTTGTGAGAACAGGCTGGTTCATTGATGATTTCCGTGTACTGGGTGTTGCTGCGGAGACGGTCACAGAGGACAGTGCCGTTGTGCTTAACAGTGACAAACCAAAACCGTCCTATGATAACCCTTGGTACAAAATTACGCGGACAGACAAAGCGGAATTCAACAAAACGAAACAGCAACAACCGGAAGCCGAAAAACCAGGAACAGGGTCGGTTAATCCACAAAGCCTGCCTGCAAGTGCAACGGTTACCGTACTGGAAACCGGACGTTCAGTGAAGACGGATTCGGCTACAGGCAAGTACAGCTTCACACACGTAGCAGGTGATTACACGTTAAAAGCTGAGGCATATGGATATTATCCTCGTACCCAGCAGGTAACGATCACCGATGGCAGTGGAGCCAAAGCCAACTTTAATCTGGAGGCAATCCCGCATGGACAGATTGAAGGTGTCGTAACGGATGAGCGCACAGGACAACCACTGGCTGATGCTTCCGTTCTCGTGGTGGAGGATGCCAACGTAGGTGAAGTTCGCACAGGTTCAGATGGCAGCTTCGCTATTCAGGTATTGGAAGGGAGCTATACCTTATCCATCCGGGCTGCGGATTATTACAGTAAAACGGTCACTGTGACTGTACCAGGTAATGGTACGGCAGAGGCAAATGTTGCTTTGAAACCATTCATCGGTTTCCCAGGGGAAATTGCTTATGATGATGGAACAGCAGAGAACGCACGAGCTTTTAACGCTGCGAATAACGCTTGGGCGGTTCGAATGACACCTGAGCTGGAGACTGCACAACTGACGGGTGCATCATTCCGATTCTGGAACACCGAATGGCCTGTACCTGGAGGTACAGCGTTCCAATATGCCGTCTATGATGCTTCGGGTGCTGGTGGCGCTCCGGGACGACAACTGGCTGGACCATTTGACGGCACTGCACTTCGTAACGATCAATGGACAACGGTTGAATTTCCGGAACCGGTCATTGTAACGGGCGACTTCTATATCGTGTATATACAGACTTTAGCTGGAACTAGTGCTCCGGGACTCGCTACCGATGAGAATGGTCCAAATGCAGGTCGAAGCTGGCAGCGAGTAGGTGGAGCGTGGAGCACTTCACCTGCTGAAGAAGGTAACTACATGATTCGTGCAGTTGTGAGATATCCGGTAAATGCACCTGTGCTCACAGCACCTGCAAACACGTATACGAATCAATCAACCTTCACCGTGTCGGGAACGTCTCCGGCATCCGGTGCTCAGATCAAGATCTACAACGGCAAAGATCTGGCGGGAACGACAACTGTCGCAAATGGGAAGTTCTCATACGGTGTGAAACTCCGTTCTGGCATTAATGCAATTACTGCCGAGGCTGTGGTGGACGGAAAAGCAACCGATCGTTCACTGCCCGTTGTCATCATTTTGGATCAAACCAAACCGCAGTTGACCATCACCGGCCCGGCGGAAGGAAGCCGGGTCAATACGGAGGTAGTTCATGTAACGGGGAATGTCGTGGAACAATTCCTCGATAAGGTAACTGTTAACGGACAAACCGTACAAGTGGGCAAAGACAGAAGCTTCAGTCATCGGGTATTGGTGAATGAAGGCAAAAACACGATTACCATTACAGCAACCGATATTGCTGGCAACAAAACGACCGTAACCCGCACCGTCTTTGTGGAAACGGCGTTGCCGGAACTCACGAATATTACGCCAGCTGAAGATGTACGAATCACATCAGGGGAGAGTGTCAGCGTTTCATTTGACAGTAAACCTGGTCTGCAAGCATCGTTCCGAATTCAGTTACCACTCAATCTGGATGCCCAAGGGGCAGGAGAAATTCCGTTGGTGGAGACCGAACCCGGTCGTTATACGGGGACCTACACAACACCTTCATCCCTTGTTCTTGAGGGTGGAGTCATTGTAATTCGCGCTCAGGATGCAGCTGGCAATAAAGTAGAAGCCGAAGCAGCTGGACGATTGTTCGTCAGCGCAGCACAAGAACAATCCGTTCCAGAACCAGATTCGAGTCCTGAAGTGGACGAATCCAATGAACCTAGTCCACCGACCGCTGAGGGTCTGCAACCTTAATTATTTCAAAGTGTGTCATGGGTGATAACTGCGTTCTAATTATCTGAGCAAGAAGCCGATAAGCCGAGGTATCCGGGCTTGTCGGCTTTTTGTTGTATCCCGTTTCTAGTGCTGACGCCTAAGATTCGTTCAAGAAGAGTGCATATACTGCATGGTTCGGAGCAACAGGTTCAACAAAATATGATAACAGGAGGAGTGCACAGTGGGAGTTGATGCATCACAACGATCCCAACCGCTACGAAGCAAATGGCTCAAAACCAAAATGTTGCTGAATAACTCATCTATTCAACCATTTATCCCTGACACACAGCGATTTAACCAAGCCAACCTGAAGTCCATGCTGGCGAAATATAGAATGGTGTATATTAAACCTGAGATAGGTACCTTTGGAATGGGAGTCATTAGGGCTGAGATGCACAATCATCAGCATTTTGCCTACCAGATCCATCAAAAGCGTCTAACATTCAACAGTTTCGAGTCATTCCATCGAAGCCTGACCCATCTGGTGAAGCAGAAAAGCTATCTCATTCAGCGAGGCATTCACCTCTTGCATCATAAGAGCAGGCGTTTTGACATTCGGGTAATGGTTCAATGGAATCCCGAACAGAAATGGGAAGCGACGGGGGTCATCGGCCGACTGGGCCATCCGAAGAAAATTGTTACCAACTACCATAGTGGTGCCAAGCCGATGAGCGTACACACCTTGTTGAAATCTCATGCTTCAGATAAACGGATTAAAGAATTAATCCAGGAGATGAACCGCTTGGGTGTTCATATAGCCCGACACATGAGTAAGAAATACACGCGTTTAAAGAGCATTGGCGTGGATATTGGACTTGATCGAGGTTTGACGCCATGGATTATCGAGGTAAATGCCAAGCCGGATCCCTATATTTTCAATCAGTTAAAGGATAAGACGATGTATCGCAAGGTGATTCGATATTATCGTCAGGCCATCAACAATTGAATGAAGTGACGAATCATAACCGTCCCGGTTTACAACAAGGACGGTTATGGGTGTAGCTGAACCAGACGAGCCATCTTGTTCTCCTTTCTTCACATTAATGATATAACATGATATATTAGGATGTAGAACATGAGAAGTATGGGTATTTATGGAGGTGCTTGTATTGGGGAAAGACTCGGCATCCAAGCCGATGTATGAACAGATCTTTGAATCCTTGCGCGAACGGATACAGCTTCATGAATATCAAGTGGGTGAGCGTGTTCCTTCAGAAAAGGAATTATGTGATGAATTCGGAGTTAGCCGGATTACAACTAAAAAAGCACTTGAGATGCTGGCGAGTGAACAATTAATTGTTCGTCAGCCAGGGCGGGGTTCTTTTGTAGCCGATACAGTGGGTGTGTCACAAGAAAGACCTAACAGACCTGCTTCGCGTGCTGCGGTTAAGGACCCGGATAAGAAATTGCTCATTGGTCTGGTCATGACCAACTTCAGTGATATGTATGGCACAGAATTGTTATATGGGATGGAAGAAGCTTCGCGAGAGCATGATTGTTTTCTCGTACTTAGACGTTCCTTCGGGATTCCCGAGCAGGAGGAACAGAGCATTCAGGAACTGCTGGAACTGGGTGTGGACGGATTGATTATCTTTCCGGCACAGGGGAATATTTCAGCGATGAGATTCTTAAACTGGTCGTTAACAAATTTCCGTTTGTCCTGATTGACCGCTATTTGAAAGGCATTCCGGCTTCATCTGTCAGCACGGATAACGTAGGAGCGGCGAGGGAAGGGATGAACTATCTATTCGATCTCGGTCACCGGCACATCGCATTTCTGACACAGCCTCCTGCGAACACCACACCGATTGAAGAACGAATTGAAGGCATCATTGAGGCTCATCACGATCGTGGGGTGCTGGTGAACAGGGAACTATGGTTGGAATCATTTCTCTCAACACTGCCCAGTGTGTTTGATCCTCAAGTTGAACTTCGTGATGTGGAGACCTTGGTGGAACATCTACAGAAATACCCGCAGATTACCGCACTCTTTGCCGCGGAGTACCATATTGCTTTGCTTGCAGAACAGGCAGCCGATCAACTTGGTCTGAGAATTCCGGAAGACTTGTCCATCATTTGCTTTGACAGTCCGAACGTTGCCGAAGGAAGCCGTGTAACCCATATGCGACAGAGCCAGTTTGAAATGGGGAAACAAGCATTCGAGATGGTGCTTCAAAGTATGCAGAAAAACGAAATGGCAGTGAACAGGGTTGTTTTGCCTGCCCGCTTGGTGAAGGGGAAATCAACGAGTACGCTGAAATAAAAAGGTTAATGTGGCAGCTCCATAATCCATTGTGTTCAAACAGGGACTTCGTAGAATCGAGGTCTCTTTTTGCTGTGGATTAATATGGGGCATCGCCATGGTTGGTATACCATTTTGGAGGGTTGAATTAAAATAACATGCTAATATACAAATAAATATATTGACATAACATTACATTCGTTTTAGGATGATGAAAGCGGTTAACTAATGGGATGACATAAGGAGGACAACATGCTGACACCCAGAGATGATCAAGACATCTCCCAATCAATCTACGACATGATTGATCGGGTCAACCAACGTATGCCGGATTATCCGGAACTTAACCAAATGTTCAAAAACTGTTTTACCAATACAATGGCGACCACAATTCAACGCAAAGAAGATGGGACGACGTTTGTGATTACGGGAGATATCCCTGCCATGTGGTTACGTGATTCTGTTGCTCAGGTCAGACCTTATCTGGTTCTTGCTTCAGAGGATGAGGATATCGCCGACATGATCGCCGGACTGGTGGAACGTCAATTGAATTATATTCTTCTGGACCCTTATGCAAACGCTTTTAATGAGACGGTGAGTGGGAACGGACATCAGGGAGATCTGACACAGATGAATGATTGGATCTGGGAACGGAAGTATGAGATCGACTCTCTGGCTTATCCGATTCAGCTCAGTTATCTCTTGTGGAAGAACACGGGCAGAACAGCTCAATTCAATGATACGTTTCGCAAAGCAGTCCGGAGTATCATGCAATTGTGGCAAGTGGAACAGCATCATGAGACGAAATCACCATACACGTTCCAGCGTCTGGATGCTCCCGAAACCGATACACTCAGCCGAGACGGACGAGGTAGCGAAACAGCCTACACAGGCATGACCTGGTCGGGATTCCGTCCCAGCGACGACCGCTGTGAATATGGTTATCTGATTCCATCCAATATGTTCGCTGTTGTGGCGCTTCGATATCTGCAGGAAATTGCTGAAACCGTGTTCGAGGATGAAGTGCTGGCAGCGGCTGCCAAAGAGTTGGAGGAACAGATTAACCAAGGCATCCAGAATTATGGCACCGTTGAACATCCGGAGTATGGAACCGTATATGCATACGAAACAGACGGGAAAGGCAATTACAATCTGATGGATGATGCCAATGTGCCAAGCCTGCTGTCTTTACCTTACCTCGGATATGTGGAGGAGAACGACGAGGTGTATCAAAATACGCGACGTTTCATTTTATCCTCGAATAATCCGTATTTTTATGAGGGCACAGCAGCTGCCGGAATCGGAAGTCCGCATACACCGGAAGGATACATCTGGCACATCGCTTTATCCATGCAGGGGCTGACGACGGAGGATCGTAACGAAAAATTGCGATTGCTCCAGCTCATTCAGAAGACGGATGCGGATACCGGATTGACGCACGAAGGCTTCTCGGCTAACGATCCACATGAATATACACGTCCCTGGTTTTCATGGTCCAACATGCTCTTTAGTGAGCTGATGATGGATTATTGCGGATTCCGCGTACAGAAATAGATAGGAAAGCAAGAGAGAACCTGCGAGTACATCATAATGTTCGGAGTTCGTCGAATTCCGACAAGAGGAGAGCGAACCATGAGAAAATTTTCATTGAAAATGCCGGTAGCAGCTGTTATGACATCCTTACTCATTCTAACTACAGCCTGTTCAGGCGGGAGTTCAAGTACAGGCACAACCAGTGATGGCAAGAAGGAAGTAACCGTATCATTCCGTTCTTCAGGGTCTGAAGATACGCTTACGAAGTTTTTCCAATCCGGTTTGGTGGATCAATTCGAGAAAGAAAATCCGGATATCAAAATCAAGATTGCACCTGTATTGGCAAGTGAAGGCGATTATACGTCCAAAATGGTATTGCAGATGAAATCTCCTGACACGGCGCCTGATGTCATTGCCGAAGATACATCCATCATCAAATCGGATGCTGCTGCGGGATATCTGGAGCCGCTGGATGCACAGGTTCAGGGATGGCCCGATTGGGAAGAACACATCATCGACAACCTGAAGGCAGGGGTTACTGGTGAAGATGGCAAGGTGTACGGCGTTCCGGCTACCTCGGATACACGGGGAATTTGGTACAACAAGGAACTGTTTCAACAGGCGGGACTTGAAGTTCCTTTCAAACCTGCAAGCTGGGCAGAAGTACTCGACGCAGCACGTACCATCAAGCAGAAACTGCCGGGTGTGACACCGCTTAATCTGATTGTGGGCAAAGCAAACGGTGAAGGGGTTACGATGCAAACGCTGGAAATGCTACTTTATGGTACGGCGGACACGCTGTATGACGACACTAGCAAGAAATGGGTCGTTAACAGCCCGGGGTTGCTGGATTCCTTCAAATTCATAGATCAGGTATTTAACACGGACAAAACAGGTCCAACCATGCAGGTTGCCCTGAATGGGCAAGCTGGCAGTATCGCATTCCAGCAGCAGTTCCCGCAGGACAAACTGGCGATGGCTGTAGACGGTAGCTGGGCAGGTTCGACATGGGCCGAGAACGGCGCTGCTCCAATTGCCAACGTGGAAGAGAAAATAGGCTTCGCGCCATTCCCGACACAAAATGGCGAAGAGCCTGGAGCCACTACGATGTCTGGAGGATGGGCTTGGTCCGTTCCAGCACAAGCGAAAAATAAGGAAGCAGCCTGGAAGTTTATCGAGTTTCTGATGAATAAAGAGAATGCGACTGCACGGGTAGTGGCGGAAGGCAGTCTCAGTCCACGTAATGATTCCACCGATGTTGAAGGTTATACCGATCGTCCATATACAAAAGAAGCACAGGAACTCCTGAATGTGGCCCATTTCCGTCCAGCGAACGATCAATATGCAACGGTATCCGCCCAATTGCAAAGCATCGTTGAGAGTATTGCCTCTGGCAAGCTGACGCCGGAAGACGGAATTACGCAATTGAAGGACAACGTATCCCGTTCCCTTGGCGCGGACAGCATCGAAGAGAAATAAGGATATCGATATATTCGGAGGGGGAGCGGTATACTCCCCTTTTTCCGGTTTGAATGGAGAGTGACTTATGAAAAGGAAAGCACCAGGCTCATTTCTGTTTCTCATGCCTTCCGTACTGTTATTACTTGTGTTTTTCATTGTTCCCATCATTCTGACGATCTGCTTTGCCTTTACGAATATGGCTCTGACCGGGCGGCAGCCAAAAGTCTGGAGTTTGTCGGATTCCAGAATTTCATTAATATGTTCCATGATCCGGACTTTCGCATAAGCGTCTGGCGCACGCTGGTCTTTCTCATCTTCTCCGCAGTGATCGGTCAGGTATTGCTTGGATTCATCCTGGCTCTTCTCATGAAAGAAAAAAATGTGACGTTTCGCCGGGTCATCGGCATCATCGTTATTGCCGGTTGGGTAACACCCGAGATTGTGGTGGCATTCTGTATGGTTGCCTTTTTCAGTGACAATGGTTCATTGAATCAGATTCTCGGCTGGTTTGGGGCGAATCCAATCTCCTGGTTGTTCAGTTTCCCAATGGTGAGTGTCATTATCGCGAATATCTGGCACGGCACAGCCTTTTCGATGATGGTCTACCAATCCGCTCTGGATGATATTCCGAAGGAAGTTGAAGAAGCAGCGATTATTGACAGTGCTACGGGGTTCCAGATTGTCAGACACATTACAATTCCAATGGTAAAAGGGTCGATCGTGACCAATATGATGTTGGTTACCCTACAGACACTGGGTGTGTTCACGCTGATCTATACGATGACCGGTGGTGGCCCGGGTACTTCGACACAAACCTTGCCAATCTTCATGTACAACCAGGCCTTTGTGAATTATCAGTTTGGATACGGCACAGCCATATCGTTGGTCCTGCTGTTCATCGGTATCATCGCCAGCCTGTTCTACATGCGATCCATGAAAGTGAAAGTGTAACCATGAAGGAGGTTCGATCCCTATGGTCAAACATGGGCTTCAACGCAAAATCCAGTACGGGATTCTAGTCTTTCTAGGGCTCTGTTTTTTATTGCCGCTGCTCTGGATCATTCTGGCTTCATTTGATCCGAACGCACAGCAGGGCATCAAAATGCCCAGTACCTGGACCATTCAAAATTTCAAGGATGTACTCGGGGATTCGAGCAATCTTCGTTCATTCGGTGTCGGCCTGATTCTGTCGGGAGGGCAAGCGATATTGGTTGTTCTGGTATCGGTTCTTGCTGCGTATCCTTTATCCCGCTATGAAATGAGATTCAAGAAGAGCTTCCTGTTATCCATTCTGTTCATGACAGCTCTTCCGATTACGGCCGTGATGGTTCCGGTATTCCAGATGTTTCTGTTCTTCAAAATGCAAAACAGCATCATTGCCACGATGCTGTTCCTGACTGCATCCTCACTTCCTTACGGCATCTGGATGATGAAAAATTTCATGGATTCGGTGCCGATTGATCTGGAAGAATCGGCGTGGATTGACGGCGCGTCCGTATGGAATGGCTTGAGACGAATTGTGGCTCCGCTAATGTTGCCAGGTATTGCAACGATAGCGATATTTACCTTTTCGGGAAGTTGGGCAACTTCTTTGTGCCCTATATTTTGCTTCAGACACCGGAGAAACTTCCGGCATCAGTCACCATTTATCAATTCTTCGGCAGCCACGGCATGGTTGAATACGGCAGATTGGCTGCATTTTCACTACTTTATACCATGCCTTCGGTTGTGCTGTACATCTTCTCCCAGCGATACATGTCCAAGGGCTTCAGCATGGGCGGGGCAACCAAAGGTTAATGACAGGAGGTACGCAACATGACAACCAAAAAGACAGCACATCTCATCTCGCATACCCATTGGGACCGCGAATGGTATATGCCTTATGAACACCATCATGTCCTGCTCATCGAGCTGATGGATAAACTGCTGGATACGCTCGATCAGGACCCGGAATATCGTTATTTCCATCTGGATGGGCAGACGATTATTCGGGAGGATTATTTGCAGGTTCGACCCGAACAACAGGAGAGACTTGACCGTTATATTCGTGAAGGGCGCATCCATTTTGGTCCATGGTATGTGTTACAGGATGAGTTTCTGACCAGCAGCGAGGCCAATTTGCGTAATCTGCTGATCGGTCATCGTGATGCTCGACCTTTCGGTGTGATATCCAAGACGGGATATTTCCCGGACTCGTTCGGCAATATGGGACAGGCACCGCAGATTCTGCAACAGGCGGACATTCAGAACGCAATCTTTGGGCGTGGGGTGAAGCCTACGGGATTCAACAATGCCGTCGTTGATGCCGACAGTTACGAATCTCCCTATTCCGAGATGATCTGGCGGTCACCGGATGGTTCGGAAGTGCTCGGTATTCTGTTCGCGAACTGGTACTGTAATGGGATGGAAGTTCCGGTTGATCCGGAGAAAGCCAAAGTATACTGGGATAAAAATCTGGAGGATGCCGAGAAATTCGCCTCGACCCCACATCTGTTGTTCATGAACGGTTGTGATCACCAGCCGATCCAGACGGATCTGCCCGAGGCTTTACGTACGGCAGCTGCCCTGTATCCTGATGTGAAATTTATCCATTCCAATTTTGACGATTACATTGAGGCGGTTACGAAAGATGTCCCTGAACATCTGGCGACCATCGAAGGCGAACTTCGCAGTCAGCACACGGATGGTTGGGGAACACTGGTGAATACAGCATCCGCCCGGGTGTATCTGAAACAGTTGAATCAGCAGGGGCAGACGTTGCTTGAAAAAGTAGCCGAACCACTGGCCGCCATGGCCCATATCGCCGGGGTCAAAGATTATCCGCATCATCTGTTGACGCATGCATGGAAGATGCTGATGCAGAACCACCCGCATGACAGCATCTGCGGATGCAGTGTGGATGAGGTTCACCGTGAGATGGTGACACGCTTTGCCAAGAGCAGACAGCTTGCAGAGAAATTGGTTTCCCAGAGCGCACAGGCGATTGCTGAGTCTATTGGTGTGCAACCTGCCGAGGCTTGGGGAGAGGAAGCAGTCATGTTCACTGTGTTCAACACGAGTGGATGGAATCGAAATGGGATCATGGAGATGGACCTGATTGTGGACAAAGCATTTTTCCCAGAGGGTCCTAACCCTCAGGCGCTTGCGCAGAAAGTGGAAAAAGATGCACTGCCAGCGTATCAACTAGTCGATTCGGATGGACAGGCGTATTCGGCGGAAATCAAGGATCTGGGTGCACATTTCGGCTATGAACTTCCGAAGGACCGCTTCCGCCAGCCTTATATGGCTCGTAAAGTAAGAGTGACCTTCCAAGCGGTGGATGTACCTTCGTTGGGTTATAAGACGTATGCTCTCATTCCGGATCAGACGCAAACAGAGAGTGCTGATATTACTGGAATGCCCGATACGAGCGAACTCATCCAGGTACAGGGCATGATGATGGAGAACGGTCATTTGCGGGTGACGGTTGAAGAGAATGGTACGGCAACAATTGAAGATAAGGTCTCCGGTGCTGTATACAGGGGTCTGAATTCATATGAGAACACGGGTGATATTGGCAATGAATACGTTTATCGTCAGCCTGACGGAGAGACGACGCTGACCACGGAACATCTGAAGGCAGACCTGCGGATTTTGGAGCAGTCACCATATCGGGCAGTCATGGAAAGTGTATTACGCTGGGATATTCCGGCTGGAGCAGATGAACTGTTCGAGCTGGAGAAGCGTCAAATGGTTCCTTTTACAGAACGAAAGGCACAGCGAGTCAAGAACACTATTCCGCTTGTGATTACGACAACGTATACACTGGAAGCGGGTAGTAATATGGTCAAGGTAAAATCCGACTTTAACAATCAGGCCAAGGATCACCGACTGCGCGCACTCTTCCCATCCGAACTGGTGACAGCCGATCATTATGCAGATTCCATCTTCGAAATTGCCAAACGCTCCAATACACCGGCAAAAGAATGGGTGAATCCGAGTAATGCGCAGCATCAGCAAACCTTTCTACATGTGACCGACGGTGACCGTGGCTTGATGATTGCAAACAAAGGGCTGAATGAATACGAGATTTTACAGCATGAAGAGGGCAGTACGATTGCGGTAACGCTGTTGCGTGCTTCCTCGGAACTTGGAGATTGGGGTGTGTTTGAAACACCGGAAGCCCAATGTCTGGGACATCAGAGTGTGGAATATGCGATTATTCCATTTGCCGGTGATGCTGCTCAGTCAGGAGCATGTGCATCCGCATATGTGTATCCAATACCATGGACGACAGTGCAGTTAGGGGCATTAGCGCGCACCTATGAACAAGAAGCTCATGCTGGAGGAGCTGATGGGCAAAAGATTGAACTGCCTCTAACGAAGCAATGGCTGGCATGGAATGCGCAAGGTTCGACACTGGCATTCTCCACACTGAAGATCGCGGAAGAAACCGGAGATGTGATTGCTCGCTGGTATAATCTGAATTCCGAATCTGTTGAGTTGAACGTGCATACTGGATTTGAATGTGAAGCCGTCTATGAGAGCGATGTGCTGGAGCGCGTTAAGGCTCCGTTGAAGGGGCATAGCCAGACGATATCCGGGTTCAAGATTGTTACACAAGGGTATGCGTTACGATGAATTGATTTTTGAACATCCTAACTATAAGAAACCTCCTGTTCACGGTAGTGTGGACAGGAGGTTTTGTCATGCGCCCCGTTAAGTGCACCCACACCAAAATGTTATAGGGAACTGCATACATACCCAATAAAATTCATGTCGTGATTTTATACATTAATTGTCGTGAGTTTCTATTAAAAATACATGAAGTCTGTGATAACTTATAGATAAATGTCAGAATATTATATAAGATGAATGTAATATTTACACGCAAACGAAGAGTGCAGAACCAATCTGTAGAAGCGAAGCGTTCACCTAAAAGCTTTCTGAAAGAAAGCTCCACCGGAAGCATACGCATTCCCCGGATTTTCTCCATTAGGAAAAGGTTCAAAAAATACGGGGATAACAGTGATCGGAAGATGGTACTGCAATCGGAGTGGCTCAGTGTAAATTTTACAGGTTCAGCTTATATCCTTTGGAGGTAAGACAACAGTGACCATTCGAATTGGTAAAATTAGCTTGTGGCATGTTCACGCATGGGATTACATCAAGCAGGCACAGGAACATGAGGATACAGTCATCGCCGCTGTGTGGGATGAAGATGCCAAGCGCGGACAGGAAGCCGCTGAACGTTTAGGCGTGCCCTTCTATGCTTCACTCGAAGATATGCTGGCCAAGGATGACATTGATGCCGTTATTGTAGATGCACCAACCCGCATTCATGAAGAGGTGATCACCGCTGCTGCAAAAGCAGGTAAACACATCTTCACGGAGAAGGTTATAGCGTCGACACAGGCGGAATCGAACAGAATCCTTCATCAGGTAAAAGCAAACAAAGTCAAGATGACAGTCTCCTTACCACGCCTGAATGCAGGATATACGTTAACGATTCAGGATTTACTCAACCAAGGATTGCTTGGCAAAGTGACTTACGTCAGAGCGCGTTTATCACATGATGGAGCGATTTCGAACTGGTTACCTGAACACTTCTACGATTTGCAGGATTGTCAGGGCGGTGCGCTGATTGATCTGGGCTGCCATCCCATGTATCTGGCCAAACTGTTTCTGGGTCAGGAAGTAACAGCGGTTAACGCGAACTTCGGATATATTACAGGCAAAGAAGTGGAAGATAATGCAGTCGCAACCTTGTTCACGAATTCGGGAGCAGTCGGCGTTGTCGAAGCCGGTTTTGTGAACAGCCATTCTCCGTTTACAGTTGAGGTTCATGGTACGGAGGGCACACTTCTGTATGGAACACCGGATGAAAAGCTATTGATTCGCACAAAAGCAGCACAGGGACGGTATCCAGAGTGGACTGAGCTTCCTTTGGCAGACCAAAGAGAAAGCGCATTCAATCAGTGGGTTGCACATATACAACATGATACGGATGCAACGGAAAACGTGCAGATCGCTATGGAGCTGACCCGGTTGATGGAAGCTGCGAATCTTTCTAACAAGGAAGGGCGCAGAGTCGCTCTGAATGAGTTGAAGGGTTAGGTTAGATGAAGGAGGTGTGCAATCTTGAGCCTATATCCTTATGAGAAAATGCTTGAACGGCAGGATCTCCTGGAGAGACTGGATATTTCAATGGTATGGGGACATTATGAGATTCGCGTGATGCGATTTCATCTGACTTCTTTTCCAGCGGGCCGGGTTGTGGATTTCCATAATCATGCGGAGTTCGAGTTTCATTATATCCCGAGAGGTAAAGGCAAAGTGATTCTCGATGATCAGACACATGCACTTTCGGAAGGTATGCTGTATTTGACTGGACCGGGTGTCGTGCATTATCAGGAGGCGGACGCCAAAGAGGACATGGATGAACTGTGTCTTCATGTGGATATCGTTCATAAGCCAAGAGAACATGTTGACCCTTGGGAAGCCGCTGAATCCGAGGAGACGATGGAAAAGCTGAGAACACTTCCTCTTATTCCGGTGAATGACTATCATCGGGCGATGCAGTGTTTTTTGGAAGCCTATGAGGCCTGTGATCAGAAATGGTTAGGTTATTATACGTCAATCAAGCAACTGGTCATCAGCATCTTACTCAAAACCGTGCGAGCATACGATACCGGAGGCAATCGGCCGGAAGCCCCTGTCCGGGATATGGCCGCGTATCGGTATGAGTATGCAGTGCAGTATATGGAGGCGAATCATCCTACAGTGGTTACGCTGGAGCATGTCGCTGAGAAACTCCATATCAGCAGCAGACAATTGCAGCGAATCTTCTATCAGGTACAGCCGGAGATGCCGTTCAGCCGTGTGCTGGAGGATATTCGTCTGCGCGCCGTATGCCGCAATCTGGAGGAAAGTAACGTATCCATTGAACAGATCGCTCTCGCTTCAGGCTTCAATAATGCCAACTATCTGCATGCTGTATTTCGCAAACGTCTGGGGATGACCCCGTCGGCTTTTCGTAAAATGAAACAACCAATACTTAAGTGAGGGTGAATATATATATGAGTAAAGTATATCGTATCGGAATTATTGGCTGTGGTGGCATCGCGAATGGTAAACATCTGCCAAGTCTAAGTAAACTGGATAATGTTGAACTGGCAGCTTTCTGCGATATTGTTCAGGAACGTGCAGATGAAGCCAAACAGAAATATGGCTCTACAGATGCTGAAATCTATACCGACTATCAAGAACTGCTCAAGGATGAGTCTCTGGATATTGTGCATGTGCTTACACCGAATATTTCCCATGCCGAGATTTCCATTGCTGCCCTGGAAGCAGGCAAACATGTCATGTGTGAGAAGCCAATGGCGAAGACATCTGCTGAAGCACAGCTCATGCTGGAAGCAGCAGAACGTACCGGTAAGAAACTGACGATCGGCTACAACAACCGTTTCAGAGAAGACAGTCAGTATTTGAAGAAGGTGTGCGAAGCGGGGGATCTGGGAAATATTTATTTTGCCAAAGCACATGCGATTAGACGTAGAGCAGTACCAACATGGGGTGTTTTCCTGGATGAGGAGAAGCAAGGTGGCGGTCCACTGATTGATATCGGTACGCACGCGCTCGATCTGACACTCTGGATGATGGATAACTATCAACCCAAAGTTGTGCTGGGCACGACCTATCATGAGCTCTCGCAACGTGAAAATGCGGCCAATGCCTGGGGCCCGTGGGACCCGAAACAATTCTCCGTAGAGGACTCGGCCTTCGGCATGATTGTGATGGAGAATGGTGCAACGATTATGTTGGAATCCAGCTGGGCGCTTAACTCCCTGGACGTGGATGAGGCCAAATGCAGCTTGAGCGGCAGCGAAGCGGGTGCGGATATGAAGAACGGACTGCGCATTAATGGCGAGAAATTCAGCCGTCTGTACACCAATGAAATTGAACTGAGTGCAGGCGGGGTAGCTTTCTATGATGGCAAGAGCGAGAGTGCTCCGGATGTGGAGATGAGAAAGTGGATTGAAGCGATTGAGAACGATCAGGAGCCTGTGGTTACACCAAAACAAGCGCTGGTTGTATCTCAGATCCTGGAAGCCCTCTATGAATCTGCTCGTACAGGCAAGGCTGTATATTTGAATAATAACGAAGCATAGAACAGACATACACGAACAGATATACGCAATCATCAGATTACAAAACCCTTTGTCCCGTTATTGGAGACAGAGGGTTTTTGGTGTTTTGAATACTAGCTATTGGTCCATACCGGACTCTATTTCGGCACATATGATGAGAGAAAAATGAGCTGAAAAGAGGTTGTGTCTTGACTAAACACAAAACGGGTCACGGTGTTTCCATTGTTGTATGTACCAATCGTCCGCAATTTTTTGAAAACATCCTGCAAAATTACAGTCGACAGCATTATCAAAGCAAAGAGCTGATTATTGTTCTGAACCATGACCGCATGAATCTGGCATTATATCAGAAACGCGTTCGAAATCTTGCCAATGTTCGTGTATATCAGGTGCCGGAGAGCATTTCATTAGGACAAAGCCTGAACGCCGGGATTACGAAGACTCGCTTTTCGCTGATCGCCAAGTTTGATGATGATGACTACTATTCACCATATTATTTGACAGAACAAGTGAAAGAACTGAGACGCACCAAAAGTGATATTGTGGGCAAACATTCCTGTCTGGTCTACTTGGGTGCTTCTAAGACACTATTGGTCAGATCACCTACTGAAAAAAATAAACCGGTTGAATTTGTACAAGGGGGCACGATTTTATTCAAAAGGGAGGTCTTGAAAAAAGTCCGCTTCACGGACCGTTCGATAGGGGAAGATGTAACCTTCCTGAGACAATGCAGGAAAAGAGGATTCAAAGCGTACGCGACCTCTCCTTACAATTATGTCTATCACCGCAGACAGAACAAAAAGAGTCATACCTGGAGAGCGGATGATAATTTCTACCTGGAGGGAAGCACCAAACTTGCGGTTACGGACGATTTCAGATCCTTTGCTAATAAGAAGTTATAGAGGGCAGAAAGAGTTATGTATTAGCGGCGGTGTAAATTAACGAAGGGAAAGATGTATCTGCTGCTGGCAGATGCGTCTTTTTGTGCGTAAATGGTTCAAATTGGAGGTGTGAGGTAAAGAAAGTTGAAATTACTTGAAAAAAAGTATTGCATATAAGTTTAGTCGGATTTATATTAATGGTATAAGGTCTAGACCATATACAGATCGGAGTGTTTAGATGTCCAGTACGTTTTCATTTCGTTTCGAGAAAGTATCCACCAAAAAGGTCAGTGAGTTCATTAGAGAACAACTGGAAGAAGCCATTATTCTGAAAGAGCTAATGAGTGAAGAGCAACTTCCAGCCGAGCGAGATCTGGCAGAGATTTTTAATGTAAGTCGCATTACCGTTCGTGAGGCACTCTCTTCACTGGAAGAGAAAGGTTTGATTGAGAAAAGGGTGGGTGCCAAAGGCGGAACATTTGTACTGCCTCTGACAGCCAATTCGCATAAACGGACCAGAGAAGAAATTAAGCGGGATTGGGCACAGATGCTGAAGGTGTTTGAATATCGAACCATCATTGAGCCGGAGGGCGCTTTTCTGGCTGCTGAGCGGATCACCGCAGGCGAACTGGAACTGCTTGAGGGTTATATGCAACAAAGTATAGAGCTAGACTGCACAAGGGAATGGTTCAGGGCGCTGGATGTGAAGTTTCATCTGACCATCGCCAAAGCCTCGGGGAATCCGTATTGCGAGAGAGCCGTCAGACAGATCCGGACCAAAATTAATCCGGCGCTTGACTTAATGCCTTATGATGACCGGATACGTACCGTCAACCACGGTGTACATATGGAGATTCTTGAAGCACTGAAGGCACATGACAAGTTCAAGTCACGAGAGACGATGAAAAGACATATCGAATTCTCGGCTGACGCGATCTATGCCCGTTTGGTTTCTGAATCGGATGAAAATGAAGGGAATGACAGCGAATGAATCGTTCAGAACTAATACAGCTGGCTCAGCCACTACAAGCCCAGTTAAGCGCCTGGCGCAGAGATTTGCATCGCCATCCGGAAATTGGCTACGAAGAGCATCGCACATCCGCTATCGTAGCTGAGCATCTGGAGAGCCTGGGGCTGGAAGTTACACGCCATGTCGGTCAGACGGGCGTTACAGGCCTGCTTCGCGGAGAGACAGATGGACCAACCTTTGCATTGCGTGCAGATATGGATGCCTTGCCCATCCAGGATCAGAAAGCGGTGGAATACCGCTCGCAAGTGGAAGGCAAAGCACATCTGTGTGGACATGACGCCCATACCTCCATCCTGATGGGAGCCGCCCAGCTGCTTACTAGCCTGGGAAGACCGAAATCAGGCAACATCAAATTCATTTTCCAGCCAGCGGAAGAGGGACTTGCAGGAGCAAGAGCGATGATCCAGGACGGTGTTCTGGAGAATCCGAAGGTTGATGCGATCGCAGGGTTACACATGACACCTGGACAGAACACGGGAACCTTGGGCGTAAGTCAGGGTGTTGCATTTGCATCGGCTGATCGCTTGATTATCAAGGTGTTTGGCAAGGGTGGCCACGCAGCTCGTCCACATGAGGGCATTGACGCGATTGCGGTATCCGCTCAGGTTATTACCGCCTTGCAAAATATCGTCAGTCGTATGGTCGATCCGCTTGAACCTGCTGTAGTCACGATTGGCAAAATCACCGGAGGTTATATGGGAACTGCCATCGCCCCGGAAGTGGAGATGATCGGTACAGTTCGTACCCTCTCACCTGCCATTCGGGAACAGATGCCAGCTTTGATCGAGCAGGTTGTGAAAGGAGTCTGTGACTCTTTTGGAGCAGGATGCGAAGTGGTCTACGGCGATGGATACCCTGTTGTCGTGAATGATCTTGGCATGGTGGACCTGCTAACAGAGACCTGTGATCAGGTTAATGCGGAGAAGGGATGGAGTTATATCAAACCCTCCACAGGAGGCGAGGATTTTGCGTTTTATTGTGAACAGGTTCCGGGCGTGTTTTTCAGACTTGGATCTGGTAACGATGAGGAACGGACGCGATATCCGCTTCACCATCCGATGTTTGATCTTGATGAGACAGCGATGCCTTATGGAGTCGGCATATTGTCTGCAATAGCACTTGAATTTTTGGCAAGGAATACAACTTCTGAGGGGGAGCAAGCACAATGAAAAAAAGACAATGGACAGGCATGTGGATCACGTTACTGGCAATCGTAATGGTACTCAGCGCCTGCGGGGAAAAACGACAAGCACAAATGACAATGCCGCGACAGGAGGAACGGACAGTGGAACTGCAAGTACAATACTGACCATTGCTGCGGCAACAGATATTGAGAGTTTCGATCCACACAACAACAATAATACGTCCAGTGAGGCGGTTCTGGTCAACGTTTTTGATTATCTGATCAAAAATGACAGTGAACAGAAAAAAGTTGCAGGGCTTGCGACATCATGGGATCAGGTTGATGATACAACATGGAGATTCAAGCTGCGTGAAGGCGTGACCTTCCACAATGGCGATCCATTCACTTCGGCAGATGTAAAATACACGCTGGAGCGCGTAGCCAAGGACGAGACATTGAAACAAAACAGTTATTTCAAAAATATCGTAGAGGTTAAAGCGGTGGATGATTATACCGTAGACATCATCACGGATGGTCCAGATCCGCTCTTGCTGAATCGTTTGTCCAAGATGGGTGCTGGCATTCTGCCGGCGAAATATATTGCAGACAACGGATTTGATGCATTCCTGAAACAACCGGTAGGCACAGGTCCTTACAAGTTCAGTAAATGGACGAAAGACGATCGTGTGGAATTGGTGAAAAACGAGAACTACTTCGATGGTGAACCAAAATGGAATGAAGTGGTATTCCGCGTAATTCCTGAAGCCTCTACACGTGTATCCGAATTGCTTGCTGGCGGTGTAGATGTTGCGTCTTCCATTCCATCAACTGACATTGCACGGATCGAAGGTGAAGCAGACAAGAAGATTGTCAAAGCGCCAATCCAGCGCGTGCTTCAGTTGATCTTCCGTCAGACAGAAGGCAGCATCACGGCTGATCCGAAAGTTCGTGAAGCGATTGACCTGGCTATCGACAAACAAGGCATTGTAGACAGCATTGCCGGCGGAGCAGGTATCGTAACCCGCACATCCGTAACACCGGGCAACTTCGGTGCTGATCCTTCATTGTACAAAACGTCACTCTATGATCTGGAAAAAGCAAAACAGTTGCTGCAAGAAGCTGGCTATGCTGAAGGTGAGGCCGAGATGACCATCTCCGTTTCCGCACAGTATAAAGAACAGGCTGAAGTGGTTGCAGCGATGCTGGAGCAAGCCGGATTCAAAATCAATCTGGATGTCCTGGAAGCAAGTGCATTCAGTGAACGCTACAGCTCCAAATCATTCAAAGAAATCTTCATGATCGGTATCGGTAACTCCTTGTTCGATGCCTCGAATAACTACAATCGTTATATGTTGGAAGAAGCCAAAGGCGAGTCGGATTACAACAATCCTGAAGTGGAAAAATTGCTGCAATCTGCATTAGTGAACATGGACCCTGCGGCTCGTGAGAAAGAGTATCAGCAAGTACAACAAATTTTCTCTGAAGAGCGTCCGGCCGTATATCTGTACCAGATGGAAGGTGTCTACGGAACAACTGCCAAAGTGAACTTCGCGCCGCGCAGTGACGAGATGTTCTATGCTGACGAGATTACACCTGTTGCACAGTAACAACGGGTATTGTAACCGGTCATTGGAAAGATAAGGCCGTGAACGGCAGGGACTAGATAACCATGTTCCTGCCGTTCTTTTTCTTAATAAGGGAGGTGAACAAGGAATGGGCAGATACGTACTTAAGTCATTACTACAGATCATTCCGGTGCTGTTCATTGTTTCATTAATTGTGTTCATTTTGGTTCGAGTAACCGGTGATCCGGTTGCACTAATGTTGCCTGAAACGGCTACCGCTGAAGATCGCGCTGTCTTGACGCAGGCACTGGGTTTGGACCAGCCATTATATACGCAATACGTGAAGTTCCTGGGCAGTGCGATACAGGGAGACTTTGGTCAGTCTTTTCGCTACAATCAGCCTGCGTTAGAGCTTGTACTGGAGAGATTGCCTGCCAGCTTTGAACTGGCGGTAGCTGCCATGTTTTTTGCCGTACTTATGGCTGTGCCACTTGGGGTAATTTCAGCTGTCAAACGCAATACGTTTACCGATCTCATTATTTCTGGAATATCCGTTATTGGTAAGGCCATGCCAAACTTCTGGATGGGCATCATGCTGATCCTCCTGTTCTCCGTCATGCTGGGCGTATTGCCGGTATCCGGTCGCGGAGGATTGTCACATCTGATCTTGCCGGCATTCACACTTGGCGTTGGACTGGCCGCGCAGATGACCCGGCTGATTCGCTCCAGCATGCTGGAGATTCTGAACCAGGACTATATTCGAACAGCCCGCAGCAAGGGACTTGGTCGGATGGTTGTCATTGTGAAACATGCGTTCCGGAACGGATTGATTCCGGTCGTAACGATTATGAGTTTGCAGTTTACAAGTCTGATCGGGGGCACCTTGATTACGGAAACGGTATTCTCCTGGCCTGGACTGGGTCAATTGCTTGTCGTTGCAGTCAACACACATGATATGGCGATTGTACAGGCCGCGGTGTTTGTCATTGCTGTCATCGTTGTGGTAACCAATATTTTGACGGATGTAGCCTACAG